>CAXXPO010000020.1:0-7908 GCA_963665185.2 Desulfovibrionaceae bacterium | reverse complement strand
TCATCGAGCTGTCCGGCGGCGTGCATTTCGAGGAGGCGGCCAAAGCCTGCGTGGATCTGCTCAAGAAACTCTCCGCATAAATCAGCCGGCAAACAACGCGGCGCAAGCCTTGCGGGAAGGATCTTCCGTATCCCGCAAGGCTTTTTCCCGCCCGGAACGTCCGCAAATGCTGGCATCCCCCGATCAAAAGGGGTAAGAAAACCCATGCTTTCGGACAAACCATACACATTGGACCGCGTGGTCCGACTGGCCCTGACCGGCGGACTCGCCTACTTCCTGGTCCGCCTGCTGGGGTATCTCTCGGACGTGCTGCTGCCGTTTTTTCTGGCCCTGCTCCTGGCCTATCTCGTAAATCCCCTGGTGGTGCTGCTGCAACGCCGCCTCAAAAGCCGATGCTGGGCCGTTCTGGCCAGCCTGCTGCTGGTGGGCGCGGCGGCCGCGACGGCCGTCTGGCTGCTGGCCCCCCTGTTGGCGGAGGAGTTCAGCCGGTGTGCCCACATCATATCCGACCTGCTGAACAACTCGGCCGTGGCGGCCAAGGTCGGCCAGATCCTGCCCGATGATCTTTGGCAGGAACTCAAGACCTTTCTGGGCAGTGCGGACGTGCGCGAATTCCTGCACAGCGGCCAGGGTCTCGGCATGGTCAAGGAATCCCTGCGCAAACTGCTTCCGGGCATGTGGGGCGTCCTTTCCGGCACAGCCTCCCTTCTGGCCGCCATTGCCGGGCTGTCGGTCATTCTCTTGTACCTGGTCTTCCTGCTGCTGGAATTCGACAAACTTTCCGGCAAATGGATGGACTACCTTCCCGAATCCATGCGCGGTCCCGCCGGGGAATTTCTGGAGGAATTCCTTGCGGCCATGAACGGATATTTCCGGGCGCAGTCCCTCATCGCGGCCCTGGTCGGGGTGCTCTTCGCCGTGGGGTTCAGCCTTGTGGGCCTGCCCATGGCCATTGTGCTGGGCCTGCTGCTGGGCGTCATGAACATGGTTCCCTACCTGCAACTCCTGGGCATCCCCCCGGCCTTTTTCCTGGCCCTGCTGCACGCCGTGGACACGGGCGGTTCCGTGTGGACCGCCATGGGATTGACCGCACTGGTCTTCCTGGTGGTGCAGACCATGCAGGATGCCGTTCTCACCCCGCGCATCATGGGCGGCGTGACCGGACTTTCCCCGGCGATCATCCTGCTTTCCCTTTCGGTGTGGGGCAAACTGCTGGGCTTCCTGGGGCTTATCATCGCCATTCCGGCCACCTGCCTGGTCCTGGCCTATTACCGCCGGCTGATGCTCAAAAGCACGGGCTGATCCTCTCCGGCCCGGCCGTACGGTCCGGGGGGAAGGAATTCCCCGGCTTGCCGGACAACCTGCCGGGTACGGCCTTGATCCCAATTGCATATCCCCTGGCCTTGCCTGCCTGCATGGCAAAGAAACACGCCGGAGCTGCACGCTGAAAACCCTGGCACTTGGCCCAAAAGAAAAGGCCGGATCAAAACCGCTGGGATGCGGCTTCAATCCGGCCAAGGGATGAGGGGAGAGGGATGGGATCAATGCATTCGGACAAAACAGGTATCAGCCGGACAACGCCTGACATTGCTCCGGCGCTCTCTGGAGAAGTTCCAGGTCGGCTCGCCGCGCGTCCCTCCGCCGGCCCGGTTCCTTTCACGGCAGCCGGGCAAGGGCCTGGTGTCCCTGCTTATTCAGCGAGACTCTCCTGAAGATCCAACACGTACTGCACGTAAAAGGCGGCACCGGCCAGCATGCCGTCCTCGTCCAGATCGAACCGCTCGTGGTGCAGGGAATAGACGCAATCCTTGGCCTCGTTTCTGCACCCGACAAAGGCGTACACCCCAGGAATCCTCTCCATATAATGCGCGAAGTCCTCGCCGCCAGGGGTTCCGGGCAGGGTCACGAGTCCCTGGTCGCCCAGGATTTTGCGCACAGACCGCGCAGCGATCCGACTGCATTCGGCGTGGTTGATCGTGGCGGGAACGCCCATTGAATACTCGAACTCGTAATCCGCCCGATAGGCGCGGACCGTGTTGCCGATGACCCGTTCGATCATGGCCGGGAGCTGTTGCCTGAGTTCGGGATTGAACGTCCGGACCGTGCCCGTGAGTTCCGCGGTCTGGTCGAAAATGTTGGAAAGCCTGCCCGAATGAAAGGTGCACACGCTTACCACAACCGTTTCGCAGGGATTGGTCTCGCGGCTGACAAGGCTTTGCAGGGCATCCACCACCTTTGCCCCCACATATATCGGATCCACCGCATGGTGCGGCATTGCGCCGTGTCCGCTCTTTCCGATGATCTTGATCTTCATGGTGTCCGAAGACGTGAACCTGGGACCGGCATCCACCGAAATGGTACCGTGCTCGAGAAAGGGAAGATATGCATGCCGCAGATTCTGTCCACGTCGTCCAGCTCCCCGGACTCCAACATGGCGACGGCACCGGCGACGACCTCTTCCGCTGGCTGGAAAATGAACTTGACCGTGCACTTCAGAAGATGGCGGTTTTCCGAAAGTGCCTTGGCCGCCGTCAGGAGCATTGCCATATGCGCGTCATGTCCGCAGGCGTGCATGACGCCGTCGGTCCCGGATTTGAACTCCAGGTCCTTTATCTCCTGAACCGGCAACGCATCCATGTCGCAACGCAGGCCGATGACCGGGGCATCGGAAGCGCCCTTCAACGTGGCAATGGTTCCCGTACCGGCAACCTCGGTATACGGAATGTCCATTGCGGCCAGTTCTTCACGAATTTTTGCGGCCGTATTGAACTCTTTCCAACTGAGTTCAGGATGCCTGTGAAAATAACGACGCATCTCGACGCTGTACCCGCGTAGTTCCTGAACGGATTTCATAACATCCATTGCAACCTCAATATATTTCATTGTGTTCCATGCTGCATGCCTCGTATTCCATTACGTCCGCGCCCGGACGGGAAAACCGATCGTTTTTCCCGTCCGGCGCTCCGAACCGCGTGGACGCGACCCGGACATAAGCATGGAATCAGAACGGACCGTAGCCGATCTCGCAGGCGGCGTACAAGAATGCGCAGGCCACAAGAAAGGATACGACATGGAACGGAATGATGAACTTGTACCATTTTCTCAGGGGAACCCGTGCCAGCCCCAGGTAGATCAGCAGGGTGCCGTTGGTGAACCACAGCGAGTTGGAAATGCCGTCGCCGAACTGGTAGGCCAGGATGATGGTCTGCCGCGTGATGTGCAGCATGTCGGCCAGGGGAACCAGCACGGGCATCACGGTCATGGCCTGTCCGCTTCCGGAAGGGATGAAGGCGTTGACGAACATGTTGATGATGTAGATTCCCACGGTCGTGAAGAAGGGGGATACCGTCTGCAGCATGCCAGAAAGCCAGTGGATGATGGGGTCGACCATGCCGCCGGTGGTCAGAACCCACTGGATGGCGCGGGCCACGCCGATGATCAGGGCGCCTGGAAAGGCCGCCCTGGCGCCCGTAATCAGGGCGTCGGTGATGGCGTGGTTGTCCATCCGGTTCAAAATGCCCACGATCAGGCCGCCCATAAGAAAAATAGCGCTCATGTGATGCAGGCCCCAGCCCTTTTGCAGCAGTCCGTAGACAGCCACGAAAAAGGACATCCCGAAAATGACCAGGGACAGCACCTGCATCCCGGTCATGGCCGTACCCTTGATTTCGGAAAAGTCGCGGCGCAGGCTGGAGTCGTCGATGTCCTTGACCAGGCTGAGTTCCGGGTTGGCCTTGACCTTCCTGGCATAGTACAGGATGTACAGCATGCTGAGCAGGGTATACGTTCCCAGGGCCGTCAGGCGCAGCGCGGAACCGGAAAACATGGGCAGCTGGGCGATCTGGTGGGAAAGCCCGACCGTATAGATGTTGAACGGCGCCACGGCAAAGCACATCAGACACATGAACCCGGATACGGCCATGCCCACGAGCGCGTCGTACCCCAAAGCCAGGCAGAGCGAGATGATGATCGGCACGAAGGGTATGACCTGCTCGCTCCAGCCGAGTATCCCGCCCAGAAAGGCGAAGACAAGCATGATGCAGACCAGCACCGTCTGGCTGCCGACCCTGTCGGATATGGAGGAAATCCTGAGCATGGCCTGGTCGATGGATCCGGTCCTGTTGTAGACCTCCACCACCCCACCGATGATGAGAACCAGGAACATCATGCCCGCAGCGCCCTGCAGCCCGTTGGGAATGGAGAGAAAGACGTCCAGGAGGGAAACGGGCGTTCTTTCCACCGAATGGTAGCTGTCGGCCACGACAATCATTCTGCCGTTCAGATCCGTCCTGTCGTACGCGCCGGGCGTGACGAAATACGACAATACCGCGCAGAAGACGATGACGGAAAACAATACAAGAAACGGGTTGAGTATCTTCCCCTCTTTTTTCATTGCCCCTTCCGCCAGAACTCTGGATGCTACAGCCATACTCTCTCTCCTTTTGAAGACGCTACAATCTCATATTATTATTTATACAACCATCAGCTCGGTTAAAAATGAATAATAATGTTCTTTATCAGCCTGCTTGCCTGCTGCATTTCATCAAATTCCACGCGTTCCCGCACACTGTGCGAATTGTAGATATTAATTCCCAAGGGAACGGTTCTTATCCCGATATTGTTTGTACATGTCGCATCAAGACAACCGAACGACCTGGCGCGCTTCAGAGCAATGCCGGACATGGAATAGATGCCTTCGAGACGTTCGAAGAGGTCCGTATGCACGCTGAAGTCGCAGGCTGGAATGGAATTCGTTTCCTTCATGGTGAAGGAGCAGTTCATCTGCCCCGTAACTCTTTCGGATAGCTCGCGGATGCGCTCTACGGAGGACTTCAGGTCTTTTTCATCAAAGGCGCGCACTTCCAGGTCGAAACGCGCGTACTGGGGAATGATGTTCGTTTTGGAAAGCGAGACAAAATCGCTCACGTTGATGCTCAGGCCGTCGTTTATTCTGCCCAGCTCGATCTGGTGGATGATATCCACGGCCGCCTTCAGGGCGTTGGCGCTGTCCTCGTACCCGGTGATCACGTGCGACGAACGCCCGAACACCTCGATGTTGAAGCAGACCCGCCAGGGGGTATGGGTCAGGGCCTCTCCCAGCACAAAGTGGTCGATGACCAACGCCTCTTCGCTTTCAATATGCGAGTAGTCGGCATACAGAGCCCCTTCCAGCCCCACTTCCTGGCAGACCGTGAACAGCATTTCCATGGGGCGGTCGATGCCCCCCGCCTTCTGCAGGCTGGCGACGGCATCCAGCACCAGGGCGATCGCCAGCTTTCCGTCCGCACCCAGTATCGTATTCCCCCTGCTCCGTATCGTTCCGTTGTCCACGGCGACGTCGATGCCGTTGCCCGGCGCCACGGTGTCCAGGTGAAAAACGAACAGAAACGGTTTCTTCTCCGGGTTCCCTTCCACCTTGGCCAGAATGTTCCACCCATTGGACCCAATGCCGAGCCCGACTTCCTGACGGTCGTGCCAAATGCCGAGATTATCCAGCTCGCCTTCGATCAGCTCGCAGAAATCCCGTTCATTATGGCTTTCCGATCCGCACTGCACATATTTGATGAAGCGATTAAGCAAGGTATCCATATCTCCTCCCGGCAAAATCAAGCCATGATCCATTCCCGGACAAGGATATCCGGGCGGTCCTTGAAAAACTATTGGCAAAACAACGGAAAAGCGCGTCATTATCTGTGCATTAGCACAAATACAATAGTTCATATTGCAATAACTTTGTTCACTTGCTACAAATTTCTCCCGTCGCAGGAGAGCCAAATGCTGGATCAGCAACTTATCAATGAAATCAAGGCAGCACTCGATCCAACTGTTCCCTTTCTTTTTTTCATCTGCGACACCTCCGGAAGGGTCGTGGCCTCGAACGACATCGGCGAAGTCGGCTCCATGAAACTTGATGCCATCACGGCGATCAACGAGGACCGCAAGGTTCTCCCGCTTCCCAACAGCACGGTCCGGGACTGCGCCGTACCGTTGCGGCACGGCAACCGGCCCATGGGAGCGCTTGTCGTAAAGGGACCCCACGCCGACATGGCCGTGGACATCCTCAAAACAAGCATCGAACTGCTGTATGCCGAAAAGCTTCAGACAAATAGCAAGATACAGCAGAACCAGCTGAGGGATAAGTTCCAGCAGGCCTGGATACAGAGGCAGGGCGCCTACGACAGGGATTTCATCGAGCAGGGCAAAAGGCTCGATATCGACGTCACTCTGAACCGCCAGGTTCTGGTCATCGACGAGCCCCGGACCGACGCCTCGCATCCCCGCTCCTCCCAACGGCTGATCGACGACCACGACTTCATCCTCACCGACGTCACCCGCTTCACCTGCGTCATCCTGCGGGAGAGCAGCCTGCTGCAGCAGAAAACCAACCGGCTCCTGGCCCTGCACAAGGACTGCAAGGTAGGCATAGGCTCCCTGAAAAACCATTTGCACACCTCCTATACCGAGGCGCTGCAAAGCCTGAACATAGGAAAATCACTCTTTCCCCGGCAGCAATGCCATCGCTACGAGCAACTGGAACTTGCCATCAGCATCGCCAACGCGGGCATGAACCGGCAGCTGGGCGGAACCTTTGCCGTCCTTGTGGAAAAGGGGCACACGGCGCGGCTCGCCCAGACGGCCATCGCCTATATGGAGCACAACGGCAATATCGCGGAGGTCTGCGACGCGTTGCACATTCCATCGCAACAGCATCCAGTACAGGCTGGGCAAGATAAAGGAATTGTGCGGAAGAGATCTGAAAAATTATTACGACCTGCTGCACCTGTATGCCTCCTACATCTCCTACCTTCTTGAACACGACGCAATCGACTGATTCCCGGCAGATTGCGCAGCGCCTTCCTCCCCTTCAAAAAATGCAAAGGAAACATCAATGAACGTACTTGTGGCAATGGATTCGTTCAAAGGCTCACTGACTACAAATGAACTGGCCGATGCGGTTGCCGCGGGGATTCTGGGCGCTGCGCCCGAAGCCCGCGTGGTGAAAACCCCTGTTGCCGACGGAGGGGAAGGATTCTGCGAAACCCTTCTGCAGGGAATGGGCGGCCGCCGGGTGGTCCTCGACGTGAAAGGCCCGCTGTTCGGACCGGTTGCCGCGTCCTACGGCATTCTGGAAGACGGCACGGCCATCATGGAAATGGCGGCGGCCGCAGGCCTGCCCCTGGTCCCGGAGCATCTGAGAAACCCCTTGGAGACCACCACCTTCGGACTGGGCGAAATGATCCTGGACGCCATGGACAAAAGGCTGCCGGGAGTTCATCGTCGGCATCGGAGGCAGCGCCACGAACGACGGGGGCATGGGCATGGCCGCGGCCCTGGGGTTCGACTTCAAGGACGCCGACGGCAACTCCCTGGAACCCGTCGGACGCTCCCTCGGCCGGGTCGCTTCCGTAAACACGGGCAACGTGGTCAAAGAACTCGCCCAGTGCCGCTTCCTGGTGGCCTGCGATGTGGACAACCCCCTGTGCGGAGCAAACGGGGCCGCCCATGTCTACGGCCCGCAAAAGGGCGCCTGTCCCGAGGCGGTGCTCCAGCTGGACCGGGGCCTGGAAAACTGGGCCGGGGTGGTCTCCAGGGATCTGGGCAAATCCATCCACGGACTCAGGGGAGCCGGTGCCGCCGGCGGCCTTGGCGGCGGACTCTTCGCCTTTCTGAATGCGGAGCTGCGGCCCGGAGTGGACATCATTTTCGAGCGGCTCGGAATGGAAGAGATGATCAATGCCGCGGATCTGGTCTTCACAGGGGAAGGCAGGCTGGACTTTCAAAGCGTCATGGGCAAGGCCCCTCTGGGAATCGCCAAACTGGCCGCCCGCCGAAACGTTCCGTGATCGCCCTGGCCGGGAGCATTGCCGACGATGCGGACAAGGCCAACGCCCACGGGGTGACGGCCAT
>CAXXPO010000019.1:0-241328 GCA_963665185.2 Desulfovibrionaceae bacterium | reverse complement strand
TTGTAACCGTAATTCTTCGCCAGCTCGCGCAGGGTCGCCATGTGTGCCGGCCTGATGGCATGGGCGCGCTCCAGATAGCGAACGGCCTTGGGGATGTCGTTGGCCTGGCTCCAGGCCGTGCCTGCCTTGAGGGCCATGTCGAAATCTTCGGGCCGGGCGTCCGAATCTTCAGCCAGAAGACGGGCGGCGGTTTCCGGGCGGTTGGTGTATCCGGCCAGCCGGATGACGGCGCTGCGGTATTCACGATTGGCCGGGTACAGTTGGAAGAGGCGTTCATACAGGCGAAACGCCTGGTCGTCCAATCCGGCACTTTCCGTGTATTGTGCCCATTCCTTGAGAAATTCCGGATCCTTCATGCGGCTTTTGGAGAGAAACGCCATCTGGCTTTGTCCATCGCCGCCCTTGCCTGTCCAAAGCAACAGGTAGGCAAGTTGTTTGCGTGCCTCGTCGTCGTTGGGGTTTTTTTTCAGATAGTCCTGAAGCGCGGCAGTGGCTTCCTGGCTGTTGCCCTGTGCCAGCATGAGCTGGGCTGCGGTGCGGCGCAGCGTGATGTCGTCGGGACGCAAACGCACGGCAGCGCTTACCGCGTTTTGGAACAGCTTGTTGTCGCCTGCAAAGGAGGCGACTTCGATCATGCGGTCCACACGTTCCTTGTTTCCCTTGGACAATTCAGCCGCCAGGAGAAAATAGGGGTACGCCTTGTCCGGTTTTTCCAGCCACAGATACATTTCCCCGGACATTGAAGCCACCGTGGCGGAATTCGGAAACAGGGCATGGGCTTTATCTGTGGCATCTGCCACCAACTCCTCGTTTCCGGAAAAGCCCGCGATTTCCAGCATGCGCAGGACCGCGTCCTGGGTTTTGCGCACCATGGCGATGGCCTTGAATTCGCCATATGCCAGGTCGGAGCGGTCCACACCCAGATATGCCTCGGCCACCAGCTCCATGAAGTCGGCATTCTGTGGAGCGATCCCCTGTCCCACGGTGGCGGCCTCTTGAACCATCTCCGTGCTGGCCGAGGCCACGGCGGCATTGAGCGCCAGCTCTGCATATTCCAGTTTGGGTTCTTTCTTTGTCAGCCGGATGTAGAGCGGGAAGGCCTTCTTTGGCTCATCTAGAGCGGCGTAGACCTCGGCCCGTTGGAGCAGGAGATCGGGATCGTCCAGGTCGAAGCGTTCTGTTTCCCGGGCTGCGGATTGCAGGATTTCCTGGTCTCCGCTGAACAAGGCCACGGTGACCATCTGTTTGAGCAGGCCAACGATATTCTGTCCAAAGTTTACGAGTTTTGCCAACAGGCTGAAGGCTTTGCCGTATTTTTCATTTTCCATGTACACATTGGAAAGTGTTGTGGCGTAGTCCTGATTGTCTGGCCGGGTGGCCACCAGACGTTCGAAAGCGTGCTCCACCATGCCCAGATTGTCGGCGTCACGACCGGCCTGGGTAAGCGCCAGGAGAATTTGTTCGTTGTCAGGGTAGGATTTTTCCAGGTGATCCAGATAGGCAACGGCTTCCTTGGCCAATCCATTCCAGCGCATGACCGTCGCCAGGAGCAGCCTGTTTTTCAGCCCCGCATGGGTGGCCTTGTCCATTCGGGCGGCGAAGCCTTCGCCCTCCGGAAGAAAATCGCTGATCAGGTAGCGTTCAAGAGCATAGATGACGTAGCTCTCCAGTTCCGGCGGAGGACCGTCCGCAAGATCGTTTCTGTACTGCCATTCCAGGATGTACAGCCGCTGCATGAGCATGTCGGCCAGCGGTTCATACCCATGGTCCAGCCGTCGTTTTGCCAGGGTTTCCAGGTCCGGTGCCAGCGCCTGTTGGAAGACATTGGGCGGTTCTTCCTTGGTTGCGCGCTGTAGTTGAAGCAGGCGGGCCAGGGCCAGTCCCTCTTTTTCCGGAAGATCGAAATACCTTGAGAAATTTATGATTTTTTCCAATGCCATTTTATCCTTGGGATCAATGGACACGATTTTTTCATAAACCGCCAAGGCGTCCAGGGGGCGGATATTCCATTCCAGGTATCGCGCCAGGGTGTGCAGGGCCCTCTGGTTGCGCGGTTTCTGGTTCAGGGCGTGCTGGGTCATGGCAATGGCCGTATTCGGGTCGCCTTCGTACATGGCCAGTTTTGCACCGGCCATGAGAATGCGGAAGTCATCCGGATTTTCAGCCAGAAGCTCCTGGAGTACGCTGTTGGCCTGTTTGATTTCCCCCGACTCAATATACAGGAACACCATGTTCCGTTTGAACGGAAACACCGCCACACTCAGCCCTACAATAATGGCTGTAAAGAGAAAAAGGCGGATGAAACCGACATTCAAAGCGGAAGTATCTCCAGGTTACCTGTTTTGATTGCGTTGATGCGCAGACGGCCTTTGGCATCGGTCCTCGTTGTTTTTTCCTTCCATGTGTTGCCGGTGACGTGGATGCTGTACTCCGTATCGGGACGCAGGCCGGCCAGTTCGATCCAGCCCTTGCCAAAACCTTGATAGTGAAAATGCAAGATTTGGTTTTCCCTGGCGAAATCCGATATGATGCCGGTGGCTTTGCGAATGTGCGGAATTTGGGCGTCGTCCGTACCCACAGGCGCGATAAGGGCGTGGTCGGCTTCGGCGGCGAGATGTACGTACAACCCCTGTGGGAGACGAAGCCACCCGATGACGTTTTCACTCAGTTCCATGTCCGGGGCCGGGGTTTCCGGGGAAAAGCGCATGGTGGTGCAGCTTCCGTAGGCGGAGACCTCATAGGCGGTGAACGGGGTGTTCTCCTTGGGGGCGAAGCGGAGTTGCTTCACCCGGGTGCTGATGAACCCCAGAACCATATTGATGTATTGCGAGGTGAACAGAGGGGCGATGTCCTGCTGCAGGGTCCAACGGTAGACGTTTTTCAGGGCATTGAGGGAAGCCAATTTTTCCGCGCTGTAAAAATGGTAGTAGATGTCGATGGGCTTGAGGCGGCGCGGAGACTCGGTGCGGCGCATTGTTTCCATGATGTTGGAAAAGCCCCAGTATGGCCCTGTCCACAGATTGGTCAGGATGTTCTCATTGGCCTGTCCCGTGAATATCTGGTAGTTCGTCCCGACCTTCCGATACAGGCCGGAAACCAGGAACAGGGAATCGCGCACCTGATCATAGACAGTATCCCCCCCGTTCATGTTCAGAATGCCCAGCGTGTCGGCCAGGCCGATCTGTGAAGCCACGGGTTCGCAGGTTCCAGACCATAACAGCACCCTGCAGGGTTTGTCGGGTGGCGACAGGCTGGACACATAGGCGCAGGAGTCTTTGATTTCCAACTGGGCGCTGAGTTTATAATCAGGTTTGGAATAGGCTCCGGCAAAATCATAGCGCTCTTCCAGTTCGACCTTTTTGCTGACATCCCAGTAAAAGGGATGCGTGTATGAATGTGATGCCGGTTCGATGTTGGGCAGGGCGAAAATTTCCTTGGCAAGGTCCACGAGTTCCGGTTTACCCATGTAACTGGGGTTTACTTCAGCGGCGATGATGGATGAGGTGATGGGAAAATCAAAGGCTTCGTAGATCTGTTCCTTCATCACCCTGCCGCAGGTGCTTTTGGATTCCACCTCGGTAAACCCTCCGAATCCATCGGCATCCACATGGGAAATGGCCACGCGCAAGCCGTTCAGCGTGGTTGGGTCCGGGATAGGCTCGTTATGCAGCCCCAAGGCGGCGGCAACAAAGGCGAAGGGGTTGAGATACCACTTCTTGGCATAGGAAGAAGGATCCATCCAGTAGATGGAGCCGGTGGCGGCAATGCCCCCATGGTCGTTGACGGCAATGTAGACGGTCTCCTGTCCACTGTTTTTTTCCTTTGCCATGAGCAGAGGGCGGACCTTGTCTTGGAGGGGCGACAGGCCGGGAAACTCGGATGGGGGAATCGGCGGGTACTTGCGTTCGAATTCCACGAAATCCTGGTCTTTCAAAACGTAGGCCAGACGGGTGGTAGGGATGGTTCTGCCGGGTTGGTAATCCAATCCCAACCTGGAATACACGCTTCGGGCAATGGCCGTGTCCACGGGGCTGCCGTCGGGAAATTGCGTTCCCGTCCACCCGAAGACCATTACCTTGCGCCCCTTGTCCATCTGATGGGCAAGCCAGGGCAGATAGACTGCCGGATCGGGAACGGACATGGCTTCGAACACGCTGACCACGGCTCGGTACTGCGACATGGCCGTATCATCGGGGAATTTTCCCGGGGCCACGTCAATATAGTCGAAATCCAGGCCATAATAATTGAAAACCATGGCCAGTCCGTCGCGGAACAAGTTGTTTTTCGATTCTTCCTGTCCGTGGGAACTGTCGTACAAAACAAGGACCTTGCGGTTGACGACTTTTTCCTGCGGAGCGGCAAGACATGGAACGCAGAAAACAACACACAGCACCACAGTGAAAATGCCTGCCATGATTTTTTCAGGTGGTTGCATTGTATTGTATCCGTATTTTTCCATAGGAATAAAGCCACAGACATTTCGAGTTACTGCAGTTGAAGAGTCATTTTTCCGCTTGATGCGTTTTTCAAACGCAGTTTTCCGTTTTTGTCGGCGCGGGCTTTTCCCGTTTGTCCGGCACCAGTGAAAGCGTACTCCTTGTCCGGAGACATTCCGGCGATTTCTACCCAGCCGGCCCCCCATCCCTGATAGTGAAATTCCAGCGTCTTCCGGTCCCAATGCAGGCCGGAAATGGTTCCCGTGGCTTGCTGCACAAAGGGCTGGGATTGGCCGCCACTGCCCGTGAACACAATGAGTGCTTTGTCTGTTGCCGCATCCAGGGAAACGTACAACCCCTGCGGGTGCCGGACCCAGCCCGTCACGTTGACGCAATAACGCAGGTCGGGCGGAGGAGAGTCGGAGGCAAACCGCATGGTGGTGCACTGACCATAGTTTGATACTTCATAATGTTTTGGCTTCAGCATGCGGATGCGGGCAGTGGTGAAGCCGAGGACCATCTTGATGTACTGGGATGTGAACACCGGTGCCACGGGCTGGGCCATTGTCCATTGGTAGACCTGCTTGAGCGCATTGAGCGAGGCCAGTTTTTCCGCGCTGTAAAAGTGGTAGTAGACGTCAATGGGCTTGAGTCGCCTGGGGTGTTCCGTCCGGTCCATGGTTTCAATGATGTTGGCGAATCCCCAGAATGGTCCGGTCCATAGGTTTGTCAGAATGTTCTCGTTCGCTTGCCCGGTGTATATCTGGTATTGATCGCCAACCTTTCTGTACAGCCCGGACACCGTGAACAGCGAATCGTGCGCCTGATCGAAGACCGTATCCCCCCCGTTCATGTTCAGTATCCCGGCGTCGGAAGCCATGGACAGCTGGGTCTGCGTGGGGTTGCACATGCCGGACCAGAGAATCACGTTGCAAGGTTTTTCCGGCGGCGAAAGAGACGTCACATAGGCGCAGGAGTCCACAATCTCCAGCTTGGAGTCAAAAACATAGTCCGGGGCACTGTACGCTCCCGCCACATCAAACCTTTCGGAATCTTCCACTTTTTTGGACATGTCCCAGAAAAAGGGATGGGTGTAGGCATGCGATGCGGGTTCTATGTTGGGCATGGCGAAGATGGAGCGGGCGATGTCCACCAGTTCGGGATTCCCCATGTCCTTCGGGTTGACTTCCGCGGCAATGATGGAAGATGTGATGGGAAAATCAAAGGCTTCATACACTTCTTGCTGCATGACCTGGGCGCAGTTCTTGGAAGTGTCGATATTGGTGAATCCGCTGAAGCCGTCGGCATCCACATGGGAGAAGGCCACCCGCAGGCCGCTTATGGTGGTCGGGTCGGGAACCGGAGTGTCGTCCAGCCCCAGGGCGGCGGCTGTGAAGGTGAATGGATTGAGATACCATCGCTTGGCATAACTGGATGGATCCATCCAGTAGATGCTTCCGGACAGGGCGAAACCGCCGAAGTCGCTCAAGCTGATATATACTGTCACAAAGTCCGTGCCGCGTTGTTTTGCAGTGAGGAGGAATCTGGCATTGCCCTCAATGGGGGCCAGGGTGACGGATTCGAACGGGGGGAGCGGCGGGTAGCTGCGTTCGAATTCCACAAAGTCGCGGACCTTGCGGTTGTATTTCAGCAGGGTCTTTTTGAGAATTTTTTCCGGCATGTAGCGCAGGCCGAAGCGTTCGTAGACTTTTGCGGCCAGTTCCTTGTCCACGGGGGTTCCGTCCGGGTACTGCGTGCCCAGCCAGCCGAAGACCAGGGCGCGGCGGCCCATGTCCATCTGGTGCAGCAGCCACTTCAGATAGGTGGTCGGATCCTCCATGGCCATGGATTCAAATACGGAAACCACGGCCCTGAATTGAGCCATGGCTTTGTCGTCCGGCAGTGCGTTGTTGACATCGTGATAGTCGAAATCCAGGCCGTGGTAGTTGAACACCATGGCCAGGCCGTCATGGAAGAGATTGTTTGTGAACGGAGTCTGCCCGTTGGAACTGTCGTACAACACCAGGACCTTGCGCGAGATAATCTTGTCCAAAGGGGAGCATGTCCCCGGAGACGCCGCGGCAAGGGAGAAGAGTAAAAAAGCCAGAACAGCAAGAGGAAAACGTCTAGGAATCATGCGTATTCAGTTCTCCCACCATTTCGGAAACCATGGATTGACAGACGTCCTGGGCCAATCTGTTCAGGGAGTCTTCGCACACGAACCAGCATCCCCCCGTCTTGGACATGCTGGTGGCCCAAAGCACATCTCCGGAAGCCACATCCAGCAGGCGCAGGTTGATACCGACAACCGGGTCCTGATCGATGCCCAGTTTATAGCGGTATTCGGAAACCGATCCGTAAACGACCGTATCCACGCCCAGTTCGCGACCGATGCGTTGGGCCACGCCTTTGTCCATGACGTATTCCAGATCGTCCTCCTTGCCCTTGATCTTTTCCGCCATGGCGGTGCGTTCCATGAAGGTGAAGTTCGTGGCTGCATACAGTTCGGACGAGAGGATGTCTCCCACGATGCGTCCGGCATAAGGGTGCGACGTGAGATTCACTAGCGGCAGAACGGCAACGTAGCGTTTTTGCGCTGAAATTTCTTTGCCGCGCACGTAATCCACCCGGTGCGAGTTGGTGCATGCAGTCAGCAGCCCCAGAAACGCAAGGATTATGACACAGGATAAACGCCTCATACCCGACCTCCATGATGTGGCAATGTATTTTGGGTTGCAGCGATGCAACTAAACACAAGATTACACTATCAGCAGTATTAAAAGTCAATTAGATTGTGGTTGAGCGGCAGTGTTGAAGGGGGCAACTTCTACTGTGCTTAAAAAAATGGAAAGGATGGTTCATTCCTCCCGGGAAGCCCACCCAGCAGGGGTTAACAGGTTGAGGGCCGCATCGGGAGCTGCCGCATAGGGGGTGACGGGAAATCCGACCGTGCGCGCCATATGCAGGTATTGTTCGTATTTGTCCGAAGAAATATACTCGATATTCAGAACCGGCAGATTGTGTGTGGCATATTCACGAAGAAGATTCATTCTGTATTTCTGGTCTTCCGGGCTGTATATATTAAAGAAAAGACTTTCCACACCAATCATGTCTATGGTGTTGAAGTACAATTGACGATATTTGGAAGATGCGTCGCTGATGATGCCTTCTGCATTCTGCGGACAGATGATGAACTCTCTTCCCGCACGGCCGCGCATATAGCGGGCAATGTCCGCCACCAGGGTAACCATGTCGTCGGCTGTTTTCCGAATGTCGATGCCTTCTTTTTCGTGCCAATACCAGTAGGCGTCTATTATATCCAGATACACGCCGTCGAATCCTGCGGCCAGAATGCGGTCCATATAGGGAATGAGTGCAGCCTGCATCCATTCCGGCGACCAGTAGCGGACCTTGAAGTTGCCCGGCCAGTCCGGGTTCTCCGCCCCCAGAAAGGCGGGGGGCTTTTGGTCCCAGGTGGCGTTCCAGTAGAATCTGTAGGTCTCGGCTTCGCCTATGGAGAAGTAGCACAGGACTGTTTTGCCTGCGTTTTGGAGCATTTTAATTGATTTGCGGTCAAAGGCTTTGGCGTCGGAACCGTCGTAGGAATAGTCGATGACCACCAGGTCGGCGGGGTAGGAGGCGAGTGCGGCAAGGTCTGGATTCTGCAGCCAGTACGCCCATTGCCGGACCGTGTGTCCCCGCGCTTCCGGTGTTCTCACGACACCGGGAGAGGTACGTTGTGTTTTTTGTGCACAACCCGCAAACGAACATATTGTTATGGCACACAGTATAATCGCAGTTATACGCTGCATGGGAACCTCTTGTTACATGAAGACATAGTCAAAAAAAGCGAGTCAGGGGGAAACGCCTGTGCGGTTCAGAAAAAATTATCAAAGTTGTTCTTTTGCGAATGATCCTTTCCGGTTGTATGAATTTTTTTTTGACGACCTTTCTGCAAAATCCGGAGTGGCTCTTTGCAAAACACTGCAGTAAGTCTGCCCAGTCTCTATATGATATTGGGGAATGCGCCATATTACAAGCTTTTTGGGCTGTTTGGGGGGCTCTGCCCGCAATTGATTTGGACACGGGAAAAAGGCATTGATACACCAGCGTCGGCGTTGTCCGGAACAAATTCATTGTGCCTGACGGAGATAAATTTGAACAAACATTCCAGAGAAATAGCCCGCAACGCTGCCGTGGTGGGCGGGGCCACCCTTTTGTCCCGCATCCTTGGCTTTCTGCGCGATCTGGTGGTGGCCTTTGCCTTGGGCGCGGGGTTGGGATCGGATGCTTTTTTCGTAGCCTTTCGCGTTCCCAATCTTCTGCGTCGTCTGTTCGGAGAGGGGTCTCTGACCATGGCCTTCATCCCGGTGTTCAGCCGTATGCGTGCGGAATCCGGAAACAGGGAGGCCTTTGCCCTGGCCCGCTCGGTTCAGGTTTGGCTGGTGCTTATTCTTGGCGTTCTGGTCGCTCTCGGGGTACTTCTGGCTCCCTGGATGACCCGGCTCATCGCTCCGGGATTTATCGGTGACAGTGTCTTGTTCGAACTGACCGTGCGGCTGGTGCGGATCTGTTTTCCCTATATCCTGTTCATCTCCAGCGTGGCCCTGTGCATGGGCATTCTCAATGGCATGGGGCATTTTCTGACGCCGGCTCTGGCTCCATGCGTTCTTAATGTGACGCTTATTGTGGCGGCTCTGGCCGGATATTGGTCGGGAGGGGATGTGGCCGTCGCCATGAGCTGGGGGGTGCTGGTCGGCGGTGTACTGCAATGGGTGGCCCAGCAGTGGGCTTTGCGTTCTCGTGGTTTTTCCTGGCATGGCCCCTGGGCCTGGAAACATCAAGGTGTGCAGCGTGTGGGGCGGTTGATGCTGCCCACGGTGTTCGGAGCGGCCGTCTACCAGATCAATATTCTTCTTTCAACGTTGCTGGCCTCCTTTCTTCCTGTTGGGTCTGTGTCCTATTTGTATTACGCCGACCGCCTGGTTCAGTTCCCGTTGGGAATTTTCGGCATTGCCGTGGGAACGGCAGCCTTGCCAAGCCTGGCCCGTCTGGCTGCGGACAAGGCCATGGACGACTTCCGCCAGGCTTTGGATTCCGCTTTGGGGCTGACCGTTTTTATCGCTTTTCCTTCCTCCGCCGGGTTGATTGCCCTGGCCGGACCGATCATCCAGCTTCTTTTTGAACGCGGGGCTTTTGCGGCGGACGCGGCGGCCAGTACATCGGCGGCCTTGGTCGCCTATGGCGCCGGACTTCCGGCCATTGCCCTGGTGCGCCCCCTTGTTTCGGCATTTTATGCTTTGGAGGACACCAAGACACCGGTAAAAATCGCTTTCGTCTGCATGGTCGTCAATGTGGGGCTGGGGTACGCGCTTATGCAAAACATGGCCCATGTAGGGCTGGCCCTGGCCGTGAGCATTTCCGGCTGGCTCAACGCCGGACTGCTGTTGTTTTTTCTTTTTCGGCAGATTGGGAATTTTTGCGCGCGGACCGTGTTCACGCTCACTGTTTCTTTTGGTCTGAGCCTGTGCATCGGGCTGGGGGCCTGGATGTCCACGGCCTGGGGCATGGTTTGGGCTTTGGGGCTTATTCCGGCCTGGGTTGCTGGCTATCTCGTTCTGGGCAGCGTACTGCGGATGTCCGAAGCCCGGATGCTGCTTGGAGCCATGCACCGGAGGATGGGAAGAACCGGGAGGCAGGAATGATTGCTCCTCTTGAGGGGCTTTCCCCGGACATTTCCACCGCCCGGACGGCTTTTCCCCGTGGACTGCGTCAGCCGGCCCTGGGGTTTCGCTTTTCCGTGGATGCCCTGCTGCTGGCCTGTTTTGCCAGGGTTCCTTCCGGCGCATGCATTCTGGACCTTGGCGCGGGATGCGGGGTGGTCGGTATCGGCTGTCTTTTGCGCCAATTGCATTTGGCTGGAGAGTCTTTTTCCGATGAGAATCTTTCGTCGGTGACAGCTCTGGACATACAGCCGGAAATGGTAGCCTGTTGCGAGTCCAATTTTGCCAGCCTGGGATTGCAAGGCCATGGCAGCGTTTGCCTCTGCAATGTAGACGACATCCGCACCTGCGATGCAGTCGGCCCGGAAAGCATGGATGTGGTGGTCTGCAATCCTCCCTACAGGAGGCCGGGAAGCGGCAGGGCATCGCCCTTGCCGGAGCGGGAAATGGGGCTGGCCGAAGGGCAGGGCGGTCTGGCGGATTTTCTTGCGGCCACGGCCTACTCACTGAAAAACAAGGCATCCGCCTACTTTGTTTTCACGACCCAGCGTCTGGTCGAGTTTCTCGTCCTGGCCGACCGGGTACGGTTGCAGCCCAAGGCGCTCCGCTTTATACACGGTCGATGCAACGTGCCCGCCAAGACCGTACTTATTCAGGTTGTCAAAAACGGTCAGCCCGACGTGGTCGTTCAGTCTCCGCTGATTCTGTACGATGAAGACGCCGGGCAGGGAGGTCTCACGGCGGACGCCCTGACATTTTGTCCGTTTTTAGGGGCCAACGATCCTTTGCCGTGAAAACATGCGAGGCAATTGATGCAACGGGAAGAGCTTCTTCAAATTCTTGCGCCATGCGGGCTTGACTGTTCCCGCTGCCTGTCGCGGGCGGGAGGAAGCATTCAGCAGGCGGGGGCAGCCCTGGTCGCCGGGCTTGAAGGATTCGACAAGCAGGCTCCGCGTTTCGCCCTGATGAATCCTGTTTTTGAACATTACGCCGGTTTTCAGGCCGTTGTCGAGTATCTTGCCGCGGGAGTCTGTTCAGGGTGTCGTGACGGCGGTTGTCTGAACGCATCCTGCGGAGTCAAGGATTGCATCCTGAAAAAAGGGCGTGTCCTTCTGTCATGAATGCGAAGAGTTTCCCTGTGCGCACAGCAATCTGCCTCCGGGATTGCTGGAACGCTGGAAAGATATGAATTTGCGGATGAAGGAAATCGGCGAGATTGCCTTTCTTCGAGAGATGCGTCAAAAACCCCGGTATTAGGGATCTTACCATAACCACTTGATTTCTTGTGTGCGTTTTGGGGGCAGAGTCCTCCGCCGCCGAAGACAATCTCTTACTTCCCTTGGAATGCATATGTTGGTGCGTCTGCATCTTGAAAATTTTATGGCCCATGCATCCACGAGCCTTGATCTCGGGCCGGGACTGAGCGTTCTGACCGGCCCGAACAACACGGGAAAATCCGCCGTTGTGGAAGCTCTGCGCTGTCTGGCCAGCAATCCGCCGCCCCGTTCCTACATCCGGCACGGAGCCAAGGAAGCCCGGGTTTCGGCCGAGTTCGGGGACGGTACACGTGTCACCTGGATCAGACGCAAGACATATGCGGGCTATGAAATTCTCCGTCCGGGCGCGGAAGGGCCGGAGGAATACTACAAATTCGGCCGTACTCCTCCGCGGGAGGTACTGGATATCCTGCGCATGGGACCTGTGGAGCTGGAAGGCCGCCCCCCGGAGGAGGCCGTGGACGTGCATATCGGCGACCAGCGGTACCCCATTTTTCTCTTGGACAGACCCCCCTCGGCCATAGCCGCTTTTTTTGCCTCGTCTTCGGAGAGCGCCCACCTGCTGGCCATGCAGGACAGACTGAAAAATCGGGTGCGTCTTGAGCGGCGGCGCGAGGCGGAGTTGACCACCCGCATGAATACTTTGGCTGCAGAGTTGGACCGCGCTGCCGACCTGCCCCGGACCGCCCTGGAATTGGAGGAGGCCGCCAGGCTGTTTTCCCGGCTTGAAACATTGCAGCGGGAAATTCCTTCACTTGAACACCGGGCCGGACAGATCAACAAACTGCGCGGCCAGCGGGCCGCAACGCACCAGCGGTTGCACGTTCTGCAACAGGTACGGCCACCATTGGAATTTTGGCCCACATTGCAGTTGTCCCGTTTGCTCCAGGCCAGGGAAAGTCTGCAGGTCCGCAAGCGTTTGGCGACGGCCCAGGCTGAAATTCTTGTCGGCGTACATATGCCGCCGTCTCTTTTTCCTTCCCGTTCGTTGCGGGATGCCGCAGATCGTCTGGGCAAGTTGAAGGTTTCCATTGACGCAGCTTCGCGTCGGATGGGAGTGCTTGATGCGTTGTGCGCTCCCCCGAATCTCTTTCCTGTTGCCGGGCTTGTGGATTTGTTGCGGCGACGGAGGCGGATGAAAAAAACAGCACAGGCGCTCCGGGAAAAGATTCTCCTGTTCGGAAAGCTTGCCCCCCCTCCCGTTCTTCCGGACCGCCACTCCCTGACTGCCCTGGGCTCCTTGGCTGGGCGGTTGCGGGCCGTGCGCAAGGAACGGGACAGGCAAAACGTTCTTCTGAAAGAAAACATTGATGACTTGGAGCGCATTCGACTCCGGGCCGAAGAACTTCTGGATACATCCGGGACATGCCCGCTGTGCGGACAACCCATGGATGCGCTGACTTTTTTGCAGGGAGACCATCATGAACCTGCCTGAGGAGCGGGCCTCGGGCCTGCTGTTCGTAGCCGACCCGCATTTGGCCGGAAGCGCACCGGGGCAACGTCTGCCGGATTATCCCCGTCAGGTTCTGGACAAAGTGGGAATCTGCCTGGACATGGCGCGGGATATGAATCTGCTGCCCGTGTTTTTGGGGGACATGTTCCACTGGCCGCGGGAAAATCCAAACTGGCTGCTGGTGGAAATGATGAATTTGTTCCGTGCACTGCGTCCCTATGCCCTGATAGGCAACCACGATAAATACCAGGCCCGGCTTACGGACGATTGCTCCATTTCGGTGTTGGAGTCCGCGGGCGTGCTTCGCCTGCTCAAGGACAGCGGCCCGGCTTTTCGTATAGTGACTCCGGCGGGTTCCGCCGTGGTGGGATCGGCGCCTGATGGAACAGCCATTCCCGACTCCTTTGATCGCCAGGGGGTGCGCAAGGGCGAGAGTGTCTTGTGGCTGACCCATCATAATGTCAATTTTCCGGATTACCCGGAAAAAAAGGTGGTTGCCCATGAAATTCCGGGTATCGACTGGATAATCAACGGACACATCCATCGTCCCCAGCCCACTTTGCAAAAAGGCACGACACGTTGGTCTAATCCCGGTAATATAGTTCGGATAACATTTTCCAGGCGCTCCATGGAACGGGTTCCCGCGGCGCATATCTGGCGGCCGGGACAGGACGAGCTGGAGCGTGTGGAACTGGAACACCTGCCGTTTTTCGAAGTGTTTCCGGAACAGGAATTTCCAGAGGAAAGCGTGGAGGCGGATGGCGGCTCCCGGTTTTTGGACGGCCTGGAACGGCTTGCCTGGAAACGAACCCGTGAAGGCTCGGGGTTGAAGCAATTTTTGAAAGACAACCTCCAACCCGGACTGGCGGAAAGCGAACTGGTCTGGAAGCTGTACCAAGAGGTCATTGCCGATGAGTAAAAATCCGCAGGATGGAAACGGGCGCGACAACGCCTTGGAAAAAGAACTGGCCGGGCTGAAAAACGAATTTGACCGGTTGCGGCTTGAACGCGCCAGAACAGAGGAAGGGCTGTCCAATATAGAACGGCAGCTTCAGGAACTGGAAGACCAGGCACGGCAGGAGTATGGCACAAGCGATCCAGAGGAGCTTGAAAGCCTGCTGGCGGAGAAACGAGCTGAAAATGAAAAGCTTGTGAGCAACTACGGTCAGCATATTGACGAGGTGTGCAAAAAACTGGATCAGATAGAACAGGGTTTGGCAGGGGAGGAATAGCCCATGCGCGGAGTGGTTGCCTATATCCTGCTTAGTTTCGGCATTGCCTGGGGCATTTGGGAAGGTCTTGCCAACAAGGGATGGATTCCCGGCGGCTCCTCCCCCATGCTTCAGATCATGTATGGAGCGTTCGCTCCGGCCCTGGCGGCTCTGGCCGTTCGCCTGCTGGTGACCAGGGAGGGATTTGCCGACGCCGGGCTTGGGCTGCATTTTGGCAAATGGCGGTACTACATGTTCGCTTGGTTTTTTCCTCTGCCGTGTGTATACATTATTTTGATTCTGGCCTCCCTGCTGGGGTTGGCGGATGTGGATTTCAGTTTCAAGGGCGGACTCAGCGCCTTGGCTCGGAGCAGTTCCGAAGGCGGATTCCTCCGGGATTGGGGGACGCTCAACCTTGTAACCAGTTCCCTGGCCTCCGCCGTTCCCGCCAGTCTGATACTTTTCGGCGAGGAATTCGGATGGCGCGGATATCTGCAACGCCGCATTTTTTCTGGAAACCCATTGGCCGCGGCTGTGGGTACCGGGGTGATCTGGTCGTTGTGGCATTTGCCGCTCAATCTTCGCGGGTATAATTTCCCGGGACACCCGGTTCTTGGCATGATCGCGTTTACCGGCGGATGCATTTTCATGTCCATCATCTTCGGATGGTTGCGCGAAAAAAGCGGCAGCATCTGGCCGGTTTGCCTGGCTCATGCCTCGGGCAACGCCGTGGGCGGCTCTCTTGTTCTGTTGGCTGTGCCCGGCTACTCCGGGGTGGCTGTTTCTTTTTTGGGGTGGCTGAGCTGGATTCCCCTGGGGGGGCTGGCCGGATGGATCCTCATGACCGGCAGGTTGAGTCCGCAGGATACTGAAGTTGGTGCAGAACCGGCAGGACAGAACCATGGCGCATGAGCAGCCTCAGGACAGGGGGGGCGACACGGGCTCCACTTTTTCGGATGCACAATCCGATATCCTTCTGGCCTCGCCTCGCACCCTGGAGCGTCGTTTCGATCGCCTGCATGCTTTGGCCGAAGCCCGGCACGATGAATACCGGCGCTTGCGCAAGGAGCGGGAAAACGTCCTTGAATTTTTGGAGCTTGCGCCCAAGGCCGGAGCCTTGCTCGACGACCTCAGCCGTGCCTTGTTCGGTGAAATACTGGATGAAATCGAAGCCAACCTCAGCCATGCCATTCGTGAAATTCTGGGGCAGGAGCGGCGCGTGGTTTCCACCCGCGACCTCAAGGCGGGCCGACTGAACATTCAATTCCAGATAGAGCGTGAAGACGGCGAGGTGGAGGACATTCTTCACGGTCAGGGAGGATCGGTCTGCAATATCCTGTCCGTAGGACTCCGTCTGATCGCCCTGTCCCTGCTCGATCGGACCAGCCATCGTCCGTTCATTGTTCTGGACGAGCAGGACTGCTGGCTCAAGCCCGGACTGGTGTCCAAATTCATGAGCGTGATCAAGGCCGTGGCCGACAGGCTTGATTTGCAGGTCCTTGTCATCAGCCATCATCAGATAGATCACTTTGCCTTGCGGGCTGACAGGATATACAGCCTTGTGCCCAGCCGGGAAATGGGGGTGGATCTGCATGTGGTCAAAGGGGCGCAGGAGACGGCGGAACCGGAAGACTGAATAGGTACAGATGAAGGGTGTGCGCCGTCAGGGGCGGAATTTTGTTGTGCCGGGCTTACTCGGGAAAAACAATACGGACCCTTGCGCCGGGGGCGTTGTCCATATGGATTTTTCCGTCAAGTTGCTTGGTCAGACCCAACACCAACTGCATCCCCAGGCCGGTTGCGTGGTCAGGGGAAAAGTTTTCCGGAAAGCCCGAGCCGGTATCGGATACGGCAAGGGATACAACGTGTTCGGTGGAGTGGGCCACTATGGTGATGATGCCGTTTTTTTCGACAAAGGCGTGCTTGATCGAATTGGTCACGAGTTCATTGAGAATGAGGCCGAATGGGATGGCCTTGTGAACCGGCAGGTTGAAACTTTGCACCTGTACTTCAAAGGCCACATGATTGTTTGTTCTGAGGCCGCAACTGTATGACTTCACGAGCTTTTTGACATAATCAGCCAGGTTTACCCTGGAAAGGCTTTTGGATTGGTACAGCTCCTCGTGCACCAGGGCCATGGACGTGATGCGCCGCTGGCAATCGATGAACATGTCTTTGGCGGTGGGCGTGTCGAGCTGGTCCATCTGCAGGGCCAACAGGCTGGATATTATCTGCAGATTGTTTTTGACCCTGTGGTGAATTTCCTTGAGCAGGACTTCCTTTTCCGCCAGGGAGCCGCGGAGGTCTTCCTCTTTTTGTTTGAGAGCATTTTCCGCCCGGATTCGCTGTGCGAGTTCCTGGTTCAGCTCCCGTGTTTTGACATACACACGTCTGTGCAGGCTCCAGTTCCAGACGACACTGGCACCTCCAACGACGAACAGCAGCAGCAACACCCAAAGAAAGATGGCGGTTGGAAAAGTTTTTTCCGTGTAAACTCCAAACCATTTTTCGTATATCCGGTCGAACTCCCCTGTGCGCTTGAGGATGCTCAATCCTTCATTCAGTCTTGCAAGCAGTTCCTGGCGTCCTGCGGGAACGGCGAAACAATACCTCTGAGGCAGGATGGAGGGGCCGACGGACGTGATGTTGGTCAGGGAAAAGCGCTCCGCATTGTAAAGTCCCTGAAGCGTGCCCAGGAGGGCACAGTCGCCTTCCCCCATGGAGAGTCTGCGCAGGGCCGTTCCCTGGTTGTCCACTGGAAGAATTTTGCTTGAAGAGAGATTTTTTTCCGCCCATTCGTGCATGATGTCGCCGTTCTGAACAAGCACGCGCTTGCCTTCCAGGTCGGCAACCGAACGAATGGGAGAGCCTTTCTGCACAAAGATCGAGTGAGTGACGATGATGAACGGCGTGGAGAAATCCACATCTCTGTCGCGTTTGGATGAAAAATACATTCCGGTGAGGATGTCGATACGGCGCTGGAACAGGTCGTTTTTGACCTCGGTCCACGGGCCGAGGGAAATGAGGGGCGTGAACCCCATGACCTTGCTCACGGACTTGATCAGGTCGATATTGAACCCGTCTGGTTCGCCAAGTTCATTGATAAACTCGTAAGGGGGATAATCTTCGTCGCCCCGGACCATGTAGGTGGTGTGATCTGCCTGTGTTGCGGAGGGAAAAGCAAATATTCCCATGGTCAGTGAAAATGACAGAATGCAGGTCCACATCATCCACTTTCGGGCATACCTTGCAAGACTGTCAGTGCGTGGGGTGGTTTGGGGCGTCATGAACGATCTCTGGGACGGTTATTTTTTTTTCCCGTAATTGGAAAATTTGGCGATAACACGATCCATTTCCTCGGCCGGAAGAATGACAGGATTCCCCACGGCCTTGGTTCGGTAATATATCTGGGCGACCAGTTCTGTTTCCTCCGCGGTTTCAAAGGCTTTGGGCAGGCTGGAGCCAACGGCCACCAAGCCGTGGTTTGCCAGAAGCACGGCATTGTATTGCCCGATGGATTCGGCCACATTGCGGGCCAGGGCATCCGTTCCGTAGGTCGCGTAGGGAGCCAGCGGAACCTTGTGGCCGCAAAAGCCTATGAGGTAGTGTACGGCGGGAATTTCCCAGTTCAGACAGGCCATTGTCGTGGCGTAGACCGAATGCGTGTGAACCACGGCGCGAATATCCCGGCGTTGGTCATACAGGGCAAGGTGGAATCCCAGTTCGCTGGAGGGGGGAAGGTCGCCTTCCCGAATGTCGCCCTTGCGGTCCAGCACTACCACATCTGCAGGCGTCATGTCCGCATAGTCAATTCCGGAAGGCGTTATGGCGATCATATCCGCCGGATGTCCCTGGGCGGACGAGCCGAGCAGGCTGATATTGCCGCCCGTGCCGGTTGTCAGGCCGGCGGAAACCATTTTTTTCCCGAAGAGGACAACTTTTTCTCTTTCAGTCTGCAACAACATGACAGGGAATTTTCTCCAGATGTTTGTTTTTCGGATACCTTACCACAGAACGCGGGAAACGGCATCTGAACATTGTATGGACTTTTTGCGCATCTGTCTGCACCTTGCCTCTCCCAGCTCCTGAGGGTACCTTTTTCAAGGAGGATATATGGTCAAGCATCGCTCCTTGAGGGCTTTAAGGAAAGTAAAAGTGGCTCCCAAAAAAAAGAAAGGCGTCACTGCCGGAGCACCTCTCCAACAGTCCAAGAACATTGGAAATGATGCCGATTTCCACAGTATGATGAAGGATGTTGTCCCGCTTAAGGGAAAAGGGAGGACAGTAACATTGCACGACCGTCCCAAGCCTTCGCCCGCCTGTCCGCCGCGCGAGCACGATGTGCTGGACTCCTTGCGACGTATTGTCGAAGGCGAGTCAGAGTTTGAATTGGAATTTTCCGGAGAGTACATGCAAGGGCATGTGCGCGGACTGGACAGCGCCTTGCTTCGGAATCTCAAGGCGGGATCTCTTTCCATGGAGGCGCATGTGGATCTGCATGGTTTGAATCTGGAGCAGGCGCGCAGCTGTCTTCTGGACTTCATCAAGGACGCCTATATTTCGGGCAAGCGGGGAGTGCTTGTGGTTACAGGGCGGGGAAAAGGGTCTTTGATGGGCATTCCCGTGATCAAGCAGGAAGTGCAGCATTGGCTGACACAAGAGCCTCTTCGTCGGGTTGTACTGGCTTTTTGTTCTGCTCTTCCAAAGGAGGGGGGGGTGGGTGCTATGTATGTACTTATTAGGAAATACAAGAGAAATTTTGGAAAGGTTCGATGGGAACGTGATGGCTTTTTTCGTGAAATGTAAAAAGATGTTAAAGAAAAAAAATGTTTTTTGAGGAGAGAGTCATAAATCAACCCTGATTACGATATGTTACGATGTAATGATGCATTTTATCCAAAGTGTTTTCCTTAGGTTGAACTGCGCTGCGAAGCATTGATATCCCGCATAGTTGCTTGATCAATTTCAACTTTTTCATGTAATTAGCATCTAATATTTATAAAATGCGAAGTAAAACCGTTTATAAATTGGTTTTGATGAGGATAATGGACAGGTTGTCACAGTCTTGTTAGAGTTAAGACAACGCATAGTTTGAATAGCATATCCTGGGAGGGCACTTCGTATGATGCTTGAGCAATGTGTGTCAGTCGAGGAATCAGCAGATTATCTTGTTCTTGATCTGACACGGATTCCTAAGGAAAAGGCCCTGAAAACATGGCTGGTTTATCACGGCATCTCCGGAAAACAGTTGGCGAAGCGTCTCGGGGTGAGTCCGTCCACGGTTACACGCCTGCTTAACGGAACACAGCCTATAGGCAGAGTGCGGGAAAAGCTTTTGCGCCTGGGGTTGCCCAGAGAACTGTTGGTTCAGGATCGATAGGCAGATGCGCGGAAGAGAATATCGGGCAAATGAATCATTTGTTTTCGGCTTGCCCTGAATGGGAACGCGACCCGCGCGTCAGCAGTACGGCGAGTCTTAAGCCGGATGGCAGCCGAAATGGTATCGGCTTGTGCAGAGAAGGCAGGAGAAATTGATATTCTTGGAAAAGCAAGGTCATTGTCCGTAAGTGCGGAACGTGAACCATGGCAAAGGTAAGTACGGGATGCAGTTGTTTTGCAGAAACTTACTTTGATTATTTTCACTGGGGGGAACGTGGAAATTCAGGGTTAAAAATTGGCATTTTATTGCCGGAATGAAGAATGAGCATTTATTTGGATCTGACCAAGACGGAGAGGCTAAGGGCGGTCAATGCCTGGCTGACCTACCATGGCATCGGCAAGACCACTTTGGCGGTAAAGCTCGGTGTGGACCCTTCATTCATAACGTATGTATTGCAGGGAAAGCGCAAGTCGCGAAAAGTTTTCGGCGAGCTTGTAGGCCTTGGGATCCCGAAGGAGCTGCTGCCATCCCCCGGAACAGGTCCGGGACGTCCACCCAAAAAATCGGCGTCCCATTGAGGATCCGCCTTGTGTGTTCAAGTCCTTTTGCAGGTTGCGCGTTCGGGGCATAGACATGTCTTTACGTGAATTTGCTTGATTGGCTTCAAGGGGAACCAGGGGGCGGTGCACGGCGTTGCTGGCTTGAATAACGTGAAAGCCGGCGTCACCTGGACGCAGAACAATAAACGTCCTTATGGGACTCGAGCAAATCTCCGCGCATCGGGGGGCTTTTTCCCGGTTGATCTCCCAATTCCGGGGGGGGCGAATGGCTGACGAGAGCTCAAGTACTGGTCATCGGTAGATTTCAAGCAGCGTGATGTCGTCTGTGGGGTCTGCGGAGTCACACCATGCTGATATCTCGCGGACAAGGCCTTGACCGCATGGCCGTTCATCCGCCTGGGTCAGGTAGTGGACAACCCGTTCCTCTTCGAACATGTCGCCTTGGGCATTGCGGGCCTCGGTGACGCCGTCGGTGAGGAAGATGATGCTTTCTCCACGGTCCAGGAGGATCTCCTGCTGCTCGTACTCGCAGTGGGGAACTATACCCAGCGGGAAGCCTTGCAGTTCAGGCCCTTGTGCCATGATGCCGTTTTTCTGCCAGAGAGGAGGCAGATGCCCTCCGTTTACCAGCTGCAGCTCTCCCGTATCAGGAACGTAACGCCCGGCGACAATGGTCACGAACAATCCGTCTCCCGCAAGAAGATCATACAGCTGCGCGTTGACTCGTGAAAGAAGCTTGCCAAGGCTTTCGAATTTTACGGCTGCACTGCGTATTCTTGACCAGACTGCGGCCATTATCAGCGAGGCGGGCAGACCCTTGCCGGAAACATCGGCGACGTACAAAAGATGGCTTCCATCACCCAGGTTGATGCAGTCGTAGAGGTCGCCTCCCACAAAAACCGCTGGATGGGAATAAGCCCAGACTCCGCCGTGTTCCCCAAAATCTGGCAAGGTGGGCCAGAAATGTGTCTGAATTCGGCTGGCGGCTTCCAGCTGGGCTTCCAGACGCTGCTGTTTGAGGCGTTGGCGCAGCAGACGCGAGCGAAGTATGGCCACGGAGGCAAGGCTGGCAAAGCTCTCCAGGATGTCCTTGTCGTCTTCGTCAAAGAATTGCTTGCAACAGGGATTGATGACCTGGATGACGCCAAGCAGCTCGTCCCGGTTCAGGAGTGGTGAACACAGCAGGGAGCGGGTTACGAATCCGGTGGCGTCGTCGGCATTTCGGAAAAACCGGGTATCGGTCCGGGCATCCTTGACGATGACGGAGGTTCTGTTTTGTGCCACCCATCCGGCCAATCCTTGGCCGAGTTTCAACTCCACATTGTCCAAAAGCTCCATCTGGGCTTTCTTTCCCAGGATGTTGTTCTTGGTCAGAGTGAACTCCAGTACCTGCCGGATGGGATCAAAGAGGAGAATGCTTGCGGCTTCCGAAACAGTCGCTTCCTGCGCCAGGTCAAGAAGACGGTCCAGCAGTTCCCCCAGTGATTCGATGGCCGCCAGGGATTGATTGGCCTGGATGAGCTTTTTGAGGCGTTCGGAATGACCGCTGGTGGTGGGGAGTGCTCATGCATTGTCTTCCGTGGTCAGAGTGGATTCCGAATATGCGGGCTGTGGCGGGATGGCGGTGTTCAGGCGCATGGCGACATCCGCGACAGATGGATGTCCATCTTTTCCGGTGTTGAGGTGAAGGAGCCGTGGTCCAGGCCTACGACTACAACATGTTGACCGGATCGAGGTCCAATTGCAAGCGCAATTTGCCATTACTGGGTTGGAGATGCAATGCTTGTGCGTACAGTCCCCGGATATCCTTCCAGTTTTTTCCCTTGACCAGGCATTGAAAGCGCTTGCGTCCGCGGATCTGGGCAAGCGGTGCTGGGGCCGGGCCCAGCAGCCGCAGTTCGGCCTTGGCTGCTGCGGCACGGAGTGTTTTCGGCCATGGCGATCATGATCTGGCCGCCTTCTGGCCAGTCCTGGGGGTAGCTCATGCGAATCAGCCCCAGCTTTATAAAAGGCGGATAGCTGAAGCGTTCGCGCAGGACGATTTCCCGTTCAAAGAATCCCTTGTAGTCGGCATTCAGAACGAATTCCCAGAACGGGTGTCCCGGACTGCGCGTCTGGATGAAGACTTCCCCCGGATGTTCGCCGCGTCCGGCCCGGCCGGAAACCTGAACCATCAATTGAAAGGTGCGTTCCGAGGCTCTGTAGTCCGGGAGATTCAGCCCCAGATCGGCTTCGGCTGCCACGACAAGACGCACCTCGGGAAAATGGTGCCCCTTGGACAACATCTGCGTACCTATCAGCACCTGGGCCTTTTGTTGGGCAAAATCCGAGAGAATGGCGTCCATGCGTTCCTGGCGTCGGGTTGTGTCCCTGTCCAGCCGGAGTGTGGAGGTTCCCGCGGGCAGGAGGGCAGGGAGCTTTTCCTCTATCTGCTCCGTGCCTCCGCCCATGGGAAGGAACGTGTTCTGTCCGCAATCCGGGCAGAATGTGGGAAAGGGCAAAGTGTAGCCACAGTAGTGGCAGATCAGCCGTTCACGGGATTTGTGGTAGGTCATGCCCACCCTGCAGTGCGGGCAGGAAATCGCCTGTTCGCAGTGCAGGCAGTACATGAGCGGGGCATAGCCGCGCCGGTTGAGCATGATGATGGCCTGCCCGCCGGACTGGATGACTTCCGTCAGCCGTTCCATGCTCGGCGGAGCCAGCGGCTCGTTTGCCTTCAGGCCGGCGGTGTCTATCAGGCGGATGTGGGGCAGACTTCCGCCTCCCACGCGCTGGGTGAGCGAAAGGCAGCCCAGCGCACCGGAGCGGGCTGCATGGAATGTCTTCAGATCCGGTGTGGCCGACCCCAGGACCAACAGCGCCTTGTGTTCTCGGGCCAGAAAAAAAGCGAGCTCCTTGGCCTGGTAGTTGAGGCGTTCTTCCTGCTTGAAGGACTCATCGTGCTCCTCGTCGAGTACGAACAATCCGGGAGAGGCAACGGGCAGAAAAAGGGCGGACCGAGTTCCCACAATGACGGTGGGAGCGCCGCATTTTGCCTGGGAAAAGGCGGCGTCGCGGGCGGCGGTGGGCAGATAGCCGTGGTACAGCAGTACATTCGCCTGGGGCAGGGCCTTGCAGGTGGAGGCATATAGGGCGCTTGCCAGGGCGACTTCCGGCGCCAGAAGGAAGACGGAACGTCCCCGGCTCAGGCAATGCGCCGCCAGCCGATGATAGACCAGGGTTTTTCCGCTCCCTGTGATGCCGTGCAGCAGGCGGGATCTGTAGTGTCCGGCGTCCAGGTCGTCTTGCAACATCCGGAGCGCGACGGCCTGTTCTTCCGAAGGCTCATGCAACAGGCATGATTCCAGGGAGAATGCCACCCCAGACAGGGAACATTCCGGGGTATCCCGTTCCTCCCGGATGGAGATCATTTCCTTGCGTGCCAGCGAGGCCAGGGCCGGACCGACTCCCGTACCCAGTGCAGCCAGAATCTCCTTGCGGGCGCAGATTCCCCGAGAGAACAAGTGCTCCAGGACTGCGATTTCCCGCTTTGCATTGGGCCGCAGCTGCCAGGGAGGATCTACGGACAGGCTGACCATGGTACGCAGTTTGCCCGGCCCATTGGCCGGGAGCATGGCCTTGTCGGTCCACAGCCGCGTCAGTTCGGTCTGTTCTTCGGTGGAGAGCCGGGCTAGATCCTTGGGCGGAATGGAGCGGGGGGATGAACCATCATTTATCAGGAAATGTTTGGGCAGTACGCGTAATTTCTGGGGGATAATATGCGAAAGGATTCGCCCTACGGGTTCCATCTGCCGGATGGAAAGGTTTTCCGCCAGGGCGACGAGTACGGAACCTGATATGGGGTGAGTGCTCCAGCGGCCAGATGATGTCCTTGTATTCCACATCCTTTGGTGGTTCATCCAGAGACGAAATGACCACTGCCCACGCGCAGGGATTTGCCCCATGGGCACGAGAACACGCAATCCCTTGGGCCAGGAAAGATGGGCAAGGTGTTCGGGAACGGCGTATGTCAGCGTGCGGTAGGGAGGAGAGCAGACAGCCGTATGCAGGTAGCGGGTTTTGTCGGTCATGCGCTACGGCTTGGCGGCCAGGGAGAAATCTCGGCCAAAAACCTCGAATATCCGGGCCGTTTCCTTGGGAGGGGCAAAACCTCCGAAGCGTTGTTGAAAGGCGTTCGTATTCAGGACCGAACGAACCTGGGGGGAATTGGGCGCCCCCCACTTGACCTCGCCATGCAGCGTCGTTCCGTCGGGAAAGGAGGCCTGCAGAAAGCGGGGTATCCAGAATCCCTGCAACTGGGTGTACCGGGTGAATTCCAGACTCCATCCTAGCGGACCGGAAACAAGGCGGACAGGCATTTTATGCTCGTTGTCCAACCATATCTGGCCGCCAGTGTCGCTTCCAAGCACCAGACAGGGACGGTTTTCAAAAAAAGCGAAGCGCATCTGCTGGACGTCGACGTTCAAGGTGGACGCCAGGACGGAAAGGTCGATAACGTGCCAGTAGTACAGCGGAGGCATGGGGAAGGATGCAGCGGAGGGGTAGGAAGCCAGCAGGTCGGCCTCTTGACCCAGGGCGGCGGCCACAACTTTGGGCGTTTCCGTGGCGTGTCCTGTGGACCAGTCCTGATACCAGACCTGACCGGACTGGATGATGGACACATGGAAGGTCTCACCTGAGGAATTGCTGCCATTGGAGTCACCAAAAGAGCCTCCAGTCGCAGTGCCCGTGGCGTTAGCTCGCGATTCGTCTGCGGAATTGGCCGGAGTTCCGGCATTCCCTTGGGAAGGGGCGTTGTTCGGGGAAGGGGTCGGAGGTCTTTTCCGAAGCCATGCCCTGAATTATCCATGTCGCCTGATATGAACGCAGTTGTTTGGCCTGCGCCGTTTTGGCGGACAGTTCGTCGAACGACGGGAAAAAGGCCCCGGCCGGTACAACCGGGGCCAATACCATACTGATGATAAGAAGCAGGGTACAAGCTATCTGCAAGACAGAAGCTCCTGAAGCTTGAGGACAAGGTCGTCGCGAAGTGTTTCGTCGTGAAGAGCGAAGTAAATATTGGCGGTCAGGTAGTCAACCCAATCGCCCGCGTCAAAACGGCGTCCCCTGATTTTTACGGCCAGCAGCCGGTCATTCTTGGCCAGCCTCTGGAGTGCGTCGGTCAGTTGGATCTCTCCCCCCACGCCCGGTTCGATGGCTTCGAGATGTTCAAAAATTTCCGGTGTCAGTACGTAGCGTCCAATGACTGCCATGTTGGAGGGAGCTTCGCTTACAGGCGGTTTTTCCACCATGTTGCGCACTTTGTACAGGCCGGGTGCATATTCCTCGCCGGCAATGATGCCGTAACGGCTGACCTTGCTGCGGGGGCACTTCCATCACGCCGATAACCGGCATGTTTTCTGCCTTGGCAACGTCGATGAGCTGCTTGATGCCCGGTTCGGAGCCGAACATGAGATCGTCACCCACCATGACCGCGAAGTTGTCGTTTTTGACCACTTCCTTGGCGCAGAGCACTGCGTGGCCAAGGCCCAGCTGGACCTTCTGCCGTACGGAGATGATGTTGACCATTTCGGCCACTTCACGGACTTCCTTGAGGATATCCAGCTTGCCGGCGCGTTCCAGGGTCCGTTCCAGGGTCAGGTTGTAGTCGAAATGGTCTTCAATGATCTTTTTGTTCTGGTTGTTGATAAAAACGACATCTGTCAGCCCAGAGCTTTGGGCTTCTTCAACAACGTACTGCACCGTAGGCTTTTTGTAGATGGGCAGCATTTCCTTAGGAATATTCTTTGTCGCGGGCAAAGAGCGTGTACCCCAACCTGCTACAGGAATGACAACCTTGGTGATCTCCATCAGACAACCTCCGTGTCGGTTTGGATTTGAATTATATGCACATGAACTGCGCGTTTGTTAGCTCAAAGTAGTCCTTACAGTCTCAGCGATATTTTGTGCAAGGGAAGAAACAAGATTTTCGTCCTCGCCTTCGACCATGACCCTCGCCAGGGATTCGGTTCCCGAGTAGCGCAGAAGGACTCTCCCGCGTCCTTCCAGGCGCTCTTCCGCGTCCCGAACCGCATCCTGGATTGGCGCTGCCTGTTCAAAGGGCGTTTTTTGCTCAACCTGGACGTTGATCAGCACCTGTGGGAAAGGGGGTGTGAGCAGGTTGGCCAGTTCGGAAAGCGGTTTGCCTTTGGTGATCATTATGCGCAGTATTTGCAGGGCCGCCAGGATTCCATCACCGGAAGAAGCCAGTTCGTTGAAGATGATGTGTCCCGACTGTTCGCCGCCCAGGGCCGCACCGTTGGCACGCATGGCCTCGGCCACATAGCGGTCGCCGACTTGGGTGCGCAGCAGGGTTCCGCCGCGCTCCTTCATGAAAAGCTCCAGCGCCATATTGCTCATGACCGTTGCCACGAGCATGTTACCGGGCAACGCGCCGCGCTCCATCATGTCGAGGGGCGCACAACGCCATAATCTGGTCGCCGTCGAGCACACGTCCTGTTTCATCCACCAGGATGACCCTGTCGCCGTCCCCATCCAGGGCTATGCCGATATCGGCCCTCAGCTCCCGGACTTTTCCGGAAATAAGTTCCGGGTAAGTGGAGCCGCAACTTTCATTGATATTTTTTCCGTTTGGAGCGCATGCGAATTTGTGGACTTCCGCTCCCAGCTCCTCGAAGACAAGCGGGGCAACCTTGTATGTGGCTCCGTTGGCGCAGTCCAACGCTATTTTCAGACCGTCCAGCGTCAGCGATTGGGGAAAGGTGTTTTTTACAGCCACCACATACCGTCCGGATGCGTCATCAATGCGGTGGGCCTTGCCGACCTTGTCCGGAGCGGGATAATTCCACTCGTTCGCATCGGATTCCAGAACCATGCGGGCGATGATGTCTTCGATTTCGTCGGGAAGTTTGTTTCCTTCAGAGTCAAAGAACTTGATGCCATTGTCGATATAAGGGTTGTGTGACGCGGATATGACGATGCCGGCGTCGGCACGCATGTTGCGGGAAAGAAATGAAATTGCAGGGGTAGGCAGAGGCCCGACCAGAAATACGTCCATGCCTGCGGCGCACAGCCCGCTGGTCAGAGCGGACTCGAACAGATATCCGGAAAGCCTGGTGTCCTTGCCTATGATGACCCGGTGGCGGCGTGATTTGTTCTTGAAAAACGTTCCGGCGGCAAGGCCCAGTCGAAGGGTTATATCGGGCGTCATTGGGTAGGTGTTGACCTGTCCGCGCAGGCCGTCGGTTCCAAAAAGACGTTTGCTCATTGAAAATCCTTTTCATATTTTTCGTGCCGCATGCGGCAACAGTTGACATTGCATCTACCGTGCAATTTTGACCTTGACGGTTTGCGGCTGCGCCTGAAGCAGGTGAGCTTCCATGGGGAGATTCACCCGGTAGAGGGTGTCCCTGGTTCCCGGAGACATGTCCGTATCTTCGGGCAGGTGGACGGTTACAGCCTTGTAGAAATTTTCGTCCCTGACCATGTGTTCCGGTATTTCCAGGCGCAGGCGCACCCGGTGGGGAGTTATGGTGATTTTGCTTTTCCGGTTGCGGTGGACAGCGGGAATCTCCACGTCCTTGTTCACCCAGATATCCACCATGTCGGGGCCGAAGATAAAGCGGACCCCCACTTCATTCGGGACGGCTTCCACCTCTTCGGGCAGCAGCAGGGGGGCCTTGCCCACAATTTGGCCTGTCATGTTGGCCGAAACAATATATTCCTGCGTGTATACGGCCTGCATGGAATTGATGACCGATTCCGGGCCGCTGACCGTGACATCCGGCGGATAGGCCGTGCCGTCCTGCAGCTGCCAGTTCTTCGGCAGTGTCCCCTTCCAGACGGGCTTGACCGGAAGTTTTTTGGTTACAACCTGTTCGACCTCAATGACCATTTTGGAGGGCTTGATTTCCGTGACGGCAATGGCTCCCTGGGTCTTCACGGCTTCCGGGCGCAGGGCGACCACTGATCGTCCCGGCTCTATCTGTCCCAGATCGCATATATAACTCAGCCGTTCGGCATCCAGGTTGTGCAGCATGCCCTTGGGACCTCGCAATTTGACCTGGATTTTGTTCAGCAGGCCTTCCCGGATGACCAGCCCCTTAGGGGTCTTGGCCGTGACAATGGGCACTTCCACCCAGGTCTCGACTTTTTCCCGGCCCGTGACCATATACCAAGAGGCGATTGCCAGAATGATGGCCATAAGTGCGAGACGCCAGTTGCTTTGCATGCTATCTGCTCATGGCTTCTTTTATGCGTTCCAAAAGGTGGGCTTCGTTCATACCGCTGTGCAGTTGCCCCTCAACCGCCATGGAGATGTCGCCACGTTCCTCGCTGACCACCAGAACCAAAGCGTCAGACTCCTCGGACATTCCCATGGCGGCTCGATGGCGCGTTCCCAACGTGCTCTCCAGGCTCAAGGAGCCGGTCAGGGGAAGTATGCAGCCCGCCGCGGCCACCTTGTCCTTGCGGATGAGCACGGCCCCGTCGTGCAGTGGCGAACCGTGGAAAAATATGGTCATCAGCAGTTCCCGGCTGACTTTTGCACCTATTTCGCGGCCCTTGCTTTCCACATCGCCAAGGGGGATGCGGCGTTCCAGCACAATGATTGCGCCCATGCGGACTTTGGCCATGGCGCTGAGGGCGGCCACTATTTCTTCCAGGGAGTCGAGGCCGATGCTGTTTGTGGGAAAGAGACCGGCCCCCATGGCGGCCAGGGCTTTTCGGAAGTCGCTTTGAAACAGGATGACGATGACAAGGACCACGGACCCGAGAAAGTTGGCCAATAACCAGTTGAGCGTATACAGGCCGAGTTCACCGGAAAGATGGTAAAGCAGCACCACCAGGATGAGCCCGTACACTGCCCGCACTGCTCGCGTGCCCTTCATCAGCAGGATAAGCCGGTAGTAGATAAGGGCCACCAGCCCTATGTCCAGAATTTCCCGCCATGACAGGCGTAGCATATCCGCGATTTGTTCATTCATCCGTTTTTTCCATGCGCAAATCCATCACACACTCTTACCACCCCCGAATGAGCGGTGCAAGGCGGAAGGAAATACGGTTCTAGGAGGTTGTGTGGGGGGCTGAAGTGTGGGCGCTGGGACGGGCCATGGCGGAAACCATCTGCATGGTGCGCTTTGCGGCGGCGATGTCGTGTACGCGGTGGATGCGCACTTTTCGTGCTGCCAGCAAGGCCGTGGCAATCTGCGTGGCGGAGCCTCTTTCCTGGGGGGGCAGACCGAGCAAGGCGGAGATCCAGCTTTTGTTGGATAATCCCATGTATACGGGGCGTCCCAGGTCGAAAAATAATTCGATGCGGCGGAAAATTTCCAGATTGTGCTCCAGGGTTTTGCCGAAGCCGATACCCGGATCGAGAACGATACGGTCTTCGGGAAGTCCGGCCTTGACCAGCTCGGACAGGGCGGTTTCGAAAAAATTGCGGATATGGCTGACCACATCCGAGTAGCGAGGGGCCTGCTGCATGGTTTTAGGGTCTTTGACCGAATGCATGAGCACGTAGCCCGGCTTGTGTTGCGCCAAAACGTCGCGCAATGCCGGGTCAAGGCGGCAGGCCGATATATCGTTGACCACGACCGCTCCGGCTTCCAGAGCCGCCAGGGCGGTCTGTGCCCGGTAGGTGTCCACGGATACGGGAATGAACGGTGCCAGCTCCCGAATGACCGGAACAACTCTGCGGATTTCTTCCTGAGTGGATACAGGGTCGGCTCCGGGGCGGGTGGATTCGCCGCCCACATCAAGCATGGCCGCGCCGTCGGCAATAAGCCGTTTTCCCCAGGCAATGGCCTGGCTAGGCGTGTTGTGGCGGCCTCCGTCGAAGAAGGAGTCCGGCGTGGCATTGAGAATGCCCGCAAGCAAAAAGGGGGCAGGGCCTATAACCCTCCCCCCCGAGACGTTCCATTGGACTGTTGTGTTCATTGCACCATTCTAATGCAGGGTGTTGTCGTCGTCATCCTGGCTCCAGGTGAATTCCTCGCTGCTTGGCGCAGATTTTTGCCTTGCCGGGTCAGGAGCTGGCGATGAAGCCTGCTTGGCCGTCTGCTCGTTTTTTTGCGGGGAGACAGACGTTGCGTCATCGCTGCCTGGGGCGGCGTTGGAGCCGTCTTCCGTTCCACCACCAGGTTCGCCATCCTTTTGGGACGGAGGAGTGGATGGGGCGGGAGGCGCACCATTGGTTGCCGGAGGCATGGGCGGCAGTTTCTTGCCCTGCATGAGCAGGTCGATATCCTTGCCCGTGATGGTTTCCCTTTCAAGCAGGGCTTCGGCCATTTTGTGCATGAGGTCTTCGTGTTCACGCAACAGCTTACGGGCCTTTTCGTGGGCGATATCGATGAAGCGGCGCACTTCCTTGTCGATGAGCCGGGCCGTGTCTTCGCTGTAGTCCTTGCTGTGGATCAGCTCTTTGCCGAGGAAGACCTGGTCTGTATTATCGCCAAAGGACAGTGGGCCGAGTTCCTCGCTCATACCCCATTGGCAGACCATCTTGCGGGACATCTTGGACGCCCTTTCAATGTCGTTGCTGGCTCCGGTGGTGATTTTGCCGATAAAGAGTTCTTCGGCCACCCGGCCGCCCAGCATGAAGACCAGCATGTTTTCCATGTAGTCTTTGGAGTAACTGTGGCGGTCGTCTTCGGGCAGGGTCTGGGTCAGTCCCATTGCCATGCCGCGCGGAATGATGGTTACCTTGTGTATGGGGTCCAGGCCTTCCAGAACCTTGGGGATGAGGGCATGGCCTGCTTCGTGGTAGGCGGTAACGCGCTTTTCCTCTTCCGAGAGGATCACGCTGCGCCGTTCCTTGCCCATCAGCACCTTGTCCTTGGCCTCTTCAAAGTCGGCCATCTTGACTTCATCCTGATTGCTCTTGGCTGCGTGCAAGGCGGCCTCGTTGACCAGGTTTTCCAGGTCCGCCCCGGAAAATCCAGGTGTTCCCTTGGCAATGACTTCGAGATTCACGTTTTTGTCCAGAGGGGACTTGCGGGTGTGTACCTGCAGAATGCGTTGACGCCCGCGCAGGTCCGGCGTGGGAACCACAACCTGCCGGTCGAAGCGTCCAGGGCGCAGCAGGGCCGGGTCCAGAACGTCGGGGCGGTTGGTTGCGGCGATCAGGATGACGCCTTCATTGGATTCAAAACCGTCCATTTCCACCAGAAGCTGGTTCAGGGTCTGCTCGCGCTCGTCGTGTCCGCCGCCCAGGCCGGCGCCTCTCTGACGGCCCACAGCGTCGATTTCGTCAATAAAGATCAGGCAAGGTGCGTTTTTTTTGCCCTGCGTGAACAGATCGCGCACACGGGCAGCGCCCACACCCACGAACATTTCCACGAAGTCCGAACCCGAGATGGAAAAGAAGGGTACTCCCGCTTCACCGGCCACAGCCCGTGCCAGCAGGGTTTTACCTGTTCCTGGAGGCCCCACCAAGAGTACTCCCTTGGGAATGCGGCCACCAAGACGGGTGAATTTTTTAGGTTCGCTCAAAAAGTCCACGACCTCGGACAACTCTTCCTTGGCTTCGTCCACGCCTGCCACATCGGCGAAAGTGACCTTGGTCTGTTCCTTGGTCAGCATTTTTGCGCGCGAACGGCCAAAGGACATGGCTCCGCCCCGGCCTCCGCCTCCGCCCTGCATCTGGCGCATGAAGAAAATCCATACACCGATGAGCAGAAGCATGGGGAACCAGGATACGAGCAGGGTCATGTACCACGGGGCCTCTTCTTGCGGTTCGGCCACCACCTGGATCTTGTTCTGGATGAGCTTGTCCACGAGTTGCGGGTCATCCGGGGCAAACGTCTGGAAACGTTTGTCCTCGACAAGAACGCCTGTAATCCTCTGTCCCTGAATCTTCACTGCCAGCACTTCCCCGTTATCCACCTTGCTCATGAATTCGCTGTAGGGGATTTTCGAGTCAGTGGTCTGGGGCTGATTGAACAGGTTGAAAAGGACGATCATCACCAGCGATATGGTGATCCATAACACGAGATTCTTTGTGAAACTGTTCAAGCCGGACTCCTTCGCGCCGGTTGTATTCTTCGGCAGCCCGCCGGAAACCACGTTTGGGCGGGCAAGAGTTACCGATATAATACCTCGTGATTGCGCAGGCAACCCAAATCGGGGGATTATTATGAATTATTGTCGGGAACGTGACATGCACAATGTTTCCGTGTCTGAAAACCTCATGCACGAAAGCCGTGAGGCTCCTGCCGGGGGATGCGTCCTCTGCCCAGATAGTCTGGTGGCACACGTCCCAAAAGCGCATACCTTCAGGCCGCATAGGTTTCAAATCGACAGTTCCGTGTTTTTGGGATAATCAGTTTGACGAGCTTGTTTTCCCGCCAGGTTCCTGATAGTCACCAACCACGCAGTTGGCTGTGCGGGTGGTGTACCAGCATATTTTTTTCTGCCTACTGGAAGCGTTTTCTCGCCGGTGCGGGACGTGGACTTCAAATCCATTGGGCGGCCGAGAGGTCGTCGGTAGGTTCGACTCCTATACGCTTCCGCCATGATGTGCAGTGCCCGAGTGACCAATGCCCGGATAGCGAATATTTTCAGGCAGTTCAAGTCCTCCTGGTAATACTGAGAATCAAAATCAAACAGCAGAGCCTTCAATGACTTTTCCGGAACTTTTCATCGTGTCTGTCGCCCTGGCCATGGACGCCCTGGCTGTTTCCTTAGGAACAGGAGCATGTTTGCCCTGTGTGTCGAATCGTCAGACTTTTCGCATGGCTTGGCATTTCGGGCTGTTTCAGGCGTTGATGCCGGTCATCGGCTGGTTCGCCGGGCTGACGTTTCGTTCCACCATTGAAAATTACGACCATTGGGTGGCTTTTGCCCTGTTGGCCTGGGTGGGCGTGAACATGCTTAGGGAATCCTTCAAGCACGGGGAAGAATGCAGCACCGAACGTAAAGACCCCACCCGCGGCATGACACTTATCATGCTTTCCATTGCCACAAGCATCGATGCATTGGCCGTGGGCCTTTCCCTTTCCGTCTTGGGCGTGGAAATCTGGATGCCCGCATTGGTTATCGGGGTTACGTGTTTCTTTTTTTCCGCCGCAGGCATCCGGGCCGGTCATCTGCTGGGCAAGGCCACCCGCCTTGGAAATTGGGCCGAAGCCTTGGGCGGCGTGGTGCTGCTTTGCATTGGCGTAAAAATTCTGGTGGAACATGGCGTTTTCTGAGCTCGGGATTTCCCGAAGTGACATTCAGAATTTCACGATCAGCTCCTCGTATGATTTGCGCCACCTTGGCGGTTGCAATTCCTTGGTTGTGTCGAAATACCCAAGGGCGAGCAACATGGGAACCCAATATTGGTCCGGGATGTTGAACGCCTTTTTCACTCCGTCATGATCGAATCCGTCCATGGGATGGCAGTCCAGCCCCAGGCTTACCGCGGAGTACATCAACGCCATGCCGAATAATCCGGCATTCTTCACGGCAAAGGCGAGAGCCGTTTCCCTGTTTTTTCCATACAATCCGTTGCAGGCATTGAGAAACCACTCCCGCTGCGCATCATTCATGCTTCCTGCGGCCTTCATTTCTTCAAAGTTCCTTTCAAGCCAGTGATTTCCTTCCTGCCAGCCGTTCATATCGGCCAGAAGAATGCAGACAACAGGAGCTTCGCTGACCTTGGGTTGGTCCCAGGCCAGTTTGCGCAGGCGCATTTTTTCCTCATGATCACGCAGGACCATCAAGCTCCAGGGCTGAAGGTTGAAACCGGACGGCGCCATGGCTGCAAGTTCCACGACCTGCCGCAGCAGTTCCGGGGATACGGATTTGTCGGGATCGAAAAAGTTAACAGCCCGGCGTTTACGGACGACTTCCACGTAGTTCATTTTTTTCTCCTATTTGTGAGTCATCGTATGAAACCATTCCATACAACCGTCTTATCTATTGCGTGGAGCGAGTGCCAGATTTTTTTTATGAAACAGGGTGATTCTTGTTTTCCTGTTCCCGACATGGCGAGGGTTTCTTGAAAGCGGGAGCTGATTCAGGCATAAACCGCTTGAATGAAGCCGGTTCAATACCGTTGAACCGGACACGGAAAATACGTACATACAGAGAATATGGTTCATTAATAAAGAGGAAAAAATGACCGAATGCCAGATTCCGAAGTCTGATCTCCCTCAGTTTTCCCGTTGCCGGGCGGTTGTGGTTGGTGACCTGATGCTGGATGAATATGTGTGGGGCGATGTGGAACGGGTTTCCCCCGAAGCACCGGTTCCCGTCGTTCGCGTGACCCGGAGGAGCTTTGCGCTTGGTGGGGCCTGCAATGTGGCCGCGAATCTGGCCGGGTTGGGGTGCCAGTCCACCGTTATCGGTTTGTGTGGCCGGGACGGCGCGGCCGACCAGCTGAAGCGGCAGTGCGCGGAAAGCGACATCGACTGCCGGTTTGTGGCTGTGGAGGGACGACCAACAACGTGCAAAACCAGGGTCATGTCTCGTGGGCAGCAGCTGATGCGTCTGGATGAAGAGGTGCATTTCGGTCCCGACGAAGAACAGCTCCAGGCGCTTTGGGACACGTTTGTCGATGCGGCCCGGGGAGCGGGAGCGGTGGTCATTTCCGACTATGGCAAGGGGGTGTTTTTCCGCGATTTTTCCAACAAGGTCATTGATCATTGTCGGGACAACAACATTCCCGTGCTGGTAGACCCCAAGGGCGCGGACTGGGAACGTTACAGCAAGGCCACCTGCATCACGCCCAATACGAGTGAATTTCTTCAGGTGGCCAGTTTCGCTCCGGACAATGATATCGATCTTGCCGGACGAGCCAATACGGCCATAGCCGCATTCAGCCTGGAAAGCCTTCTGGTGACGCGCGGCCCTCGCGGGCTGTCGCTTTTTCAGCGAGGTCAGGACGCCCTGCATGTGCCAACCCAGGCGCAGGAGGTCTTTGACGTTTCCGGAGCCGGAGATACGGTCATCGCCACTTTGGCCGCCTGCCTGTGTGCCGGCATGTCGATGCCCGATGCCGCCCGTATGGCCAATTTTGCCGCCGGTATCGTGGTGGGCAAGCTTGGAACCAAACCTATTTACCGGGCAGAGCTGGAAGCCGCTCTACGCAAACGCGAATCCGGCACGGGCCATAAAATCCGCACCCGGCAGGATGCGGCGGACATGGTCGCCTGTTGGCGGGCGGATGGCGAAACCGTGGTATTCACCAACGGTTGCTTCGACCTCATGCACGTGGGCCATGTGAAAATTCTGCACGAAGCCGCCATGCGGGGAAAACGGCTGGTCGTCGGCGTTAACTCGGACTCCTCCGTACGCCGCCTCAAAGGGGAGAGCAGGCCCATTATTCCGGAAGGGGAGCGGCTTTCTCTAATGGCAGCCCTGGAATGTGTGGACTTGGTGGTCGTTTTTGCAGAAGACACCCCCTTGGAGCTCATCTCCGCGCTCAAGCCCGATATCCTGGTCAAAGGCGGAGACTACACAGTGGAGACCGTGGTTGGGCATGATCTCGTAACCCAGTGGGGCGGCCGGGTCGAAATTGTTCCGCTGTTGGATGGCAAGAGCACGTCCAGTTTGATAGACCGGCTGCAGCGCACGAAGAGGTAGAGCCGCGGGGGGAGACAAGACAAGAATGTTCGGAGCTCCGGTGGCTGGGAGAGTATCGTTCTCTCGGTCATCTCCTGATATTTTTACAGATGAAGGTGCCCACCACGCATGCGTGGTGGGCACCTTCATCTGTAAAAGGGATGTTGTGCCAAGAAAGGATGTGCTCCCCCGGTGTACTTGCACTTGGAAAGAGTGTATGAAAAAAAGTCTAGAATTTGTATTTGCTATGGCATGATGGAATTTGTGGAAAAGGCAGTGAAATCATTGCTGCGGGCTTTTATAATCTGACTCTGACGCGGAGGGGGGAATGCCGCAAGTCGCCGCACGAATCACATCGGAATATGAAAAAAGGATGAAATCGCTGTTCCGCACCAAAAGCGCGGGGGCGGAATTCTTGTTGCCCTGGATGCTTGATGCTTTGGACAGGTGTTTGCGCGACATCAAAAACGAGTTCGGCATTGCGGAACTTAAGACCGTTGTGGAAGCCTACCGGAAGATCGCCAAGCTGACGCCCGAACATTGCAGGCTCGATTATTTCCAGCTGCGCATGACGGAAGCCTGTAAGGAAGAGCACCTTCATACCAAACACGGTGCGAGCTGGCCGTCGCTTCAGCGCAAAATGGAGCGTTTCGACGACCTGCATGCCACGGCTGCGGTTATCTGGGGCGTGGCCTTTTGGCAGAGTCCCATGTCCAAGGAAATAAGCCTGGATGAGTACGTGAAGTAGAAGGAAGACGGAAGAGGTTGGGAAAAGCCGGACTGTCAATGCTCGTCTTGGCTTCAGCCGCTTTTTCTTATTTTCCCTCGCGCATGGCGATGATGTTGCGCCGCCCCAATTCGCGCAGGAATGCGGTCATGGAAACCTCTGCCTCTCGCGGCAGGATGTCGTAGGATTCGGCCAGAAGAGCGCAGAGTTCCCGCACGTTGCGCTTGCCGTCTATCCACTGCCAGGAGCGCGTCCCCATGCTGTCCAATTGCAGTTTGCGGAATACCGGGTTTCCGTCCCATGCACCAAGTTTTTGCGCCCATCGGGCAAAGAACGGATGAACCTGTGCGGGAAAACGCAGAAGAAGCCCTTGCCCATCGGCAGTTCCCCCGAGTTCACCCACCAACGGATTGCGGACGGGCACGGCGGACAAGGCCTGTTTGCGGTCAATGGCCGGACGTGTCTTTGTTTTGCGGAATAGCGACATAGCGTGCGAATATATCTTTTAGCGGCTGCATGTCCAGAGGGCGGCGGGCACTGGCGGCCAAGGCAAGGATGCGGTTGGTTTCGTCCTCGTGGCGTGCCAGAAATATTCCGTGCGTTCTGCGCCAGGGAACGATGCGTTCGGCAAGGGGCGTTTTTCCTGACAGGTCCAGGCTGATGACACCGTTTTCATCGCCGAACCTGGGAGACGTCAATTGAATCCCATGCTGCGGATGCAGTGTGGCAAAAAAATTCCCCGCCCAGTCCGACAGGTCGGTATGCTCCAGAATCATGCTGGCCGGCCCCAGCCGGAGAAGATGGAATTTCAGATTTTGGGGGCCGGTGAAATCCAGACGGAACAGACCCGGCGCGAAGGAGAACGTATCTAGGGACAACCAGTCTGGCAGGTCGGCCTGGATGTCGTAGATGCGCCACTGCCGTATCGGATTGTGCTGCAGATGAAGCCCGTCGAATATCGCCTTGGCTTCCGGGCTGTCCAGGCTGAACGGAGCGTTGCACTGAAAGACCAGAGCCGCGCTGCTGTCCGTGTCAAAGAGGATTCCTCCCTCGCCGTGCGCTTCCCCCACACTCCAGTCGAAAAAGACAATGCCGGCATCTGTGCCGTCGCCATTTCGGGGAGGGCCGTGAAATGTCACTTTGCTGCCGCGGCCGTATGTGCGCATGACCCGCTTCATGTGTTTTTTCATGGAAAAGGAACCGCTAATGGGTTCCCATTTGAGTTCCAGAGCGGGATGCATGTCCGGCCCAAGGCACAGATAACGTTTGCCCATGGAGACGATGTCCCAGTCATGAGGCATGGGCAGGCGCAGGCCGTTGAAGGCCAGGATGATCTCCCGCGGAGCTTTGAAGCCGGACGTGCCGGAAGTGTTTCGGCTATCGGACGCTGTCATCAGTTCAGTAGGCCAGCTTGCCCAGCGATTTCATGATCAGGGTGCAGCCCATGGCGAACATGCCGGTCAACCCCATGCCGCAGGAAAAACCGGCCAGGAGAACCGGCGCGTATTGCCGCCATTGTTTTCCATACCGTTTGAGAAAGTAGAATCGGCCCAGAAGGGCGCCGAAGAGTTCCAGAAAATGGCCGTGCGGCGTGGTCTGGCCCAGCCCGCGCACCAGCCCGTAAATGAGCAGGATGGGAAGTCCGAACAGGTTGAGCACCATGTAGAGCAGCAGCCCCAGGCCCATGGCCGACCCCACGATGAGCGGGTCGAGCGCCTGGAAGAACGCGGAATTGCCTTCCAGGGTGGAGGTTTGCAGCAGAAGCTGGTTCAGGGCCTGCAAATGCCACACTTCCTGGGCATACGGATAGTTGGCCGAAGGAATCGGAGCCAGCCGCCACAGGAATTGGGAAAAGAGCAGGCTGGATATGAAGACGATGGGCCAAGCCACTATTTCCGCCTTGATGATGCCGCGTAGCGAGGTTCCGGTAAGTTCAATCTGCCGGAATTGCACTGTGGCTTCTCCATAGTTGTGGATGGGAATGGGGGCGTACCAGATTTCAATGCCGCTGTAGCCGAAGTATTTTGCACCGGCTATGAAGCTGGCCTCGCGAACCATGGGCAGGTTGACGGTTTGCCCGGCAATGCCTTCCATGCGTGCCGTGATGTAGGAGATGACCGGAGTATAGATGAACCCGTAGAGCACGAAGAACAGCCAGGGAAAGTTGGGAACCAGCAGCAGGCACAGTCCGGTGTAGGCTGTGGTGGAAAAGAGATAGATGCCGATGGAAAGCCAGAAGTTGATGTCGCCGCGTTCCGGTCTGCCGTGGATGAGTTCTTTCCAGCTGGCCCGTTCCACACCGGCTCCGCCTCGGAACGACTTGACCACGTACCAGATGCCGATGGCGCCGATGGAAAGGCCCAGACCTATGGAAAAACTCATGTAAAAGTCGAAGTTGTTGGCAAAAATTGTTTCCACGGTGCGCATGCCCGGATGCCAGCGCGAGAGCAGGCCGTTTCCATAAAGAACGGGGTTGGCGATGAAGGTGATGACCACTCCGAGAATCCCGCCGATGACGGCCCAGAAGGGCAGCACCATGCCCAGGAAAAGCAGGCCGAGATCAAGCTGGATGCCGGTTGCCACGGCCGGAAGAATGTCTTCGGTGTAGGGCGTGAGTTCGATCCAGGGAATGGGAATCAGCCGTACGGGTTGCGAGAGGATAAGCCCGCTGACCGCAGGCAGAAGCACGTAGATGGCGCCAAAGGCCAGGCCGATCACCCCTCCGATGGAGAATACACGCCATTTCCAACTGTTTTCCTTGTCTTCCGTGGATTCGGCCAGGGCCATGGTTCCCAGGGCGGCCACCGGGGCCATGGGAAAGGGCAGTTTTTCCACGTCCGAGGTGATACGGTACATGGCGTAACCCAGCCCGAACTGGTCGATGCGCTGAATGAGTTGCGCTCCGAACAGGAGCGTGACGGGGATGAGCCAATCGGAATGAAAAAAAGTCCGGTCAATGAAGGATTCGCTGTCCAGCCCGGGCGCAATCCAGGTGGGGATGTGTTCGGCCAGGCCGAGCATGCGGGCTGCGTCGGACTGGACAAGGTATTGTTGCCATAGCAGTCCCTGAAACGGCGATGCCAGGGCCGCGCCCGCCATGTAGTAGAGCAGGAAGATTTCCTGTTGCTTGAGGTGGGTGTAGGAACGCTTGGCGATTTCAGCGAACAGAATGATGGTCACCCAGCGGGCGGCCGGGCCGATTCCCTGCCCGACCACCAGTTGCAGGTACATGGACCCCGGCATCATCAGGAAGCCGATGAAGACTGCACCCACCAGGGTTTTCCAGTCAAACCCCTCTTCAAAATGGTCTGGCGGCGGAAGAAGGTCCCGATACTCTTGAAGCTCTTTATCGTTGTGCATGCGTGTTGTCCGTAATGCTGTGGAAGCTGCGAAGCCGCAGACTAGTCCGGCAGCACCATGTAGCTTATGCCTGTTTCGAGCCCGATGAGGGCCCACAGGCCGCCCATGAGAAAATCGCCGAGAATCAGTCCGAAAAAGAAGAAGCGGACTTTTTTGAAAAGATTGACGCCCCCGTAGCGCAGGGAAAGCTGGTTCACCAGCCAGCCGATAAAGAATGAAAACCACAGGATGCGCATGGCCGAGGAGTATGTCGCCAGGTAGCCGATTGGATGGATGGGCCACCAGTAAAAACGGTGGTAGCAGAAGACCAGCAACAGCATGACAACTCCGCCGATAGCAGAGAATGTCCCGACCCAATGCGTGTTGGACGGTGCGGCGTCGGCCAGACGCCCCACGTTTTCATAGACGGTGAGCGTGGTCCGCGTTGCCCAGTCCAGATCCAGTTCGCGCAGTCCGTACTTGTAACAGAGCATGAGCATGGCTGTGAAGCTGAGCAGCACTCCCAGGACGACGACTCCGACAATGCCCGCCAAGTAGAGCCTGCGGTTGGACACCCGCTCCCCTACCTTGGCCCCGTGTACCAGGGAGGGCATGAGGGATTCGCGGAAATCCACAAACAGGACCTTTTGGGCTACGGCGGAGACCAGTAGGCCTGCCGGGCTGAAGACCTTGGAGCCGAACATGGCCAGCAGGGAATCCATTGGGGCTGTTGTCAGGGTGAAATAAGCAATTCCCCCCTGGCAGATGACCCGGCTGGCTACCAGGGAAAAGAGGAAAAAAGCGATCATGAGCAGAACGGCCGTGAGCATGGACATGCCGAAACGAGAACACCACAGCACCAGCAGGCCGAAGCCGATGAGAAAGCCCCAGAGCGATGTCCGCACCGAGAACCAGGCCGCCTCCTCCGGTTCGGACAGGAACAGGGCGCTTTTGAACACACGCACCAGATGCTGCCGGGCCAGCCAGACAATGAATAGGAAAAACACCAGATAGGCCCCGATCATCTGGGTTTCCGGGATTTCGGACAAGGTCGGGCCGAAGGTCACGCCCAGTGCGCTGGGTGGAATGTTCAGTCCGGCAACCTCCAACAGGCCGGCCAGCAGGCAGCCGCCGATGTAGAAAAACCACAAGCTGAAGGAAATCTGGCGCGAAGTCACAAAGGCGAACCCGATAAAGGCCGGATAGATGTAGATTTTGAGTTTGTAAAACCCGGAGAACAGGCCGAACTTGGAAAAGTATTTGCCTGCCAGGAACAGGGTGGGCAACTGCGGAACCTGGGGGAAAAAGGCATTCAGCCCGTTCACGGTATGCAAAAGGACCGGGATGAGCAATCCCATGAGCAGGTAGCGGTTGGTCAGAAATGCGCCCAACTGGTTTTCATCCAGGGATTCCTCCATGGCCTTGGGAAGGGCCAGCAGGGGAAAGTTGATCCGTTCGTTTTCCACCCACTGGCGGCTGAAAATGTTTACCAGGCAGAGCATGCAGAAATAGCACAGAAAGATGAACGCGCCCCACCAGATAAAGGGCGTGACCCAGGCATGCCAGGGGATGGCCGTCAACAGTTCCCCCGTGGACATGGACACGCCGCCGGGTACGCCGTCGTAAAGTTGCTGCACGGCTTCGGTGCTTGCCGGGTACAGATCCTGGGGCAGAAAAGGTTTGATAAGTGCGGCCCAGCGGTTTCCGGGAGTGTCGAAATAGATGGGCGTGGTCAGGTTTGTAAAGAAAGTGCGTACGAGTCCGGTGTAGGGAATGCCCGAGACCAGCACCATGAGAATCCAGGATACCAGCAGCTCCAGGCCGGAGAACAGGGCCGGGCGTTTGCCGATACGGGCGATGATGCCCACCAGCACGGTCAGCCAGGCAATGACGAAGAACGGGGCCAGGGGAAAGTGTCCTCCACCCAGCAGGGTGGCCCGCAGATACAGATTGTTGAAGGGAGTTGCGGCGCAAATGAGCAGGCCGCCCATCATTCCCAGGGCTATGGCGCGCAGACGGATCCGGCTTTTCATGCCGCCCCCGTGCTGCTTGCGGTGAATTCGGAAGTGCGGGGCATATGGTGGCCTTCGTCGGTCGGGGGCGTGCCCCCGTTGAGGTGGGTGCGTAGTACTTGTTCATATTTCGGTTTGACGTCGTCTTTGAGTGAACGCCAGACCAGCAGTTGCTTGCGGATATCATTGAGGAAATTCTTGTTTATTCTGCGCCACATGGCTTCCTCGCCGGTTTCCCGGGTGATGCGCACCTGGATTTCCAGAAAGTCCGGGGCGCTTTGGGCCGGGCAGAAGATAAGTTCGGTAGTCTGTTTGACTCCGAAGTCGAAGGGAGCCAGCCAGACGCGGGCCTTTACATTGAGGCAAGGCGGCTGTTCTGCCTCTTGTGCGCCGGGAAGGAGCCTTTGGATTTTCTGGGCCGGACAGGCGAAGGTGCAGCCGATGTCGTCGGAGCAGAAAAGTCCGTGCGACACGTCTTTGTGCGCTTCGTAATAGGTGAAGAGAAAACCGCCAATGCAATCCTGTTCACTATAGCGCAGCAAAAAAGGCAGAGTGACGATCATTTCGTTGCCGACGGCATTGGGCATGGTCCAGGAGCGGTTTACATCCGGTATGGCGATGTTGGCCGCGACCCTGGCCGGGTAGATGACCGAGACCAGCGTCACCAGAATGACCAGAAGCATGGCCGCGATGCCTGCCAGGGAAGAGTAGTTGGCGGTCATGCCTTCCCACATGGAGGTGCCAGCAAAAATTCCGGCGGCGCTTTGGGCAACCAGGTAGCCGATGACCACGCTTATCACGGCAAAGGCCATGGCCTCGGCTATGAACAGATAGGCCACATGCGTGGGTGCCATGCCGATGGACGTGTATATGGCGATTTCCTTTTTACGTTCGTACACACTGGCTATCATGGTGTTGAGCACGATGAGCACGGCAATGAGCAGGGGAATGATGATGTTGGGAACGCCCGAATAGTTGATGGCATCGGAAGCCTGATAGACGAAGGTTCCCTTGCCGGTTCCCGCGAACAGGGTTAGTCCGAAGCGGTCCACCAGGGAATGGGCCAGGGAAGACACGTCAGCCGGGTTGGTGGGAACAACGACCATGGCCTTGAAATTTCCACCCATGGCCCGGACCGTCCGGGCCGGGGCCAGGACGACGCGGGAACCGCCGACATGCTGGTAGCGTCCCTGGAAGGAACGGACGTCATCGCCTGATTCCAGGGCTTCCATTTCCGCCTCGTTCATCTGAACCATGGTCTCACTGGGATAGATGGCCGGTGTCAGCGGTTCGCCGTCCAGGTCCGTGACGTTGTCGAAGGCCTGCCCGTCAAAGCAGCCGACGACCTGAAAGTTTGTGCCCCAGACGTCTATGCTACCCTGGGGATTCTTGGGGTCCAGCCCCAGTTGTCGGGCCAGGATGGCGGGCAGCAGGCAGACATTGTTTTCGTCCTGCCTGAACCAGCGGCCGCCGGTCAAGGTACGGTTGATCCCCCCGGCAAAGAGCGGATCATCTGCGCCCAGGCCTACCATTCCACCGGCCTGAACGGAAACATCGTCACGGGTCAGCGGCACGTAGACCGCTTCGGTCCGGGTCGGGGTTTCCAGCCACAAACGAGGGCTGCCGGTGGCCTGATGGGCAAAGGCGTTGGACAGGATGTTCCCGGCCTGGACCGGAAGGGTGTTCCATCCCAGTGCCTTGATGAGGATTCCCTTGTAGGGCGCGCTGTTGCTGAATAATACGTCCGTGCTCTGGCGTATGCTTTTGACCGCGGTGAAGCTCATGATGGTAAAGGTCAGGATGACCAGGGTCACGCAGGTCAGCACGGTGCGGATGGGCCGGCGTCGCAGGTTGTTCACCCCGATGACGAATGCGGCGGTAAAGGCTTTCCATCGGGATATGTCCGTATTTTCAGTATGTTGGGATCGGCGTTGCAGAGCCTGCATTTCCTTTTCAAAGCGGAGGAATATGATCAGCGAGACCATGGCCGAAAGACCCACGATGAAAAAGGCCAGAATGACCACAAGGGGGGAATAGGTCAGCTGGAACGCAGGGTGGACAAAGTAGATCACGCCGATGACCGCGCACAGTATTCCCAGGAAGCCGATGATGCGTTTGTGGATGTCTGCGAAGGCGAAAAGCACGCGTTCCAGGCAGTAGGCAAAGGGAACGAACAGGGCTATGTAGAAGAGTACGCCTACCAGGACGTCCTTCTGCGTATTTTCCACGTCGCTGTAAACCCGTCCGGCCAAGGCCCAGGAGGCACGGGAGCGTTCCATGAAGTCGCCGTAGCGGTAGTCTTTCAGGGCTGTTTCTGCGGCTTTGAGATCTTCCGTTCCCCTGCGTTGCAACCGGCTTATGTGGTCGTTGACCACGCCGTGGCTTTCAAGATTACGGATGCGGGGGGCCAGAAGCTGCCACATGTCCCTGGCGACCAAGTATTCCGTGGCCAGCAAATCCTGTTTGCGCTCGGGCAGGTAGCCTTTGCCGTTGGGCGTTTCCGGGGTTCCGTTGGTAAGGATGAGTTTGCGGGTGAGGAGCGTGTCGGAAAGCGTGAATTTAACCGGTGTGCCCGGTTCAAGGAAAAGCGCGGCCATGGTGGACTCACGGGTGTCTATACGGCTGAACCAGTAGCGCATGGGCACGGTGTCGCGTCGTCCGTCATAAATATCGATATTGGTCATGTAGTTGAAGGTGCGCGGTTCCAGCAGGTCGAAAAACGTTATCTGCCGGGCCGCGAACATGACCAGGTTTGTTTCCATGGAACGGCGGTTCATCTTGACCCGGTAGTTGTCCTTGCCGGTTTGCTTTTTATCTATGGCCCAGAGCACGTCCCCGGTTTGCGGGTCGAAGCGATACCCTTCGAGGACCACCTTATGATAGGTGTTCTTTTTGTCGCTGATGCCGCTGAACGTGAATCGGCCTGCGCTGTCGGCCATGGCAAAGTAAACGGCTGGTCCCTGGTAGGCCTGGATGATGGTTCCGGGGGCAGGCTGCTCGGGGAAAAGCTCCCCATGCCTTATGAACAGGGATTCTCCGTCCAGGTCGGCAATGCCCAGACTGGGCACCTCCTCATACAAGGCTTCCGGTTCGTCGGCCAGGGCGCGGATGAGGCTCATGGCCAGCCGACTTTGTTTGCGGGCCGAGGTGTAGTCCACCCGGTCCGGGGTGTCGTAGGGGGTGTCCCACAGGTCGCGCCCATCCCCGGTAGTCGCCAGGGTCATGCCCAGATATCCGCCCAAAGCCGCGACTTCTCCGCCCATAAAAGGGGCGTCCGTGAAGTAGCTTTCCCAGGAACGGATGCGGCTGGGCCGCAGCGTATCCCGGTACAGGGTGCGCAGATCGTCGGGGAGGCCCTGTACTTCGCGGCGCAGGACGCGCTCCACGATGGAATAACAGGGGGCTCGGTTCCGGTCTGGCCGGATGTCGTACATGAATCCGTAGTTGAAGGCTCCCAGGCCGTCCCCGTGGCTGGATATGTGCAGGGAAACGACAGCGGCCACCTCCTGGCGTGCGGCAATGGCCCGGATTTTTTTGGAGGTCTTGACCGTCCTGGCCTGTGCTTTGGCGTCATCCATGATCTCTTTCTGGTACAGCCTGGCGGGGGCGAGAAATTCATTCAGAAGCGCCAGTTCTTCGTGGTTCAGGTCAACAAGTGTTTCGTTCCATACCAGACGCCGCAGGGCCAGACGTTGGGTGTCCAGCCTTTGGATTTCCATGGCGTTGCCCGGTGTGTCCATGAGGCGCAGACGCATGAGCGTGTTGGAAAGCACGTCGATTCGGTTTTTGATCTGCTCGTGCAGGGCGGTGCGTACGTCCCGAGATTCTGGAGCGGGCAGAGTGGCCGGGTCAATGCCTTCATTCAGGCTGTTGAGCACTGTCTGGGCAATTGCGGCCCGTTTTTTTTCGTTCCGTTCAATGTCCTTGAGCCGAGTGAATTTGGAGCGGATGGCGGTTATGAATTCGCGCATGCCGGCCTGGGCATGGCCGCTGCCTCCGGTGGCGACGAAGAGAACCGAACGTTTGGGCCGGTCCTTGGCCACGGTTTTGGCCACTTCCAGCAGGGTGGCCACGGAAAGGGCCTGGTCCGCGCCGGGCGAGTGTCCATAGGCGTAAAATCCCGCATCATAGGCTGCCTGGACAATGATCAGCTGGTCCTTGAGGACCGGGTCCGTTCCTTCGAAAAAAGCGTACACGTTCTTGCCGCGTTGGCGTTCCCAGCGGATGTCGCTGAACAGATGAACCCAGGTAATGGGCTTTTTGCGGGCCTCGAAGGTGGGAGCGATGTTGTCAAAGCCAGGCCAGTTTTTTTCCGCCTCCTGCCGAGACATGAAAAGTGTGGGCAGTCCAAAGGGCGTAAGTTCCTTTTTTTCCTGAAAAACGCCCTTGCGTCGCAAGCCGGGGTCCAGAAAGATGACGGCCTTGGCATCGAGCATGGCCGCATTGGTCCAGTTCTTGGCAGAGTCCAGCTCCATCAGGACCACGCAATCCTTGATCGGCCTGCCGTCCAAAGCGGACAGGGAGCCGTCGCCTCCGTAGACCAGGGGAGCAACTATGCCTTGCTGGGGAATGGTTTGCGGGGAAATTGCATTGATTTGCAGCCCCGTGATCTCAATGGTCTTGTTGGCCTGCTGGTCCACCAGACTGCTGGCATATTGCATGCGCACCGGAGTAAGAAAGGTTTGCGTACCGGAGTCGTCCGGGTTCAACTCTTCGAAGTGCTCTTCGATAAATTGGACGGCGGCGGCGTTGCCTTGGGTTCCAAGACTGCGATCCTGCCAGGAGGATAGGGTTGCAACCGTGGTTTCCAGGGAGCTGAAGTCCGTTCCCGCGGCCATGGCGAAAGACGGCCAGATCAGCCACGCGGCACAGACCAGGAGAAGGCTGCGTACGATGTATGAAGATAGGTTACGCTTCTTCACACGTTACTCTTTGGAGGCGATTTCCCCGACATGTATGTCGAGTTGGTCGCGGTTTTCAATTTTATCGACGCGCCCGTCCACGATCCAGATGACCCGGTCCGAAACGTTGAGCATTTTGTAGTCATGTGTGGCCGTTATGATGGTCACTCCCTGTTCGTGGCTGAGTTCGCGCAGAAGTTCGATGATTTCCGCGCCCGTGGAAAGGTCGAGGTTGCCGGTGGGTTCGTCGGCGAGAATTATGGATGGGGCATTGGCCAGGGACCGGGCAATGGCCACGCGCTGCTGTTGGCCCCCGGAGAGTTCCTGGGGCTTGTGGTTGAACCGTTTGTCCAAGCCGACCAGACGCAAAAGCTCCACGCCGCGTTCCATTGCATTGTCGTCGTCCATTCCGCCGAAGGTCATGGGAAGCATGACGTTTTCCAGAGCCGTCATGACCTGGATGAGATTGAAGGTCTGGAAGATGTATCCGATTTTGCGGTTGCGCAGCCAGGCCAGTTCGTAGGCGTCGAGCTGAGCGATATCAACTTCGTCGATAAAGACCTTGCCGGTCGTGGGTTTGTCCAGCCCGCCGATCATGTTGAACAGGGTGGATTTTCCCGACCCTGACGGTCCCATGATGGAAATATACTCTCCGGCCTTGATTTCCAGGTCGATACCCTTGAGGGCTTCCAACTTCTGGCCGCCCATGGTGAATGTCTTGCGGACCTGGCTGGTCCGGACAATGGTGTGCGAATCGCTCATGTGTGGCTCGTGTGATCGGTTTGTTCAGCCTTCGGAACGCATGGCGTCCACAGGCTGCATTCGTGCGGCCAAAATGGCCGGATACAATACTCCGGCCAGGGACAGTCCAAGCCCAACTCCGGTTGCCGTGAGCAGGGAAATGCAGAAATCTGCCACGGGGAGGTGCCCTATCGCGGCGGTGCCGAAACGGATGAGTCCCATGACAAGGGCCACAAGGCCTCCCAGCAGGCTTCCGGCCAGCGACCCGGCAAGTCCCTGGAACCCAGCTTCCAGGAGAAAAAGGCGCAGAACGAAACTGTCCAGAGCCCCAAGGCATTTCATGGTGCCGATTTCCCTGAATCGTTCCGTCACGGCCATGAGCTGGGCATTGACGATGCCTACGGTGCAGACCAGCAGGGAAAGCAGGATGATCCAGCGGTCCTTGGCAGTGCTTCCGATGACGCCCGTGATCGGGTTTATGTCGAAACCGGCTTTGATGACGGCCAGGCGCAAAGCTTCGATACCCGAATCCAGCACTCCCTGGGCAATGGAACCGCCGCTCAGGGTGAATCCCAGAAAGGCGACGGCCAGTACCAGGGTCATGACCGTGAGCAGGGAACGGAAAAAGCGTACCTGGAGGCTTTTCAGGCTGATGGTTACGGATTTTGCAAAAGGCAGGACAAGACGGCCTTTTGATTTTTTTTCAACCGCAGGCCGCATAAGATTTTTTGTGTGCTGGCGATTTTGCATGATTGTAGACGAACGGTTGTTCACTCCTCCCCAACACTTGGTAAACCAATCCGCTAAGAATGCAAAGCCCGACAACGGATTGCCCGGAAAGACGCAGGCCAAACCCTAAGGTAAAGCAGGTACTGTTCCAGAATGCAAAGCATGTTATTTCAAACTGTTAACGTGATCATACTTTTGGGCTGTGACAACATCGCTGGCAGATGGTGACATGCAGACAACTTTGTGGGCGCTTTGGGAGAGAAAAAGTGACTAATTTTGGGGGAAAAATTCTTCAATAAGGCTGCTGGTCGCGGATGCCCCGTTAATGTCGGGGCATGGTCCGGTCATGGTATTTTTTGTTTTGAAGGCCTGCAGCATGCGTGAGGCCAGAACAGTCGGCGCGAGATCGGGTTGATTCAGAATGGAAAGCAGACCCCGTTGTTCCATGAGGCGGGCACGCATGGCCTGTTCCCTGTTGGCGGCAAAGGGCCATACCAGGGCCGGGGTGCGGGTCGCAAGGATGTTCATTGTCGTGTTGTATCCGGCCATGCTTACGGAAAGGTCGCTGGCTTCCATGTATTCCAGAAAGCGCGGCGTGAAACGCTGTACATCCAGCCTCGAGTGGCTGCTTTGGCGCAGAGTGTTGACAATATTGTCATCCAGCCCAGGCCCTGTGAACATGATCATACGGGCATTGGGCAGTTCATCCGCAAGCAGGGCGAAAGCCTGTGCCGCGGCCAGCATGAGCGGACCGCCCACTGCGCCCGCACCAGCGCTTGCGAGAATCAGCGGCTGGGTGCGGTCGAGGCCGAGTTCGGTTCGAAGTCTTTCTCTTGCGTTTTGAGGAGCACGGGCCGCCACGTAACCGCTGTACCGGACGGGGATCCGTATGCGGTCCACGGCCGGGAAACTGGCCTCAAGGGGAACAAGTTTTGGGTCGGAGTGGATGATGACTCCGTGGAAAAATTCATTGAGGGTCTTCAGTACGCGTCGCTCGTACTTTGCCTGATCGTCCCGTTCCACCAGGATGTCGCGCAGGCTGCACAGCACCGTGACGGGACCGAAGCGGTTTTCCTTCAAGGCCTTGAGCAAAGGCAGGAGTTCGAAGCGGAATTTCTTGCGGCCAAAGGGAAAAAGTTCCACCAGCAGGACGTCGGGGCGTTCCCGCTCAAAAAGATCGAAAAGCTTGGCAATGCGTTCTTGCTGCACGGCCTGCACGTCGCGGCCTTGAGGGTTGAAAAAACCTAGAAACGAGTTGTCCATGACCAGGGCGGGCATGTCCATCACGTGTACATTTTCCGGCAGGCGGACATCCACGGGCGCGCCGCCCGAGGCCAGGACGATTTTGTTGTCAGGGTTTCGGGCCAGCCCGGTCGCGATTTCCAAGCTGCGGAAAAAGTGTCCCATGCCCAGGACATGCTGGCTGTACTGAACGATTTTCACAGCACGTCTCCGTGGCGTTCCAGCCGGATGTCGCCGTTTCGGACCGCAAGGGTGTGCACGGCGTAGTGTTTGGGGATATGTACGGCCTGGTCTTCCGTAAAAGGCATGCCCAGAAAATGGTAGAGAATGCAGCGCAGCACGCCGTTGTGAGCGACAGCAAGAACGGTACGGGAGTCGTTTTCACAAGCCATGCGGCGCAGACAGGCCAAGGCCCGGTCCCGTGTCCTGGTGCGGCTCTCTCCATTGGGCGGGCAGAAGCCCCAACCAAGTGCGGCCTGTGCGCCAAGCTCTTTTGCGTGTTCCGTGCGCAAGGCTTCCAATGTGATGCCGTCCCAGTCTCCCCAGTTCTGTTCCTCCAACCCCGGTGCCGTTCGGGGGCAGAGGCCGTGCGCTCTTCCTATGATGCGGCCCGTATCCATGGCGCGGCTGAGGGGACTGGCGTAAATGGAGTCAATATTTTGCAGCAAAGGGGATGTCGCCCAGTCTTGCGCCATGCGTACGCCCTCGGCGCACAGGGGAATATCACGGCGGCCCTGGATGCGGCGGGCAATGTTCCAGGGCGTGAGGGCGTGACGGATGAGCAGAATGCGGGCAGTGTGATGCGCGTGGGCCATGTGGTCAGATCCTTTGCAGGGAATATCGGGTGTGTAGGCGCAGCAGGGCTGTGGTGAAGGCATCCATGTTGCGGTGGTGGTCGTGATGTGCGCGTACCCGCTCGGCAGCCTGCTGTCCCATGATGCGGCGGAGGTCGGGCGTGTTCAGAAGCGTTTGAACATGCCTGTTGAACTCGGTTTGATCGAACGGGGAACAGAGCAGGCCGGTGACTTTGTCCTGCACGGCCTCGGGAACGCCCCATCCATGGAAGGCGACAACCGGCAGGCTGCAGGACTGGGCTTCCAGATAGGCCATGCCGAAGGATTCGCGGATGCCCGGAAAGACGAAGAGGTCTGCCGCGCTGTAATATCGGAAAAGTTCCCGGCGCGGGATTTTTCCCAGAAAAGAGCACCGTTCCCCAAGCAGTTTGTGTCCCAGACGTTCAAGCTCCTGCCTTTTGATTCCGTCTCCGGCGATAATCAGGCGGAACTTCTGTCCGGTTCCCGCAAGCTGGCTCAGGGCATTGAGCATCCAGGCCACACCTTGCGATTTTACATCGTTGCGCAACATGGCTGTGCAGATGATCAGGGGCGTGTTGTCTGGTGCAAGGCGTGAACGCAAAAGCTCTCGAGCCTGCTGGGAAAAAACGAATTCATCCGGGTTCAGGCCGGGACGCAGAAAGCGGAGTCTGTCTTTGGGAATGATCCGGCGGCAGTTGAGATAATCGCGCTTCTTGTTGCAGACGACCATGTCGGCCGCCAGCAGGGCGTGCCGGTTCAAAAAAAAACCAGCCCGGTGCAGGGGGCGTTTGCGGTGCTTGGTGGCATAGGCTCCCTGGAAAATAACATAAGGAATATTCAAGGCCTTGGCGCAGAAGGGACCAAGCAGGTCTGGTCCTTTGTAGTAGGCGTGATAGGTCAGCCAGACATCGGGACGGAAATCCCGGGCCCAGATTTTGGCCAGAGTCATGGACAATGCGGCGTGGGGCCATTCCCAGGGCCGCAGATAGAGCAGCCGGGAACAGAAACGGCTGGCCAGCCGGATGTCGTGCCCTTGTGTTTTCAGGTGCGTGTACAATCCGGTTCCCATGACCAGATCGCCGGATGGGTGACTGTGCCCCAGAGGTTTGAACGGCATGTAATAGGCAATGCGCATGGGAGTTCCGATTGTCGTATCATGGCCGTCGGCTTCATGACCCCCCAAGCCAAACATATGCCCCGCACTAACATGGACAAACGATTGGCTGCCATGCGGCGCTGATAATCATGGGCAGGCAGAAGAGCACGCTTTCCAGCCTGCGGAATTACAACGCGGTCACAGGACAACGGGCCTGGTCAATCGGCCTTGGGACCCAGTCCGTGCTTTTCGTACACGTCCGCCAGGTCCATGATCAGGGCCTTGTTGTCGAATTCGGCGTGGACCTTGTCAAATGCCTTGGGGATGGCCGAACAGCGGTATTTCTGGTCCGTGAGCGAGCGTTTGAGTGCGTCGGCCATGGCCTGCGGATCGTTCGGTTCGACCAGAATGCCGGACTGCCCGTTGTCCACCAGTTCGGGAATGCCCGACACGGTGGTGGATACCACTGGAACATGCATGGCCATGCTTTCGACCATCACATTGGGAATGCCGTCGCGATCGCCGTTGGCCATCACCTGACAGCCAAGGACGAAGACATCGGCCATTGCGAACTGGCGGACGACTTCCTCATGAGGTTGGGTCCCCAACCATTGGGTAAGGTCGTCTATGCCCAGCTCCCTGAGCAGATTCAGAAGTTCGTCCCGCATATCTCCGTCGCCAATGAGGCAGTAGGAAAACTGTAAGCCCTGTTCGCGCAGTAGCTTGAGTGCCCTGAATATGGTGGGTAGGCCCTTTTTTCCCGTCAGCCGTGCCACGGTCAGGATGCGGTAGGGCGGTTCCGCCTGGGGCGCACGGCCATTGGGCGCAAACAGGGAAAGGTCGATGCCGTGGTAGACGCAATGCGGAGTACATTCCGTGTTCAATGACGCAAGGTATCTGGCATTGTTTTTTGTGCAGGTCACGGCGAAGCGGGCTTGTCCCAGCTTTTCCGCCAACTGGACAGGGTTCTGCGTCCAGATGTCCTTGGCGTGGCCGGTGAAGCTGAACGGCAGGCCGCTGATACGGCTGGCGAACATGGTCACGGATGTGGGCGAATGGGCAAAATGGGCGTGCAAATGGCAGATTCCGGAATCGGGCAGGATTTCCGCCACGATGTAGCAGGCCTGGAGAAAATGTTTGAATGTGGCCGACTTGCGTGAGCGAAGAAAGCGCCGGAGCGTGAGTTTGAGCGTGTTGCGGAAGCCTTTGGGATGCAGCCGGGCCGTTTTGAAAGCGGCCTTCAGCAGGCGTAGCCAGTTGCCCTGGAATGTGCTGGGCAGGTAGTTCACCTTGGCCTGGATTTCCTTGACAGAACTGTGGCAGAAGGCTTCGCGCGGTTTGCGCATGGAGATAAGGTGGATGGTGAATCCGCGGCTTTCCAACAGCCTGATCTCATTGGATATGAAAGTTTCTGATATTCTTGGGTAGCCTTTGAGGACCATGCCGAGAACATTTTTCTGGGGAGTATTGTTGTTCATGATATCTAAAGGAGTTCGGACTGGAAGCTGTGGATCCGCTGACGGATGTTGTCCAGCCCGTTGAGTTTGAATTTTTCAACCGCTGTCTGGCAGGGAGCCAGATTGGTCAGCAGGTGGTCGATTTTCTCGCGCAGGGCGTCGGGAGTCAGTTCAGACCAGGGAATGAAGTCGATCAGTCCATGGCATTTCATGAACTCGGCGCGGATGCGTTGTTCCAGGCGCGGTGTTTCCCGCGGGACAATGAGTCCCACCTTGCGGTGGCTGAGAATTTCGCAGACGGTGTTGTATCCGCCCATGCTGACCACTAGGTCGGCAGCGGCAATGAGGCGTTCCATGCGGCGGTTGAAATGGTAGTATTTCACCGGTAGTTTTTTGCAGCGTTTGGCAATGGCCAGCCGCTCTTCCTTGGGCATGAACGGACCGGAAACGATGATGGTCCGCATTCCGTTGTTGGGCGGATTCGTCTCCAGCATGCGCAGGTAGTTATCCAGCAGGGGGTATCCGTCCCCGCCTCCTCCCGTGGTCACCAGAACCAGCTTTTGGTTGCAGTCCACGCGTTCTTCCCTACGGGTTTCCCGGCCATTGGGGGATATTCTGGGGATGTACCCGGTGAAGAACATTTTTTTGCTGACGGATTCCGGGATGTTGTATTCCCGGATGGGGTCATATAATTGCTGCTCGCCGTAAACCCATATTTCCGAATAGTATTTTTCCAGGGCATCATAGATGCGTTTTTTGCGCCAGTCCCGTATGGTACTATCGGCGTCGTCCATGACGTCTCGCAGACCGAGCACGGTCCGGCAGGACGACTGGGAACGTTTCAGCATTTTGAGCGTGGGCATGATTTCCCGTTTGAGTCCAAGCGGAACCTTGTCCACGATGAAAAGATTGGGCTGGAAGGCCTTGGCTGTGGCCTTGATGATGTTCTGTCGGATTTCCAGAGCGTGTTTTGGATTTATTTTTATGCTGTGCGGAACATAGAGGTCGTTGCTTTTTTTGATCATTCCTGGGATGCGGACGAAATCGATCTGTTCGGGAAAATCGAAGCGTCCCACAATGGGAGAACCCGTCAGGATAAGGATGTTCACCTGCGGATTCTTTATCTGGGAAGCTATTGCCATGGTCCGCCGGATGTGCCCCAGACCGTATGTGTCGTGAGAGTACATCAGGATATTGAAAATAGGTGCGTCACTATGCATTTGAATCGCCGGATTTCCCCGCACTGAATCCAGAAGTTGAAGGATATTCTCGTTGCACTGGCTTGTGTACTCGTATTGGCAACGTGTTGCAATGGCCGGTTTTGCCACATGGCAAGCATGTTGAGGTCCGGTGGGAAATATGATTTAGTCCTGCCCTCCCTGCTTCTTATTCCGGGGCCGTGAATAGCCTGCCCTGCAGGTTTTTGCAATGTTGAGCTGAAAGGCCCCCTGATCGTCCCTTTGTCGAACCGAGGAAAATCCCGATGCGCTTCACTTCGTTGGATGTTCTTTTGTATGCCCACGACGGGCGCGGAACCGGCCATGTCAGCCGGAGTGCGGCCATCGGCATGGCTTTGCGTCGGCTGTATCCGCAGCTGCGGGTCATTCTGGTGACGGGAAGTTCCAGGGTCGCCGAGCTGATAGGCCCGGCACCGCTGGACAGCTGCAAACTGCCCTCCTATGCCACGAGGGTGGTGGATGGAATTTCCTGCGGCGTTCCTGGACCGTCCGGTTTTGAAGACAAGGAATTGGGGAGCATCCGTGAACGTATGTTGGCCGATCTTGTGCGTGAGCTGCAACCGCGCATCGTATTGGCCGACCATTCGCCCCAGGGCAAGCACAGGGAATTGCTTCCGGCCCTTCGGGCCTGCAGCCCGAACACCCAATGGTTTCTCGGCATACGGGCCATAGTGGGCAGGGTGGATAAGGTCTTTTCTCCGTTTTCCGCAGACATTTTTAAGGCGCATTACACAGGGCTTTTCTGGTATGGTGACAGCTCCGTTCTCGGGCGTGAGGAAATGGACAGTTTGCAGGCCCACTACGGTGTGGCACCACAAGAGGCGGGATACGTCTGCCGGACCAAGGAACTGGAAGCCTTTGCCTGCTCCCAGCCCGGCGCGGGATCGGGCGAAGCTGAGAAAAAAGATGCTCTTGCCGGGGTGGCTGCCTTGTCCTGGAACGACGCCAATTCGCCGCGTATACTGGAATATATTGTCCGGGCCGCGTCCCGGACTTCAGGAGCTGGGCAGTGGCGCATATATATGGAACAGGACGGCGCGGCCATGCACCCGTCTTTTCGCGAATGCATGGAGAGCCAAGACGGTGAACCGGTGTGCGAGCTGCGTCCGTTCGGGCGGGAATTTCATCGGGACATGTGTCGGGCGCGCATGGCTGTCATCTACGGAGGGTACAACAGCCTGACCGATGTCATGGCCCGAAATCTTCCCACCCTGGTGTTGCTGCGAGGTATGCGGGACAAGGAACAGGAACGGCATATGGAACTTCTTTCTGGAAAGCTCTCATTTTTACGCGCTGTGGATGCCGCCACCGCAACGACTGAATCCTTCCTGCAGGTCATGGAAGATGTGTCACAATCCCAAGGTGGTGCATTGAACGCGGGGGGGGGCGTGGACCTTGACGGCGCGGCCAATACGGCCCACATTTTGGCCCGGACATTGGGGATACAAGCAGGGGGCGGCGAATAAAATGGCCGGAAAAACAACCATGGAGCGTTGGACCAAAGCGCTTTCCCGGGATGAGACCGCACGCTTGGTCCGTTTGCTTGGAGCGATTCCCCGGCAGGGAAGAGTTTTGGATGTCGGATGCGGGTACGGCAAAAAAATGGACATACTGCGCAAGCTCGGTTTCGGACAGCTTACCGGGATAGAGCATAATCCCAAAGTGGCCGAGTCCACACGGAGCCGGGGATATGAAGTGTACGCGCCGGAGCGGTTTGACCCGGTTCAATGGCGGGAACACTATGACTGCATTGTTTTTTCCCACATTATCGAGCATTTTCAGCATGACGGACTGCTGAAGTTCATGGACTGCTATCTGGACTGCCTCAAGCCCGGAGGGTATGCCGTCATGCTGTCGCCTTTGCCCGGCGCCCATTTTTATCTGGATTTCGATCACGTCAAACCCTACTGTCCGCAATCCGTGACCACGGTTTTCGGTCCGGGGCAGCGGCAAATCCAGGAACGCTCGCGTCATATTCTTTCCATGGAGGACGTGGATTTTCGACGTTCCCCCTGGCGGATTCGGTTCAGTCGGGCCTTGATACTCAAGAAAAAAGCATTTTGGCCCCGGCTTGCAAATTTTTTGCTGGCCGTGCTGTTCAGGGCCTCGGGCAAAATCTGCGGCAAAAGCACGGGCTGGCTGGGACTGTTCAGAAAACATTGATTATATTAGATACCGGCAGACAATATCCTGGCTTCGTGCACTGCACGCACAGGATTTTTCGGAACACCAAGATACCTACAGGAAAATACGCCATGACCAAACAGGGCCATGATACTCCGGCAGAAGACAAGGCGCCGTCCAATTTCATTCGGGAAATCATCGACAAGGATCTGGCGGCAGGCAAGCATGATGCCGTGGTCACGCGGTTTCCTCCCGAACCCAACGGCTATCTTCATATCGGGCACGCCAAATCCATCTGCTTGAACTTCGGGTTGGCCAGGGACTACAAGGGACGCTGCCATCTGCGTTTCGATGATACCAACCCGGCCAAGGAAGAGACCGAGTACGTCGATTCCATCCGGCGGGATGTGCAATGGCTTGGCTTTGACTGGGGCGAGAACATGTTTTTCGCTTCGGACTACTTCGACAAATTGTACGAATACGCCATTCGGCTCATCAAAATGGGCAAGGCATATGTGGACTCGCTCAGTGCCGAGGAAATCCGTGAATACCGGGGAACGCTGACCGCGCCGGGGGAAAACAGCCCTTACCGCGAACGAGGCGTGGAAGAAAACCTCGCTCTGTTTGAAGGCATGAAAAACGGCGAGTTCGAGGAAGGGGCGCACATCCTCCGGGCCAAGATCAACATGGCCTCACCCAACGTCATCATGCGCGACCCGGCCATCTACCGTATCAAGAAGGTGCGTCATCACCGCACTGGCGATGATTGGTGCATCTATCCCATGTACGACTTTGCCCACTGCCTGTCCGACGCAATAGAAGGTGTTACCCATTCCATTTGCACATTGGAATTCGAGAACAACCGCGAACTTTACGACTGGGTTCTGGATACTCTGGGTTTCGAGCCGCGGCCTCATCAGTATGAAATGGCCCGGCTGAACCTAAGCCATACCATCGTCAGCAAGCGCAAGCTGTTGCGGCTGGTACAGGAGGGCAAGGTCACGGGCTGGGACGACCCCCGTATGCCCACGCTTTCCGGCATCCGCAGGCGGGGCTATCCGTCCGAGGCCATCCGCATGTTCTGTGACCGCATCGGCGTGGCCCGTAGTGACAATCTGGTGGAGTTCGGCCAGTTGGAAGCCTGCGTACGTGAATGTCTGAATGTGTCTGCTCCCCGTGTCATGGGGGTGATTAATCCGGTCAAGGTGGTCATCACCAACTATCCTGAAGGCCAATCCGAGGACTTTTCCTTCCCTTATTCGCCCGAGGACGATTCCATGGGCGTGCGGTCGGTTCCATTTTCGCGGGAACTATACATCGAGCGCGAGGATTTTATGGAAAATCCGCCCAAAAAGTTTTTCCGTCTTGGGGTCGGCCGGGAAGTGCGTCTGCGATACGCTTATTATGTGACCTGCACCGGAGTGGTGAAGGACGAAAATGGCGAGATCGCGGAGATCCACTGCACCTACGACCAGGAAACCCGGGGCGGTTGGTCCAAGGATGGACGCAAGGTCAAGGGAACCCTGCATTGGGTCAGCGCCCGGCATGCCCTGGATGCGGAAGTTCGTCTGTATGATCATTTGTTCGTCACGGAAAAACCCGAAGTGGTGGAGGAGGGCGGCGACTTTTTCGACAACCTCAATCCCGAGTCGCTCACGCGCATCACCGCCAAGGTGGAGCCTAGTCTGTCCGAGGCTGCTCCGGGAATGCAGGTGCAGTTTGAACGTATCGGGTATTTTTGTGTCGATTCCAAGGACAGCAGACCCGGCATACCGATATTCAACAGAACGGCCACGCTTCGGGACACCTGGGCGAAAATTCAGAAAAATGCGGAGAAATAGCCTAAATTGATTCCCTGCGCTCGTTGACGGTCCATGACGGCAGTGTTACATCTCCTGTCGGGAACCGAAGAGGCCCTCTTGTGTTGAGGGCAGGGATGGGGTGTCATGGTTACATGACGCCGGACAGGGAACCCACCCGCAACGGGTGGGTTCCGCATTTTCAGCAGGTTGCCTTCAGCCAATCTGCACGGGGCAGACGGCCGTGGAAGAAGGTTGAACGGATTTCTTCATTTTCTCCGGCTTTTGTTCAGGAACAGGCACACCGCGTGAAACGATGCTGCTGAAACATTTTTAAAGAAGAATCTATGGTAAGCTTGAAAGTAGGACGCAACGATCCGTGTCCGTGCGGTAGCGGGAAGAAATACAAGAAATGTTGCCTGGGCAAGGCGGATGTGCATGATGCCGCCCTGGATATTTACAGGCAGCACGGCATACGGGTGAAAACCCCGGAAGCTGTTCAGGGCATCCGCAAGGCCGGGGAACTGGTCATGCGTACTTTCGAAGAAGTACGTCCGCTTATCCGTCCGGGTGTCACCACCGACGAAATCAATGCAGTCGTTCACGAGTTTACTGTCCGCCACGGAGCGCGTCCCGCGCCACTGGGCTATCGTGGTTACCCCAAGAGTGTCTGTGTCTCGCTCAATGAAGTCGTCTGCCACGGCATTCCCAGTGATCGGATCATGCGGGACGGCGACATCGTCAATGTGGACATTACCTCCATTCTCGACGGCTACTACGCCGACTGCAACCAAACATTTTTTGTGGGTACGCCGGGACAGGATGCCCAGAAGATCGTGGCTGTGGCGCGTGAGAGTCTGCGCATCGGCATGGAGCAGGTGCGGCCCGGCAACGTCATCAACGACATCGGCAAGGCCATCCAGAAATATGCGGAAGGGCAGGGCTGCTCCGTGGTGCGCGACTTCATGGGGCACGGCGTGGGCTATTCGTTTCACGAGCCGCCCGACGTCGCCCACTTCGACCGGCCGGGCCATAGCGTGCCCATTGTACCGGGCATGGTTTTCACCATCGAACCCATGATTAATCTGGGGGATTGGCGGGTCAAGGTTTTGAACGACAAATGGACCGCCGTCACCAAAGACAGTTCGCTTTCCGCCCAGTTTGAGCAGACGCTGGTCGTTACTTCCAATGGGTGTGAAAGCCTTACACCGTTTTAAGTTGTTTCATATTGGCTGTTGGGACAACCAGCTGGGTGGTCGGCGGTTGTGAAAAACAAGGAATAGGGAATGAGGATTTCAGGCTGACAACGGTTATACGTTTGCCAGCCTTTTCTTTGGGACGGTCCGTCCGCAGCATTTTCTTTTTATTTCGATCCTTAATCGGCGGTTGTCATGCGGACATGTTGGAAAAATCCCATTCCCTCACAAGACGTAATCATCATGCAGGGCAATCAGACCAAGTTATGTCTTCGGATAACCACACTGCACATATCTCGGGAGCCCTCGTGGCATGTGCGGTCTTTTCGTGTGCAGTGAGAATGCGAAGGCATTCACAGCGACATAAAAATTAAGTTTATGTTACAGCGTGTTACAAGTTTTCTTCATGGTGGATACAAAAAAGCCTTGACGCAGGGGCAGGATTTTCCTAGAACCCGCTCTCCGCTGCACGGGAAGCCGTGAGCGGATGATCACTGAAAGCGGAGTTCTCAAGGTGTCGAGGCGGAGCGCAGGCGACGGGCCGAGGATGAACGTAACACTTCATCCGGGCAATCTGAAAAAAGTTTCAGAAAGTTGTTGACGCGGCCGAGGAAAGCACCTAGATACTCCCTCCGCCGCACGGGAAGCGAAAGCGACCGCGAGGCGAAATGATCTCTGAAAATCAAATACTTGGGTGAATGTGTGGAGGCGAAAGCCGACACCCTGGTCGGGATTCCGGCCGGATTCGACTCGGTCGCGGTTCTTGAGTGAGCCGAAAAAAAGTTGAAAAAAAGGGTTGACGCGGACCGCGGAAACACATAGATACACCCTCCGCTGCACGGGCAAGGCGAGAGCCTCTGACGGGCGGCGGATTTGAAAAAGAGATTGACATGGGGCTTTAATTTTCCTACTTTAAAGTTTCAATCTTCCGGCCTTCGGGTTGGAAAGGTCTTTGACAATTAAATAGCGAGCAGGGCGCGAAATTACATCATCGTGGGTTCTTAATGGACTTACGAGTTTTAGCAAAACTCTTTCTTAATTGGAGAGTTTGATCCTGGCTCAGATTGAACGCTGGAGGCGTGCTTAACACATGCAAGTCGTGCGAGAAAAGTTCCTTCGGGGACCTAGTACAGCGGCGTACGGGTGAGTAACGCGTGGGCGACCTGCCCAGATGATCGGGATAACAGTTGGAAACGGCTGCTAATACCGGATACGAATCATATTATGTATGATTGAAAGGGTGCCTCTAAACTATGCATCCGCGTCTGGATGGGCCCGCGTCTCATTAGCTTGTTGGTAGGGTAACGGCCTACCAAGGCGACGATGAGTAGCTGGTTTGAGAGGATGACCAGCCACACTGGGACTGAAACACGGCCCAGACTCCTACGGGAGGCAGCAGTGGGGAATATTGCGCAATGGGGGAAACCCTGACGCAGCGACGCCTCGTGAGGGAAGAAGGCTCTCGGGTTGTAAACCTCTGTCAGAAGGGAAGAAGTGCGTATATGTTAATAGCGTGTATGTTTGACGGTACCTTCAGAGGAAGCACCGGCTAAATCCGTGCCAGCAGCCGCGGTAATACGGATGGTGCAAGCGTTAATCGGAATCACTGGGCGTAAAGCGTACGTAGGTTGCCTGTTAAGTCAGGTGTGAAAGCCCTCGGCTCAACCGAGGAACTGCACTTGATACTGATAGGCTTGAGTCCTGGAGAGGATGGCGGAATTCCTGGTGTAGGAGTGAAATCCGTAGATATCAGGAGGAACACCGGTGGCGAAGGCGGCCATCTGGACAGGTACTGACGCTGAGGTACGAAAGCGTGGGGAGCAAACAGGATTAGATACCCTGGTAGTCCACGCTGTAAACGATGGATGCTAGGTGTCGGGGGGATTCACCTTCGGTGCCGAAGTTAACGCATTAAGCATCCCGCCTGGGGAGTACGGTCGCAAGGCTGAAACTCAAAGGAATTGACGGGGGCCCGCACAAGCGGTGGAGTATGTGGTTTAATTCGATGCAACGCGAAGAACCTTACCTGGGTTTGACATCCTTGGAATCCCCTAGAGATAGGGGAGTGCCCTTCGGGGAGCCAAGTGACAGGTGCTGCATGGCTGTCGTCAGCTCGTGCCGTGAGGTGTTGGGTTAAGTCCCGCAACGAGCGCAACCCTTGTTGTCAGTTGCCATCAAGTAATGTTGGGCACTCTGGCGAGACTGCCCGGGTCAACCGGGAGGAAGGTGGGGACGACGTCAAGTCATCATGGCCCTTACGCCCAGGGCTACACACGTACTACAATGGGGGGTACAAAGAGCAGCTACGCCGCGAGGCCAAGCCAATCTCAAAAAGCCCCTCCCAGTCCGGATTGCAGTCTGCAACTCGACTGCATGAAGTTGGAATCGCTAGTAATCCTGGATCAGCATGCCAGGGTGAATACGTTCCCGGGCCTTGTACACACCGCCCGTCACACCACGAAAGTCGGTTCTACCCGACGTCGGTGAGCCAACCTTCGGGGGGCAGCCGCCTACGGTAGGGCTGATGATTGGGGTGAAGTCGTAACAAGGTAGCCGTAGGGGAACCTGCGGCTGGATCACCTCCTTTAATGAGCAACGCGCCCGCTCGCTATTTAATTGCAAGGACCTTTGCGTTCTTTGCACTGTAGAGCCGATTTAGGGCCTATAGCTCAGTTTCGGTTAGAGCGCACGCCTGATAAGCGTGAGGTCGATGGTTCAAGTCCATCTAGGCCCACCACGATTATCACCACATATGGGGGTGTAGCTCAGCTGGGAGAGCACCTGCTTTGCACGCAGGGGGTCATCGGTTCGATTCCGTTCACCTCCACCAGGTGGTGGTGAGGAAAGTTTTCCAGGTTCATATCCATTGGGAATGAACATGATCTTTGATAGTTAAATAGGCGACGAAGTTGTGTCTGAAAAAAGATAGTAAGGGCAACTGGTGGATGCCTTGGCACCAAGAGGCGATGAAGGACGTAGTAGGCTGCGATAAGCCACGGTGAGGAGCCAAACATCCTTTGACCCGTGGATTTCCGAATGGGGCAACCCGACCGGAGTTATGTCCGGTCATTCCTTGGCTGAATTCATAGGCCTTGGAAAGCTAACCCGGGGAAGTGAAACATCTCAGTACCCGGAGGAAGAGAAATCAAAAGAGATTCCCAAAGTAGCGGCGAGCGAAATGGGATTAGCCCAAACCGTGTGCATCCGTGCATGCGGGGTTGTGGGACCGCCATACGTGATTCGAATAGCTAGCAAAACGAGCTGGGAAGCTCGACCATAGAGGGTGACAGTCCCGTATGCGAAGGCGAAAACGACACAGGCGGCACCCGAGTAGGGCGGGGCACGTGAAACCCCGTTTGAATCTAGGGGGACCATCCTCTAAGGCTAAATACTCCTTGGTGACCGATAGTGAACCAGTACCGTGAGGGAAAGGTGAAAAGAACCCCTGTTAGGGGAGTGAAATAGAACCTGAAACCAGTTGCCTACAAGCAGTGGGAGCGGACTTGTTCCGTGACCGCGTGCCTTTTGCATAATGAGTCAGCGAGTTACTCTGTACGGCAAGGTTAAGCGTAAGTGAAGCCGAAGCGAAAGCGAGTCTGAATAGGGCGTGCAGTCGTGCGGAGTAGACCCGAAGCCGGGTGATCTATCCATGAGCAGGCTGAAGCTTGAGTAAAATCAAGTGGAGGGCCGAACCGTTGTCAGTTGAAAATGACTCGGATGACTTGTGGATAGGGGTGAAAGGCCAATCAAACCCGGTGATAGCTGGTTCTCCCCGAAATATATTGAGGTATAGCCTCGGATTAGATTGCCGGAGGTAGAGCACTGACAGGGCTAGGGGCCCCACCAGGTTACCAAACCCTATCAAACTCCGAATGCCGGTTAATTGTTGTCCGGGAGTCAGACTGCGGGTGCGAAGGTCCGTAGTCGAGAGGGAAACAGCCCAGACCGCCAGCTAAGGTTCCCAAGTGTATGCTCAGTGGGAAAGGTGGTGGGACTACTTAGACAGCCAGGAGGTTGGCTTAGAAGCAGCCATCCTTTAAAGAAAGCGTAATAGCTCACTGGTCTAGTGGTCCTGCGCCGAAAATGTAACGGAGCTAAGCATGCCACCGAAGCTGCGGGATCGAACTTGTTCGATCGGTAGGGGAGCGTTCTCTGCTGCGATGAAGGTGAAGGCGTAAGCCACGCTGGAGTGCAGAGAAGTGATTATGCTGACATGAGTAACGATAATGGAAGTGAGAAACTTCCACGCCGTAAGCCCAAGGTTTCCTGGGTAAAGTTAATCTTCCCAGGGTTAGTCGGCCCCTAAGGCGAGGCTGAAAAGCGTAGCTGATGGAAAACGGGTTAATATTCCCGTACCCGTGCGTGTGTGCGATGGGGGGACGCGGAAAGGTAGACCATCCGGGTGTTGGATATCCCGGTGTAAGTGCGTAGGCTGAGGTTCCAGGCAAATCCGGAATCTCAAGGCCGAGACACGATGCCGTGAGCTTTTGCTCTGAAGTGGTTGAGCCTATGCTGCCAAGAAAAGCCTCTAAGTTTAGCACGTATGGACCGTACCGCAAACCGACTCAGGTGGGCGGGGTGAGCAACCCAAGGCGTTCGAGAAAACTCTGGCTAAGGAACTCGGCAAAATGACCCCGTAAGTTAGCGATAAGGGGTGCTCCCTGACGTGATATGAATACTCATTGAGCGTCGAGGAGCCGCAGAGAAATGAGGGTGGCGACTGTTTACTAAAAACATAGGTCTCTGCTAAGTCGCAAGACGAAGTATAGGGACTGACGCCTGCCCGGTGCCGGAAGGTTAAGGGGTGGGGTTAGCGTAAGCGAAGCTCTAAACCGAAGCCCCGGTAAACGGCGGCCGTAACTATAACGGTCCTAAGGTAGCGAAATTCCTTGTCGGGTAAGTTCCGACCTGCACGAATGGCGTAACGATCTCCCTACTGTCTCAGCCAGAGACTCGGTGAAATTGAATTCGCGGTGAAAATGCCGTGTTCCCGCAGAAGGACGGAAAGACCCTGTGCACCTTTACTACAACTTGACGTTGTGTTTTGGGCTAGCATGTGTAGGATAGGTGGGAGGCTGTGAATCGGGCACGCCAGTGTTCGTGGAGCCATCCTTGAAATACCACCCTTGCTAGTCTAAGGCCCTAACCTTTCGCCGTTATCCGGCAAAGGGACAGCGTCTGGTGGGTAGTTTGACTGGGGCGGTCGCCTCCCAAAGAGTAACGGAGGCTTGCAAAGGTTCCCTCAGGTTGATTGGAAACCAACCGTTGAGTGCAAAGGCATAAGGGAGCTTGACTGTGAGGCAGACATGCCGAGCAGGGACGAAAGTCGGTCTTAGTGATCCGGTGGTCCCGAATGGAAGGGCCATCGCTCATAGGATAAAAGGTACGCCGGGGATAACAGGCTGATCGCGCCCAAGAGTTCATATCGACGGCGCGGTTTGGCACCTCGATGTCGGCTCATCACATCCTGGGGCTGGAGCAGGTCCCAAGGGTACGGCTGTTCGCCGTTTAAAGTGGTACGCGAGCTGGGTTTAAAACGTCGTGAGACAGTTTGGTCCCTATCCTCTGTGGGCGTAGGAGAATTGCGAGGGTCTGCCCCTAGTACGAGAGGACCGGGGTGGACGAACCACTAGTGTTCCTGTTGTCGCGCCAGCGGCACCGCAGGGTAGCTACGTTCGGAACGGATAACCGCTGAAAGCATCTAAGCGGGAAGCCAGCCTCTAGATTAGTTCTCCCTGATCTTCGGATCCTCAAGGACCCAGGTAGACCACCTGGTTGATAGGCCGGATGTGTAAGCGTAGCAATACGTTCAGCTGACCGGTACTAATAGTCCGTGAGTCTTTTTTCAGATTATACACAACTTCGTCCCTATTTCTATATTTCCGCTCGAGGAGATGAAATAGCAGCGCCCCCTGATGCGCGGACCCGAATGCACGGTGGATTCACCCTTCTGCATCCCGATCCGCACCACACCGGACAAGGCGCATACTTCATTCCCTCACCAGAGCAAATAAATTTGCTCTGGCGGCCATAGAGGAGAGGTCACACCCGATTCCATTCCGAACTCGGAAGTTAAGCTCTCCATCGCCGATGATACTTGCGAGTAGTCGCTGGGAAAGTAGGTCGCTGCCAGGGCTCCTTTTCAAAAAGGGTCCGTATCGAAAGATACGGACCCTTTTTTCGTGTAAAAAAACGAATCTGCCGGCCTGTCGCGGAGACTCCCCCCCCCCGGAAGATTGCACTCACGACTCACTTGGAAAGATGACTCCCGCCGAGTTCCTCGTGGCCCACTCATCCCAGGATATCTCTACTTTTGGATGGCACTAACTTGGGGAGGTTTACATAAGCATTTGTGTTGCCAGAAAAATACGCTCCTGATCATGGCCGTTGTTTGGCGCCTCGGCAGGAACAAAACCAACGCTGCCGGAAGAAAAGGGCGTTGGAATTTACCTCCGGTTTTCAACTTCTGCCGGGATATTCTCGCAACTTGTGTATGGATTTTTTTTTGAATTTGAAATATGCAATCCTATTGAAAAGCGGCTAAAATACCGACATGCATTTTGGGCAACAGGTAGCGTAATAGATGTAAAACTCTCCCTTCCAATGGAAGAGATCCTGCCCAGGCTATTCAATTTTCAATACGAGGGATAGATGAAAAAGAGTTTTGTAGCGTAATCCATCTGTTGCTGGCGTATGTCGCAGCATCAGATGGAGACCTCCTGTTCGGTAATTGCGTGAACTTGGTGTTCACGATTTTTGACGAATTCAATAACAGGAGAGTTCAATGACGCTCATATCATACCCCAAGTCGTCCAAGTATACAGATTTGGAAACCATATACGCCCAGTGCAGCGGGCCTGGCGGCTTGCGTCTGGCTGAGTTCATGGCTCAGAAAATGCGGCTTCAGCCTGGCGATTTACTGCTGGATGTCGGCTGCAATCGTGGGTATCAGACTTGCTTTCTTGCCAAGGAATACGGCGTATTCGCCATGGGAATTGATCCCTGGATGGATCGCATGGAGTCCGATCCCATGGTGGAGCACGTTCGGCGCAATGCCCAGAATTGGGGTGTGCAAAATTCAGTCCTTGCCCAGCAGATAGGTATGCCGGATTCGATGTTTGCATCTGATTCGTTCGATGCTGTTTATTCGACCACTGCCTTGGAAATGCTTCGAATGCTGAATGGCGATAAGAGCTATTTGGACAGTCTGCGTGAGATACTGCATGTGCTCAAACCGGGAGGTATCTGTGGTATTGGCGAGCCAATGCATCTTGACGTGCCCCTGCCTGCCGACCTGGAGCCGTATGTGTCCCAGGACGGGTACCCGTGGAAAGAGTGCTTTCGGGATATTCATGTGACACGAAACGCAGTGGAGTCTGTTGGATTTGATATTATCGAGGCCGACTATGCGTCTGATGCTCATGATTGGTGGATGGAATACGCCCAATATGATCCTTTCTGCCGTCAAAAGCCGAACGAAGATCCCAAAACGCTGGAGGTTGATGCGGGCCGTTGGGTAAGTTTCGGGTATATCATCGCGCAAAAGCCCGTATAATATCGAACGACGGGATTTTCCCTTTTACTTGAAAATGCCACCTGAACGGGCGGCTGGTTGTTGCCATCCAGCCGCTTTTTTTTGGGTAGGCGATGGGAATCGCCTTTTTTTTGTACGGAACCGAGCCTTACACCTTGGCGGCCACCTCTCCAGCCCAACTCAGGATGTCATCTTTTTCCGGATCGCCATCAATTTTCAACGATTCGACAACAACGTCCGCACTGAGATTTCTCGCCTTTTCTTCTATGGCATCCACCGCACCGCAGAAGAATGTGTAACTGGAGTCGCCGCATCCGAACACAGCCACTTTTTTACCCTTCAATCCGACCTCTTCAAACGTGTCGTATAAAGGGATGAAATCGTCTTGCAGTTCTATTTCGTCGTCTCCCCACGTGGAGCAGCCGAAAAGAAGCAGGTCGTAGCCTTTGCCGAGATCTTTGGCGGAAACGCCACTGACATTGCGAATGTCAGTGGATATGCCCTTATTTTGCAATTCTGCCTTTATATATTCGGCTGCTGTTTCTGTGTTTCCCGTGGTCGATCCGTAAACAATCAGTGATTTAGGCCATGTGTTCTCTCCTTGGAGATTCAGTTAAAGGTGTAATGCGTTCATTATTAATAATGATAATTAAAGTCAATATCAATAAAGAAGGGTGAAGGAAGGGGGGGATGCATTTTGCACCGGTCTGCCAGTAAATTTCCCGGGGCAAAGAAAAGGGTGCCGGACTCTGCCGAGGGCAGCAACCTCTTTGCGTCGCCACGCTGAATTCGCATATTAAAGGTTGCCTGAGAAAACGGTATGGCTCGCGGACGGCCGTCATGGATCGTCAGGATAGGCGTGAACAAGTTTAGAATGTGGTTTTGGGCATCGAGATTTTCCAAAACATATAAAGCGTATTTGGAGAGTCTTACGTGTTTATCTTCAATACATGTGTTTTTTGGGGGTGACGAAGAACGTGGGGGCGCCGGGAATTCGTTCTATACCGCAGTATTGAGCAGGATCCCCTTGATAGGGGATTGTCCGTCTCCGGAGGTGCTGGGACCTGCATTCGTTAAGGCTGCTTCCTGCTGGGCGTCCACACCGTATTCCTCGTCCAGCCAGCCGTTGGCCTTCTTTAGGCCGTCGCGTAGACCATCCAGAGGCTTGTCGGATTCCTTGAGTGTTTCCTCAATGAGATTGGCCACGGTATCGGCAGCATCCTTGCCATATACTTGCTGCACCTTGTTGGTGAACCTGGACATGATTTCGCCTGAAAGGCTTTGTCCTGGGCTTGGAAGCGTAAATTTTTTCCAGCTGCCCGTTGTCAAAGTAGGCATTGACTGCATCGTTCAGATTGCTGTTCAGATTGCTGATCAGCGCGTCGCCTCTCGTCAAAGCCGAAGTTGCGGTCTATGAAGCGGACAGCGTCAAGCATTCCCCCGCCTATGGACTGCTCACTGACACTCCCGTCTCCCACATTTCGAGCCATGATGCCCATGAATGCGGTGGCAGCCTTGTCGCCAAAGCGGGAGCGGACGAAATCCGCAGTCTCGGTCAGGGATTTTGCCAAGTTGGCGGAGCGCTCTACAGCATTGGAATCAAACTGGGAGTTTTCACCCTCTTTGTCGGGGATGTTGCGCAGAGAGTTTTGTTCCAACCTGCGGACCATCTCGTCGGCAAAGGTCTGAGCCGTTGCGGTCTTATCGGCAGATGACTGCGTTGCTGTTTTTCCAAAGGAACCTAGGGCGGACGTACCGGAGGTTCCCCTGCCGGAGCCTGCGGCAAACGGGGATGTCTGGAATGAACTGAAAAAGGATGTGGAATAACCTTGGATGTTCACAAATTGTCTTATCGGTCAGTCTCTCGTGGTGTTTAGGGGAAATGCGCTTTTTTTTCTGCCGAATTCCGGTTACTGAGAAAGACATGGTTGATTTTATATTGGCGGCGGCGCTCATTGTTCTCCAGATTCCCGACATCCTTACGACACAACCGGATTGTCGGGGCGGGAGGCAGGGAACTGAATCCCCTGGTTCGGGGACTCATGCGCCTGGGATTTTTCTGGTGGGTTCCCAAGTTTCTGGTGGCTGTTGTCTGTGCGGTTGTTTTTTTATGGACCGGAGACGACGGCGGAAGGCTGGTTATGATGGGCATTATCGTTGTGTATGCCCTTGCCGTTGCTTCCAACTACCGGCAGATCCAGCGCATGAAACGACGTGGTCTGTTGTAGATACTTTTTTAGGAATGCCATGTTTGAAATCCATGATTTCTGGGTGTTTTTGGCGGCGGCGCTGGTTGTCAACATCACGCCCGGACCGGACATGATCTATGTCGCCACACGCAGCGCCTCGCAAGGCCGATCCGCCGGCGTGGTTTCCGCCTTGGCCATCGGTGCGGGCTGCCTTATACATATTGCCGCAGCGGTGTTCGGGTTGTCCGCCGTGCTCATGTACTCGGCCACAGCGTTTACCATTGTGAAACTGGCAGGTGCTGGATATTTGGTATATTTGGGAATCAAGGCCTTGCGTGAAAGCCGCGTGCCCTTGCCGGACAAAGCGGCCAAGGCCTCGTTGGGGCGCATTTTCCGCCAGGGAGTGGTGATCAATGTGCTGAATCCCAAGGTTGCTCTTTTTTTTCTGGCATTTTTGCCTCAGTTTGCGGATCAGGCCACAGGACGGTTTTGCTTTTCAGATGGGAGCCATGGGGTCCATATTCTGCATTACGGGAACCATTACGCTTATTCTGGTGGCCCTTGGCGTTGACCGTGCAGGAGAGTGGATGCAGAGCCCGGATGCCGGACGTTGGCGAAACCGTATCAGCGGCACGGCGTTCATCGGGTTGGGTGCGTATCTGGCAGTCTCGGACAATTGATTTGAGCTGGAAGCCAAATCCAGATCGCGGCACTACAAAAAAAGCTTGACCACACATGGCGCAAACAGGGTATGTTGAATGGTGTTATAATAAGCAATGGACTTCAAATGAAGGAGAACCGCCAAAGACCTGATCTGCATCTGTTGTGGAAGGCTCTGGGGAATTGGCCCGTTGTCTGAATATGCATTGGCCGGGTGAATTATGGGCTGGATTGACCGTATCATAGACATGCTCCGCACAACTGATTGGGGCTTGATCTTTGCCCAGGACGAAATCGGCGCAATTGCCCGTAAACTGATTTTGCGGCGGGTGGAAAAGAACGACTATATTTTTCGTGAAGGTGATACGGAAAATTACTTGGTTTTCATCATTCATGGTTCCGTGGTTATCCGAAAAAATGAAAAGCCTGAAAAGGATGTCATTATTTTGCCTAACGGGACCCATTTCGGCGAGCTTTCACTTATCGACAATCTGCCTCGTTCCGCCTCGGCCCAGGCTTTGGAAGACTGTATACTCCTGATTTTATCCAAGGAAAATTACGAAATGTTGTTGGCAGGAGCAGCCTGCGCTTGGCGTAAAGGTCGTCACCAGTATTGCCCAGCTTATCAGCCGACGGTTGCGCGGACACCACGGAAAGGCTTGTGGACAATATGATCACGACGCGCTCTCTGGAAAGCATGGCGGAATAGCGGGAGGTTGCAGGACGGGATGTCGGAGGACAGGGGGGAGGTGCAGGGGGTATTCCAGGCCAAAGGACTGGTGACCTCTCTCAATATAAATAAAGAGTAGGGGCAATATAAGTGGGGCTATGCTGGACTGCAAAGGACTTTTCGGGACGGGAGAAATTGTAAGACAGTTTTACTATCTGTAATTCTCGAAAGGTTGCGAGTAAGAAAGGTCGGCGAACTTGGTGCAGTGTCCGGCGAAGAAAAAGGCCCTGATCTTTCGACCAAGAGCCTTTGATACGGGCACGGATTAATATTTGTCGATGGTCTTGGGCAGCTTGATCAGCCAGAGCTGGCCGTTTTCTCCGGACAGGGCGATAGGGAAGGCCGTGTCGACTTTCTTTCCATCGTACTTCACTACACCTTTTCCATCCACAGTGTACTTTGTGGCCTTTTTGACTGCCTTGCCGTCCTTGTCCAGGGCCGGATCTTTGATTTCTCCCTTGAAGCCGAAATCATTGTCCGAACATACGGCAATGGTGCGCATGTCGGGCAAAAGGGCCAAGCCTTCGGCCTTGCCGGGAGTCCAGCCGTAATCGCGCAGGTCGAACAGTTTCACCTTGGACACGGGGCGGATACCTTGTGCCTTGAGTGCGTCCAGCCCGGCCAGGGTTTCCAAGGGACTGCCGTCGGGGGCGGTCACGCCGGTAAGGTCGGAGGCGTTGGACATATCGATAAGGTAGACGCTGTTGTGCATTTTCTTATCTTTGTCCGGTCCCTGCTCGACGATCAATATCTTGCTGTCGTTGACCGCGTGCAAATCGCCGATTTTGGCAACATCGTTGCTTTTGTAGTAGTCCTCAATCGGAAAAGCCAGCATCTTGGTCTTGCCGGTTTCGGGATCGAGCACCACCAGACGGGTGAAGGCAGCCTTGCTTTTTTTTACCTGCCCGTCCACATCGCAGATGCTTTGTACGGCGGCGATGACTGTGTTGTTCGGGGTTACTGCAATGCCTTCAAAGCCCCGGTTGGGCTGGCGTTTGCTGACAATTTCCGGAAGTTCCTTGCCTGGAGTGTATTTCTTGAGGATGCGGCCCGTGTACCCGTCGATCTTGGCGATAAAGGGGCCGTATTCGTCACAGATCCACAGGTGGCGGTTGTTCTTGCGGTCAATGGCCACGCCCTCGGTGTCCATGCCTTCGCTGTCGGTAGACAGTACAGCCAATGTGTCGGACAGGGGGATTTCATTGGTGGAGCCAACCATTCCCTTGGGCAGCGGGCGACCGGAAATAGCCACGCCTTTGCTGTCCTTTATCTGAATGAGGCTTGCGATTCTGGCTTTTCCGTCCTGGACGAGAACCGCACCGTAGGCAGGGTGAAATTGGGGAGCAGGAAACATTTTGCTGGGTTTGGGTTTGCCGGAGCCGGCATCGAATTTGGGCGAGTCGGCGTTGGGACCACGGTCGCCGATGCAGTAAAATACCAGGGCACCGTCCATGTTTTTGCCCACGTAGGTCATGCCCGAACCGATTCCCATGGGGAATCCGTTTGGAATGGAACCAGTGTAGCGCCCCTGATAGTCAATATGATACTCTTTGGGGACTTCGATGTTGTATTTTTTTATGTCGAGCGGTTCGGCGGCGTTTACGCTGCTGGTGCAAAGCAGGCCGCCCAGGATGGCGGTGGAAATCAAGCGGAACATGTTACCTCCAGAGTGTATAGGGACGTCAAGGATGCAAAGCCCGAGTTTTGGACTTGTCATGTTTCATTCGGGTGACATTGGGACGGCGATTGCGAGAACTTGCGTTTCAGGAGCGGGGTTATGCTGGATTGCAAATGGAAAACGATGTGGAGTTCCGGGAGTTTTTTCTTTTGCTGTATGCTCTTTTTTTTGACATGCCTCTTGGATGTCTTATTTTTTGCTGGCGGTTGAAGGTGGAAGAATGTCGGCATACGGGTGGTTTGGGTTTCCAAAAAATGCCGTGAAATATCGCTTGAAAACGTTGGCTTTACTTACCTGATGTTGAAGCCTGCAATCTGAAAGAGTGTTTGCGGGAATGAGCAGGCTTTTTTTCTGGAAGTAGTTATCAAAACACTGCATTGCAGGGAGATGGTATGGTTTTCCGTTTGTTCTTGCTTTTTTCGATTGTTCCTATCCTGGAAATTTATCTTTTTGTTTTGGTTGGTGAAGAGATTGGCGCGGCCAATACAATCGGTATTGTGATTTTGACGGCAATCATCGGTGCTTGGTTGGCCAAAAGCCAGGGGGCGTTGGTTCTCAACCGGATTCGTGCAAATCTTGCCGCAGGCGTTCCGCCTGGCGATGACATGCTGGAAGGTGCGCTTATTCTGGTGGCTGGCGTGGTCATGCTAACCCCGGGTTTTTTTACGGACACCATTGGGTTGATTCTTCTCATTCCGTCTACCCGGTCGTATTTACGGGGGTGGCTTGGACGTAAGTTTAGGAATTGGTTGGCCCAGGGACGGGTGACCATTATACGCAGGTAAAAATAATTCCTTCCCGCGAGTTGTAGAGGCTTTGATTTGGCAGAGAGCGCCGACGAGAATTGGAGAGGAGGAGCTGTTTTTTGCGTTCGGCGAGGGCAAGAAAATGAAGCAGGATGGAAAATACGGGGCATGGTTTTCCGTTCATCTGCCGGGTTTGTTCCCGCGGCTGAAGAGAAGAGACCGGGCTGATCATGCCTGTCGCCCGCCAGATGCTGGAGAAAGCCTGTGCGTATACCAAAAGTGCGCTGATGTAGGTTTTCAAAACATCAAGGTTTCCGTGAATCTTTCCCTTCGGCAGTTTTAGCAGAAACGATTGGTGCCGACTGTGGAGGAAATTCTGCGGGAAACAGAGTGCCTCTTTCAGCCGCAAGAGCTGAATGGCGAGGAAGGGCTGCGTGTTTTCTGCCGTTTTGAAGACCAGATATTCAGCTTCCCAGGCTGAGCGCATTGTACGCCTTGACTACCGGGTCCAACATGCGGGCTTTGCCTGCAAGCTCCGCCACGATCTGCGAAGGTTTCAGACCGTCGAATTCGGGACGTTTGCGACGGACGTCGTCGATCATCAACGAACGCATGTTTACCCACATGGCATTGCGCAGTTTGTCTGTCTCATATCCTGTTCCATCGTTTCGGGTGAAAAGTTGGTCCAGGCTGCTCATGGAAATGCCATCCAGGTGCTTCAGGAAGGCTAAATCCTGTTCCAACGACGGAGATTTTTCACCAAAATCTGTTCTGATGAATTCTTCCAGAACGTCTTTGGGAGTCTTGCGGTCAAGGTGAACAATTCTATTTTCCAGTTTGTCTATCAATTCGAGCTTGTCTGCATGCTGTTTGCGCAGGTAGGGGATGATTTCCCCCGGGCCCCACTTCAGGAGTTCGATAAGCATTGCATCGGCCTGTTGCGCGTTTTCTCCCAACTCCCGGATGGCTTTGCGCAGCACGGAAATTCTGGCTGCCGCCATTTTGCGTGTGCGGGTTGATTGAAATGTATTGTTGAGAAATACCAAGGTTTTTCCTGCAGTTCCCAGCACGTCGTCCACATTGATGGTATTTTGGGTGAGTATGGAGAGATACGCCGAGTCCTCGCGAAGAAGTTGGCGGTTCATGGGGGCGCGTGGTTTGGCACAAACGGCCTGCACAATGCGCAGTCTTTCTTCATCCAGGGAATTGAGAACAGTGTCTATCTGTCCTTTGCGTCGGGCTGTTTCCGGATCGTCCAACACATCGTCCACAGCGCATAAGGTCTTCAGAACGTCAATGTCTTCCTGCATTTCATGCACAATGCGGCGATCTTCCGTGGTCAGGGCGTCCTGGCCGTTGTACAGAGCTGTCTTGCACAGCTCTAGATAGGAGCTTATTTTTTCCAGGTTGGGCACGTTGAAATCCGTATGATTGGGGAGCAGGTCGGCTCCCAATTGCAGATGAACCCGGATGCGTCCTATCTTCATGCGCACTGCATTGGCGAATTCAACTGGCAGGGATGCTCCGACCCGTTGCCAACTGCCTGTGGTCCAGACGAAACGCGGTGCTCGACCATCTGCCTTTATGCTGGAGCGTTCCTCCAGAAATGCAGTTTTCTTTTCCGGTGTGTTTTTTCCGTTTTCCCATACCAAGCCGTATGCTGCGCCGGAATTGAGAATGAGCAGGCGTGTATTTGTAAGACCCCAATTTTCCAGGGCTTCGGGAGCAAAGACAAGATCACGTGCCGACAGGGTCTGGTCGTTGTCATAGAGATAGAGATCCCCATGCAGAGCTGCAACAGGGGATGCCTCCAGGGCGAGCATTCCCGTGGGCATGTGGAGGTTGCCCTGGATGACCAGGTTGTTGTGCCGGACCGTTTCCATGGACTTCACATAGACATCGCCGGCAATGGTTGTGATGTCGGGGATGACCGAGAAAGAAGCCTGGGGAAGGAAGACCATGTCTGCAAGCCAGATGCCGTTTCGAAAGGGGATACGGTTTTCAAGTCCGGTCTGTGTATCCCGTGCTGTACGTGCGGAAGGGGCGAGGCGTTGCAAAAATGCTCGCCATTCTTTGGTGGTGGTTTCTGTTTTGGGGATGTCCACGTCCGGAAGAAAGCAGATTTCCTGACCTCCGACCTGGAGGCATGCGATGCAGCTTCCATCGCGGCGCTTGGCAATATCCTGTACCTGGGCAGACATATCTTCGATCATTTCATTATGGAGCCCTTGGCGGACAGAGGAAATGATGGCCTGGACACGTCTGGTTTTGTGTGTGGCCGGATTCCTGACCAGGAAGTCGATGCCTTTGATAATGACCTGCCGTAAATTTTCTATGGCGGCAGGTCTGCCAATGGCGACAAGTTCATGCTCATAATACTCGACAAGAATGGCGTCGGAGCGCTTCAGATGCATACAGCGTGGCCCCCTCCCGCTTGGATTCCTCTGATTCTGGATGTCTGCCGCAAAAAAAAGGATGTCCCACACATGCGGCAGGATGCCAGCTTCAGTTTACTGTAAGTGGGAAGGGCGCACAATGGATAAGTCAACTTTTCGTAGCTGCGTCACCATCAAAGGAATGCGGACTTCCATTTTCTGCGATCACGTTGTCCACGGCCTGGGCCACTTCTTTGGGGTCGAGTGTTCCTCCTGTTTCCAGAAGAGCCACATGTACGTTGATTTCCCGCATTATTTCAGGACGGTTTGGGTTGAAGTATCCGTTCCAGGCGTTGACAGCTTTGGATAAATCGCCTTTATGCGCATGGCATAGCCCGAGATAGAGCGAGGAGAAATTATCTTTCCCTTTGCCCAATATGCGTTTGAATTCGCAGGCCGCCTGCACGTATCTTTCCTGCTTGTACAGACAATAGCCCAGTTTTGCACGTGCCTCCTTGTGTTCCGGGGCTTTTTGCAGACAGGCCCGGTAGGCGGTGATGGCTTGGTTTACATCACCTTCGGCAAGACATTTGTCACCCTCCAACTGGTCCGGTTGAATTCCTGATATGGTTTGGGCGTTTTCTTCGGTTCCCCTGAAACGGTTGACCACCCCCAGCAACAGGTCTCTGCGGCTGATATCTGTTTTTTTTGTCATTCTTTTCTCTGGGTTGCCAAGATTCTGTGGAAAAGCATACTATGCTCAGGATGGTTTGGTTTGCAATTGTCTGGACATGCAGCAACGGAATTCTCGCTTCACTGCCAATCTTAAAAGAAGACAGATGTACAGACAACGGTAAATTGTGTGGGGGTTGGAATTTATTTACTTCGTTTGGTAAATTGAATAGATTGAATCGCTGTTCGAATTGTGAAATATATCAACCTAAATATGGACGCCATGTCACTGAACAAAAAATACGATGAAACCGCAAGGAATTACGTTGTCAAGGATGGAGGCCATTTCATTGTCCTGTCTGCGGACAATGCCTTTGTGAAGATACTTCGAAATACCCTGTTCAAGGTTCTTGCGCTTCCGCAAAACTGCGTGGAAGTGATGCTCGGGAAAAAGCAGACAATCACGGCCGTCAAGCAGGGCATCGCACGCGGACAGAAGCTTATCGTCATGATAGAGCGCGAATTCAACGGGGAATCCACTCTGGAACTCATCAAGTATTTGCTCGGTGAACCCTGCAGCGATGTTCATCTCATCATCATGACCAGTGAGATTGAGCGGGAGCGCTTGATTCTATTGCATGAAATAGGGGTGAGCAACTTTATCACCAAACCGATTTCCACCAACGTGCTGGTGGAGAAAATAGCATTTACAATCCAGCCGCCCAGTATCATCGGCAAGCTCATTGACCAGGGCAAGCGGTTTTTGTTTGAAGAAGAATATGAAAAGGCATTGTTGCTTAGCGAAAAGGTTTTGGAGGCAAAGCCGCGCAGTCCGGCCGGACTGATGCTGCGTGGTGACGCTTTGAAGCATTTGGGCAAGGGGAACGAGGCCATAGCCGCGTATACCGGAGCCATGCGCGAGGCCAATCTGTATCTTGAGCCCATAAAAAAGCTGGCCGAACTGTATGGAGAACAGGGGGACCTGGATAATGAGCTGAAACTGCTCAAGGAGCTGGACAAGCTAAGCCCTTTGAATGTTGAGCGCAAGATCAATATCGGCGGCATTTATGTCAAGCAGGGCAAACAGAAACAGGCGCAAACAATATTTCAGGACGCCGTCAATGTTTCCACGCGCCAGGCCTTGGGGGCGGTGAGCGACATTTCCCGCACGATTGCCGAGATGTGCATGCAGAGTGATCCGGGAATGGCAGAGGAATTTCTGCGCAAGAGCCTTGATGCCAAGAAGGATATGCTTGATCTTTCCGATGTCGCTACGTTCAATGCCTTGGGTATTGCCCTGCGACAACAGGGGAAGTGGCAGGATGCCATTATCGAGTATGAAAAAGCGGTCACCATTGCGCCGAAAGACGAGAACCTCCATTACAACATCGCCCTGGCCTACCTCGAGGGGAAAAAATATCCGCAGGCCGCCACTCGCATGGATAGTGCCGTGCGCATCAATCAGAATATCGGGAGCAAGTCGGGAGTCGTCAGCTACAATATCGGTCTTATCTACCACAAGGCCGGTAAGGATCATACGGCATTGCAGTATTTTCAGCGGGCCGTCGTTGCGAAACCTCCCCATCCCAAAGCCAAGGAAATGGTGAAGATCGTTGGCGGATGATGGGCGGAAGGGCTGGTGACACGTATTATGGGCGGATGGGCTTCGGGCTGTCCGCTTTTTTGCGGGCAAGGACGAAGAGTTCTATGGTGTGGTGAATGACTTTCAGGCCTGCTTGCCTCTTGTTTTGCGCGGGATGAACGTGGTTCGCAGAAAATTGGGGTGCAGCAGGTACATTGGGTCGGCCACCACTCGGTCCGGAAGAATATGATACCAGCGATAGCCCATTGCCCGGTAGAATGAGCAGACCTTGTCGCGGAAACCGGCTTCGGATGCGGCCATTATGGCGGCGTCGCGTTGGCAGCGCGAGGAACGAACAACAGTAAGCACTCGGGGCGCATAGCCATGGCGCGTAAAAATTCCGCGGATGCGTTGGAATTCTCGAAAACGGGACAGAGCGTCCATCTGACACAGGGCTGTGGCCCAGCCAAAGCAGCAAGTCAGCAGCATGGCCAGTCCACATTCGACAATGCGTTGTTCGCCCAAAAGGAAAAAGGCCCGCCAGCCTGAAAAAAAGGACAGGGTCAGTGCTTTGAACGCCGTGGCGTGCGGCCAGGGCGCAACACGGATATAGCGCAGAATCTCGAACAAAATTCCGTTCATTGCACTGTCTCTGAAAAAACAGGCTTAAACCGCAGGACTGTCATGAACTCGAAGAAGCTTGAAAGCACGGCTTACTGACTGTCTGAACCTGTCGCGCAGTTCTTGTACACAAAGGGGTGGATTTCCCGAAACGGCACAGCAACCACGCCTTTTCTTCAAATGGTTATAATGGTCATACGCAAATGGCTAGCAGGGCCGCCCGCACATCCTCAAGCGGAATATCCTTGCGGATTTCCACCCGTCCTATGCTTCGGGGAATAATAAAGATGTTTTTTCCTTTCTGCATCTTCTTGTCCGAAGAGAGCAAGGACATGATTTCCTCCGGGGCTATGGTCAGCGGCGTAGTGGCCAGCCCGTAGCGGTCCAGCAGGTTGTCGTGCAGATGGCGCTCGGCGGTTGGAAGCATACCGAGGCGTTCGGCAAGTCCGGCGATGACGCGCATGCCGTAGGCCACACACAGCCCGTGTCCGAGGCTGTAGTTCGAAGCCGCTTCAATGGCGTGTCCCACAGTGTGCCCATAATTGAGGATCATGCGCACACCGCCCTCGCGTTCGTCCGCCTGGACCACATCGGCCTTAATGCGGCAGCAGCGGGCCACGCAACAGGACAGTGTTTCGTGGTCCTTGGAAAGCATGGAGTCCGTCTTGTCCGATAGAAATTCGAACAATTCCCGATCTCGGATAAAGGCGTATTTGAGTATTTCCGCCATGCCGTTGTTCATTTCCGTGCCGGGCAGGCTGTCCAGAGCGGCCACGTCAATGCAGACATGGCGTGGTTGGTTGAACAGGCCGCAGAAGTTCTTGCCGCTTTCTATGTTTACGGCCACCTTGCCCCCCACGCTGGAATCCACCTGGGAAAGCAGGGTCGTGGGAACCTGGACGAAAGGAATACCCCGCATGTAGCAACCTGCGGCATATCCCGCCAGATCGCCGACCACACCGCCGCCCAGAGCGACGATGCAGTCGGAGCGCCCAAAACCAAAACGCCGCAGGCAATCCAGAATACGGGCGAATTCTCCAAGGCTTTTGCTGGCCTCTCCCGGAGGGATGGACAACAGGGCGCAATCCACGCCGAGTTTGTCCAGCTCTTTTTCCAGAGTGTGACCGAAAAGACGTTCCGTGGTCTGGTCGCAGACAATGCAGTAGCGGGAACCTATTCCACTGTTCGCGAGCCATCCGGGCAGAGTTTTCATGAGACCGTGGCCGACGACAATGTCGTAGGAGTCATTCCTGCATTGTTGCAGGGTTACCCGGATGGTTTCGGATTGCGCAGGGAGATTCATTTGCGGGTGGCCTCTTCCTGATGGCGGATGGATTCCTCATGGATGTATTGGTACACGCGCAGCAGGAAGTCTTCGCTGAGACCGCGTTTTACACCGGAGTCGATGCGTGACATGAGCGTTTCTTTCCAACGGCGGGGCTGAAACAGGGAGATGTTGTTTTCCTTTTTGAATTTGCCCAGGGCTTGGGCCACTTCCATGCGTTGGGAGAGCAGACCGATGACCGCCTTGTCTATTTCATCAATGATGCGACGCATACCTTGGATCTGTTCTTTTACGGCAGCACCGTCGGTTGTCGACCTGGTAGGCGTAAGCATGCGCAACAGTTCTGCCAGGGCGGTCGGCGTGAGCTGCTGCTTTGCATCGGAAAGGGCAACGGAAGGGTCAATGTGCGATTCAATCATCAATCCGTCAAATGTCAGGTCCAATGCGGTTTGGGCGACTTCGGCTATAAGTTCACGTTTCCCACTGATATGGCTGGGATCGCAGAACATGGGAAGTTCCGGGGCGCGGCGGCGCAACTCAATGGGGATTTTCCAGTTGGGTTTGTTGCGGAATTTGCTTTTTTTGTAGGCCGTGAAACCGCGGTGGATGGCCGCCAGCTTGGTAATTCCAGCCTGGTTCAGCCGCTCCATGGTTCCGAGCCATAATTCGATGTCCGGGTTGATGGGGTTTTTGACCATGACCGGGATGTCCACGCCCTTGAGTGCGTCGGCAATAGGCTGCACGGAGAAAGGGTTGACAGTGGTGCGTGCACCGATCCAAAGCACGTCGATACCGGCCTTGAGACATGCTTCCACGTGTTCCGGGTTGGCCACTTCGGTGGTTACGGGGATTCCGGCGGCTTCTCCGGCGGTCTTGAGCCATGCGAGGCCTTTTTCCCCGACGCCTTCAAAACATCCGGGGCGGGTCCGTGGCTTCCATATCCCGGCGCGAAGCATGTGGACACCTTGTCCCTTGAGTCCCTTGGCGGTTTCAACGAGTTGTTCTTCGGACTCGGCACTGCATGGACCGGCTATGATGAATGGTCCTTCATGGGCAATGCCCCAGTCCGTGAGTGGTTTGATGGTCAACGATGCACCCATGGTGTATACCTTCTTTTGTCTTTAGGGATGGTGAAAAAATGGAAATCAATCAAACAGCCTGATGGGGAAAAGGTAGCAGACTGTCAACGCTCAAGTATTACGGAAAAGTCAGTATTCAGCAACCACCGTCTGGGGGGAAAGAGGGGATGTTCAATTACGTGGCGGTGATCATGGCCAGCTCCATCCTTCCCCAGACGCCGATTTCCTGGCCGTACTGCACGAAAACACCGTCAATTCCTTTGCACGCCAACTTTCGGGCCTGGGCAATGACTGCATGGATATCTTTTGGCGAATGTAACAGATTGGCCAGGGCTGTGGCGGCAGCGTCGGCCAACGAGGCGTTTTGTGAACGCACGGCCACCATGTCGCCGTTGCCGAAGCTTAGCGAGTGGCCGATTGTCCCGGAGGACGAGCAGAAAGATACGGGAAATTCTTCGGGAGGAACCGTGATGCCAATGATCATTTTATTTTTTGGATCCGGCAGCAGTCCGATGGTACGTTCTCTGGTGGAGAAGGCGAATACGTCTCCTCCGTTTTCCACCAGAATGTCAGGGCTGAGGTCGTGCAGCCGTTCCGCTGTCATCTGGGCAATGGTTCCGGCAACAGCGGCCATGGGGCCAACATTCGAGGCTTTGCCCGCCATGCACATACGGCGGATGACGTCTGTGGCGTCCGGGGGGCAGTCCACAGGCACAAGGCTTGAGGAAAATTCCGGGTGCAGGGCGATGTAGCTCTCCAGGTTGGTCCGCAGCCCCCGAACGGCCTCGGCAGCTTCCAGGCTCAGGTCGCAGCGGGCAATGATGTGCAGGTCGGTTTCCCGGATTACAACTTGAAAACCCTGTTCATTTTCATGAGGAGCGGTTGTCCGGCGATAATTCCGGTGGGGGGAGGTGTGAATTTGTTTCATACGGAAAAGGGGAGCCTGAACTCCCCTGTGCTTTTGTATTTATGGAGAACGATACGAATGTGATGTTCCGCAAAATCTAGCTGTTCCGATATTATATTTACGGAAGGAAGCTTTGTGGAAAACGTAATTCAAACTCGCGTATTCGCCTAGGGCGCTATTCCGTCAAGTGTGCAGCGCACAACTTGATTTATCGAACGCGGCATTCGTGGAAAATTAGAACACTATAGCTACCTGGCACTTGGCCAGGAAGTTGTCCGGAGCCTCCAAAACGCTTTGCAGCAACTTTGCATCATTGGGGCGCAGTTTCAGGCTGCGGCGCTTCTTTCCCGTTCCCAATGCTTTTGCCGTATAGGGCAGGTTGCCCGCCTTCACGCTACGCTGGGCCTGATCAAGATTGCGGTAGTAACGGACAAAACCTCGCGAGGCCGCCACGCCCACGTCAATATACGAACCAGGATATAATGTCTTTGACTCGCTGTAAATACTGGGCCGCAGGCACGGCAGGAATCCGGTTCCCGAAGCATCGACAACTAGGCCGGTGTACGGCGATGACTGCCCCCGGGGGGAAAGCTGCAACGTCTTGTCGTCGTTGTGTTGGGCTTCGGCACCTATCCGTTTGATAAGCCCGTCCAGTTTGGCCTGCATGGCCTCCAGAGCGCGCCCCTGTCGCTCCAGTTCTATTTTCATTTTATGAACAAGCATGGAGGCGTCCGGCGTGTTGGCAACAGGCAGGGCCTGGAACTGGTGCCCCGCGTATTCGTTCCATGCCGCTACAAGCCGGAGAAACATCTGCAACATCTGTTCCTGTTCCAGGGAGACATTCTGAGCGGCAGAGAGCTTTTGCTCAAGGTCGTCGATGCGCTGCTCCAGCCGGTCGAGTCGCTGTTCAACATCCTGAATGGGGAGAGGTGTCCGGCTTTGTATGGGCGTAGCCGCCTGATTCGGTACAGGGAGGCCCATGACCATAGGAACGAGCACATCGCCCAGGTTTCCATCCAGGGCGATGCTGACACTTGCCTCAAATGATCCGTCGGGTTGCTGCACATAGCCGTCCACCATGGAACCCTGCAGCACCCCTTCCACTCGGGTGCGGACGGTGTCGCTTGTAACAAGGAAGTTTTCCACCGTTGTCGAGGAATCGATATGTACGCCCTTGAGCACCTCCAACAGGTTGCGCCGCGCATCCACCACGGCGGCACGTTGGGCCAACGCCCTGGCCTGCGCCGCGTTGAGTGCGCTGGGCGGGGCAATGCCGAGACCCTTGGCCGAGATGGTGTTTCGAACCCAGTCCACCTGTCCTTTTCCTGCGATTTCTTCAACGCCCGGATCCTGGGCCATGGCTTCGCCAACCAGCAGAGCACCCAAGATGCAGGCGAGGACAGTTCCCTTCAGGAATTTATGTAGCTTTTTCATGTGACCCCCTCCTCAATCGGTGTGTCTACTTGTCGGCCTGCGTGGGGCAGGCAACAGGTTTTTCAGAAAGCACGGGCGTGATATTCACATCTCCAAGAAAGGCGTCAGGCGCAGGCTTGGCCTTTCCCCAGAAGTTGCCGCCCAGTTCGATGCGAAGCGGTGTATAGCTCTGCACCTGGAAGGGCGTGTTGTTGTTGAATACGCAATTGACGAACTGCGGAGTGACGCCGACTCCTTCGATGACAAGACCTCCCTGGCCCTCGTTGTCGGTAATAACCGTGCAGGAAACCACGGGCTTGGCATTGTCTCCAAGAAGCAGGGCGGCCTGCGAGGATTTGCTGATGACACCACCGCTGAGGGCCGGGGCGCTGTCGACGATACTCAGCCCCGTGGAGGCCTTGGTGATGTGTACGTTTTTGAGAACGGCCCGTTTTGCGGAATTCAGGGCTATCCCCATCCATGCGCCCGGCTCGGCGTTTGTATCGGCCGGAGCGAAGCGCACCGGTTGGGCCGGTTGGCCGTAGATCATGAGGGAACCGCCATCCACGGTGATTCCGGCACCAGGGGTGAATCTGAGTTCAACTCCCGGCGCAATGTACAGGGTAGAGCCTTTGCCGATGCTCAATCCTGTCTGTACCGTGTAGGGATTCTTGTCCGGCGTAAGCAGGGCCTTTCCCAGGATGATGCCGGAGAGGGCGGGGCCGGGTTGGGGCAGTTTGTATAATTGGGGCTCGGGCAGGGCCACCCCCTCCACGGAAGGACTGGCCGGGCTGACGTTCCCGGCTTTGTCCACGGCCCGGACCTGGAAATGGTTCGTGATGAAGTTTTCCTGGTCGGGGATGATTATGGAATCGGCTTCCGTGGTCAGTATGGGAGCGTACCCGGACAAGGCTGTGGCGCTTTGCAATATTTCGTAATGAGCCATGTCCGCGCCCGGATTCTTTTTCCAGATCAGCCGGATCTTGTTGTCCAGAGGAAGGGCCTTGAGGTCCAGCGGAGCTTTGGGCGGGAGTGCGTCGATATCCACGGTATGCACGGCATCGAGGGATATTGCCTGTCCGCCGGCCGTGTTGACCAGGTACCCCTTGGCCAGCAGTCCGTAGGCTTCTTCGCCGGGTTCCACAGTGTACGTGCCTTCGTAGATTTCATGCGATGCCAATTCCTTGCGTACCGCGGCGAGGAGTTCCGGGGTCAGCTTGTGGCCGGTTGCTTCGTAATTGGCGTTGATTTCCCTGAGTACGTCTTCCTGGAGCACGGCCTTGATGTCGGCGGAAACGGGCTTGAGTTCGATGCCGCGCTTGAAGTCTCCCAGGTCGACATAGGCTCTGCAGTTGGGATCACCCACCAGGCGGAAGGACACCTTTTTTCCGGCGGTAAAAGGGGCGTCCGCATTCATGACGGCAAAGAGGGCAATGGTCGGTTTGGCGATTTGCTCTTTTTGAATCGCCTCCGGTATGTAAATGGTGGAGACGATTTCCCGGAAGAGGTCGTCGGTCTGGGAGAACATTTCCGATTCGCGCAGGTTCCATACAGCGGCTATCGTGGCCATGGCCAAGCCTATGGGGGAAAGGGAAAAACCACCGGCATGGGCGCGCTGTACGTGTTTGGCCCGCCACAGAAGTTCTCCGCTCTTCAGATCCCACATTTTCACATCGCAGCCGATGGCTATCTGCGAATAAATGGCAGCGAAAATACGGTCGAAGTGGGTCACTTCCCCCATGACCAGCGCGTCGACCCCAAGGATGCTGCGCAATTTCTGCGGATCGTTGGCCAGGACTTCCTGCAATTGCTTCACGTCCTTGATACCTGCATTTTTCAGGCGCATGTCCGTGTCCTGCAACTCCAGATCGCTGAAGGGGAGGGAGGCGATGTGGTTGTACATGCCCCGGCGAACAATGACTGCCGGATTTTCATCGTCAAAATCGATGGAATAGGATTTGCGTTCCAGGTCTGCAAACGGTGCAACAGCGATGGAACGGGGAATATGTTTTTGATAATAGGGCGTGTTCTCGTACTCGCCCTGGAAAAGGCTGAATGCCTCGGATGTCGCCAGCAGCGTTCCTTGTCCCTTTTTGGAGACTACGGCGCAGCCCATGGTCAGTATGAGGCACGCCAGTGTCAGGAGGCCGATCATCCGGATAAGGGTCGATTTCATCACATCATCTCCAGAGTGTTTCGCCTATTTGGGCACGGTTATGGAGTTGCTGTCCGCGTTGTCACTTTTCAGTCCGTCTTTGTCCACGGCGATGATTCGGTAGGCATAGGAAGAACCCGGTGAGATATCACTGTCCACGAATGCCGTCTGTCCGGGTTGCATGGTTGCCAGCCTGTTGCCGAAACCGCTGAATCCTTCGCGATAGATTTCATAGGACGCGATGTCTTTCTCAGTGTTTTTATTCCAGACCAGGCGGATGCCTGCCGGAGTAAGGGATGCCTTGAATCCGTCAACCGCTTTGGGTCTGGGTTTGGTGCTGGCCACGGCGAACGTCGAAGGCTTGCCTTCCGCCTTGAACAGGTTGTATCCGGCAACCGTGTAATAATACGTGGTGCCGTCTTTCAATGGCTCGAACAATGTCCCCTTGTCGATGTAAGTGACGTTTTCCCGTCCTTTGATCTTGTCGATACTTTCCAGGTTCTTGTTGTTCAGCCCGCGGTAAATGACATATCCACCCACATCGGGGTCATCCAGGGGGGGCCAGCGCAGAGGCACGGCCTGCACATGGCCGCTTTCCACGGAAAGTGAGGCGGGGGCTTCGGGAACGGGTTTCGTTCTGGCTTCGACTTCCGCGGAGGTGGATGTCTCTCCGCCTGCATCGTAGGCCGATATTTTATAGGAATAGGCCTGCCCATCGGCCAGATCCATGTCGTCGTTGAAAGCGGATCTGTCCGCCGCAATCTTGGCAATACGTTCCCAATCACCTGCCGCATGCTTGCGGTACAGATAGTAGCCTTTGATACCGGGGATGCCCACCCATTGCAGGTCTATGCGGCGGAGCATGTTGTCCTGCTTGAGGGCCAATACCGGAGCCGGCGTGATGGTGACGGAAACGGGGTCGGACAGGGCGCTTTCCTTCCCCTTGCTGTCCAGGCTGGAAACGGCGTATTCGAATTGCCCGCCGTCCGGCAGTTTTTGAGCGGCATCATTCAGGACGAACGACAACGAACTGGAAGATTTTTTGGGGATGGGGAACTTCGCGATCTCCGCCCATTCCGGCTGCGATGGGCTTCGCCGGTAAAGAACGTAGGAGGTGATCTTGAAGTTGTCTTTCACATTTTGCAGGGAAGGGACGCAGGAAATTTCCGCCTGTCCGATTTTTCCCTTGGCTTCGAGGATCAGTGGCGGGTGCGGGACTTTTTCTCCAGCGCTTTTGATCTGTGCGAGTTCCTTGGGACGGAGTTCGTTGCCGGTCTTGAGCACAATACCCAGTTGATAGTAGTAGGAAGCTCCACGCTGTGCCGTTGTGTCGGCAAAGGTATCCGTGGATGTCTGCCCCAGATAGCGAAATGGCCCCTTGGGGGAATTGGAACGATAGATATTGAAAAGGCGAATGGGATCGCGTTGGTTGAAGGTCCAGCGAAGCTGGACGGAACTGCCCTTGTTGCCAGCCTTGAAGTCTTTTACTTCGATCTGAGGCGCGTCGGGGGGGCTGGCTTCCACCAGGGCGGAGGCAGCGCCCACTCCCAGGGTGATGACTTCTATCTGGCCTGCCAGTTGGTGCGTAGCCTTGGCGATTTCTTCATTACTTGAGAACACCGGACTCCATGAACCGAGAACCCGGCCCTGCTTCACTCCAAGAAGGCTGATCTTGGCTTTGATTTGCGAGCCGACCTTGGAAACGTTTCCGAAGAGAACGTAATCCACACCCAACTTTGTCCCTGCAGTAAGAACGCGGGGGGCGGTATCGCCTTGCGAAAGTCCTTCATGGTTGAGCCGCTCTTCCAATTCCCTGCGCGGCATGGTGCGCAGGGAGCGTTTGTTTTCCAGACTTGTGATGAGGGAGTAGAGAATTTCGCCGTCATATCCTATGGCCTCTATATTGAGAGGGCGCAGGTTGAACAGGGCCAGCACCGGTTTGGTTGCGGCTTCAACAGGCCTGCTCGGCGGTCCCAAAAGAAGGACCGCCAATGCCAGAATCGTACTGAGTACATGGATAGGTTTCATGGTTCCAGCCTACATTGCCACCCGGTACTTCAGGAATATTTGCTCCAGGTTTTCGCTGGAAAGGGTGGATATAGGAGTATTCACGCCTTTCATTTTTTCGTCGAACATTGCGTCCACGAATTTCTCAGCAGCCACAATGTTTTCTCGACGGCGGATGTAGTTTTCACCCTGCTTGAAGTAGACCTGCTCCAGATTGCGCAACGGCTTGAGGGCCTCCTGACCCATTTCAGCCACGACCTCCTCGGTAAGCCCCTGGAGGAGTTCGGTGTCTGTGGGCATGACGAGGGGGTCGTACTTGATGTCGGCTTCTCGTACTCCGGCGCTGACTTCATCCTGAACGACATTGCGGCGTTCAATGGTTTTAACTTGGATGTTTTCGCCTGTGGCCACATCGACGATGCGGAAGGACAACTGGGCAAAGGCGACTTTTTTATGGTCGGCCACGGCATAATCTTTTTCAGCATATTCGGGGGAAACGATTTTTGCCTGGGGCGCGTTGGCCAGCTGTTCCTTGGTGGGATTGGGATGCTTGGCCTTCCAGTTAAGGAACTCTATGTTGTCGGTGATTTTGTCGCCCACTTTGTAACGAACGGTCTTCACGCCCTGGGATATGGAGGAGTCTACCCGGTACAGCAGGACGCTGCCCATGATGGCCACGTCGATGCCGTACACGCGGCCCATTTCCTTGGCCGTGCTTTCCGTGACGACGCCGATCTGGCCGAGCTTCATTTCTTCAAGAATGGACTTGAGGTTTTCACGTTCAAGGATCTTGATGTCGCCGGAAGCGTTTTTGAACAGATAGGTGATCAGGTTGTTGGCCACGATGACCCCGGCATCCTGGTTGTCGCTGGGGCTGCCGAAGTCGAAGACCGCGATGGATTTCTGCACGCGCTGCCGGATACGGTCCTGCATTTCCTGCACCAGGAAGAAGATGTTGGGATAGGCCGGGTCGAGAAGGCGGATCTGTTCGTACCAGTACCAGCTGGAGCCGTATTTTCCATCCATCTTGAAGCCTTCGGCCAGCAGCATGGAACGCTTGACCAAATCGGCCTTGAGAGATGTCAGCATGAAGTCTGAATCGCCGCCGATGTACTTTGCCGCCAGCTTGTATATTTGGATGGCCTTGAAAAGCCAGCCGTCATTCATTTTTCCGCGGGCGTCCTGCACATAGAATTCACCGGCCTTGAGCTTGACATGCTGGATAAGGCTTTCCAGCTTGGCGTCCGGCCCAAAGGCGAGAGCCCGTTCGTACATCTGCACGGCGCGGTCCCATTTTTGGGCCACGCGGGCGTCGTTGCCTTCCTGAATGAAGTAGCCCTTGGAGTTGTTTTTCTGGGCCTGTTCCAGCATCTCGCGGGCCTGGGCAGAGCCGGAGTCCAGGGCGAGCGCGTTGCGCAGCATGGGGATGGCTTCTTCAAAACGCTCTTCCTTGAAAAGAGCGTGGGCTTTTTCGTAATAGAATTTCCCCCCCTCGCTCTTTGTCTGGGCCATGAGCTGTGCGGATTTTTCATAATTGGGGAAGGTGGCTTGAATCTGCTGTAGCGCAAAGTACGCCTTGGTCCATTCGTTGGCGAACATGGCATTTTGGGCTTCGGCATACATTTGTTGGACCGAGGCGAGAAGACCGGCCTCCCTGTCGGCGATGGATTGCCCCAGCCGCTGCACGTCAGGCGCGTTTGCGTCGATCTGCTTTGCCTGTCTCAGGAAATTTTTTGCCTGGTCGACGGCTTCGATGGTCAGCGGGTCGGTGCCCAGGGCAAGTTCTCCGTCGCGGACATACTGCCCGACCAGTTCGCCCTTGAGCCGTGCAAGCTCCTGTTTGTACTGCTGGTTTTTCGGTTCCTTGGCGATGGCTTGTTCGAGATAGGCGATGGCGTCGGTGTATTTACCGCTTTGAGCGAGCTGCATGCCGGTGTCATAGTCTTGTTTACCGGCTTTGCAGGCGACAAGCGCCACCAGTACGAAGCAAAGGATTGCGGCTTTGAAAAGTGGTTTCATCATCTCCCCCTGAGGTGACGGCTGGGTGGACCCCGCCTCTATTTAAGGTACGTAAGGTTTATCGTATCGCCTGACACTTTGGTTATCTGAGTGCGGAAGTATTTATCCTGAAAATACGACATTGTTATTTCATTGATGAAAAAATCCGGCCATCCGCTGTAGGACACTCCGTAGGTTCCCTGGCCTTTGTTGTAATGTGTAAGCTGGGCCGATGCGACTCCAGGAACATCAGCCTTGAGTATTTCGGCAATACGTTTTGCCATGGTATGGTTGGGCAGTTTGGCGATGCGCAGGGTGAGCTCCCTTTGTCCGAAAACCTCTGCTTCCCAGGCCGAGGTGAGTTTTGCGGAAAGGTCCCTCCACACCGCGTCCACGCATTTGGCTGCACCTTTGTCCAGAGCCATGAGCCTGTTATCTCCGGGGATGGTCTGCACGTTGGCGGCGGTGGCCAGAACTTTGCCATCATCGGGGCGGTGGATGGACGTGGTCAGGCTGACTTCGTTGACCGCAAGGGTGATGTCCTGGAAAGTTGAGGTGTTTGACTGGACCTCCATGCCGACGTCCAGCAACAGTGAGGGGATGCTTCCGCTTTCCTCCACTTTGATGACGGTGAAACCATTGTTCTGGAGTTTGGAGGTGATGCGTCCCACGGCCTTTTCCGCGGCGATGCGGTTGTCCTTGGCCACGTTTTTCGAAATGCGGACGGCCACTTTGGGGTTTCGTTGCATGGAGACAAGGCGGGAGAGCTTTTTGGAATCATCCATGAGCCTGGGAATTTCAACTTCGGCTTCAATGGTTACTTCAATGGCACCGTAATCGTTTTTTTCTTCTTTGATCACCCGGACATTTTTGAGATAGCCAGCCGAGCGGCTCATGATCTGGTCCCGCACGGTCATGAAATCTCGTACTTCCGTGGACGATGTGATATGCGTGCCGATGGCTTTTTCCAACAGTGCTCGTTTGGCCTCGAACAGGGCTTTTTCCCTGGCCACGACTTCTCTTCCGGGTTCAAAAAAGCTCATGCCCGAGGCGGTATAACGGGTTTCAGCAGCATGCAGGACAGCAACGGAAACAAGGACACAGGCGAACGTGAGCAAGGCGCGCATGCATTTCATAGAGGGCCGTTTTCCCTGAAAAACAGAGTTTAAATCGGTAAAAGCCAAGCCTTAGATTTCCAGTCTAGTATGTTGCCACAACCAACGGATGATTACAACCCGGTGGGTGGGAATAGATGGGTAGTATAAGATCTTGAAAATTTTTGATTATTGTATGGGAAAAGCATGTGAAGGGGAGGCGGGACAAAAAAAATCATTCCCCTGGACGGATGGTTGGAAAGGGGAAAAGCCGACAAACGAGGGGAATCCCGAAGCTGTGGTGTTTACGAAGCAGGAATGAACTGACCGTACAGGTGCAACAACTCTGTGACATATGGTCCGACGTGATGGCGGGCGGCAATAGCAGTGGCCCTGGCGCTGAGCTTGGCATGCAGATCGCCGTCATTCAATACGGTCAGGAGCTGGCGGCAGATATCGTCCGGTTCAGTGGTGCAGACAATACTGGCTTCGCCTGCGACCTCAAGGGCGGGTACATGACGGGAGAGCATGGCGGGCAGGCCGCACTGCATGGCTTCGATGACGACATTTGCGAATCCTTCGTAGGCGGAAGGCATGGCCAACACATGGCAGGACTTGAGTATGGCTCCCACATCGGTTCTGTACCCAGCCAGAACGGCTTTTCCCTGTAGGCCGAGCCTGCGGATCTGGGATTCAAGTTCGGGACGGTCTTTTCCCTCTCCCACAATAAGCAGGCGGGCATCGGGCTGTTGCGGCAACAGTTTGGAGAAAGCCTGTACCAGACGATCAAAATTTTTGTGGTCATTGAGCAGGCGCCCCACTGCGACGACAACCCGGCCTTGCAGACCGAATTCCTTGTACAGGTCCAGGGCGGGCGTGGTGAACTTGCTTTCATCGAGGCAGTTGTAGAGGACTTCAACGGGCTTTTTTGTCCAATTGTGGGCCTGTTGCACATAATCGGCCACGGCTTGGGATACGCATAAAAACAGGTCTGTGCGCAAGGACAGCATGCGGTTGGCAAGTCGGCGGTGCTGCTTGGTTTCGGACACGGTATTGTGAATGTGCGTGACCACGGGAACGTCAATGCCTGTTGCCGCCAGTCGTCCGTAGTAGTCTGCTGAAAACTGCTGGGTATGCACGATGTCCGGGGCAATGTCCCGGATGACCTGACGCAGGCGTATAATTGTCCGGGGTTTGAATGTCTTGAGTGCGGATTTGTCGTTGAACAGGGCCATTGTTTCAATTCCAGAGGCAAGGAAATCCGCGTGCTTTCTACCTGTTCCGGAAATGTTCAGCACTATGGGATCATGTCCTTGACGTTTGAGTTCAAGGCAGATGTCCAGAAGTTGGACTTCAATGCCGCCAAACGGGATTCCGCCGAGAATGTAGAGAATTTTCATGAGGACTCCGTCTTGGAGCGTGCTGTTTGCAGTGCAATGTTGATGAATGCGTCCAGGCCGCTTTGCACCGTGTCGGGCCAGACAAAAGGCGGTGGCGCCTTTTCCGCTGCCACGTCCATGATCTGCGTGGCCAGACCTTTGTGATCGGCGGCGTCGTCCAATACCCAGCGTGGGGGAAGAAAGAAACTGGAGCCGTTGCTGGCCGATGAAACGGCTTTGAGGCCGCAGGCCCTGGCTTCCAGCACGGCATTGGAGCAGGTGTCGTAGAAAGAGGGCAGCACGAAGATATCCGCACCGTGGTACAGACCGGTCATGTCGTCCACCTTGCCAAGAAAACGGATTCTGTCTTCCACGCCAAGTTCTCGGGCCAAATCCAGGAAGCGGCCGGGACGTCTGCCACCTGCAACATACAGCAGAAAATTGTCCGGCAGCAGATGCACGGCTCGAATGGCCGTGGCAACGCCTTTGAGCATGAAATTTGTTCCGGCCAGGACCATGACCGTGGCATCCGGCGGAATGTTCAGGCGCTTTCGCGCAGTGTTTCGTTCATACGGGGTGGGGGCGCTGAAGCGTTGCAGATCTGGTTTGTTGTACACTAGCGGAATGGAATGGGCGTCGAGGTCCGGATGGGCCTGCAACAGCCAGTCCCGAACCAGGGAGGAAACCGCTACAAGTCTGTTGTTCGGCCTGAATTGTCGGGCCTGGATGCAACGAATGAGCATATTGGCTGGAGCCAGTTTGCGGCGCAGTTTCTTGAGTGAGCGCGATAGTCCCTTTGGATAGGCGCGGATGGAAAGGGTGTGGAATACGTCGATGGGGCCGCCGCTCACCCGACAGAGATCCTGTTCCAGGGTATTGCACAGGCTGATGGTCAGGTCGTATGCATTGGCGCGCACAACCTGCCGTGCTTTGATCGCAAACCAGAGTATTTTGGCCGAGCGGGGCAGGGGAGGCCTGCCCAGAGTGCGTACTTGGACATCTTTGGGTGGAGCGGTCTCTGCCCGTCCACAGACGACTTCCACGCGATGGCCTTGTTCGGCCAAGCGTTCGGCAAGCCTCCAGCCGAAGCGTTCGGTTCCGCCGTAGAGTGAAAGTTTTTCCACCAGAATGGCGATGCGCAGGCCGGAGGATATTCGGGACAAAACGTTTCCTTACTAGACTTTTGCGAGACTGCTTGACACAACGTGGCATGAGCAAAGGTCACGATAACCATGAGCCGCCATGTTTGTATCTGTAATTATACCGACATTCAACCGTGCCGCATGCATTAAATCCGCAATACGTTCCGCCTTGGATCAAGACTTCCCCGACATGGAGGTCATTGTGGTGGACGACGGCTCAACGGACGCAACACCTGGCATTCTTCAAACCGTTGCGGATTCCCGTCTGCGGGTGCTGCGCCAGGACAATCGGGGTGTTTCCGCAGCCCGGAACGCAGGTATTGCCGTTGCCTGCGGTGATGTATTTGCCTTGCTGGATTCGGATGACATTTTCCTGCCCGGCAAACTGACGGCGCAGACCCGGTTCATGCGCGAACAGGGGGTGGACATCAGCCAGACGCGGGAAATTTGGATGCGCCAGGGCGTACGTGTCAATAAAAAGGATAAATATGCGCAGCCGCAAGGGTGGATATTCCCGAAATGTCTGTCCATGTGCCGCATTTCGCCGTCCACGGTCATGTTCAGCCGCCTGGTCTGGGAGCAGGCCGGACCGTTCAATGAAAATCTTCCCGCCTGCGAAGATTACGACATGTGGCTGCGGGTGGCTCTGCGTTTTCCCGTGGGACTTTTGGATCAGGAATACACCGTCAAACATGGGGGACATGCGGACCAGCTTTCTTTTTCCATCATCGGTCTGGATTTGTTCCGTATTCGTGCTTTGATTTCCATTCTTGACGATCCTGTCCTGGATGCAGATTCACGCGGGCTGGTCGAGAAGGAGCTACGAAAAAAAGCCAGGATTCTTGTGCGTGGGGGACTCAAACGCGGGCGCGTGGTGGAACCTCTGCGCGTCAAAAAAATGGTGGAATCCGTTGTTGGGCCGCTTTTTGCAATATAAAAAGGCTGAATGCGTGTACGGGCCAGCTGAACGGATTCCTTTTGATGTGGGCTATGCCGAGTATTCGGTTTTGATGATAGCTTCGGATTTGATACGGTCCAGAAGTTCGGACAAAGCGGCTTTGACGTTCTCCCGGATGTCGCCTGCTACGACGATAAACAACAGGTCGTCGCCGAGATTGAGCTTTCCCTGGTTGGCTTCGACCAACACACGGAAAATGCCTTCATGGGCCTCGTATTCGCGGCGGAGTTCCTCGATCCGATCCAGGTTCGGAGTTACGTCCACGCTGGTGACGGCACTATGGTCCTTGCGGGACCAGGCGCGGACAACGCCGTTGTGGACAAGCACCATGCCGACATTCTCGGCGAAGCCCGGTTCTTGTTTCATTTGATTGATGGTTTGCGTAATATCCACTGAGTGCCTCGGGGTTGGAGTTGGTGATATGGACCTGAGTAAACGTTTGCACCCGTAACGGGGAAGATGAATGTACAGTTTTTCCGAGTTGCAGGAAAGCCTGCCTTCCTTGAAGCAATCGCGCATTGTCTCCGGTGGTTTCGGTGTCTGGATCGTCTGGTCAGGCCAGTTGACAAAGGCGTTGACCCAGACCCTGCAGGACCATGGCGGCATAAAAATGACCTCTGCTCCGTCACAGGCCCTGTGGTTTTTTTCTTCGAACGAAGTCTTCAAGGCGCTGGCAAGGCTGCAGATCTGGGCCCGCCTTAATCCATTGCAGATATTCTTCCAAGTCATTCCTGCATCGTTCCTGGTGGGCTGGGATATGACCATCTCCCTTTCGGTTTCGGCCGATCTGACCGCCCAGAACATGGTCAGCCCTAGCGGTTTTGAGGTTTTGATCCATCCCAAATGCGTTGGCGATGTCAAGGGGCTTGCCGGTCTTTCCACGGACCAGATCAATGTCGCTCCCGGACTTGCCAATGTCGAATGGGCCTATTTGCAAGCAGACCCCAGTTATTCCTATGATTCTTCTCTTGGTTGGTATTTCATCATCAAGCCTTTGGGAAATCCCCTGGACAAGGATTTCATGCAAGGGTGGAGGCATTTTTTTTCCTGTGCGGAAAATGTGATACAGCGGCTTGGTATTAAGTATATATTCAATGAAACCAACCTGATAATGCCCCTGGATAATCTGCGGCTGCTCCGTACCTGGTGCAAGGAGATGATATCCCTTGTTCAGTCCATCAAGTCTGATCCTGATGGACGCTACTGGCCCTGCACCATGGTGGCCGTACCCAAGGACGGGCGGAACTTCAATGAAGACCTGCCACGCAAAATCAATTTGGACTGGCAACGCCTTACCCCTGATTATCCGTATCTGACCTACCGGTATGCATATCTGTTGGGCAATGAATTCAACATCAACCAAGTTGCATATTTCAGTGAACGTCTGGGGTTGGACAACTGGTGTTACGCCAGCTTGACCGAAGATGCCGAGGCCGGAGCCGAAGGGGGAAGTCTGCAGGTTTCCGCTCCTCGAAGGTTGCAGGCCGGAGTGGAAGGCGAGTGCTATTACTGTGGCTTGAAAACACATCGTCCGGCAGATTGCCCTTCTCGTCAGATCGTTCCGTTGCGTCCCAAAATATGGGAAAAATTTGTCATGATCGGCATGGGGGATTTTGAGCCGATATCTCAGGAAATAGACGATGTGCTTAGTGCGGATCCTGTGGGCGGTCTTTCCGACATAATGGAAAAGAAAGGCAAGACCGGTGTCTACATGCGTAGTCTTTTTGAGCTCACTGTGCCGTTTCAATTGCGCACGTTCAGCCATTTGTGGCGAAGCCGGAGTAAGGATTGGGAAGGAGCGTTCGACCATCTTGCGCCGGAAGAAGGGGAATATATCTGGTCAGCCCTGGAAAGCCTGCGTCTGAACAACCATGCCAATGCCGAACACCTCCTGGCTCAGGCCTCGGTTCGTTATCCACGCAGCTACCAGCCTCGTTCGTTGCAGGCTTTGCTGCACATGGAAGCCGAAGACATGAATCAGGCCCTGTTTTTTTTCGAGGAAGCCCAGCGTTTAAGTTATACTGATGTGCAGCGGGCCGTGTGCTGCATGAACCAGGCCCGGTGTCATGAAATTCAGATGAGCTTTGAAAAGGCCATTCAGCTGTACAAGCAGGCCGAACAATTCGCTCCCTCCTGGCTGGATACGGTGTACAGACAGGCCGTGTGTCTCATCAAAATGGGGTTTACAGAGCACGCTTTGGTTATCTTCGTTGATTTGATCAACCGCGATCCCATGATTTTCAACCATGTGCTTGTTGACCCGGAAATCGAGCGTGGCCGGTTTCATATAATGAATTCTCTGTGGGAGGTGTGGAGTGAGGCGCAAAAGGGGGCCGCGGAAGCCCGCGAGCAGGTGGATCAACTTGATGGAAAGTTGTTCCAGTGGTTTACGCCGGAACATGAATATATGGAAAAGACCCGCGGAAAACTTGATGTTTTGCAGCGGTTGACCAAAGTGGAGAATTTTGTGGCCTTCAAGCGGCTGCAAAGCGGCGTGGCAAGCATGGAATCCGAAATGCAGGAACGTATCGCCAACGAGATCAAACTGGTGGAAAAGCGTGGATCCATCCTGCTGGAGCGGCTTATTGAAGTGCAGCGTGAAGCCTCCTGGTTTCCTTTTCCCAAATTGCTTCGAGAGTTCAACAGGGACTTCAATTTTTGTGCGGATAAACTCAATTGGATGAAAGTCCAGAATCTCCACAGTGCAGAGAATTTTCGCAAAGGTCACACCTATTTGGGCGAGGTTGACGATCGACTCCATGTTCTGCAGGGACGGTTGGTAACTCTGCGGGTTATTCGGGACGCGACATTTTTCGTTCTTTTGCTTGGCCGGAATTTCATATGGATGGAACTGGTGGGGCTGGGGGTTGCCATCATTCTCGTGCCGCTCATTATTTACGGTATGCAGAACTACATTGCAGGTTCGGCGGTGGACCTTCTTCTTAAGGAAAAATGGCAATTACAAAAGGGACTTATACTTATTCTCAGTATTGTGGCCATGGCCATGTCCGCTCTTAAAACCGCGATTATTTTTGAAAAACGCAAAGAGCAATTGTTCAACGAAGAATACGAAAAGTCCGTTACTACGCGCAAGGAGCGCAAGAAAAGCAAACGCAAGAAAACCGTGCAAGGACGCAAGGCAAGAGGGACGGGAGTTAAAAAATAGTTTGAAAAATCATCTTTTTTTTCCCTTTTTGGGCAAATGACTTTTTTGTCTTTGAAAGATCCTTCAAGGAAAAAAACTGCCTTTTTCTTCGTGACTTTCTTGCCCTTGGTCAGCCATCTCTGTTTATCTTTTGTTTACAGAATGTTGGGAATACTTGGGGGCCTATTACTCCGCACGACATCCATTGCTTTTTCTGTTCCCCATGTGTGGGCAAGCTACGCATCATGTATTTTCAAAAAGCAGTGTATAGTGGTAAGCAATCCCATGGGGATCAGCTTTTCGTGTTGTTTTTTGGGGCCAAGAGAACAAATTCTGTTGATTCTAATTTTGTTGTCTGAACGGAGTTTATGCCAGATATACGCAACTTCAACCGGGGGGGACTTATGACAGGGAGTGCTGGGGGTATATTGAATCATCCCAGGCCGTTTTACGTATTGTTTATGGTGGAGATGTGGGAGCGGTTCGGATTTTACGGGATGCAGGCCCTGCTGGTATTGTTCATGGTCCGGGAATTCGGTTTTTCAGATGAACTTGCCGACAATACGTTCAGTGCATTCGCAGCGTTGGTTTATGCCTTTATCTGTGTGGGGGGCTGGCTTGGGGACAAGATTCTTGGCAACCGCCGCACCATGTTTGTGGGAGCCGTGGTTTTGGCGGGGGGCTACGGTCTGCTGGGAGTGAACAGCAAGGAATTTCTTTATCCGGCGTTGGGCTTGATTGTGGCAGGAAATGCCCTGTTCAAGGCAAATCCGTCAGCCCTTGTTTCCAAATTGTATGACAAAAGCGATTCCCGCGTGGATGGAGCCTTTACTCTGTATTACATGGCCATAAATATTGGTTCGTTCTTGTCCATGAGCATCTGCCCTTTGGTTGAACGCCATTATGGTTGGGAAATCGCCTTCAGGGTTTGCTTTGCGGGTATGAGCATTGCGATTGTTAATTTTTTGCTGTGGAGGCATTTGCTGGACAAAGTGGGTTCAAAGCCCGACTTTGAACCGTTGCGTATCAAATGGCTGTTGGCAACATTCGGAATAGCGGCAGCCATGGCCTTTGCTTCGGCCCTGATGCTCAAGCATTTGACCATTGCCCACGATATTCTTTACTTGGCCCTGGCAGTAGTGGCAGGCCTGTTCATCCGTGAAGTCTACCGGGCAGCTCCCGAAGAGCGACCGAACATGATGGTCTGTCTGGTGCTGATTGTCGAAGCTGTGGTCTTTTTCGTGCTTTATCAACAGATGCCCACCTCGTTGAATCTTTTTGCTCTTCGCAATGTGCATCCATATGTATTGGGTATCCATATTGAACCCGCATCGTTCCAGGCTCTCAACCCCTTCTGGATCATGGCGATAAGTCCGGTCCTGGCTTGGGTATATGCCAGACTTAATAAGAGCGGGCACGACCTGTCTCTTCCCACCAAATTTGCTTTCGGCATGTTGATGTGCTCTTGTGGTTTTCTCACCGTGGCGGTGGCGGCGGATTATTTTCCAGACAGTAACGGAGTGATCTCCGGCAACTGGCTTCTTGCCACTTACGGCTTTCAAAGTATGGGCGAACTGCTGGTAAGCGGACTGGGGCTGGCAATGGTCGCCCGGTTGACTCCTGAACGTAGCATGGGCTTCATGATGGGCGCGTGGTTCATGTCTCAGTCCGTGGCCATGATCATCGGCGGCAAGGTGGCTTCCATGGCCAGCATCCCGGAACATGGCATGGATGCCATGCAATCCTTGCACGTGTACTCCGGGCTGTTCATGAACATAGGATTGTTTACCCTGGCCGCTGCAGTCGTCATGCTGGTCACGGTCCCGGTATTGAAAAAGCATATTCGGGAGTAGTAAATATTCGGCTTCACAGGGCGGCCAGAGAGGCAAGGAGGGGATGGCGGAAAAGCCGTCCCCTTTGTTTTGAAGAGAAGGGGCATGGCACGAGTGTGGGCCAAAACAAAAAGAGGTTACAGCATATTTGCCATAACCCCTTGATGTCTGTGGCGGAGAGAGAGGGATTTGAACCCTCGATAGAGTTTCCCCTATACACGCTTAGCAGGCGTGCGCCTTCGGCCTAGCTCGGCCATCTCTCCGCTGCCTCGACTTCGTGTCGAAGAGGGATAGTTCCTAAATTGCAAGCGATGTGATGTCAAGCCCTGTCTGCATGTAGGGCGTTTTTTATTTTGAGTCCTTGTTGTCGTGGCTGGAGCGAAAGCTGATTATCAAGGGAGCCGTGGAGATACCGAAGCTTTTGCGGACCTGGTTTTCCAGGTAGCGGGTGTACGAGTCTTTGATCAACTTGGGGTTGTTCACAAAGAAAAGAAAACGCGGCGGATTTGTATCCGGCTGTGTCAGGTAGTAGAACTTGGCACGCCGGAATTTGACCTGCGGAGGTTGATGTCGGTCGATGATGTCGCGCATGACACGGTTCAGCTCACCCGTACCCACCCGGATCTGACATTCCTTCCACATGCGCTCGGCAAGGGGCAGAATATCCTTGAGTCCAGTTCCCTTGAGGGCCGAAGTGTATACAAGCGGCGCATGGCTGCAAAAACGCATCTGGTCCTTGAATGCCTGTTTCACTTCCGCCAGCTTGCCTCGTTCTATGAGGTCGATTTTATTGACTGCCACCAGGAACGGGGTGTTCTCCCGGACCAGAAAGTCCAAGAGTTTCTTGTCCTGCGTAGTCACGCCCTGTGTGGCGTCAAAAACAAGAACCACTATTTGGGCGCGCTTGCTGCTTGTGAGGGCACGCGTTACAGAGAATTGCTCCAGGGATCCGTCCACTTTTGCCTTGCGGCGGACACCTGCCGTGTCCACAAATGTGTACCGCTTTCCGTTGTGATCCACCGTGGCGTCTACTGCATCGCGGGTTGTTCCGGCAATAGGGCTTACTATAACCCGCTTTTCGCCGATAAAGGCATTGACCATGCTGGATTTTCCTGCGTTGGGACGTCCAAGCATGGCCAGCCGAAGACCCTGTTCAGCCTTGTCGATGTCTTCCTCATCAGGAAGATCGGCAATCAATCTTCCCAGCTCTTCACGCAGAAAATTTCTATTGTGCCCATGTTCACCCGAAACACCCAGCATTTCAAAACCAAGGCTATGGAACTCGGATAACATTTCCGGTTCCCGCTCTTCACCATCCACCTTGTTGATGGCCAGCAGGACAGGTTTGTTGTGACGCCGGATAAAGGCGGCGACCCGTTCGTCCAACGGCGTAAGGCCTTCACGGCCATCCATGACAAGCAAAATGGCATGGGCTTCTTCCACGGCCTCTCGTGCCTGTTCAAAGATGCCCTCTTCGATGCGGCCCTCTCCGGATTCCAGCACTTCGATGCCGCCGGTGTCAATGAACGCGACATGACGTTCGTCGATGTACGTTTCACCATAGATACGATCACGGGTCACCCCCGGCTTATCATGGGTGATGGCTGCGTTCTTGCGCAGCAGGCGGTTGAATAAGGTGGACTTTCCCACATTGGGGCGTCCGACAATTGCTATGGTCGTGGGCATGGTGCTGGTTTCCTGATGGTTGTTATAGTGCCGTCCGGCAGATTGCTTTAACCTACCCAAGCTAATGCTGGCAGTCGAGGCTGTCTACCTATTATCTTTATTGAATTCAACTCCTGCAATTGAAGCGGATGTGGAGATACGGTAGTGCTTCGCAGGAGGGAAGGTTTTTTTCCTTCCGTGCGGCTTTGAAACTGGACAGCAGACATGGTGCGAGGTACGCCCCGAGGGCTTTGTCCGTCCTCCCCAAATATTCAGGAGTTGCATGCTGATGTGGAAAATTTCATTAAGAAGAGCAAAGGTTTTTGGAGAAGGAGACGTTGGGGAAAGAATATTTTTTAAAAAATTTTTTTCCAATACCTCTTTTTCTTTCCTTTCTTCTTTTTGGGCTTTGCTGCCGATTGTGCCGGTTGTTTTGTTGTTTGCCGGTGGTTTGTGCTTGGCGATTGTTCAGTCGTTCGGACTTTGGCTGCCGTTTGCGTATGAGGGCGGAGTCTGGGATGCGTATGGGGAATTGGCTCAAATGCATGTTCTGGAGTCCGTAGGCCTGTCTTCATGGGTAGCTTTTGCTTCTGCTGCTTTGGCGGTGAGTGGGGGGCTTGTTGTTGCCTATGGTGTGTGGAAGTTGCCGGATGCACTGCAGAAGTATGCGGTTATTTACAAGACTCCGCTCATCCTGCCACACATTGCGGTGGGGTTCATTGTACTTGTGTTCTGGAGCCAGTCTGGTGTGTTTTCGTCTGCTGCGTACCATTTGGGATTGATAAGGCAGACCGGGGATTTTCCAATCATAACGTACAGCCCGTTTGGTTTTGGGCTGATAATGGCTTACGCACTGAAAGGTGCGCCCTTTGTGATTATCCTGGCCTACGGAATGCTCAAACGTTTTGACGTGCGGTTGGTGCAGACGGCGAGGATGTTGGGGGCGAGCGAGACAGTGGTTTTTCTTCGCTTGGTTGTTCCATATTTGCGGCCGGTTTTGCATACGACCTTTATCATTCTTTTTCTGTACGCCTTGGGAGCGTTTGATATCCCTTTTTTGATTGGCGGCAGTTCGCCGGAAATGTTGTCTATTCAGGTGTACAACTTGTATTTTAAACGCGAATTGGCGGACAGACCGCAGGCGATGGCTCTTTTGAGTCTGCTGTTCATGTTTTCTGCCGTGTTTATTGTAGGTTATCTGCGGTTGGCTGGACGTTTGACACAAGGGGAGCGCAAATTGTGAAGAGCGTGCGAATGTTTGCGTTTTTGTTTGTAATGTTCGTACTGCCGATAATGGTGCTAGGGGTGTACGCTTTTGCACCGGGCTGGAAATTTCCGGACATTCTTCCAACGCATTTTGGGGGGACGGCGTTACGGGCTGTGGGGCGGATGGGGTGGCCGCTTGTGGAAAGCATTGTTAGTTCGTTGGGATATTCGTTGCTCACCGTGGGGGTGGCCTTTGTTCTGAGCCTTTTTCCGGCCCGTTATCTGGCACGGGCAGAATTTCGTGGTAAAACCGTTGTGGAGGGAGTGTTGCTGGCTCCGGCGCTGGTTCCTTCCATGACTTTTTCCATGGGCGTGCATTATTTTTTCATCCGCATGGGATTGGCGGATACTGTGTTGGGCGTGGTACTGGTGCTGACGGCTTTCAGCTATCCCTACATGCTTCGGGCTCTTATCGCCGGGTATTGTGCTGTCGGTCAGGAATATGACTTGTGCGCCCGCAACCTTGGAGCCGGAAGGCTGATGCGAATTGTTCGTCTGGATCTTCCGTTGTTGGTGCCTTCGGTCATTGCTGGTGGATCGGTAGTCTTTCTGGTTGCGTTTTCTGAGTATTTTTTGGTTTTTCTTATTGGGGGGGGGAGTGTTCCCTCATTCACCGGATACCTGTTTCCCCATCTTACCGGGGCGGATCGAAGCGTGAGCGCGGTGCTTACGATAATCTTTTTATTTGTTCCTGTGGCGTTGTTTTTTTTAATAGAAGCATGCGTCGCCCGGGTATATCGAAAACGCGGCATGTACTAAGTTATTGTGTGCGGGTATGTTTTTGTCATTGACAAATGGGCATGAGTAGGGATAAACGCTTCCCTCGTCTGGGAGTAACTCCAGGCAAAATGCGGAGCGGTAGTTAAGTCGGTTATAACGCCGGCCTGTCACGCCGGAGGCCGCGGGTTCGAGTCCCGTCCGCTCCGCCATAGTGACGAATCAAGAGTCAATCCTTTCGGGTTGGCTCTTTTTTTTGTTTTCGGGTTTTTCGGCCAAATCCTAACATTCCTGTTTATGTTTGTTGTAGCATCCAAGTCACGTAAACAGTTGAATACGTGACTTGGTTGCGGATTGTTTTTTTTGTGAGTTATTTCCATAGGGAATTAGTCCAGCCGGCGCATAGTCTGGGAGCCAAATGCTCTTCGGCCGGTTCCTTCGAAAAAAAATCAAAGGCAGCATCGACTGCGCGAATTTTTCGGCAAAAAGGTGCTGACTGCCGTAGCAAACGAGAACGAGAAAAAACATGCTGAGCTCTTTTTCACGAAGGCTTGCTGGATGCGTTGCAGCGCTCTTGGTCGCAGTCCTGGGCTACTCGGGCACGGTCTCGGCAAAGACCGTGACGGACATGGCGGGGCGTAGCGTAATTGTTCCTGCCTCCATACGGACCATCTATGCCGCCTCCCCCCCGGAAACCCTGCTTGTATATGCTCTTGACCCTACACTTCTGGCGGGACTGAACGTTCCCCTGAAAGGACGTTGTGACAGTTTGATTGATCCGCATACGCTGGAATTGCCTGTCATTGGAGGGTATTTCGGACAGGGAAAAACTCCGAATCTTGAAATGATTGTCAAATTGAATCCAGATATAGTTGTCGGGAGAAAGTCCAGTGCATTGCATGAGAAATTCGAGTCCTTTCTGACAAAGTTCAAGATTCCCATTGTCTATATAATTATTGACGAACTGCGGCAATATCCCGAGGCTTTTGAAGTCGCAGGAGCAATGTTCAACCGGGAACCCAGGGCAAAGCTTCTTGCTGACTACACGCGGCAAACCATTGCGCAGGTGCAGGAAAAAGTCGCGTCTATACCTCAAGAGAAACGAGTCAGAGTATATTATGCGGAGGATAACGACGGGCTGAGTACGGAAAACAGCAAGTCGGTTCATGCGGAGCTTATCAATCTGGCCGGAGGGTTCAATGTTCACCGGGAAGGTGTCTTCAGCCGATATGGAAAGGAAAAGATCACGCTGGAAAAAGTAATCGAGTACCAACCGGACGTCATTCTGGCTGAACAACCCATGTTTTATCAAAAGATTTTTTCCTCTCCTGCCTGGGAAAATATTCCGGCAGTCAAGAACAAGCGCGTCTACCTCATCCCTACGGTTCCCTTCGGCTGGTTTGATCGTCCTCCGTCCTTCATGCGCATACTCGGTTTAAAATGGATTGTGGACAGGTTGTACCCCGGTCTTTTTGCCTGGGACATGCAGAAGGAAACCCAGGAGTTCTTCAAGCTGTTTTTGCAGAAGGATATTACGGCGGAGGATGCGCGGCACCTTCTCAATCCAGGTAAGTGAAGGCGGCTCAAATGATTGCCTCCACAAAGCGCGTTGGATGTACATGCGTGAGAAATTCACCTTATTTGCTGGGGGTATTGGGACTTCTTTTGCTGCTTAGTCTGGTGGTTTCCCTCACTCTTGGAAACTATCCGATATCATTTTCTGAAATACGGATTTTTTTTCAGCAGTGTCTTTTCCCTACTGTCGATATGGACCAGGACAAACATCAGCTTCTGGCCAATATCATTTTCGACATCCGCGCTCCGCGTCTTGCAGCTGCGGCCATGATTGGAGCGGCCCTTGCCATTTCCGGGGCAGCATTCCAATCCATGTTCGTCAATCCTCTCGTATCGCCTGGCATTCTCGGCGTTCTTCCCGGAGCTTCTTTTGGTGCGGCACTCGGGTTGCTTGTGGCTGATACCTGGCTCGGCGTTCAAGTGTTGACCTTTGCCGGGGGGATGCTCGCCGTCGGATTGGCTTTGTTGTTGGCGAAAATCTATCAGGGCGACAGACTCATGATGTTGATTCTCGGCGGGATAATCAGCGGTTCGCTGTTCACTTCCCTGTTGTCGATTGTGAAATATGCGGCAGACCCTACGGATCAACTGCCTGCAATCGTATACTGGCTTATGGGGGGGCTTTCCATGGCCGACGCGGAAACCGTCACGAATTCCGCTTTTCCCATTCTCCTGGGCATTGTTTGCATCCTTTTCATGTCCCGCTATCTGAATATTTTGAGCATGGGCGATGAAGAGGCGAAATCTCTTGGGATAAACGTGGGGCTGATCCGTTTTTTGCTTATTTTTTTCGCCACAGTCATCAGTGCGCTGACCGTTTCCATCGGAGGATTGATAGGTTGGGTCGGGCTGGTCATCCCTCATATAGGAAGAATGATAGTAGGGCCGAACAACAACATCCTGCTTCCGACAACCGCGATTATCGGAGCCATCTATCTGGTTATTGTGGATGACTTTTCCCGGCTGCTTCTTGATGTGGAAATCCCCCTGAGTATCATCACATCGCTTGTGGGAATCCCTTTTTTTTCCATGGTGTTGAAGAACGCGAAAAAAGGATGGAAATGAATGTCGCTGCTTCGTGTCAAAAACATCAGCTTTTCATATGCGGACAGGCAAATTCTTGAAAACGTTTCCTTCGACATCGGACGGGGGGAGCTGGTTTCCATTCTTGGCCCCAATGGGTGTGGAAAGACAACGCTTCTGAAGCTTCTTCTTGGTTTGTTCCAGCCTTTGCAGGGGCGTGTTTTCCTGGAGGACACGGATATCTCCAGCATGAGCAAAAAGCATCTTGCCCGGAAAGTGGCTTATGTTCCCCAGGTGCATAATGCGTCTTTCGGGTATCCTGTCCTTGATGTCGTCATGATGGGACGCATGCCTCACAAATCATTTTTTAGCCTTTTTTCTCTGGATGATGAGAAAATTGCAATTAATGCCCTGGAGAAAGTGGGTATCGCGCATCTCAAGGACAAACCGTACACGCAGGTCAGCGGGGGGGAACGGCAGTTGACCCTTATTGCCAGGGCGTTGTCCCAGGGGGCCAGGATTTTTATTTTGGATGAACCCCTGAACGGGCTTGACTACGGCAACCAGATCAAACTTCTCGTGCAACTCCACGAGCTTTGCCGGGAAGGATATACGTTCATCAAATCAACCCATTTCCCCGACCATGCCCTTTGGGTCGCCGACCATGTCGTCCTGCTAAAAAACGGACGGATTCATGCGGACGGAAGACCAGAGGATGTTATAACCAGGAAAAATCTGTATGACCTGTATGAAGCACGGGTTCAGGTGATGCCTTTTGCTGAAAATTTCAGAATCTGCATCCCTGAAAAAATACGTTCCAGGTTGTGTGGCAAGGCATTGGAGGGATTCGGAACTCTCCAATGCCTGGAAGCGCTTTCAGCCTGCTGAATTTTAGCCGCTATTTTATGTACGAATTTGGTTTTACATCATTGAAAATGCCCAGGAGTATTCACAATGGCTATCCCCGCAAAAGACAGAGGGTTTTTTGAATATACCAAGGACCATCGTTTCGCGCAGATGTATCCGCTTCTTGCCAGGGAAATTGTTGAAAATTATGATGTGAAGGCTGGAAAATGTCTTGATATCGGTACTGGAAATGCCGCTCTTTCCATTGAAATTTCAAAACTCACGGGGTTGGATATTTTTGCCCTGGACCGGGAACCGGAAGTCATTGAAATGGCCCGGAATAATTGTGTTCTGCATAAAGTTCCCGATGGACGGATACATTTTTTAAATGCTCCGGTGGAGGACATTCCTTTGCCAAATGGAAGCATTGACTTGGTGATCAGCCGCGGGTCCATTCCTTTCTGGGATGATCACGTTTCCGCCTTTCGGGAGATTCATCGTGTTTTGGCAGAGGGGGGAGTTGCTTTTGTCGGATGCGGATTCAGCAGATACCAGACCCTTGAAGAAGTAAAAGCAATGCGACCAGCCTGGAGTCCGGACGTGATGGAGGAAAGGACCCGCTGGAAAAAGGGAACTTTTCTTTTTGATACGCTCAAGGCGGCTAATGTGCCATGCTTCAGGATGTTGGACGATGGCTACGGCACCTGGGTGGAAGTCAGCAAGCATGGCAAAGAACAATGAAGCGGGCGCTGAAAGAAAACGAAACCCGTGGACTGCTCTGCCACATCTGCGAAAACAGATGCATCATTGCGCAAGGTGGTGTGGGGCGTTGCGGCCGGTATGAAAACAAGGCCGGTAAAGTTTCGGAAATATACCCCGACAAATACATTATTTCCTGCCCCATCAGGATTGAAACCATGCCCATGCTGCATTTTCATCCTGGTGGTCGGTTTCTTCAGGTAAGTACGGTGGGATGCAATTTCGACTGTCCAGGATGTATTTCCGCTGTCATTGTCCAGGAGATGAATCCGCAGAGCATGGCGCTGCAGCATCTTTCCGCCGAGCAGGTCGTTGGCAAGGCCTTGCAGTACGGATGCAAGGGAATTGCATTTTTGATGAACGATCCTCTGGCGGGCTTTGATACTTTTCTGTCCGTTGCCATATTGGCCAAAACAAAAGGGCTTTTGGTAGGGTGCTCTTCCAATGGATATTTTACCGAAGAATCTATTGAACGGCTTTGCCCGGTTCTTGATTTCATCAATCTGGGCGTCAAGGGGCTTTCCGATGCCAGCTATCATGCTTGCTCTGGAATCAGGGGCGCTGCCCCTGTTCTGCGAAATCTGAGGCTATTGCATCAGGCGGGCGTGCATCTTGAAGTTGCCTGCATCCACAAGAGAGATAATGCGCAGGAGCTTCTTGAGCTCTGCTCATTAGTCAAAGATATTTCTCCCCGGATTCCACTCCAAGTGATGCGTTTTATCCCCTTGGAGGGGGCGTCCCCTGGTATGGAGCCGTTGATTTCCGAGACTGAAAGCCTGTGCGGAAAAATGCGTTCAGTTTTGGACCATGTGTATGTCTTTAACTCCCCCGGAACAAAATATCTTGATACGGTCTGCCCGGAGTGCGGAAAAACGATTATTCACAGGGATTTTTACGGACCAATGGGGGCGCAAGTTTTGCGTTTTGCCGGGCAGGAGACAGAAGCTGTGAGGTGTCCAGCATGCCTTCATTATCCAGATATTAGCGGGTCGGCAAGCGTTTCCGATTTCCGAGAAAAGGATTTTCAGGGGGGGTACCCGTTCACGCGCGCTCTTGAGATTGTGGAATCCATCCTGATCGCAATAGGCGCTGATACAAAAGCCGAGATTGTTTCAGCCTGGGAATATCTGTTGTGCAACGAAAAAATGCAGGACCTGCATCATGACATCCAGAGAATCGACAAATATCTTAGCCTGATAAGATCTTTGGGAACATTTGTTCATCGGGAAAAACGAGCAGATGAGTTGGTCGATTACCTTGAACACAGAACCAGGCTTGTCACGTCGGCCTGCGCGGAGGCGAAACATCGGCCAAGGGTTTATTATGCAATGGGAAAACCACTGTTTTGCATCAAGGGAGAGCGGTTTGAAAACCATCTTGTGGAAGTCTGCAACGGTATAAGCGTAAATAGGGAAATTGAAATACAGGGACGACCGGGTATGAGTATCAGTCTTGAAACTCTTGAACAGCTTAACCCGGAGGTTGTTTTTATTTCTTCTTTTATTTCAAATGATCCCTTGGATTTTTATGCTGAGTGCATGGAAAAAAATATTCGGGTGGATGCCGTGCATGCCAAGCGAATCCACACCTCTCCGATTCCGAGCAGCGATTTTGGTGGTCCAAAGTGGATATTGGGCCTCATGTTCATTGCCAACATATTGCATCCGGAGTTGTGTGCATTTGACATCCAGGCAGAAGCCGAGGCGTTCTATCAACGGTTTTATAACGAATCTTTTAATCCAACGGATGTGAACAGATCGTTTGGTAAACCCCAGGCTACATGGACTTGGGAACTGAATTCCGGTGAAGAGTCTCTTCTTGCGTGACCTGCGGAAGTTTATAGGGAAAGAATTTTGGGGAAGACCACGCCTCAAGACTGACGAATATGACAACTGTGTCTTTTGAAAATCGACGACTATCAATGTGTATATTGCGATCTATGTTTTAATTGAAAAGCATACAGTGTAGTCATTCTTTTTATCTGTATTTTAATTTCAAAAAGGCGTTTATGTCAGGGCAAGCTGCTCCGGTAGGTTGAGCATTTGGGGCATCACTTGATCCTGCAATGATTTCGTGGATCAGCAGTTTTACTGCTTTTTGTACATCCCCCTGGTTTTTAAACTCTGCCGGTGACAGACCGACTTGATACGTTAAGCCAACATCCTGTGGGGTATTTTCATCACGATTGCAAACGGATGCCACGCTTTTCCAGGTGGGGGGCAAGTCCTTTTGAGCAACAATTTTCCCATCAGCTTTCTTGATGCTGCTTGACATATATGTCTTTTTTTGGAAAAGAGAGTTGGATTTTATTGATTTTGATGATCAAAATCAGCATAAACACACTCACTGCTTGGATTATATTCAATGGCAGCAGCGTGTAATTCAACCATCAAAGGAGCATTTATGATCCGTATGATTCTTGCCGCAATGATGCTTTGCCTTATGTGGGGAACCTCCCCAGCGCGTGCTCACGACTTTTGGCTGAATTTAAATGCACCTGACGGACAATTTGTGCAGGTGGATATCGGGTATGGTCATGACTTTCCCAATCCGGAAACCATTTCCGAAAAACGTTTGAAGCTTTTTGAGTCGCCACGACTGCTTACCCCGCAAGGCGCAGTAAGTTTGAAGCAGACAGGAGAGAATTACGCGTATATGGGGAAGTTTGATGTGGTTCCGGGAAGTTATATGGCCGTAGGTACGTACAGGCCTACTTTTTGGTCCAAGGGGCCTGATGGGTGGGCTATGAAGAACCGGTCCGAAATGGCGGATGCCCAATATTGCGAGCATGTATCTATGTACGCCAAAAGTGTTTTGAATGTGGGTGGAGAGTCTGAAAATAACTTTGTCGGCAAACCGGTAGGACTGCGCATGGAAATCGTGCCGCTTGTGAATCCAGCAACTGTGAAACCGGGAGACAAGTTCCCTGTGCAGGTTTTGGTGGACGGAAAACCTGCCCGTACTGTCGAGATCAAAGCAACTTTTGCCGGATTTGCCGATGATGAGAGCAAGGCGTTTGCCGGTCGTACCGATCTGAAAGGTATTGTGAACATTATTCCTCTTAAGGCCGGATATTGGTTTGCTGAGGCCGAGTACAAAGAGCCGTACAAAGACTCCAAGGTGTGTGATGAAACATATCTGCTCACCACACTGACATTCCACATCCACGAGTAGCTTTTTTAGCAAGGGAAAGAAAACAGGCTACGTAGTCAGTAAGTTGCGTAGCCTGTTTTGGCGTGCAATAGGAAAAATCGCAGTTGTCATCTTGGGGGCCTCGTGGGAATATCCACTTCTGAGTGGTCCGAGCTTGCATATTGCACTTAAAGAATGGCGGGAGGTTTTTTTTTGATAAATTTGAAGTGATTACTCAAAAAAACAACAGAACACTCACCATGACAACAAGACGTCTTCCATGATTCATCGGTGTTCCAGGGGCAATAGGCCGCAAATCCAAGGCTGTTTTCAGTAGACAGACCATCATTTCTGACGGCGGCGGGGCCTTGCTCCGGGCCGCCGACATGGCCATACCCCTTTTCCGCGCGTGGCTGCGCGTGCGACACTCTTCTGATCAGGCTCCTGAAGGTCGGCGCGACCATGGTTCGCAACACCCGTCGCATTCGACTGTTCCTCTCAAACGCGTGCCCGCACAAACTTTTTGCCGACTCGTGGCGGTCCGGCTTGGTCTGAGATAGTCAGAGTCCATTCTGAAACACGTATCCCCAGAAAGAGGTGCGCCCAAAATCCGGAAAAAAAGAAGAAAATATTTCCGATATAGCGGGGGGGGCCACAGGGAACCGTCAACCCGTAGTGAATCCGGCGCGCCGGCCCGTCAAGGCGCAAAAACGCCCTAAAGCGCCAGACTCAAGGGGGGCGTAATAGTCTATAGATTTGCGTACTTGTTGCGTGGTGGTGTCATGCCGCCGGTGGGCGCAACTGGTCAGAAACAAGGAAGGAGCCTGAAAAAATCCCTGAAGAAAAGCGGCCATGCTCAAATCTTGAGCATGGCCGCTTATTTTCTAGTGGCGGGCGTGAATGCCTTTCAGCTGTCTTTTTTTACTGTTTTGCGTGGCATTGGCCGCACATTACAGGACCTTTGCCCTGGGCCTCGTGGCAGCTGATGCAGTTCTGGTGATACGCCTTTTGCAGCGGCATGGGGTTTTCCTTGGTGGGCTGCAGTTTATGGCACTCGGAGCAGGGCATGTCCTCGCTGGATTCGCCGGAAACTTTTTTTCCGTCTTTGTAAACGTGGTGGCAGACGGTGCAATCGTCTTGGCTCAGCTCCATGTGCTGATCATGGTTGAACAGCGATGCGGGACGCTCAAGCGAGCCAAAGGCTTCCAGAGTTTGCATCCTGGGCTGTTCCTCTTCGCCTGCGCCGGCCAAGGCGAAGGCCATGAAGGCCATGGAGAGGACGAGTACCGCGATCAAAGCTATTTTTTTCATAGTTGTTCGCCTCTTCTTCGTTGGGCCGCGCATTATTCAACGGCTTTGGTTTTCACCATGTGCTCGTAGATGATATCGCCGAGGAACATCAGCTTTATATCCAGCTTGTAATGGTGGATGATGTCTTCCAGTCCGCCGTGGCAGTTGTGGCAGGGGGCTATGCAGATGGTAGCACCCGTAGCCTTGAGTTGTTCTGCCTTGGCTCGATTGCCATTCACGCGGGTGTTCTTGAAGGGAGGCCCGCAGTTGATGACACCGCCGCCTGCGCAGCAGCACAGGTTGTGTTCGCGGTTGGGGGTCATTTCCACAAAGTTGGGGCAGAATGCCTTGGCTACTTCGCGGCCCATCTCTTCCAGCCCGCGCCCACGCACGATGTTGCAGGGATCGTGGAAGGTGCAGACTTCGTCGATCTGAGTGTTGACCTTGATTTTTCCGGCCTTGAGCAATTCCCAGTAGAATTGGATGCCGTGGACCATCTCAATGGGAGTGTCCGACCAACCTATCCAACGGTTGCCTGTGTCGTAAACGGAACGAAAGGCATGGCCGCATTCGCCCATGACAATGCGTTTGACCTTGAGGCGTTCGGCGGTTTCAAAGTGATGGCGCTTGAGTCTGCCCATCATTTCAAAGTCGCCGGAATACATGCACATGTCGCTGTTGTCCCATCCGCTGGTGGCAGGCATGGTGAAGTCCACGTCTGCTTCATGCCAGATGGCGGCGGCCTGGTAAATAAGCTGGGTGCGGAATTTGGGTTCCGGTCCGATGACCGAGTACATGACGTCGGCCCCCACTTTTTCCAGGGGAATGCGCAGCTTGGGGAATTCATCGCGGGCTTCGTCTTCCTGCCATTGCAGGCTGTCGATCCACTCGTCTTCCTTGACCCACATCTGGTTCATGGTGGCGCTGTGTGAGTGCGCGGTATCCTGCAGATATTGAGGGGTAACGCCAAGCTTGTGGCTGATGCGTCGTACCATGGACATCATGTAGGCGATGTCGATACCCAGGGGGCAGAAGTGCACGCAACGACGACAGAGGTTGCATTCGGTGTAGGCGATTTGTGCCGAGTTGCGGATGAACTCGGGGCTGACTTTGCCTTTGTTTTTGACCATCTCCCAGATGGTTTGGGCAACTTTGCCCACAGGTGAATAGGAAGGATCTCCGTCGTGGGAAAGACAGAAATGACAGGCATCGGCACACAGGCCACAATGCACGCAGGTGTCCATGTAGGCACGGAAGCGGGCACTGGTTTCAGTGTCGATGACCTGGTTTATGGTTTTTTCAATATGCTCTGGAGTGAGTTTGGCGGCACCGCCGTCAAGCCCCGCATCCTCTATTTTTCGGAAGTCCTTGGAAAGGGTTGGAACTTTTGTCATTGGATTCTCCTTATCTCCCTGTCCGGCGTTGCCTTACCAGTCTCTGGAATGACGCACCGCACCGAATTCCGAAGCGATGTATCCGCGGGTGAACGGAATCATGATCATATGGCTGACCCTGGTGAAGGGGATCATGACCAGGAATGCTTCGCCCGCCAGAATGTGCAGCACGAGCATCAGTTCGTAGTTGCCGATCTGGTGGTAGGCCAGAAAACCGAACACGAACGTGGCGGCGATAACGCCCAGAATAATCCAGTCGCTGGGGCGGGTCACGAAGGCGACCTGCCGGTCTGTGAGGCGGCGGTACAAAAAGTAGCCGCAGGCCACGATAACGACGACTGTTAAAATGTCAGCCACGCTATCGGGCAGGGTTACCCAGGACAGATTCACATACTGGTCCAGAAGGACGACATGGGCGCACAAAAAGATGGGCGCCAACACCAGGCAGATGTGAAAAGCGAAGGTAACCGCGGTCAGCAACGGTCTGGCTCGCCAGCCCATGGTTCCCACTGGGTTGAGCCAGTGGATATAGGAGTTGAAAACGTGTTTCCAACTCCAGAATTTGAGGATGAACGGGTCGGACTTCTTGGCCAGGATGAACCAGGAGGCGATCTTGTAGATGCTGCCTCCGAAGAAGAGCAAAAAGCTTATCCAGGCCAAGGGACCAATGGCGAATTCATAAATGCTCTGCATGGCGGCCCCCTTAAAGTTCGGAAACGTTGGCCACGCGGCGGACGTATTTGCCGTCCTTGACGTAGCGCAGCAGGAGTTTGGAGCCGTCGGGAGAGAAGATAGGATCGAAATTCTCTTCGCATTCCAGGCTCAGGACTTTGCCGTCAACGATCCAGCTGTACTTTCCGTTGCGGTCCACCTTGCAGGCGCAGTGTGCGCCGTCCGGGGAGAACGCGGGACGGTAGGCCATGTCAAACGGTTCTGACCAGCGGGTCCCATTGACCATGACGTACCATTTTTCACTGTCCTTGCCCAAAGCGGCCAGTGATTGGCCGTTTTCGGAGAAGGTCAGTTCGGAAATCATCTGGTTGAAAGTGGGGTTCCAGGCTATGCCGTCAACTGCCACTGTCCAGTCGCCGAAGTCTTTGGCTACAATGGCTGCCAATTTGCTTCCATCGGCCGAGAAGGTCTGGTGAAAGCACTGCACGAACGGCTGATGCCAGATGATCTGGGCATTTTCCGCCATGGTCCATTTGCCTCCCTGACGAACCGGAGCCACAATCGTGCCGGTCTTGGGATTGAAGCAAGGTTCCCAGACACTCTGGTAGGTTTTGTTCCAGATTTGTCCGTTTACCGCTATGCTGTATTCGTAGAGGTTCAGGCGAACTTCAGCAGCATATTTGGAGCAATCGGGCGAAAATGCTCCGTTCCAGACGTTGACGAATTTTTCGTCCCAGACGTTTCCATCCACAGCGCAGGAGAAGACGCCTTGCTGGAATTTGACAACATCGGCTTGTGCAAGGGAGTCCACCTGAACAGCGGCGGCAGTGTGATTGCCGTCTGCGGACAGATGAAAACAGTTGGCGTTTTCATACATGGTTTCCCAAGGGGTACCGTTCAGCACCATGCCGTATTCGCCGCCAGTTTGGGCGCATATGGCGATGCCGGAACCGTCCTTGGAAAATTTGGTTTCCCAGATGTAATCAAATGACTCTTCCCAGGCAGCGCCGTCCACTGCCAGGGTCCAGGCCATATCTATCTGGGCCAGGACGGTCAGGCGACCATCCGGGCTGTAGCGAAGATACCATGCCTTTTCGCAGGGATCTCCCCAGGGTTCTCCATTGACGCACACATTGAATTCTTCGTCGCCCTGTTTGACGATGGCTGCTATGCTTTCGCCATCCGGGCTTGCCTGCAGTTCTTCGACCCATTCGAACTGAGAACTCCAACCGGCGGTATCGGCGACGGTTTTTTCCCCCGGTTCCCAGTTCCAACCTGATTTATCGCTCATCGCCTCTCCTCAGGTAGTACAGTGAAAGATTTTCGGAACGTTGCATCAGTTGTGTTCCGCATACACCAGTTCTCCACCTAATTTTTGCCGAAAACCTTCGGCAGTATTCAAAGGATCATGGACAAAGCATTTAAACGCAGTACCGGCTTGCGGACTGCGCCTGTGCAAACACCTTGACTTGTACAAAGATTCACAATGCAGTGTATATCACGAATGGCCGTCGGGTCAACATGGGTGCGAAAATGTCCTGCGAAAACCTCCTTGTTTGGTGGGAAATTTGCGCTGTGTGTTTATGTGTGAGGGGAGTTGCTCCGATATACTGATTCGACCGGCCTATGGGCATTTCCTGTGATGTATTGGGCGAATAGAGCCTTGCTAAGGGAGAATCTTTTTGCGTATCCCCTTAGGGAGCACTTCGGGAGTCTCCGGAATGATATGGTTTCAGTTCTCGGCACAAGGAGCCGCTTTATCATCATGTCCAAGAAAATCATGGTGGTCGATGATGACAAGCACATTGTGGATTATCTGGTCAATGTGTTTGAGGATAACGGATATGCCACCTGCTGCGCTTACGATGGAATGGCTGCCTATGATGTGGCCATCAGGGAAAAACCGGACCTGCTGACCCTTGATTTGGAAATGCCCAACGGCTGGGGGCCGAAATTTTTTCGCAAACTCACATTGGAAGATGAGTTTGTGGACATTCCGGTTATTGTCATTAGCGGACCGCCTAGCATCCATCTGGTTATCAAGTGTGCTGTGGCTACGCTCAAAAAGCCTTTTGACCCGGATGAATTGATCCAGATTGTCCGCAGCACCCTCGGCGAGAGCGACGAGAGCGACATTGACTGATTTTGGGGAATTGTGGGCAGAATGCTTCCTGCTGGTTGATCGGGAGGATAAGTGGGTGAATGATAGAGGGGAACATTCACGCGGGTGCCATCCTCGCCAAGGCGACCCACACCGTTTCACCTTTGGAAAGCCTGTAGCCATTTGGGGACATGCCATACCTATACCGGACTTGCCACAGGGGATCATCTGCCGTTATAGACCCTTTCAGAACACGGCGACGGCTTTTGTCCATGAACCGTCCCTTACGACCTGCAAGCCCGGAAAAACATGAGACTGACTACCCGGACCAGATACGGTACTCGCCTATTGCTCGACATTGCCCTGCATGCGGCTGGTGGTCCTGTGCCCAGCAAGGACTCTGCAGAACGCGAGGAAATATCCCTCAAGTATCTTGAAAAACTCATCAAGATTCTCAAGGAGGCGGGATACATCAAGGGCAAGCGTGGACCCCACGGTGGCAATACGCTTACCCGCGCCCCCGAAGAGCTATCCTTGGGTGTTATCGCCGAGGTTCTGGATGGGGAAGAATCGGTTCATGAATGTGAGCGGAACGTGGATACCTGTCCCCGGGCAGCCGTTTGCCTGCGGCGTTCCATCTGGGATGATGCCAGCCGGGCCATGTATAAAATGCTTGATTCCTACACCCTGGCTGACCTGATGAAGGACAGCCGTCTTTGTCCCAAGCGGACGTATCTCAATGCTCCCAATAAGGATTGAGAATCCACTTGCTTCCTGTTTCGTGGAAATGTCATAATCTTGAACTGAAACAGCCATATGTTTCGGTGATACCCATTAAAATTTAATCCAGTGCGAACTACTCAATGACACGACACACGCGAAAGGACATAAAGGGGGATGAGGTCCGTATGGCGGAAGCACGTACTCACCGAAACTTGATCGAGTTGCCAGTACCCTCAGCCGGGTTGTTCAAAAAAACACTTTTTAATTATTGTGTATCTCCTTCACTGAACAGGCTTCTTTGCCTTCCCACGATAAATCGTCTTTACTCCAATGTGGCCGATGTAACGGATACTGACAGGTTCTTGGAAGAGACACTTCAGACTCTGAACGTCAGCGTCAACATAGACCCGGCGGACCTGGGGAAAATTCCAGCAACAGGACCGGTCGTCGTGGTTGCCAACCATCCTTTCGGTGCTGTGGAAGGGGTTATTCTGGCGGCGGCATTGCGCAAGGTAAGGCCGGACGCCAAGTTGATGGCGAATTTTATGCTCAGTCTCATCCCGCAGATGAAGGATTGCATTATTTCCGTGGATCCGTTCGGCTCGGGAGAATCTGCCAAGCGTAATATCGGTGCACTCAAGGAGTGTTTTCGCTGGCTGAAAAATGGCAACATGCTCGGCGTGTTCCCCGCTGGCGAGGTTTCGGCCTTGAATTTGAAGAAAAGAGTCGTCACCGACAGAGAGTGGAGCCCTACGGTCGGACGCATTATCCGCAAGACCGGTGTGCCCGTGCTTCCTGTATACTTTAAAGGCTCCAACCGGGCTTTGTTTCATCTTCTCGGACTTATTCATCCCCGGCTTAGAACAATCATGCTGCCCCGTGAAATGCTGAAAAAGCGAGGGGGCACCATTGATATGGCGGTAGGAAATCTCATTCCCGCCAACAAGTTGGAAGGGTTTGAGTCGGACGAGCAGTTGATGGAATACCTCAAGTTGCACACCTATGTGCTGAAGAATCGTTACAAAAAAACGAAAAAGCCTTTGGCATTGATGTCTTCCCAAACTCTGGAGCCTCTTGCCGAGGAGACTGATCCGGAGCTAGTTCGGGAGGACATTAATAATCTTGGACCGGACAATCTTCTGGTCGAAAGTGGCGAATTCAAGGTTTTTATCGCTCGTAAGGACGAGATTCCCAATGCCATGCGCGAACTTGGCAGACTGCGGGAACTTACTTTTCGGGAAGTAGGCGAAGGCACTGGACTACCTTCGGACACGGACAAGTTTGATGAGTACTACCTCCACCTCCTGCTGTGGAGTGAAAAGGAACAGGAAATCGCGGGGGCCTATCGCCTTGGACAGTCAGACGTCATCTTGGAAAAGTATGGGAGCGAAGGTTTTTACGTTGATTCATTGTTCAAGATGAAGAAATCTTTTGTGGATCGTGTGCACCCCGGTTTGGAAATGGGGCGTTCTTTTGTGCAGAAGAAATATCAGCGGAATTTTTCTTCCCTGTTGCTTCTTTGGAAAGGGATCGGACGTTTTGTTTCCCGCAATCCTCAATACAGCGTGTTGTTTGGTCCGGTAAGCATTTCCAACGATTACCATACGTTTTCTCGGGAACTCATGATGCGTTTTTTGTCTTTGCATATGGGCAGCTCGATGAAAAAAACGGTCAAACCTAAAACCCCCCCAAAGCTCAAACCCCTGCCGCTGGCAAGTTTGGAGATCAACACGGCGCGTACGGTCTGCCGTAATGTGGACGATCTGGCCGCTCTTATTTCCGGCGTTGAGACCGACGCCAAGGGCATCCCGGTGTTGCTGCGTCAGTATCTCAAACTGGGAGGTAAGCTTTTGGCCTTCAATGTGGATCAGGATTTTTGCGATGCCTTGGACGGCTTGATTCTGGTGGATCTGAAAAAGACCGACCCCAGAATTCTGGCTCGGTATATGGGGAAGGAAGAGGCCCAGGAGTTTCGAACTTTGCACGGGCTTGGCTAGTTTGGTCGGCATTGAATGGTGTTGTCGTGGGGTGTGGGAGCTGCCCCCTGTTTTCTACAACGCAATCCCACGTACGGAACAACCTTGGGCGCTATTTCCGGCCGTGTCCTTTTTCGAGAATCGGGTGGACAAGCAGTCTCTGTGAGCTTTGATCGGATTGGTGGCCAGCGTCTTCATCGTATTTTTGGACCCGCCGCCCGTGGAAATGGTGCTGGCTTTCGGCATCAACGACTAACAGGTGCAGGGCAACCAAGGATGGCAGGTCTTCCATGGGTATCGCGATCATTTCTGCTTTTTTCCGCTGTACGCCTATGCGACGATCATCTGCTGGCGGCGTGCCAGCCCCCCATACAAGATAGACAACGCCAACCACGCTTCGCCATCCTCTGCCTGCTGGGGTACGAATCCGGTAGTCATGGCCCGACGTGCGGATCGCCTATTGCGGTGACTCGGGGGCCGCTAAAAGATCATGTGCCGGTGCGACAAAAACGATGTGAGTCATATGCTGGGCATGGCGAAGAACAGCCATCTCATTGAAATGGCCGGACCGTTGCGGGATGAGGCACGCCATGGCTTTGAGGAATACCAACTTTAGTTTTTCGCCGACCGCACGAGCTGCTCGAAATGGCAGCCGAATCAGCTTCGGCTGCCGCTTCCGGCTTGGTCTACAGCTTGACAGAAGTTGCAACGCGGTTTTTGCTGTCTGCAGATACGTTGAGTATTTCGGGAAAAAGCGGACCGAAAATTTCTGACCCGGTACGAGGATTTCATACATATTGCGGTTGTTCTGGAGTCATTGTGCCGGTCCGCACCCGAAGATTAAGATAAAGGATGTTTCATGTCATTTTTCAAATGCTTTTTCCTGCCCATATTGTTTCTTCCCATTTTTCTGATCGGGATGATCCTGGCCCCTATTCCATCGGCAGCACATCCGCACGCTTTTGTGGAAACATATTTCACTGCCGTCTTTGACGAGAAGGGGTTTGCCGGAGTGCAGCAAAAGTGGCGGCTTGATCCCATGCTCACGGTCACACTTTTGAACTTTATCCAGGAGAACCACGACGGCAAACTGGACGAAGCGGAAGTGGACGCCTTGCGCACGAAGAGTTTTAGTCTGTTGCGTGAGCATGATTATTTTACCCATGTACAAGTGGATGGAAAAGCAGTCCGTATGCAGAATGCGACAGGCTTTGACGCCTACCTGGAGAAAGGGAAAATCATCTACGACTTTTTCACCCCGTGCCGGGTGGATGCAGTCCAAAAAGAACATATGGTTGCCGTGGCTTCGTATGATTGGACTTTTTACACGTACCTGTTTGTGTGCGCTCCTGGCTCTGAAAATTCCGGAGTGGATCCCACGGCTGATCCTTTGTTTTCGGCAACAAATGCCCCGGCTCGGCCGGGAGATTTCGATAGGTTCAGGGATGCGGTCGGGCTGGATGATTCAGGGGCAGGGATCGCTCTGGCTGGGGACATTGGGGAATTTACCATATCCACCTCCATGGAAGAAATTCCAAGCATGGCGTATTTTCATGGGCAGATCATCCCTAAGGCCGCCGTTGTGAGGTTTAAACGAAAATGATGCACCGCCTGCTTGCCTTGGCGCTTTGCATCGGGGTGTGTTGGGGCGTTGCCGGGGATTGTCGCGCTCAAAGCCCGGCCAACCCATTTACCATTCCCAGTACCGCGCCTGTCTCGCCTGACGCTATGGCGCAGAAGCCTGCAGGTGGGTTTGTTGTTCCAGGTTTTGTCAGCCGGGCCATCAGCACCATGACCCAGTGGCAACTGACCATGCGGAATGCCATGGCTTCCAAGGCCGATGATATTTTGACCCATCCGTACGGGCGCTCCTTCTGGCTTTTCATCGGATTCGCCTTTGCCTATGGATTTATCCATGCCATGGGGCCGGGGCACGGTAAAGTTTTTGCTGCCGGATATTTTCTGCACAGACCGGATGGCATCTGGCTGGGACTGTTGTTCGGCTTTTTGACCATGGGATTTCATGTGCTTTCGGCCACGATACTCGTTATGGCGGGATTTTGGCTGCTTGGCGGAACCGCTGCCTTGTCCGGTGGTGGGGGCGTGTACCTGGAGCCTGTCAGTTATGGACTCGTCGTGTGTCTTGGCGTGTTTATGACTGTTGATACGTTGCGTGAAATGTTTTTTTTTCCCAAGAAAGCAGGATGCATCGAATATGACGGAGAGATTGGTTCCCGTCAAAACGGGCGGAGCCGATTGTGGGCCATGACCATGGCAGCCGGGCTTGTTCCGTGCCCCGGAGCCGCCATGGTGCTGGTCTTTTCAATCACTTTGGGCATTGCCCATGCCGGATATGCCGCTATGTTCGCGATATCCGCCGGCATGGGGCTGGCTCTTTCCTTTGTTTCCGTGGGCACGGTGCTGTTCCGCGGGGTGCTGCTTGCTGCCACGGGACGGCATGAGAAGATGTACCATGTACTCCATAGAACCATGTCGCTCGCAGGCAGTCTGATAGTGATGTTGTTCGGGGCGATGATGTTTTTGGGGAGTTTGCGTTTGGGGTAACCCCGGGCCCGCTCCTTCTGTAAAACCCGCATGTCTGCAACAGGCTGTTCAGTTGTTTTCATTGTCGTGAATTCCATGTATCTCGTAAACATGCAGTACGACGGCATGATCATCCGGCCGCCCAGCGAGGCGGAGAGCATTTTGTTGCAGGTCACCACTGGGTGCTCGCACAACAAATGCGCCTTTTGTGGAGCCTTCAAGGATAAACGATTTTCCATCAAGTCCGATGCCGTCATCCAGCAGGATCTAGATTACGCCGCCGAACATCTTTCCTTTATTCGTAGACTGTTTTTGTGTGACGGAGACGCCTTGATCATTCCGCAAAAACAGTTGCTTGCACTGCTGGACTCCATTGCAACCAAGCTGCCTCAGGTGACGCGCATTGCCAGCTATGCCAGCGCCAAGGCCCTGGCCATGAAGACAGACAACGAACTGCGCGAGCTCCACCAGGCAGGGCTTGCCAAGGTATATATCGGACTTGAGTCCGGCGACGACGTAACCTTGGCTGCCATGAACAAGCACGTGACTGCGGCAGATATCGTGGCGCAGGGGTGCAGGGCCGGAGAAGCCGGGATGAAGCGCAACGTGACCGTTATCCTTGGGCTTGGAGGCACGGCTCGGTCCATGGTCCATGCCAAGGCAACAGGGCAGGCACTTAGCGCCATGGATCCGGAACAGGCGGCAGTTCTGACACTCATGCTCGTTCCCGGAACGCCGCTTCATTCATTATGCAAGCAAGGGGTGTTCGAATTTCCGGGGGCTGTGGGCATGTTGTCTGAGCTCCATGAACTTGTAAGTCACACTGATTTGAGCAAAGGACTTTTCTTTGCCAACCATGCGTCCAACTATCTACCTGTCCGGGCGCGTTTTCCCAAGGATAAACAGAGTGTGTTGGAACAGATACGCAACGCCGTTGCTGGGAACGGGGCTTTACGTTTGGAATCGCAACGACGTTTGTAATTTTTTTATTCCCTTTAAAATGTCGGGGCTTGTTTTTTGTTGCGACATCTTATATTTAAAAGAAAGAAAATATTAGGGGGTATTAAAAAATAAGGGTTTGAATTTATGGGGATTCTACGATCCATTAGCAACGTATGTTCCCGCCGGGACGAAGTGTTGCTTCTAAGTGCACTGAAAACAAGGACAAGAGTCGAGTGTCCTTACTGCGGTAGCGAAGTTTCTGTGCATAAATATGCGGGTGAGGTGACGGTGTACTGCCGACAATGCCCGTACAGTGCGGAAACTTTCAATTACCACCGTAATTCCTACCCAGGCTCCATGGTTCGTCAGTAAGGGCGAGATTCTTATCCATGTTGTTCCTCTGAATTGGCCTTGGGCCAAGAGAGTATCATTGTGGGTATTGCCTGGTTTGGGATTGATTTTTTGTCCTAGGCATGTCTGTATTCCCATTTTTCCTTTCTTCATTATCCATATCTTGACATCTGCGGCACAGGGGATAATTCTTTAGCCTCTCTTCGCTTCGACCTGGAAAGACCTTTGAAAATAAAAAAACAGGCTGTTCAGATTAGGTGACGGTAAAGCGCAGCTGGCGGATGGCTGGCGCATGCTTCCGGCGTGCGAAGGTTTGATGGAGCCGCATAGCGTTCATATTTTTTTTGACAGCCGGATGAGGAGCGGAAAATGCCCCTGTATGAATACGCATGCCTTGCATGCGATCATGAGTTTGAGGATTTTGGTCCCAGTGATGCCACGAAACACCCTGTCTGCCCCGAATGTGGGGGGAGGACGAAACGCCTTCTTTCTGCGACAGCCATCAAAACCGGCAATGCGTCGCCTTTTTCCGGTCTGGATAGCGTCAAGATGATGCATCCGGCGGCCCGTCCCAAGTATTTGAATACCACTTCACCTTGCGCCGGGGGAAAGTGCCCGTCAAAGTCATAAGGCAAGCGGAAAAATTTTTTGAAGCGTTTGAGCTCTCTCGACAAAAAGCCCTGCATGTACCCACATGCAGGGCTTTTTGTCGAGAGAGCAGACTGTTGAAAAACAACCATTGCGGACCTGGCCGGCCCCAATCAGGCGGCATAATCCGTAAAAATGTCCACCTTAGTTTCGCCGCCAACTGGTCCAAACAACCGGAACCCCTTCTTTTCAACAGACAGAATAGCCCCGCTTCGGAGGACATTTTACCAGCCAGATGTTCATCTCTTTTTCGCTTTCTTCCAGAACAGCACAAGCAGCAGAATCCCCGAGAAGACCATGGCCAGACCCTGGGGAGACTCGCCTTTGATCAGGGCGGTGAGGCCGAAGCCCAGGCTGAATATGGGATAGAAATACCCCAAAAAGCGGTAAAGCCCTTGTTTTCGCCCTTGTTTCTTGCGGTCGATGAGTACGGCAAAGGTAAAACATACCGTTATGTGAACAAGAAAGACAAAAGTCAGAAATGTAATGCCCGGAGGAAGGTACTGCGTCATGGTTTTTGGGTGGCTCCGATGTTGAGGGCGCGGCGTTTTTCCTGCAATGCATGAACATTGGGCAGAATGATGCCGTAAAGAATGAAGATAGTTCCCACCATCTGGTAAGTGACCATGGGGTCGCCCAAAATGAAGTGGGCCAGGGCCAGGGTCGCCAGGGGTTCGAACGAGGAAAAAATGGATGCGTACGCGCTCCCCACCTGTTCGATAGCCATGAATAGAAGGGCGATAGCCATCGCTGTGGGGATAAGCCCCACGCTCAGGCCCAGAGCAAGCTGGGGGACATTCATGTGGAACAACCGTTCGGGGCCGCCGATGAAAGTGTAGCCTACGGCCGTGAACAGGATCACGTAAAAGCTGATGGTCAGGGGGTTTTCTCCCCGGAGAAGCCACTGGACCAGCAGCAGGTAAATGGTGAATACAGCCAGTGCCCCCAACGCGTAGGCCAATCCCAGAGGATGTGCTCCGCGTGAGAAGGCGTCGTAAAAGACAAGGATGCAGCCCAGGGATACGGAGAGAACGGATACGATAATTATTCGCGTCAGCCTGAGATTGCCGAGTAGTGCGGAGAGAAGGGTGATTACGGCAGGATAGCCGTAGAAAATTAGGGCTGTGGTTGACGCGGAAATGTATTTGAGCGACCGGAAAAAACACAGACTTTGCGCTACGTAGACAACCATACCTATAAAAGCTGCGGCCAGCAGCTTTTTTCGGCTGATGCAAAAAAGTTTCAGATCTTTGGCAGCAAGAAAAATGAAGAAAAGCATCGTGCCGAAGATAAAGCGGCAAACCAGAATATCCCATTCATCCATGCCCAATTCATACGCCAGTTTGACCTGCACGGCCATGGCACCGTAGCAGACAGCGGAAACAACGGACAGAATCGCACCTTGGATCATGCCCTGGACTCCGGCAGGATGAACAGGGTCAGGTATTCCTGGTTTCCTTTGGGGCCTTTGATTTTGGAAGGAACCACACCTTGGCAGACAAGGCCCAATTCTTTCTGGCAAAAAAATTTGATCTTGTTCACGGCCGAAATCTGCAGGGCTTCTTCGCGGACAACCCCTTTGCCTATCTGGTGGGGTTCCAGCTCGAACTGCGGCTTGACCATGGCTACCACCAGCCCCCCTGGACGAAGATACTGCAGGCAGGGGGGGATGATTTTTGTCAGGGATATGAACGACACGTCTGCGACTACGATATCAACCTTTTCGGGCAGCAGATCGGGATCGGCTGTGCGCAGGTTGGTGCGTTCCATGTTGATCACTCTTGCATCGGCCCGCATTCGTTCATGCAACTGGCCGTGCCCCACATCCACAGCATAAACACGGATTGCTCCATGCTGCAGCAGGCAGTCTGTGAATCCACCAGTGGATGCGCCGGCATCTAGTCCGACCATGCCTGTCACGTCCAGGCCGAAGTGTTCAATAGCCGTAAGCAACTTGTGGCCACCGCGGCTGACAAAACGTTCCACTCCCTGGATTTCAATGGGCGTGTCCGGGGCCAGCTGGTGGCCTGGTTTGTCCACCCTGACCCGTTGGCCGCCCCGGACCTGAAACACTTTGCCCGCCATGATCAGCCGTTTGGCCTGTTCCCGACTTTCAGCCAGGCCTTGATCATGGACAAGTTGGTCTGCGCGTTGTTTTTTAGCCATTCAAGAATATACGCGCGCTACTTTGCTGCCAAGCCGAGCAGGGCAACCACGTTTTGGGCAGCCTTGGCCGTGTATTCCTTTTCAGACAGGCTTTCCTTTTCCTGGGCGCCGATTGCCAGACGAGGAGCATTGGCCAGCGTCATGTCCGGGGTCACGCCGTATTCAGGTGGAAAGGTGTTGCTGAAGTACATATCCTGAAAGCCGATGAACTTGAGCATGTGTGCTGTTGCATCGAGAACGGCTGTTTCGTCCGCGTCGATAAGGCCCAGTTGACGTGCTCGTTTGAGACCTGCCAAACATTCTCCGCCCTGGGTGCAGGCGATGTGTCCGTTGCGGTTGGCCTGCAGCATTCCTTCCATGATGGCCTGCTCCGTAACCTGCACCACCTGAAAAGCCTGCTTGCCGCCAATGGCTTCAAACTGTTCGGCAAAGTGCTTCACGCGCGGAAAGGACACGGGGTTGCCGATCATGGCGGCTTGAGCCACGCTGGCCTGAACAGTCACCGGTTCGTAGCGGCGTTCGGAAATATCGTCCACGCTGTAGTAGCGGTATACTGGGTCGGCATGGTGGGACTGAACACCAAAAATGCGCGGCAGAGCGCTTATGATGTCCAGCCGGTGCAGCTTGAGGAAACCGGCCATGATGGCGGTGACGTTGCCTGCATTGCCGATAGGAACGAACACGCATTTTCCATCCATGTCCCAATCGTACCATTGGGCAAGTTCAAAAGCGTAGGATTCCTGTCCCAGAATGCGCCAGGCGTTCTTGGAGTTGAGCAGGGCCACGCGGTAGTTGTCGGCCAGATGTTCGACAACCTTCATACAATCGTCGAACACGCCGGGAATTTCCAGTACCTGCGCACCGCTGCCCAAAGGTTGGGCCAACTGCTGGGGGGTAACCTTGCCCTGGGGCAGGATCACGGCGGATTTGATGCGATCCCCCGTATAGGACGCATACAGTGCTGCAGCCGCGCTGGTATCGCCGGTGGAGGCGCAGACGGCCAGAATTTCTTCAATGTCCTGGGTGCGGCAGAGGTAGTTGAGAAAACTGAAGGCGCAGGCCATGCCCCGGTCCTTGAAGGACGCGCTGGGGTTCTGTCCGTCGTTTTTGAATCCGCCGCATTGGCCTTGCAGCTCTTTGCGCATGGTGGGGGAGAAGTTCACGATAGGTGTCTGTCCTTCTCCCAGATAGACGATGTCTTCCTGGTCTGCGACCGGGGCCATGAGTTCATAGAAACGGAAGATACCCCGCAGGGCGGGATCTTTGGCCATGGATCGGGCGTCAAAAAGGTCGCGCCACTCCTGGCCGGATTTATTTCTGAGCGAATCGAACGTTGTATCTTCCAGCAGAAATACCCCGCCGCATTCGGGGCAGGTGTAGTGCAGCTCGTTTATGGGAAAACGGGCGCTGCAGCCAAGACAGCAATATTCCATGGCCCCACGGTAGGTGGGAAATTCCGTCGCATTGTGGTGCATATTCAACTCCCAAAAAATAGCTAGTGAATGTGCCCGGCACGGTACAGCCTTTGTTCCTGCCAGGTAAAGCGAAAAAGCAAAGGGTGGTGATTTTGCCGAGTTACCCCGGCCAGATGGCCCGCGATGCCAGTACGACCATGAACATGCCGATGCCGAACTTGATCACCATGCCGAAGACCGAGCCGAAAAACGCGCCCATGGCGGAACGATGGGCCTCCGAGCGATTTTTCCCTTGGGAAAATTCCGCAAGATATCCGCCGGCATAGGCTCCTGCAAAAGCCCCGGGAATGGCACCCAGCCCGAATGCAATGGGGGCCATGGTCAGGGCACCGACAACGGAGCCGATGATGGACCACCAATTGGCACGCGATGAACCGCCGTAGCGTTTCACGCTCCATATTTGGCTGACGTATTGTAATCCCTCTGAAAGTCCGGCCAGTCCAAAGAGTATGATGATAAAACTCCATTGCGCATCCATTTCCGGGTGGGTCCATTTCCATAGCGCGGCGAATCCGGCAATGAGCCAGTTGCCTGGCAGGGTGAATATCTGGGACAGCAGGCATAATCCCAACAGTCCGATGAATAAGGCGGCCCATACTTCGGCCATGATTCCTCCCGTGATGGTCGGTATGTTGCAAAAGAACCGATGTTTTCCGTTCTCTGTTTTCCGTTCGTCATCCCATACCCATTTCTCTGTCCGGCATCAAATGGTTACAGAGGGGAGTTGCCCGGCTTCCTTTGCCCGTCTCGACATTTGCCAATCCCTCGGCTATAGACTTGGTGCTGGTTATTCCGGCAGTTTCAAGGTTCAGCCAAGGAGAAAACATGCCCTGCCGCGTCATCGGATACACAGGCACTGCGACCATACACGAATTGTCTTCCCGGCTTGCTTCGCGTCAGCCTTCCTCGCAGGGAGTCGAGGGCGCTGTACGCGTTATTCTGGAACAGGTACGGGAAAAGGGCGATGAAGTTCTTGTGGACTATACCCGTAAATTTGATTGCAAGGATTTCACAGCCGAAATGCTGCGCGTGGCGCCGAAAACGCTGGATGAGGCTGTGGAACAGGTTCCGGCTTCCGACATGGATATCATCCGCGAAGCTGCAGCCAATATTCGCGATTTTCACGAACGCCAGAAGCGTAACTCCTGGTTTGTTCCCTCGGCGGACGGTACATTGCTGGGGCAGCTGATCCTGCCCGTGGAACGGGCAGGACTGTACGTGCCTGGCGGGCAGGGAGGCGACACGCCGCTTATTTCCAGCCTGCTGATGAACGCCATCCCCGCCCAGGTGGCCGGAGTTGAACGTATTGTGGCAGTGACGCCGCCGCGCATGGACGGCAGTGTGAATCCCTATATTCTGGCTGCGGCCAAGATGTTGGGGCTTGATGAGATTTATGCCGCGGGCAGCGCCTGGGCCGTGGCCGCATTGGCCTACGGAACCCAAAGCATCCCGTCTGTGGATGTCATTGCCGGGCCGGGCAATATTTATGTGACCACGGCCAAGCGCATGGTCAACGGTACCGTGGGCATCGACATGATCGCCGGACCGAGTGAAATCGCTGTTCTGGCCGACAAGAGCGCTAACCCCAGGCATATTGCTGCGGACATGCTTTCCCAGGCCGAGCACGATCCCATGGCGGCCTGCGTGCTGGTCAGTACAAGCGAGAGTCTCTCCAAGGCTGTCTCCGCCGAGCTGAAGATGCAATTGTCCAGTCTGCCGCGTTCCGAAATTGCCACCAGTTCCTTGAATAATTGGGGAGCCATCGTGACCGTTCCGGACTTGGCGCAGGGCATCACGGCCGTGAATCTGCTGGCCCCTGAACATCTTGAAATCATAGTGGAGGACGCCTGGAATGTACTTGGCTCCATCCGCAATGCCGGCGCGGTCTTTTTGGGAGCGAACACACCGGAACCCGTGGGCGACTATTTCGCCGGTCCCAACCATGTGTTGCCGACCATGGGCACGGCTCGTTTTTCTTCGGCTTTGTCCGTGGATACTTTTATGAAGAAGACAAGCGTCATTTCCGCAAGTCGGGGGTTCATTGATGACCATGTGGACAAGATCGCCCGCCTTGCCCGTCTGGAGGGGCTGGAAGCCCATGCCCGTTCCGTGGAGAGCCGCAAGCACCTGGGATGAGTACGGCATGTTTTTGTCTTTTTGTTGATCCAGATTAATGTGCAGCGCTGCTGCATCAATGTAAGAAATGTACATGGAGGAAGCCATGGATATCGTCATCAAAACCAGTATCCCGGAGCTTAAGCTTTTGTCCCGGGGCAAGGTTCGCGATATATACGAGGTGAGTGATGATGAATTGCTCATCGTGACCACGGACCGTTTGTCCGCGTTCGATGTGGTTCTGCCTGATCCCATTCCGTACAAGGGGGCGGTGCTTAATCAGATTACCCTTTTCTGGATGGATAAATTCAAGGATCTCGTCCCCAACCATATAATAACTGCCGATGTGGATGAGTTTCCTGAGTCCGTGCGAAAGTATCGCAGCCAGTTGCAAGGACGTTCCGTCATTGTCCAGAAGGCCAAGCCACTGCCTATCGAGTGCATTGTGCGTGGCTATATCACTGGTTCTGGCTGGAAGGATTACAGGGCCACGGGTGAACTTTGCGGGCACAAGCTTCCCGTGGGCGTGCTCGAGTCCCAGATGCTCGAGGAGCCGCTGTTCACGCCGTCCACCAAGGCGGAGATCGGCGATCATGATGAGAACATCACCTTGGACCAGGCCCGTGAAATTTTGGGCGTTGACGTGCTGCGGGAAGTCGAGGGGCTGACTCTGGAGATCTACCGCAGGGCGCGCAATTACGCAAAGAATTGTGGGATCATCATCGCCGACACCAAGTTTGAGTTCGGCTTCCGGGGCGGACGCATCATTTGGATAGACGAAGCTCTTACGCCCGACTCCTCGCGGTTTTGGCCGTTTTCCGATTACGAGGCGGGGCGTTCGCAAAAGAGTTTCGACAAGCAGTTTGTACGTGACTACCTTAAGAGTATCGGATTTAATCAGCAGCCTCCCGGACCCAAGCTGCCTGAAGATATTATTGCGAGGACACGCGACAACTACATGGACATTTACAAAATGCTGACCGGCTCTGCATTGGACGTGTAAGGCAAAAGACCGTTTATGCACTTTGTGGGGCAGAAGGGCGGTTATGCCCATGGCACTCACCTGAACTTAACACCGGGACAGCGAGACATGAATATTCCGTTCAATGATCTTAGGCGCCAGTTCAAAGATGAAGAAAACGATTTGCGGCAGGCGTTCGAACGGGTGCTGGAACGCGGCTGGTATCTGTCCGGTCCGGAAACAGCGGAGTTTGAAAAGGAGTTCGCGGCCTGGGCCGGCACATCCTTTGCCGTCTCCGTGGCCAATGGAACAGACGCTCTTATTTTGGCCTTAAGCGTGCTCGGACTTGAACCGGGCGATGAAGTGATCGTTCCCTCGCACACCGCACCTCCGTGTTATCATGCCATCCTGGCTGCAGGACTTATTCCCGCTTTTGCCGAGGTGGAACAGGACTACTATACGTTGGACCCCGGCAGCGTGGCCGAAGCCATAACGGAGAACACCCGCGCGGTATTGGCTGTGCATCTTTACGGACAGATGTGCGACATGGACAGGATGCTCCAGGTTTGCAACGAGCATGGCCTGTATCTTCTCGAGGACTGCGCCCAGTCCCATGGCGCATCGTACAAGGGAAGGGCTGCCGGAACAATGGGGGATATGGCGGCTTACAGCTTTTACCCCACCAAGAATCTCGGCGCGTTGGGCGATGCCGGTATGGTTTGCGGCATGAATCCGAGGATTGGGGAAGACCTGAGACAACTTAAGCAATATGGCGAAAGCGAACGGTATGTTTCCACCGTGCCCGGTGTGAACAGCCGCATGGACGAGTTGCAGGCCGCGTTTTTGCGCGAACGGCTCAAACGTCTGGATATTCTTGTGGCGGAGCGTATCCGGTTGGCGGAGTTGTATACCGAATTGCTGCAAGGCTCTCCGGTACTGACTCCCAAGGTGCGCCCCGACACTGTTCACGCGTTTCATCTGTATGTTGCGCGATGCCCAGATGCCGCGGATCTGGCTCGGTTTCTCAAGAAAAACGGAGTGGGCACAGCTGTGCATTATCCGGTTCCCGGCCATATGCAACCCATGTTCAAACTGGGAGAAGCCGGATGCGGTGGAGTGGATGTTCTGGATTTCAGCTATAAGCTGCGCAATGAAATTCTTTCCCTGCCGTTTTTCCCAGGTCTTTCGGATGAGGAGGTGCAGCGGGTGGCATGGCTCATCAGGGAATTTTACGCCCGTTAACCCAAGGAGCGACGAAATGAGCGAAGCATGGGGTTTGTTGCTGATTGTCGGCGTCTGGATTGTCTTGATCAAGTTTGTGTTTCCCAAGCTTGGCATCAAGGGGTGAAGCTCAGCCAAGAGCTGCGGTACGCAGTCTTCCTGTAAAATTCCTGATGATCTTGACAAGGATCAGAAAAACACATAAAAATCCCCCTCCCTTGCTCTCCCCCCCGTATCGGGGGAGGGCCAAAGACCGCAAGGAGGAGTATATTCCAATGCGTCATTACGAAGCACTTCTTTTGTTCAGCCCTGAGCTTTCCGACGAAAATCGTCAGGAAATTTTGGGCAATCTCAAGGGAATTATCGAACGTGAACAGGGTTCGATTATCCTTGATGATGTCTGGGGCATGCGTGAGCTTGCCTATCCCGTAGCAAAACAGACCCGTGGCTTTTACCATCGGTTCGAATTTGCCGCCGAAGGCGGCTGCGTTGCCGAGTTCGAGCGCAACGTTCGTATCACCGACGGCATCTTCAAGTTCATCACCGTGAAGCTGGCCGACGTATACACGGCTGCTGTTGAGGAGGCGTAGGCATGGCTTTTAAAAAACGGTTTTCTCCCCGGAAAAAGTACTGCCGGTTCTGCGCCGACAAGACACTGCCCATTGACTACAAAAGGGCTGATATCCTTAAGGATTACACCACGGAACGTGGCAAGATAATTGCCCGTCGTATCACTGGCACGTGTGCCAAGTGCCAACGCCGCCTCACTCGTGAGATCAAGCGTTCGCGCCAGATGGCTCTCCTCTTCTACACCACCACGCACGCCACCTATGTGCGTAAGAGATCTGTCTAAGGGGGTTCCATCATGAATATGACAGTTGTACTGCGTGCCGATGTGGACACTCTGGGCCGGGTGGGCGACCGGATTTCGGTCAAGCCCGGTTTTGCCCGCAACTATTTGATTCCTCAGGGCCTGGCTATTCTTGCCACTCCTTCCAATCTCAAGGTTTTCGAGCAGGAACGCCGCAAGCTGGAAGCCAAGGCTTCCGAACTGCGCAACGAAGCTGCCAGCCTTGAGCAGAAGCTCAATGCCGTCGAGGTTGTCATCGAAGTTCGCACCGGTGAAGGCGACAAGCTGTATGGTTCCGTGACCAACTCCATGATCGGCGACATGCTTGCCGAAAAGGGTATTGAAGTTGATCGTAAGAAAATTGAGCTTGACCAGCCCATCCGTTCCCTTGGAGAGTACGTATTGCCCGTAAAGCTGCATGCCGAAGTGACCGCGGAACTCAAGGTTCGCGTGGTTAAGCAGGGTGCCGCTGACGAGCCAGCGGAAATCATCGGGGAAACTGCCGCGGCAGCCGAGGCGCAAGCTGAACAGTCAGAACAGGCAGAATAGCCCACTTCCAGCCGGAAATCCGCATGATCCGGCCTCTAGGATGCCCAATGACCGGGCTTCCATAGACTTTCTGCGTAAAATCCCTCCTCAGAACCTTAATGCCGAAATGGCGGTTCTGGGGGGGGTTTTTCTTAAAGGCAGTATTTTCCACTCCCTTGTGGACCTTCTCGGGGAAGACGATTTTTATTCTCCGATCCACCGTCTCATTTTCAATGTTTTCAAAGATTTGTATGCGGCGAATACGCCCGTGGACCTTGTCACTGTCGCTAACCAGCTCAAAAAGATTGGAAAGCTTCAGGAAGTCGGAGGCCATGCCTATCTTGCCGACATTGCTTCGGCAGTGGTCAGCGCGTCCAACGCAATGGCCTACGCCCGCATTGTCAAAGAGAATTCAGTCAAGCGGCAACTCATCAGTGCCGGCATGGAAATTATTCAGGAAAGCTTTGAATCTGCCGAAGAAGTCGAAGCCCTCGTGGACAAGGCGCAACAGGCTGTGTTCAAGGTCGCCGAACAACATGCCGCCCAAGATTATTCTGCCAGCAAAGATCTTGTTCAGTCGGTTTTCGAGCAATTGGAAAAGCGCGCTGGCAGCCGTGATCTCATTACCGGGGTTACCACCGGCTTTACCCGTCTAAATGAAATGACTGCCGGATTGCAGCCTACCGACCTGATCATTGTCGCCGCCCGCCCCAGTATGGGAAAAACCGCTTTTGCCCTGAGCATGGCCTATAATGCCGCCACCAATGGTGTGCAGGACGTTCCTACAGCCGTATTTTCACTGGAAATGAGCAAGGAACAGCTCATGCAGCGTCTTATGTGCATCGCGGGGGATGTGGACCTTAAGCGATTGCGCACGGGACATCTGGACGATGACGACTGGGCAAAGCTCTACACTGCGGGGGACATTCTGACTTCTGCCCCTCTTTTCATTGATGACACTCCAGCTTTGAGTGTCATGGAATTGCGTGCACGCTGTCGGCGTCTTAAAATGGAGCGCGGGCTGGGGTTGATTCTTGTGGACTACCTGCAACTTATGCGGGCAGGCAAGCGCATCGACTCGCGTGAACAGGAAATTTCAGAGATATCAAGAAATCTCAAGGCGTTGGCAAAAGAGCTCAATGTTCCCGTTGTGGCGCTTTCACAGCTTAACCGCAAAGTGGAAGAGCGTACCAACCGACGTCCCATGCTTTCCGACCTGCGCGAATCCGGTGCCATCGAGCAGGACGCCGACATCATCATGTTCATCTATCGTGATGAGGTCTACAACAAGGAATCCCCAAAAAAAGGCGTGGCCGACATCATTATCGGCAAACAACGAAATGGACCGGTCGGAGACCTGGAACTCGCCTTTATCGGCCATTGCACCAAATTTGCCGACCTTTCGTATTCTCAGCCGTCCGAGTACGGCGTATCTGGTTGATTCTTCTTCAGCCGTCTTGGTTTTTCAAGGAGGATGTTGTGCATTTTGATCCTGCCGAGGCCTTGAGTCGTGACGAATTGAGTCATTTGCAGGCAGAACGTTTGCGTCAGACAGTTGCAAAGGCTGCCAAATCGTCTTTTTACGGTAAATTGTTTCAGGAGCACGGCATCACGGCGGATACGATCCATACCGTGGAGGATGTCCGCAAATTGCCTCTGACAACCAAGCAGGATTTGCGCGACAATTATCCCTACGGACTGTTGGCCGCGGATCATGATGACATGGTGCGCATGCATGCTTCCAGCGGAACCACAGGCTCTCCCACCGCTATTTTTTATACGGATGAAGACCTTCGTACATGGTCGTCGCTTATGGCCCGTTGCATGTACATGATAGGCATGCGCCGAACAGACGTGTTTCAGAATATGAGCGGCTACGGTTTGTTCACCGGAGGACTCGGTGTCCACTACGGCGCGGAGCATCTGGGGTGTCTGACCATTCCCGCCGGTGCGGGAAATTCCAAGCGGCAGATCAAGCTTATCCGTGACTTCAATGTCACCGCAGTCCATATCATTCCATCGTATGCGCTTTATTTTGCCGCGTTTCTCGAACAGGAGGGAATAGACCCCAAAGATCTTCCTCTTCGTCGTGCCCTTATCGGTGCGGAACCGCATACCGAGGAGACTCGTCGGCGCATTGAAGAACTGCTCGACATCAAAGCCTACAATTCCTACGGACTGTCTGAAATGAACGGTCCCGGCGTTGCCTTCGAGTGTGTTGAGCAGAACGGCATGCATTTGTGGGAGGATGCCTATATTCTGGAAATCATCGACCCCATCAGTCTGGAACCGGTGGAAGACGGACAACCTGGCGAACTCGTGCTCACAACAATCAATCGCAATGGCATGCCCATCATCCGCTACAGGACTCGCGATCTGACCCGCGTATTGTCTGGAATGTGTGCTTGTGGCCGGGTGCATCGCCGAATTGAACGCATTCAGGGACGGACCGATGACATGCTCATTATTAAAGGTGTGAACATCTATCCCATGCAGGTTGAACAGGTGCTCATGGGCATGCCCGAAGTCGGCAGCAACTATCTCATTATTGTGGAAAATGACGGCAGTATGGACCAGATGCGCATTCAGGTGGAAATCAATGATGATATCTTTGTTGAAGATATGCGCATCCTTGGAGGATTGCAAAAGCGCATTGCCAAACGGTTGAAAAATGAAATTCTCATCACTCCCCGTGTCGAACTTGTGCAGCATGGAAGCCTGCCTAAAAGTGAAGGCAAGGCCCAGCGCGTTCAGGATAATCGGTAGGAGAGAGGCGGAAAAGTTTATGGTCGGCGGGATCCTTTCTGAAGAAAGATACCCGTCGCACCCTCTGCCTTGGGCGTCGCGTGTTTTTGGGGACCGCCATCCTTTGCCGGAAAATTTTTTTTGAGATACCCGCCCGGATACGTTAGGCTCGACGATCGCTTTTTTCCGGCAACGCAAACATCCCGGTGAGAACATTGTTCTCACCGGGATGTTTGCGTTGCCGGAGGGGCAGGGCTCCTTGCTTGCAAAGTCCGATTCAGAATTTATATTTCAACCCGAATACCACTTTCCAGGCTGTCTTCTGGTCTTTGGCCTGGGGATAGATACTGCTCCACGTGTCCTTGTCGTAATTCGGAAAGAGCACCCCGAGTTCCATAATGGCTGTCAACTCCTGGTAAATAGCGTAGTTGCTGTACAGATCTACTTCAACAACCGAATCCTTGGTGGTCAGGTCGTTGGCATATTTGAGATAAGGGGCCATGTCCTTGTGGTTCGTTCCGCGGTAATAGGCCACGATGAAATCGTGTGAGAGTTTGTCCACGAAGGATATCTGGGCAAGCTTGGCTCCCAGATACCAAGTGCCCATGGTATGAGCATTCAGGTCGGATTTCAGTGTGGGGGAATTACCAGTCCAGGCTGTGCCGGTATCCCAGTCTTCATCAAGGTAAGGCATGCGTTCGTCGCCGTTTTCGATTTTGTTGTCCAGGCCGGACCCATAGGCAAAGAAAAGGCTGGGAACAAACCAGTCCAGGCCTTTGTATTCCACGGCAAAGTCGGCGAACCAACCTTTCCGATCGTTTCGATTGTCCTTGTCGTCGATTTGGCCGTAGCTGAAGTCCATGTAAAAGGCGAACGGGTCAAGGATGGTTGTTTCAAGACTTGCGCCGGTCCACCAGGGATGTACGGTACCGGAAGTGTAGTGGCCGGTTTGACTGCCCACGGCCGAAATCATCCCTGCCAGGTCGGAGGTCTTTTTCAAATTGCTAGCAAGGGCGCGATCAAGGCAGTCCTTTCCAAGCCATGCGTATACAATGAAGGGGGTGATTTTGAACCCTTTGGGGGTTATGGGAAGCGACAATAAGACGAAATCGAATTCATCATTGTACTTTTTTACTGTTGTGTCGACATCCATGTCCAAAGCCCGGGCGTAGGCGAGGGTGATCTGAAATTCGTCGGATACAGGGACTGAAGCAAGAAAGGCGGTAATGTTTTCATCAAAGATGGGACTGCCTGTAAAATAGGACGATTGTGGCAATGCCAGCTCGAATTTTCCTGCGGAGATGGCGATATTTGTTTCGGGCCAATTGTACTGGATCATGGCCCGCGGTATTTCCACGGCTACTCTGTCGGTATCGAACGCGCCGATGTCGTTGCCCCAGGTGAACTCTCCAATTTCGAATTGAACATACGCTTTGATGTTTTGATTGGCGATGAATTCAAAATCCAGGCGCACGCGTTCCCAGATGAGGGTGTCCTTATAGGAATTGATGTCATTACCAGGAATGGGATCGCTGGCTGAGGAAAAGTTACGGTTGTTCCAGAAGTTGACGTTCATTATCACTTCGCCCTTGGTCTTCAGCTCAACGGCATGCACCAAAGGGGGGAAGACCAGAGTTACCAGAAGCGCAGTAAGAAGAAGTGCCTGTTTTTCAGCAAGACGCATATGTCCTCCTTGTATATCCGCTTGGTTATTATCCCTAGTTTTAGCGGGTCGCAAGGCCATGCGACGACAAATTGAAAAAAGCGGGATAAAATTCTCGGAAGGATTGGAATTATGCGGAAAGAAAAAAGGCCGGAACCCGAAGGTTCCGGCCAAGATGGCGTGTAAGGCTAAGAACAATTTAGAAAGCGTACTTCAGACCAAGGGCAGCCTTGAAGGCATTGCGGTTCTTTTCTTTGCCCCAGAGGTCCTTGTCGTAGTTGTTGATGACGTAGCCAAGTTCAACGATAGCGGACAGCTCTTCGTAGATCTTGTAGTTGCTGGCCAGGTCGATTTCAAAGATGGAGTCTTTGGTGGTCAGGTCGTTGCCGTATTCCAGCACGCCAGTCATGTCTTTGTGGTTGGTGCCACGAGCGTACAAGAAGGTCAGGTCGTGGGACAGCTTGTCCATGAAGGAGATCTTGGCCAGTTTGATACCAGCGTACCAAGCACCAACAGGAGTAACGTCCATATCGCCTTTCAGCAGGTCGGTGGAACCGGTCCACATATTGAAGGAACCGGTGCTCCAACCCTGGTCGATGATGGGCATGCGTTCGTCGCCGTTGCTGGCCTTGTCGTCAAGACCGGAAGAGTAGGCAAAGAACAGGCTGGGAACGAACCAGTCCAGGCCCTTGTATTCAATGGCCAGGTCAGCCAACCAGCCCTTGCGGTCGTTCTTGTTGTCTTTGTCGTTCACGGAACCGTAGTTGAAATCAAAGTAGAAAGCGAAAGGATCCAGAGCGGTCACTTGCAGAGCAAGGCCAGCCCACCAGGGGTTGACAGTGGAATCGCTGAATGTCTGACCAGCGTCATACGCGGAGTACAGGCCAGTAGGATTGGTGTCGCCGGTGAACTGAGCAACAGTGTCTTTGCCCAGGAAGCTGTAGATGAAGAAAGGCGTCACGCTGAAGCCTTCGGGAGTGATGGGCACTGCCAAGAAAGCCAGGTCGAATTCGTCGTTGGCCTTGCTGGAAACAGTAGTTCCAACCTGGCCGTCGAGGGCGCGGGCATAGCCGACCAGCACGCCAACCATGTCATTCACGGGAATGTTGATGGTCAGGGCGGTGATGTTTTCGTCGAAAATGGCGGAACCAAAGTAGCCGGCGTCGGGCAGAGCCAGGCCGAACTTACCAGCCGTGATCATCACGTTGGTGTCGGGCCACTTGAACTGCAGATAAGCGCGGGGCACTTCGATGGCAACGCGGTCGGTGTCGAATGCACCGGCGTTGTTACCCCAGGCGAAATCGCCGATTTCGAACTGGGTGCGGGCCATCAGGTTTTCACTGGCAACAAAAGAGAAGCTCAGACGGATGCGCTGCCAGATCTGAAAGTCGTCTTCATGTTTGCCGTCGTCCTGAGTGGACTGCATGCGTTTGTTGTTCCACCAGTTGGCGGAAACGATCACTTCGCCTTTCGTTTTGAGCTCGACGGCGGATGCGGTGCCGACAGCGCCCAGAACGAAGGCAGCCAGGATTGCGAAAACGATAACACGTTTCATTGCGTATACCTTCCTTCTTTTACTGGTTCTAAACGGTTCAAAAACCTGACACGCCTTTTGCACCTTATTCAAGGTACGAGAGCTTTCTACCCCGTCCGGAAACCCATTGCAAGTCGAAAACGGCATTTTTCCGGCGAAAAGTAAAAAAAATTTTACCGTCCAATTTTTTGTACTTTTTATATGTTCAATTTGGAGCGAAGGTTTTTCTGAGCATGCCGGATGTTCTGGACAATCCCTTGCGCACGTCCTATCTGACCTGACAATGTATGCATTTCAGGCAAGTGATTACCCGATGGGGCCGGGCGTCTATATGATGAAGGATGGTGCGGGCCATATCATATATGTCGGCAAGGCCAAAAATCTGCGCAGACGTCTGACGTCGTATTTTCGGGCCATGGAGCGTCACACGCCCAAGACACGGGTCATGGTGGGGAAAATCGAGTCGATTGACTTCCTTTGTACTGGAACGGAAAAGGAAGCCCTGCTGCTGGAAGAAAGTCTGATAAAGAAGCATAAGCCGCGGTACAATATTGTTCTGCGTGATGACAAACGCTACCTGCTTTTCCGGTTGAATAAGCGCTCTGACTTTCCCCGTCTGACCGTTACCCGCAAAGTTGTCAGGGATGGATCTCAATATTACGGGCCTTTTGTTTCTGCAGACGCGGCGCGCATTACATATCGACTTATCAACCGGGTCTTTCCTTTGCGCAAATGTTCGGACCGTGCCATGCGCAACCGGGTTCGCCCATGCCTTTATTATCATATAAAGCAATGCCCGGCTCCGTGTGTCATGCATGTGGACACCCAGGAATACGGCAACGTTGTCGCACGGGTGGAAATGCTGCTCGCCGGTCGTTCCAGCGGACTTCTGGACATGCTTCAAGGCGATATGGAACAAGCCAGCCTGGCCATGGAGTTTGAAAAAGCCGCCATGTTCCGCGACCAGATTCGGGCCGTTCAAAGCACGGTTGAACGGCAGGCGGTTGTTCAGGAGGGGGGGGGGCGACAGGGATGTGGTGGATGCCATTGCCCTGGAAGGCAGGCTATGCCTCGGGATTTTGTTTATTCGGCTGGGGCGCTTGATCGGCGGTCGTTCTTTTTCCTGGCCTGGAGCTGGGGAGGAAGATGTCGCCGAGGCCATTGAGGCGTTTCTTCCACAGTTTTATGGACCAGAGCGGGATATTCCCGCAGACATTCTGCTTCCTTGGAGCCTTGACGGCCATGTTGTGCAGCAGGTGCTTTCAGACAGACGGGGACATTTGGTTCGTTTGTCCGGTCCGGCTGGCGGAGTGGATAAGAAGCTTCTGGCCATGGCCAGGGAAAACGCACTGGAAGCCGTCCGCGGCAATGAAGGCATTCCCATTGCGGAACTTCTGGCCAAGGCTCTTCAACTCTCCCGACCTGCGGAACGGGTAGAATGCGTGGATATTTCCCATCTTTCCGGGAGGAATGTACGTGCCGGAGTTGTTGTTTTCGAGCACGGTAGGCCCAAGCCAGATGAATACCGGGCGTATGCTCTGGAGGATGCCGAGGGGACAAGCGACGATTACCTCGCCTTGCACCTCTGGACGCAGCGCCGTGTGGCATCCGGTCCTCCCTGGCCGGATCTGCTTCTGGTAGATGGTGGCCGGGGGCAACTTGCGGCGGTTCAGGACGGTCTGGTCAAAGCCGGCGCGGGAGAATTGTTTGAATTGGCTTCCATAGCCAAGGCTGGACGACGGGCAGGAGAGCTTGATGATGTGATCTTTCGTCCCGGACGTAAAAATCCCATGGCGATAAAAAGTGGAAGTGCGGAATTATTGTTTTTGCAACGGGTTCGGGACACGACGCACGATTTTGTCATTGGCCGACAGCGCTTGGTTCACAGAGGGAACGTCATGACCAGCCGTTTGGAAAGCCTGGAGGGCGTGGGACCCAAAACAGCCGCATTACTGTGGGAACGGTTTGACTCCCTGGAGGCAATGGCCGGGGCGACTTTGGAAGACCTGCTGGCCATTCCCGGGATCGGTCGTAAGAATGCTGAAAAATTACGCAAACAGTTGGCCGGTCTGGCTGTTTTTGAAGGATAATATTTTCTGAAGAAGAGGACGTTCATTGTGCCCGGAGTGCATTTTGCTGCTTTGCGCTTGTGCCGGTGTCATGCTAATGAAGCCCGAATGTGTTGTCTCAACATTGTTTGCCTGTGTGTTTTGTCTTGGATATCGTTTTGTACTGAATGCCGACGGGCGCGGCCATGGGGCTGTCAATTTAGAATACACCGCCTTCTGCTGGAGGATTGAATGAAACGTTTTGTTGTAGCATGCCTTTTGTGCTGCATGGCAATGGTCTCTGTGGCTGTCTTTGCTGGCAGCTCTTCTGCCGCTTCCGGTGCACAGAAATTTGCAGTGCTCCCGTTCACGATTAATGGTCCGGAAAAGTATGCCTATCTTTCCAAGGGCATCAGCGACATGCTCGCCACCCGGCTGAACTGGCGCGATCATTTTCAGTCCGTGGACAAGCAACTTGTTCAGGAAAAAGGAAAAATTCCTTCTTCCAAGATGGAAGTCATCAATCAGCTTGATACTCTGGGAGCCGACTACCTCATTTGGGGGACGGCCATGATTGCAGGTGAGGACGTCAGCCTTGATGTGAAGGTCGAGGATAAAAACGGGCGTTCCTGGCCTACGAGTTCCACGGTTAAAATCCAGAATCTGATTCCTGAATTGGAAAAGATGGCTGGCAAAATCAACCAGGAAATTTTTGAACGTCCCAATGCCGCGAATACGGAAAAGGCTAAGAAGCAGGTCAAGGTGCTCAACCCCGGTCTCGTATACAACGAAAGTGTTGCGGGGCAGGAGTTCACTCTCAACCCCCAATTCAAATACGAAGGCGGAGCGGAAACCCCAGGCCGCTGGCAAAGCCAGTCGCTGCCTTTTGCTGCGGGTAACATGGTCATCTGTGACGGCGATGGCGACGGCAAAACCGAAGTGTTCCTTTTGGAAGACCACAAACTCCATGCCTTTTCCATAGACGACCGCAAGCTTGTTCCTCTGGCCCAATACGAGTTTCCCCGCCGTTTTCAAATGGTTCGGCTGAACGCCTTTGACTATGACCGTGACGGGGCCAAGGAACTTATTGTTACCGGGCTTAAGGACAATATTACAACACGCGTGAGTGAAGATGCACGTGACGTAGCTCCGGTTTCGTTCATTTTTCGTTTTAAAAACAATCAGTTTGAGGTTGACCGTAAGGATATCCCCTTTTACATCAACCAAGTACGTCTTCCCCCCAACTATCGTCCCCTTTTGGTGGGACAGAGTGTCGGCAAGACCGGCATGTTCGACAAGTATGTGTATGAACTTATCATTACACAGACTGATGTGAAGTTGGGCAAGCGCCTCAAGGTCCCGCCGTTTTCCAATGTCTTTAATTTTGCATATCTTCCCACCCAGGAAGGCATGTTGTCTGTTTTTGCCGACGACAACGACAACCTGCGCGTTTACGACTCCAAAGACGAAATACTGTTTCAGTCGGAAAGCAAGTACGCGAACTCGCCTGTGGGTGTGGAAGTATTTGTTAGGATGCCCGGGCTTGGTCTGAAGCGTGACAACCCTGTGACGGATGTCTTTTATTTTCCCGAACGCCTTTTGGTGGTTCAGCTCACGCCGGACAAGAATAAGTATGAGCTGCTGGTGAATCGCAACAGGTCGGTTGCCGGACAGTTCTTCGAGCGTTATCGCAACTACCCCTTTGGCGAGATGCATTCTTTGTTCTGGGATGGTGTTGGTTTGTCCCTGGCCTGGAAAACGCGGGAAATAAAAGGAACCATTGTTGACTACGGTTTGGCCGACATCGATTCCGATGGGCAGGACGAACTGTGCGTCTGCATCAACTCGTATGCTGGCGGAGTGGGCCTGGAGCATCGGCGTACCCGTATTCTTGCCTATGAGTTGGACCTGGATAAGGATGCAAAAGAATAAATTGATTGTCTGAATTGATAAGCACACAAAAAACGGGGGCGTCGAAAGGCGCCCCCGTTTTTTGTGTGAGAAAGAAAAGAAGGCTCGTAAACCGAGCTTTTAGAGCAGGCTGGAAAACTTATTCACAGCTGCAGGTCAATGTATCGGTTTCCTTACGAAACGTCGCTGTTTGTCCCGGTCGCATGGGAAGTATTCCGGTATCGGGAGCAAGGCGTTCCATTTCCCTCGCAAAATTGTCCGTGCTTTGCTCCAGGATGGGGAAGGTCCCCCAGTGCATGGGAACGGCTTTGCGGCATTTGAGTAACTTGCAGGCGTAAGCGGCCTGCTTTGTATCCATGGTGAACCATCCTCCCACAGGTAACAGAGCTACGTCGATGGAGTGGAACAGGCTGAAGAGTTCCATGCTGGAGAAAAGAGCTGTGTCTCCGGCATGGTACAGGCACATACCGTCGGGGAGGGTCAAAATGTAGCCTGTAGCTGCTCCGCTGGCTGTGGAATGGACCGCCTGAACCATATGAATTGAAGTTTCCCCCAACGTTAGTGTTCCACCGATGTTCATTCCGAGGGCGTTATCCGGAAGTCCCTGCTCCAGTAGTTTTTGGATGGTATCAAACACCCCTACGCAGGTTGCGCCGGTCTGTCGGCATATTTCAATGGCCTGACCTACATGGTCTCTATGATCGTGCGTTATGAGCACGGCGTCGACTTTCTCAAGGTCGGAAGCATCAATTGGCGCTGTCGGGTTTCCTTTAAAAAACGGGTCGATGACGAAGACCTGCCCGTTGCCGACTTCCAGTTTGAAGTTGGAATGACCAAACCAGGTGAGTTTATGTTCCATGCGGTAAACCTCCAGGTCCCTGCCAGGGGATCACGAGTTGATGGTCGATGTCCAAATGGTCGCAGATGCGGGCCGACATAAAGGCTGTTATTCCTTCCATACCTGTCTGGCCGTGATAAAATCCTGGACATGCAGGCATAATCACTCCCCCGGCACGGGTCACAGTGGCCATGTTTTCGATGTGTATCAGATTCAACGGCGTTTCCCTTGTCACCAGGATGAGCTTGCGCCTTTCTTTAAGACAGACGTCCGCTGCCCTGTGAATGAGGTTGGAACCCAGCCCATGCGCAATGCCCGCCAAGCTGCTCATGGAACAGGGGCAAACGACCATGCCGTCGTGTCGCCAGGAGCCGCTCGCGGGTGGAGCGGCGATGTCTTTTTCCGTATACACTTGATAGATGTCTTTTTCCATTTTTTCTAGGTGAATGGATGATTCCAGCTCCAGAACCCTATGGGCTGCATTGGATATGATGCAGTGTACCTGGATATCGTCACGGCCGGCAAAATATTTCAAAAGGTGGGACGCATAGGGCATGCCGCTGGCACCGGTCAGTGCCACCACAATAATTTTTGTGCGAGTGGAAATGGGAGGCGTTTGTTTCATCTTTTCGTGATATGACAGGGCAGCCTGGCAAGGCAAGAAGGAAGGTTCATGCTCTTTGATTGAAAGAGGCCGTCCTGCAGGTGGACGGCCCAGGCTTTACGGGACTACGGTTGTTGACGGGTGGGTGCGATGACGATTTCGCGAACGCAGACGTTTTGCGGCATTGTGTAGGCAAAAGCAACAGCCTCGGCAATGTCTTGCGGGGAAATAACACCACCCATACCTTTTTTCCATTCCTCATATCCGCTTTTGATTTCATTGGACGTGGTATGGCTGAGCAGTTCGGTTTCCACGGCTCCCGGAGCGATGGTGACAACGCGGACGTTGTCGTCTGCCACTTCTTCACGTACGTTTTCACTGATGGCGTGCACTGCGAATTTTGTTCCGCAGTATGCCGCGTGGTTGGGAAATGTCTTGCGTCCCGCCACGGAACTGATGTTGATAATCGTCCCTGAATTGCGTTCCTTCATTGAATGCAGAACGGCTTGCATCCCGTTGAGTAGGCCCAGCACATTCACCTCATACATTGTTTTCCATTCGGCGGGGTTTTGGTTCTGAACTTGTCCTAATAACATTATGCCAGCATTGTTGATAAAGGCGTCTACTGGCCCGAACTTGTCTTCTGCCTTGCGGACAGCGATTCCTAAAGCCGTACTGTCTGTTACATCCACTTTTTCACATAGGCAGTCGGGCAGGTTCAGCGCTTCAAGGCGCTCCACCCTGCGGGCAATCAAGAGCAGAGGATGACCAAGTAGGCTGAATTTGCGGGCAATGGCTTCGCCGATACCGGAACTGGCTCCGGTGATTGCAATAAGTGGGGCCATGATTTTTCTCCTGAGTATGTTTGCAAAGAAAAAAATATGCGTCCTCTTGGGGAGCATGTCCACTTTTTTGTTCTTCTTGGAATGAATGTTTTCTTGTGTTGAGCATTTTGAAGCCTCGATTTATTTTTTGTGAAACATTGTGTTCCAAAAGGTTAGAGGTAGAACGAGATTGGGGCCTTTTTCTTTGAAGATAAAATTACTCGTGGCTGTTTTCGCTATACTAGAGGTGGTCCCATTTGTGGGCACGGTTTCATGCAAAACAATGCTCATGCGTGGCCTTTTGTTGACGGCAACCTGTGTTGGTGCTTTTCCCCTTGGACTTTTCGTGGTGGAATCTGATGGGAATGGGGCTGAGGGGACGTTAGGCATGTAGGGACGTGGTTGGCTGCTCAGCTGGATTTTCAACCGACGTTTCGACTTTGATCTGTCAAAGGAATATAACTGGGGCAGGGTGGCGTGGAGATGTTTATTGTCTGTTTGCCAACAACGTCTGGCTCAACGACACGATATTCTTTTGCAAATGTTCCTTTATGTCTCAGACGTGGAGGAATGTGAGGAGCAGTGTCTTTCGTATTGTGTACATTTTGCTAACGCACTGAAAATAGACTCTCTTCAGATGGTGTCAGCATGGTGGCTGTCTGGTGGTATCGGGGGGATGGTTACCGCCGCAGCCGGTCACTTCTTCTCCAGCTCATCAATTAAACTGATGGTCAGCTTAAGAAAGTCGGCTTCAGTAAGGATGCCCACCAGCTTGCCATTGTCCAGGACGGGCAGGCAGCCGTACTTGTTTTCAAGCAATATGTCTGCGGCATCGCGCACTGGAATGTCCGGGCCGATGGTCAACACATCATGGCGCATGATTTCACGGACCGGAATGCCGGAGTCTATTTCCTGTTGCGTATGGTCGTCAATGTCTGCCAGCAGAGAGATGGCATGTGAAAGCAGGTCTCTGTGGGTCACTAATCCGGAGAAATGTCCGGAATCCGTCAGGATGGGGATGTGCCGGATGCGCTTGCTGGTCATGAGAGTGCGTGCGGAAAGTACATTGTCACTTTCGTGCAACGCATACGGTTCCAGGGTCATGAGCTGGCGAACGGTAAGCATAGACTTCTCCTTGTTGGTTTTCTCCACTTCCTTTGTCACCTCTCGTTCACACGCTGTCAAGCGGTGAGAGGCTCGACGTTCGGAATTATCACATCACAACCGTTGAACCTTTGCGGAGGAGCCTCCGATAGCGAGGAAAGTCTTGCCTGGAGCTGTGTCTGGCTGGACGCCCTTTGAGTTGACTTCAGGGGCAAATGCTGTAGACCTTTCCGAAAACTTGTGCAGTCTTCAATGGCGAAGTTTTATCCATTGGAACCTAGATGGACTTCTTAATTGCAATTGGTAGACCAGATTGAAAATTGATCCGAAACGAAACAGGGAACGTATGGTCCGGGAGCAACTCGAGGCCCGCGGTATCCGCTCGAGAGCAGTTCTTGACGCCATGCGTACGGTTCCGCGCCATCTTTTCGTGGAAGAGGCTTTGGCGCTTCAGGCATATGACGATCGGCCTCAACCCATTGGTCATGGGCAGACTATTTCTCAGCCTTACATTGTAGCCCGCATGAGTGAACTTCTGGAAGTTCAACCGGGGATGAAGGTCTTGGAGATAGGCACAGGTTCGGGCTATCAGGCTGCAATACTGGCAGCCATGGGGGCGGAGGTCTATACCGTGGAGCGAGTCAGGGAATTGTATTTCGCAGCACGGGAACGGCTCATGGCACTGCGTTTTTTTCGGGTCAAATGCAAGTTGGACGATGGCACTTTGGGATGGCCTGAGGAGGCGTTATTTGATCGTATCATTGTTACTGCGGGGGGGCCTGAGGTTCCGTTGCCCTTGCTGGAGCAATTGAACGATCCAGGACGACTGGTCATTCCCGTTGGGGCGCAACGCAAGATGCAGCAGCTCATTCTCATTAAAAAGCAGGAAGGGCGGTTTACCCGGACGCGGATGGAAGATGTGGTGTTTGTCGACTTGGTGGGACAGCACGGCTGGTAGCGACATGAGATCTGTCGAAACAGAAGGGCGTATGGGAATGGATTCGTCTTCGTTGGGTCGTTCTGCCGTCCTTGTCCTCAAGGGGATATGCATGGGCGCAGCAGATATTGTGCCAGGTGTGTCCGGGGGGACTGTCGCTTTTATAACCGGCATCTACGACCAGCTCATCGACGCCATCCGTTCGTTTGACTCTGTCTTTCTGGGGAAGGTGTTGCGGCTCGATTTTTCCGGAGCCGTTCGTACTGCTCATTTTTCCTTTCTATTGCCCTTACTTTTGGGGATAGGGATCGCACTACTGTCCATGGCCAGAGTCATGCATTTTCTGTTGGATAACCATCCCGTCCTCACCTGGGCCTTGTTTTTCGGCCTTATTGCTGGGTCCATCCTTGTGGTGGGCCGACGTATCGGTCGTTTCACACCGACCAACATAGCCTGTCTGATCACTGGAATGCTGAGCAGCTATTTCATCGTTGGCATGATTCCCATAGCCACGCCGGAGACTTTTCCATTTCTTTTTTTGTGCGGTATGATCGCCATCAGCGCCATGATTCTTCCTGGTCTTTCCGGGGCGTTTCTTCTATTGATTTTAGGTAAATATCAGTTCGTTACCGGGGCCTTGAAAAATCCTTTTATCGCTCAGAATCTGCTGATCATAGGTGTTTTCGGAAGCGGATGTCTTGTGGGAGTCGTGCTGTTTTCCCGTGTGTTGTATTTTCTTTTGCAACGTTACCATGCTGCGACCATCAGTCTTTTGACAGGTTTCATGATAGGTGCCATGCGTAAGATATGGCCGTGGAAGGTAGTCTTGCAGACTGAAGTGATTAGGGGCAAGACATATGTCGTGGCCACGCAGAACATTTTTCCCCAGGCAGTGGACAGCAGTCTGTTTTTTGCTTTGGGAGCCATGGTTGTTGGGTTTGTCGTCGTGCTGCTGTTGGATCAACTGTCTTCCCGCGGGTAGAGGATGGTCGAGGGGCTCTGCGGAAAATCCGTTTGGCGGCATCCGGTCTTCAAGTATGACAGGGCATCCCCTGTTTCTATAAGGATGGAATAAGGAGTTGGGAAAAAATGAGCAATTCATGTAGCAGCTGTTCCTCCAGTGGAGGAGAAAAGGGAAAAAGCACCAAGCAGCAATTGCAGGATCAACTGATCAATACGACGCTGGAACGCATTCGTTATAAGGTTTTTGTCATGAGCGGCAAGGGCGGTGTGGGCAAAAGTTCGGTGACTGTCAATATTGCGGCTTCGTTGGCTTCACAGGGCTACAAAGTGGGGATACTGGATGTTGACATCCACGGTCCAAGTGTACCAGGTCTGCTGAACCTTCGGGGGCAGATGGACGTGGGGCGGGGCAACCTCATTAAGCCTAAGCAGTTCAATGAGAATTTGGCCGTCGTATCCATGGATTCCTTGCTCAAGGACCCGGATCAGGCTGTTCTTTGGCGTGGGCCAATGAAGACGTCTGCCATTCGCCAGTTCATTGCCGATGTGGAATGGGGGGAGCTAGACTTTTTGCTTATTGATTCGCCTCCAGGAACCGGCGACGAGCATATGACAGTCCTTAAGACCATTCCCGACGCATTGTGTGTGGTTGTTACGACACCGCAGGAAATTTCGTTGGCAGATGTGCGCAAGGCGGTCAACTTCCTGCAATATGCCCAAGCCAACATTCTTGGCGTTGTGGAAAATATGAGTGGACTTATCTGTCCGCATTGCCAGGAGCGCATCGATTTGTTCAAGCGGGGCGGGGGCGAAAAGTTGGCTCAGAAATACGGCCTACACTTTCTGGGGGCTATTCCGCTTGATCCTGCCACCGTTGTGGCCGGGGATCTGGGAACGCCGGTGGTTCTGCTGGAGCAGGATAGTCCGGCCAAAGAGGCTTTCCTCGCCGTGGGCAAGGCTGTGGCTCACGAAGCGCTCAACAGCCTGGAAGCGGCTGCCAGCACCAACACCTGAACCGTCCTGTCCGGGAGACGCTTTATGTTTAATCTGGCGAACAAACTGACGCTATTGCGGATACTTTCCGTTCCTGTCATAGTTATTCTGTTGTATTATCCTGGGGTGATCACCTCGTGGATTGCTCTTGTTGTATTCATGGCTGCCGCGGTAACAGATCTTTTTGACGGCATTGTCGCCAGAAGACAGCAGTTGGTTACGAACTTCGGCAAATTTCTCGACCCCCTGGCCGATAAATTGCTGATATGTTCGGTGCTCGTCATGCTGGTCAATAACGGATGGGCTCCGGCCTGGGTGGTTATTCTGATTATCGGCCGGGAATTGGCTGTTACTGGGCTGCGTGCAATCGCCTCGGACCAGGGCGTTGTCATTGCGGCTGACAAGTTCGGCAAGATAAAGACGGTTTTGCAAATTATGGCTTTGTGTCCATTAATCGTCAATTATCCGGTGTTCGGTTGGAACCCACGACCCATCGGATTGGCACTGCTGTATGCGGCACTTGCTATGACGGTTGTTTCCGGCGGAAAATATCTGTACAATTTCTACAAGACATGGTTGGATTCTGTGGAATGAGTATGTCTTGAGCGTATCGGCGTTTTCTGTTTGAAATAGCCTGCGTGGATGGGCATGCATGAAGGACATGTTTTGCTGTGGTATCGACAAGGGGGAGTTGTCGCAATGCCTGAAAACAGATCGCTGCATCTTTTGATGCGACTTACCAATTGTCTCCAGACCATTTTGGATCTGGAACCCCAGTTGCAGCGTTTGGAGTACGGGCATGACCTTCTTCGCGAGTTCGAGACGTTGAAGCGATTTCTTGTCAGTGTCGATCGTCTTGATCTGCGCGAAGCTGATGTTGAACGAATAGAGGACGTAACAGCCAATTTCCTTGATGAGTTGCGCGTACCTTTATCCCTTGTGGAAAAGGACAACGAACGAGACATTCTACACTGACCGGTCGGTACGTATGGTATTGCGGCACTTGTTTTTGCTGCTGCTGGCAGGAGGCAATATTTTTTTGCTTTATCTCCTTTGCATCAGCGACCAGGGCATACATGCCTACTTGGAGATGTCGCGAAGACACGAAAGACTTGTCTATGGCATGCAGGAAGCAGAAGATCATAGCCGTCGCTTGAGCCGTGAAATACGCTGGCTCAAATCCAATAAAAAGTATATGGAACAGGTCATTCGTTCCAAGACGAACTTCGTTAAGGAGGACGAGGTCCTTTACCTTTTTCCTCAGACAGGAAACAATGCGACGGCAGGAGACCATGCCGAATGAAGAATAAAATAGAACTCCTTCAGGAACTCTTCAATACGGACAGTACGTCCAAAGTCTTCTTTCCGCTTGCCAAACTCTATGCCGAAACAGGGCTTTTTTTTCAAGCCGAAGATGCATTGCGTAAAGGATTGAGTCGTCATCCTGATCATACGGAAGCAAGACTATTGCTTATCGACATCCTGCTGCAGATGGACAAACGCGAGGATGCCATGGAAGAAATCGGTGCCGTGGTTGAAACCATGGCGCGGTATCCTGCATTTTGGACTCTATGGGCTGACAAATGTGACCGCTCCGCTCCAGATGCTTCCGTTTCCCTTCGATTTCTTGCTTCGTACATTGAGGGAAGCCCTTTGAGTTGGACGGAAATTATTAAACTGGGAATAGAGGCTGCATCGAGTGGAAAGTTTTTGCCAAGTGCATCGGGGGAGGCACAAACGTCTGTTTCCCAGGGGCCGGAAAATGCAATGCTTTCCCATGTGCAGGACCAACCAGCAGATGGCAGGGATGATGTTGCGGAAAATGAAGGCAATCTTCGGACCCGTACCATGGCGGAATTGCTTGTTTCCCAGGGGGATTACACGCAGGCTGTCGATATTTACAAGGAATTGTTGGAGCTTGCCTCTCAGCCCGCAGATGTTCGTTCCATTGAGCTGCGCATAGAAACCATCCTCGCAATGATGGGAGACAGGCGTCAGGATGCGTCTTCCAAAGAAGATCCCGGCTTTATGGATACTGAAGCCATGCGTCGCACCAAACGCAAGCTGACGCGCTCCTTGGCGGTTTTGGCTCAACGTCTGGAAGCTCGGGCAGGTGCCGGAGCCTGATTGTTTTTCACTACGACATGCCGCGTCGAAAGACTGATTCTTTCGGCGTTTTTTATGTTTGAGGCTTTGGATTGCACTGCCTTTCGTAACATTGTACCAATGCCGGACGTTTGCTGCGAACGGTGAGCAGGTGAGATGTTGCATGGCTCGGAGTGTGATGCCGTGATGGTTGCCACGCTTAACGTGGTGACGTACCGCAGGGGATGTTGAAATTCTGTTTTCTACAGCCTGCGATGCGAAGGCCAGGGATGAGTTGAGTTCGCCTTGGTTTGGATTCATGCAACATTTACTTTTTGTTGCTACTTCCGTTGAACCTACTATTATGGGAAAACGATATCCGATGAATCATCGAAACGCTTTAGTGGTCATTCTTGTGTTGGTCATACTGACGTGCACTGGTTGCGCCAAGGTGAACAAATCCTGGCGCTGGATCTTGAGTGGTGTGGATCCGGCACCGACCATCGACCTGAATACCAAGGAACTCAGTGATGAGAATCACGAACGTCTTGCCCAGGCTTTTGCGCCTGTGGACATGCATCTGCAACATCTTTACCGGACGTTGAACGCGAAAGACTCTTATCCGGACGATGCCTGGATTGAGTTGACCATGCGCAACTATCCTTGGTTGGGCGGACTGCTTACCGTAGACACGAATTCTACGATTTTGTTGGAAAGAACCGGGGCGGGCCTCAAACCCGTGAATCCGAACCCCCTGGTGGACTTCGGGGACAAGTGGTTTGATCGCGAACCGTTGGCGTTTGTGGATACAACGGATTTTGGTCCGGAAGTCTACGTGGCCAATGCATTTTTTGAGAGCCGAAATTGGCAGGGACTTATCGTTGTGCATTTTGATTTTCGCACCCTGATGCAGACCATCGGATATAGCGGTCCGATGATCGTTCTTAGTGAAAACAGTGTGTTGTGGGCGGGTAATGATGAGCAGACTGCCCAAGAGCTGCTCAAAGCCCCTTGGAAAGAACTTGTCGCGGGGGAAGTCCAGGGGGAAACAACAGCTGCCTCCAGTGGGAAGACCTTCATCTGGTTTGCCCGTTACTTCGGCGGTATCAAATTGTTTTATTTGCTTGCCACGGAACCGGAAAGCAGTTCCTGGTTTTAGTGACCATAGCCGAACGAGTTCATTGAGATGCTACAATATTGTCTGAATCCGTCCGTTGGACGGCGAGGATGCGTGAAAAATTTTGTATTCTGTGCTGCATTTTTTCGGAAAATACGTTAGAAAATACTATCGTGTTTTGGACGACGCATTCTTATCTGTTTGATCGGCAAGTCTCATGCCGTGAATTTTGTGACGTTCTTTTGGTGAAAATGACATCCAGAACCTGGATAACCATGTTGTCAAATTTCGAGTAATATTTTCGCGTGGATCGCGATGATTACGATGATGCGTATTGCACCGGCGACAATAGTCTCGCCTTTATGCCACAGCTTGCCAAAGAAGGAGTGAGCCAATGCCCCAGGTTACGGTCACTGAACATTTGCTGCTGCACCAGAAACGCACCCCAATGGCTACTGGTCGTTTCACTTCCCTGCTGAACCAATTGATTTTGGCCGTCAAGATCATTTCGCGGGAAGTCAACAAAGCTGGATTGGTGGACGTTCTCGGATTCACTGGCGATGTCAATGTCCAGGGCGAAGAGGTCAAGAAACTCGATGAATATTCCAATTCCGTTCTCATTCATCGCATGCGTCAGGCCGGAGTCCTCTGCGCAATGTCCAGTGAGGAAAACGAAGGAATCATTGAAATTCCGGAAGGATATCCTCAGGGAGACTACGTTCTGATTTTCGATCCGTTGGATGGTTCTTCCAACATTGAAGCCAACATCAATATCGGAACTATTTTTTCGATCTATCGTCGTAAAACGCCTTCCAACTCACCTGCAACCCTTGAAGATTTGTTGCAGATGGGTATTGAGCAGGTGGCTGCCGGGTATTTCATTTATGGCTCCTCCACCATGATGGTGTTCACTACAGGGCAAGGAGTGCACGGTTTCACTCTTGATCCCAGCGTGGGGGAATTCCTGCTCTCGCACCCGGATATCAAGATTCCGGAACGGGGGTCGATCTATTCCATTAATGAAGGCTATAGAACCTATTGGGACGATGCCACCAAAGAAGTGGTGGATTACTTCAAGAGTCCGGATAATGAAAACGGCGCTCCGTACAGTTCCCGTTACATAGGTTCTTTGGTGGCGGATTTTCATCGCACCCTGCTGTATGGTGGAATTTTTATGTATCCTTACGATAGACGCGACCCGAGCAAACCAAAGGGCAAGTTGCGGCTTCTTTCCGAAGCCAACCCATTGTCCTTTGTTGTTGAACAGGCATGGGGACTTGCGACAGACGGTGTCAACCGTATGCTTGAAACCCAGCCCACGGCTTTGCACCAGCGTGTGCCTTTGTTTATCGGCTCTCCCGCCGATGTGGGCAAAGTGCGCGAAATCTACAAAAAGCACGGGATTTCATGATCGTCTGCGGAATAGAGACTTCCTGCGATGAAACAGCCATTGCTTTGGTCCGCGATGGACATGATCTGGGAGAGAAGCTGGCTTCCCAAGCCGCCTTGCACTCTGTCTTTGGCGGTGTGGTGCCGGAAATTGCCTCCAGGGAGCATTTGCGCGTTATCCAGTCGCTTTTGGATCTTTTGTTTCAGGAAACAGGACTTTCCACAAAAGACCTCACTGGGATCTCTGTTGCGCGTGGCCCAGGACTTCTGGGGAGCCTTCTTGTTGGGTTGGGATTTGCCAAAGGACTGGCCTTGGCCACGGGGCTTCCGCTCGTGGGTGTCAATCACCTGCATGCGCACCTTTTGGCGGCCGGTCTGGAAACGGAACTTGTTTTTCCCTCGTTGGGTGTCCTTGTTTCAGGCGGCCATACGCATCTGTATCGCATTAATTCGCCGTTTGATTTCCAACTTCTTGGAAGAACGCTGGATGACGCCGCAGGCGAGGCCTTTGACAAGGGGGCCAAGCTTCTGAATCTTCCCTATCCTGGAGGACGGCTTATCGATGAACTTGGGCGCGAAAGCGAACCCGATCCAGAACTTTTTCCGAAGCCTTATATCGATAACGACAATCTTGATTTCAGTTTCAGCGGTTTGAAAACGGCCTTGCTTCAGTATGTAAACGCACATGCCGATCTTAAATTGGCGGTCTTGCCCGCAAACGCAATGTCATCGCAGGATCTGGATCTTCCGCGTGCCGTTCGTGAACATCTTTGTCGTGTCTTGGCTTCCTACAACTACAGCATAGCCGAAACACTTCGTGTCAAGGCAGAGCGGGCTTTACATCGTGAAGAGGGAATACAGGCTGTTATTTTGGCAGGAGGGGTGGCGGCAAACTCCTTGATCCGTAATATGTTGCGAGACAGCGCGGCGTCTGCAGGCCTGCGATTCATAGCGCCTTCCCTGCCTCTCTGTGCCGACAATGGACGTATGATCGCCTATGCCGGAGAGCTTCTGTTGCGCAGCGGGCGTTGTCACGACACGCTTTTGGAGGCTATTCCCCGTGGGCGGTCGGTACCAGACGACTTTCGCCTTTGCACCAACCGGCAAAGCATGGCATAATACCCTATCAGTCGCATGCTGCCGCAATAGGGGGGATACCTGACGGTGCATGGCATTTCCCTATTGACAGAGCTTGGCCGTATTAATACCTTCCTAGATTGACTTACCTTGTCGAGAGTGTACTTAGCGCAATCCTGAGAATATCCGGAATGGAGTATCTTTTAGGGTTGATTAAAAAGAGTTCTGTTTATTTGATCGAAAAAAAAGGAGCAAATCATGGCTAATCAAGTTACCGACAGCGCCTTCGAGGCCGAAGTCCTTCAGTGCGAACTTCCTGTTCTGGTCGACTTCTGGGCTCCTTGGTGCGGTCCTTGCCGCGCTCTTGGTCCTGTTATTGAAGAGCTTGCCAACGAGTATACCGGGCAGGTGAAAATACTCAAAATGAATGTGGACGAGAATCCCAACACCCCCAGCAAGTACGGCATCCGTGCCATTCCCACTCTGATTCTCTTTAAAGGTGGAGAGGTTGTTGACCAGGTAACTGGCGCGGTTTCCAAGTCGAGCATCAAGGAAATGATAAGCCAGAAAGTGCTGTAGTATAATGAAGACTTACGACGCCATTGTAATAGGGGGCGGTCCGGCAGGTTTGACGGCTGCCCTTTATTTGTTGCGGAGCGAGGTGAGTCTGGCGCTTGTTGAAAAGCTTTCTGCTGGCGGTCAGATGCTGCAAACGGAGAAGATAGAGAATTACCCTGGTTTTCCAGAAGGAGTGCTTGGATACGAGCTTGCCGATTTGCTCGATAAACAGGTCGCAAACTGGAAAAATGATTCCTTTGCCCACTACCGGGATGAAGTCCGGGAGCTTGTGCCGGCAACAGGGGACCCCGCCGACGTGTACCATAAGGTTCTCGTCGGCGACGAATGGATAGCATCTCGAACCATTGTCATTTGTTCTGGAGCTTCCTACCGTAAGCTGGGATTGGATGGCGAACTGCGTCTGGTAGGAAAGGGTGTTTCTTATTGTGCCTTGTGTGATGGAAATTTTTTTCGTGATCAGATTGTAGCCGTCGTGGGCGGAGGCAACTCGGCTTTAGAAGAAGCCTTATATCTTGCCAGATTAGTCAAAAAACTTTATTTGATTCATCGACGTGATGATTTTCGCGGGGCCAAGTGCTATCAGGACAAGTGTTTTGTCCACCCCAAGATTGAAGTTCTGAGAAGTACCACGGTCAATGACATCCTTGGTGAGACTTCTGTTACCGGCATCTCGGTCAAAGATCTGAAAACTGGCGAGAATAGAACGATAGACCTGGACGGCGTGTTCATGTTTGTTGGCTTCATGCCTCAGGGCGACTATCTCCCGGACCAACTGGACAAGGATGCGCAGGGCTTCGTCGTAACCGACGCGGAGATGCGTACAAACATCAAAGGCATTTACGCCGCTGGGGACATCCGTTCCAAGATGTGTCGCCAAGTGGCGACCGCCGTAGGCGACGGAGCCACGGCTGCCAACAGCGCGATCAGTTACCTAGAAAATTATGAATAAACGATTCTTCGGGCAATTCCTTGCCCTGGTTCTGCTTCTCAGTCTTGCCAATGGCTGTACCCTCATCGACAGATATTTCATGGAGCCGCCGGATGATACGGCCCAGGAACTTTTCGAGGTGGGACAGGAAGCCATGGCGCAAAAAGAATACGCCACAGCAGCCGAACATTTTATCAAGCTCAAGGATAGATATCCCTTCAGCCCTTATACTCCCCAGGCCGAACTTGCCTTGGGTGACGCATACTTTCTTAATGAAAAATATGTTGAAGCCACTGGGGCATATAAGGAGTTTGAAGCATTGCATCCCCGGCACGAGGGGATGGCGTATGTGCTTTACCAAATAGGCATGTCCAACTACCGGCAGTTTGCGTCCATCGACAAACCGCAACAAAACATCACGGAAGCATTGGAGTACTTTTATAAGCTGCGGGAATTATATCCCGGTAGCAAGTATGCCGAGGAAGCGCCTGTGTTGATCAAAAAATGCCGTACCTTTTTAGCTGACCACGAGTTGTATGTGGCAGATTTTTATTGGACGTCAGAGCGTTACGGTTCGGCTTGGCGCCGTTATGAGTATGTGGTCGCTGGGTTTCAGGATATTCCGGAAGCTGTTCAGTATGCTGAACAGATGTCCAAACTGGCATATTATGAATACCAGAAGCAACTTGCCGAAAATGAACGCGTCAAGGAACAGGGCAGCTGGAAGCAATGGTTTGACTGGCTTTAGGAGACAAATAGCGATATATGAAAAGCGGCCTTCAAAGGCCGCTTTTTTCTTTTCAACCTTTGTAGTTACATGGTTTTGAAGAGTCGACTGGATGGGCGGGATGGGGGAATATGCATCCGATGAAATCGGAAATTGGTGAAGGGTTGGTTCGCTTGGAATACCCCGCCACAAAGAAGCTCGGAGTCGATTGCTTAATATCCGACGTATGCTGAACATTAAGACCATGGGAGTGGGAATGTCAGAACTTCTTGCAACAATTGAATCTTTTTGCGAAGCATTTCAGCTTGATGACGACCTTATCGGGGACGCCTACGAACAGGTTGGGGCGCGTGGACGTTCCATCCTGAAAAACGCCATTGCCGCGCAATATGATGTTTTTTCACCTGATGCGATTGTGCGGTCCAGCACGAGTCATGCTGCTTTCGACGATGGCCTTATTCAATGCAACCAGCAGCCGGTTTCAACCGTGGTGATAGCCTTCTCTTCACTGACAGCGGCTGCACCGCTTTTGGCTCTGGTTGTTCCGGCCATGACCAGTGGGGCGCCTGAGGTGATGTGTATTGGTCTGTGCGACGTTTCCGGCAAGGCGGGCGGGATCTCAGTTCAAATGCCTCGCCCCGAAGTTCTGGCCGGGTTGGAGTTGGCCGGGGTGGAGAATATTTTGTCATGCTCTCTTGAGCAGTGCCGGGAGTTTCTTCAGTCCCTGGTCCTACAACAGCCGGTTGAGCAGGGCAGGGACATCCTTTGTTTCGGCCTAGGCCTGAAAGCGGGCAGCGATTTATTCCCCGAGACTATGCCACAGATTTGCTTCCGCCTGCCCCGAATCGGGATTTTTCCCGATGATTTTTCCGTGGATCTGGAGGCCCTGGAATATGCTTTTGTTGGGGCTGATGTGGAGCTTTGGAATATGGATGAGGCACAAATGGGAGCTGGATTTTCCTGTAAAACAGGCAGCTTCTCCGACTTTTGCGCTGTTTCATACGACGGGGTGCTTGTGGGGCCGGATGCACAGCCGTTTGCTTCCACGGTTTTCCCTGTGGTGATGGGGCCTGGAAGCGAGGGACTGTGGCTATATCCACAATGCCATCGTGAATTATTTCTGCAACGGCAATATGTCGTCAATTTTTGATTATATCTGAACCATGCAATGAAGGTGCAGGGATACGACGTGAATAAACCAGCGGGCGGACCAGGACGCGGGTATATGGAAAAATTGCGCAATATCGGGATTATTGCGCATATTGATGCGGGCAAAACAACTCTGACAGAGCGTATTTTGTATTTCACAGGCAAGATTCATCGAATGGGGGAAGTGCACGAAGGTACGGCCACCATGGACTACATGCCCGAGGAACAGGAACGGGGCATCACCATTACTTCGGCTTGCACCACATGCCAATGGCTGGACAAGCGTATCAACATAATAGACACGCCGGGGCACGTTGATTTCACCATAGAAGTTGAGCGGGCCTTGCGCGTTTTGGACGGGGCTGTCGGTGTGTTTTGCGGTGTATCCGGTGTGGAGCCGCAGAGCGAAACCGTTTGGAGGCAGTCGGAAAAATACAAGGTTCCCAAACTTGCTTTTATCAACAAGATGGACAGGTTGGGGGCGGATTTCGAGTCTGCGGTGCAGGCCATGCGCGACAAACTGGCGGCAAATCCATTGCCCCTTGTTATTCCGCGTGGTTCCGGGGCCGAACTGTCAGGGCTGCTTGATCTGATACGTCGGAAAGTGCTTGTTTATGAGGCAGGCAATGACGAATATTCCGAACTGGTCCCGTCGGATGAAGATGCCACTATGATCAACGCGTGGCGGGAGAAAATGTTCGATGTGCTTTCCGAGGTTGACGATGAGTTTATGGAAGCCTACCTCGTTGATTCTGACGTAAGCGAAACGCTGGTCATGGAAGCTGTCCGCAGGGCCACGTTGGCTCGGCGGATTGTACCTGTCTTTTCCGGCAGTGCCTTGAAAAATATAGGAGTGCAGCCGTTATTGGACGGTATTTGCCATTTCCTTCCAAGTCCGAAGGATATCGGTTTTATCAGTGGGATACTGCCCGATGAACATGCCAAGGTGGACATTGCTTTTGACCATAAGGCACCTTTGGCGGCATTGGTTTTTAAGGTCACAATGGAAACGGGGCGAAAAGTCGTGTTGATGCGGCTGTACGCAGGGTTCCTCGAGGAAGGGGAAACTGTTTGCAACGTTACCCAGGGCAAGGACGAGCGTGTGGCCCGCATTTTTCATATGCATGCAGGGCGCAAGGAAAAGATTGACCGTGCTTATGCCGGAGATATCATCGCTGCGGCCGGAGTTCGGTTTGCCTGCACGGGAGATAGTTTGGCGGGGAGGGAACGGCCTGTTTTGTTGGAAAGCATTGGGCAGTACAAGTCGGTCATATCCTTGGCGCTTGAGCCTCGTAACTCTGAAGAAAGTGACCGACTGCAAGAAGTTTTGGGTTATTACCTTCTTGAAGACCCGACTTTGGAGCTGGAAACGGATGACGACACGGGGCAGCTTATCCTTTCCGGCATGGGAGAGTTACATCTTGAAGTTGTCCTGGACCGATTGCGCCGGGAGTACAAGTTGGATCCCCGTAGCGGCAAGCCACAAGTCGTCTTTCAGGAGACCGTGGGCAAAATCGCCACGATAACAGCGGAATTTGATAGGGAACTTGGCGATGTGCAGCACTATGGTTGCGTGACGTTGAGTGTGGAACCGCGAGGGCGGAACAAAGGCGAGGACGTGATTTTTGAGATCGACACGCAGTTGTGGCCAGAAGCTATTATCACAGCCATACAAGAAGGGCTTGAAGACGGTCTGAAAAGTGGTGTTGTCAGAGGCTTTCCAGTTGTGGACGCCAGGGTGCGTGTCATAGGATTGCAAGGACGGGAAAAGGTCCAAAGCGCCATTGGCTTTCGAATGGCGGCATCAATGGCTCTGAAAGATGCATTGATTGCTGCTTCGCCATTGCTTCTTGAGCCGATAATGAAGCTGGAAATCAATGTTCCGGAAGAGTTTGTGGGCGATGTTATAGGTCTCCTCGGCTCCAAGGGAGCAAAGGTGGACAATATGTTCGACCATGCAGGACAAAAAATCGTTCAGGCCCTTGCGCCGTTGCGCAGTCTGTTCGGATTTACCACGGATTTGCGATCCGCCACCCAGGGAAGGGCAGGCATGATGATGCAATTCCATACTTTTGACGTTTTGGACTAAAGGTATCCGTACCAATGGGCGAAAGCACATTGAAAAGTAATGATAAGGGGTTATGGGCCCGGCTTAAACGTTTGACTCGTCTGTATTACCTCCGTGTCATGCGGACCAAGGCTCCCCCAAGAACAGTGGCCATTGGAGTGGCTTGCGGTGTGTTCGGAGGATGTTTTCCGGCCATTCCTCCGTTGCCGATTCAGACTCTTATTGCCTTGGGCGCAGCCATTGTTTTCCGAGGCAGCAAAATTCCGGCCCTGGTTGCAACGTACATCTCCAACCCTTTGAATTGGCCTTTTTTTTGGTGGGCGCAGTACAAGATCGGGGAATTCTTCATGCCTTTGGGCGTGGAGATGAATATGTCTGATTGGGATGTTGCTGATTATATGACTATCGGCTGGCGGGGAGTGGCCATTCTGATGATGGGAGGTCTGGTACTTGGATTACCCAGCGGCATAGCCACGTATTTCATCACCTTGCCGCTCATCAAGAGATATCGGGCGCGCAAAGCCTTGCGCCTGCTGCGCAAAAAAACACGACTGTAGCAGATCGGTTTTGTTTGTCCCTTGAAGATTCCTTTTTGCGTTTTCTTGCCGTGGTTGTTTAGATAGGGTAGGATTATTTAGATTTTTTGCTTTTTATTTATCTTCTTCGTCGGGAGGAGTGACGTTGTAAAACGGAAACCTGCACGCCCTTTGGGGCAGGAGGAGATATGAATGCTCAGGAGGCTATGCGGTTGGTTGTCGTGTCCAACCGTCTTCCCATTGTCCTGCAGAAGGATGGGGAGAAACTGTCGGTCAAGCCCGGAGTCGGTGGGTTGGTTACGGCGCTTGCCCCGGTTCTCAAAAATCGGGGTGGATTGTGGATTGGTTGGTCTGGTGCAGAGGATGATGTTAACCTTGATCAACTTCTTGGAAGCTACTCCAAGGGAGCCGGGTATGGGCTTCACCCTGTTTTTATGACAGAGGAAGAGGTCAGTGGGTTTTATTACGGTTTTGCCAACGAGATCATATGGCCGTTGTTTCATGATTTTCAGTCCCGCTGTAATTTCCAACCAAGTTATTGGAACAGCTATCTGAATGTGAATCTCAAATTTAGTGAGGCTGTAGGGCGGGTGAGTCGTGAGAACGATTATATCTGGGTTCACGACTACCATCTTATGCATGTGGCATTTATGCTGCGCAATATGGGTTTTACCCGGAGTGTCGGTTTTTTTCTGCATATCCCTTTTCCCGCGCCCGATAGTTTCCTGACGCTGCCGTGGCGCGACAAAACCATAATGGCTCTTTTGGAATATGATCTGGTGGGTTTCCATACTCTTCGCGACAGGCGAAATTTTATCGAGTGCGTCCAGACACTTTTGCCGGAGGCGAAAGTGTCTGGACGCGGCAAGGTTGTTACTGTGCAGTGGCGGGGCAGGACCATCCGGGTGGGGAGTTTTCCCATTAGTATCGATTTCAACTCCTTTGCCTCGATCTCCAGCTCGCGAGATGTCAATGACCGCTCCGCAGCTTTCAGAAAGGCCTTGAACAACAGAAAGATGATACTGGGAGTGGATCGCCTTGACTACACAAAGGGGATTCCCCAGCGTCTCGAAGCAATACGGCAGGTTTTTATCACCCATCCGGAATTGCAAGAAAAGATTTCCTTGGTCCAGGTCGTGGTTCCTAGCCGTGAAGAGGTTCCGCAATATCAGCAACTCAAAACCCAGATTGAGCGGCTTGTGGGAGAGATCAACGGTCAATTCACACGCCCTGGCTGGGTTCCCATCCATTATCTTTACCGCTCTCTGGACAGGAAGGAACTGGTCGCGTATTACCGTGCCGCTGATATGGCCCTGGTTACGCCGCTTCGTGACGGCATGAATCTAGTGGCCAAAGAGTATTGCGCCAGCAATACTGCCGAAAACGGGGTACTTTTTCTGAGTGAATTTGCCGGAGCCGCGACACAGCTGCAGAAAAACGGAGCGGTATTGGTCAACCCCTATGATGTTGAGGGAGTAGCCAAAGCCATTTACCGTGGCTACCACATGGACAGACGTGACCGGCACGAGCGCATGCACAAAATGAGGGACAGCATCCGGCGGAATAACATTTTCTGGTGGGTGGATTCTTTTCTGCAAGCCGCTTTTTCCAAGCAATTGGAGGACTTTCCTCAAGAAGAGACCGTAGATTTTCAGGCTGGAGACATGTAGCTATGGTCTGAAACTGTTTTGTCGTGGCTTCAGGCTCACTGTTCTTCTGAATTTTTTACCATAGGTTTTGTATCTTGTGGATATCCAACCATTTGCCAAGCGCAGCCTTGGGCAGAATTTCTTACAGGATGAGAATACGGCCCGTAAAATTGTCGCTGCCTTGTCGCCGACAGATCTTGATACGATACTTGAGATTGGCCCCGGACGGGGGGCTTTGACCCGTTGGCTTAGCAAATATGCCCCTGCAAAGCTTCTGTTGCTTGAGCTGGATAATGATTTGGCGGAGCAGCTGGAATCGGAATTCCCTGAAGCGGATTTACACCTTGGCGATGCTTTGCAATTTCCGTGGGAAAGGCTGAATAACATAGATCATCTCAAGCTGGTGGGCAATCTTCCCTACAACGTGGCTTCCCCCCTGATGTGGGAAATTGTGGCCCGGCTCCGGAGCTTTGAAAAAGCGGTCTTCATGGTGCAGTATGAAGTCGGTCTGCGGCTGAACGCCGAACCTGGGTCGCGACTGTACGGAGCGCTTAGCGTCTGGATGCAGAGTCACACGCAGGTCCGTTTGTTGTTCAAAGTTCCGCCCACGGTGTTCAAACCACGACCAAAGGTTGATTCGGCCGTTCTCTCCTTTGTTCCCAGGCAGAAATCCCTGGCATGCTCTGCCAAGGGATTGACCGAACTGGTCCATGTCTGCTTTCAAAAACGCCGAAAACAATTGCGCCGGATTTTCAAGGATCATTACCCTCAATTTTCCCTGGAAGATTTTGACAAATGTGACATTGATCCGCAATCCCGTCCTGAAACACTTTCTCCTGACCATTTTCAAATGCTGGCCCATTATTTGGAATCTGCAGTCTGATTTTTTTGACCTGATCTGAGCGATTCGCCAGCCTGCCTTGCGTCAGGTACAGCGCATCATTCGTAATTGTTTACGATTTTATCGAGCCAGCGGGCATCGGCGGATTACCCCGATGCAGAAGCTGAGAATGGCCGCGTAGCCCTACCGGGGGATTACCACCCCCATGCAGCTTGTGCGCACTTGATACGGATAATGATGTTCAAAGCAAAGGGGCTTGGGAAGACTTTTTTGTACAGTATGTATCAAGGATGGTAATCAATTGTTTGGTTTCGATGGGTTTGGGGATGTAATCCGTGATGCCGGTATTTAGGAATTTGGTTTTGCTCTCCTCAATGGCATATGCCGTTATGGCGATGACTGGGATTTTTTTATTATGCTCGCCAGCCTTTCCAGATCGTATCGCTTTCGTAGCCTCAATTCCATTCATAACAGGCATTTGAATGTCCATAAAAATCAAATCAATTTGGACAGTTCGCAATGTTTTCAGGGCTTCTTCTCCGTTCCTCGCAGTAAAGACTTCTATGTTTCCAATTTTTTCGATCAGTCGGGATAAAGCCAAAGAATTGACCCTTTCATCTTCAACAAGAAGTACCCGCTTCAGAGGAGCGTTTTTTTCTGGAACAGAGGGGGAGGCTTTCCCCTGGGGAATGGGAAGATGAGAAGGCTGGGTGTCCAGCCTTTTCACTGGAATCGAGACATAAAAAATGCTGCCTTTTTCAATACTATTTTCAAGGCACAATGATCCTTTGAGCAGGGTCACGAGTCTCTTGACTATAGGAAGTCCCAGTCCTGCTCCTTGGTTTTCACGGGTATAGCCTTGATCGGCTTGGCCAAACGCTTCGAAAACATAATCTATCTTGTCATCGGGTATTCCTATGCCTGTATCCTTGACGATAATTAACAGGCGGTGATTGACCATTGAGATTGATAGCCTTACTTCACCCTGATGGGTAAATTTGATGGCATTGCCAACAAGATTGAACAAGATTTGCCTGAATCTTAAATCATCCCCTTCAATTGTTTTCGGGGTGTCCAAGTCCACGTCGATTGTCAGGGAAATGCCTTTTTGTTGCGCCGTGATGGCGAACAAATTTTTAACGGAATCGATGAGTTCGATGAGACTCACCGGGGCATTGTTAAGTTTCAATTTGCCGGACTCCACTGCTGACAGGTCGAGAATGTCCGAAAGGAGTGAAGTCAGTCTTTTCCCGGACAATAAGGCTTTCTCTGCGTAATCTGCCTGTTCCTTGTCCATTTGCGACATCTTAAGAAGTTGCAACATGCCGATGATGCCATTGAGGGGCGTTCTTATTTCATGGCTCATATTGGCTAAAAATTCAGACTTGGCAGCATTTGCAGCCTCTGCTTTTTCTTTCGCCGCTACCAGTTCCTGTTCATGCTTTTTCTGGTCGTCTATGTCTTTTGTAAAGCCTTGCAGTAGCCTGATTTCCCCTTTTTCGTCATACTTTGCCCGCATGTTCATTGATGTCCAAAATAAACGACCGTCCCGGTGTCTTCGGAGACTTTCAAAATTTAAACATTCGCCTTCTCGTCTGACAATGTCCAATGCACGGAGTCTGTCGGTTGGGATGGCGTAAAGCTCTTCGCCGACATCTCTAACAGTCTCTATGAAATTCTGAGGAGAATCGTAGCCATAAAGTTTGGCAAGTTCGGGGTTCGCACTGACGTATTTTCCTTCAGGGGTTGTCAGAAAAGCCCCTACCGGGGCATTTTCGTATAAATCGCGGTATTTTTCTTCACTACGTGATAGTTTTTCAAGGGTTTTGACTGAACGCAATGCCGCACAGATATATGATGCAAAAATATGTCCGATTTCGGCATCGACTTTTGAAAATGGTGGAGAATTTTCGTTATGAAGTGCGACAACTCCAAGTATATCTTCATGTGTGTCTAAAAGCGGCAGAATGAGAAGAGAACCGTTGTTGGGGCCGCCCACCCCATTTTGACAGTTGGGATCCTGGCTGATTTCAGTTATGCGAATTGGCTTTTTTTGTGCGAGTGCCGTCCCGATAGGATTGCCTTGAGGAAGCGGTAGTTCCAGTTTTGTCTTTGATGGGTGTGAACTTAATGTAGCCGCAAGGTTCAGTTCATTATTATCTACTAAATATAATGAACCTCCTGAAGCTGCCATATTTTTTGCGAATTCTTTGAGGAGCGGAACAGCGATTTCATTGAGGCGGTCATATTGAGCAAAAATTTTTGTTGAATCGACAATAGCTGTTAGACGTTTGTTGATAACTTCGAGTTCTTCCAGTCTTTTTCGCAATTCTGGATAATAGCTTTTCCCCATGGACTTTTCACCGAGTCCAATTAAACGTTGTCTGGCTGTATCAGAATATTTGGGCATGCTAAAGAGCCTGCTGATAGAGCTTTACGATGTCTTCAATTTCAACATTTTTGGGGTTGGTTATCATGCATGCGTCTTCCAATGCATGATATGCCAGTTTCTCCAGATGTTCTTCCTTTACACCAACATCGCGAAGTGTGATTGTTACTCCTGCCTTATGCTTTATATCGATAAGCTTTTGAATGAGTATGTCTTTGACCTCGTCAGAAGAAGTATTTTCATTCAATTCGGCTCCAAGTGCAACAGCCAGCTTTGAAAATCTTTCCGGGTTGGAATCGTAGTTATACGCGACAACATGGTCAAGAAGGATAGCATTGCATAGACCATGGGGAAGGTCCATGAGTCCACCCAGGCTGTGAGCCATCGCGTGAACTGCTCCCAGGATTGCGTTTGAGAAGGCGAACCCTGCATACATGCTGCCCAGCATTACGCTGCTGCGGGCTATCAGATCTTCGGGATGGTCTATCGCTTTCACCAACCACTGGCTGATCAGTCTCACAGCCTCTAGGGCATGCAAGTCCGTTACGGGAGAATGCGCGTTTGAGCTATAAGCTTCGATTGCATGCGTCAACGCATCAAGTCCTGTATAGGCGGTAAGGCTCCTGCTCATTGTCGTGGTGGTTTCTGGATCGATAAGCGCGACATCCGGGACCATGGTTTTGGACACAATTGCGATTTTTACTTTACGAGTCGTGTCGCTGATGATTGCAAACTGGGAAACCTCAGCAGAAGAGCCGGCTGTTGTGGGGATGCAGATAAGCGGTGGGCATGGGAAGTCGACTTGGTCAACTCCTTCATAGTCGTTTATCTGATTGCCGTTGGAAACGATGATGCCGATTCCCTTTGCGCAATCCATGGAGCTTCCCCCGCCAATCGCGATTATCGAATCACACCCTTCGCTTAGGTATACTCCCACTCCGTCCATGACTTCGTAATCGCGGGGATTGGGTGATACTTTGCTGAAAAGGGTTGGGGTGAGTCCCGTGGCCTTCAGATTGTTTAGAAGCTCCACCGTCCAAGGAGTTTGAAGCATTCCGTCATCTGTTACGACAAGGGGATTTTTCAATGCCAGATTTATGGCATGTTGCCCTGCCAGGTTTCTTGCCCCAACTCCAAAAACCAACTCGGGGATGACAGTCTTTCGAATTTCAAGCAGTGAGGGGTCAACCATACATCCTCCTCGGTTTCCAAATCATTACTCCATTCGGGGGAAATTAGAAAGATGGTAAGAAATGTTTAAACAATTCTGAATGATTATTTGGGGATTCACGAGGCAGGATTGGAAAAATCGCTCCAGCCACGTTGGGGTTGAAGGATTTGTGTAAAATTTGATTTGAGCAGGTGGTATTGTTTTTATGAAACGGCTGTTTTTCTGTACATGGTCTGTTGCGTCTATATTGTTTTTTATTGTGTTGTGTGTGGCACAGCAGCTTGTGTAATGTTATGCCCATGGTTCAATAGCCATTCCGTGCGGAAATTTGCATTACATCATCCTTTTTGGGGGGATTATCCCTAAAGCACTGTTGCGGAATGCCGATAAGATAATTGTAGGAGGTCAGAAAAAAAGCCCAAGGATGGGCCAGGGGAAACCCCCAGGAGGATATCATGGACGGAACCACTTTGAACTCTACATTCATGAAGCTTGGCAACAAGGTCGAGGCAGCCGTGAATTCCAGGCGTGAGCGCAACCAATCCGCTGCTGATGAAATGAAGGCCATTCACAAGGCGCGCCTTTCTCGCAAGGTCTTTCAGGATCCGAGTTTGGCTTCCAAGCTGGTGGTGGCACAGAACTCGCCGGTTTACAACACGAGGGGTGAGTTGTTGCAAGCGGTCAGCACCAACCTTGGCAATGTCTAGCCCTATTGCACGAACGCCCCTGAGCCTGCCATTTCGGGGGCTTTTTTGCGCTTCGGAAGGCCAGTGAACCGGACTGTCGTCTGGCTGACGGTTCACCGTGGGCGCCCCCGGTTTTATCAGGTGCAATCTCTTTTTTCCCGGAGTTAGGGCGCACTACTTCTTGGACATTCCGTGTTTCGGGATGGACTCGGGCTATCCCGGACCGAGTCGGTCTGCCACATGCCGGAAAAAGTCCTTAATATGGACAGGAACCCGAGAGACGCAGTCGGGCACGACGGGCATTGCACATGACCGCTCGCTGATTTTCAACGACCTCAGTCGGGTCGTATCGCAGCGGACTCAGGTCATGTCCGTGCCGCGCGGCCTGATGCGGCGGATGGTGTGAAAAAGGGTGCAGACCAGGCCGGGAGCAGCTGCCGAAGCTGGTTGGACAGCATTTTTGAGCAGCTCGTGCGGTCGGCGAAATAGTAGAGTTGTTGTTTTTCGACGCCTTATTCGGTAATGACTTTTAATACAGAAAAAAAAGCTTCAATCCTGAAAATCCAAGGCAGGTCAGCATTGTCCAGATAAAGAGGCAGGACAGTATCAACAGGCTGGACAGGCGCATCGGCATTGTGTTGCGGTTGACGATACTCCAGAGGGCAACACTTCCAAGTCCGGTTCCCATACCGACATACCAAGCGGGCACAATGTTCTGCATGGCTACAAGCTGTCCAAAAACCATTTGGATATTAGACGCCAGCCATGCCTGCGATCCGAGGAACAATATTCCCAGACAGGCTGCAAGGCCGGATACGAAGCGTATGGCAAAAATATAGTAATCCCGGCCCCAATCGTCTTTTTTTCGGCGGTACAGGATGAAGCCAAGTCCCAATGCGCAGATCGCCAAAGGCGCGAGGAGTAGCATGGACACGAGCAAAGCCCAGAATATGGGGGCATTTCCAGGAATGAAAAGAGCCCCTGCCGTTTCCGGCAGGGGGCGTTCGCCGGGAACAGGCAGGATGTAGGCGTACTTGATGGCGATTGAAGCGTAGATGGTCAACAGCCCGGAGATTGCGGCGAGCCCCCCCAATACCATGTGGAGGGCCTGTTTTTTTTTCATTTTTTTCCAGGTTGCCGTATGCGCCGTACTTGCCAGGACCCAAATCGCCATAGGAGCAAACAGCCAAAGCAAGGGCAGTTGTTCCGGAGCTTCAAAGGGGAGCAGGCCGGGAATTTTCAGATAAATGAGGAGAAGCGTCCCAGCAGCCACAAACAGAGTATACGCAGTGCAGCCGAGTCCAAGAATGCCGAGTTGTTGGGCCGCTTTTTTATAAAAAACCTTTCCGCTGGCCGTCGCCAGAATTTCACAAAGTGCGGCAACTGACGGAGCGCCAAGTGCCGCCATTGCCAGGAAGGCGTTGAAAGCGAGTGGGGCCATGTTGGCCGCCAACAGTATATCTCCTGAAGAAAAAGCCATGTATCCGCATCCTCCCAAACGATTTCCGTACATTGCCAGAACGGGGCAATCCCTGTCGGGAATCTTTGTATCAAAGCCTTGAATGTCAACGACTAGGCTTTCAAGAAGTGAAACCAGACTACTGGGAAAACTTGCTGTGAAGAGAAAAAGATCACTGGGATGACCGTATTTTGCGTGACATCCATCTCGTCTTTTCTTGAGAGGCATGAAATCGCCCCAAGCGTACGGCCCGGTATTTTTGCCCTAAATGGTTCGCTATGGCAAGTTATGTCCGCATGGCTTGCCTTGCGAATCGATAACGCCTATGTCCTATAGAGCGTAATGCTTCACGATGTATTTCACCTGTGGGAGTTTATGCATGAATAAAGTTTTTCCTTTGCTTCTTTTGGCCTTGTTCCTGCCTGTTGGATGCGTCTCCAAACAGCCCCAGCCGGAAGGCAGTGATGCTTGGAGACTGCAAAGTCTTGAAGAGAATTTTCTTAATTTCAAGGAGAAACAGCGGGCGAGTGAGGATCGGTTGAAAAAATATGCCCAGGAATTGACAGCCCGGGTGGATCATCTGGAAGAGTTGCTGACGGCCATGCATATGGAAATGCAGACCAAACTCAATGAGATGTCCATGAATAAGATGATCCCTGTGCACTCGCCGGAGACAATTTCCCCTCAGGGACAGGTTGATGCGGCACATGATGCAGGCTCTGGAGGGGATTCCCCTTTTACCGGAGCTGCGCCTCCAGCTTCACCTCCGATAAAAGACTCCCCTGTTCCCGTGGGGGTGACATCGGACGCGATGTACAATCGAGGAATGTCCTTGGTTCGTGCGGAAAAATATGAGGATGGCCGCGAAGTGCTTAATGAATTCCTGGCCCAGAACAAAACTGCCCCCCTGGCTCCCAATGCATTGTACTGGATAGGCGAGAGTTATTATGGGGAAAAGCGTTTTGCCCAGGCTATTCTGACTTTCAAGGAAGTCACGCAGAATTATCCCAAACACCACAAGGCTGCCGCGGCATTGCTTAAAATAGGGTTTAGCTACGACAAACTGGGAGATGCCGCCAATGCCCGTTTTTATCTTCAGGCACTTATCGACGAATACCCGGATTCCGAACCGGCCAAACTTGCGAGACAACGTCTTAAAAATATGGATTGATAGAGCATTGGTGAAGAATACACACGGACAAAGCGTTCAGCCGTAAGGCGCGGTCACAATCTGTATTGGACACATATGAGCATTGATCTGCATGACGAGTATCGGGCGGCTCTGGCTCTTCGCCATTGCAAATGGCTGGGTCCCAGGACGTGGCGCGGACTTGTCGAGTATTTCGGCTCATTGGTGGAAGCTGCCGTCCATTGCCGTTCCTGGCAGGTTTTGGGGTTGGCCAACCAGCGCCAGATGGATGCTTTTGCCGCCCGGTCATGGAAGGAGGAGGCGAACAAGGAATACGAGGCGGCAAAACGAAATTCCGCCCAGTTTCTTCTTATCACTGATGATCGTTTTCCAGCGCTTTTGCGGGAAATTCCTGATCCCCCCTTATACCTGTATTATAAGGGGGATGTGTGTCTGCTGCGTAATCCAAGTGTGGGGGTTGTAGGGGCGCGCAAGTGTTCTTCATATGGCTTGGATGCCGCCTTGAGGATAAGCCAGGAATTGTCCCGTTATGGTGTCACCGTGGTTTCGGGCATGGCCAGCGGCATCGACCGTCAGGCCCATATTGCCGGACTGACAGGTCCGGGAGCGTCTGTGGGGGTGCTTGGAACGGGATTGGATGTTGTTTACCCGAGAACGAATCGCGATGTGTGGGAGGCCTTGGAGGCAAAGGGGTTGCTGATCAGCGAATACGGCTATGGAACGGGCCCGGATGCCTGTCATTTTCCCGTACGCAACCGTATTATCAGTGGCATTTCCTTGGGCGTTCTGGTGGCGGAAGCCGCAGGCAAGAGCGGCAGCCTTATCACGGCCAGCCATGCCCTGGAACAGGGGCGCGAGGTTTTCGCTCTGCCCGGTCCGGTAGGCAAGCCCACGTTTACAGGATGCCATGCCTTGATACGTCAGGGTGGGTGTCTAGTCTCCTGTGCCGACGACATCCTTCAGGAATTACGCTATCTTTTGGGGCCGGACATGTTTCCTGTAAAGAAGCGGATGGGCAGCCAAAACGACCATGTCGCAACTGTTGAAAATTTGGGAAAAAACGGGAAACGGGTTGCCGATGCTTTGGCTGATGGAGAACGGTTGCATATCGATCAGATTGGCCGTCTTGCAAGTCTGAGCAGCGGAGATGTCAGCCGGATTTTGGTGGACCTGGAGATCAGGGGGCTTGTCCGCCAATGGCCCGGCATGTATTACAGCTTGGTTTGAAGAGAAAGGGATGTTCCTGGAAGAGAAGATACACCTGTTGTGTGCATTCAATATTTTCAGAGATAAAAGTTCATGCAAAAAATACCACTGAACCTGGTCAAGCCGGGGATGATCCTGGGAAAACCCGTGGTCCGTGAGAACGGCGTGGTTATCATGGCCGAAGGCACGGAACTTACCGACTCCCTCATATATCGCCTGGAAAACATGAAGATCGACCGCATCGTGGTCAAGGGCAATCCCGTGGACATGGGCAATGCCTCGGCCGGAGCGGCTGAACGGATAAAACGTATGGATCATCTTTTCCGCATGCACGGGGACGACATTTGGATGGGCAAGGTCAAAGGGTTCCTCAAACGGTATTTTGCCTTCAAGGCCTCGGCCGAGGTGGCACATTCCGGCAATGGGGACAACCAATGAACGATGATTTGAAAAGCGAGACCAGAAATGTAGTTCTGGAAGTCAAAAGCCTGCCTACACTTCCTTCAGTCCTGGACAAGGTGACCAAGCTGGTGGAGGACGATGGCGCATCCATTGAGGAGATCGCCAAGCTCATTTCCACGGATCAGGTCTTGTCCGCCAAAGTGCTCAAAATGGTCAACTCGCCCATTTATGGATTCCCCGGCCGTATCGCCACCGTGCAACACTCTCTGGTTCTGCTGGGATTTAACGTGATCAAGGGGCTTATCATTTCCACTTCGGTCTTTGATATGATGGTTCAGGCAATGAAAGGGCTGTGGGAACACAGCATTGCCTGTGCCATGGCTTGCCAAGGCATTGCCCAGGCGGCCAAGCTCAAGGACCCAGAAGAATACTCTGTGGCCGGGTTGCTGCATGATCTGGGGAAAGTGGTCACGGCGGTGCAATTACCGGAACTTCGCGATCAGGTCATGGCCGTGGTCAAACAAAAGGACATCACCTATTTTGCTGCTGAAAAGGAAGTGCTGGGCTTCGGCCACGACCGCATCAATGCCTGGCTGGCCGATAGCTGGCACTTACCGCCCAACCTCAAGGAAGCCATGTCCTACCACCACAAGCCGCATTTGGCCCGGCTATACCCTCAGCATGCCGCTGTGGTGCACATAGGGGACGTGTTGGTGCGCATATTTGAATACGGCAGCGGTGGTGATGACAATGTCCCCTATCTGCGCCCCGAGGCACTTCGCATGTTGCACATCACCATGAGGGACCTGGAGCCTGTCATGGACACGCTGGGCGAGGATTTTGTCGAGATTGCGGATATGTCGTTTTCATAAGGATACCCATGCATTGCATTTTTCCCAGAAAGCAGAACGCCATTCTCATCACTGACGACGATAGCTTGCGTGAGTTGTTGTACGGGCTGTTTCCGCCGGACCTGATGGAATGGACCCACTACCGCAGGGCAACGGCTGCAGTGGAAGCCTTGTTCAACGAGCCGCCAGATCTGTTGGTGGTGGACAACCGGCTGTCCGACATAAGCGGGGCCGAAGTTGCCAGCATGGTTAAGAGTGAAAATGTTTACCGCCAGTTGCCGGTCATTCTTTGCCTGCCACCGGAGGATCTGGAAAAGGGCGTGGATTTCAGCCGGGTGGAAGCGGACGACTTTCTACTGCTTCCGGTTGGTGAAGCAGAAGCGCGTTCACGTATCTGCCTGACCATTTCCCGAGCTTTGCGCAGCCTGGATGCCAACCCGCTGTCCAAACTCCCAGGCAATACATCAATTATCCAGCGCATCCAGGACCTCATTGATCGTCAGGAGGACTTCGCCCTAGCCTATGTTGATCTGGATTATTTCAAGTCCTACAACGACAAATACGGATTTTCACGGGGCGACGAGGCCTTGATGATGACCGCGCGGGTTATCGTCAACACGGTGCGCGGTTTTGGCGGCACATCGTCTTTTGTGGGCCATGTGGGTGGGGACGATTTCGTTTTCATTATGCCGCCGACGCATATTGAAGCCGCCTGTCAGCGGTTGATTGCCACCTTCGACCAGATCATTCCCAATTTTTACGACCAGGAAGATCGGGAAAGGGGACGCATTCGTTCCACGGACCGGCAGGGCGTGGTACGGGAGTTCCCTATCATGGCCGTTTCCGTAGCCGTAGTCTTTAACTGCAATGGATCGCTCAAGCACTATGGAGAAGCTTCGGCCATTGCCATGGGACTGAAGAAAAAGGCCAAGGAAATGGAGACCAGCTGTTATGTCCTCGACCGACGCAAAGCATCCTGCGATTCCTGATTCCGTGACCGCCTTTCTCGGCCATATGGCCGTGGAAAAAGGGTACTCCGAGGCGACGCTTGCAGCCTACGAGCGAGATCTTATTCAGTTCCAGATTTTTCTGTCCACGCGCAAAGCAACCTTGGCGCGACCGAATGCCCTTACCCGGGATCATGTGCGCGGCTACCTGGCGGATCTGCACCGCAAAGGCGTGAAAAAATCCTCCATGGCCCGTAAACTGTCCTCCCTACGTTCGTTTTTCAAATTTCTCATGGCCAAAGGGTTTGCTACGTCCAATCCTGTGGCGGGAGTTTCCAATCCCAAGCAGGAAATCCGTCATCCCAAGGCTCTCAATGTGGATCAGGCCTTGGCCTTGATGGAAACAGGTGTGGAGTTCGGTCCCGAAGGGTTGCGTGATCTGGCCCTGGCCGAGTTGCTTTACGGCGCGGGGTTACGCATCAGCGAGGCCCTGGACCTGGATTTGAATGATTTTGACCCGGATTCTGGAGTACTGCGTGTCATGGGGAAGGGCTCCAAAGAACGGCTGGCTCCCATGGGCAGGGTTGCCGTACATTGCGTGAGCAGATATCTGGACCAACGCCATGCCTTTGAACCCGCGCCTTCGGAGCAGGCACTTTTTCTCGGAGTGCGCGGTGGACGTCTGAACAGACGGCAGGCCAACCGTATTCTGGAAAAAATGGCAGCCCTGGCCGGCCTGCCCCAGGGGATCAGTCCGCACACTTTGCGTCATTCGTTTGCCACGCACATGTTGGAATCAGGCGCGGACCTGCGCAGTGTTCAGGAACTTCTGGGCCACGAACGCCTTTCCACCACGCAACGCTATACCCATCTGAACATGGCTAGGTTGGTCCAAGTCTACGACAAAGCCCATCCTCGTGCCAACGGCACATCCAAAATCAAGAAAGACTGATCCCTTGCCGGCTATATGTCCTGCATATGCTCGTTCACAACCATTCGGGCAAAGGCCATGGACGCGGTAAAAGCCGGAGAAATGGCATTGAGTACATGCAGGGAGTGGGCGTCGCGTTCGATGAGGAAATCCATGACCATTTCATGGGTTTTCAGATCCACCAGTTGTGGTCGGATGCCGACCTTGGAAGATGGTTCCACATCGGCAGGTGAGAGTCCGCGCACCATTTTTTGGGCGTCGCGGAAAAAATTAGGAAAGTAGTATTTGAGCGGCTCGCTCAGGGCAATGGCCCGGAATTTTGCATTGGTCGCCACCAGCACGGCATCGCGCGCCAGAATGAGCGGTGCTTCCCGATCCAAACCCTTTAATATTCCATAATTTTCACGTCCGAATGCCGGAGTCGAGGTCGGGCCGATGTACACGGTTCCATCCACGCCTTTGGTGAAATGGATGCCCAGAAACGGGTTGCGAATGTCCGGCACGGGGTACACGTTGCCCCGGACCAATTCGCTGCATTCCGGTTTGAGGCGACGGTAGAGGCCCTTAAAGGGCAACACGGCGTATTGTTTCCCCAGTCCGAAGGCGTGGGCCAGCCTGTCGCTGTACGTGCCGCAGGCATTGATAAGAAACTTGTACCCGTAACATTCCTTTGTGGCATGCAGTATGCGTTTTCCCGGAATGAGAGCCTTGATTTTGTGGCCGAGCAGTATCGATACCCTGCCTGATGCCTTCAGTTCATCGGCCAGGGACTGAAGTATGGCCTTGGGCGAGAACACGCAGGTCTGGGGCGTGAACAGGGCCTTTTCCACGGTGCGGGCATTGGGTTCGATTTCCCGCAATTCCTGGGCGTTCACCACATTCACCTCCGCCCCGTTGATCAGGGCGCGACGGTAAAGTTCATCCAGCGTAGGCAGGTGGCTCGGCTCTGTTGCGACAATGACCTTGCCTGTGCGTTGCAAGGGAAGTTCGTATTCTCTGCAATACTTTTGCAGCAAGGCATTCCCCTTGTGGCAGGTCTTGGCCTTGAGCGTGTCTGGCGCATAGTACACGCCCGTGTGCAACACGCCGCTGTTGCGCCCCGAGGCATGGCGTCCCAAAGAATTTTCCTTTTCCAGTACCAGGATATCTTCGTGTCCGCGCAGCATGAGTTCCCGCGCCATGGTCAGCCCTATTATTCCTCCTCCGCAGACAATGATGTTGGCATGTTTCATAAGTGGTTCCTCAATGACCGCAGGTATGGGCAAAATCGCACCAACCGCAATGGTTTCCCTGAATGGCCTCAAACGATTTGGAATACAGCAAATGGCGCAGCAGGTAATCCAACAACATGGGAAATCGGTGCTCCATGATATCGACGCGGGTTTCCTGCTCACACTTTTCAGGAAAGATAAAAATTTCTGTACCGTTGTCTGCCAGGTTGATCCAACCGGCATTCGCAAGTGTCGTATCGAAATTTCCTCTGAACAGGGTGCAATACATGGGCAGTTGCACTGACCCGGCAGCCTGGGCCACCTGTTGCAACAAGTCCGGATTGGAAGTGTGTTCCGGACGGGCGAGCTGCATGTCGGTCCAGAGTGATTCGTGTTCCCAGAAGCTTGAAGACGGTATTTTAGGCATACCGGTCTTGTAGTCCAGGATGTACATGCCGCTTTCCGGTTTGTCGCGGGCATCGCACCGGTCAATCGTGCCTTTCAGAATGATATGCTGGCAGGCTCCGTCATAAGATTGCAAGGGAAACGTTGTACGCAGGTTTTTTTCCTGAAAGAAAACCGTGGCCTTGGGTTGGGCTTTCAAAAACAAGCCAAGGCGTTCGCGTCCTACCAGGCGCAGCAGCGTCTGTGCGTCCGGGGCCATCCGGGCAAAAAACCCGCTTTGTTCCAGTCGGGACGTGAAGGCTTCCTGCAGGTCCGCGGCAGGCAGGGCGGACAAGTCTGTTTCGCTTCCCACATGGTCCTTGAAGAAATTTTTGAGCACGTCATGCACCAGCTCGCCGAATGCCTTCTTATCGCCGTCCAGATTGGCCTGCTCAAGGGGTTCCAGACGAAGCACATAGCGATGGAAAAAAAGTTTGGGGCAACGCATGTAGGTATCCAACATGGTTGCGGAAACTCCTTTCTGTACAAGCTGCTCTATACGTTGCCGGGCGGCTGGTCCTGCTTCGATGGCAGAAGAAGGGGAAGCCAGCGGATGCAGGGAAAAGCTCTTGCGGGTAAAGTCTGGATCATTGCCCGGGGCGAGTATCTGTTTGAGTTGTTTTTCCCGTTCCCAGAGCAATTGTTCCACAAAACGGCTGCGCAGATGGGTGCTGTCCAACAGCCCTTTATGCTCACCCTTGGGATAGCAGATAACGGCCTCGTCACAACTCATGAGCAGCCGGTAAAAGTTGTAGGCGGCCACGTTGTCGCGTTCCCGGCTATGCGGGAGTTGAAGGTACAGGCGCAACGTGTCGGGCAGCAGGGGGTCGTGGTCTGCCGCCCCGGGGAGTTTGTCTTCGGTGGCGTCGAGAATGAACAGCCTGTTAAAAGAGAGCAACCGTGTTTCCAGCAATCCCAATACCTGCAATCCGGTCAGAGGCTCCGGTTCAAAGGAAACGCTTTGTCCTCGCATGACCTGCCGGGCGAGGGGATAGAGCACGTCCGGGGCAAGCGGGATATCCTGGCCAAGGCCGGTGGACATCATGGGAACGGTTTCAATGAGTGTGCGGTACAGACATTCTGCGTCGATGAGCCGCTGTTCCCATACCGGGGCGCAGGCGTTCAAAAGAAGCGACGTGGTCTCGCGCAGGGCGTCGGCCAGCCCCGCCAAAGTGCGGCGGTTCTCGTAGGCACAGAAAAAAGCGTCTAGCCACTGCTCCAGCAGCTCCAGAACAGCAGGGGGAATGGCCGTATCGTCTTCATTCTCGACGTTGTCCTTTGCCGTGCGGACAAGTTCCTCCATATCCATGTCGCGTCCCCGTTCTCGAAGAATGCGATCCATGGCCCGCAGTAGAGGACGCAGAGGAAATATTCCGTCCACGGCACCCAATTGTCCCATAAAGGGATGGCGCACGATCTCAGAAAGAAGATTCCACGGATATTGGCCGTGCTTTTCGTGCTGCAGGTGGGTTTCCATGAGCAGGTCCAGCAAGGCATACAGGGCCGAACGTTCCAGGGGATACCCCATGCTGATGTTCACATCCTTGTCCGGAAGGTGGCGCAACAACGGGGCCAGCAAGCCGGTATCCGGCAGGATTACCGCGGCAGTACCATCCTTTTTAACGACCTCGAACAGTTCGTCTTGCAGGGCGGCGAGTTGTGAATGGCGGTCAAAACCTTCGATAAAACGCACAGGCGGTATCATGGAGGAAGTCGCTGAATTCCCCTGCGCACTCCATTCGGGCCGCGTTTTCCAGCGGACAGCCCAATCAGCATGTTCCGCACAGGCCCAATGACCTCTTTTGCTTCCGCACAATGCCGGGTCGCTGTGCCAGAAAATCCGAGCTCCGTTGTGCCAGAGCGCTTTGAAAAGCCTGTCTTCACATCCTGTCAGGGCATAGAATCCGGCAATGAAAACATCCTTGTCGGCCAGGGATTCGGCCAGGACATCGGCCTGCCGGGCCAGTGCGCGGCATTGCAGGCCGGGCGTCGTCCACTCGCATTCCGTCAGAAGTCGTTCGTAGGCGGTGAACATGTTCCCCAGACTGCCCAATAGCGACGCGGCGTAGTCTGCGACCTCGTCCCTTACATGGTCCAGGTTCGCCGGGGCCAGATCCTGGCGGAAGAAATCCTCCATTACTCCGGCCAAACGCATGCCCCAAGGCAAGAAGCGGTTCATGTCCATGTCTTGGGATGTCTTTGGGTCTTTGAAAATCCCGGGCAGGGAACTGACCACCCGGTGCAGGGCAAAGGCCTGATCCAGGCGGGAGAGGGTGCGGCTGGGCATGGCAGTGGATTTGGCCTGCGCAACCACGCGGCGAACTCCCCAGGGGATGAAGTCCTCCAGGGATATCATGGTTGGAGGAAGGAGCACCCTGCCCGAGTCTATGGCCTGCTCCTTGAAATAATTTGTCAGGTAGCGTGCGGCTCGCCGATGCGGAAAAACCACGATGGCATTTTCCAGGGAATCGTGGATGCAGCCTTCGCAGATGGCTTTTCCCAGAGCGGGAATGAAATTTTGTGTCCAGGACACTATATGGATGGGATTGTCAGTGGGGTGCATCAGGCTTGGTCTCCGACGACGTCAATGATTTCACGTTTGTCCAAATAGACGATGAGCCCTCTGGACGGGATGGTGCTGCCCGGCAGACTATCCAGAAGGCTGAGATAACGGCGCACCTGCTTGATGTGGTCTGGAGAGGTCGCTCCGGTCTTGTACTCCACGGCGATGGGGCCGTCTGGAGTGAAGCAGAGAAGATCCACGCGGTGCTGACGTCCGTTCGGATCGATAATTTCCGCTTCGGGGCGCCCATGGCGCAGGCAGTAATGCATGTCCTTGCGTGAAAGCAGCCAGGAGACAAGCTCCTGAGTTTGGGCGGCCAGATCGTTGCGTTGACTGGCGGACAAGGGGAAATCGTCAACGGCCAGGCCGACCGCCAGGGGAACGGCTTGTTCCGGTTTCGGGAAATCCAGAAGATACTCCAATGCCTTGTGGACGATTTCTCCGCGCTGACGGTTGCGCCAATTCTCAGTGTCTTCCAGATTGCGATAGACCCGCAAACGCGGCAGCCAGGTCATGGGTCTGCATGGTCCGTCGCGTTCCGGCTGTGGACGTTCGGCTATGGGGGCCTGCTTGGCAATCGGGGAAAGCACAGGAAGGGGCGGCGGAGCCGGAATGCTCCCTAGTTCAAAGCGGTTGTTGTCGAAGCTTTCGCCAAGTACGCTTTCCAGTGCGCAGAGAACGGGACTTGGCTTGGCGGTTTTGTTGCGGTCGGCAGGGAAAAATCCGTACAGTTCGTTGCGGGGTCGGGTAAAGGCAACATAGAGGAGATTGCAATGTTCCAGGGCGACATGCAGGCATTTTTCCCAGTACAGTTCGCCCACATCCCGGCGCAGTGGGGTGGCGTAGGCGGCGTTGCCCATGGGAACCACGGCCAGCTCGTCATCAAAGCGTGGCAAGGCCCAGTCCATGAACGGTAGGATCACGATGGGAAATTCCAATCCCTTGGCCTTGTGCATGGTCATGACCTGCACCGCGTTTACGTCCTGGGGCAGAGGCACGGTTTCCTCGGTTCCCTGTTCCTGCCAGAAGTTCAGAAAACGACTCAGGCTGCGCATGTCCTTTTCTTCAGCCCGATGGGCCAGCTCCAGCAGACGCCGGATAAAAAGTTCGTCATCCGGACGGCGTTCCAGAAGCCTAAACGCGGAAATGGCTTCGGCAACCATGTCGTAGGGCCCGATCATGCCTGCATGGGCAAAGAGCGGTTCCATGAGTGTCCATTGCTTTGGGAAATCTTCACGAAAAGCTAGGTACAACGGCTTTTTTGGGGCGGCTGCCAGCCATTCCAGAATGTGCTCCCGGCTCAAACCGGCTTCGGGAAGAAATACGTCCTCTCCGGAAATGAATGCGGCAAACGACAGGTTGTCTTCGGGGCGGTCAATAAAGTGCAGCAGCGCGGCCAGTTGAGCAATGACCGGATGGCTGCCCATGCGCAGACTGTTTTCCGTGATGACTGGAATGTCTTGGGCAACCAGCCATTGGCTGACCATCTGGGCCTGGGTATTGGTGCGCACCAGGACGGCCACGTCTCCCCAACTGGGCTGGACGGAACCCCGATAATCCAGTTCTTCCATGAGTTCCATAAAAGCGGTTTTGGTCTGGGTGTCGATGTCTTCCCTCAAACCGCCAGGGAGTCTTTGCAGGCGGACGTAACCGCCGGTGTCCTGGTTTTTGTCCGGGACCTTTTGTTCACAGTCTGTAAAGATTTTGGTCACAGCGTGTACAAAGGCTTCCTGCACGTCCGAATCGGCTTTGGAAAAAAGTTGCTCTGCCATGAATTCGGCATGGGGCTGGCTGCAAAGAGTTTTGAAAAAGTCGTTGTTGAAGTTCACGATCTCCCGGCAACTGCGCCAGTTCGTATCCAAGGTGCTGATATGTATTCCTCCGGCCGGGCCGACCAGCTCGGGCAACGTCACGACCTCGTCGAACAGGCTGGAATCCCCGCCGCGCCAGCTGTATATGGCCTGCTTGACGTCACCCACATAGAAAAGGCTGCCGAGTTTGGACAGACATTCTTCGCCCAGAGGGAGCAGGGCGTTCCATTGGTCACGGCTGGTGTCCTGGAACTCGTCGATGAGCAGATGGTGAAGCCGGTTGCCCAGGCGGCAGAAGGCCTCGGGCGCGGCCACCGTGCCGGACAGAAGTTCTGCGGCGCGATGTGCCAGAGAGTCGCACAGTACGATACCTTCGCCGACCTGATAGGCTTCCATGGCCTGGCGTAGGTCACTGGCCAGATGTGCCAGGGGACCCCAGGAATACGCACCGCTGAGTACGGCGCACTCCCGGCGGTAGGCTTCATGGGCAAGTTGCAGCCGGGCATAAGCCTGTTCCGCTTCGGAATCCACGAGGCCTTTGCCTTTGCTGAGAACGCACTCGCAAAGGCTGTCCTTTTCTATCAGCTTGGAGACAGGAGGGCTTTTCAGCAGCTTGGTGGCGCGGCATTTATTGAGAAATTTAGTGAAATGGCTGTTGAAAGGCAGTTTTTTTTCCACTGCCGTTGTATTCAACGCAGTCACAGCCTTGGAAAAAGCATCGAACGAGCCTTGCAGGGCCGTGGCAATGGATCGCTGGTCCGTGACGACTTCTTTTCCACGCAGATCCTTCACCAGAGTCGCCAGCCGGCGACACACTGTGGGTGCCAGCCAGAACCCGGCCTTGTTGTCATGGCGGATGAGGGTCAGGGCGGCCTGCTCCAATTGTCCTGCGCTGTCCTTGTTGGTCCCTATGGTCTGGGCGAATTCCCGATAGACCGGCTCAAAGACATCTTGTTCGGAAAAAATCAGGTCAAAGTCAGGGGACAGGCCCAGAGGCAGGGCAAAGATCCGAACGATGAGGTTCAGCAGGCTGTCGATGGTACGGATGTTCAGCCGACTGTAGCGGCGCAGTACATTGTCCAGCAGTCGGGCGGCCTGTCGGGGATCGAGCGTTTCGGGGGCGGCACCGTCTAGTTCCAGAGCACGTTTTTTCAGTTCCCGCACGATGCGCTCTTTCATCTCCATGGCTGCCTTGTTGGTAAAGGTAACGGCCATGATTTCATCCCAGAAGAATCCGGGCGAAGGGCTTTGTGTGCATACCGGTGCACTGCGTTCCGTATTGGTTTGGGAGAGGAGGCTGAGGAAACGCAGGGTAAGGCTGTAGGTTTTGCCCGATCCGGCTGCGGCCTTGACCTGGAGAAGCCGTGGATCTGTTTGTCTCATGTCAATTGACCAGTCTGTTGTGTGTATTTTTGAGGCGGTGTTCACCTTCCAGGACAGCCAGGATAACACCTGCCAGAATGAGTACGCTGCCAAGGTAGCCGATGGGACTGAGCTGTTCGTTCCACATGAAATAGGCCAGCAGCGCAGCCACCACCGGCTCGACTGTGGCGACTACAGCAGCCCTGGTGGCCTCCAGATGCTTCAGCCCCTTGTAATAGATGAGATATGCTCCGTAGGTGGAGACGCCTCCCAGAAGCATAACGGCCAACCAGGCAGCCGGAGGATGGGGAGCGAAATTGAAAAATGGCGTCAACACCAGGGCGCCTACAGGCATGGCATACAGAAACAGCGTGGGGGTGGTGTATTTGTTTTCAAAGTGCTTTCCGAAAATATAGTACAGGGCGTAGCTGAATCCGGAGAGCAGCCCGAATCCAATGGCTATGGGGGAAATGTGCTGGGTTGTGGTGTTCGAGGGCATTCCTGAGGTCATCGTCGAAGTCATCAGGGATGGGCCAAAGCAGACCCCGGCCACACCGGTCATGGTCAGGACCAGAGCGGCCAGTTTCATCGGGGTGAGTGCCTCGCCGAAGATCATGCGCGACATGATCGCCACCCATGCCGGAGCCGTGTACAAAAGTACGGCGGCCAGTGCGGCTCCACCGTAATCAACAGCCACCACATAACAACCGAACAATCCGGCGATGCCTGCCACTCCAAAGACTGCAACCAAAGGCAAGTCGCTGGGAGTGATACGCAAGGCGTTACGCAACCCGGCATGAACGGCAAACAGGCCCCATCCAATGGTCGTTCGCCAGAATGCGGTTTCCACCGGGGGCATGCCCGCTTCAAAAGCGATTTTTGCAATGGGACCTATTAGTCCCCACATGATCGCGGCAGCGAGAATGAAAAGGTAACCCTTGATACGCATGTTTTTGTCCTTGGAAGGAATCATTTGGCTGCACAAAGTACATGATCGTCCGGGCGATGCAAAGGGACAGGTGTCGGGAAAAATATATTCACGGATCCGTGAACATCGGCTTTTTTTCAGCGCATTGTTTTTTTATCTCCTCAGTGTTAAAAAATAGGCAGGGTCGGATACCGGGAGGAGGGGCACTCCCGCAACAGGATAAATGATCAAGATGAAAAACAAGGCAGACGAACAGAGCGAGACGACAGCCTGGATGCTTGATGGCCAGAAATTGAAAATTACACCGGACGAGATGGTCATGCGTCTTCCCGATGGTATTGCCGTTGTCCTGGAAAATGGCAAAGTCGCATTCATCAATCCTGCCGGTGCAAGTATTCTGGGACGGCCAGCCAGTGAGATAGTGGGGCGGGCATTGCAGCACACCGTTTCTCCAGGTCCTCCCACGGAGATGGATGTGCACGGTCCCGAAGGACAGAGTACCTTGGCGGAAGTGCGTACCCAGGAAATCGAATTGGCAGGTGATACTGCCTATTTATGCTCACTGCGGGACATCAGCCTGCGTAAACAGGCCGAGCGCAGCATGAAACGCCAGGTGCAAACCGAACGCATGGTTGCATCGTTGTCCGGCCTGTTTTTGAATCTCGACCCGGAAAGTACAGCCTATGCCATTGACGAATGTCTGCGCAGGTTGGGAGATTTCTGCCGGGTGGATCGTTGCGTGTTGTTCATGCTTTCCAGTGATTTTTCCATGTTCGTTCCGTTCAAGGAATGGTCCGACGTCGGCATGGAATCCCCTCTTGGGCGTGACCAGAGCATGTCCGTGCAGCATATACCGTGGTTTTGGGACAGGTTGACCATTTTTGAAACCGTACTCATTGACACGCCCGGCAGCCTGCCTCAAGCAGCCAGGGCAGAGCGCGACTGGCTTCATGGCCGAAAATCCAAGTCCATCGTTGCCGTGGCGGTTACTAACGGTCCAGATCCCCTTGGCTTTTTGGCTTTTGAATCCGTTAGGGGGGAGCGTGTCTGGACAGAGGAGGAAATAGGTCTGCTCAAGGTTGCCGGCGAGGTCATAGCCAAGGCGCTCCGGCATGCCGAAGAACATATTGATGGACTTGCCGCTTTGAAAATACTTGATGCACTTATGGATGGGTGTCCCTCGGGAGTGCTTGTTGAAGACGAATCACGCAAGATCGTCCAGACAAACGGCAGATTGTGCATTCTTTTTGATTTGTTTGACAGTCATTGTCTCGCTCCCGGAATGCATACTTTGGATTTGCTTGGGGAGATCAGTGATCTTTTTGTCGATTCCGAAGGTTTTATGGTCAGGACTCAGGATTTGGTGGCCGCAGCCAGGGATGTGACTGCGGAACGCTTCATATTGCGCGACGGGCGCAGCATTTCTGTTTCCTATCGTTCCATGGGCATCAATGACCATAAAAAGCGTCATTATTGGCAGTTTTCCGACGTGAGCGTTGAAGACAAGGACGAAAAAAATTTGGCTTCATATATTCGGCGCGACGTGCTGACCGGATTTTCAAACCGCCCCCGATTGCTGGAAGACATGCGGCTGACATTGCAGGAAGTTGCAGGTGAAAAGCCGGAAAGTCGTCTGATGGGGGTGCTGTTGCTGGACCTGGATGATTTTCGTTCCGTAAACACGACATTGGGGTTGGAGGCCGGGGATGCCGTGTTGCGCCAGGCAGCGGAGCGTATTCGAAATTGTGTGCAGGGAGGCGATCTTTTGGGCCGCATCGGCGGTGACGGATTCGGGATTCTGCTGACAGGCCCCAAGGATATCGCAGAAATTGAATACGTGGGGCGGCGCATTATCTGGGCAATCGGACAACCGTTCGATTTGAATGAGCATGTGGTGCATATCGGGGTTTCCATCGGTATAAGTCTGTATCCTGCTCAGGGAGAGGACGTTCAGACCTTGTTCCAGCGTTCCGACATGGCCTTGCTGCAGGCCAAGGGGCAGGGGAAGGGGAACCTTCAGGTCTTCGACAAGGTAGTGTGCAGGCTGGGAGAATGACGTACGATTGCAAGCAAAGTCCTCTCCTCGTGACAAGACGTGGAAAGGACCTTGCTGTTCAGGCAGACGGAAAGAGTTATTGCTTTTTCTTTCCTCCGAAGATGTTGATGATTTCTTCGGTGCCCTGCCTGATTACGTCTACGGCTCCCTTGCCGACATCGCCCCCGGTTTCCACGCTTTTTTCCAGGATGGAGCCGACACCTCTGACCGTATTTATAAGCATGCGTTTTGGGTCTACGGTAATTCTTGGATCGGTAAAGGTTCCCCCCACGCTAACCGGCACGGTCATAATCTTGAGATCGGCGTCGAAATTCAAATTTAATTTTTGTTCAACAAGATTCACATTGCCCGTGCCGACAACGTTTGCATTATGGGTGCTGAGTTTCAGGTTGCGGGCCGAGGCTATGCCTTTCCTGATGTCGAAATCCAAGCCGATGCGTTCGAATTCCGTCAGATTGGGGACTCCCTGCGCCGGAGCGCTGTAACCTTTTTGGGTATCAAAGCGCTTCGGTTCCAGCCGAAAACCGCGAATAAACCCGTTAAGCGCGGACAGGGAAATTGTACCGTCAAGCGTCCGCAACATATCCTTGTATTCTCTCCCTGCAGCTTTGAGATCCAAATCGAGACCGGTTGTACCACCGGCTACGGGGGTTTTCATGAACGCGCTCAGGGTTTTCTCCAAATCGAGCTGTTTAAGATGCAGGACCATGCTGCTGAGAGGGATGTCCTTGCTTGCATCCACGATGGCATCGGTACTCAGTGTTCCCTGGTAGACGTCCAGGGAGAAAGGAGAAAGAGCCACCCGCCCGTTTTTTGCCAAGATTTTTGCCACGATGTTTGTGGTCTTGATGCCATATATTTTGAGCGAACCTACACGTAATTGGCCTTCCACATCCAGGTCTTTGAGCCGATCCACTGGCAATGCGGCTGGTGTGCCGTCTGTAGTATCCAGCTTCTTTTTTTCCTTTTCCAGCGTAGCGGGAGGAGGTGTGGATTCTTTTTCTTTTTTGGGGGGGAGGTAGCGATCCACGTCCACGGTATCGGCGGAAAGAACGAACTTCAGGGAAGGCATTTTTTCTTTTGGAGACAGCTTTCCCAGACTGACGGTCCCATTAAGCATACTGTCATCCATAATAAGTTTCAGGGAATCAACCGTGGTTTTATCTGGTTTGTAGGTGAACGAGATGTCGGCAGTGACCTTGGTCAATGCTTTGGGATCGTTTGTCTCCACAGGAGGCAAAGCCATGGCCTGCAGAAGTTCCTTGGGCGAAAAACTCTCCACGGCCAGAGTTCCTTGCAGGATGGGGGAGTCGAATATTTTTTCCCCGCTAACATCACCGGACAAATTTATCTTGTAGGCTGCGGCCTTCAGTTCTTCCAGGGTGAGGGTCTGCTTGAGCCAGTTCAGGGCGATATCTCCGTTCATCGAAGCATCCAGAGCACCGCCGGGAATCATGGCTCCTTTGAGGTCGGTGGTCATTTCCATCTTGTTCAGTTTAACCTGCCCCTCAACCCAATCTGCCAGAACATTGGTTTTGAGAACCATTTTCCCAGACAAGGGGTCGCCCTTGGCATCGGGAAGAACCAGACGTTCAAGGTGCACGTCAATCTTTGCGCCGTCGCAGATGATCTCGTTATCAGCAGGTTTGAGTGTGATCCTTGCGGCCAGACCGATGTTCCCTTTGACGTTGGGCGCGTTGGAATCAACAGCCATGGACAATCTTAGATCGAAGGGCTCATCCATGCCAAATTCGTTCACTTCCAGGTTAATGGAACTGGCCTGATATTTTTTCCCGTTTTGTCGGTCATCCCATGTGATACGGGCATCGGATATTTCCACGCCGCGTATGCTGATGAATGGGATGGGGGAGCCTGGAGACGGCGTTGTTTCAGGGGATGTTTGGTTCTGCTTGGATTCCCGACTCAATATGTCGGTCCAACTGGACTTGCCGGAAGCGTCCTTGCCCAGGTAGAGTTGCAAACCTTTAAGCAGACATGTATCCACCACCACCTGGTTGCTGAAAAGCGGCAGGAGTTTGACCTTGACGTCTGTTTCCTGAATTCGGGCCATTGGTTCCTGGCTGAATTTGGGTGAATTGCCCAGACTTACCTCGCCGATGCGTACGCCGATCCAAGGAAACAGGGACAGGTTTATATTACCTGTAATTTTCAAGGTACGGCCAGTGGATTCCTCCACTGCCTGCTCAATTTGGGCTTTGTAGTCATTGGGATCAACCACCATGGGGATGATGATCATGGCGGCTATAACAAGAAAAATGAATGATGCTGCGATTATTGTGATAATTTTTACCGGTTTGCTCATGATGGCACTCCAGGCGTCGATGCTGTAATGGTGTTGAACTCTACAAGGCATGATATCCTATGGTGGCTTCAAATCAAGAACAATACAAATTCTTGCTGCGTGTTTCTGAAGAGCATGCCCGCGGCCGTCTTGACAAACTGCTTTCGCTGCTTGTTCCTGACATGGGATTGCGTGGGCGAAGGCGTCTTATAGAGACGGGGAAGGTCTTGGTGGACGGGCGGAGGCGTTCTTCCGGGTATCGAGTGGTCATGGGGCAGGAGGTGCGCATTTTGCCGTACGCGGAAGAGATTTTATCCCTCTGCAAGGCCGCGCCGATCCGGATTCTTGTTCGGCAGAACGGATTTGCCGCTCTCTTCAAACCCGGAGGAACGCATACCGAAGCGCTGTCTGGGGGGGGCGGGGCAAGCCTGGAGCAGGCGTTGCGTGCTGATGAAAAGACAGCACATTTCCACCTGCTTAATCGGCTGGATCAGCCGACATCCGGTATTGTCATGGCGGCGGAGTCTTGGGAGAACGCCCGTCTCTACAAAAAACACGAAGCAACCGGCCAAATCGTGAAAACCTATTTTGCCCTTGTGCACGGACGGCTGGAAAGTCCCTGTACGTTGCGCAACCTGTTGGACACGGCCAATCGCAGGAAGACATGCGTCCAGAACGAAAACGTATCTAATTCTTTGCGATGGACTCGGGTGGCTCCTCTTTTTTACGATGAATCTCAAGATGTGACCCTGGTCCGGGCAATCATTCACCGGGGAGCAAGGCACCAGATACGAGCTCATCTGGCACATGCGGGTTATGCCATCGTGGGCGACGTCCTTTATGGACGGGCCAGGGGGACAAGTACCGCAGATGGTCTATCCGGCAACAGGCAAGGACTTTTGTTTCTGCATCATGGGCGTATCGGATTTCCAGGGTTTGCAGCGCAATGCAGCCCGGTTTGGGCAGAAAATTTCAATTGGGACTTCGGCGGGGAATGATAATCTTTCCAAATGGTTGTATCGTAGTGTCTGGTTTGGGGATTTATTGATTCTCCCAAGAGAAAGGCCCGGAAAGCATTCTTGCTTTCCGGGCCTTGTATTATTGGAGAATACGTTGACTATTTGTTTCTGGCGTTCATGGCGATGCGAATGCATACCATGGCTCCACCCCATGTCAGGGACAGGCCGATAAGCATCATGATGATTGCGCTGGTTGTCATGGGGTTACCTCCACATGGCTTTGTCGACAATGGCGTATTCGTTTGCTGGACGCTTTTTTTGCAACAGCAGGGCAAGCAGAATCGTCAGTCCTATAACCATCCAGCCAAATGTCAGGATGGCGTCGGTGGAATAGCCGCCATAATTAGCGGACATGTCGCCGATAACATTGCAGATGCTCATATAGCCTAGCACCACCGGAGTAATGAAACGAAGGCAGAAGGTCCACCATGCTCCTACTTTAAAGTCGGATATTTCGTTGATATGTTTGCGGATAACTTCCAGGCGGCAGAGCCAGCTCAACAGAATGATCTCGATCAACCCGCAGAAGATGATGCCAAAATTGTTTACAAAATGATCCACAATATCCAGCAACAACAATCCACCCTGAGTGGTGAAGGCTGTGCTCAGGATGATGGATGGAATGCAGACTATGGCCACGGCTCTTCTGTGCGAACAAGCGAATTTGTCTGAAATTGCCGCTACCACAGGCTGGATGATGGACAAAAGTGAACTCAGTCCCGCAACCGTGAGCGAGAGAAAAAACAATGTGCCGAAAAATATCGGGGCAGGCATGGTATTGATAGCTGCCGGAATGGTTATAAAAGCCAAACCAACACCGGAACTGACGACCTTATCTACGCCAACGCCCTGTTCCGCGGCCATATGCCCAAGAATTCCGAAGATCATGATGCCTGCCAGCAGGGAAAAACCACAATTGATAAAGACCGTCATGCAAGCATTGTTGGTGATATCGGATTTTTTGGGAAGATAACTTGAGTAGGTGATCATGATTGAAAAACCGATACTCAGCGTGTAGAAAATCTGTCCGTAGGCATTGACCCATACGTGGTAGTCCATGACTTTGGAAAAGTCGGGCTTGAACAGCCACTGCAATCCGTTCATTGCACCATCCAGGGTCACAGTACGTACGATGATGAGCAGAACCATGATGAACAGCAATGGCATGAAGATTTTGCTGACTTTTTCAACACCGCGACGCACCCCCAGATGCAGGACAGCCCAGCAGATGATCCATGCCGACAAGGTCGTCAGCAGGATACCGGGCTGGATGCTTCCGATTTCCATGGGAGATGAACTTAGATGTAAATACTGGTTGAAAAAGAAGTCTTTTGGCGCATTGCCCCAAGCCTGTGTTATGGCAAAAAAACTGTAGGAAATGGCCCAGCCAATCACAGCCACGTAATAAATGCCGATGATGAAGGTGAGACCGATTTGCCACCAGCCAAGCCATTCCCATTTCGGGGAAATAGACGCGAACGTCTTAGGGGCGGATCCGCGGAAACGGTGCCCAAGTCCGAATTCCAGAATCATGAACGGAATACCGGCCGTAAGCATGGCAAAAAGGTAAGGTATAAGAAATGCTCCACCGCCATTTTCATAGGCCATGTAGGGAAAACGCCAGATGTTCCCCAAGCCGATGGCAGAGCCGACCGCAGCCAACACGAACCCGGCACGGGAGCCCCATGTTTCGCGTGTGCTCATTTGGAAACCTTCCACAAAAATTTGGGATTTAAAGAAACATTCACAAGCCTCTGAAGGGGGAAGGCTTAGTGGAGAAATGTTGGAAAGTCCAGCTTGCTATGGCATTTTGGGTGAATCCAATTGGAAATGAGGTGGATTTTTACCGGAGCCGTTAACTGGCTCCGGTATTTTTTCGAAAAGCAAAAAAATTACATCAGCAGTGCCTGGGCGAAATCTCCTCCGTCAAAGGGGCGGAGGTCTTCCATCTTTTCGCCAAGTCCAACAAATGTAATGGGAATTCCAAACTCCAGGGCGATGGCCACCACAATGCCTCCTTTGGCTGTCCCGTCAAGTTTTGTCAGAATGATTTCGTCCACCCCTACGGCTTCATCAAAGAGTTTGGTCTGTGATATGGCGTTTTGTCCTGTGGTCGCATCCACCACGAGAATGCAGCGATGCGGAGCTCCCTGGTGTTGCTTGCTGGTTACGCGGCGGATTTTCTTGAGTTCTTCCATTAGATTGACCTTGGTGTGCAGACGTCCGGCCGTATCCAGAAGAACAAGGTCATATCCGTTGGCTTTTGCATATTCTATGGCCTCGTAGGCGACCGCTGCAGGATCGGAGTTTTCGCCCTTGGCATAAAACCCTGTGCCCACACGCTTGGACCAAACCTCCAGTTGCTCGATGGCGGCAGCCCGAAAGGTGTCGCCAGCCGCGATAAGAACTTTCCGGCCCTGCATTTGGGCACGGTGGGCCAGTTTGGCAATGGTTGTGGTTTTGCCCACGCCGTTGACGCCGACCATCATGACGACTTCCGGCAGGTTGACTGCACTGATGCGGCGTTTGCCTTTGAACAGGTCGATTAGTTCGTCGCGCAACAGTTCCTTGAACACGGCCGGATTGTCGCTTCCGCTTTTGCGGACTCGTTCCTTGAGATTTTCCACCAGTTTCATGGAAGGTGCAAAACCCACATCCGCCATGATCAGGATTTCTTCCAGTTCTTCCCAGAAGGAGTCTCCCATGGAATCGTGCATGCTGAGCAGGCTTTCGATGCGGCGGGTGATGGATTCCTTGGTTTTTTCAAGGCCCTCGGAAAGTTTGACAAACAGCCGGGATCGTTCGTCTTCTTCGTCTTCCAGATCCAGGGCCAGAGCCAGACGGTATTGCAGTTCGGAGCGGAATTCCAGCACCGCCTCGTACTCCATGTCGTCCAGCCATTTCATGAAGCGTTCGACAAAATCATCAGCCTCGGTCTGGGGAACTTCCAGGGCATGCAGCAGAAAACGCAACCGTTCCCAGAGCTTGTCGCCTGCGGTATCCACTCCTGCGAGAATAAGGCCCAGCCAGATAGAAAGACGCGGCTCCGCATCTCGCAGGGAGAGCAGAAGGGATGTTTTCCATTCGGGCATTTCTCCGATTGCAATTGTATCGGAAGGCGCCGGAGTCGCTGGCGCTGCAAGGGAATGCTCCGTCTTTGTTTGCTCGGAAATCTGTACAGGGGCGGGAGAAGTTTTTTCAGGTTTGAATATGTCGTTTGGGGCACTGCCGGGGGCCTCGGATGGAATAGAATCCGGCGGGGTTGGCTCTCCACTGATATCTTGTTCTTTTCTATATTCGTCCACGACCTGATCGAGTCGCGAATCCACATCCCAGAGCTTTTTGATTTTTGTAAAAAATCCCATAGCGAGTCCTTGCTTCGAGGGTTTGTTGCGTAACAGGCTGATACCTTCAAAGCGCATTCGGCGCAACCTGTGGAGGCCAACGTGGCCTTTTGCCGGCTTACGGGAAGCTCCGGAGGGGGACGGGGGACTGTCCGCCAGTATTGCCGACAATTCGTTGCTTGTTGACTGAGGTATGCCCCTGGTATACCACCGCCAGAAAAACAGCCAGCAAAGGATGCGGCATGGCAGAGCACATCACTAAACAGGTAGCGGTATTTTTCACCGGCGGGACCATAGGCATGCGTGCCCAGGGAGAAGAGGGCAGTGTCGTTCCGGCCATAGACCTGCAACAGCTCATGGCTGATCTGGGAGAATTTTCTGCAGACATAAGCCTTCGTCCTTACCCATGGTCCGATCTGCCAAGTCCGCACATGACCCCGGAACTGATGTTCAGGCTGGCCCGTGATGTGGAGACGGTTCTTGAAGATCCAGCAATTTGCGGTGTGGTCGTGACCCATGGCACCGATGTCATGGAAGAAAGCGCATTCATGGCCGATGTTATCCTGCGGTCGGACAAGCCCGTGGTCTTTACCGGGGCCATGCGCAGTTTTGGCGAGCCAGGGTATGACGGCATCCGAAATTTACGCTCTGCCATTCTTGCCTGTGTCAGCTCCATGCCTTTAAACATGGGGGTGCTGGTAAGCATGGCGGACCGTTTTTTTGCAGCAGGCGAGGTTACGAAAATCCATTCCATGAACATCAATTCTTTTGATGCTCCTGGAGCCGGCCCGGTGGGGCTGATCGTGGGCGAGAAAGTTCATATCCGACGTTGTCCGGTGCGTCGTTTTCTCTGTCCGACCGATCAGATAGAATCGCAAGTTGATTTGATATCTTTTTGTCCGGGCATGGATGGACATTTCATTGCCAGTGCCCTGGAAAATGGAGCCAGGGGGCTGGTCGTGCAAGGATTCGGGGCAGGCAATGTTCCATTGGGTGTGCAGGACTCCTTGTCTCGCGCCGTGGCTGAAGGCGTTATTGTGGTGTTGACCTCGCGATGCATCGAAGGCGGGGTCTGGCCCATCTATGGTTATCCCGGCGGGGCGGCTGACCTGAAACGGCATGGTGTGATCATGGGCGGTGACATGCCCGCGCAAAAGGCTCGCATTCTGCTGATGACCGCGCTTGGGAAGGGATTGGACAAAACCGCCATACGTCACCTTTTTGAAGGAACCGTTGCATAATTTTCAACGGGCCTGATGGATCTCAATGCACGCAAGTGTACAGGCAAAGTACAATTCTGACTGCAAGGAGCGGAAAATGCACAAAATTCGGGTAAAAGCAGCACTTGAGGCGAGTGCTCCCCAAATGGGTGTGACCATTCAAGGATGGGTGCGTACCCGGCGCGACAGCAAGGAATTCTCCTTTGTGGAGATCAACGACGGCTCTAGCCTCAAGGGAATTCAGATAGTGGTGGATGCGGGGATTCCAGGCTACGAGGAAATCAGTTCTTTTGCCACTGGGGCAGCCGCCGAAATTGTCGGCGACCTTGTGGAATCTCCCGGCAAGGGACAAAAGTGGGAGGTTAAGGCGACTTCCGTAAAGCTTATCGGTGCCGCACCCGAAGAGTATCCGCTTCAGAAGAAGCGCCATTCCGACGAATTCTTGCGTTCCATTGCCCATTTGCGAGGACGGACCAATAAATACGGGGCCATGTTCCGCATTCGCTCCGAAACAGCACGGGCGGTTCACAATTTTTTTCATAACAACGGGTTTTACAATCTGCATTCGCCCATTCTGACCGGATCGGATTGCGAAGGTGCTGGAGAAATGTTCCGTGTCACCACCTTGGATTTGCACAAGCCGCTGCCCAAGGATCCGGATGCCGAGGATTTTTTTGGCAAGGAGGCCAACCTGACTGTGTCTGGTCAACTTTCCGCCGAAACCTATGCTCTTTCCCATGGAAGGGTGTACACATTCGGGCCTACATTCCGGGCGGAAAATTCCAACACTGCGCGGCACGCCGCCGAATTCTGGATGATTGAGCCAGAAGCCGCGTTTTTCGATCTTGAAGACAACATGCAATTGGGCGAAGAACTGCTCAAATACGTCATAAGCCATGTGCGCGAGCATTGCGCCGACGACATGGAATTGTTCGCCCAGTGGGTGGACAAGACTTTGGAACAAACTTTGGACAACATCCTTAACAATCCTTTTGAACGAGTGTCCTACACCGAAGCCATCGGACTTCTGCAAAAGACCAAGCACACCTTTGATTTCCCGGTGGAATGGGGAATGGACCTGCAAACCGAACATGAACGTTTTCTCAGCGAACAGTTGTTCAAGAAGCCCGTTATCGTTTATGACTATCCCAAGGATATCAAGGCTTTTTACATGCGTCTGAACGACGATGAAAAAACGGTTGCCGCCATGGATGTGCTTGTTCCCCGCATTGGAGAAATCATTGGTGGGTCTCAGCGCGAAGAACGTCTGGACGTATTGGAGCGTCGCATCGGTGAACTCGGTCTGCACCGTGACGACTATTGGTGGTATCTGGACCTGCGTCGTTTCGGAACTGCCCCGCATTCCGGTTTTGGACTGGGTTTTGAACGGTTGCTCATGATGCTCACCGGCATTACAAACATACGCGACGTCATACCTTATCCCAGAACTCCCAAGAGTTTGGATTTTTAAGCTTGAAGCGGAGTGCTGTTTGTGCGCTAAGGCCGGGAGAAGTTATTCTCCCGGCCTTTTTTGGCTGCTACGCGTTTGACCAGCAGAGCTGACGTGCTTGATTTGGCCGAAACCTGGTCCGCGATTGTGGCTGCGTGAATTGTCTTGAGGAGACCTCCCCCTCCCCATCCGAATAGCAAGTTCCACAATTTCTTCCCGACCGCATCCCACATTCGTTGCCGCATTGATGTGGAACGTCAGTGGACCGCCCACACCTCCAGTCGCTATGGGTGCGCTTAGGATTGCAATTTCTTTGGACTTTAGATTCAGGCGGTTGCGTTCAGAAATATCGCCATCTGAATCGGGGAATTTGCACGACAATTTTTCAACGATGCTGTCGCCCGTTTCCCTGCTGGAGATCTTCATATTTTATAGGATGATAGCGCATAATTCCGTGGTTATTGTTGTTTTTCTTCCTAACGATTTTTCCGTTATGTACATCCCCCTCTGTGATAAGTATAATATTGTTATAGATTGCAAATAATATCGGAGAGATATCACATGGAGTTCCGCAGATTGATGTATTTTGTGGCTGTGGCCGAAGAGCTCCACTTTGGCAGAGCAGCCAGCCGGCTGCACATGGCACAGCCGCCCTTGAGTCAGCAGATCCGCCGATTGGAGGAGGATCTCGAGGTCCGCCTTTTTGAGCGCACCAATCGCCGTGTGGAACTTACCAAGGCAGGACATGCTTACTTGGAAGAAGCAAGGGATATTCTGGCGCACCTGGAAAGGGCGGGACAGCGCGCTCGTCTGGTTGACGAGGGAATGGAAGGGGAATTGCGTGTGGGGTTCATAGCTCCAGCCATGGACGGGCCATTGCCGGAGGTAATAAGGGAATACAGAAATAAACGACCTCAAATCCATCTGCAACTGCATGAGGCCGGTTCTGCCCGGCTTTTGGAAATGCTGGCAACCCGGCGGCTGGATATCGCCTGCATCCGTTATTTCGACCAGGACCTCCGCGGATTCCAGTCTTTGATCTACCAACGCGAACCATATGTTGTCGCCCTGCCAGCCAATTCTCCATTTGCGGGGCAGGATTCCATTACTTTGGTTGAAATGTGCAAACATCCTGTTATCTTTTTTCCGCGGAAAACCCATCCATCCTTATATGATTCGTTCATGTCCGCATTCCGTGCGGCAGGCGTTGTGCCTCGATTTACCCAGGAAGCACTCAGTAAGCATACTCTGGTCGCATTGGTTGCGGCAGGAGTGGGAGTGGGATTCGTTCCGCAATCCATGGCCGGCTCACCGCACACAGGTGTTGTCTACAAACCGCTGCATACTTTGGAAACGAAGTTGCCGGATGTCGAACTGGCAGCCGTCCATACTTTTTCTGAAGTACCGGAACTTCGTTTTTTTGTGGAGCTTATTGGTTCGAATGTTCGTGGGATGTAAGAACGGAGCGTGCAGGGCAGCCGGTTGAGCTGGGGCCGCAAATGGGCGTATGCGTCACTTATTTTTATCGGTATGGCAACCATATGCTGGAACACGCGGCAAAAAGTAGATATAAAAAATAAAATTTTTGAGACGTTAGCCAGGGAGGGGGAGCATATGGGGGCATACAAAAAAATTTTGGCGGAAGACTATCAGGCCTGTCTGGAAAATCCTTCCCGGATCATTCAGACCAGGATGGGGCCGGTGGAGTATGCCATCCGAGGCGAAGGGCCGGCCGTGCTTTCCGTGCACGGAGGACCTGGAGGATACGATCAGGGGCTGGCAGTGGCAGAGTGTTTTCGTAAAAACGGATTTAAAGTCATAGCGCCTTCCAGGCCTGGATATTTAGGAACTCCGTTGGGGAAGGCCACGTCACCTGATGGACAGGCCGAAATTCTCGCCGCATTGGTCGAAGCTCTGGGACTGGAGACGGTCTTGGTGGTTGGGGCGTCCGCCGGTGGGCCGCCTTCCTATGCGTTGGCCCAAAACCATCCGGAGATGGTCGCTGCCTTGCTGGAGATAGATTCGGTTTCGCTTAAATATACCAAAGGGAATGAATTGAGCAAAACCGAAGAGGCCATGTATCTCAGCAAACCAGGACTTTGGTTCATGGATTGGCTTATGCGTCATTTTCCCAAAACAATGGTCCGGGAATTTCTCAAGACGGAAAGTACGTTGGCTGGGCGCGATCTGGCGGAACGGACCGAACATGTGGTGTCGACGCCAAACAAGCTTGGCTTTGTGCAGGTGATGACAAAAACCATGAGCGACAGGTGGGAGGAGCGCAAGCTGGGCGTGGAGAACGATTTGAACTGCCTTGGGGGACTGGACAAGATGGTTTTGGATAAAATCGTCTGTCCGGTATTGATTTTTCATGGCGATGCGGACAACGATGTCCCATTTTTCCATGCCGAGTACGCCAAAGAAGCAATCACGGGAGCAGAGCTGTATACCATACGCAAAGGTTCCCACATCGGATTCTGGATAGCGGACATGGCCGAAGAGGCGCAGGCGTATGCAGTGGAGTGGTTCCGGGAAAAGGTTGGTGAAAATACACTTCGGAGCCAGTAAAATACAGCGGCTCATTGGAATCACGTCGGGGCAAGCATATTGCATACACGAAAAAGGGTTCAGCTTGAAAAAAGCTGAACCCTTGATTTTCGTGGCTCCCCGGGGGTGACTCGAACACCCAACCTAATGATTAACAGTCATCCGCTCTGCCGATTGAGCTACCGGGGATCGACATCTTCTTTTCGTTGACGCGGAAGAGCTTCTAGCTATTCGCGGCTTGCCCGTCAAGCGAAAAAGCAAGGTTTTCGAAAAAAAATTGATGGAACGCACATGGAGTGCTTCTGGACCTGATTTCTTGACGCAAACCGTGAATTCGCATACGCATGGCGGGTTCAAGGTTTTCTTTATATTTTGGAAAAATGGGACTTGTTACATTGAGCCAGACAGAAAAAGCAAAAAGCAAAATCAAGCTTAGGACCAGATCCGAACATGTGGCCAGATTCATGCCCATGCTCGAGTTTTTGGATGCCAAAGATGAACTTAACGAAGTTCTGAAGAGTCGTGTGGAAAAGGCCGTCGGTATCCTTGATGAGGGTGTCCACCTTTTCCCCAACACCTTCCGCAAAGACACGGACATAGAAAGTATTCTTTCCGCGCATGATTCAGCCAGCGACGAACAGCTTGAACAACTCGAAGAGAAGTTCTGCGTTGCCGGCCGGATCATGGCATTGCGCTCCTTCGGCAAGGTCACGTTCCTTCATATTTTGGACAAGACTGCGAAAATGCAGGTCTATGTTCAGAAGAGCGACTTGGGAGCAGACTCCTACAGGATATTTCGCAAATTCGACATTGGCGACATCGTGGGGGTACGGGGGGAACTTTTCCGTACCAAAACCGGGGAGCTGACCCTCAAAGCCCATTCCGTTGAGCTTTTGACCAAATCCATGCGGCCGTTGCCTGAAAAATGGCATGGACTCAAGGATGTGGAAACGCGCTACCGGCAACGCTATGTGGATCTCATCGTCAACCCGCGAGCGCGGGAAACTTTTCAGGCACGCACGGCGATAGTCAGTGAAATCCGTAGATTTCTTGACGATCGGGGCTTCATGGAAGTGGAGACGCCCACATTGCAGATTATTCCCGGAGGGGCGACGGCTAAACCGTTCGAAACCCACCACAATGCCCTGGACATGGATTTGTTCATGCGCATCGCGCCGGAATTGTACCTCAAACGGCTTTTGGTCGGTGGGTTTGAAAAGGTCTATGAGGTTGGGCGGAACTTTCGTAACGAAGGCATCTCCACCCAGCACAACCCGGAATTCACAATGTGTGAATTCTACTGGGCCTACGCAGACTTCCATGATCTGATGAATCTGACCGAAGAACTCTTTGCGTCCTGTGCGAGAAGGGTTACCGGAAGTTCGGTTGTTCCGTATCTCGATTTCGGTGACATTGACCTCACTCCCGGCAGGTGGCATCGCTATACATTCCATGAATGCCTGGAGGTCATAGGCGGACTCAGCCCTGAGTTCTATAATGATTTCAAAGCCGTGGAAAAGCATGTCAAGGAACGGGGCGAAAAGGTGTATGATGGCGACAGGCTTGGGAAAATTCAGGCCAAGCTGTTTGATATGTATGTCGAACCGAAATTGATTCAGCCGACGTTCATCTATGAGTATCCTACAGACATCTCCCCGCTTTCGCGTCGCAAGGAAGGTAACCCCGACGTTACGGACCGTTTTGAGCTGTTTATTGCCGGACGAGAAATGGCCAATGCCTTTTCCGAACTCAACGACCCTGTGGATCAGCTAGGACGTTTTCTGGCGCAGGTGGAAGAAAAGGAAGCCGGAGACGAGGAAGCGCATTATATGGACATGGACTACGTCCGCGCTCTTGAATATGGAATGCCGCCTGCCGCTGGGCAGGGTATCGGCATTGATCGGTTGGCCATGTTGTTGACCAACAGTGCCAGCATCCGGGAAGTCATTCTCTTTCCTCTGCTGCGGTCGGAAGGCTAGCTCTTTACTGTTATTTGCCGCCGGAAGAATATTCCGCGCCCATACCGAGCGGACCTCCGCAATGTAGGCTCATGAGATTCGAGCTTTTTGTTGCTTTTAGATATTTGCTGGCTTTGCGCAAACAAGCCTTCATTTCCGTGATCTCCTTGTTCGCGGTCTTGGGGGTGAGTCTTGGCGTGGCTTCGCTTATTGTTGTCATCGGAGTGATGAACGGTTTCAGCCACGATCTGCGGGACAAGATTGTGGGCATCAACGCCCATATCATTGTTTCCAGTTTTGCCTCGCCGCTCAAAGAATACCGGGAAATTGCGGATAAGGCTCTCAAGGTGCCCGGTGTTGCAGGGGTAACCCCCTTTGTTTACTCCGAGGTCATGCTATCCACTCCGCGAGGCGTCAAGGGCCTTGTCCTGCGGGGGATAGACCCCGATACCGCCGCCAACGTGCTCAGCCTGGGCAAAGACATGAAGGAAGGCTCACTGGCCGCGCTTGCGAATACCGGTTCCTTGCCCGGCATTCTTGTCGGGGCCGAGCTTGCACAACGGCTGGGGCTTTTTGTGGGGGCACAGGTCAATCTGCTTTCCCCCGCTGGGAAGAAAACTTCGGCGGGATTCGCACCTACGGTTAAAATCTTCAAAGTCGTCGGAATTTTTCGCACCGGAATGTACGAGTATGATTCGTCTTTAGGGTATGTTTCCATTGCTTCGGCGCAAAAAATGTTGGGTTTTAATTCCGATCTTGTCAGTGGGCTGGAAATTCGACTCGATGATATTGATGCGGCCGAACCCATCACCAAGACATTACGCAAGGAATTGAGTGATCATTCACTCTACGTGCGCAACTGGATGGAAATGAACACCAACCTTTTCGCTGCCATGAAACTGGAAAAAACCGCCATGTTCATCATTCTTGTGATGATTGTTCTGGTCGGTTCTTTCAGTATAGTGACCACCCTGGTCATGTTGGTCATGAAGAAGCGGCGTGATATATCCATACTTATGTCATTGGGGGCAACGAAGGAACGCATCCAGCGTATTTTTTTGTTGCAAGGCACCATCATAGGTGGTGCCGGAACGTTTTTGGGGTATGGCATTGGTATTCCTTTGAGTTTGCTGCTCAAAAAATATCAATTCATTCAACTTCCAAAAAACGTTTATCCTGTGGATACGTTGCCGGTTTTGCTCGACCCCATGGATATGGTGTTGATCGGAGTCTGCGCCTTTCTTTTGTGTTTTCTGACCACGTTGTATCCGGCTCGCAAAGCTTCGCAATTGGATCCGGTGGAGGCACTTCGCTATGAGTAGTCCTTCTCTTTATCGGGTGCGGAATTTGTTTAAGAGCTACCCGGCCCCCGGAGAGACCATTCATGTTTTGCAAGGCGTTGATCTTGATGTGGCGCAAGGGGAATCCTTGGCTATAATGGGGGCTTCCGGATCGGGAAAAACCACGCTCTTGCATCTGTTGGGAACCCTGGATACTCCTTCCAAGGGGGAAATTGAACTCAATGGCCGGAACATCAGCAGCCTTGATGCCACGGCCAGGGCCAATATCCGGAATACGGAAGTTGGCTTTGTCTTTCAGCTTCATCATCTTTTGCCTGAGTTCAATACGCTGGAAAATGTCGCCATGCCCGGAATCATCCAAGGAATGCAGCGAAAACAGGCCTTGGAGAAAGCCGCAAAGGCACTGGCTCTTGTTGGTATGGAGCAGCGGGAAAAGCATAGCGTAACCACGCTTTCGGGCGGGGAGCGTCAAAGGGCGTCGATTGCGCGGGCCATTTTCATGAAACCTCGCGTTCTTTTAGCCGATGAACCTACCGGCAGCCTGGATGAAAAAACAGGCAGATTGGTTGGGGATTTAATGTTGTCGTTGAACAAAGACCTTAATATGACGCTCATCGTCGTAACGCATAATGGCGAATTGGCCCGCAACATGGGGCGACGACTCGAACTGATTTCTGGAGAACTGCATGCCTACTCCCAGTAATGTATTCAAGATTTTGTTGATGGCGGTTTGTGTTGTCGGATTGTTTTCTCCACGGGCCGGACATTGCCTGGAAGAAGAGGTCGCCAATACCAAGATTCTTGTACTCCCCTTTCAAATCAATGCCGAGCCTGGCATGGAATATCTACGAGAGAGCCTTCCGCAGCTTATTTCGGATAGATTAACGGAAGAGGGATTCAGCGTTGTTCCCGTCAGTGAAATGGAAACGTTGATTAAGGAAAAGAACGTTGATTTTCTGGATCTGCGGATGGCACGCGATTTGGCTCTGCTTTCCAAGGCCGGATATGCCGTTTACGGAAGTCTCAGCCAAGTGGGAGAGACCTTAAGTTTGGATGCCCGTCTTGTGGATGCCTTTGGTTTACGGCCGGACAAGCCCTTGTTTGTGGTCAAAAAGGGACTCATCAATATTCTTCCTGCCGTGGATGAGCTGGTCAACAACATCCGTTTGGAAATAATGCGCAAGGAACAGATCAGCAGCATTGATGTTGAAGGCAACAAGATTTTGGACAAGGAAGTGGTGCTATACCGAATCAGAACCCAGAAAGGCGATGTGTACGATCCGCAGGTGATCAATGAGGATCTTCGTACCGTCTATGATTTGGGCTATTTTGATGACGTACAGGTCAAGATGGGGGATACCCCCGAAGGCAAAAGCCTTACTTTTATCGTTAAGGAAAAACCGCGTATTCAGGCGGTGACAGTCAAAGGCAATTCGGAAATCGACACTGACAATATTCTGGAAGTCATCAATTCTAAGCAGGGGGCGGTGCTGAACCAAAAGGTTCTTGCCGAAGACCTGGACAAAGTCAGGGAATTATATCGTAAAGACGGGTTTTACTTGGCCGAGGTGACCCACCAGGTTATCGACTCCGGCAAAGGGCAGGCTCGGCTGGAGCTCGACGTCAAAGAAGGCGAAAAGCTCTATATCACCAACATCACTATTGAAGGCGCCAAGGAATTGGACCAGGACGATCTCAAATCCGAACTGGCTTTGGCGGAACGCGGAATGATATCCTGGATCACTGGTTCGGGTGTGCTCAAGGAAGAGATGTTGGAGCGCGACGCCGCGGCTCTTGAGGCGTACTATGCCAACCGGGGATTCATTGACGCAAAAGTCGGTCAGCCTGAAGTGGAATTCAAGGATGACGGTATCCACATTACCTTCAAGGTGCAGGAAGGGGATCGATACAAGGTCGGAGACATCACCTTCAGCGGTGATCTTCTTGAACCTGAGGATGTGCTTAAGACGCAAATCGGCCTGGATGAACTCAAGGAAGAGGACGAGTATTTTAATCGTTCCATGCTTCGTTCCGACCTGAGTCGGTTGCAGCAGTTCTATATGGATTACGGATACGCTTTTGCCGAAGCCGATGTGGAGATGAATCCGCATAGAGATATCAAAACCGTGGACGTGCAGTACCGTCTGAACAAGCAGCACAAGGTTTTTGTTCGTCGCGTTGTTATCGAAGGCAATGTCAAAACTCGAGATAATGTCATTCGCCGGGAAGTCCTTCTGGGCGATGGCGACAGATACAGCGGATCGCGGTTATCGCGGTCCATGGTGCGTTTGAACAAGTTGGATTTTTTCAAAGCAGTCGACATCGAGCCTGTACCCACAGGGGATCCGTCCCAATTGGATCTCAAGGTCAAAGTAGCCGAAAAGCCTACCGGGACCATTTCCGGCGGCGTGGGCTACTCCAGCTTGAATAGCTTCTACGTCGGCGGCACGATACAGGAACAGAATCTTTTCGGTCGGGGATACTTCCTTGGCTTCACCGGACAGATCGGAGGCAAGGAAACCCAATTTAAAATTAGCTTTACCAACCCCCATGTGTATGACAGCAAGCTTCTTGTGGGAAGTGACATATACTGGATAACGCGCGACTGGGACAGCTACGACAAAAAGACACTCGGAGCCAAGGTTCGATTTGGCTATCCATTGGGCGAATATACCGATTTGTACTGGGGGTATCGTCTGGAGCGTTATAACATCAGCAATGTTGAGAGCGGTGCAGCCAAGGTCATCCGAGATTTCGAAGGGTCGAACCTGGCAAGTATCCTCAATGTCGATGCAGTACGCGACACAACCAACGACAACTTCCTGCCCACCGTTGGGTCTGTCAACAAGGCCAGTGTGGAATACGGCGGCGGACCTATCGGCGGAAGCGAGGATTTCATCAAGTTCGGCTATACGAGCAGTTGGTTCAAAGAATTGATGTGGGGTACGGTTTTCCACATCAAGGGAGCTGCGGGATATGCCATGAAAAACGAAAGCGGCAGCGAAATACCTCCTTGGGAACGCTTTTATCTTGGCGGTATAAACACTGTCCGCGGCTATTCTGGAGACAAGATTTCGCCCAAAGATTCAGTATCTGGAGACAGGATCGGCGGTAACAAGGAATTCTACGCTAACCTTGAGTATCTTTTTCCTCTTTACCAGGAAATGAACCTCATCGGGCTGGTCTTTTTCGATGCCGGTAACGCTTGGGATGACGATGAATCTTTTTTTGAGGATGTTCAGCGGAGCAGCGAGGAAGAATCCCGTACATTCGGGTTGTATAAAAGTGTTGGTATAGGTATGCGCTGGAAGTCACCATTTGGTCCGCTTCGGTTTGAATACGGGTATCCTCTGGACAAACTGAAAGGAAACTCCAAGAGTGGGCGATTTGAGTTCAGCGTCGGGGCGACGTTTTAAGTTTGTATAACGAGTAAATGAACCTGGTATTGCAGGAGTACCGTAATGAAAAAATGCACATTGTTTTTGGTGTTGATGGTTTTTGCTTGTGTTTCTTTGGCCCAGGCAAAGGAAATGAAGATTGCCGTTTTGAACATGCAAAAGGTCATTGAAGCTTCCGAACCAGGCAGACAAGCTATGGACGACCTGAAATCCAAGTTCGAAAAAATAAAGAACGACTTGGAAGCGCAGAAGAAAAAAATCGAAGTCATGCGTGACGAACTCCAGAAGCAGAGTCTTGTTCTTTCCCAAGAAGCCAAGCAGGCCAAAGAGTTTGACATGCGTCGGATGGTTCGGGATTTCCAGGATAGCTACCAGAATTATCAACGCCAGATGGGATTGGAACAAAAGAAGATCAGCGAACCCATTTTGAAGGTGCTGGTTGATGTTGTGAAAGCCTACAGCGTACAGAACGGTTTCACCCTGGTTATAGACAAAAACAACAGCGGCTTGTTGTACGCCGATGAAAGCGTGGACAAGACCAACGAAGTTATTGTCGAGCTGAACAAGGCCTGGAAAAAGAAACAAGCCAAGAAGTAGGCGGATTCATGAAACTCAGCGCCATTGCCGATAATCTCGGCTTGGAGTTGCGTGGACCGGATTGCGATATCGAAGGGGTTAACACCCTGGAGGCGGCCGGTCCTGCGGAAATAAGCTTCCTAGGAAGCCATAAGTACCTGCCAGCCCTGGAATCAACCAGGGCTGCGGCCATTATTGTCACCAGCGAATTTGCCGACAAGGTGAATGTCGCCTTGGTGGCGGATAATCCATATATGGCTGTCGCGGCTGTTGCACGGTTGTTTGACCGAGGGCAGGGAAGCTTTCAGGGGCAAAGCGATCAGGCTTATGTGCATCCCCAGGCCACTGTGGATGAAGGCGCGACGATCTGCCCTTTTGTTTACGTGGGGGCCGGTACCCATGTGGCTTCCGGTGTGCGGCTTTTTCCCGGCGTGTATATCGGGGAAAACTGCACTGTGGGAGAAGGCACCGTGTTGTACCCCAATGTAGTGCTCATGGAAGGCGTACATCTGGGGAAACATGTTATCATTCATGCGGGAACGGTCATCGGTGGAGACGGCTTTGGTTATGTGCCTAGCCCCGAAGGAATCTACAAGATTCCCCAGATCGGGCGCGTCGACATTGCCGATAATGTGGAAATAGGTGCAAATACCGCCCTTGACAGGGCATCTTTGGGTACCACTTCCGTAGGCTCTGGAACCAAGATCGACAACCTTTGTCAGATCGCGCACAATGTGCATATTGGAGCAAATAGCCTGATCGTTGCTCAGGTTGGGATTTCCGGCAGCACCAAAATCGGCAACGGCTGCATTCTTGCAGGGCAGGCAGGCATAATCGGCCACCTTACCCTTGGGGATGGCTGCCGGGTCGGGGCACAAGCCGGTGTGGGCAAGGATATTCCTGCCGGACAGGCAGTGGGCGGATCACCAGCCACCCCGGAGTCGCAATACCGACGGCAAACTGTACTCCATGGCAAACTGCCGCAGATGGCCCGTCGTCTCAAGCAATTGGAAGAAGAAATGGCAGCGCTCAAGGCGGAGCTGGGCAAAGGAGAGGCCAATGCCTGATACGAAAATCATCGGTGTACGGGAAATCATGAAATACATTCCCCACCGCTATCCTTTTTTGTTGGTGGATAAAGTCACCAAGTTGGTTCCCGGCGAATATCTGGAAGCCATCAAGAACGTGACCGTCAATGAACCCCATTTCCAGGGACACTTTCCGGGTTTGCCTGTCATGCCGGGTGTATTGATTGTAGAGGCCCTTGCGCAGGCTGGAGGCATTTTGGTCTTTAGTAGTTTCGATCTGGATTTGTCAGACAAGGTGTTTTTGTTTTCTGGTATTGACAAGGTCCGGTTCCGCAAGCCTGTCATGCCGGGCGATCAGATTATTTTGCGTTTAAGTGAATTGAAAAACAAGATGATGCTGTACCGCATGAAGGGTACCGCCTTCGTTGACGGGGAAGTCGCCGTGGAAGCCCAGATGACTGCGGCTTTGGTTGACAGGGGAGATATAGGATGAGCGCCTCCATTCATGATACCGCCCAGATAGCAGCCGGTGCAACCATTGGCCAAAATGTGACAATCGGTCCCAACTGCCTGATTGAAGACAATGTGGTCATTGGCGACGGCGCCATTCTGGACGCTTTTTCCCAGGTGAAGCGGTTTTCGCGTCTGGGTGACAATGTGCATATACACTCTTACGCCATTGTCGGCGGAGAGCCCCAGCACCTGGCCTACAAGGGCGAGGAAACCTGGGTGGAAGTGGGGGAGAACACGGTCATCCGTGAATTTGCCACTGTTCACCGTGGGACTGTCCAGGGGCATGGCAAAACGGTTATCGGCGCCAATTGTTTTCTCATGGCCTATGTGCATGTTGCTCATGATTGTCTTTTGGGTGACCATGTCATCATGGCCAATGCATCCAGTCTGGCCGGACATGTGGAGATCGGCAACCACGTCATGGTCAGTGGGATGAGCGGAGTACACCAGTTCGTGCGCATCGGGGACTATGCGTTTCTTGGTGCTATGGGCGGATTTGGACAAGACGTTCCGCCATTTACTCTTGCAACGGGCGTTCGTGCTTCACTGCATGGCTTGAATTTGATTGGATTGCGTCGCAACGGTTTTTCCCGTGAAGCCATTTCTGCCCTGAAAAAAGCCTATCAACAGCTTTTCCGTTCCGAGACGGTTCGGGAAAAAGCGATTGAGCAGGTGCAAGGTGAACTGGGCGAAGTTCCTGAAGTCATGCGCTTTCTTGACTTCATAAAATCTTCCACGCGTGGTGTGACCCCCCACAAGGACAATGGGGACGAGGCGTAGCCCGTCGTCATTCTTCCGTCCGCATGAATACTGATTCCGATACCATTGGCCTCATTGCCGGGGGAGGGCAATTCCCCCGGCTTGTGGCCCAATCCGCCCGTCGGATGGGACATTATGTCGCCATGGTGGGCTTTTTTCGCAATACCGACCCAGAAACCATGCACTGCGCCGATGTTGCTCTGGAGCTCAAACTTGGCCAGCTGGGCAAGCTTATATCTTTTTTCAAAACAAACAATGTGCGGCGTATTGTCATGGCCGGGACCATCAACAAGGCCAGGGCCATGGATCTGCGTCCAGATCTGCGTGCCGCCAAACTTTTGTTTTCCCTCAAAGGCAAAGGGGATGATGCTCTGTTGCGTGCAATTTCCACCGAATTGGAACGTGAAGGGTTTATTGTTGCCAAAGCGCATGAGATTGTCCCGGAACTGCTGACCCCCGCCGGAGTGCTAACCAAAAAGCAGCCAAGCCAGGAAAGCGAACAGGATATTGCTTATGGATGGGAGGTTGCCAAGACCATCGGGAGTCTTGATATCGGCCAGACCATTATGCTCAAGCGTCAGGTGGTGGCTGCGGTGGAGGCCCTTGAAGGTACTGATGCGGCCATTGAGCGAGGAGCAAAACTGGCCGGGGCTGGTTGTACTGTTATCAAGGTATTTAAACCTGGGCAGGAAGAGCGGATTGATCTTCCCTCGTTCGGAATGCAGACCATCAAGACGTTGAAAGACGCCCAGGCCGCCTGTCTTGCAGTGGAAGCGGGCAGGAGCCTGTTTTTCAACCGGGAGGAGGGCCTGGATATGGCGGACAAGGCTGGCATCAGCGTGGTGGGGGTGACAGCCGACTATTTGAATTCTTTGAAGAAAAAAAACGAGTAACTTGGATCAACTTTCAGGACCTGTTTTTACCCCCAACACAATATGGAAACAGCCATTACCAATCTGAGTGTTGGGTGAAAATGGCACTCATCGGAAGGTCGGATGTTGCCTGCAGAGCTTCAACAATGTCAGGCCGGGAGAACAGTTGCTTAACTGGCTGTCCATAGTTGCGTGGCAGGAGTAGAGGAAACAAGTGAATACCATCTCTGTATAATTTATAGTTTTTTAGAATATTTAGTGTTTTTATTCTATTGTATTTTGTGTCGGTTTTTTGGGGCGTATACGTTTTGCTTTGTCAATGTGCTGTAGTATTATTAAAAATTTTAATTTTGAATTATGAGATATACCATGAAGAGAGTCATTATAATCTTCGGTATTTCACAGTTTTTTCGAGATGATGATGCCAGATGGACCACAAGGGGATGTCATTAGACTGATGAGCTGTTGATTTTGAGAACCGCATCGTTTATGTAAACTGTGGACTAAAAACGTTTGTTAGTTGAGGATTCATTACTGATTTGGAGGTTCAAATGAGTAGTTCGGAAAAAGTGCACGTAATCCAAGAGTATTCTTCAAAAGAAGATGCCTCGACCGAGGCCATGACGGAGGAAGGCATGCAGGCTACAGGTCGGGACATGAGTAAGGTGGCCCTGATTATTTCCATCCTGGCTGTTGTGCTTGTAGTGGTTTTGTTTTTCGGCCTGAATCAGAATCTTGATGGCATTGGCAAGGAAGTGAAGGTCTTGTCCGGTCTCAAGGGCGAAGTCACGGCAATGAAAGCTCAGGTGGGTGGAATTGAAGGGCAGATTGCCGGCATCAACGATCAGGTCGGCGTCATGGAGCAACAGATTTCAAAAATGCCCGTAGCCATGCAGCGTGCTATCATCACGGACGCTATAAATGATGCTACCAATAAGTTGGGGTACATTGGCTCACAACTGGACAAAGAGCAGGCAGCCAAGCTTGGTCAAGCCATGAATTTGCTGCAGCAGGTCCGGACCGACATAAATCAGTAGGTCGGTCGTAACAGAATGTTGAGAAGAACGCTCTTGCTGCTTGGTGAGGGCGTTTTTTTTGGCACCAGAAACGTCTCATCTCATCTCATCTTCCATAAAATGTGCTGAGATGGTTATAATCTGACACACGTCGCCCTTGGCGAGGTACCTTTTAGGCCGTCCTTTCGGTCGCCTTTTTCTTGTTTTCTCCCGGCGTTGGCAGGCAGTCCAAAAAACTTGGCTTGGCGTTCCGCCGTTCATATTTCGGCCTTGATGAATGCGGTCATGATTGTAGTGACGCGGATATTCGTTCAGGTCGACCTGCATCTCTTCAAGCGACTCATGACACCAACCAATCCCCAAGGCAGCACGGCGTCAACCCCACCTGCAAAAAAAATTTGTTCCCCTGTCTCTTCAGATGAACTGGAGCCGCTGCTTTATCGACGCCGCCTTCCATGGGGGCGGCAGAATCTGTAAAAATGTCTCCCGTCGTTGCGCCGCCAGCTGGTCCAAACAACCGGGCCCCCTTCTATCCGCCACGTGGTGTGCATGATCCGAATCCGCTACAGCAAAGCCTAGCCTATCGTCATCCGCATGGACCGGTTTCTTCGGCCAGGATCTCTTTGCCGCGAGTTTGATGAGAGAAATGCGACCTTTGTTCGGAAAAGGGCCTGATCCGCTAGCGTCAGACTGCTTCTGCCCCCCATGTCAGCAAATCCCAACTCGAATCGCCTCCCTTTTACGCCACAGTACCCCGGTTTTGTCAGAGGCAGGTCTTACAAATGGCTGGACCTCACGATTTGGGTCAAAGTATTCCCGCAGTTTTCAGCACGGCACGTAATTCGGCTTTGGGGCTATCCTCCATGCAGATGAGAGGCAGGCGCACTTCTTCGGTAACGCGATTCATCAGATGCAAGGATGTTTTTGCCGGGATGGGATTGGTTTGCATGAACATGGCCCGGTACAAGGGGGCCATGGCGTAATGCAGGTCCATTGCCTTGTTGAGATTGCCTGCGGTAAAGGCATTGTACATCTCGGCCATCATATGGGGTACCACGTTGGATACTACGGAAATGGCTCCGCGGCCCCCAATGCCAAGTGTGGCCAGAACCGTGAAATCGTCCCCGGACAGGACGGTGAAATCGCGGCCGCACAATTCCAGAATGCGTGATATCTGGTTCAGGTCGGCAGTTGCTTCCTTGACGCCTACAACCTCCGGTATCTCCCTGTTCAAGGTCGCAAGTGTTTCTGGCAGCAGGTTGGTTCCGGTCCGGCTTGGTACGTTGTATACCACGGTGGGAATGCTGACGGCATCGGCAATGGCCTTGAAATGGGCGATCAGACCGGGCTGGGTCGGCTTATTGTAGTATGGCGTTATCAACAATGCCCCGTCCGCTTTGGCGTCCTTGGCGTGCTGGGTCAGCTCGACGGCCTCCCGGGTATTGTTCGAGCCTGCTCCCGCCAGGACGGGTACACGGCCCTTTACCTGGTCCACACAGATGGAGATGACTCGTTTGTGTTCATCATGGGAGAGTGTTGCGGATTCACCAGTGGTTCCGCAGGGAACCAGACCGTGAATTCCATTTTCAATCTGCCATTCAATGAGGTTTCGATAGGCCTCCTCATCGACTTGGCCGTTTCTGAACGGCGTAATCAGGGCAGTAAAAGCTCCAATGAACTGCATTTTTCTCTCCTTGGGATGAAGGGAACCGGCGTATGTGCCAGCGGTTCCAGTTTTAAGAATTCGGAACCGATACGGCAGGCCAATAAATATATGTACAAACATGGACTTGAACACGTCCGCTACAGACACGTTCGCTTTGTCAGTATCCCCGGATTCAGTATTACTTTTTAGCCGGTTTGCTTGCGGAAGCATTGGCTTCAAGCAACTGCTGAACCGTTTGGTCCTGCCTGATGGAATCATCCAGGGGAATGGCTTCGGCCTGGAAGTTCGCGCCTTTGGTCCAAGTTGTGGAATCATTGGAAGGCAGGACATATAGAGTGATGATATTAAGAGTTTTGCCGCGAGTAAAGGGGCGTGTCCAAATTGTTTTTCCGGTTCCTGCAATTTTGGAGGAAAATCCGTATCCAGGACCACCGCCCAGCAGGACGTCCAGCCCTTCAGTCCGGCCCAAAAATTCCTTTTCCAGTTCGAGTCCCAGAGGACTGATAGCGACGGTAAGGTCGGATTCTCTGCGTAAGACCGGTAGCATGTCCGCTATTTCCGAGGCAAGCTGGGCTGTTGCCTTAACATCTTCGCATTGAGGCAAAAGAAGCAGGGTGATGCGAACGTTTTTGACTGTGATGTGGCGAAGCGTAAGATATTCAACGAAAAAAAAGGAAGGTGGAGGTTGCAAATTGTTTTCGAGAAAGAAGACATGATCTGCAGTCGAAAGCAACCCGGCGTGGTAATTCATGTTTTTGAACGCATTGGGGATGCCATGAAAATTGTCGCTACGGGGCTTCCTTGTTTCAGGGTCGACGAATTCATTGGGACCGGCAAGAAGCAGAAGCGGGGAGGTTCCCTCCAGCCGGGTGCGATAGTCAGAGATGAAGCCAGCCCGCCGGGCCAAGCCGCCATAGGTTTTATTGCCTCAGGACGGGCAGGGCTTGGCTTCTCCAAAGGTTCCGGCACTGTATAAAAGCGTCAACGCCGGAGCTGATGCTTCGGCGTTGACGCTGGTAACAAGTGCCAGGAGAAGTAATCCGGCGAGAACTAAGCGAGAAATCACGTTAACCGTTGAGATAGTCTTTCAGGTCTTTTCCAGGACGGAAAAAAGGAAGCTTTTTGGGTTCCACCTCAACCATGTCACCGGTTTTTGGGTTGCGTCCTTTGTATCCTTTATAATCTTTGATTTTGAAGCTGCCGAATCCCCGGATTTCAACACGTTCGCCGCGTACCAGAGAGTCTTTGATGGAGTCAATGAAAGCGTTTACGATTTTTCCTGCGTCATCCACATGGAGTTCTTTGCTTTCTGCCAGAGTCTTGATGAGTTCGCTTTTGTTCATGCTCAGTCCGTTTATTTATCGTTAGCCTGGAAAAAATAAGCTTTCTTAAAATTCAAGAATCTTGATTTTATGCCCGATGCCCTTGGCTGTCGTCAAGGGAAATCCGGGTTCTGTCCGGGAAATGGGCGTAATGCGGGCCTTGTGGACAGTGCTTCAAGGTTGTCTGCCCGAAATCTTGCGATTTTTGTTGCTACATTGCCTATGTCTTTGGCCGCGTTGCATTGGGGGGCAAAACGAACCAGAGGCTTCTGCCGTCGCACTGCCTCAGTTACAGTTGGGTCGTGTCTGACCGAGCCAAGCAAGCGGATGTTGATGCCTAAAAATTTGGCGCATGCTGCATGGAGTCGTTCAAAGGTTTGTTTTACCTCTGCGGGGGATTCTGCCTGGTTGATCACGATCAGAAAATCCTTGATCCCGTGCTGGCTGTTCAGGACCTTCATCAGGGCGTAACTGTCCGTCAGGGATGTTGGTTCGGATGTGACCACCACCAAGCGGACCTGCGTCATGGCGGCAAAGGATAGCACCGTATTGTTTATGCCTGCCCCAAGGTCGAGTATCAGATAGTCATAGCGATTGATAAGGCCGGTTAGTTTCTCGAAAAGTACTGCCTGCATGTCTTCGTCCATTTCCACTAATTCCGGTACGCCCGAGGCGGCAGGCAGAAAGTCGAAGCCTGGATTTTCCAGGGACACGACCACATCTTTGCTGGAGTAATGGGATTGGAGCAGGTCCTGGAGATTGCGTTCCGGTGAGATGCCAAGCATGACATCCACATTGGCCAGTCCAAGGTCGCAGTCCATGAGCAGAACGTTTCGACCGGCGTTGTGCAGCGAATAGCTGAGATTCAAGGCTAGATTGGTTTTTCCCACACCGCCTTTGCCGCTGAGGATGCTGATACTGAGAGTCTTGTTGTTCATTGCGTCCTCACTTGAGTCCGGAGAAGAGGAATTGTTTTTCATTGGAGTGGACCAGGGTTTTATCCGGTTCGGGAATTACCATGTCGGGCATGGGTGCGTTAATCACCCTGTTCTTTCCCTGGTGTTTGGCTTCATAGAGCGCCTTGTCCGTCAGCTCGAACAATTCCTGGGTGGACAGATCCACCTTGCCTTTGTACGAGGCAAGGCCGGCTGAGCTGGTTATGGAAATGGTGGCTTCCCCGCAGGATATATTGGTTTGGCGCAATGCTATAAGTAGTCTTTCCACAATTCCGTGGGCTTTGATCTGGCTGACGCCGGACAGAATAAGCGCAAATTCTTCGCCACCGATCCTTGCCGCCATGTCGTATCTTCGTTTGTGTTCCACCAGAAGCGCGGCAAATGTTGTTAGTACCTTGTCGCCGCAGGGATGCCCGTGCGTGTCGTTGACACTTTTGAAATTGTCCAGGTCCAGCAGGACAAGACACAGCGGGGTCTTGTTGCGCCGGGTCCGTTCCATTTCAAGGTCCAGGGTACGATCAAAGGCCCGACGGTTGGCTAGTCCGGTCAGCGGATCGTGTTCGCTTTGCCGGGCGAGAGTCTCCAAACGCGTTTGCAATTCCTGCACAGCCGGATAGATATCGCCCTGCAAAGGAACCGCCAGCCAGTCTCGCAAGGCTTCGGATCGGGCAAGCTGCTCCCAGGCGTTTTCATCCAAACCGGTGCACAAACGCAAAATGGCGGTCATCTTCTTTTTAGATTCACAGCCGCCCACAGTTCGCAGGACTGTACGCAGGTTGTCCAATTCCTGGGCCAGATCGTTGAGGAGGTGTTCGCTCACAAATTATCCCGTATGAAACTGCAAAAGATAGTTGCGGATCAGTATTTCAAGGTTGCCGTCCAACACGGAATCCACATCGCCCACCTCTGTGTTGGTCCTGTGGTCCTTGACCAGGCGATAAGGCTGCAACGTATAGGTTCTGATCTGGCTTCCCCAGGCGATGGCGTTTTTGTTTTCGTATTCCGCCTGGCGTTCGGCCTTGATTTTATTCAGCTCCAGTTCGTACAGTCGGGCCTTAAGGATCTTCATCGCATGATCCTTGTTGCGATGCTGTGATTTTTCATTCTGGCATTGTGCCACCAATCCGGTAGGGAGGTGCGTGACCCGCACTGCCGAGCTTGTTTTGTTGACATGCTGTCCGCCGGGACCACTTGCCCGGTATACGTCAATGCGCAGGTCTTCTTCCTTGAGTTCCACTTCAAGATCCTGCCCTGTGGCGTCGGGGTATACATCCACCGAAGCAAAGGATGTGTGACGTCGTCCTGAAGCGTCAAAGGGAGATATGCGGATCAGGCGGTGGATGCCCCGCTCGCACTTGAGAAGGCCGAATGCATAATCTCCTTCGACCTGAAGGGAAACGCTTTTTACTCCAGCTTCGTCGCCGTCCTGGTAGTCGAGAATGGAAATTTTGAATTTATTGAGCTCGGCCCAGCGTTTGTACATGCGCAAGAGCATTTCCGCCCAGTCCTGCGACTCTGTACCTCCCGCACCGGGGTGGATTTCAAGGATTGCGTCGCTTTTATCTTCCGGCTGGGAAAGCAGTTCGCGCATTTCCATGTCTTCAAGCAGTTCGGCAAAAGTGTCGAGCTGGTCGGATAGGGCGGAGAGGACATCATCGCTTTGCTCCGCCTGGGCGAGTTCCAGCCATTCGTCCACCTCGTCCTTGGCCAGGGCGAGCTCGTTGAGCCGGTCCAGCTTGTCTTCCAGACGGCTTTTTTCCCGCATAAACGGGGTCATTTTTTCCGGATCGTCCCAAGCTCCAGGTTTGGCGATCTCATTTTCAATTGACTGGATGCGTGTCTTCAGTCCCTGCTGGTCAAAGACGCCTCCATAATGAGTTGAATTTATTGCAGAGCGCTGTACCTTGAGACCTGAGTTCTGAATATTGATGCATTTTTTTCCTTATTGTTACCGCAGTGTGCAGCGCCTGTTTGCGGCAATGCCCCAGGTGAGAAGCAAAATCGCCAGTGCGATGACGAGCCAGCGGATTGCCTGGTAATTGCGGTGGAAAAAGGTTTTTGTGTTCAACAGAGTAATTTGCTGCATTGCGGCAGTGGCTGTAAACATTTGCGTGGCGCTGATAATTTGCCCCTTGGGACTGACAAAGGCTGAAATGCCTGTGTTTGTGCAGCGAACCAGCCAGCGTTGTTGTTCCACTGCACGCAGGGAGGACAGGTATAGGTGTTGCATCGCTGCGCTGGAACGTCCGAACCATGCGTCGTTGCTTATGTTCACCAACATGTTCGCCCCTTTGGACACTCGTAGCTGTGCCAGTTCCGGGAATATTGCTTCGTAACAGATGAGCATCCCCATGGCAAGATTGCCGAAGCACAGAGGGGTGTGCTCCTGACCAGCTGCAAAGTCGCCGACAGCCTCCACGAACTTCCCAAAGGGAACGTATTCCGCCAAGGGCATATACTCCCCAAAGGGCAGGAGGTGTACTTTGTCGTAGGCAGCCATGTGGGCCGAACCAGGGGAAATGAGATACGCCCTGTTATACAGGGTGTAGTCCTTTTTTTGCGGCAGGTATGTGTAAGCCGGTGTTCCCGTGATCAAGGGAATCCCACTTTGATGGACAAAGGCGCGTACAGAAGCGCCCATTTCGCTGATATCCTGCAGATAGAAAGGCAGTGCGGTTTCAGGCCAGATGATGATGTCGGGCCGTTGTTTGGCAATGGCTCCCCGGCTCAGGGTTATGTAGCGGCTAACGGTTCCTTCCTGGTAGGCAGGATCCCATTTGAGGCTTTGGTCTATATTACCTTGGACCACGCAGGCTGTGGCGTTCTGCCCGACTGGCTGAATGTTCGCAGTCTGGTAGCCATAGCCCAGGACCAGCGCCATGGCCAGAATGGCGATTGCCTTGTCCGGCGTGGGACGGACCCCGGAATGGACGAGCCAGACGGCTACGGCTGCAAACAAGGCTCCAAGGCCGAAACCGCCGATGACCGACGCAGACTGGATGAACAAGGGCCACGGGCTGAAGGCCGATGCCAGGGTCAGCCAGGGAAAGCCCGTGAACAAAACCTCCCGCAGTGCTTCCAGGGAAGCCCATATCGAGCCGCCCAATAAGCCGAAGGCCAGGGAGGGAAGGAATCTGCATACGTTGAGAGCCAGGCTGAACAACCCGGCGTAAAGGGCCAGCATCATTCCGACCAGGATTGGACAGGGCAAAGCTAGGAACCAGTTTAGGCCGCCATAATAATGGACAGGAATGACCAACCAGTACAGGCATCCTGTATAGCCCAGAGCTGCACTCCAGAAACCGCGGGAAAAAGCGGCTTTGGGGGAAGGAGCGTAGCGCCCCAGCCAAGCAAGTCCTGCCGGAAGCAGCAGGACAAGCAATGGCAAATGGAGGAAGGGATTGGCAAATCCTAGCCATGACCCAACAATGACGGCAAAAAAAGCAATATACACGGTATGTTATTCTTCGGCTGTTGCCGCCAGTACTGAGGACTGGGGATTCGGCTCAATGCGTATCCAGCGGACCTGCTTCTGGTCGGCTTCAATGACGGTGAACCGCATGCCGGAAATGGTGAAGATTTCCTGTTCCCTGGGGACATGGCCGCTGAGTTCGCATAGATAGCCACCAATGGTTTCAACCTGTTCGGAGGAAATATCCAGTTCGAATTCCGAGTTCAGGTCCATAATTTCAACCCGTCCCGATATGAGTGCCGTACCATCGCCCGCATGTTTTATTTCTTCCGGGCGCTCGGTGTCGTGTTCGTCTTCTATTTCTCCCACGATTTCTTCAAGTACGTCCTCCAGGGTGATAAGTCCGGAAGTGCCTCCGTATTCATCTACAGCCACGGCCAGATGAATCTTGCTGCGCCGGAATTCCTGGAGCATATCCCGAACGTTTTTATTTTCCGGGATAAACATCGGCTGGCGCATTACGGATTGAATCTCCGGTGGTTCGCCACAAGAGGGAGACATGAACCGGATAAGGTCCTTGGCGTGGACAATGCCTATGATATTGTCCTTGTCATGTTCATATATCGGGATGCGGGAATGGCCCATTTCCACGATAAGCCGGACTACTTCATCTGTTCCATCGGCAATGTCCGCGCATATGATATCCGTACGTGGAACCATGACCTCATGAACCAACTTATCGTCAAGATTGAGAATGTTGAGAAGCATGTTGACATCGTCACGTTTTACCTCTCCATCCTCAAGCGCCTCCTGAATTGAATCTTCCAGGCTTGGCCCATGTTTCATGCGAAAAATGCTTGCAAACGTGTGCCAAAAACCGCCTTCGGAAGAACCACCGTCGTCCAACACAAACCTCCTTGTCTAAACATTTATGGAATGCGGTCATGCAGCTTGATGCGCTCATGCCATCGGCGTCGCAGGACCGCAGATACTTTCACGGCTCCCTTTTTATTTGGAGCAACGAAGGCCTTGCGGCAGTACTTTCAAAAAAGACGTATCCATCAACAGGATCCCGAATAGCCGGGATCGTACTTTTCCATCTGGAGCATGGGATCAGCTTAAGCCAGTGTTTCTATACAATTCCAAGTGCCTTCTGAAAACCCAGTTGTCAATGGCTTCCACGCCATTGTCATCTTTTGTCACAGACCAGCGCAATATGTCCGGGGATTCGAGACTGGGAAAACCTGATGCCAGAAATTTGAGTCCAACTTCCAGTTTGCGGGTGGTGAAGTCCTCGAATCGGTTGCGCACCGCCGTGTAAAGGTAATGGCGGTCTACGTTGTTTTCTGCCGGGTTGAACAGGTCCAGGCGAACAATGAAGCGTTTGCCCATCTCGAAAATATCAGCGCCTTCTTTTTGCCATCCTGGTTGGATTTCCAAGCGAACCCCTCCTGCCGAGATATTCTGCAGAATAATCAGGTCGCGTACGTCCTGGTCCAGAACAAATACCGGGTCTTTCCAGGTGGATATGTCGGAATTGACCTTTCCTGTGGACGTCCTTGTTTCCGGCCAGACACTCAGGCCGTAGATCAGGGAACCGGGAGGGTCAAGACGCAAATGGGTTCGTTTCTGTTTTGCTTCCAGGGAGGTGGGGAAAGCCACGGTGACCGCAACATATTCCTTGGACGTTTTTTTTACTCCGAGAATTTCGGATGTGAATGTGAAGAATGTTGAATTCCCTCTAGCTGCGGAGCCTTTTTTATTTTTTTGGCGTTCCGTTGTCACCCGAAAAAAAGTTTCAAGTTTTCTGCCAATCCAAGCGTTGGACACATTGACCAGATCCGATAGCTCAATGACAACGGTGTCCTTGTTGATTTCCACGAAAGCACCGGACACGAAACGTCCGTTTGCGGGATCCTCATGAGAAAACCGAAGCTCGAGTTTGGATCTTTCCTCCAGGCCATTCCGCAGAACTTCCGTTATGCGCGGGGGAGCAACAATCCAGTTGGATGGGAGGGCGTTCTCACGGCGTCCGAAATATCTGTTGAAGAGGATACCGGCACCGGCGGCCGTAATAAGAAACAACAGCAGACAAAGCAAAAAGAACACTGCCTCCGATGAGAGCGAAAAATCGAAAAAAGAGTTTTTGAATGTTTCTAGAAATTGTCTGTCCAAAATTTATCCCTTTGGAATGTGATTGTTTTTACTTAAAAAGGTGTTGGCTTTTTCCCATGCCCAGGCTGTGCTCAACTGCCAGCCAAGAGATAGCCCCAGTTATCAATGGGCGCAAGGATGGATGAGTTTTTCTAGAATTTCAATGCGGTTTTTTATCTTTGCTCGTGTGCCGGGATTGGTGGACAATCCGGCTTGCATTTTCCAATCTTCAATAAGAAAGACTACCCAGCCTTGTCGTGAATCAATTTGTCGGGCAAATTCCAGGGCTTGTGTCGCCATGTCGGTTTGTTTCAGAGCTTGCGCCCTGAGTGCTATTTTTCTGGAATAAACCGAGGCGTAGAGTGGATCCTTGTCTTTTTGCAGCAGTGCGCGCAATTCCTGAAGCCGGTCCAAGTTCAAAAGCTTGGAGTATTGAGTATCTTTTGGGGTGGCCGGATTGGGATTTTCGGAAGAGGGGACGGATATGCAGTTTCCGGACAGTGATGCAAGCCGTTCAGCTTCCTGGAGTTCATGGGGAGCGTCGATGGCGATGTAGCTTTTTATTTTGTACATCAGATAGAAGTTGTAAGCGGCCCGACAAAAGTCATCCTGGCGCAGGTAGTTTTCCAGGCTTTGCTTCATGAGCGATTCCGCTTGACACCAACGTCCTTGCAAAAAGGCATCCACGAATTCCTGACGTTGAACAGGGGCCAGTGCCAGATTTTCAGGGGGAGGGTAGACAGTGTCTTTTCCCTTACCGGTGCAGCCGCTCAGGAAGGGCATCCCCATGGTCAGCCCTATCAGCAGGGATATCATAAAGGATTTGAAAGGCAACGTTCGAAGCATGTGTCTTCCTTATTAGGGCAGCGGGTGCATGGGAGGCGCCTGCATGTCCGCGCCTCGGGCGAATGGCCAGGTTTCCTTGAGGCGCTGCATGAGTTCCGTACCCAGCCGCAGGGAATATTCTCCTTGGGAACGCAGCCCGGTCAGGTTTTGGGAGGCATCGCGAACTTCACTGGTGATGGTGTCCACATTGGCGATAATGGGATCAAAAGATTCTCTGAGTCCGTGGTATTCGCGGACAAGGGTGCGCACATCGACCAAGAGTTTGTGAATTTCCTGCTGTATCGGTTCCAGCCCGACAATGCGGGTGTCGACATTGTGAATCATGGTACTGAGGCCGGCAGTGGTTTTTTCCGTGTTGGCCAGGATGCTGTCGATACGTTGTGCGGGTTCGGGAGTCGTGAGGTAGGTCAACACGCCTTCTCTGGAAGCGAGCCGGGTGCTGATGTCTTCCACATTTCTGAGTATGCTTTGCACCGGACCGTTTTCGTCGGCGATGCGGGCGGAAATGATGCGAGCGTTGGTCACCACCTGTTGGACCTCGGTCAACATCGACTTGGCCTGCTTCTGCAATTCTTCCTGAATGTTGGCGGAGTCCTCAAGCGCGATGACGGAACCGGGAGACAGCACCGGAGAATCTTGAGGACCTGGAGTCAGTTTGAAGAACGCACCACCGATGATTGGGCGCTCCAAGGAAATTTTGCAGTTGCGTTTGAACCACTTCATGTATTGCTTGAGAATTTCGATTTCAGAGCGAACCGTGTCTATATCTTCAAGAACCACGGTGCGGACATGCCCTATTTTGAATCCCTTGAGTTTGACGCCGATGCCGGGCTCGATCCCTTCTCCGGTTTTGCTGACGACGTAGTATGCGGCGCGTTCGGCAAAAAGGTTTTTTTGTATGCCGATATACACGAGCAGTGACACTGCCAGCAGCAGGACCCCGATGAGAAAACTCCCCACCTTGATTTCGAGTTTTGTTGTTTCTGAAAGCATGTGTGTCAGCCGCCAATGATGATGGTTCGAAGATCAAGATTCCCGTACGTTGCGGCATCGTCCTTAAGGCATAGAACCCATAACCTGATTTTTTTCCGGATGGACTCAAGGCTTTGCGATACCAGGGTCAGGTCCGTCAGGCGTGGCGTATCCAACAGGATTATGATATTGTTTTTGGCCACACATCGCAAAACATATGTCTTAAGAATGTCCTCGCGGCGCAGGTGCTCCTTGCGCAGATGGAGCTTGTCCTGCATGTCCAGGGCGTTGATGTCGTCCTCCATAACTTTGAAGGCCTTGTTGGCGGATAATTTTTGGTGGTACATGCTCATCAGGGTGACATTTTCCTGCACGGACAAACTGGCCAGAAGGGGAAAGGAATCGCTGGCCATGCCTATCTGGTGGTGGAACTGGGCGACAAGCTGGAGAAAGGCGGACATCTCCGAACGGTCATGCGCCAGCAGAAGCAGGTTGTTTCGCAGATTGAGCCAGTATGGAAGATTCATGCTCATATGGACAGGAACATGCCGAAGCAGATTTCTATGAGGATAATGATCCCCACGGACAGCATCATGCCACCGGAAAGGGCTTTGGGGATGGCGGAGATGGTCCTGTTAACGGAAATTCCCCGTTGGATGGAAACCATGGCCACGGACACGGACATGAGCAAAGGTTTGAGAAAGGAAACAACGATGTGGCGGGGAACAATACCGGCATTGAGCAGGTCCACATAGCGATCGAAAGTGATATTGTGAAAATATCCCACCAAAAGAAATCCACCCACCAGGGCGACCATGCTGAAAATGAACGTCAGACAGGGGCCGGCAAGACCAAAGGCAACAAGACGGGGCAGGTAGATATACCTGTCCAGACGAATGCCGAATATCCGCAATGTTTCAAGTTCATTGTATATCTTCATCAAACCGATGTCGGTGATGGTGGCCGTGCCGCTGCGCAGGAGGATGATGAGCACGGTAAACATGGGAGCGACCTCTTCCAGCATGATGCGGGAGAGCCACATGCCCAAGGTGTCATATGCTCCTATGAAATCCAGGATGAGGCTGAGAATGGCATGGACCGTGATAATGCCCACAATGAGTCCCACCAGTATAATGGCGGGTAAGGCATGTAAGGCGGTCATCGTGAACTGACGCAGGAAGACTCCCCGCACGGCTGGATTGAAAATGGAAAGGTTCAGCAGCTGTCGCAGACTGACGATGAATATGATCGCCATGGCTAAAAAAGTATCGAACCGCTGCAAGGCAAAGGCTCCCAACCCCTGGACCGGGCCGAGGAGGAACGGAACATGATTTTTGGGGGCCGGGGCGACCGTATTGGGTTGTGAAGCGGAGTCCATGTTATTCCTGTAACGGTTTTTTACCGGAACAGAAAGGGGGAAGCCCGAGTTTGGCCGGGGTGAATGCGGTTTTTATGAAAAAAGTTCCTGTCGATTTTGGCTGGAGGAACTTATTTTTTTCAAATGAATCTCAAGGCAGGTTAGTGCGGCGGGGGTGATGCCTGAGATGCGTCCAGCTTGCCCCAGTGTCAGCGGGCGGATGGTGTTCAGTTTTTCCACGACTTCGCGGGAAAGACCTGCAACTTTGGAATACTCCAAGTCGGTTGGCAAACAGGTGGATTCCAGCGTTTTGGAGCGTAGAACCAATTCCTGTTGCCGTTTGAGGTATCCTGCGTATTTTGCCTCTGTTTCGGCTTCGCGCCGAATCGGTTCGCTGAAGGCTTTGATCGCGGGCTGGAGCACGGCCAATGCGTCGATATCCAGTGCGGGCTGGCGTAGAATCGCGGACAGCGACACGGATTTGGCTGGCGGGGTCGCTCCCATGGTTGTCAGCTTTTCGCAGGTGTCAATGTCGGGACGGACCATGGTCTGCTCAAGAAGTTCAAGGAGAGCGTCCAACCGGGCGCGTTTGTCGGAAAAATGGCTCCATTGTTCGTCGCCGACAAGCCCAAGCTCACGAGCCCGAGGCGTCAGTCGCATGTCGGCATTGCCTTCGCGCAACAGCAGGCGGTGTTCGGCACGGGAGGTGAACATGCGGTATGGTTCAAGGGTTCCCTTCGTCACCAGGTCATCCACCAGGACTGCCATGTAGGCTTGGTCGCGGGAAAGCAGAAATGGTTTGTCGCCACGAAGGGCACAGGCCATATTGCAGGCCGCCCACAATCCTTGGGCCGCGGCCTCTTCGTATCCGGACGTGCCGTTGATCTGTCCGGCACAGTACAAGCCGGGAAGTCGTTTTGTTTCCAGGGTTGGGAGCAGTTGTGTCGGGGGTATGAAATCGTATTCAATGGCGTATCCCGGCCGGACGATCTGGGCGTTTTCCAGACCAGGAACCGTTGCCAGGAGGCGCTTTTGAATGTCCAGGGGCAGGCTTGTGGGAATGCCGTTTGGATAGATTTCCGGGCTGTCCAATCCTTCTGGTTCCAGGAATATCTGGTGCCGATCCTTTTCCGGAAAACGGGCCACCTTATCTTCAATGGACGGGCAATAGCGCGCCCCTGTTCCCTTGATGACGCCCGTGAACATGGGGGAACGTTCAAATCCCTCGCGTATCACCGCATGTGTCTGTTCATTTGTCCAGGTCAGGTGGCAGGGCAATTGGGGCAGGGTATTGGCTTTGCTGCGGAAACTGAACTGCGGGGGAGGAGTATCGCCCGGTTGTTCCTCCAGTGCGGAAAAATCAATGCTGGCAGCCAACAGGCGCGGGGTTGTTCCGGTTTTGAGCCGTCCCAGTTCCAGGCCGATGTTTTCAAGACTAGCGGACAATCCCATGGATGCGGGATCGCCCATCCTGCCACCTGGAAAATTGTTCAGTCCGATGTGAAGCAGACCGCGCATGAAGGTTCCGGTGGTCAGCAGGACGGCACGCGCCCGAAAATTTTCTCCCAATTGCGTTGTAACGCCTACGGCACGTCCGTTATCCACCAGTATGGATTGAGCCATGTCCTGGCGGACCCAGAGATTTTCCTGAGCAAAGACATCCCGTTTTACAGCCGCCATGTAGCGGATGCGGTCCATCTGGGCACGAGTGGCCTGCACAGCCGGCCCCTTGCGGGTGTTCAGGGTGCGGAATTGGATGCCAGCCTCATCGGCCCACAACCCCATGTAACCGCCCATGGCGTCGATTTCGCGGACCATATGCCCTTTGGCCAGTCCGCCGATGGCGGGATTACAGGACAAATGTCCTATATGGTCCACGTTGATGGTCAGCAAAAGGCTGGACAATCCCAGGCGGGCACAGGCCATAGCCGCTTCACAGCCGGCATGGCCGGCTCCCACGATGATGGCCTCGAATACTTTGGGTGGCGTGGGCTTCATGCGCCCCTCCGGCTCAGGCAAAAAGAATGGATGCAAAAATCTGCGCGTCGCCAAGGGTGAAATTTATGGACCCCTTTTCGTCGGGCTGGTGGGCATTGTGCATAATGCGTGACCAGACCACGGCTTGGTAGCCTCGCTGCCGTAAAAGGTTGGCTACGGTGCCGCCCCCGATACCTACGAGATGGGGTTCAACACAAAGGTGTTCACGAATGGCTGCCTGCAACCTCGCAACCACGGGACTGTCTTCGGAAGTGGGATGCGCACCCTGGTCCCGTTGAACGGTTTCCACATCAATGGACACTCCGTATCGGTCACGTACGACAAGCGCCGAGTCCATTATCGCGCTCAACACATCGTCCACTTCATATTGAGGGAGGATGCGGCAGTCCAGATAGAAAACATCGCGCCCTGGAATGGTATTGATGTTTTCCACGTTGGCTTCCTTTTTTGTTGCCTCGAATGTGGAATACGGCGGTGTAAACAACATATTGCGCGCATCAAATCGTTCGTACAGAGAGCGAAGCCCCAGGATCAGATCGGAAGCGGCCAGCAGGGAGTTGTTTCCCTGTTCTGGACGGGAGGCATGGCATTGGCGGCCATTTACTATGATGCGGGCCCAGAGCATGCTTTTTTCCGCAATTTCCACTTCATCGCCCTCAGGTGTGCCGGAATCAGGCACAAGAAACAGGTCGTCCTGCTCGAAGAGGTCGGCATGATACTCCAGAATATGTTTTATGCCATATGTATTGCCCGTCTCTTCATCCGCCACGAACAGCATTCCGAAATTTATGGGGGGCACGATTTCGAGGTCACGCAGTGCTCCGGCCAGAAGCAGGGAAGAGACGATGCCCTGGTGGTTGTCTTCAACACCGCGCCCGATCAGGGTGTCGCCGTCCACACGCAGGGTGAAAGGATCTCCAGACCATAGATTCAGGTCGCCGACAGGGACAACATCCATGTGGCCGACGGTCCACAAGGTCATGCTCGTGTTTTTTCCTGGAATAACGGCTGCCAGATTGGGGCGTACGCCCGAGGGAACTCGGGGGTCTGGTGCGTTCATGCGTCGTATGTCGGAGATATTCAGCTTCTCCAGATAGGAAAAGAGGAATTCCGCCTTTTCCGATTCTCCGGGGCCACAACTCTCCGGTCCTACCGCGTTGCGGCTGACCAGTTCGCGTTGCAGGGCGACAATGGTTTCCCGTTGTCCCTGTATGTACTGACGAATGGCATCGCGCATGGCAATTTCCTTGTAAAAGCACCACGGAATAAACACCGGAACATGAGACATGTTCCGGTGTTATGGAAAAGGGAAAACGCAGGCAAATCCTTTGTGACGCCGAGATTGCCGACGTTACGAAGCGGGAACGTGGTCCGACGGACAAAATTCCCAAAGCCATGCTGAAAAAACGGCGTGGCTTGTTGCTTTGGGGCTAGCGTCCCCGAGCGGCGCGTTTGGAAGCCTTGAGGGGGTTGATCTTGACGGCGCCGTCCTTTGATACCTCTGCGCGGATGTGCGTTGCAAAGTTACAAACCCCACTCGACCATTTTCTGCTGGGCTGGGCGTAACTGGGGCAATACTTGGCGTTTTCGAACTCAACTGCGCGGTCACAACCGTCACATTTTTCAACGATGGGTTCGACAATGAAGCCTTTGTAAAGCAGACCTTCGGCGGTCATGGTGGCACCGTCGAGAGCGGCGACTTTCTTTTTGGCCATATTTCAAATCCTCCCTGCCGCGCGGTGCGCAGCTTCAATGACAATCGGTAGGTGAAAACGAGGTTTTATTATGGAATAAAACGGTCCTGTCAAGTCAAAGCGGGTGATAAAATTGACGAGAAATGGATTCACACCCGCGAGGCATGGCGCTGAAAGCTTCATCCTGCCTTGTGTCAAGCCATCTATCGTTCTTCGGACAGGTTGTCCAGAATCCAGTTTCGTACTGCTCGGATTTCCTGGTACAGCCCGTGTTTGTCAAAGGTGAGAAAGGCGCCATGGTCGTAAATTATGCCGCCGTCCACCATGCACAAGCAGATCTCCATGCCACTGGCGGCGTAGACGATATGCGAGACTGGCGAATACATGGGCATGAGATGTGGAGCTTCCGCATCCAGGGCGATGATGTCCGCCTTGTATCCGGGGGCAATACAGCCGATTTTTTTTAGCCCCAACGCCTTGGCTCCAGAAAGAGTTGCCATGTCCAGCACTTCCTGGGCCGGCAAGGCCCTGGGATTGCCCGTGAACCCTTTCTGCAGCAGCGCCGCACTGGCCATTTCCCGGAACATGTTAAGATCGTTGTTGCTGGCAGGCCCGTCCGTGCCAAGAGCCACGCAGACACCGGCGTCCAGAAGTTTTTGCACCGGCGCGCAGCCATTTCCCAATTTCATGTTGCTTTCCGGGCAGTGCACAACGCTTGTACCGCTTTCGGCAAGTCGGTCGATTTCCTTGTCCGTAACGTTCACGCAGTGGAATAGAACTGTCTGCGGACCGAGCAGGCCCAAGGAGTCCAGGTGTTCAATGGGACGCTTGCCGAATTTATCCAGACACAAGGCTGTCTCGCTTTGCGATTCCGCAGCATGAATCATCCATTTACAACCGAATTCTTCGGCCAGGCGGTAGCTCGCCACCAACATGTCCGGTTCTGTCGTGTATACGGCGTGGGCCATGATGGGCGTTTGAATGCGGGGGTGGGCACTATAATCCTGGTGCAGTCGGCGGATGAGAGTCCAGCCTTCGTCCATGGAATCATACGTGAGAGTGGGACACTGGATGACTCCCTCGGAGAGCATGCCACGCAGGCCCACCATGTCGACGGCTTCACAAACCTTGCGTTGATAAAGGTACATGTCACTGAAGGTGGTTGTGCCTGAGCGGGCCATTTCCGCACAGGACAGTTTGGCTCCCGTATATACGACATGTGGAGTCAATTTTTTCTCCACTGGCCAGATGTGGTTTGAGAGCCAGTCCATGAGTTCAAGATCATCTGCCAACCCCCGGAATACGCTCATGGACGCATGGCAATGGGCGTTGATGAGGCCGGGCATGACAATGCAGTGACCCAGATCCCTGAATTCCCTTCCGATCCATTTGGTGGAAATGTTTTTCCAGGGACCAACGTCCATGATGTCGTGGCCGCTTATAACGAGTCCGGCGTCTTCTATGACGTCCCGGCGATCATTTTGTGTGAGGCAGTGTCCTGCCCGGATGAGTCTGTCGCAATGGAGCATGAATTTTCCTTGTTTCAATGGCGTTCGCAGTGTTTTTCACGTTTACGGCAAGCGCGATGAAATGAAAAGCGGCTCTGCCGCATTTCTCCCGCATTTGCGGTTTGCCTGCCGCGCGGCAAGAGAGTAAAAGCATGCCCATGAACAGCGCCTGTCTTTTATTGCACGGTTTTACTGGAACGCCCTTTGAGATGGAATCGCTGGGCCAGGCCCTGGAACGTGCAGGATTTCAAGTGACCATTCCGCTGTTGCCGGGACACGGAACCACTGTGCATGAAATGGATACGACCGGTTTTTCCTTGTGGTACGATGCGGCTGAACAGGCCTACCTGAAGTTGCGTCGCAGTGCGGACACTGTTTTCGTGGCGGGATTGTCCATGGGGGGCAGCCTGACGTTGCGCTTAGCCCAGGAGCACACGCCGGATGGTATTGCCGTACTGGCCACGCCGGTGTTCATTTACCGTCTGTTTCCTCCGGCCATGGCTGACTGGAGATTGCCTTTGGCCCCCTTGCTGCGTTTGGTTCGTCCTATCTGGCCGGTCTCTCCGGCAAGTGCAAAATCCCGAGAAATTCAACCCTGGCAAGGATATGATACGGCCATGCCGCTCAATGCCTTGAGTAGTTTCATGACTTCGCTGGGTGACGTTCGTTCACGTCTCGGGCGGATAAACTGCCCGACGTTGATTATGCACGACGAACGGGATCGAACCATAGACGCGGCCAATGCATACGAAATTTACAATGGGATTTCTTCAGTCAACAAAGAGTTGCGCATGTTGCATATCCAGGAAAATGTCACCAGCCACCATGTGCTGACAACGCACCGGGAAACAAGGGATAAGATTTGTCAGCGTGTGACGGATTTTTTTGCAGGCCTGGTCGCGATGCCTGCGTCAGTGGAGTAGGGGCCATGCGTGTTTTTGAAAAAGCGACTGAAGCCCTTGCTGGAATTCTGGGAACGCCCCTGGCTTATCCATTATATTATTTTATTTTGACCATTGCGGGCGGGACGGTGCTCTTGCACCACCCCGCGAGCCTTGTCGGGCGGGAGATTGCCTGGATAGATGCTGTGTTCACGGCCACTTCGGCTGCATGCGTGACCGGGCTGGTGGTGGTGGATACTGGCACACACTTCACGTCTTTCGGGCAGGGCGTTATACTCTGCCTTATCCAGCTTGGCGGATTGGGGGTGATGACCTACGCAAGCCTCGTTTTTTACCTGTGGCGTCAGCGGGTGAGCTTGGCCGACCGCGTGGCCGTGGGGCAAAGTCTTCTGCATGACCCGTCTTTCAAGTTGGGGCGGTTTTTGCTGCGTCTGCTGTTGTGGACTTGTGCCATCGAAGGCGGCGGCATGATGTTGCTGCGCTTGTTCGACCCCGACGGTTTTTCATGGTTCGGTTCCTTGTTTCATTCTGTTTCCGCATTTTGCAATGCCGGGTTTTCCCTGTTTCCTGACAGTCTGAGCGCATGGCGCGGAAACCTGTGGGTCAATATAGTTTTTATGGTGCTCATTGTTGCCGGAGGCATTGGCTTCTCAGTCCTTGTTGAGTTGGAACATGTGGGCCTGGGAAAATTGAAAAAAAAAGCTGGAAGGAGGACGACCGCCCGGTTGAGTTGGTATTCCAGGGTTGTATTGCGAACCAGCCTATGGCTTGTGTTGGGGGGAACTGCGATTTTGTTTTTTTCCGAGTTTGTGGGATTTCGGCAGCCCATGCAGTGGGGCGAGGCTGTTTTGAGTGCCCTGTTTCAGTCCGTGACCTGTCGTACCGCCGGGTTCAACACATTGGATATCGGCAGCATGACCAATCTTTCTCTGGTTGCCATGATGGCACTCATGCTTATCGGAGGTTCTCCTGGAAGTTGTGCCGGCGGAGTGAAAACCACCACCTTTCGGGCGCTGATCGCTTTTGCCTTGGCTCAGGTTCGGGGGCGCGAGCAGAGTGTGGTGGAGGGACGGGCTTTGGATAATACTACGTTGAGCAAGGCCTTTACCTTGGTATTATTTGCATTTCTTATTGTAACCTTGGCAACATTGGTTCTTACGTTCACTGAGGGGGGGGATGTGCCTCATCCTTTGACACGTGGGCAGTTTCTGGAAATTCTTTTCGAGTCTGTTTCCGCTTTTGCCACGGTGGGACTGTCTACCGGTTTGACCCCGGAATTGAGTGCTGCTGGCAAGGTTGTGATTGCCCTGCTTATGTTTGTGGGGCGGCTCGGTCCTGTTTTTTTTCTGGGTGTGTTGCAGACACTGCATGAAAAGCCTCATTATCGTTGGCCTGAAGAAAACATGCTGATCGGCTGACCTGGGCGGACATTCAGCATCTTGAGGTGCGAAAGAGTTATGATACAAAAAAAATATGGCGTGGGCGTCATTGGCCTTGGGAAGTTCGGATTCGCCTTTGGTGCGGCCTTGGCCGAATTTCATGGCGACGTCATGGGACTGGACCGCAATGAAGACAATGTGGACAAGGCCAAGGGAGTGCTTGCCCAAGTCTACCAGGGCGATGCCATGGATCGCAAGGTATTGGAACAATTGGGCTTCGGCGAGATGCGCCATGTTGTTGTGAGTGTGGGGCGATCCATTGAAGCCAGCACCATGATCGCAATGTATCTCAAGGAATTGGGAACGCAGAGCGTGTGGGTCAAGGCCATCAGCCGGGATCATGAAAAACTGCTGATCAAGGTCGGTGCGGATGAAGTGGTGTTTCCTGAGGATTTCGCCGCCCGGCAACTGGCGCACAAGCTGGCGGTTCCGGGGTTGGTTGCGTATCTTCCCGTGGGGCACGACATTGCCGTGCGTGAATTCGTAGTGGATTTATGGGCAGGGAAAAGTCTTGTGGAGCTGAATCTGCCCAATGCGAAAAAAGTGCAGGTCATTGCCACCCGCCGTAATGGGGAAAGCGAGTATATTTTTATTCCTGAAGCGCGGATACCATTGACAGCAGGGGACGTGCTGGTTCTCATTGGCCGCAGTCAGGATATGGACGACCTCAAGGCGTGATCAATCAATCGAAAACAAGCGACATGCCCGCAGCCAGGGGCGTGATCCTGGCGTTGCAGAGATCGACAAGCCGGCTGGCGGCATCATTCCCGGTGCAGTGTCCCGGATAAATATTCTGTACGCTGAATTCATTGAACACCCGCGCTGTCTGTTGGAGTACCTTGAAAGGCGCATCATGCAGGTGCATTCCTCCCAGTACGCTGTGGACCCTGGTCAAACCGAAGCGTTGGCGCAGGCAGGCCAGACTGTTGGCGATGCCGCTGTGGCAACAGCCGAAAAGCAGTATCGGTCCCTGTGATGACTCGTAGAGCACAAAGGCGTCGTCAGGCATTGTGTCGGGGATGGTTCCGGCCTTGTCCAGGCTGAATCCGGCAATGGATTGATGGTTTCCAGGTATCCTGTCGATTTCCGTAATGAATGTGAGGTTTCCTGGAAAGACCTGGTGGGAGGCGACGGGCAGGAACATTCCTTCGGGCAGGTCCTCTTCCATGAGGCCAGGACCCGCGGCAGGAGTGCCGGGAGTCGTTGTTTCACGGAAGACCCTTGGGTGGCCGACGATCCGGCCTGAAAAACCGGCCTTGAGCAATGCGGGCAGACCACGGGTGTGGTCATGATGTGTGTGGCTGAGGAACACGCCTTTCGCTTTGTGCGGAGCAAGATTCATCAGCTTGGCATTTTGCATGAAGATGTTGTTCCGGCCGGTATCCAGAAGCCACGAATCAACATCTGTTTTCAGAAGACAGGAAAAGCCCCATTGAGCGGCGAAACCGGGCAACGCATTGTTGTCGGCAAGAATGTGTACTGTCAAGGACATGGAAAGGGCTCCAGAGGGTGATTTTTTTTATCGGTAGATTTATTGGACGCCGCGGGAGGCGGACAGATTGTCCAGAATATTTTCGAACAAAGCCTCATGTTGTTTTTGAGACGGTTTTTCTCCGAAACTGTTTATGGCGGCAGCTTCGGCTTCTATTGAGTCGATATCTTCCATGAAAATAATGACCAGCCGTTCGTCGAGCTTGTTGCGGCGCGCCTCACAACGGAGAATTTCCAAGGCTCTGCTGCGGGAAAGAGCGGGTTTGTAGTGGCGTTCCTGGGTGATGGCGTCGTAGACATCCGTAATGGACAGGATACGGGACTGGAGCAGTATTTCCTCTCCTTTGATCCCCGCCGGGTAGCCGGATCCGTCAAGTCTTTCGTGGTGCTGATGGATAAACGTCAGAAGATTCGTAAAATCACTGGTAAACGGGATGTGTTGGAGGATACGGTAGCTTTCGTGGGGATGGCGTTCTATTTCCTTTCTTTCTTCGGGAGTAAGATTGCCTTCGGGAATCAGCAGGCAGTATAGTTCGTGGGGGGTCAGCAGGGAACTTCCCGTGCCGTTGACCGGATAATACAGGTCGTTGATCTTGTGGATAAAGGCAACATCCTGGTCTGACAGTTTGGACGAACGGTTGATTTTTTCAAGCTGCGCAATGTCCTGCTTCCAGTCTATCCCCAATTCCTTTCCGACAAGTGCCAGGCGCATACCAATAACATCCATATGGTTTTCCGGCAGTCGCGTGACTTTGGTCAGAACCTGCTCCTTTACACCTATTTTTCCAATGTCGTGCAAGAGTCCGGCATAAAAAATTTCATGCAGTTCCTTTTCACTGAAGTTTACCCCAGGGAAGAAACGTTCGTCCGCATTCACCTTGTCCGCCAGGGCAACGGAGAGACATGCCACGCGCTGGGAATGGCCGGCGGTCATGGGGTCCCGTGTGTCAATGGCCTCGGCCAGGGCTTGCAGCAAAGCATCCATTAACTGGCGGACTTCTTCAAAATGGTGGGCATTGCCCATGGCGGTGGCGGCAATGGATGCGAGAATCGATACCCGCTTGAGATGCGGCGCTTGAAATGCGGAGGCCCGGCTTGATCCAAGGGCAAGCGTCCCCACTTGCAGGTTGGGGGCTGACAGGGGAACGATGAGCAGGGATTTGACAGCGGGAACGACATTGTCCCAGCGTGGGTCGCTATCCAAGTCGTTGAGTATTTCTCCTTTGTTTCTGTTGCAGATATCGTTGAGCAGGCGGCTGGAACGCAGGCGGCTGAATCTACAATTCTCCGTTGGTCCGAAAGAACGCAGTTCGTAGCGGTCGTTGAATTCTGTTGCCTTGCTGAAAACCATGCCCATTTCCGCGGCTGGTATTGCCCGGGCTATTTCAGTCAGCAGGGAAGAACAAACCTCGCGAAGCCTCAAGGAACTGTTAAGGCTGGTCGTTGCATTATAAAGGAGTTCAAGCTCGCGATATTTGTCCAGGGTCTCGGCTGCAACGCAACGGCGGGCATGTTCGCTTTGCAGCAGTTCCTGGAGTGTGTTGCCTAAAAGATTGAGGAGCGGGGGGTGGTTCTTCGGGGTGCTGTCGGCATTTGGTATAAGAGCCAAAGTCCCGAGTTGCATGCCTTGCAGCACGAGTGGATGCAACAAAGTGTGCGCCGGACAATCGGAAAGGACGGGGGAGGGAGGATGCGGTCCTGCGTAGGCAAGAAGACCGTTGCGCGAAAATACGGCAAGGACACTCCCGTCTTGAGCCAGCTTCGTCGCCTCTTGCAGCATTTTGCTCAGGCGTTTTGGTTTGAGCAGTCTGTGTAACGGCTCCATGTTCACCAGTAGGTCATTCCAGGTTCAATAATTCCTTGGCCACAACAAGAACCCTATCGGGATCAAAGGGCTTGGTGAGGTACATGCATGCGCCCAGTTCCAGCCCTTGTTTCTTGTCCACTTCCTGTCCCTTGGCCGTAATCAGTACTATTTTGCTACTGTTCGGCTCGGAGGATTCCTGGATATTTCGGCAAACCTCGTAGCCGTTCATTTTGGGCATCATGATATCAAGGAAGACAACCTCAGGTTGTTCTTCCCGGATGATATCCATCCCTTCTTCGCCGTCAGCGGCTGTGAGTATTTCCACACCGTAGTCATCTTCCAGGTCCTCAAGGGTTTGTTCCAGAAGCATTCTGATGTGGATCTCATCGTCCACGATGAGAATTTTTCCCGCCATCTTGGCACTCTCCAAAGTACATTCGAGTTCGGCAACCCAACCTGCAATTTTTCTCACTTGATTTAATTGATGCTACAGCTTCACGCTCGCCGGGTAAAGAGGAAAGTCTTTTTACGTGGCATTGTTTGAGTCTGCCATCCTCATAAAAGTGAGAATGAAGAGTGAATATGCAGCACCTCCTCGCCCAATCCCCAATTGATGTTCAAAGGGAAGTTGTTTAGGGTTACATAATTTTCAGGCGCACGAATCGTCCTTAAGTGGACGCACAGGATATAAGGTAAAATGAATGAGTCGTATTCTTGGAGCGAAATTCAGGGACTTCGGGCAGATATATTATTTTGATTCAGGTCCTTACGTTGTGGAGGTGGGGGATCACGTTATCGTGGAAACCGACCAGGGGCGTGGTCTAGCCAAGGTGGCCGTGGTGCGGCCGGACGCACCGGAAGGTGTCAGCGAAGAGAGCGTCAAAACAATTTTTCGTCTGGCAAACGCAAAAGATTTTGAAATCATTGAGGAAAACAAGGATCTCGGGCGACAGGCCTTTGTTTACAGTCGTAAGTGCGTTGAAACGCGCAAGCTGGAAATGAAGCTGGTTGACGTGGAAATTTTTTATGACCGCAGCAAAATGATTTTCTATTTTACTGCGCCGGGACGGGTGGATTTTCGTGAGTTGGTCAAGGATCTTGTGCGTGAATACCGTACCCGTATCGAACTGCGGCAGATAGGCGTACGCCACGAAACCCAGATGATCGGCGCGGTGGGCAACTGCGGACAAGTCTGCTGTTGCAGACGATTCATGCGTACCTTTGATCCGGTGACCATCAAGATGGCCAAGGAGCAGAATCTTTTTCTCAACCCTACCAAAATATCCGGCATCTGTGGACGGCTTTTGTGCTGCCTTAATTTTGAACAGAAGAATTATGAAGATTTCCAGCGCAAATGTCCCAAAATAGGGAAACGCCACGATACCAGTCTGGGAGTGGTCAAGGTCATTCGTTCCAACTTTTTTCGTAATTCACTAACATTGATCACGGAAAACAACGAAGAGCGCGAAGTATGTGTGGACGACTGGGCAGATTTGCAGGCGGGTATTCTGCCTGCATCGCTGGAAGTCGTGCAGGAGAAGAATTTGTCCAGATCGCCTGTGCGTGATCATTCCACCCCTCATAAAGGGGAAAGCCATTCTGGCGGCAAAACTGAACCTGCTTTACCCGAAAAAAAAGGTGTCCCTGGCGACTCCGCAGTTCAAGACAAGGCCATGCCCCTGCGGGAACATCCGGCATCCAAAGATGATGTAGTGTCCGATAACGCGGCCTCCAAGGAACACGCTGAAGAGCAAGCCTCTTCGAAGACACGGGGAAAGTCGCGTGGAGGACATTCCCGACGTGGTTCTTCGCGTCGGCGTGGGCGGGGTTCCAAATCGTCAGATAATCCTGTATCGGGCAACTCCACCTCGGGAGCAGCCCCCGGTTCTGAAAAAAATAAACCCGGGCCGAGCAAACCAGGGCAGTCCAGACCGTCCAAAGCGCGTCCAGGACAGAAAGTATCTGGAGCGAATGGCGGTAGCCAGGGCGGAATTGGCAGGAAAAAATCCAGATCGGCCCCTCCCCGGGCTGTAAAAACAGACCAAGGCAAATAAAGGTTATGGTTCTGGCATCCCTTGCGGATTCGTCGTCATGCTCAACAGGCTAAAGAGTCCGTTGGCCGCGTAGGTCCACACAGGCTGTCGAAAAAATGGACTGTTATCACGATACGAAAATTATGAGCTTACGGAGCAGATAGAGTGCGATCTTTCTATATTACTACCCCCATTTATTACGTTAATGCCAAACCCCACTTGGGACATGCATATACGACCATCGTTGCCGACAGCATGGCCCGATTTCATCGGGCCATGGGGGAAGATACGTACTTTCTTACCGGAACGGACGAACATGGCGACAAGATTGCCGAAGCCGCGGAAAAAGCCGGACAAACCCCTCAGGAATATGCTGATGCGATAAGCGGCCTTTTTCGTGATATATGGCCGGGGCTGGGGATCACCAACAGCGACTTCATTCGCACCACGGAGGAACGTCACAAGGCAGTTGTCCGGGGTGTCCTGCAAAAGGTTTATGACAAGGGCGATATTTATTTTGGCGAGTACGGGGGGTTCTACTGCAAAGGGTGTGAGTGCTTTCTGATGGAAAAAGACCTGGTGGACGGTTTATGCCCAGACCACAAGGTTGCTCCAACCTATATTGCGGAAAAAAATTATTTTTTCCGCATGTCCAAATACCGGCAAGCGCTGCTCACGCACATTGCTGAGAATCCTGAATTTATCCGTCCGGAAAGGTACCGTAAAGAGGTCGTCAGCCTGCTGGAATCCGGCGACCTTGAGGATTTGTGCATTTCGCGGCCGAAATCACGCCTTACGTGGGGCATTGAATTGCCCTTTGACAAGGACTATGTTTGTTATGTTTGGTTCGATGCGCTCCTTAACTATATTTCCGCGCTGGATTATCCGGAAGGCGGGAAGTACAGGCGGTACTGGCCGGCTGTGCAGCATTTGGTGGCCAAAGACATTCTCAAGCCGCATGCTGTATTTTGGCCGACCATGCTGATGAGCGCGGGAATTCCCCTTTATCAGAATCTGAACGTGCATGGCTACTGGCTCATCAAGGACACCAAGATGTCCAAGAGCCTGGGCAATGTGGTTGCTCCGCTGGAGATGGCTGACAAATACGGTTTGGATACGTTCCGCTATTTCCTGTTGAGAGAAATGCGTTTCGGCAACGATGCAAGTTTTTCCGAGGAAGGGCTTGTCGCCCGGCGCAATGCAGATTTGGCTAACGATCTTGGTAATCTCTTCAGCCGTTCTTTGTCCATGGTTCACAAGTATTTTGGTGGAAAAGTGCCCACGCCGGAATGTTTTGAACCGGATGCAGAATTGAAAGAGTTGGCGGAGAACGCTTTTGCGAATTTTGTCGGCCTGTTTGGACATGCCCGTTTTGCCCAAGCTTTGGAAGCTTTGTGGGAACTTGTGCGTGGTTTGAATAAATACATTGATTTCAGTGCGCCTTGGACTCTTTTCAAGGACAAGGAAATGACCCGCCTGAGCCACGTCATGTATTCTGTGTTGGAATGTCTGCATAAAGTAGCGGTTTGTCTCCAACCTGTCATGCCGGGATCATCCGCGACCATGCTGGAACAGCTCGGAGTCGTGGAGAATCTGTCCATTGCCGAGGAAATCAAAATATGGGGACGGCTTACGCCGGGTGTCGAACTGGCCAAGGCATCCAATCTTTTTCCCCGTATAGATGTTCCCAAGGATCCCGCAGTGGAGGAGACTTCCAAGCCTCCGGTCAAAGTCGCCAAAGAAGGGCAGGCCGAGGCTGACGAGACTGACGGCCTGATCGAATTCACTGATTTTCAGAAACTTGATCTTCGGGTGGGAACGGTCGTGGCTTGTGAACCGCACCCGGATGCGGAGCGGTTGCTTTTGGTCAAAGTCGCTCTTGGGGAAACGCAACCGCGTCAGGTTGTGGCCGGACTCGCTGAATTTTTCAGCCCTGACGAACTGAAAGGAAAGCAGGTCGTTTTGGTTGCCAATCTCAGGCCCCGTAAGCTCCGAGGGCATATGTCGCAAGGAATGGTTTTGGCCGTCAAGACCGAACAGGGGTTGCAGTTGCTGACCCCGACAGGTCAGGTTACTGATGGCTCCAAGGTGAGCTGAATTCTGTATCGCATCGTGTCGCCCCTTGCAAAAATGTTGCGGGGCGGTGCGATGAGTGAAAAAACGGTACCTACCTTACCTGTCGTATACGCCGATTACATCTTCGGTCTGCATCACCGAAAAACGTATATTGGTTCGGCACGCACGTACCGCGTGTATATTTATTGCCCTGTCGTTGCTCATTGTATCTACACAACCATGTCTTTCTAGGATCTTTTGAATCAGCATGAATGTTGAACCTCTGCTCAGTATCAATCCGGCCACGGAAGAGCATATCCAGACATACACCCCGCTCAGCCAGGAAGACTGCCAGAATATTCTTGAACATGCCGCCGGGCAATGGATCTCATGGCGCACGACACAGCGCACCGAAAGGGCAGCTCTTATGTTGCGGGTTGCAGAAATTCTGCGTTCCGAGAGTGAATCCCTGGCAGAGCTCATCACGCGGGAAATGGGCAAACTTTTATGTGAATCCAGGGCGGAAATTGAACGCTGCGCCTATGTCTGTGAGTACTACGCACAACAGGCGGCCGAGATGCTGGCTCCGCAGTTCTGTTTGCTTGACGGAAAGCAGTGTCTTACTGTTTTTGAACCGCTGGGCGCGGTGTTGGCCATCATGCCCTGGAATTTTCCTTTTTGGCAGGTTTTCCGCCTGACTGCTCCAGCATTGATGGCGGGTAACGTGGTGCTGCTCAAACTTGCGCCCAATGTTTGTGGTTGTTCGTTGGCCATTGCATCGGTTTTTGAACGGGCAGGCTTGCCCAGAGGCGTGTTTACCTCGTTGCTTTTGCCCAAGGAGCTTGTGGAGCCGGTTATTGCCCATGATCTTGTGCAGGCGGTTGCCTTTACAGGGAGTGATGCATCGGGGGCGAGAGTGGCGGCCATGGCAGGACAGTATATCAAAAAATGTGTGTTGGAGCTGGGGGGCTCTGATCCATTTATTGTGCTCGACGATGCGGACATTTTCGCCAGCATCAAGCATGCGGTTTCCTCGCGTTACCAAAACGCGGGGCAGACTTGCATTGCAGCCAAGCGGTTTATTGTGCACCGTGCAGTGGCCGAGCAATTTATGGAAGGAATGATAGCCCGCATTCGCGAATTGCTTCCTGGCGATCCGATGCAGGAAAACACGACCCTGGCTCCACTTGCGCGTCGGGATCTTTTGGACCGTGTGCATGGGCAGGTAGAAAAATCCATGGCCATGGGAGCTACTCTCCTTGCTGGCGGATATCCACTCGATATGCCCGGTTTTTTTTACGCCCCCACTTTGCTTGCCGATGCCACGCGGGATATGCCTGTGCTTTGCGAGGAAGTATTCGGCCCGGTGGGCGTTGTCTGCATTGTGGAGAATGAAGATGAGGCCATATGTCTTGCCAATGATACCCCGTATGGCCTGGGGGCCAGCCTGTGGAGCGCGGATTCGCATCGGGCGGAACGGTTGGCGGCTGAAATACGGGCCGGAACCGTGTGTATAAACAGCCGGACGCGTTCTGACCCCAGATTGCCTTTCGGGGGGTGCAAGCGTTCCGGATTTGGCAGGGAAATGTCGCATGTCGGCATCCGGGAATTATGTCATATCAAGGTCATTCGGCATAACGGCTGTGGCTGTGATGTCGGATGACACATTGTGTCGAAGATGTTTTGAAACTTTGTTGATGAGAATCTGTACTCTTCAGTACAAATTAAAAGTTGATATGAAATGCCGCAACACCTTCCAATGGCTGATCATTTCCACCCCTTGATGAGATGGATGGAATTTTTATGGGAGCAGGCACTGACAAAAGGCGCATTTACCAGGACGTTGTCCATTATATAAATACGCTGATAAAAAAGGGACGACTTGGGCCAGGGGACAAACTTCCTCCAGAGCGCAAACTGGCGGATGATTTGAATGTTTCCCGCAATTCAGTCCGCGAGGCCATCCGCGTGCTCAGCGAGAATGGTATCTTGACCAGCAGACAGGGGGCGGGAACATTCATCAGCTCTCGTGACCGCGCTTCTCTTATTGCAACCTTGGCCGACGCGATGCAGGAGCAACAGGAGCGGTTGCAGGACATCTTCGAATTTCGGCGAGTGATCGAGCCCCAGATTGCGGCCTTGGCTGCCCGCCATATTTCTCCCGAGCAGCTTGAGCAGCTGAAAGCCCTTATTAGGGAACAGGAACAGGAAATCGCCGACGGACATGCCGAGGGAGACCATGACGCACGGTTTCATTCTTTGGTTGCGGCTGCCAGCGGCAATCACGTGTTCAAGGAAGTCATGGATGTACTGAACAAACGGTTTTCCGACGTCCGATCACAGGGGTTGTTGTCCATTAAGCGCAGCAAGGAATCTGTTGCTGGACATTGGCGTATTTTTTCCGCCCTGGAAATGGCCGATGATTCCGCAGCCATGCAGGCCATGCACGACCATCTGATAAGCGTCGAGCAGAACATTTTCTAGCAGGATAGCTCCACCTCTTTCCATTCTTTTTTCAAGACTATTCCCCGAGTTATGTGGTCAAAAATATCAATGGATGATTCGTGATAGTGATCCACTCCATTCCATGGGGGTCGTGACCTACAGGGGGAAAATATTGGGGTGGCTGCTTACAGCTGCGTTCGGGAGAAGATGGCTGCAACAATTCGTCCTGTTCATTTGGAGAATTGGAGCAGGTGGCAGCGGCTGGCGTCATGAAAATGTGAATTTGGGCTTGCTACGTCAGGACGTGTCGGATATTGGTACTACCAATTTGGCGTTTACGTATTCAGACCCTCATGTGTCGGCATGGTGTGCATTTTTTTAGTAAAGGAGCATCCTGTGATTGAAATTTATGCAATGTATATGGCTTTGGGAGCCGTTGCCGGAATCCTGGCTGGATTGCTTGGAATAGGAGGGGGCATCGTCATTGTACCGATTTTGGTCTTCAGCCTTCAATGGCAGGGGGTTTCCAGCGATGTCGGTATGCATCTGGCACTGGGGACTTCCCTGGCAACCATTGTTTTTACTTCGATTTCCAGCATGCGGGCCCACCACAAAAGAGGGGGGGTTAATTGGGATATCCTCAAAGGGATGGCTCCGGGCGTTCTTGCAGGAACCTTTCTAGGGTCATGTCTTGCAGCGTACATACCTGGCCGTGAACTCAAAATGTTCTTTGCGTTTTTTTTGATGTATGTTTCCTACTCGATGTTCCGGAATGCCAAGCCCAAGGCCACGCACCATTTGCCTGGTACGGTGGGGCTTTTGGGAGCGGGTACAGGAATTGGAATTTTTTCCAGCCTGGTAGGTGTGGGCGGGGGAATCATGTCTGTCCCATTTATGGTTTGGTGCAACGTTGCCATGCATACTGCAATTGGTACGGCGGCGGCCATTGGACTCCCTATCGCCTTGGCTGGATCCTTCGGGTACATTGTCAACGGGCTCGGAGTCACCGGGCTTCCACAGCATTCCTGGGGATATGTTTACTTGCCTGCGCTTATCGGAATATCCTGTCTGACGATTTTTACCGCCCCGTTGGGGGCTAGGCTGGCGCATAGTTTACCGGTTCCCAAACTCAAAAGAGTCTTTTCCCTTCTTTTGGCAGTGGTGGCCCTCAAAATGTTAATCAGCCTTTTTTAGTTGGGCTGAGGAATTTCGTTACATTCGGCCGCGTCGTATGGCGTGTTGGAGGTCATATGTCCAAAGGCAAGATTTTACTGACAAGGCGCATACCGGAAAAGGGTTTGGAACTTCTACGTTCCCGCGGGTACGAGGTTGTTGTGGGAAGTGATGATGCTCCCATGGAAAAAAACCGGCTTTGGGAGGCGCTCAAGGATGCGGACGGAGTGATCGGCCTTTTGAGTGAACGGATTGATGCGGATTTTTTTGCGGCTGCCCCCAAGTTGCGTGGATATGCAAATTATGCGGTGGGATTCGATAATATAGATCTGGAGGAAGCCACCCGGCGTAAAATACCGGTGTCCAACACACCTGACGTTCTGACGGTTGCGACGGCGGAATTGGCTTGGGCGCTTCTGTTTGCAGTGGCTCGGCATGTCGTCCCGTCTGACCGGGAAATGCGTTCCGGTGGATGGTCGGGGTGGCAGCCCCGGCAGTACCTTGGGCATCAGGTCAGCGGTAAGATTTTGGGGGTTGTGGGCGCTGGCCGGATTGGAGAAGCCATGGGCCGCATGTCCAAAGGTTTCGGCATGCAGGTCGTGTACACAACGGGATCGGGAAGAATCAATGAGCGGCTGGAAAAAGAAGTAGGCGCAAGGCTGGTCCCCTTTGAAGAGCTTCTGCAACAGGCAGATTTCATAAGTATCCATGCACCGCTTAATCCCGGTACCCGCCATCTTTTCAGTGCCCCCGCTTTTGCACGGATGAAGTCCAATGCTATTTTGGTGAATACCGGGCGTGGGCCGATCATTGACGAAGCCGCGTTGGTGCAGGCGTTACGTTCCGGGGAAATCGCCGGAGCAGGTTTGGATGTCTATGAATCAGAGCCCGCGATGGCAGCCGGATTGGTCGAGCTGGACAATGTCGTGATCACCACTCATATCGGGTCGGCAACCACTAAGGCGCGTAACGACATGGCCGTTCTGGCAGCTGAGAATGTCATGGCCATGTTGGAAGGCCGCAAACCGCCGACCTGCCTTAACCCGGAAGTTTTATGACAAAGAGGCCCGCCTTGCGGAATCAAGGAGGGCCTTTTCGTTAATCAAGCTGTGCAGGGGTGGATTATCTCCACCCCTTGTTCAGCGACATGTCATCAGGAGCTTCCAAGGAAACGCTCCAGGTTATGATTTGCTTGCTCCCTGCGGGAATGTCCATATCCCATACGTACTTGTCGTCTTCTTCGCGAGTGGGTGGAGTGCTGAATGTTGATTTCAGCGTGATTTTTTCGTCGCCGGGACGAGGCATGGGCTCTTCGAGAGTTATCTTGGCCGGAAGTGTTTTGTCGTTGGTAACGGTTATTTCCCATTTCCAGACATAGGTTTGCTTGGAGGAGAACATTCCCGAACTTCCGGACTTTTTTTCCAAAATACGAGACATGACTGTCACTTGCGGATCATTGCCAAAAAACAGCTCCTGCTTTTTTCCTTGGAAGGTGAAGGGCTTTTTGGCAACAACTGCTCCGTCCAACATGATCAGGGCTGTGCCCGACGGCATATCCAAAGGTTCCGCGGTCTCCACATTTGCGGAGAGAAACGACTTGCCGCTCAATGAGGGACGCAGCAGATATGTGAAATCGGACTGCATATCCACGTCGGCAATACGCACGCGTTGTTTTGGGCCAGGCATGATCTTCCGTTCCCCCAAATCCCAGGACGCAAAAGTTGACTGCCGTTGTTTGACCGGGCCACCTCCCGCCACGAGATTGCTTTTTTCCAACATGGGCTCGGCCTCTTTCATCATGGCCATTCGAGGAGCCGCATCTTGATAGGTTTTTTCATCAGGCCGAGGTGTTATGATCCAGGCGGGCAATGTGGGCGGTGTCATCTGCTGGTGAGGAGGCAGTGTGGCCAGGCTGAGAGGGGCATTCCAAACTTTTCCTGTGCTTTGCCACACCATTGCGTCGAAGACCAGGGCTACCTTCTTTTTGTCTGGCGTGGCGTCCACACGATAAACAGGTTCCCATCCGCACCCCTTCAATCTGTATGATATCCGGGCTGTTATCTGGCCGGTCGCGTTGCCATCCACCGCAACTGTAACAAGCCACACTTGAGCCTTTTGGCCAGAAAATTCGTCAAGCCGATGTTTCAGGTCATTGAGTTCTTTTTCTACGGTCTGATATGTTTCCTGGGCAACCAGGGCCTGCTCCATGACTTCGCTCAGGCTGGCGCCCATTTGAGCAGCCACATGTTTGGCTGTTTGTGCGGTGGGTTCCTGGTCCATACGTATGCTTTTCCAGAATTCCATTTGGGCATTTTGTGCCGAAACAAGCGCCGAAGTCTTGTTGAACTCCATTTGTTTGAGCCGGATTTGGTGCTTGAGTTCTTTGACGGCCTGATTCGGCTCGGCAGGAGCCAGAAGAGTCGTTATATCGGCCACCTGGATGTTGGGGGTAATCAGTTTCAGGGAAAGGCTTTGAGGATCGGCCTGGAAGGGCAGGGTGAAGAAAAACCGTCCGTTATTGATTTCCTTTTGGATCATTTCGGTCAACTGCGCAGTGTCAGGGTAGACCACGGCCTTCACAACCTGCGCTTGGGATGGAGTGGGCAAGAAAAGGGATGCCAGTCCAAGAAACAGGAAGAGATCTAAAAAAAATGTGAACCGCTTATGCATGGTGAACTCCTGCGTTGATACAGTCAATTCTGTGTGTTTTTCATTGCCTCCATAACATGTCCTGATCTGTAGGCAAATCCCTTTTGAACAGCAATTGATCCTGTTTTAGGAATCGGAAGGAAACAAAAGGACAGAGGAGGGAATGGTTGATTTCATTTACGCAGAAGTGCGGCACGAATTTCAAAGCGCAGCACTGACAGGCCCAGTCCGAGGATGACAACATCACGAAGCAGGTCCAGCGCCATGTTCCCTTCAGTCGCGGTGGTGGTGAAGCAACCGCAGGCAACGTCCAACCCGCGGGAAAGATTCCAGAAGAGCGCAGTCATGAATATCACCATGAGCATGTTCAGAATAAGGACGGCTCCCAGGCGTTGAACGCCGAATACCAAGGCGAGGCCGCAGACCAGCTCCACCCATGGAAGGGTAATGGCCGTGACGTTGACAAACATGTCTGGCAAAATCTGATAATTGAAAATAATACGAGCAAAGAGGTCTGGGTGAAGAATTTTGCTTACGCAGGCTGCAACGAATATGCCTCCGAAAAATATGCGGGAAAGGATGCGTCCCTTGTTTTTTGCTGTGGACATTCGACTCATTCCCCGCTTTTCTCCACAGGGTAGTTTGCGTTTTTCCATCCCATAAGGCCGGGAATGAGAATTGTGACCCTTGTATACCCCAGGTCCTTGAGCATGTTTCCAAGGTCGCGGCTTATGAGGCAGCTGGGGGTGCTGCAATACAACACCAGCAGTCTGTCTTTGGGGAGGGTCGCGGCTTTTTGCGGCATGTCGTCTGCAAAGGGATCGAACGGCATGTTCACTGCTCCGGGGATATGCAGACGTTGAAAACTTTCCGGTCCGCGGGAGTCGACGAACAAGGCCGTTCGTTTGGTGAACAGTTCATAGGCCTCGTGCAGCGATATGTTTTCATTCTCCGTTTGCTCGCCATGCAATTTTTGCTGCCAGTCTTCTTTCCAGGGGAGACCTTGGGAGCGCAGACTGTTTGCACTGAAAGCCAGAATCAGGCCTATGGTGCACAATATGATGGATTCACGGAACATGCGTTGTAACACGATTGTCTTGAACTCCTTTGAAAAAAAAAACTATATTGGAAAAAAGTCGGTCCAGTA
>CAXXPO010000018.1:0-297677 GCA_963665185.2 Desulfovibrionaceae bacterium | reverse complement strand
GACCGTCTTCTGGCAGGGGGATTCGGGGAAATAGTCATCAGCGGTATCAACCTGGCCCAGTACGGGCGGGACGAAGCATCCCCGCAAATAGCGGATATGTGGGACCTGTTGCGCCTGTTTAACACGCGTTACGCAGACAAGTACCTTGGCAAGGCCCGCTTCCGCCTTTCGTCCCTGTACCCCGCCCAACTGACGGGAAAAATGAAGGACAAGGCACTGCGCACCCTATCCGAGGTTCCGCTGGTTTGTCCCCACCTGCATCTGTCCCTGCAAAGCCTGTCGCCCGAAGTCCTGCTCCGCATGGGACGAAAGAGTTATGATATGGCGGGAATCCACATTTTTCTGAAAGAGCTTGCCTCCATCTGGCCGGCATACGGATTGGGAGCAGATTTCATCTGCGGTTTTCCCGGAGAAACCAACTACGAATTCCAGCAGACTCTCGAATACACGGAACTTCTTCCGCTTTCCTATGCCCATGTTTTCCCGTATTCTGCACGTCCTGGAACCCTTGCTGCAAAAATGGACAACCCCGTATCGCAAACGGAAAAAATAAACAGAGCCAAACAGTTGCGGGATATTGTCACTGACAAAAAAATTGCATTTATCCGCCGCTTGGCAACCTTGGACGAAGTGGAGGTGGCGTTGGAACAAAACAAACCGGCCAACGGCACGAACCAGTATTATACGGAATGCTTTTTTGAAGGCCCAGAACCAAATGTACCACCCGGACAATTGGTCAAGGCCAGACCTGTACAACCGAAGGGCCAAAGACTGTTGGTTGCAGCTCTCTGAGCAACCGCAGCATTCAAAATAATGGATTTTGCCGACGTAATCCGGCAGCCGTCTTAGACGCCCTGCCAAGGAGAACTATAATGATCAAAAGCATGACTGGCTTCGGACGGGCGGAAGCCAACGGAGCCGACTGGTCCGTGGCCTGGGAAGTAAAAAGCGTCAACTCCAGATTTCTTGACACCAAATGGCGCACCCCAGTATTTCTGCGCAGCCTGGAACCTTCCTGGGAAAAAATGGTGCGTCGTTTCGCTTCGCGCGGTCGGGTGGACCTTTTTCTGAACGTGCAGATCAATCGGGCAGATATTCTCGGCCTGAAATTCAACCAGACCATGGCCGCCTCCATGCTTGACCAGATGCGCTCCTTTGCCGGAGAACAAAACCTGCAGTTCACACCGGACATAAACAAGCTTTTGAACATGTCCATGCTGTGGCAGGACGTGGGTGGAGAAACCAACCCGGACTTGGCTGGCGATATCGCCGTGGCCCTGAAGCAGGCGCTTGAGGCATGGGATAAGTCCCGCGCCCAGGAAGGCAAGGCCACGCTGGATGACCTGCAGGCCCGGATGTCAACTCTCAGGGGGTATCTTGCCCGCATTGAGGAAGGCATCCCAAAGTGCGTGAGGAAAAACTCACCGTGCTCAAGGAACGGGTGCAGGGCATGCTCGATGCCATGGGCGCGGAATATTCCGAAGATCGTATGCTTCAGGAAACTGTGATCCTGACCGACCGTATCGATGTTTCTGAAGAACTGACACGGCTGGCAGCTCACCTCAGCCGCATCGGCAAGGTGCTGGACAAAGGCGGCGAAAGCGGCAAACGCCTGGATTTTCTGTTGCAGGAAACCTTTCGCGAAATCAACACCTGTGGCAATAAGGCTCAGAACAGTGAGATATCTTCCATTGTCGTAGATTTTAAAACGGAATTGGAAAAATGCAGGGAACAGGTTCAAAATCTGGAGTAGCCCAGACAGAAGGCAAGATACCCAAAGTCGGCCGCAAACCAGGGCTTTTCAGCATTGGTTTCGGCAACTACCTCATCGGCACGCGGGTCATTGCCATTGTCAATCCGGCGTCTTCGCCCATGCGCAGATTGCGCGAGGACGCCCGCAAGGACGGACGGCTTATAGACGCCACCCAGGGGCGCAAAACCCGCTCGATAATCATTCTCGACTCCAACCACGTAGTGCTCTCCGCAATACAGGCGGAAACCATCACCCAGCGCATGGGCATAGACGGAGAAACAGCATGAAACCAGCCACGGCCAAAGGCCATTTTTTTGTACTCTGCGCCCCCTCCGGAACAGGAAAAAGCACACTGGTGCGCCGACTCATGAATGAATTCCCCAGTTTGCGATTTTCAGTGTCCTGCACCACCCGTCCCCCCCGGCCAGGAGAAGAAAACGGGAGGGATTACCACTTTATTTCACGCAACGATTTTCTGGCCATGCGCAATGCCGGGAAATTTGTGGAGTGGGCCGAAGTGCACGGCAACTTCTACGCCACCCCAATGGATGAGGTGCAAAAAAACCTGGACGCCGGACTCGACCTCCTTTTCGACATTGACGTTCAGGGAGCGACCCAGATTCGCGAACGCATGCATCAAGGTTGCTATGTGTTTCTGTTGCCCCCCTCCCGCCAAGCATTGCTGCAACGGCTGAACAACCGGGGGACGGACGACGCCAAGACCATTGAAAAACGTCTGGCCAACGCCCGCAAGGAACTTGAAGCCGCCGCAGACTTCGACTACCTGATCGTCAACGACAACCTGGAAATCGCCTATGCTCAGTTGCGCGCCGTCTATCTAGCCTGCAAACTCACCCCGGTGGCCAACCCCGATCTTATCCCTTCGATAATGGGAAGCTGGAGCTGACATGGCCGAACTCGTCGTTGCACTGGATTTTCCTGAAGCCGCCCCTGCATTGGAAATGGCCCGGATGTTGCGTGAACGCGTCTCTTGGATGAAGGTTGGGCTGGAATTGTTCTGCAACCAAGGTCCGGCAATCGTCAGCCAGATCAAAGACCTGGGCTGCAATGTTTTTCTGGATCTAAAATTTCACGATATTCCCAACACCGTGTATGGTGCGGTAAGCAGTGCTGCCCGAACCGGTGCGGACATGCTGACCCTGCATTGCTCGGGCGGAGAAAGTATGCTCCGCGCCGCAGTGCAGGCCAAACATGATGCAATATCAAGGGGGAGCAACAGCCCCATCCTTCTGGGAGTGACCGCGCTGACCAGTCTGGATGATGGTCAGGCTTTTTCCGTGTATGGACGAGGAGCGTCTCAGGCCGCAGCAAATCTGGCCCGGATAGCTGCGACCGCCGGACTGGACGGAATTGTTTGTTCCGCGTTAGAAGTAGCTGTCATGAAACAAAGTATGCACGAAGCTTTTATCTGCCTGACGCCGGGTATCCGAATGGGCAAGGCAGAGGACGACCAATCACGCGTGGCAACCCCGGCGCATGCCGTGCGAGAAGGCTCGAATTTCATTGTCGTAGGCCGCCCCATCACCACGGCGTCTGATCCCATCTGCGTTGCGGACCAATTTTTGCTGAACATGTCCCAAGCCACGAAATAAAAGGCAATGCCATGGTTGATATGAAGTACACGCCGCCCAAAAGCGGTACGGACAAATCACAATCCCGCTCTTCAACGGAGCTTGAAAGCGAAAAAATCAAGGGGATCTTTTCCACTCAGTCCGTCGTCAAGGTCGGTACGGGAAGCACCACCCGCCGAACCATACAAAAAACATACTGGCATGCCCATGAACTGGACGACGGAGCGCTCGAAATCCAGCCATTGAATCGCAATTACATTCCGTCCGGCCCCAAAAGAAAGCTCTCAAAAGACGACTTTCTTCAAAAATTCTCGCCCGAACCAGAGTTCTATGTGACCACGGTATTCCCCAAGATGAAGGAGCTGAACCAGACCATCGTCCGGGGAGAAAAGCACAGGGAACAAGGAGCATCCTACAGCGCGGAATTTGAATTTTCCCAGGCCGTTTCGGTTGATGAAGAAAATGTACGGGCCAACTTCGGACTGGGATTGACCTACATGGACAGGGGAGAAAAGGGGAAGGCTAACGACATTTTCGAACGTCTTGTCAAACTGGACGCCGCATTCGAGGAAGAGCACAAGCACCTGTTCAATGATTTCGGCATGAATCTGCGCAAGAACCGCATGTTCGACCAAGCCATTGAATATTACGACCGGGCGCTCAAGCTGACGCAACAGGACGAACACCTGCACTGCAACATCGCCAGAGCGTATTACGAAAAGGGTGATATCCGCAAATGCGTGGACCATCTGAAAAAGGCTGTCAAACTCAACCCCTCCATGGAAGAGACAAGACAATTCTGGGATTATCTGCACCGGAAAAAATACATTACAGAGGAATACCCGGTTCCGGTAGCCAGAACCGCCAACGGCAATGAAAAGAAAGCCCCGGCAAAGGCCAACGAAAAAACTGAAAAAACCGCTTCGGCGACCTCACACAAGCTGGATTTGTAATGAACCACGAAAAGGGTCAACGCTTCCTGTCCAAGCTTTCCTCCCTGCGGCACGATCTGCCCTTTTCACCGGACGTGTTCAGAACGCTGTTCCTCCAAACGGGAGACGGCTCCATGGCTTCCCTGGACGACATCGCCCAGACGATCAGCCAGGACCAGGGACTTTCCGCACGCATCCTGACCGTTGCCAACTCCGCCTTTTACGGCCTGCAAAGCCAGGTCACTTCCGTCTCCCGCGCTGCCACCGTTCTTGGGGTCAAGGAGATAAAAAACATCGTCCTTGCGTTGGGAATTCAGGGGTTGTCCGCATCCCTGCCTCCGGCCGCTGTTTTTTCCATGAAGTCTTACTGGCAACACCAATTTCAGGTGGCGACCACAGCCCGCAACTTGGCCCTCAAGGCCGGAGCTGACCCCGACCCCGTGTTTACCGCCGGCCTGCTGCACGACATGGGCAAACTCATCACCGCCATCCACTCATGGGATGATTACGCAGCCATGCATCAGCTGGAAACCGAGAAACAACTTACCTCATGCCAGGCGGAAGACCAGTACTGGGGGTTGGATCACGGTGTCGTCGGAGGATTGGTGCTGCGTTCCTGGAAACTTCCGCCACAACTCAGCGAGCCTGTCAACTGGCATCACAGCCCGGAACTGGCACCGGAGTATCGCACCGAATCCCAACTCATCGGCCTTGCCGACAGCCTTATACATTCCTGTCAGGGAGATTACCTGCCTGAAGGCAGTTGCGAACCAATTATTGAAGCCCTGCGTCTGGACAGCGAAACAGCCTATCAGACAGCGCAGGACGCCATTGCCGATGAAGACTTCGGCCATTTCATTTCCAGTCTGGCTGTTTAATTCCTTTTTCAGGAGCCTTCATGCGCAAGCATTGGACTTTTCGTGCGGGGCTTGAAGGCTCCGACGTTTTCGACACATCCCGGATCGCCCGCAAAATGGGCATCTCCGAACTCACGGTCTCCCTGCTCAGAAATCGAGGCGTAACCGCCCCTTCGGCAATGGACGTCTACCTTACCCCGGGACTTGGCCATCTGTGCCAACCCAAGGCTGTCCCCGGCCTGGAGCAGGCTGCCAAAGCTCTGGCCCGGGGGATTGCCGAAGGCAGGCCTTTTGCAGTGTGGGGTGACTACGATGTGGATGGCGTAACCTCTTCCGCCCTGGTTCTGGATTTCATGCGCCAGAGGGGAATAGAGGCAACATGCCACATTCCCAACCGCATGGAGGAAGGCTACGGCCTGAACAGCCAGCACATCGAGAAGCTGCATTCTCAGGGCGTACGACTTTTGCTTACCGTGGACTGCGGCATTACCAGCCACGCTCCCATTGCACGGGCCGTGGATCTGGGGATGGATGTGGTGGTCTCGGACCACCATCTGCCCTCGGAAACCTTGCCCCCAGCCAAGGCCATATGCAATCCTCGCCTGGCCGAATGCCCCTGTGCCGACCTGGCAGGCGTGGGCGTGGCATTTTTCCTCATGGCCGCGCTCAACAGAATGCTGCCGGGCCGGCCCCTGGACATGCGCCAATTCCTGGACCTCGTGGCCCTGGGCACCCTGGCCGACGTGGTCAAATTACAAGGCGTGAACCGTATCCTGACCAAAAACGGCATGCTGCTCATCAAAGAAGCGGACCGACCCGGCATCTTTGCACTCAAGGCCGTTGCAGGACATCCTGCCACGGCCGCTTTGGGCGCAGGACAAATCGTCTTTGGCCTGGCGCCACGAATCAATGCGGCAGGCAGGCTGGGAAAGGCCAACGACGCGCTCGAACTCCTGCTGGCCAGGGATCGCGAAACGGCCCTGCCTCTGGCTCAAGTGCTGAACAGCATGAACGAGGAACGCAAAAAGGTGGAAGAGGAGACCTCCGCGGCTGCCATGGAACAGGCCCTGGTCCAACTGGACAACCCCGGACTGGTCCTCTTTGATCCATCCTGGCATCAGGGAGTCATCGGCATTGTCGCTTCCCGTGTGGTGGAAAAGCATTATCGCCCCACCCTTATCCTGACCCAGGAAAACGGCGAAATCAAAGGTTCAGGCAGATCCATCTCCGAAGTGGACCTGTACCAGTCCCTGGTGCAATGCAGCCACGTGCTCACCGGCTTCGGCGGCCACCGGCAGGCTGCAGGCCTGCACCTGCCCCCGGACAACCTGGGCGCACTCATGGAGCTTTTCAGCCAGGCCGTTGCCGATCAGATAGGGGAAAAACCGTTGCGCCCGACTCTCAAACTGGACGCGGAACTGCCCTTTGCAGATATCGATCTGGCCTTGCTCAAGGAAATCGAATGCATGCAACCTTTCGGCATGGGCAATCCCGAACCGGTCTTTGCCTCGCCTCCGGTAACCGTGGTCAAAGTCCAAATTCTCGGGCAAATCCACCTGATGCTGCATCTTTACGATGAAGCCTCCGGCCGCACTCTGCGCGCCAAGGCATGGCGCATGGCCGAGACCTGGGGGACCGGACTTGCCAACCAAAAGGTTCGGGTGGCTTTTACCCCCAAAATCAACACCTATCACGGTCTGGATTCCATTGACCTGACCATCAAAGACATTCAGCTGGAAAAGGAAACCACATGGCGTCCGGCCTCCTCCACGAAAACGACTCCGAAAACCAAAACAGCCACTGTCGCAGGAGAAGCCCGATGAAACGGCTCAAGGAGCAGATTGAAAAAAATCTGCACGGCAATGACTTCTACTCCTGGTTTCCGGTACTGCTTCTGCTGTTTTCCCTGTACCTGGTCTACTTGGTCATCAACCCCTTTCTGCACACCATCATCGTATCCATCGTACTGGCGGCGGTATTTCAACCTTTGTACACCCTCCTCCGGAAACGCCTTGGACGCTCCATTCCGGCAGCCCTTATCGTGGTCCTGATCATCGTGGTCTGCATTCTGATTCCGGCGGCGCTTTTTCTTCTCGGACTAGTGGGACAAGGCGTGGAAACCCTAACCCGGCTCAACGAATGGATCCGTACCAACGACCTTACTGCCTTGCTGGATCATGGTGGATTGGATCCTTACATCGATTGGCTCAAGGAAAAGCTGCCTTTCATCGACCTGGAGACCTTGAATCTGCAAAGCAAGCTGATAGCCCTTTCCCAGGCCACGGGCCAATACCTGCTGTCCTTCAGTACGGTAATACTAAGCAATGTGATGTCGCTCAGCCTGCGCTTCCTGCTCATGATTTTCATTTTATTCTACCTTCTCAAAGACGGCCAGGCCATGGTTTCCAAAATCAAATACCTGGTACCTTTGCGGGATACCCAGTCCGAAGCCATCCTGGAAAGCCTGCGCAACATATCCAAAGCCGTGCTGGTAGGGGGGCTTCTTGTCGCCGTGCTGCAAGGAGTTGTGGGAGGTATCGGCCTTGCCATCATCGGCATCCCCGCCCTTTTCTGGGGAACAATGGTCGCGTTCACCTCTCTTGTCCCTGTGTTCGGAACAGGACTCATCTGGCTTCCGGCCGCCATTTACCTTGTTCTGGTGGGCGAGTGGAAATCCGCCCTGTTCCTGGCAGGCTGGTTTGTTATCATCGTGGTTCAGATCGACACGTTTCTCCGTCCTCTGTTCATGCGTGGCGCCGCACGCGTGTCCATCTTCTACATTTTCTTTGCCGTCATCGGCGGTGTGAAGGTCTTCGGACCTTTGGGCATACTTTACGGTCCGCTCATCCTGAGTTTTGTCATTGCCATGCTGAAAATCTACGGCGAAGAGTTCAAAGAAGTCCTTGGAAGCAAAAACAGCCATTCCTAAATTTTTCCAGGGGGCGGCAGATGGCTTGCAATCGTGCCGCCCCCTGCACCTGCCTGCCAAAATATCATATCCGCCCCTCCCCAAACAGAATACGTCTGAATATACGTAAGATCCCCTGCTCTGACTTGAGCGGCGGCCAAATACCGTGGATTTCCCTGTCAGGCGGGCAATACGGACAATCCTGCTTACCCGGCAAGGGAGGAGGCTGTGAAATTTTCCTTTGGCATATTCACAGAAAGACTTTCATTCCGCTTGCTGCTCTTCAACCTTTTTCTCTGGGGGGCGCTGGCTCTTATCATGGCCGGACTCATCCTGGCCTACACCCGCGTCAAGCCCAAACTCTCCCTGGCTATTTCCAGCGGCCTGGAACGACTGACGACCAATGCTCACATCTCCAGAAAAATCGCCTCCACCTTGACTGATGCGCATCTTGTACTGGCCGGATTCGAGGAAAATCCGGTCATGCTTGAACAGGAAAGCCTTCGGCTGCTTGCCGCCTTGCAGACGATACGCGAGCAATCTCCCCAACAATCCCTCAGGGACGCCTTAAACGCCTTTTCCAACAACATGAACGCCACCTTTGCCCAATGCACCTTCATCGCCATGGACATACTCCAGGTAAACGGCCTGGCAAACACCTTCCTTGTCGAGTTGGACGGCCTGGGGGAAACCGTGGCAGAAAAAAATAAACATGCGCCTTCCGAACGGACAATCACTGTCTTAAAGAAATATGACGAAATGATCCGCGATTGCCGCCACGAGATATTATCCATAGAACGCTTGCGCCCTCTGGTTAAGCGCAACCCCGTGGCTGGTGGATTACCGGAAAAGACAGGCATCCAGCCGCTTTTATGGAATCTGGAACATCGCGTAGCGCAATTTGCGCGTTCCGATCAACCGGACATAGCCGAAACAGGTAAAAGCCTGCACTCCCTGGTGCAGGCCTACGCACTATCCCAACAGACCCTGTGGCACCATTTGGAGGCATTGCTCCAGGAATTCAACCAATTGACCGCCGCTCGTGTCCGGCTCATGCATGTATTGGATAAAATAGACTCCGAGGCTGCCCAGGCGGGCGACGTTCTTATCAGCCAGGTCATGACGGCTTTGTATTCCAGCGGACTGGTGATACTTGGCATGTCCTGCCTTCTGGCGGTTCTGGCGGGAATCTATGCTTCGGTTTTCATCCGCCGTCACATCAGGAACCCCATGCAGGAAATCCGCAACGGCATCGAATCCGTTGCCGCAGGGTCCTTCCCTCCCGCAATCCGGTTCAAGCGTGACGACGAATGGGAGGAAATAAAACAGGCATTGTTCGAAATGGCCCGAAAAATCCAGCAGTCCCGTGCCTGCCTGGAGGAAAACAACCGGAACATGGAACGAGAAATCACACTACGCCAAGCTGCGGAAGATGAATTATATATAAGCCGCGAAGCCTTTCGCAGCATCTTCGAACACATGGACGATGGGATTTTCCGGGTACAAATGGACGGCTTGCTGCTGGAAAGCAACCCCGCGTTCCGCAGAATCATACAAATGGAAGAACCGCCGCAGGCGGGAGATTCCCCCAAAATGGAAACCATCCTTCCCGAATTGGACCTGCAACACCTGCGCGAAGAACTTCTGAAGCACAACGAAATACGATCTTTGGATTTCCCCATCCAACGCCGGGGACAGACCCGATGGGTTTCCATGTATGCCCGCATGGAAAAGGACGCCAGCGGACACCCCCTTCAGATTTACGGCTTGGCCCAGGACGTGACCGAACGCAAGGAACAGCTGGAAGCACTGCGCAAGGCCAAGGAAGCCGCGGAAGAATCGGCCAGAGCCAAAGGGCAATTTCTCGCGAACATGAGCCATGAAATACGTACGCCGCTGGGCGGGGTGATAGGCATGACGGAAATGCTGTCCGAGACGCAGTTGGACAGCCAGCAGCAAAAATACGCTACCGCCGCTTTGCAGTCTGCCCACTCGCTCATGGGGATAATCAACGATATCCTGGATTTTTCCAAAATCGAAGCCAATCGCATGCAAATCGAACACATTGATTTTTCTTTGCAAAACGTTCTGGATTCTCGGTTGAAAAGCCCGGAATTACAAGCCCGGCAAAAAAAACTGCAGTTCGAAATCAGCATCGGTGAAAACGTACCTGGCATGTTTCGGGGAGATCCGAACCGATTGGGGCAGATTCTCGTGAATCTGGTCGGCAATGCCATCAAGTTCACGGACTCCGGCCACATCTGGGTGAAGATTTCCCGAGTCCCTGAATCCAGACAGCGAGGAGTTTCCCTTTACACCTTTACTGTGGACGATACAGGCATCGGCATCAGAACCGACAAACTGCTGTCCATTTTTGACAGCTTTTCCCAGGAAGATGGCTCGCTGACCCGCCGATTCGGCGGCACCGGCCTGGGGCTTGCCATCAGCAAACAACTAACCGAACTCATGGGCGGCAATATCTCCGCCCGCAATCGTCAAGGCGGAGGCAGCTCATTCCAAATTATACTCCCGCTAACCGATGTCGTGCCACTCAGCAATCCTGCACAGAAAAGAAAAACAGAAACGCGGGATATATCTCTTTTGCGCGGCATACGTATCCTTCTTGCCGAAGACAACGCCGTCAACCGCCTGTTCGTGTCCGATCTTTTGGAGCAGGCTGGCATTGCCGTACAAGAGGCGGAAAATGGCAAGCAGGCACTGGCCCTGCTGAAAAAAAAACATTTTGATCTGGTGCTCATGGACATCCAGATGCCCATCATGGACGGAATAAGCACTACCCAAAAAATCCGTGTCTCTTCCGAGGAACATCTCCGCAACATTCCCATCATCGCCTTGACCGCCCATGCCATGGCCCACGAAAAACAACGATTTCTCCAATGCGGCATGAACGACCACATTGCAAAACCAGTGGATCAGGAAGAATTATTCGAAATACTGCTCAAATACCTGCCAGAGAAAACATTCCCATCCGCTTCAAAGAGTGAGACCTATGCCCTTTGTCCACCACCGGGAATACTGGATACATGCACTGCCCTGGACAACGTGCGGCAGGACAGGGAACTCCTGGAAACCATGCGTACCCGGTTTATCGGACAAGCTCTGCACTGGCGCGATGCATTGGCAGAAATGGCCGACGCCCCGGACCACAAAAAACTTCAGGAAATCATTCACTCCATGATTGGTTCCGCGGGGCCGGTCGGGGCCGCCCACCTGAAAGAAACAGCCACGGACCTGCGGCTGAAATTAAAAAACGGAAGCACCGTGGAGTTCAGTCAAACGGTTGATGAACTGGATGAAGCACTCGTCCGGACCCTCGAGGAAATGGACCGGGAACGTCGCCACAGGGTCTAAACAAACGCGGCATCGACAATCCAAGGCCAAATCCCCTGCGAACGTTCACTTTCGAGGACGGGAGGTTGAAAAAAAAGCACCGCAAAGAATGCAGGCCGTACCAGCGGCAAACATCGGTCCAGGAACTTCGTTCAGAAACAGCCACCCCCAAAATGCGGAGAACAGAATCTGCAAGTATCCGGCGGATGCGCCTCTTCCGGCAGGCTCAAGAAACATGCCCCTGGCAAAGGAGTATTGGCCGCATTGCGTCAGAATGCCAATGCCCGCCAGAATGACAATATCCAGGATGTTCAGCGGAATCCAGACCGGGACGGAGGCGAGCAGGGACACAGGCAACGCAATCAGACATAAATACAAAATAATAACCAGCGGCTGTTCAGTCCGCCCCAGCTCACGAATCAACACCATGGTCATGGCGGTGAAAAACGCACCACACAGCCCTGCTGCCACAGCCAAAGGATCAAGCCCAACTCCGGCCCCGAATAAAAACTCGGGCCGGGCAATACACACCGCTCCCCCAAAACTGCAAACCAGACCTGTCGCCTGGCGTCGGTTGAATGATTCCTTGTGCACAATGTGCGAAAGCACCGCAGTAAACGACGGGTAGACGTAAAACAAAACAATGGCGTCAGCCAATGGGAGATGGGCCAGGGAATAAAACGTGCTTGATAGGGCGATAAAACCAAGAGCTCCCCGCAACCAAAGGAGCTTTTCCCGGTTGCCACGCAGGGGGATACCGCCGTGTCGCAATAGTACCCAACACAGTACGCACCCAACCACTGATCTTCCAAAAACGATTTCCATGAACGGAAGGCTTCCACCGGCCACATTGACCAGCAACGAAGACAGGCTGAACCAAAAGGCACCGAAAATGATCCAGCGCAGGCCAGGCGATGTCAGCAGGTCCGGCAGCCTGCTGGAAGAAACGGTAAAGGATGCATCCGATGGATTGGACGGGGCAGGCGATGGGGGCTTGACGCCGAAAATCTTTCCGCCCCGATGCCCCTTGCAAGTCACCCGGCTGCCCAGGCAGGAAAAAAAAGAAAAGCTCCCCTAAGTGACAACAAGTGTCACCTGGTCCTGACCGTCCCGCTCATGCAGATGGACGTCCACGTGGTCCGCAGGCTTGGTGTCTACACGAAGCCCGACATAGTCGGGCTGGATGGGCAACTCGCGATTGCCACGATCCACCAGGGTCAGAAGTTCCACGCACCGGGGACGTCCATAATCCAGAATGGCTTCCAAGGCACTGCGGATGGTCCGACCGGTAAAAAGAACATCGTCCACCAACAGAACGACGTGTTCCTCCATTTCGAACGGAATTTCCGAGCATTGAATCTGCGGCTGTACAGACAAGCTGGTCCAATCGTCGCGGTACAGGTTGATATCCAGTTTTCCCAAGGGCACTTTACGTCCCTGCCCGGATATTCTCTGGTCCAGAAGTACTTTCAATCGCTCCGCCAAATCCGCTCCACGCCGTTGGATGCCTATAATGGCAACCCCGGACAGATCACCATGTCTTTCCAAAATGTTTTGAGCGAGCGTGTCCAGCATGTCTGCGATGGATTGTTCGTCGGCCAGGATATTTTTATTCACGTTGCTTCCCCATGAAAGAAATGTTTGGCTCGACTATACGGCAGCTTGTCACTGTGCGCAATCACCAACCCGCACATGGAGGCAGGAACGATGAAAGCACGCTCCCCACTGCCGCACTCCATCTATATTATTCATTTGAAATATCTATGGGTCAGCTATCCAACCATTGACAAAATGCTCATCGGGTCTTACCCCTAAAATTCAACATACCTTTGGAGGGAATAATGATTCAACTGACCGATACTGCTCGCGAGCAGCTCGAAAAGTATTTCAGCGACAAGGAAAAGTCCCCCATCCGGATTTTCCTGTCGTCCGGTGGCTGAGCAGGCCCCAAGCTTCAACTGGCTCTGGATGAGCCGGCAGACACCGATGAAATCGTCGAAGCCGACGGTTTCACCTTTGTAATGGAAAAGGATCTGTACAGCCAAGCCCAGCCTGTGTCCGTGGACATGACCTACATGGGCTTCCAGATCCACTCCAACCTGCAATTGGGCGGGAGTTCCTGCTCCACCTCGGGGAGTTGCGGTTCCTGCTCCTGCTAGCAGAGGCGCGCGAAAAATCCGAACTAAAGAGAGGGACATGGATGTGTCCCTCTCTTTTTTAAGTCAACAGCATCTGGGACGGAAAAACACCAATGTCAGAATAAAGGCTGGAACCCCGATCAACCCGAACATCCATTGGGGACCTGAAACATACATCAAGACACGGATTCCGCTCCCCCACAAAAAAAGGAGAAAGGAAGTGAACACCAACATTGCCCACATGGCGGCTGGATTCCCCCTACCGAACAGCGACTGAAGCGCTGGCAGGGACTGCCTGTACAAAAGAAAAATCCCCCAGGACAAACCCGCTGATCCGAAAATAAAAACCCACCACGCTGAAATTTCCAGCCCTCGGTTGAAAATTCCTATATCACCGTGACCGGAAAAGGCCCGCATGAAAACATAGGCGACCAGTTCCATAAAATTGACGACAACGAACCAATAGGTGGCGTGAAACAACCACTTTTTCCGGAAAAGCCACTGCCGCCGCATCAAAAAGAGTCCTCCCCCGGAAAAAATCGCATGCATGACCAAGGGACAAAACCCGATGAGCGCGGCCCGGAGGCCGTCCCCCTGGGAAAAAATCCGGGAATAATCAACGCCCTCATCCCAGCCTGTCATGGTCAGAGGGTTTCCCCAGACAATACCCAAAGGATTCCGCATCTCCCCCAGGACCCAAGCCATAGCACTGTGCGTGAATTCGTGCAGGACAACGACAACGGATTGCATTCCCAGAACTGTGAGTACTGCAATGAAAAGATACAGCAACGGGCGGGATGAGTTTTTCAAGAGGATCATACTCCACAATACCTGACACGAAAAACGAGTCAAGCAAGCAGGGCGATAATTACCAAGCTGCCGCAGCCGAAATCCTCCACACTATCAATTGATATTGACTTTCTTTTTCAATTTTTATATTTTTTTTGGAAACTGAATTCTACACTGCACATTCAACCCTTGCGAATCCCATGCACCATCCCCCTCCTGCAACTATCCCCATGCATTGCGTCATCTCCATGCGTCAAACAAACCGTTGCCGCGAAACAGCTGTGGAATGCAGGCTGGAGGACATATCGGAAGATCCTCGTCAGGATTCCCCGCCCTTCGGGGCATCCGGCGCCTGCAGGGTCAGGACCCACAGGTTCCGTCCGGGACTCATCCTGACGATCCGCACAACCGGAGTCCCAGCTCAGACCAGCACCCATTTCCACATCAAAGACGCTCCGGTTATGTTCGGTTTTCTTGTCCGAGGAGCCAACCGTTGCCAATACACACAAGGTGCGCTGGAACGTCAAAGCATAGTGCACTCCAGCGGCAGCAACGGCATCCGATATCTTCCAGATTCCGCAGGCAACATCACCCACATGTCGGATGACACCCTCTGCATGGTCAATATAATGGTAGCTCCCGATGTCCTGGCCCGATACGTGGGAGACTTACAACTCCCGGATCGGCTTCACAATGTTCTCAAAAAACCGAAAACCGCCTGGGTGTACTGGCAAGGAAGAGACACGCCGCTCAAGCGCTCCATTCTGGCGCAAATTCTCCAGTGCGCGTACACCGGCCCCATGCAGGCACTGTATCTGGAAAGCAAAGCCCTTGAGCTGCTCAGTTGCCAGCTTGACGACTATGTCCGCTCCCAAACCTGTCCCGCATATAACGGAACGCCCCTCAGCAGGGCCGATACCCGCCGCATTCGCGATGCGCGCGACATCCTGCTTCACGACCTGGAAAATCCACCATCCATCACCGAACTCGCACGCCAAGTCGGAATCAATACCTGCAAGCTCAAACAAGGATTCCGCCAGGTGTTTGATAATTCCGTCTTCGGCTATTTCCGCTCGTACCGTCTGGACAAGGCGCGAGAGTTGCTGGAACAGGGGGACCATAACGTCACCCAGGCCGCCATGAGTATCGGATACAACAGTCTAAGCCATTTCAGCCGGGCCTTTTCCAACCGTTTTGGCATGTCCCCCAAAGAATATCTCCATGCCAAAGGACGCAGGACAGACTGAGAACAGTTCCCGCTCTTCACGCCCGCAAAATTCCTTCAGGACCAAACAAGCTCCCGCCAGGATTAGCGCCCAAACCGCCAGTAGACTAGACACTCTCCGAAACGCCCTTTTCCGGCCATGCAGGCCGCATCATTACAAAGGGCATGAGCATACAAGGAGAGTATCATGCGCCACCGACTTTCTCGCTCCATGTACGTACGGGCCGCGATACCCAGTACGATCACACTGGTCAGTCTCGTCATAATTGCCTTGCTGCTCCTGCCCCTGGAGGCAAAGGCGCAATCAAGGGAAAACGGGACAAATTCCACAAAAAAAGTCCACCAGCTGAACAAAATCACGGTAACCGCAACCAAACGCGAAACCAACCTGCAGGATGTTCCGGCAAGCATTTCCGTACTTTCGGAAACCGCGCTTGAGGAAGCTGGCATACGCGATATGCAGGAGGCCACGCGTCTGGTTCCCAACGTGTATATGAAGACAACCGGATCGGGGGATTCCCCCATCATCCGGGGAATCTCCACATTCGACACCTCGCTGACAGGTCCCACCGGACTGTACGTGGACGATATGGCCTACTCCCTCAACTACATGCAGAACCAATTCCTCTTTGACGTGGAACGGATAGAATTTTTGCGTGGCCCGCAAGGCTCGCTGTATGGACGCAACAGCGAATCCGGCGTCATCAACGTTGTACTCAGAAAACCCGACAATGATTTCCGCGCCAAAATGCTGGTCGAGGGCGGAACCTACAACACCTACCGGCTGGGGGGAGATTTCAGTGGCCCCGTATTCGAGGACAAACTTTACTTTGGCTTGTCCGGCGTGTTGTTCCGCACCGACGGCTTCATGACCAACCTGATGCAGGACGACAGCGCTTCCGACCACAAGGACATTGACAGTGCGCGTGGAATCCTCCGTTGGACTCCTACATTGAACTGGGACGTCAGCCTGACTCTGGACGCCAGCGGCCGGAATTTCGGAATAGACCGGATGCGAACCGACGCCACCGGTCCTTTCGAGGTCAGCACGGACTACAAGGATTCCTCCAGAGAGGAGGAATACGGACAGGGGCTGAAAGTCCAATATGCCAAGGGCGTCACCAAGGTGACTTCCATTACGGGACATCGCGATTTCAGCAAAGAATTCTCCATTGACATGGATCGCACTCCCGCTCCAACAGGACACAGTTATATGAACCTGGACCAGGACACCCTGTCTCAGGAATTCCGTCTAAGTTCAGCCATTGGTGAACGCTTTGACTGGCTCCTGGGAACCTATGGCTTTACCGAAGACATGACTGTGGACTTTGACCGAAACACGCGGTTTGCAGCCATGGCCGCCAAACGCCACACCCAGATCGACGGGGAAGGATACGCCATGTTCGGCCAGGGAACGTACAATATCCTTCCCGACCTGCATGCCACCGCCGGACTGCGCTGGGACAAGACCCACTCAAAGGGTACGCAGACCCTGCATACCTTTCAGGGAACAGATGATTTCGATACAACCCTGGACAACACCGAAGTGCTGCCCAAACTTTCCTTAGCCTACGACTTCACTTCCAATGTCACGGCCTATGCCACCTGGAGCCAGGGATACCTGGCAGGCGGCTACAACTACAATATGGCAACAAATGCCGATAACCTCGCCTACGATCCAGAACATAGCACAAACTACGAAGCCGGACTGAAATCGAACTGGTTCGGCAACAGCCTGACCGCGAACATGGCTCTGTTCTATATACAGATAGACGACAAACAGGTGCTGGAAGGAACAGGCATGGCCGACTGGCGCATCCGCAACGCGGCCAGGGCGCACAGCCAAGGCGGAGAACTGGAACTGGCCTGCCTGCCTTTCGACGGCATGCAGTTGAACGCGGGCATCGGCTACGCCGCTGCGGAAATCGATGATTGGACCACCATGGAAAATGGGCAGGAAGTAGACTACAACGGCAAAAAACTGCCCTGGGCGCCGGAAACGACCTACAACGTAAGCGCCACCTATACCCTCCCCTCGGGCCTGTTCGTGCGAGGCGACATGAACGGAGTCGGCCAGCAGTTCTTTGATGCGGCCAACACGCTGAGCCAGGGAGAGTACCAATTATACAACATGCGTATCGGCTATGTGGGCGAAGCATTCGACGTATCCGTCTGGTGCAGAAACCTTCTTGATACCCGCTATTACAACAAAATGACCCGGACCATGGCTGGAACAACTCTTCTAGAAGACGGAGATCCCCGTACCGTGGGCGTAACCGTAACCTGGAGATTCTGAAATGCAGTCTGCAATATCCTCCCTTCCTTCGTTCAAGCCGCTTATGGACATGCTCATCGGCCCGGTGCGCCTGGCAGTACTGGACACATTCATTGCCCTGGACATTGCCGACCACCTAAAGACTACGGGCGATCCCGACTTACTGGCCGACCACATAAAGGTGGACAGGGACAATCTTGTCTACCTGCTGGACGCGGCCACGGCCTTGGGATTGGCAACAAAAAACAACGGATGGTACACTGGCACGGAGATATCCAACCAGTTCCTTGTCCGCTCCCGTCCCACCTATCTGGGAGAAATGCTCACCTCGCTGGCGCAGTTGCAGCATCGCAACCTGCACAGGCTCACCCAACTTGTCCGAACTGGAAAACCGGAACTTGCCCCGGAAAAAAGGCTTCAGGACCCGGAACATTGGAAACGGTCCGCCAAGTATCTTGCAAACTACCACCGGGCCGGAATGGCCGGAATGATTGCAGACATCGTGACACGGTTGCCGAAGGTTGACGCAATGCGACGCATTCTTGACCTCGGGTCGGGACCCGGTGTCATAGGGTTGGAGATTCTGACCCGCCACCCGCACATGCAAGGTGTATTTTTCGACCTGCCTGCCGTGGCCGAAGTCACCCTAGAGGAGGTCAGGGCCGCCGGCATGGAAACTCGTGTCGAGGTCATGGGCGGCGACTACAACGAAGTCTCCTTTGGGCAGGCCTACGACCTCGTGCTCAGCAGCCTGAACCTCTATTACGCCCGCGATCTGGAAACCTTTTTGAAACGGGTCCGGCAGTCCCTCAATCCCGGCGGCGTATTCATCAGTTTTCATGAAGGCCTTACCCACGAACGTACACAACCCGCTCAAACCATTCTTTCCCGCCTATCCCTGGCAGTGGAAGGTCAGGACGTGTCCTTCAGCCAGGGAACCATCCCCGAAACATTGCTGCGTGCCGGGTTCGCCCTGGTTCACAGCCGTACCTTGGAAACGGACGTGGGGATCTTTGAACTGGACATCGCGCACTGCACCGAAGGGCAGTCAAAAAAAGAGGCAGATGCATGATCCGGTTTCCGCACGTTTCCTCTGCCCATGGCCTGGCTATGGTTTGTCTCATCATCCTGTGCGCAGCCCTATGCTGGACCGTCCCGGTCCGCAGTCAGTCGCTACGCCTGAGCGGACCGCCCGTGGCCGACAGCCTGCCCCTGGTCCATATGGCCGGAGGCGGATCATCACTTGAGGATATGGCCTCCGACATCCGCCTGATTCCCTGGTTCTCGCCGGACCAGATGCGGGCAATGATTGCCGGAGCACAAACCGATGTGGTCATTGCCACCATCTCCACACTTGCCACGTTGCACGCCAAAGGGCTGAATGTCCGCATCGCGGCCTTGGCCGTTCCACCGGGATGGATCGTGTCCTCCATTCCTCCGGTTGCCGGGGAAAATCCCGGGCTGGACCGTCTGCGAGACCAAACAGTGTTGCTTCCGTTCGGTCCAGGAGAAATGCCGGGAATCATCTTCCGCACCCTGGCACGTCAATCCGGCCTGAATCCGGAAAAGGACCTGCGGCTGCGCTACACCGGAGGGGCCATGGAAGCCGTGCAACTGCTTCTGCTGGGAGAAGCAGATCATGCCTATCTCAGCGAACCAGCAGCCACTCTTGCGATAATGCGCTCCCGCAAAACAAATACCCCACTCTGCAAAGCCATCGACATCAACAAGGCCTGGGGCAGAGCCTTTCCAGATACCCCCCAACTCGTCACGGCCATCGGCGTGGTCGGCGAACTGGCGCGCAATGCCACGGCTGTCGCCGCCATTGGTCGAGCATATTCCCAAGGATACCGCTGGGTGCAGGCCCATCCGGTGCTGGCCTGCCAACAGGCGGAAAAACTTTATCCCGCCCTGGCCGCACAAATGAGCAGACTCGACAATTTCGCCATCACACCGTCACTCGTGGAATACAACACGGGGAAACGTTCGGCCATTTTCCTGCTCCAACGCATGTTGGAGGCCAACCCCGCCTCGGTTGGAGGACGCATGCCGGACGACAGCTTCTGGATTCCCGTTCCATGATGTCCCGACATTTCCCGCACAGACGAGGGGCGGGGTATGGCCCGCCCCTCCAGTCCCTACTCCGGCACATATTCCGGGCCGCGTTGTTCCTGGCCGGTCCGCTTGCGCTCTGGGAAACAGCCGCGCTCGTCTTCCCTCCCCTGGTGGTGGCATTCCCTTCAGAAACCCTGGCCGCCCTGGTTCATCTTCTTGACCAGCCGGATTTTCTGTACGGGCAATTGCTGGTCAGCCTCGGCCGCATTGCCATGGGCCTTGGCTTGGCAATAATCTGCGGCATCTGCCTGGGAGTGGCCGCCGGATTATCCCGATCCGTACGGCTGGCCCTGGAACCATTCCGCTGGATGTTCACCAGTGTGCCTGCCGTGGTGGTGGTCATGGTCGCCATGCTCTGGTTCGGTATGGGCACGCAAATGGTCGTCTCCATTGCTGCCACAATGCTCACGCCCATCATCTATGTCGGGGTGGTGGAAGGCATGGACGCCATGGACCGGGAGCTTTTGGAGATGGCCGTGGTCTATCGTTTTTCCACGGCCATGCGCGTCCGCCACATCCAACTCATGGCCATTGCCGCCCCCCTTGTTTCCAGCCTGGTCATCGCCACGGGCAACAGCGTACGCATCGTGATTCTGGCCGAGGTACTCGGAGCCTGCCATGGTCTTGGTCGTGGACTGGCCGAAGCCCGGACCAATCTGGATACCCCCCAGCTTTACGCCTATGTGCTTCTGAGCCTGCTCATCGTGGGAATAGTGGAAGTCTGCATTGTCCGGCCCTTGCAACGATTCGCCAGCAGGTGGCGCACATGAAACCCATTCTTGCCTTTTGCAACGTCACCATGGTGCATGCCGAAAAGACCGTGCTGCACGATTTCTCGCTGCAACTCGAACAAGGTCAGGCCATCGGACTGATCGGCCCGAGCGGCGTGGGCAAATCCACCCTGCTCCGGCTGGCAGCCGGCCTCGTTCGGCCCACGGACGGCATTGTCCACTGCTCGGCCAAACGGCTGGGATACGTCTTTCAGGAACCTCGTCTGCTGCCCTGGAAAACCGTCCTGGACAATGTGGCCCTCCCTCTTATAGCCCGCGGCATCCGGCGGACCGAAGCGCATGCCCGCAGTCTCGACAGCCTGCGGGACATGCACTTGGAACAACATGCCGACAGTTACCCTTCCACCTTGTCAGGAGGAATGAAACAACGTGTTTCCCTTGCACGGGCCTTTGCCATCCGTCCCGACATGTTGTTGTTCGACGAACCCTTCACCGGCCTGGACCCGATATTGCGCAACCAGCTACGGGACATTACGGACCACATGTTGGAAAATCGCAATGTGGCACTGCTTCATGTCACGCACGACACACGGGAGTTGGCCCAGGCTACAAGCCGTATCGTCCAATTGGAGGGGATCAGTGCAACCGCATGGCAGCATCCCGTTCCTGCCGACAACGCATAGTTATTTTCAATCCAATCCATTGACACCTCCAACATCCAGCCTTACTCCTTGTTCATTAAAACCTTTGGAGGGAACAATGCTGGTACTTACGGAAACGGCTCGCGAAGAAATAGAGAAGTATTTTGCGGACAAGGAAAAAGCTCCCATCCGCATTTTTTTGGCATCCGGCGGATGCTCCGGACCGAGCCTGTCCCTGGCTTTGGATGAACCCGCGGACACGGACGAAAAAGGCGAAGTGGAAGGTTTCACCTTCATCATGAACAAGGAACTCTACGACGAAGCCAAGCCCCTGACCCTGGACATGGGTCCCATGGGATTCCAGGTCCTTTCCAGTCTGCAATTGCAGAGCGAAGGTGGATGTTCCGGGGGATGCTCTGGCTGCTCCTGCTGAACAAAAATCCACGAAATGCCTGCGCAGTCATTCGTTGCGCAGGCATTTTTTCCTGTCCGGCCTTCTGGAAAATTCCCCGCCCCGCCTGCCCTCCCTCCCTGAAACGAAACCTTCTCCAACCCCTTACCCGCTTTACGCACCACAAGATTTGCAGTAGGAACCAAGCCCATGCATGAAATGTCCATCGTTCAGGAACTGCTGAACATCATCGGGCGGGAAATGGCCACGCACAGGGTTGAAAAGCTGATTTCCGCCACTATCGTCTACGGCAGGCTTACCAATATCGTTCCCGAAGCCCTTGATTTCGCATGGGAAGCGCTTACCCTGGACACCGAATTTCAAGGTTCCGAGCTGTTGACCGAAGAGTTGCCGCTCAAATTGCGATGTGGGGGATGCAAGGATGAATTTTTTCCAAAATCCCTGGCCGCTGCCGTGGCCCCCTGCCCCAAGTGCGGCGAACAGGTCGGACACGAAGTGCTCCAGGGCAGGGAACTCTACATCAAACATATAGAAGCCGAATAGCATCGCATTCGCCAATGTCCTGAACTCAGGCCTGCGGACTCGGCATCTTCGCGAAACAGCACACAAAATAAACAGGAGGCCATATGCAGATCCCCGTGGTACGCAATATTCTCGAAGCCAATGACCGCATTTCAAGGCAGCTCAAAAAAATTTTCGACGACAAGAATATTCTGGCCCTCAACCTGATGAGTTCGCCCGGTGCGGGCAAGACGACGCTTCTGGAGCGCACCTTGACCGACCTTGCCGGTGAATTCAAGATGGCCGTCATCGAAGGTGACCTGCAAACCGACAACGACGCACAACGAGTGGCCGCCACCGGAGCACAGGCCGTACAGGTCAACACGGAAGGAGGTTGCCACCTGGACGGCACCATGGTCATGCAGGCGCTGGAAGCCATAAATCTGGACGGCCTGGACATCCTGTTCGTTGAAAACGTGGGCAACCTGGTCTGCCCGGCGGAATTTTCCGTGGGAGAGGACCACAACATCGCCCTGCTTTCCGTGGCCGAAGGCGATGACAAACCCGAAAAATACCCCCTGCTTTTCCATATTTCCTCGGTCATGCTGCTCAACAAAACCGACCTGCTTCCCTACGTGGACTTCGACCTGGGCAAGGCCTCGGCTCATGCCACGACCCTGAACAAGAATATCAAGATATTCCCCGTGTCCTGCCGCAACAAGGAAGGCCTGGACGCCTGGTACGAATGGCTGCGCAACGCCTTGGCAGCCAAACGCAACTAACCGGAGAGAACATCATGGCCTTTCCCGGTCCCGAGGCATTTCAGGCCATTCTGGACAGCCTTGCCGACGGTGTGTTCACCGTGGATCTGGATTGGAACGTGACCTTCTTCAACAAGGCCGCCAGCCGAATCACCGGCATTGCCGAGGACGAAGCCCTGGGCCGCAAATGCTGGGAGGTTCTGCATTCCAGCCTGTGCGACGGCGCCTGCCCTCTTCGGTCCAGCATGGGAACAGGCCTGCGGGTCAGCAGCCAGTCCATTTTCATCGTCAATGCCGAGGGAGAAAAAGTCCCCATTTCCATCAGTGCGGCCCCTCTTCTGGATTCTGCCGGCGAATGCGTCGGCGGCGTGGAAACCTTCCGCGACCTGACGGAACTGCATATGATGCGCAAGGAAATGGAGGGGTCCTACACCTTCGAGGACATCGTCAGCAAAAGTCCCGCCCTGACCAAGATATTTTCCATCATTCCCCAGATCGCCAAAAGCGACGCCCCGGTTCTGCTGCTCGGCGAATCAGGCACGGGCAAGGAGCTCTTTGCCAAGGCTCTCCATACACAAAGCAACAGGGCCAAAGGGCCGTTCGTGGCAGTGAATTGCGGAGCACTGCCTGAAAACCTCCTGGAATCGGAACTCTTCGGATACAAGGCAGGTGCCTTTACCGATGCCCGCGCCGACAAGCCTGGGCGCTTCGAACTGGCCGCGGGAGGAACCATATTCCTGGACGAAATAGGCGAAATGCCCCAGCATCTGCAGGTCAAACTGCTGCGTGTGCTCCAGGAAAAATGTATCGAACCGCTGGGCGCGGTCAAACCCGTGAACACCGATGTCCGCGTCATCGCCGCAACCAACCGCGACCTGGAAAAAGACGTGGCCGAAGGAATCTTCCGACGCGACCTGTACTATCGGTTGAACGTGGTCACGCTCCGGCTGCCGCCGCTCTCCGAGCGTCCGGAAGACATTCCCCTGCTGGTCAGCCATTTCCGCAAAAAACTCAACGCAACCACGGGCAAGGACATCCAGGGCGTTGGGGAAAACGTAATGCATGTGCTCATGCATCACGATTTCCCCGGCAACGTTCGTGAACTGGAAAACATTCTGGAATTCGCGTTCATCCTCTGCCCAGGCGGATTCATCCAATTGGAGCATCTGCCCGAGCACCTGCGTCCCGCTGAAACTTCAGGCCCCCCCACAAATGATTCCCCCTCTCGCGACCATCCGCTGACAATGGACGAAATCAAATGCCTGGCCGTACGCGAAGCCCTGGCTCGAAATCAGGGCAAACGCATGAAGACCTGCCGCGAACTGAACATCACCAAAGATACGTTACGCCGCTTGCTTTCCAGGTGCGGCGAATAATTCGCCATCTCACCACCCCTGCTGGCTTATTTTTATCCCATAATTAATCTTATCCTTTTCCCCTTCCGCTGCACCCCCTGCCACTGCGTGTTTTTTACTTTTGGCATCCCCTATGCAATACGTCCGACATAACGGACGGATGCCGTCCTTAAAACAAGGCGTAGAGCTGATGCGAGTCTGTCTGGCATGTTTTGAAACCCGGCTGGCCGCGGTCTTCGAAAATGCTTCGGAGCTTCGGTTGTACGACGTATGCGACAATGACATTTGCCCCGCAGGCCACCTCCCCCTTCCCTCAAAGGACCCAACGGATGCTATATCCGCTACCTTGGCCTGCGGGGCAGATCTTTTAATTTGCGGGGCCATGTGCGGACGCACCCGGAATTGTCTGGAAGCGTCCGGTCTGCATGTCATCCCCTGGGTGGGTGGTCCCATCGTGCGGGTTCTTGAGGCCTTTCGCACTGGAACCCTGGACAGCCTGGCAATGCCCGGCTGCCACAATGCCCGCCGCCAAAGGGGACAATGCAGAAACCTAGGACAAGGCCCCCTTGTTTCCCGACTGCAACACCACAAGGAGTAAGCCATGCGTATCGCCATCTCCTCCCAGGCCAATTCGTTGGACGCCCCGGTGGACCCCCGTTTCGGGCGCACCGCAGGTTTCGTAATCTACGACACGGAAACCAATGAACACTCCTGGGTAGACAACAAGCAAAATCTGAGCCTGTCCCAAGGAGCCGGACTGCAAACCGCCCAAAATGTGTCCATGGCCGGAGCAAAGGCCGTCATCACCGGACACATGGGGCCCAAGGCCTATATGGCATTGGAAAAAGGCGGGCTGGAGATTTATCTGGTCACGGAAGGCACTGTTGCCGATGCAGTGGCTGCTTTCAAGGCAGGCCAACTGACCAAGGCCACCAATGCGGACAAGCAAGGCCACTGGTAGACGCCACTCAAAAGGGACAGGACTTTCCCGTACCCTGAAATACAGGCCATTGGTGCTCCGTCACACAGCACGGCCAGCCCGGTTATGCGGCTTCCGCCCGTAATCGGGCTGGCTCGATTGATGGCATCGGCAAACTTACGAAGTCCTTCCCCCCAAAAGACTGGCGGGAACACTGGAACACTGCGACCAATCTGTACTGACTTTTCAACGGCCAGCAAAACGGCATCCAAATGAATTTTGTATTGACCCGGTGCGTAGCGGTATTATGTTGCCAACTCCGGCGCACGTAAATCTACGACACGACGACATCTTGCCGCATGGCCGGAACATGCGCCGCAGTATGACACAGGAGGAATAATTATGAGCGAAAGCTGCAAAAGCTGCTCCCAGCAGGGCGGTTGCACAAGCGAGAAGCAACAGGAATGCGGGAAGAAGCCTGAGGACATCGAGCTGGAAAAGCGGCTTGATCGCATCAAACATAAAATTGTCGTGCTTTCGGGCAAAGGTGGCGTGGGCAAGAGCACCGTGTCCGCCAATATCGCAGTTTCCCTGGCCAACGCAGGCAAACGCGTCGGGCTTCTGGACGTGGACGTTCACGGGCCTTCCATCCCCCGGCTTCTGAGCCTGAAGGGACAACAGCCCCAGGTGGACCAGAACAGCATGGAACCGGTGCAGTGGAGCAAGAATCTTTGGGTCATGTCCATGGGATTTCTGCTGCCCTCGGATTCGGACGCGGTCATCTGGCGCGGCCCGGTCAAAATGGGCGTCATCCGGCAATTCATCCAAAACGTATCCTGGGGCGACCTGGACTATCTGATTGTCGACTGCCCTCCAGGAACCGGCGACGAACCCCTGAGCGCCCTGCAACTTCTGGGCAAGGACTCCCAGGCGGTCATCGTGACCACGCCGCAGATGCTGGCCATCGACGACGTACGCCGCTCCATCACATTCTGCCGCCAGGTGGAAACCCCGATTCTGGGACTTGTGGAAAATATGAGCGGCTTTATCTGCCCGGACTGCGGCAGCGAGCACAAAGTGTTCAACACAGGGGCAGGCGAAAAACTTTCCCTGGAAACAGGCATCCGCTATCTGGGACGCATCCCGTTCGATCCGGATATGGCCCGTGCAGGCGATGAAGGGTTCTCCTATGTCAAGGTCTACCCGGACTCCGAAACCGCGAAGTTCGTGCAAAAGATCATTGAACCCATCCTTGAACTGGATGCATAACAGCGCGACACCTTTGCATGACAGCAGGAAAGCCGGGTATATCCCGGCTTTCCTGCGCTGATATCATCGCTAGAAAAGTCTCTCTCCCTTCATCCGATACCATTCCGCCCAAAAAACACAACTCCGTCCATATTTCCGACCGCAAGACCCGTTTGCAATTCTTGTGGTTCCGAAGCGTTGTATGCTATCAACGGACCGTTCAATATCCACGAATCCCTGACCGGCCCTTTACCGGAGAACATACGTTTTGCACTCCCGAATGCTCGCTCCCATCACAGCACTGGCCCTGCCCCTCCTGTTTCTGGCCCTGAGTCTGCCCTTCAGCTCTTCCGTAGCGGCCGCAGCAGCTCAACAGGACGGATTTCAAGCTGACCAGGAAACGGCTGGAATCAGCCTTGGCAAACCAGCCACGCCCAGTGGAACCAATGCCACCAAAAACACAAACACCATAAGCCAGTGGCGTCTGTTCGCCGACGATCTTCAGGGGAACCATCTCTCGGAAATCATCATGGCACGGGGCAACGCCATACTCATCCAGGCCAAGCCCGGCGAGACAGTGCGCGAAGGAGACACGACAAAACGCAATTTTCTGCAGGCCGACACGGCCCGGTACTACAGTGCCAACGGCTGGGTCTACCTGGAGGGCAATGTTCGCGGCCATTGGGACGACTACGACATGTATGCGGAAAAGGCCCAATTTGATCTGAACACCCAACGCGGAGTCCTCACCAACGGCGTCATCTTTGCCAAGGGACCGCATGTTTTCATCGAAGGTGAACGTATCGAGAAAACCGGCAGCCAGACCTACATTTTCAACAACGCGGAAATCACGGCCTGCAAGGGTGAAGTACCCGCATGGTCCGTGAAGGCGGATTCCGGCGATGTCGCGTTGGATGGATACGCCACATTGTGGAACCCGCGTTTCCGCATCAAGGATTTTCCCGTACTGTACTCGCCATGGGCCACCATTCCCCTCAAGTCAAAACGCGAATCCGGGCTGCTGTTCCCGGAAATTGGCTCCTCCAGCCGTTTGGGCAGCTATTACAGCCAACCCTTCTACTGGGCCATCAACGACGAACAGGACGCCACCGTGTACGGCGACTACATGGACAAACGCGGCGGAATGGGTGGCCTGGAGTACCGCATAGCCACGGATTCTGCCACGCAGGGCGTGTGGCAGATGGACTGGATGTACGACAAGGTCGTGGCCCCGGACCTTTATTCCGAAGACGATCAGTTCCAAGGCGACGGGCTTATCCGCCCCAACCACAACCGGTACTGGCTGCGCGGAAAATACGACGGCTGGCTGTTGGATCCAAAACTCCAGATGAGATTCGACCTGGACTACGCCTCGGACCAAGACTACCTGCGCACCTTCACCCTTGCGCACATGGACTACGACCTCATCCGGCAATCCTTTCTGGACAGATTTGGCCGGGGGATGGACGTCAAAGATGCCAAGGAACGCACTTCCACCCTGCTCCTGACCCGCGCATGGGCAGACTGGGCCGTCAACCTCAAGGCGCAATGGACCCAGAACTTCGAATATATGAACGGCAACCTGCCGGGCGACAAGAACCCGACAGTGCAAACCGTTCCCGAATTGACCGCCTATGCCTACAAACAGTCGATCCCGGACACCCCCCTGGAGTTCGAGGCAGATGCCGGACTGGGGTATTTTTCCCGAAGATACGGCAACAAAGGCGGCCGGTTCGACATCCACCCAAGGGTAAGCCTGCCCCTGCCCAGCACCTACGGAAGCATCATCCCCACGGTAGGCTGGCGACAAACCTCCTGGGCCATGGATTATGAAGACAACCCCGCCGGACGCTCCAACGACGCATCCCTGACGCGCGGTCTGCCGGACGTCAACATTACGGCTTTTTCAGAAATTTTCCGCGTCTATGGCCTGGACTATGACCGGACCGATCTTCGTCTTGTCAAAGCCAATGCGGGCAACTCCGCCTGGACCGAAATCCGTCACGCCATCCAGCCACGCCTGGAATACAACTACGTGCCCTTTCTGGATCAGGAACGTTATCCCGATTTTGAACGCTCCGACCGCCCGGACCGCATTGATGCACGCCACGAGATCCGCTACTCGCTCATCAACTACCTCAGCCGCAAACGGACGGCTGTAGCTGAAATCCCCGGGCCGGACGGCCTGGCAATGGAACGGGTTTCCAACTACAATGAATTTTTCCGTTTCCGCCTGGAGCAGGCCTTTGACATCCGCGAGGCGGAACGTACCGAAGAACGCGACATGTACCAACTCCGCCCCTTCAGCGACCTGTTGGGCCATGTTAGCATCACTCCGTGGCAGTATATTTCGCTCAATTCCAGATCGTACTTCTCATTTTACGAAAGCGACCTGATGCAGCAGGAACTTTATACCGACCTGACCTATCCTGATCTGGGCGTCTTCACCGTGGGGTACACGTATTACAAGCCTGTTGACGAATATACCCGTCAACGGGATACGGAGCTGAACATGCTCGATCTCCGGGCACGGCTCACCCTGCCGTACAGCTTTCTGCTCTCGGGCCGTTACCAGATGGATATCTTCAAAGACATCGACGTGATCAAGGAACTGATCCTGACCTACCGCCATCAGTGTTACGACGTCAGTCTGCGCTATGCCGACACGCGCTACGACACCACCTTTTCCCTGTGGTTCACCATTCTGGGCTTCAGCACGCCGCATTTGGGAGTCTAAATGGCAGCCCCCCGTCCCATCCGCTCCCTGCCCCCGGAATTGGCCAACCAGATCGCTGCCGGCGAGGTGGTGGAACGCCCGGCCAGCGTTATCAAGGAAATGGCAGAAAACAGCCTGGATGCAGGCGCCACGTCCATAGCCGTGGATATCGAGCATGGAGGGCAGTCGCTTATCCGCGTGGTGGACAACGGCAACGGTATCCCTGCCGACCAGCTGGAGCTGGCCGTGACCCGTCATGCCACCAGCAAGATAGCCTCCCTTCCCGACTTGAGCCGCATCCTGAGCCTTGGATTTCGCGGTGAAGCACTGGCCAGCGTATGCTCGGTCTCCCGCTTCTACATTGCCTCCCGCCTGCACGACGCGGCCGAAGGGGCCGAGCTGGGCGTGGAGTTCGGCATGCTTTCCCCGGTGCGCCCAGCGGCCATGCGCCCCGGAACCGTGGTGGAAGTCCGCGACCTGTTCGCCAATGTTCCGGCCCGACTCAAATTCCTCAAAACAGAAGCCACCGAGGCCAAACGATGCCAGAACGCCCTGTTCCGGCTGGCCCTCGGCGCTCCCCGGACGGGTTTTTCGTTGACCTCCAACGGACGCAGGCTGTTCGACTTTCCGCCCGCCCAGCTCCTGACGAACCGGCTGGCGCTGGCATGGCCACCTTCTCTGTGCGAAGAGCTCGCCTCTTTCGACCTTACACGCGATGACATGCGGGCGCACGGGCTTGCAGGTTCGCCCATGAAAGCCCAGGGGCGGGCCGACCGCATGCTTTTTTACGTCAACAACCGTCCGGTGGCCGACAAGGTTCTGTTGCAGGCCGCACGCGAAGCCTACAAAGGCCGCCTCCTGGCCCGCGAATACCCGCAGGTTGTTGTGTTTCTGGAACTGCCGCCCACGGATGTGGATGTAAATGTGCATCCGGCCAAGATGGAGGTACGTTTCCGCTACGAACGCGAAGTCTTCGGCCTGATCCGGGCCGCCGTTCTGTCCGCCCTGGATCGGCAGGAAATCACAAAGGGCCGCACGAAGACCGGGGAGACGCCCCCAGCCTCCGGCGTAGTGCAACGGAAAGACCATGCATATGCGGCTGATGACACGGCCATGTCGCACCCTCTTCTGAAAATGTCTCCCGATGGCCCCCAATTTTCCACCTACAGGGACTACCGCGATCCTGACCAATTGCCACTGGCGCCACAAACTCGAACAACGCCAGCCACACATTCTTTCTCCAGACTCTCCGCCTCTGTAGGAACCAGACGTCCCGCCCCCGGAATAGCCGAGGAGGCACTCGAATTTTCCACGCGGGATGCCGCTTTCTCCGCTCCTGATAATTCCGGTGCATCGACCCACCTTCAGCCGTTTTCCCCGCACCGTGAACTCACTGTCAGCGGCATGGCCTATCTGGGACAAATCGCCGGTACGTACCTTATCCTTCGGTTGCCCGACGGCAGCCTCGGTCTGCTGGACCAGCATGCGGCCCACGAACGAGTTTTGTATGAAACCATGCGGCACCAGGGGGAGCAGGGCAATTCCCGCCCTTTGGCGATTCCCATGGACATCCCCATGCATCCCAGCGAGCACACCCGGTTGGAAGAAATATGGGGCCGGCTCAAGGCCGTGGGCTTCGCCTTCGGACAGAGCACTCCGGACAGCCTGCAGGTCACGGGGATCCCTCCCTGCCTTGCGCCGGGCAAGGCCATGGAATACCTGCGTTCCGTACTTTCCGAACAGACCGCGGACATCCGGGATTTATGGATAATGCTCTCCTGCAAGGCCGCCATCAAAGCCGGGGACCAACTCGCCCCTGACGAGGCGCTGGCCCTGATCGAAACATGGAGCACAACACAAGACAAAGAATATTGTCCGCATGGCCGTCCGGCCCTGGTACGCTTCGGAAAAAAGGAACTGGAACGATTGTTCAAGCGCAAATAGCCCGGCCCCCTCAGCAACTCCTTCAGAAAACTCGATAAGAATGGGCGTCCCCATCCACCGCGACGGAAGAAACGTTCGTATGGGGCATCGTCTCTTCACGCCCAATTGAGACAGGCGAAAAGCCTGTCGCCACACTTACATTTACGGACTTACTCCTGACCAATGGTTTCCAGGTTAACGCCCGTGGTTTCAATTGCGTATTTCCAAGTGACAAATGCTCCCATAAGCGACGTGCCCATCAGAATATACAGCAAAATCTGTGTTCCAATATCCTTGAGGAGCACCGGAAACAGAAAAGCCGTCAGCACCGCGCCGACCTTGGCAAGGGATGCGGCGAATCCCGCCCCTTTGCCTCGCACGTGGGTGGGAAAAACTTCACCGGCCAGAAGATAGGTCATGGCGTTGGGCCCGATGTTGGTCATGAAGCTGAAAAGCATGAATCCACCGAAAAGATAAAAAAGCTTTTCATCACCGCTTGTCCCTACGGACATGGAAGCCAGAAAAAGACCTGCCGCACAGCCGAAAAAACCGAAGATCTGCAAACGGATGCGTCCCACGCGATCAACCAGAAGCACTGCGAAGACAATGCCAATGAGCAGAAGCACGTCGATGAAGGCCGCACCTTTGGCCGCCAACATGTCGTCATGGATGATGTCGGCCAGATTGTGGGCGTATCGGGCCTTGTGCCCGATGACGGAAGCCAGGATGGTCGGCGTGAAAATGCCGATGCCATACGTCCCAAGGTCCTGCAAAAACCAGGGTATGGCCGCCAGAAGAGTGGCCTGCCTGTTTTTTCCCTTAAACAGATCGGCGTACCCCTTTTGAGGGAACTCCCGACAGTTGTTCCCGTTTTCCGGCGCCGCCAGTTTGATCTGTGTGGGATACAGAGGATCACGGTACAACAGTTTCCTCATGGCGGCTTCGGCTTCGGGAACCCGCCCCTTGGTCATCAGCCAGTGGCAGCTGTCTGGGATGAAAAACCGGCCAACAGTCACCAGCACCGCGGGGATGACGGCCGTGGCGTACATCCAACGCCAAGCTCCCAATGAAGGATTTTCATACAGGATGAGATACCCCACGCCCGTACCGACGATTGCCCCCACGGCCTGGAAAGCGAAAGCACTCAGAACCAGTTTGCCCCGGTCCGTACTGGGTATGCTTTCAGAAATGACCAAGTGCGCCGTGGGATAGTCGCACCCCAAAGCCGCGCCCATGCCGAACAGAAAAACGACCAGCCAGTAATAATTGGGGGAAACAACCAGCAGCCCAAGGCAGAGGACGAAAATGACCATCTCCACAATGAACATGAACTTGCGGCCATAATGATCGGACAGCCCGCCCAGAGCAGCTGCCCCCACCAGGATGCCGAACAGGGGAGCCGCCCCCACAACCCCCTTTTCCATGGCGCCGAGAGCGAACTCATCGACAATAAGCGGCAAAGCCACGCCTGTCATGAACACGACAAGTCCCTCGAAAAATTTACCTGCTGTGGCGAGACTCCAGATTCGCCATTGCATTCTGGTCATGGGCGTGGCCGGAGCAACGGTTCCATCGGCCCAAAACGGGGTTTCATCTATGTATTCCTGAACAGTCCTGGCGGCCGGTTCTTCATGTTCATTCTCCTGCAACAACATGCCGGACTTGTTTCCGACATCATTGGATACATTCATGCTCGCCCCCTCCTATTTGGATGTATTAAAAATGATACCGGCGTCCCCGGACTGCTTCGGGAAGCAGTATCGACCACAACAGGACATTGAAAATCTTCCTGCCCGGAAAAGATACGAAAAGGGCATCACAAGTGCATTACGGTGGCATGACAAGTACGCCCAGTAAAACAAGGTCTGCGGGGCTTATCATTTTTTCCGGAAGTGTCCGTTCCGGCCATGTGAAGCAAAATAAAAAGCCCCGGAATTTCCGAGGCTTGATTAGAAGGGACAAACGGACGGCATGAATCTGCCCAATCCGGGATGCATTTACCCGCCGAAACTGTCCATATACGGGTCTTCCTTGTCCAGATAGTTGACAACATAATCACGCACGCCATGCTCAAGAGACGTAAACGCGCCCTTGTACCCGGCCGACCGCAGCTTGTCCACGGGAGCCTGGGTAAAATACTGATACTTTTCGCGCAGATGTTCGGGCATGTCGATGTATTCGATGTGCGGTTTCCTGGCCATGGCCGCAAAAACCGCATTGGCCAGGTCGTTCCAGGTGCGGGCCTTGCCCGTGCCAACGTTGAACACTCCATTGGCATGCGGGTTTTCTAAAAACCAGGCCATCACGTCCACGACATCCTTTACGTAGATGAAATCCCGCTTCTGCTCTCCGTTTCCGTAGTCTTCCCGGTAGGAACGGAACAACTTGAGCTTGCCGGTTTCGCGTATCTGCTTGTGCGCCTTGCAGACCACGCTCATCATGTCGCCCTTATGATATTCATTGGGGCCGTACACATTGAAAAACTTGAGGCTGACCAAAGCCTGCAAAATCCCCTGGCGCTGCGCCCACATGTCGAACAATTGCTTGGAATACCCGTACATGTTCAAAGGCTTGAGCACACGCATTGTCTGCAGATCGTCTTCAAACCCCTTGGATCCGTCACCGTATGTCGCCCCGCTGGACGCGTTGATGAACCGTACTCCGTTCTGCAGGCAGAATTTGGCAAGAATCTGGCTGAAACGGTAATTGTTGGTCATGAGGAATTCCGCGTCCGTTTCCGTGGTGGAGGAACATGCGCCCATGTGGACAACAGCCTGCAAACCTTCAAATGGATTTTTCTCAGAACGGTCCAGAGCCACCATCAACTGATCACGGTGCAGATAGTCGTTATAGCGCAACCCGCTAAGATTTTTCCATTTTTCCCCGTGCCCGAGGTTGTCCACAACAAGTATGTTGTCAAAGCCCAGCATGTTGAGCTTCCAGACCATGGCGCTGCCAATGAACCCCGCGCCTCCGGTGACGATAATCATTATATTGTATTCTCCTTGCGATTCAAGACTCGGTATCGCAACCGTATACCCCAACCACGGTTGGAGATAAAGCCGTGCACAGGAGGAACACAGCATTTTCCTTCCAGGACATTACCCCCGATGGACATTGCCCTCGGATGAGTCTAAACTTTACGGTCTGGTTCGGCCCCTGCCCCGCAACATGAGAGAAGGCGATGGGGCCGTTGTCACTTCATCCATAAAGGAATCGGACTTCCATGAATAAAAAAACGCTCCTCGTCCTGGTCTGCCTCCTCGCCTTGTGCGGATGCAAAAAAAATGTTCCTGCCGACAACCCCGTTCAACCGCAGTCGGAAGAATTCACCCGGCAATTACAGGCCACCTTGCAAAACAATCCAGACCTGGTGCTCGACATCCTTCGCGACAACAACGTGGAAGTATTGACCATAGTGGAGCACGGAGTGGACGCCAGACGCAAGCTTGAAGAAAACAAACGCCTGGAGCAGGAACTGAAAAATCCGCTCAAAACAGAAATTTCCATGGAACGCCCCTACCTTGGAACGAGCAATGCGCCCGTGGCCATTGTGGCGTATTCCGACTTCCTGTGCCCCTACTGCAAACGCGGGGCAGAAACCATCACCGCCCTGCTCAAGGAACATCCGGGACGCATCAAATACGCTTTCAAACATTTTGTGCGCGACGACTTTTCCAACAAGCTGGCCCGCACCTTTGAAGCCATAGCTTTGCAGGATTCCCGCAAGGCATGGGATTTCTACAACATGGTTTTTAAAAACCAAGGCGAACTCGTGGCGGAAAAAGACGCCAAGCTCGACGCACTCCTCAAAAGCCTCAGCCTGGATATGGACCGCCTTTCCAAGGACAGGGAATCCACGAAAATCGTCGAGTATATTAAAAAAGACGTTCAAGAAGCCGAAGCCTTCGGATTTCGGGGAACGCCGAGTTTCGTCGTCAACGGCGTATCCATCCGCGGAGCCTATCCCAAGGAAAAATTCGTGGAAGTCATGGACATGGTGGCTCCTGAAAAATAAGAATCCCTCCTGATTTTTTCCGTTCATGGGAACTGTTGCGAAAACAGTTCCCATGAACACGTTCAAAGACTTGCCAAGCCGCTTGAAATATGCTCTTCCACCATATTCGCATTGACTGGAAACCCTTCAAGCGGGAGAGCATGCCGCATGCTGGCTATTCTAAAGTACAAGGCGGGCAACCAGACATCTGTCCGTCGCGCCCTGGACCACTTGGGCATCCCCTGTATCGTGACTGCCGACGCTGCAAAGATCGACAGGTGCGACGGCATTATCTTCCCCGGAGTGGGGGCCGCCGGACAAGCCATGGACGAGTTGAACGAAACCGGCCTGTCCGACATCATCAAAGAACAAATCTGGAAAGAGAAACCCTTGTTGGGCATCTGTGTGGGCTGCCAGATTCTGCTGGACTATTCTCCGGAAAACGACACCAAAACCATGGGGGTTGTCCCCGGCGAATGCGCCCTGTTCAACCCCAGCTGGACAGACTACGAAGGCAGACCCATCCGTGTGCCGCACATGGGCTGGAACTCCATCAACATCGTGCGCCAAGAATCTCCCCTTCTCAAAGGGCTTGCAGACGGCGCGGAATTCTATTTCGTCCACTCGTACTACCCGGTTCCGGTGCAGGAATACGTCATCGCCACCACCACGTACGGCCGACCTTTCTGCTCCATCCATGGCCGCCCCGGATTGTGGGCAACCCAGTTCCATCCGGAAAAAAGCGGCCGCCCCGGGCTTCAGATCCTCAGAAATTTCAATGACTACTGCGAGGAGGCCGCCGGTGCTTAAAAAGCGGATAATTCCCTGCCTGGACGTACGAAACGGACGCCTGACCAAAGGCATCAAGTTTCAGGGCAACGTGGATATCGGCGACCCAGTGGAAACCGCGGCCCGCTACTACGAACAGGGTGCGGACGAAATTGTTTTCTACGACATCACCGCCTCGCACGAAGGCCGGGGCATCTTTCTGGATGTGGTCGAGCGCGTGGCCGCCTCCATATTCATCCCCTTTTCCGTGGGCGGCGGCATCAACACCCTGGAAGACATGCGCGACGTTTTGCTGGCCGGAGCGGAAAAGGTTTCCATCAACTCCGGCGCGGTCAAAAACCCCGATGTCATCAGCCGGGGCGCGGCCCAGTTCGGCTCTCAGTCCATCGTGGTGGGCATGGACGTCAAGCAGGTCGAGAAAAGCAGCGAGATACCCAGCGGGTATGAAATCGTCATCCACGGAGGCCGCAAGCATATGGGCATGGACGCCCTGGAATGGGCGCAAACGGTGGAATCCCTGGGTGCCGGAGAAATCTGCCTCAATTCCATCGATGCCGACGGAACCAAGGATGGATACGAGCTGAACCTCACACGCCTGATCAGCGACAACGTGCGCATCCCGGTCATCGCTTCGGGCGGTGCGGGCCACCCCCAGCATATGGTGGACGCTGTCACTGACGGCAGAGCCTCGGCAGCCCTTATTGCCTCCATTGTACACTACGGCGAATGGACCCTGCCCGATATCAAGGAATACATGCGCGACAAGGGCGTGATGGTCCGTGCCGACTGGTAGCCAAAGACATTGAGCAAGACCTCTGGGCAGGCGCATGCCCAGTCGCAGCCTGCCTCACCCGAACTGAAAAAAGCCGTGCTCTGGGCATCGGCTCTTACTTCGTTTCTTACCCCGTTCATCGGCTCGGCGATCAACGTAGCCCTGCCCGACATTCAGGCCGAGTTCCAGGTGAACGCCGTGGGGCTCGGCTGGGTGGCCGCATCCTACCTGCTCTCCACAGCGGTTTTTCTCATCCCCGCAGGCAAGCTGGCCGACATCCATGGCCGCAAGAAAGTATTCACCTTGGGCATTGCCGGATTCATTCTGTCCAGCCTGCTCTGCGCCGCCGCGCCCGGCACGGAATTTCTCATCGCCGCGCGCGTTGCCCAGGGATTGTCCAGCTCCATGATCTTTTCCACAGGCATTGCCATGCTCTCGTCGGTATTCCCCCCGAATGAACGAGGGCGGGCCATCGGCATCACCGTGGGCACGGTCTACATCGGCCTGGCCGTCGGCCCCTTTCTGGGCGGCCTTATCATCGCCGCCTTCGGCTGGCGTGGGGTGTTCCTCAGCGTTATCGTCCCGGGCGCTGTCGCACTGGGATTCATCCTGCTGAAGGTTCACGGCGAATGGGCCGATGCCCGGGGAGAAAAACTCGATGTTGCAGGCAGCCTGCGCTACGGCGCCGGTCTGAGCCTCTTCATGTACGGACTGTCCGCCCTGCCTTCGCCATTGGCCGTATTCTGCCTGCTCTGCGGAACCGGACTGCTTGTCCTCTTTGCCCGCAGGCAGCTGCGCATCCCCAATCCTGTTTTCGAAATGCGCCTTTTCCTGGAAAACCGAACCTTCGCATTTTCCTGTCTGGCCGCACTCATCAACTATTGCGCCACCTATGCCCTGACCTTCCTGCTCAGCCTGTACCTGCAATCCATCCGCGATCTTCCGCCCCAGGCCGCCGGACTCATCCTGGTGGCCCAGCCCGTGACCATGGCCCTGCTTTCCCCGCTGGCCGGACGACTCTCGGACCGCATCGAACCACGGATTCTCGCCTCGGCAGGCATGGGCGTGACCTGCATCGGACTACTGCCCATGCTGTTTCTCTCCCCGGATACTCCCATTGGCTTCATCCTGGCCAACCTGCTGCTGCTCGGCCTGGGCTTTGCCCTATTCTCCTCTCCCAACACCAATGCGGTCATGAGCGCGGTTCCACCCCGCTACTACGGCATCGCAGCCGGGGCCGTCAGCTCAATGCGGCTGATCGGCCAGATATTCAGCATGGGCGTGACAACCATGATCCTGGCCCTGTACCTGGGCGACGCGGCTATTTCCGAACAGACCCATCCCCATTTTCTGGCCAGTGTACATACAGCGTTCGCCATCTTCGCACTTCTGTGCCTGCTGGGAATTTTCGCATCCATGGCACGGGGCAGACTGCGTGATTAACGGCTGACAGCACAATTTATCCACCTCTGCGCCTTTTCTTGCCTTTCCCCACGGTTCAGGTACAACCCGCTGACAGACCGGTGCAAAACAGGCTGCGCGGGACCCGTCCTGCAAAAAAGCATTCAAGGAGCCACTCATATGAGCGACGAACCGAACAAAATCATCTACTCCATGGTCGGAGTCAGCAAATTCCACGGCCAAAAGCAGGTGCTCAAGGACATCTACCTGTCCTATTTCTACGGAGCGAAAATCGGCGTTCTCGGCCTGAACGGATCAGGCAAAAGTTCGCTGCTGAAAATACTGGCCGGTGTGGACCAGGATTTTCAGGGCCGCACCGATTGCGCCCCCGGCTTCACCATCGGCTACCTGGAGCAGGAACCCCTGGTGGACGAAACACGCACTGTCCGGGAAGTCGTCGAGGAAGGCGTGCAGGAAGTCGTGGATCTGCTCAAGGAATTCGAAGAAATCAATATGAAGTTCGCCGAACCCATGGATGACGACGCCATGGACAAGCTCATCACACGCCAGGGCGAAGTCCAGGAGCAACTGGATCACCACAACGCCTGGGATCTGGACTCCCGTCTGGAAATGGCCATGGACGCCCTGCGCTGCCCTCCGCCAGACACCCCGGTGAACATCATTTCCGGTGGCGAAAGACGCCGCGTGGCCCTGTGCCGCCTGCTGCTCAAGCAACCCGACATCCTGCTGCTCGACGAACCCACCAACCACCTGGACGCCGAATCCGTCTCCTGGTTGGAGCAGCACCTGCAAAATTATGCCGGAACCATCATCGCGGTAACTCATGACCGCTACTTCCTGGACAATGTGGCGGGCTGGATCCTGGAACTGGACCGCGGTCGTGGTATCCCCTGGAAGGGCAACTACTCCTCCTGGCTGGAACAAAAGAAAAACCGTCTGGTCAACGAAGAAAAATCTGAAAGCGAACGCCAGAAAACCTTGGAACGCGAACTTGAATGGATCCGGATGACGCCACGCGCCCGGCATCAAAAGAGCAAGGCACGCATCAAGGCATACGAACAGCTCATGAGTCAGGAAAACGATCGCAATGCCGCGGACCTGGAAATCTACATTCCGCCCGGACCGCGCCTGGGCGATCTGGTCATCGAACTGGACAACGTGTCCAAGGCGTACGAAGACCGCCTTCTGGTCGAAGGCATGAGTTTCAAGGTCCCCGCCGGTGCTCTTGTCGGCATTGTCGGTCCCAACGGCGCGGGCAAGACCACCCTTTTCCGCATGATCACCGGACAGGAAAAGCCCGATTCCGGGACACTTCGGCTCGGCCCCACGGTCAAGCTGGCTCATGTGGATCAAAGCCGAGACGCCCTGGACGCGGACAAGACCGTCTGGGAAGCCATCAGCAACAAACAGGACTTCATCCGACTGGGAAGTCGAGAAATCCAATCCCGCGCATACATCGCCCGCTTCAACCTGACCGGGGCCGAGCAGCAGAAAAAGGTCGGCGTCCTCTCCGGCGGCGAACGCAACCGTGTTCACCTGGCCATGATGCTCAAGGAAGAAGCCAACGTCCTACTGCTCGACGAACCCACCAACGACCTGGATGTCAACACCATGCGCGCGCTGGAAGAAGCCCTGCTCAACTACGCAGGTTGCGCCATGGTGATCAGTCACGACCGCTGGTTCCTCGACCGAATCGCCACCCACATCCTCGCCTTTGAAGGCGACAGCCAGGTTGTCTGGTTCGACGGCAACTTCACTGAGTACGATGAAGACCGTAAAAAACGGCTCGGAGCAGAAGCCGAACAACCCCACCGCATCAAATACCGCAGATTCACGCGGGCATAGAGGGCAGGTAAAAAGGGCCGCACGAGGGGGAGAGTTCCCCCTCGTGCGGCCCCTCCATTGCTTTTCGATATCCGGACTGGCCGACATCGCTATGGAAAAAGTCCCCGAATTCCCGTACAGGAAGCATGGACGACGTGCAGTACGACAAGAAAAAGCGGATGCTGCAAAAAAATCTTCCAAGATTATAATGCGGAATAAATCATAAGGTCTACGCCAGTAAATGTACGCTTGCCATCATGCATACCGTCAACACCAAAACAAGAATAAGCACTAAAATAAGCTCCGGCCAAGCATGAAACCACTGCTGTCCCCTGGAAAGAAGGCGGCTGAGAAGAAAAAAACGTCTTGCCGCTGCGACAAAAATGCAGCCACCGGAAACAAAGGCAAAAAGACTCAACATTTTGACTTCCGTGAATGCACGCTGCGTCAACCCTGTCTTATGCAGATACCACAAAAACTTTTCCAAAACGAATCCAAAAGCCATCAATCCCAAAGCTGTACGTACCCATGCCAAAAAAGTACGTTCAGCAGCAAGCAAGGTTCGCATGTTTGCAAGCTCATTATTGTCGAGCAATGTAACTTTTGAAGGCATATTATTATCCATCTGAGGTCAATCCTTTCTCCGGGTATGTTATATCCACCAAATATGAAACTGCGCGTTCATCATAAAAATATCCACAAATTCCCAAGGCTTGACGAGACTGCGTCCTTTCTCCTATTAAACCCTGCTTGAAAATCTGCACGCAAAGGAAACAAACCTGATGGAAATATGGACAATTGCTGCCGCACCTTTGATTTGTGCCCTCATAGGCTGGATTACGAACATCCTGGCCGTCAAAATGCTTTTTCATCCCAGAAAGCCGTTGTGCATCGGTCCATTCAGCCTTCAAGGCGTCTTTCCCAAACGCCAGAAAGCCCTGGCAAAACGATTGGGCGACATGGTCGACTCCCAACTCATAAACATAGAAGAAATCACTTCCGCACTCAAGGATGAAGGACTCGGCGCCAACCTCAATGAAAAAGTGGACGCCTATGTTGATGCCATGCTCCGGGAAAAACTGGCTGCCGCCATTCCCATGGCAGCCATGTTTCTCAATGACAACACCGTGTCAAAAATAAAAAGCGTGCTGGTCCCAGAAATTGAGAAGATGATCCCCGAGCTTCTGGAGCATGCAGCCTGCGAGCTTGAAAACCGTTTTGATGTCGGCGCTATTGTCCGGGAAAAAATAGAAGGATTCACCATCGATAAGCTGGAAGACATTCTCTTTTCCATCATGAAGAAAGAATTCACTTTCATCGAATACGCAGGCGGCGTCCTCGGGCTTATCATCGGAATATTCCAGGCTGCTCTTTTTTACTTTGCTGCGTAAAATTTACTCTGCCCTATGCAAACAGGCTGCCCGGCATCTGCAAGGCAGCCTGTTTATTTTTAACAAGCCGGGATGAATTACCATTCAGCCTTGACCACCGCTTCTGCAAGAGCACGGGGCGTATTGGCAGCTGTTGCGCGGGAAAGCTCCTGCCCGCTTTCGGAAAAAACAACCACTGTCACGTCCTTGGGAGCAAGATTGACCTGCACGGTCATATCCCTGCCACGCAACAAGGAGATAATTTTCCAGGCACTGTCGATAACCTGGGAATACCGGGGAACTTCCTGCTCAAGGTTGATGCCGGTAGGCCGGTCCTCATCCACGCGAAACGGCTCGTCATCATCCCAAACAACCTTGTATGCGAACAGACGTTCCTCTATCTTGCCGTCCAGCACTCTGTCCGGCATTTTCCCTACGTCCTGATGCTCCACCATGGCAGCCTCCTTGCCCGATCATGCCACAAATCTCCGGGCGGTCGTCGTTTGCCAGAAATACAAAAACTCTTACAGATATAATACATCCTTTGAGACAAATGGCAATGCACGGACACCTTGACCAATGTATGTGAGTTCTTATTTCCTCCCAAAAACTACAGCAGGAAGCAACCATGACAACCGATTCTTTTGACACTCTGCATAAGACCCTGGAAGAGCATCACGATTTTCCGTGTGAATACGTTTTCAAATTCATAGTGCCGCAGGCGCAATGTCAATGTCTCGCCGTGCTGCTGGAAACCTTCCGGGTCTCCAGGCGAGACTCCAAGAATGGCAAGTATGTAAGCTTTACGGCCCGAGCTTCCATGACCTGCGCTGGCGACGTCATTGCCGTCTACCGCAAGAGCGCGGAAATACCTGGCTGCATCTGCATTTAGGTTCATCCCGCCGTCCCTTCCCGGCGGCCGTTGCGGACATTGAATTAAATCCGGCATCGGCCATGAAACAACATGGCGTATTCATACAATATCTTTCTACATGGACTTTTTTCCCTGGAAATCCTTCCCATGTATTGCCAAATACGCTGCAAAACCTTAGCTTTCGGGTATTCACCGACACATTCTCCGTGCAAGCGGACCCGCGGCAACCTCAGAGTAAAAAGGATTACCTCATGAGCGAAAAAACTGAATGCTCCACATGGCTCAATGAAGTCGACTGGGACATGATTCACGAAGACGCCGTGACCATGTATCTGGAATGGGGCAATAACAACTTCAAGGACACATTGCGCAGGCCCGTTGTCAGCGGCGACGAATACTCCATCTATTTTGTGGTCGACACCTGGGAATCCCCCAAGGTCAGCCTGCTCAAAATGAATAATTACGGTTCCACCGTGCTCTGCGAAAAAAAACTGCCCGAAAACGTTGCCCAAAAATTCATGGAATCCATCGGCAATCTGCGCGGCATCCACGAACTCAGCGACGAGGTCAAGCAATGGCTGCAAAAGGAGCTGGAAGCGTAAAGCGATTCAACAAAACATTGTGAACGGCCATTCTTCCACCTTCTCTCATTGAACCGCAGAAACCCCGCAGGCACAAAATGCCTGCGGGGTTTCTTATCAAGGACCTTTCAAATGTTCTATTTCCCCCGCATGTTGTTCTGTCAATGCCTCTGCTGATTCGCTCGTGCGATTTCCGCAACTATGATACGAATTTTGCGGAGGATGGTGAATCCCGAAAAGCGCGGTCTTCGATTCGCTCACACAGCTTTTTGCTACGCATGAAGAACTCCCGTGACACTAGCCCAAAATAGCCTTGAGGTCCTCGTCCGGGGTGGTGATGGGTTTGATGTTGTACGTTTCCACCAGGAAATTGAGCACGTTGGGCGTCAGAAATGCAGGCAGGGAAGGTCCGAGCCGTATATCCTTGATGCCCAGGTACAGCAAGGTCAACAAAATGGCCACGGCCTTCTGTTCGTACCAGGACAGCACCATGGAAAGAGGCAGGTCGTTGACTCCACATTCGAAGGCATTGGCCAGGGCCACGGCAATCTGAATGGCAGAGTAGGCATCGTTGCACTGTCCAACGTCGAGCAGCCGGGGAATGCCGCCGATGGCACCTAGCGGCTTGTCGAAGAAACGGAATTTTCCGCATGCCAAGGTAAGAACCACGGTATCTGCCGGGGTTTTTTCCACAAATTCGGTGTAGTAATTGCGTCCAGGTTTTGCGCCATCGCATCCGGCCACCAGAAAAAAATGGCGAATGGCTCCGCTCTTGACCGCTTCGATGACCTTGTCGGCCACGGAGAGCACGGCATTGCGGGCAAACCCGGTAAGCACTTCGCCCTTGTTGGTGTCTTCTGCAAATCCGGGCAATTCCAGAGCGCGGTTGATAACCGGGGTAAAGTCTTTTTCTTCACCAATATGCTGCACACCGGGCCAGCCCACCAGACCTGTGGTGAAGATATTCTCCATGTAGCCTTCCCGAGGCTTCTGGATGCAGTTGGTGGTCATGAGAATGGAACCGGGGAACTCGCCGAATTCCTTTTTCTGGTTTTGCCAGGCGGTTCCGTAGTGGCCATGGAAATGATCGTATTTTTTCAGCTCCGGGTAGCCGTGGCAGGGCAGCATTTCACCGTGGGTGTAAATGTTGATTCCTGTACCTTGGGTCTGTTGCAGCAGAAGTTCCAGGTCGCGCAGATCGTGTCCTGAAACCAGGATGGCCTTGCCCTGGCGCGCGCCAAGCGGCACGGACGTGGGCACGGGGTGGCCGTACTTGCCTGTATTGGCCGCATCGAGAAGTTCCATGGCCTTGAGGTTGATCTCTCCGCACTTGAGCACCAGCCCCACCCATTCTTCCAGCCCCAGATCGGTGCGCAGGGTATCGGCCAACCCCTGCATGATGAATTCGTACACTGCGCCGTCTTCATGCCCCAGAATGGCGGCGTGGTCGACATACGCGGCAACCCCTTTGAGACCGTAGATAAGTGTTTGTTTCAAGGCTTTGAGGTCGGCATTGACTTCCGGGTCATTTTCAATACCGTGGGCTTCCCCCTGTTCGACCATGCCTTGCAGTGTGCCCGCAGGGACAAGATTGGCAGGGCCGTCGAAAGCTCCTGAAGCGATCGTCTTGAGCGCATCGCGACGACGCACGGTTTCCCTGATGAGTTCGGCCAGACGTTCGGGGTCGAAATCCACATTGGTCAGCGTGGAAAAGACCGCCTCGCAAACAAAATGTCCAAGTTCGCGATCCTGCGCCTTACCAGCATTCAAGGCGACCTGGGAAAGCCCCTTGAGCAGATGAACGAGCAGGTCCTGCAAAGTGGCGACATCGGGCTTTTTGCCGCATACACCGCTTTTGTTACAAGCGGTTCCATTGGCAGTCTGTTCACATTGGTAGCAAAACATGGTTTCCTCCTTGGGGTATTCGGATTGAAGTGTTTTCCGTTCACCCCCACCATGGCTGCAAACATTTCAGCCGCCTTTGACTTGAGTCAACAAACCGGGAAAAAGTGTGCTTTCCCTCAAGGGATGCCATATGGATACGAATACGGTCATTAACAACATGGGATTATTTGAAGGCCTCTCCGAGGACGGCGTGGCCAAACTGGCTCGCGTGGCCGTTCCCCTGAAAATGGGCAAAGGCCGGGCCATATTCGAAGAGGGACAGCCTGCCAAAGGATTTTACGCCATTGGTGCGGGACGGGTGAAAATTTACAAGACCTCGCCCAGCGGACGTGAACAGATTCTGCATCTCATGGGTGCGGGGGAAGTTTTCGCGGAAGTGGCGCTGTTTTCCGGTCGGGAATACCCTGCTTCGGCCCTTGCCATGGAAGACTCGGAACTGCTGTTCTTTCCCAAAAACACATTCGGCAAGCTCCTGGCCGATGACCCGGATCTTGCCATGAACATGCTGGCCCTGCTTTCGTTGCGTTTGCAGGCCTTTACCGTGCAGGTGGAAAACCTGAGCCTGCGCGAAGTGCCGGGGCGTCTTTCCGCCCACCTGCTGCTTCTGGCTGGCGAAGACAAGGAAATCGTCCGATTGGACCTGCCCAAGGGGCAGTTGGCCGCCCTGCTGGGGACGATTCCCGAAACCCTGTCCAGAGTTCTGCGCAAGATGGACGAGGAAGGATTCATTCAGAGCGACGGAGCAAGTATCCGCCTTGTGGACCGGGAATCCCTGCGGCAACTGGCATCTGGAGAAATGCGGCTGTAGCTGAAGAAGTTGTACAAAAAACGCCGTTGCAGCACCTAGGGCAGTGCAACGACGTTTTCAATTCATGTGCATTTTATTGTTCAATCATCCCGCTTGTATTCGAAGCCGGGAATGCTCAACCACCCTTCCACTCGACTCAAAAGCCAGGAGGCAACGGTCACAAGAAACAGATAGTACGCCCCCACCACTGTAAATACCTGGGTGTACTCGAAGGTACGTGCGGCAATGTTGTGACCTGTTCCGGTCAGTTCGATGCAAGTCACTATGTAGGCCAGTGAAGAATACTTGATGAGATAGACGATCTCGTTGCCGCAACCGGGCAGGGCGCGACGGAACGCCTGGGGCAGAATTACGTTGGTCACGGCCTGCGTGGGAGTAAAGCCAAGGGCCTGGGCCGCCTTGAGCTGGCCCTGGCGGATGGAAAGCAGCCCGCCCCGGATATATTCGGAATGATAGGCTCCGCTGCACATGGCAAAACCGAAAACAGACGCGCCGACCGGCGAAAAATAAATGCCCAGATGTGGCAGGCCGTAATACCAGACAAAAAGCTGCACCACCAGTGGCGTGCCCCGGAACAAAGCCACGTAAAAATTCATGGCCGCTTTCACCAAGTTGTTGCCGTACACGCGCAGCACGCCGCAGACCACGCCGATGGCAAGACCTATAAGGGCCGAGGGAACGATCAACTGCACACTCACCCACAACCCGTTATTAAGTTGCGGCATAAGCTTGGCCAGATACTCCCAAACAGACACTACCCAATCCATCTAAGCGCCCTCGCCGGAAAGCTCGGTTATTTTGGCGCAAAATTCCGCAGTACGCGAACCGGACCCGGGAAGCAGAAGTTGTTTTGGCGTTCCCTGTTCCACAATCTGTCCATGCTCCATGAAAACGAATTCATCGGCCAGCGATGAGGAAAAGGAAATCTGGTGCGTGGCCATGAGCATTGTCATCCCCGCCGCGGCCAGGTCGCGGATAACGGCCAGGACCTCGCCGATGAGTTCGGGGTCCAGAGCGCTGGTTGGCTCGTCCAGAAGCATGACCTTGGGGTCCATGGCCAAAGCGCGGGCAATGGACACACGCTGTTTCTGTCCACCGGAAAGCTGGGCCGGATACAACTCGGCCTTGTCTGAAAGCCCCACGCGCTCCAGTTCGGCCAGGGCCCGGCGGGTGGCATCGGAGCGGCTCATATGCCGCACCTTGATAAGCGCGATACGCACGTTTTCCATGGCGCTCAGATGGTCGAACAGGTTGAAATCCTGAAATATCATGCCCACCTGCTGGCGGTATCCGTACAGTTCGCGCTTGCCGCTGAAATGGATCTCCCGTCCGTCCAGCCAGATGCGTCCCAGATCCGGTTCGTGCAGATAATTGATGCATTGCAGAAAAGTACTCTTGCCGCTGCCCGAAGGTCCAATGAGCACCTTGAGACTGCCCCTGGGCAGGTCCAGGGAGACGCCTTTGAGCACCTCGTTGCCGCCAAGGGATTTGTGGATGTTTTCCACGCGAAGTATTGGTTGGTCTGCCGTGGGCATGGTCGCGTTATTCCTTATTATGCATGTATCTTGAGAAGATGCGTTTCAATGGAGCGTTGAAAACGCCGGTTACTGCGTATACCCGGCGATGCGCCACTTGTGTTCCAGACCGCGCAGCACCTTCACGCCCAAGTACGTAAGAACAAAATAAATGGCCCCGGCCAGAATATACAGGCCCAGGTGCTCGAAGGTGCGTGTGGCCACGAAATGGGTCCGGGCCATGATCTCGGTAACGCCGATAACGAAAGCCAGGGCCGAATCCTTGAGTAGAATGGAATACTCGTTGGACCATCCGGGAATAGCCAGGCGCAGAGCCTGCGGCAGGATAATGGTGGTGATGGCCGTGAAATCGCTCATGCCCAGGGCGCGTGCCGCCTTGAGCTGCCCGGCGGACAGGGATTGGATGGCCCCCCGGAAAATTTGGGATTGATATGCCGTGCTGGTTAGCCCCAACACGATGATGGCGGCCATGAATGCGCTCAAATTTATTCCCGTGAGGGAAAACAGGCCGAAATAGAACAGAAACAGTTGCACCAGGATGGGCACGCCACGAAAAAACCACACATACAGCCGCACCAGCTTGCGTACCGGACGGGAACCATACACCTGGCCCACTGCCATGGGGATGCCCAGAACAAGCCCAAGCCCCATGGCTCCGGCCACAAGCAGGACGGTGTTCAAAGTTCCGCCCAGAATGTAGGGCAATGCTTCCCAGATGATTGTAAATACGTTTTCCATACGCCTGCCAAAGGTAACAAAGTGGGAAAAGAAGCGCCCCCTTTTTACGGAAAGAAAGGTCCCGACTTTTGATGACAGCCAGGACCTTTCCAGGAAAGGGCTGAGAAGACGCGGAAATTATTTCACGCCGTACTTGTGCTTGAGTTCGTCCCAATAGGGGTCTTTCATGAGCATATTCAGCCCCTTGTTGATGGTTTCAAGCAGTTCCTTGTCTTCCTTGCGCACGGCATAGCCGTAGTATTCGGCAGGCTGGCCGAATTCACCCAGTACGGTGACGGGCTTGGCCTTGGCGACTTCCTTGGCAATGGTGTCGTCCATGGGGCAGGCATCCACGCGTCCCATGACCATGTCCTGCACGGCAAGGGGGGAGGAGTCATAGATGACCAGCGTATAGTTGTGCTTGTCCTTGTTTTCTTCGAGCCATTCCAGGGCGGTTGTTCCGCGCTGCACGCCAAGACGTTTCTGGCCGTCAAGAATCGTTGCCGGAGTGAGATCGGAGCCGTTCTTTACCACCATGACCTGCTTGATGGTCTTGTAGGGAATGGAGAAATTAACGACTTTTTCACGTTCAGGAGTAATGCTCATACCCGAGGCGATAAGGTCTATCTTGCCGGAGGTCAGCGCGGGAATGATACCCGACCAATCCATGGGCTGGTGCTTGACGTTGAAGTCGAATTTCTTGGCAATCCAATCCATGGACTCCACGTCAAACCCGGCAGGCTGTCCTGTTTTGTCCACATAACCATAAGGCGGAAAGTTGAGATCAATACCATTCACATAGGTTTTCTTGGCCATGGCCGTACCGACCATTGCGAAAGCCGCCATCAGCATGGCACAGCAGATGATTGTGGCGATGCGTTTCACTGTTTTCCTCCAAAAAATGTGATAAGAACGTCTGGCAACAGACTCACTCTAAACAACCCGGAAGTCCAAGCTTTGCGCATTATCAGACTTGCGCCCGGCCCGCAAGGACCAGGCTGCCTTGCCATTCCCTGCAAGGGAACGTATGAAGCGTACATTCCCAATACTTTTGGAGCAAAAATGAACCAACCTGACGCCACAGAACAATTTTTGAACAGCCTTCCGGAAATCAAGGACGGCGAGGCTTTCCGTTTTGCCTGCCATCCGGCAGTGCAATGCTTCAACGCCTGCTGCGGCGACCTGACCCTGCAACTCACACCGTACGACGTGCTGCGATTGCGCAAGGGCCTGGGTCTTTCCAGCAAGGATTTCATCGAAGGGCTGGCCGAAGTTCTGGTGGCCCCGGATACCGGCTTTCCAGCGCTCAAGCTGCGCATGACCGAAAGACAGCACCACCCCTGTCACTTTGTGCGTGATACCGGATGCTCGGTCTATGAAAATCGCCCCGGCGCCTGCCGCACCTACCCCGTAGGACGGGCCGCCAAGCTGGGGGAAGGCGGACGCATCGTGGAGCAGTTCTTCCTGGTGCGGGAACCGCACTGCAAAGGCTTTCGCGAGGAAAAAGAATGGACCATCGACGAATGGTTCGCCGACCAGGGACTGGAACCCTACAATGTCTCCAACGATCGCTGGATCGGCATCATGGCCAGGCAGAAAATGGCCGGTCGTTGCGTGGATGCCAAACGGGCAACCATGATCCTCATGGCCGTCTATCAGGTGGACAATTTTCAGCGTTTCATCAGCGACATGCAGCTTTTCAAACGCCTGGACGTGGACGAGGCCCGACAGCAGGCCATTCTTGCGGACGAGGAAAACGCTCTGGCATTCGCCATGGACTGGGTGGAACTGGTTCTGTTCGGCGAATGCGCAACACTGGCAAAAAAAATGGCATAGCGGTCCAAACGCCGCGCTTCAGGAGTCGCCATGGGACGGGATTCGAAACAACCCGCACATGACAAAAGCCGCCCCGATATCATGCTTCCAAAGCAAAATATTGCCCTGGCGGCCAAACAGCTCCTTTATCGCCCTGCCCTGAAAACGCCCGTGCTTGTGCCGGAGTGCGGCCCCTCCCGCTCCCTGGCCGACTGGCTGAACGTGTTGTCCGACCCGGCACAGTTCCCGGACGGCAAACTTCCCGGACAGATTCTGTGCCGGTTTGCAGCGGATTTCCTGCTGGCCTACCTCCACCCCCAATACATTCACCGCGCTCCCACTGAAGCAGAAGCCCTGCGCACACTTGACCAGTTTGTGCACCGAAGGCACGGAACCGCCAGCCTGGAAGGGCAAAGCGACCTGCGTTCCCGGCTGCTCAAACTGGGTTTTGCCCTGTGTATGGTGGCCGACCTGCCGCGGACAGCCCATATTCTGGGCGACATCATGACCCGCCGCCTTGACCCCTCACTCTTTGCAAACCGGTTCATCGGACTGGACATCGGCGCAGGTACGGGCATCCTGTCTGTGGCCATGGCTATCTGCGCCCGGAGAAACAGCTTTGCCTCGATTGAAATAACCGCCCTGGAACGAGACAAAGAAGTGGCTGCCCACACCGCCGCCCTATTGCAGACACTTGCAATAGGCAGTGTGGTCGTGGCCGATGCCAAGGCGACGGCAACCTACCACGGCCTCGGCGACACCCCCATTGCGTTTGTCTGCAACGAGACCCTGCCCAGTCAGGGACACCGGCTGTGGAAGGAAGATTTTGTCCCCATCAGCCAGACCCTGCTTGCCGCCAAAGGCCACCTGTTGCATCAAGCCACATTCTTTCCCCTGACCATGGCTGCCACGACGCGTGACGAATCCGAACTGATCGAAATTGGACCGGACAACAACTTTTCCTGCAATCAAAAGTACCCCATGCGGCTGATGAAGGTCTGGGGCATCCGATTGCAGGACGGACTCTGGCCTCTGGAACATATAGGAGAGCCTTTCCGGGATGCTGTCTCCCCGGACTGGCTGCCATTGCTGGGCCGCCGCTGGTAGTATTTCCGGCCGCCCCGGCACGACAAACGCCCGAACAAGTGTACTGACATGTTTGTTCGGGCGTTTGTCGTGCCGGGGCGGGGTTCTTTATAGTGCCTCGCGGAATGCGGTGCCAGAGCCTCTGTGGGGCGCTTCCCCTTCCTCCCATAACCGGAAAAGCCTTTCATGCACTTCCTGCGGGGCCTGCCCCACCTGATGCACGCCGTGCCCACATCCTCCGGCCACAAACACCTGCCCGTTGCCGACCGCTCCGGCCAGACGGTCCAGATGTTCACGCCGCACCAGCTCATCTTCCTCGCCCGCCATAAAGAGACACGGCACACCAATGCGGGCCAAATCGACATCGGCAAGCTGCGGTTCGCTACGCCAACTGGCCGTTGTCTGGCGCACCAGGGATTTCCAGTCGCCATCGTGGGCCTGCATGTGGTTGGCACGGACCGCCTCGATAAAATCTTCACGCCCGGATTGCTCCAAAGCTTCCGGTTCGAACTGAACGGCATTCTCTGTAACTGTCCTGGTAACGCAACCGGCGGTTCCAATGGTCGCAATACTGGCAAACCGGTCCGGCTCCCGGCAGGCAGCATACAGGGCAACGGATCCGCCCATACTGTACCCCACCACATGCACCTGCTCCAACCCAAGGGCGCCACAGAACAACAGCACGTCGTCGGCCATGCGTGAAAGGCTCCACGTCGGATCAGAACAGCGGGTGCGGCCATGGCCGCGCAAATCCGGGTACAGTCCACGGCAGGACCTGTGCAGCAACGTCAGTTGGGTGCCGAAGGCGATGACACCACGCGAAAACGCCCCGTGCAAAAAAAGCACTGCACGCCCCACGCCCACTTCTTCGTAATACATATCAAGATCGTGCAACTGAATATGAGGCATGTTTTTTCCTTCAGAATACTTAAAACTCACGATCCAGCAGCAGGTGGGAAAAATACCCGGCCACGGCGGCCAGATAGAAAGGGAACATATAATCTACCGGAATCTTAAAAAAAAACAGAGGCAGCAGAAGAATGGGCAAAGGAACAAGGAGCATGGCCCACCAAGTATGGGTCCAGCCCCGATGATGGCCGATGGCCGGAAGCATGGCCGCCAGCCCGAGAATGGCCGCCCATTTGTAACACCCTTTGACCATGAGCACCACGTCCACAACAACCAATAGGCCGTAATAGAGACTCTGCCCCTTGGAGTCTGTATCCACATCCGGAAAAAGCGAGGCCAACACACTGATGCAGACGAGTACGGCTCCCAAGGCAAGATCGGGGACATACCAGCCCCGCCAGATAAGAAATCCAAGAATGGCGGCAGCCAGGACGGCTCCACCGGTCATGTGTGTTTTGTATCCCGGCATGGAGGCGGACTATAGCCGCGCCGGATGCGGAAGGCAATCCGGCAAGACATTACAACTGCAGGGGCCTGCCTGCCATGCCACAGACAGGCGGCCCCTGCGGTATGCGATAGTTTATCCAAGAACCTTGGCAATGGACTCGGCAACCTTGCATCCAGAGAGCAGCATGCCACCGAAAATCGGCCCCATGCGATGCGCACCATACACGGCATTGGCCGCCATCCCGGCAACGTACACGCCGGGAAATACTTCCCGGGTGTTATCCACGGTGGTGGATTCGGCCTTGTCCGCCCACATGGAACGTTCTCCTTCAATTCCGCCGGAAGGCGTGTTCAGACGAATGCCGTTTTTGCGTACAAGAGTTTTGAGAACTTCCGTGTCGTGCCCTGTCGCCTCGATGAGGTACTTGCAGTTGAGCACCAGCGGGTCCACATGCAGTCCGGCAATCTCGACGGGCGAAGAATTTATGACAATGCCCGTGACGCGCTGGTCGTCGCCCATTCCACGAATACATACGTCTTCCACGTTCATGCAGTTGAAAAAACGGGTTCCGGCCAAAGCCGCCTTGGATGCCAGGGTCGTGGTCGCCGTCACCGCGTCGGCCGTGAAATAACCGGGAGCGTATTCCTTGAGCGGCACGCCGATCTCCTCCAGTACGCCCTTGCCTTCTTCCTGAACCACGATGAAGTTGTAGGTCATGCCGCCGCCCCACATGCCGCCGCCGATGCTCAGCTTTCGTTCAAACAGCGCCACCTTGTAACCGGCGCCTGACAACTTGTAGGCCGCCGTCAGGCCCGAAGGTCCGGCGCCTACAATGGCCACGTCCAGGTCCAGACTTTCACGGAACTTGTTATAGAATTCGGTGATGATGGCTTCGGTGATGATACGTTCGTCGAGTTGCATGAAAACCCCTTGTCATGTTGTGGATGGCGTCCCGGAGCATCCCTGCCCGTTGACGTAAACACGAGAACACACCACAAGAACCCTGCCCGCCCAAAGGGACAGACAAACGCAATTCACCGGAGAATATTAATGGAGGGAGCTGTGGGGGATTGGCTGGCTTGAGGCAAACCTTTCATGCAGGCTCTCCGAATTCCCTACGGCAGTCCGAACTGCTTCAGGTTCTATGGGTATGATCTCAGCCCTGCGAAGGCAGGGCACCCCAATCGGCAGGAAAGGAGATACACCAGGGGAGACGGATGAGGCAAGCCTTTCGTGCATATGCATTCCACCCTTCACAGGGGTGCGGATATTTTTTCTGCAACGCTGCAAGACCGGGAATACGGGAAACCAGGAAGGAAATATAATTGATATAACTCCAGACTTCCTTACCTTTGTAACAAACCGGTCAAGCAAAGGAAAACATCATGAAGGAAAATTATACCGCTGATGAACTGGGGAGGCTTATAACCGATTTTTACGGTTATCTGAAGGAAAACGACAGCGTAAATCTGCAATACAAGAAGAAGTTCATCGATATCATCAAGGGGTTCAATGCGTTTGAACGTCGCTATCTGTTGACACTGTACTATACGATATATCTCGAAGCACAGCTGGAGACCGAACGGCTTCGCGAATCCCATCCTGCGACGCGAAGCGTGAACTGAACCGCTGTCCTGCAATTTTTATTTTGCGGCTGTCCTGGGCTTCCGGCGGACGAAAAGACAGCACCTACACGGTGCGGTCTTTTTTTTGGGAGGACGCAATGGTATCCATGCCCTCATCTTCATCACCGTCTTTGGACATGCACGTCAACAACATTCCAAAGTCGCAATATTCCTGCTGTGGAGATAGCCCTTCGCGAATGGAACATACCCGTACCATGCACGACTTGAAAAATTCGAACGCAGCAACAGCCCTCCAGGCTATTGAATCGCTCAAACTGTTCGCCATGCCCAGTTTCAAGTCGAGAAGGAATTGCTGCAACATTTCGGATATTCGGAAAGAACCTTGTACAAAGACGACCATGACCGCTTAATGCGCACACTGGGAGACCTTGACTTTACCCGGCTGGCGGGTGACGTTCGGATAATGCAGAAAATCTGCATTTTTTTAAAAGGATGGATGGGCCCCCCTGTCAACCAGTTTAATAAACAGCTCTAGGAATCTGGAGCACAAAACCCAATGTCCCTGTAAACTAAAGATTGGGCGATGACTCAACATACCAGCAAGGCTGATAAAAAACTGAGGTTCCAATGCTTCGAAGTGCACTTGTACTGTTTAGCATGGTGGTAGTCTTACTTGTGACCGGTGTATTGCATGCACAACAAAATGCGAACAGAGGTGATGCCACCAAAGGAAAAATTCTGGCCAAGCGTTGCATATGTCACAAAAAGGGATTCGATTCCATGGAGCGAGCAGAATTTGTCACTGCCATGGTAACTTTCAAGGAAGGAAAACGCGGCCCGAAGTCCATGGTATCTGTGGCCCGTGATTTATCCGAGGACAATGTGGCTGACCTGGCCGCGTATTTTACAACAAAATAATCCGACTCTGCGCTCTTCCAAATCCCAAAGCCTCCGAAGACTCGTAACCCAATCGAGGGCCTGCAGCTTGGCTTCATGCGGTGGTCTCTGTTCCCTGTCGCATAGAAATCCAGCAGAACGGCAACAAGATCCTGCCCGAAGAAACCGGTCCATGCGGATGACGACGGGCAAGACTTCGCTGTAGCGGATTCGAATCATACGCACCACGGGACGGATCATCGCTTTGCGGAGCCGCCGCGATTGGAGTGCTTGCCGCCCCAACGGAAAACGGCGTCGAAGATGCAGCGGCCCCGGTTCATCTGGAGAGGCGGGGAGCCAAGGACCTTTTTGCAGGTGGGATTGACGTCGAACCGCCTCGGGACTTGGTCGTTGGTCATGACCATGGTGTCGATGGTCAGCACGATTCCCCTTGGTCGGTCCAGGTGCAGCAGCCAGAGAAAAGCCACGAAGAAAAGACTGAAAACAAAGGCTACTATCGGGTTGAACGCTCTTATGGTTCATTTCGAAGAATTTTGGACGTGCCTGAAGATGCCGATAAAGACAAGATCAACGCCCAGTTGAAGAAAGGCGTCCTTTGCATCACTATGTCCAGGACCAAGACCATTGAGAACAATTCGCGCAAGATAGCTGTCGAAAGCTCGACCGATACATAATGTTGTCGAGTTCTTCCGCCAGATTGAGCAGGTCGATCTTGTGTTTTATGACGCTGTGATTAAAATTGGACATGAGGTTCCCCCTTTGAGCACAGAACTCAGTTTGATGGTCTTCAACATTTCCATCAAAAGGGAGAACCTCTCGATTTTCAAGAGGAACTGTCAGATCAAATCGAAACTACTTCAGCTAACTTATTTTCGTCACAATGCGACCAGTATCCGCCTCTATAATAGGCTTTACATCCACGGTCCTGGGAATGATGTCCGGTGCGTAAGTTTGAATTTTCTCTTGATATTTCACATAGTCGCGTAGGCCTTGCGAAGCCATGCTATGGCTTGCAGTGGAAAGTTCACTGGCAAGTCTCCAAACGTCTAATTGTCCTTCCACAACTTTGGCCATTGCCCCCTCCTGATATTTCGCATCTCCATATTTTATACATTGAACGGAAATCTTTGTCCAGAAATGAGGAACATTCACAGTCCGCCCCCCAAATATGGGAAGCTAAACAGACGGATCGTCATCCATACCGGAAACAAATTCTTCATCTGTCAGAACCCGAACATGATTCGCCTTCAAAAGTGCGGCAAAAATGCCATCCCCGTTGATACGATTCCCCTGGAAGGTCCCGTCATAGACACATCCACTTCCACAGGATGGAGAACGGGATTTCAAAATAGCTTCGGTACAGCCCGCCAATTGGCATATGGAAAACGCTTCTTGGGCTCCACGCTCAAAATTCCGGCTCATATCATTGCCCTGCTGATCCACAACCCGGCCCGAAACAATTTCAACTGGCGGTCGAGGCGTAGGCATCCCCCCCAGTTGTTCAGGACACACCGGCAACGCAAGTCCGCGGCGTACAAGATCCACCACCTTATCAAGACGACGATGCTCCCCGTCATATGCACAACGCACGCCCACCAAGCAAGCACTGACGACATACTTGACTTGCGGAAGTTCAGGCCTTTCTTTACCAATCATATGTCTCCCACATCATTTCCGCTCTGAATTCAAAAATAATTGTTTTCCATGGGAGGGCGGCCCATGCTAAGTGCAGGAAGCCCCTTCACGGCTGGCCCATCGAGTTGTCAAAACGGCCGCTGCCCATCTAAACATAAAAAAATGGCACATCATGCTGTATTTTTGACTTAATTCAGGAGGAGAAAATGGTCAAGAAAAGTATCAGCAATGTTCTAATTCTATTTGCCAGTTTGGCAATAATTGCTGCTGTGACGGTAATGGTGCTCTATGTCAGCCGTTCATCATATGACATGTCCTTGAAACTCAATATCCAATCAGTTGAACAATTTGCTTCTGCCACACGCAAAGCACTCAACCTGTACCTACATGATGCAAATGACTTTACAGCATCACTGGCAATACAACGGGTCGTTACAGACACTTTTAAGACAAAAAATGCAAGAGCAGCCCAGGATCGTTTTGATAGCTACATAAAAACATACAAGAACTATTACACTATACTTGCTTATGATGTGCATGGGTATGTTGTAGCTGGATCAAGTAAATCCGGTTCATCGTTTTCAGGACTTAACATATCTTCAAGCCCCTATTTTAAAGCCATAATATCTGGAAAAGATGCATTTATTGGAAATATGGTCTTCCACCCTGAAAAAGAGAAGAACATCCTGGTTTTTTCTGTTTCGCATGCGGTAAAGGACTCTACAGGAAAAACAATAGGTGGGGTTGCTGTTTTTCCAAATTGGAATCAATTCACCGAAACATTTCTTGATCCCGTCCGATTTGGGGAAAATGGATATGGATTTATTTACGATGCTTCTGGAAATCTTATTGCGCATGCTCTGGATAAAAGCATAATCGGTAAAAACATGGCTGACAGTTCTTTTGTTCAGGATGCATTGCGCAAAAAAAACGGAAGCACTTATTATGAGTGGAACGGTAAAGACAAATTCATGACTTTTGTACAAGTTCCAGCCAACGGGTGGATCATATGTATGAGCACATACATTTCGGAAATGACAGCAACCGCTGTCACACAACGTAACATTCTCTCAGGAATAGGTCTTGCAGTTATTCTAGTGCTTATCACTATAATCATGATTATTGTCAAAACACTGGTAGTAAAACCAATTCAAGCAATAGAAGAGTTTACCAGCAAAGTTGCGGATGGTGATTTTTCTGCACAACTTGGAACCAACTTCAAATACGAATTGGCCAATCTGGCTGACAACATACGAAGAATGGTGAATGAACTCAAAAACAAACTGGGATTCGCCCAGGGAATCCTTGACGGTATGACGATTTCCTGCATCGTGGCAGACCCTGATGAAAAAATCATCTTTGCCAACCAAACCGTTCTGGATTTTCTGGAACACGACGGGAAGCCGGAAGACTATCACGGAATGAGCTTGAGCCGTTTCTTATACAATGAAAACGGACACGACACCGTCACAGGAAAGGCCATACGTGAACGCAAGGCCATCCAAAACGTTCAGATGGAGCTTGCCACCAGAAAAAAGAATTACGTATTCACGCAGATAGACTCGGCTCCCATGTATGACCTGGACGGCAATCTTATCGCGGGCTTCGCTCTTTTTTCGGACCTTACGGAGATAAGAAACCAACAGAAAAAAATTGAACTGCAAAACCAAAATATTGCCCAAGCTGCGCAGAACGCAAACCAAGTTTCCGACCAAGTGGCTTCAGCCTCCGAAGAGCTGTCTGCCCAGGTGGAAGAAGCAAGCAGGGGAGCGGAGGAGCAACAGAACAGAACAACCGAAGCCGCCACGGCCATGGAACAAATGAATGCCACGGTTCTCGAGGTGGCCGGAAATGCGTCCAGCGCAGCGGAACTTGCCGACCAAACCATGGCCAAGGCCCGAGAAGGGGCAAACATTGTTTCGGATGTGGTCAACACCATAAACGACATCAATGCCAAGGCTGTCGAACTCAAGTCCGACATGACGAGGTTGGGGAGCCAAGCCGAAGGTATCGGACAAATCATGAACGTCATCTCGGATATTGCCGACCAGACCAACCTGCTAGCGCTCAACGCTGCCATCGAAGCGGCACGCGCCGGTGATGCCGGACGAGGATTCGCAGTAGTCGCCGACGAAGTCCGTAAACTGGCGGAAAAAACCATGACCGCAACTAACGAAGTGGCTTCCTCCATTAACGCCATCCAGGAGAGTACGCGCAAGAGCATAGGGAACACTGATGCAACCTCCAACCAGATCAGCAAAAGCACTGAACTCGTCGGCATGGCAGGAAACGCGCTGAATGAAATAGTGAACATGATCGTGAAAACAGCGGACCAAGTACGCAGCATCGCCACGGCAAGCGAGGAACAGTCCGCAACGAGCGAACAAATCGCTCGGTCCATGGAGGAAATCAACCGCATTTCATCTGAGACATTCGACGCCATGACGCAATCCGCCGAAGCTGTCTCAGATTTGGCCCGTCTGGCGCAGGACCTCAAGAGAATCATCGATACCATGAGTTCCGAGTCAACCTAGATTCAAAAGATCCATTCACATACGAAAGGCCGCTCCCTGACAGGGGAAGCGGCCTTTCGTAATCGGAGCAATGGCGCAAAAAATCAATCAATCCCCTGACGGATTTCTCTGATGGCCTTGGAGTACGCCTTGAAGACGTCTTCTCTTTTAAGAACGCCAAGAACAGATGTTGCATCGTCCGGATCAATGACAGGAATCTCCCCGTAGTTCGTATCCACAAAAACCAGCAAAGCCTTGTAAAGGTTGTCCTGTGGACCCAGGCTGGCTGGCTTGCGCATAAGGTCGCGCACTACGATAAGGTCCATGAGGCAGTCTTCAAAGAGCACCTTTCGAACATCCTGCAGGGGCAGAATTCCGGTGATCAAATCCCCGGCCCCCCGCACGGGAAAATACATGGTATTTGTATTGGCCACGATATCCAAAAGTGCCTTAAGGGTCATGCTTTCTTCCAGGACAGTGGCTTGCCCTACCTTATAGTGATCCGCCACATGCATTTCCTCAAGGATGTTGGTGGTAGCATCCTCAATATGCGCAGGGGATTCAAATTTGTTTCCGACCTGATTTTCATACAATTTGGATTTGCGCGTCAGAATGATGCACAGCGCCGAGGAAAGCATCAGGGGAGCCAGGAGACCATACCCCTGAGTCAATTCGCAGACCATGATCAGCGGGCCGATGGGTGCCTTGGCAACGCCGGCAAAAAAAGCAGCCATACCGACCAGCACATACCCTCCGGGCTGGGTGACCACATCGGGGAAAAACATGGCGGAAATCTTTCCCACCATACCGCCGGACAAGCCTCCCACAAAAAGCGCTGGCGCAAACATGCCGCCGGAAAGACCTGACCCAAGGGTGACGGACGTGGCCACAATCTTGCCCAAAAAGATGGCCAGCATCATCAAAATCGGAAGCTGCCCCAAAACAGCCATTTCAAGCCAGCCATACCCGCCCGTGAGCACTTGCGGAAACGCCATTCCGATCAACCCCATGCATAAGCCGCCAATGCCGATCCCCCAAACAATTCCCACCCGCTCGCGCAACCGGAAAAAAACGCTGTATTTAACCCACCGAAACGACTGTACGTACAGCCAGCCACTCATGGAACAGACAATGGCCAGGACCACGTAAAACACGATTTCCAATGGGTTTGTAAAGTGAAATGACGGGATGGACAAAATAGGGGCTGTCCCAAAAAAAATGGTGAAAATCGTATAGGAAACAACAGAAGAAAGAACTGAGGGCAGCACCGCCTCAGCCTCGAAATCTTCGTGATAAATGACTTCAATGGCAGTAAGTGCCCCACCGAGCGGCGCCCGAAAGATAGCCCCCAAGCCTCCAGCCGCGCCGGCCAACAAAAGAATACGCCGCTCGCGGGTGGAAAGTCCCAGTTTGTCTGCCAACCATGAGCCTAGGCCCGCTCCAGCCTGGGTGATAGGGCCTTCACGCCCTGCACTGCCGCCAGTGGAGATGGTCAAAATAGCCAGACAAGTGCGTGCAATCCATATTCTGGGCTTGATACGCCCGTGTTGATGATGAAACGCCTTGATGGTGGCATCCGTACCATCCGTACCGCTAAGAAGGGTTTCAGGAAAGAAGTGTTTTACCATGAGCCCGGTAAACAATCCCACGGCTGTCAGACCGATGGGAATGATCCAGGGGCGGAACTCGCCGGGCGTGGAATGAAAAATTTCCTCCCCTGCCGGGGCTGGAAGACTGAGCCCGGCCAGCATATTCAAAAAAAGATGTTTGCCCGCTTCGACTCCCAGAAAAAAAAGAACCGCAGCCAAGCCGGACAGGACACCTACTCCCACACCCAAAATCAGCCAACGAAACGAACTCAGCTTGCGGTAGGAACGGACGATATCTTTCCAAAGACGTACATAGCGTCGGATCATTTGCATTTAGATCAGGGCCTCCGATGCGCTGAGAATTTCCCTGCCCAGGGAAACGTCTTCGCGGATGCGGGCCACAAGCTCCTGCGGCCCGGAAAATTTTTTCTCGTCACGGATGCGTTGCACAAAGTGAATCTTGAGGTCACGTCCGTATATATCCTTTTTAAAATCGAGAATATGGGCTTCAATGGAAAGACGCGCATTTCCGAATGTGGGGTTGTAACCGATATTGGCAACCGCCATGAGCGGCCGTTCCGAAATGTCGGCACACTGCACCCATACCGCATAAACACCCGGTTTTGGAAAAAGCTCATCCTCAAGCTCAAGGTTGGCCGTGGGAAACCCCAGCAGGCTGGCTCCCCTTCCAAAACCTTTGATGACCTTTCCACGAATCTGATAAAAACGCCCCAGGAGATTCGGTACATCCCAGACATTGCCAGCCTGGACCATATCCCGAATGCGCGTGGAACTGACAATGGCCCCGTCGATGATGACCGGGTCCAACCGTTCCAAAGTATAACCGTACTTTTCCCCCAGGGTGCGCAACAGGTTGTGGTCTCCCTTGCGCCCTTTGCCAAAGGCATAATCATAGCCGATGACCAGATCTTTCATAAACAGGCCGTTCACAAGATATTTTTTTACAAAATCTTCCGGAGGCATGGTCGCCATGGGTTTGTCAAAAGGCAAAACAAGGCAGGTTTCCACGCCCATCGCAGAAATGAGTTCCAACTTCTGCTCGATCAAGGTGATGAATGGTGGTGCTTTCCTGCCGGTTATGATCCGCAGGGGGTGCGGCTCGAAAGTAACCACCACGCTGAGCATGGAGAGCTTGGCACCACGCTGGATAACGCGGGAAATAAGTTTTTGATGGCCTTTGTGTACGCCGTCGAAGTTGCCGATGGTTACACACGAGGCGCAGAGAGAGCCTTGCAGTTCTTTGGGGTCGTTGACAACAATCATGGCGCAGGTTCCTTGTGTGGCAAAAACAATAGCGGGCGCTCTATCGCGCCCGGTCCCTGGCTATAATAAAAAGCCCTCAGGTGCAAGGCAACAAGTGATTTCTGAGAACGACTCAAAAAAAAATGAAAAAAAATGAAAAAAGTTCTTGTCAAAGCTCTCGGTTTTCTCTAAATCAGCATCTCCACACCGCGCCGAAGTGGTGGAATTGGTAGACACGCTAGGTTCAGGGTCTAGTGAGGGCAACCTCGTGGGAGTTCGACTCTCCCCTTCGGCACCAGAGAATATACGGGTCAGGAGCTTATGCTTCTGGCCCGTTTCTCTTTGGCGACGCATTCTTCCTTCTTCCCTTGTCTTTTCATGAAGACAATCCTTTTGATGCCCCAATATGGTATTTGGCATTCCAGCCTTCCCCCGAACTTGCCCGCATATTGCACGAACGCCCCTGAATCTGTTGTTTCGAGGGCGTTTTTACGTATTGGAAGGCAGGCGCGCCGGATTCGCGGCGGACTGATGGTTCACCGCGGACGCCTCCATCTTTATCGGGAGTATTTTTTCTGTTTTTCCGGATTCCGGGTGCATTTCCCTTGGACATCCCTTGTTCCGGAATGGACTCTGGTCATGTTGTTTCTTGACGCGACTCTCCGGCTTCCCCCCGGTATAATATTTTTCATAGACTCCCCCAGAGGCTCCCTTCTGGCTTGTCGCCACGTAGCGGAATTCGCTTCCTTTTTCAGGTGTTAACAGGCCGTTGAAAAACTCTCGTAAATTCCAGATAATCCTCTGAAGCACAGGAGGACTGGATGGCACTTGGCAAACAGGGAAACCGGCAGGGGAAAATGTTTGTTTCGTGGGACAAGGTTCCCAGGTCGCCGGGCCATGCGTTTTACGACCGGCTCCGGTCCGTGTTGGCCAATGCTGGTTTCGACCGGTACGTCGAAGAACTGTGCGCTCCCTTCTACGCATCTCGCAAGGGACGTCCGTCAATTCCTCCGGGCCGGTATTTCAGGATGCACATGGTTGGTTATTTTGAGGGCATCGACTCCGAGCGCGGTATTGAATGGCGGTGCTCCGATTCGCTTTCACTGCGCGAGTTTTTGCAGTTGGATACCGAAGAATCCGTTCCCGACCATTCCAGTTTGAGCCGCATCCGTTCCCGACTCTCTCTTGAGCTGCACCAGGATGTTTTCGCCTGGGTGCTGGGCGTCCTTGCCGAGTCCGGACTCATACAGGGCGACCGGATCGGCGTGGACGCCTCGACCATGGAGGCGAACGCCGCGATGAAAACCATCATGCGCAAGGACACGGGTGAGGGATACCGTCAGATGCTTCACGGCTTGGCCCAAGACAGCGGTATGAAGACGCCCACGAACGAAGACTTGTCGCGCATGGATCGCAAGCGCCAGGGGAAGAAACTCTCTAACAAGGACTGGGAATCATCCTCCGACCCCGACGCAAGAATAGCTCGTATGAAGGACGGTCGCACCCGTCTGGCGTACAAGCCGGAACACGCTGTGGATCTTGACTCCGGCGCTGTCGTGGCTGCGGAGATACATCCCGCCGATGAGGGCGATACAAAGACCTTGAGCAAAACGCTGAAGGCGGCTGGAGCGAACCTCTCACGAATCGGTATGGAACCATGCCCGGATGATCCGACCGAACTTGTCGCGGACAAGGGATATCATTCCCGCGCTGTGCTCAAGGAGTTGGACGACAGCCCGTGGAAGTCACGAATCGCCGAGCCGAAACGCAAAGGGCTGAACTGGTGGCACGGGGACCACGAGGCCAGACGGGCGGTTTACAACAACCGGATACGGTTGGGCTCCGGCAAAGGCTTGGAGGCGGCAAGACTCCGGACGGAAATCGTCGAGCGAAGTTTCCAGCACGCCCTGAACAGGGGCGGGATGCGCAAGATTTGGCTGCGCGGGCAAGATAATGTCCAAAAGCGCTACCTGATGCACATCGCGGGCTTCAATCTCGGCCTGCTAATGCGTAAACTTACCGGCTACGGCACCCCGAAGGGGGCTGCCGACGCCTGGCACCTTGAGTTTGTCGGATTTGGAATGGGAAGTTGCTGGATATGGCTGGCCTTCGCCGCCCATGAAGACCTGGCAGATGAATGGCTACCATTTGCCGTAGTCACTTTGAGGGCTGGCTGGTAGCGGTATTTTTCAACGGCCTGTTAAGCCTTGACGATCACCAGGCAGGGAGGGACCCGGGTTCCTGCTGCGTGGAGCACCTTGCCGAACAATTTCTGTTTTTTGCCGGCATCCTCCAAACCGAGCCTCATCCCGCAACGGTCCGGCCATCTCGTTGGATTTGCGCTTTTGTCCTTTGAAAAACCGATAGGATCATGGCTTAGTAGGTTGCGCCATGATGCATGGTCTGTGGATTTTTTGGAGTAGTCAGCTGGAAATCTTTCAAAAAACAGAGCCGCTCGCCATTCTTTCGAGCAATATGTGAATTAGCCGGCCAATTGCAACAGACGTTTGGCCAAAACATCAGGGGCTATCTGTGTTTTCATCTCGCGTGATGTGTTCATTTCCCCCGCCACATCAATCGGTCCACTGGCATAGGCCGAGGCAAGCTGTTCTTCCAGAACGGTACGAAGAATGGCAAACGACTTCTCTACTTCCGGGTAGTGGTTGTCCTCCCGCCATGGCAGACGAAGGGTATGCTCCTTTTCCCGGCCTTTATGGCCAGGAGATTCCAAAAAATATTCCCCATGCCCTGTCTTTCCCGCACGCTCGTCGTTCCCCGGATAACAATATGCTTGCCACGAATTCGGTGGTTCACAAATCAAAGAACGAACTCGCACGGGAGGCAATGCCAAATCCTTCTCGTGTGCTTCCAATTTCACACAATAACGCAGCACGGGCCGCATATTGCCCCGCTTCTTTTCAATATTCCAGATTATGCGCATACGCGATCTCCCTGCATGCACAACACTTCACCAAAAGGCGGCAATGCTTTTGCATTCCCGCTGTTGACCCAAAGCACAGGATACGGTGGTGCTTCTGGAAAACGGTTGCACTCAAAGTCGGTCATATAAATGCAACAGGCAGGCTGTGCGCCATGCAAAGCAAGATATTCGAATACCGGCCTGTAGTCCGTGCCTCCCCCGCCCTGCGGGGAAATATTCACGGGCAAATCCCACCGCGTGTAGGTTTCCACCTTGTGAATCGCCGCATCGCACAGGATCACGGTCAGCCGGGTGTCAAAGACTTCCAGCAACGAGGATATCTCGGAGCAGAACCTGTCCAACATCATGTCATCTACAGAACCGGAAGTATCAATGGCCAGTACAATTTCCGGCAACTCCTGCGATTTGAGCGATGGCAGATGGAGGTCGAGGTACACGTAACGCCGATTGGGCACAGTCCAGCTGTAATCGTTGGCTGTGCTGGATTGCAAAAAACGACGCAACACGGTCTGCCAGTCCAATTGCGGCTTCAACGACCGATTGACCAGTCGCTCAATCCCCTGTGGGAGATCGCCCATATTCAGGGCCCGCTGTACCGCCTGCGCCAAATCAATACGCATGTCCCGCGTCGCCTGTTCCAAAGCCTGTTGATCCCCTTTTCCCTGAATACCGGGGTGGTCACGCACCTCGCCCGACATGCCGGGATCCTGATCCTCCCCTTGTCCTTCTTCGCCTTCACCATCAAAAACTGCGGCCCGGGTACGTTCATCACCGTCATTTTCCGGCTCATTATCGACACTCGCATGTGCCATGTCCGTATCATGATCAAAAGGTGAACCGCCGTCCGCCGCACCACCATTTCCTTCGTCAGCCTCTTCCATGCCGCCTTGTGCGGAGTCTCCAATGCCACTCCCCTTCTCTTCCTCGCGCAACCGGGACAAGACAGCATAGATATCGTCCACACTCATGTCCCGGTATTCCGGGTTGTCCAAATATCTTTTGGGAAGGGAAAATCCGGCCTGCAGCAAAATGGAATTGATGGCGTAATCGCAGGCCTTGTTCCACAATCCCGCATCGCGACCATTACGCCGGATATGATGCTGACACACCAGATGCATAACCTCGTGCGCCTGCATACCTACAAGGTTTTCCAGCGACATATGCTGTACATATTCCGGGTTGAATCCAAGCTCTTTTCCGTCTGTCCACAACGTGGCACAGGTTGCGTCATGTTTCAGACGAAGCTTCAATGCCAGTGTCGCAAAAAAAGGATGCCCCATGACAAGTTCGGCTCGAGCGCGTGTCATTTTCTCATGCGATGTCAGCGACATACTTTTCTCCCTCAGGCACGCTACACCAAGACATGCGCATTGGCCTGTGCCCATCGGGCAAATGGCGGTGTTTCCACTATCTCCACGTCCTGGCGAACCGAGTCACGCATCAAGAGCACACCAAATTCAATAGGCAACCGGCTTCCGTAAGCAACCAAGGCTTCCATGTTTTCCGGTCTGGCCATACGGGCCAACGCCTCGCAGATGGCATACACGGCGGCAGGCTCTTCGGGGACCGGAGCCGTAGAGGGTGCGGCAAGCACGGCACTTGGCTCAGGCAGCTCACGCCAAATTTTCAAAAATCCGACAAATTCGGCGGCGGCTCCCTCGCCCACAGCTCCTCGAATCAAATCGTACTCAATATCCTGAGCTGCTTTGGCCTGTAGTATGTCCGAAACGAACTCCCATGAACGTGGGGTCGGGAAGGCCCTATCCGCAGTCTTCGGATCAAAGTCATGCAGCAACTTGGGCCGGAAGCGCAAAAATGAAATAACCTCCCCCTGAATCCCAAATGACTGCGCCCAGGCAATCCAGTCGTCGAGAAAAGGCTCAAAGTCCAAATGCACCATCCGGTTGGCCAACGCCGAAGGCATGCGATGGGTTACCGCTCGATCCTGCTCCCGATTTCCCGCCGCAACCACGGACCAGCCATCCGGCAGGGAGTATTCACCAAGCTGCCTGTCCAGGATGAGCTGATAGCAAGCCGCCTGAACCAAGGGAGGTGCGGTGTTGAGTTCGTCCAAGAAGAGAACCCCTTTTCCCTGTGTCGGCAAAAAAACAGGAGGGCACCAGTGTGCACGCCCATCTCCATTCACCTTGGGAAGACCACGCAAATCAACGGGGTCCAACAATACCGCGCGAACATCACGCAATTCATAGGATAACGACGCAGCCACCTGGGCTACCACCTGACTTTTTCCCACACCAGGGGCGCCCCACAAGAACGTGGGCTGTTGTATTGAAATAAGCGTGGCAAGAGCACTTGCCACCTTGGAAGGATGCATAAAATCTCCTAAAATGAAATATGTCGGGAACAGTTCATGCATCCATATTGATACTGAGTATCAATGTCAATAATTATTCACACTCCCCTCAACATTAACCCGTAATACACCATGCTAAAATTCCCATCCGAGTTTACCCGCCCCCCATGCACCTTTTGAAGAGCGTCAATGATTAAAAAATAAAACACATAAAAAATGGGAGGTTAGACTTCTCTAAAAAAAGTCTCAAACTGTTCTAGAAAATTTTCATGGTTTGTGTACAGAATGGTTCTAATCCCAAGGGACGTAGCCACAGCGATATTTCGTACCGCGTCATCAATGAAGAGGGTCTTTCCCGGCGCAACCTGCAATTCATCCAAAGCAAGCTGGAAAAAGCGTTCCTCCCCTTTGTGAGCTCCGTACTTGAAACTGTTGAACACATGCTCAAACTCGCTGGAAAAATGGAGTGATGCGTCAAGCTCGTCCAACCAGTTCACTTGGTCAGACAAAATCGCCACACGAATTCCGGATTTCCTTAGCTGTCGCACAATGTCCAACATCCACGGACGCAACACAAAACGGTCCAAAATTTCGGTCCGCAGCTCAGCATCCGAACCCTGTATACCCAACCGAGAGCGGACATCCCTCCAAAAACTGGCTTCATCGCACTGCCCGACGATAAATCCATTGCTGAAAATAATTTCCAGTGCCTGTTCAGACACCAAGGAGGGAGGCATGTTCTGTTTTCGGGCAATCGCTTCCAATCCCCCCACAAACCCCTCATCCGCAATAACCCCACCAAAATCGAACAGCACCAGCTCAATTGTCATGTCACACCCATTCCTTTTTCCACGATGTTTTCGTCAAAACTTCCAATTTTTCTCTGAAAGGGTTAAAAGACAGGATCATCATCAAGTCAACATGAATATCCAAAAGGACCCCAATGGACTCACGCATACAACTGGGTGTCAGCGCATGTTTGCTCGGGAAGAATGTTCGTTACAATGGCGGCCATACCTTGGACCGCTGGGTCGTCGACGAATTGGGAAAATATGTGGACTACACTCCCGTCTGCCCGGAGGTCGAATGCGGCCTGGGAATTCCGCGTGAGGCCATGCAGCTGGTCGGCGATCCTGCTGCCCCACGACTGGTAACCCGAACGACCGGCGTGGACCACACGGACAAATTGCTCTCGTGGGCTGCCAACAAACTTGAAGAGTTGAAAAAACTCCCTCTCTGTGGATACATATTCAAAAGCAAATCCCCTTCAAACGGAATGGAACGGATCAAAGTATATAATGCCAAGGGGCATCCCGTGGGCAGCACCAGTGGCCTGTTTGCCGGAGCATTCACGAAACGGTTCCCCCTGTTGCCCGTAGAAGAGGAGGGGCGTCTTCACGATGAGCATCTTCGTGAAAACTTCATAGAGCGTATATTCACCATGAAACGCTGGCGGAATGCAATGTGCACGGATACGATATCCCTCAATGTCCTGATGCAGTTTCACGCGCGCCACAAGCTGCTGCTCCTCTCCCATAGCCCCAAGCATTACCGGGAAATGGGCAGGCTGATAGCGCTCGCCCAAACCCAACCTCTGGACCAGGTAAAAGAATATTATTTTCGCCAATTGGTTGAAGCGCTCAAGCTTCGCAGCACTCCTGCCAAACATGTCAATGCCATGCAACACGCCATCGGTTATTTCAAAAAAATGCTGAACGCAGGAGAAAAAAAAGAATTCCAAGATATTCTGGAGCACTTCCGCCAAGGCAATCTGCCCCTTATCGTTCCCATAACCCTGCTCAATCACTATGTACACAAGTATGGCAATCAATACCTTTCAGAGCAATACTATTTAAAACCGCACCCGGTGGAATTGAAACTCAGAAATCACGCATAATTTTGGAGAAAAGAGATGAAAAAAAAATTCACTTGGAATTCTAATTTTGAAACAGGAAACACGGAAATAGACAAGCAGCACAAAAATTTTTTTGGACTTGTGGACATACTTACAAACAACATCGATCATGCAAGCGCATTTGCAGTAATTTCTCCAAAACATAAAGTTGAAATACTAAAAATTGTAATCGATCTCAAACAATATGCAGTATACCATTTTCAGACAGAAGAAAGGATTCTCCTAAAAAAACGCTATTCAGGTATCATCGCGCATAAAAAACTGCATAATGATTTTTTAAGAAAAGTACTTGATTTTGAAGATGCGTTGTTCGATGGGGAGCTTACCGTATCCATCAAACTACGTGATTTTCTGAGTAAATGGTGGGCCGATCATATCCTGACACAAGACATAAAATACGCCAAGGAACTCAAGCTGGGTTATGCTCTGCAATCACAATAAGAATAAGCAAACAAAAAAAGGGCATCCCGAGTTAAGATGCCCTCAAAGATTTCACAAAAAGGTGTTCCCTACTGCAACGTCACAGCCAACCTGTCAATGACTGTCTGCACAATCTTGGTATGGGCTTTATCCACTTCCTTGTCTTTAAGCGTCTTGTCGGCGGAACGGTACGTCAGCCGGTACGTCAGGTTTTTTGCTTCTTCATGCTCAGGATGGAATTGGTCGATAAGCTGTATGCTCTCCAGAAGTTTCACACTCTGAGACAGAACGTTTTCTATGACGGTGCCCACAGGCAAATCCAACGGGGCGACAAAAGTCACGTCACGACGAACAGGCGGGAATTTGGGAAGGTCCTGAAAACAGATGGAACATTGTTCCTTGACAGCACGCAGTTTGGGCAGGCTCAAATCTGCATACCATACATCCGCCCTGGCCTTGACGGCTTCAGCCAAATCAGCCCGAAGCATTCCGACCAGCCCGACCACGCTCCCACCAAGAGTTACGCGAACACAAGGGCAAAGCCAGGAATGGTCTTTTTCATGTTCAAACGTCGCCTCCGGCAAGTGAAAAGAGCGGAAGAGATGCAGCAGAAGGCCTTTCATATCGCTGAAGTCGCACTCCTCCTGCGGCCAGGGGTATCCAGACCCATACCTGTTGCCGTGCAACAACAAGCACAGTCGCTCTTCCTCGCGCGTGCAGGTCTCACTGTCCGGATCGGCATGAAATGTTTTGGCAACTTCGAAAAGATGCAGGTCTGTATTGCCGCGGGTCAAATTAAACCTGAGGCTTTGAATCAGTCCTGCGCCCACATCGGTACGCAGAACGTTTTGCTCCTCGGAAAGCGGATTGGCAATATGCACGCGTCCTGCCTGCGAAAGGCCCAGGAAATCAAGATCCCTGTCGCCAACAAACGAATAATTGATACACTCGTTCAGTCCGACTCCCCTGCCCCAGAGCTTTATTCTGGAGGCAAAGTCAAACTCTGTGGAACCGCTTTCACGCCCCATTTCCCGAGGAACGACAGGCAAAGTTTCCGGAACACGGTCTATGCCATATACACGCACAACCTCTTCCACAAGATCCACTTCCCGCTCCAGGTCCAGTCGATACGATGGAGGATAAACCATCCAATCACTGGAATCTTCTTCCTCGATATGGCAGCCCAAAGAGGTAAGGGTCTTGGCACAAAAAGATGGATCAAAAGTAATTCCCACAATTCGCGTGGCTCGCGCCGGGCGAAAATGCAGTTTGGGTTGTTCCCAGGGCTTGGGTTCGGCCTTGGGCGTTCCGGCCAGCAACTTGCCACCGGAAAGTTCGCAGATAAGCTGGGCTGCCCGGTTCATGGCAAGGGTATTCCCCACTTGGTCCACCCCCCGCTCGAAACGATGCGAGGCATCGGAAGGCAAGGCCAACCGGCGTGCGGTTTTACGCACACTGGCCGGACGAAAAACAGCGCTCTCCAGAAGCAGACGGGTGGAACCGTCTGACACTTCCGAATTTCCCCCCCCCATTACGCCAGCCAGGGCAACGGGTTTTTCACTGTCCCAAATAAGCAGATCAGAATCCAGAAGCTCGCGCTCCTGATTGTCCAAGGTGATAAATTTTGTTCCTTTCCTCGCCAACCCAACGCGGACCGTATCTCCGGCCAGCAGATCCCTGTCAAAGGCGTGCAATGGCTGACCAAGCTCCATCAAAACATAGTTGGTCACGTCCACCACGTTGGAAATGGAACGCAACCCCACGGCAAGGAGGCGATACCGCATCCAAGCCGGGCTGGGAGCAACCTTGATGCCGTCGATAAGCCGGGCCTGATACAACGGGCATAATTCCGGGTCGTCTATAACGATGCTCACCTGGGAACTGGCGTCTTCCCCCACCTCGGTAAGTTTCACCTTGGGCAGGGTCAGGGGCAAACCGAAAGCCGTCGCCACTTCCCGAGCCACGCCAAGCACACTCAGGCAATCGGCACGGTTGGGGGTCAGGTCGATGTCCAGAACCACGCGGTCCAAATTAAGGGCATCCACAAGATTGGTTCCCGGCACAAGGGAATCGTTCAAGACCATAATACCGTGATGGTCTTCAGAAAGCTCAAGCTCCTTTTCCGAGCAGATCATCCCGAAAGACGCCACTCCACGAATCTTGGCCTTTTTGATCGCGAAATCGCCAGGCAGCACGGCTCCGATTTTGGCAACAGCGACTTTTTGTCCTTGGGCCACATTGGGAGCGCCGCAGACGATATCAAGAACCTCGGTGCCCACATCCACCTTGGTAACGGAAAGCTTGTCAGCCTCGGGATGGGGTCCACACTCCAGCACATGACCGACAACAAGCTGCTCCAGGTGCTCGAACGGATGGATTATTTCATCCACCTCCAAGCCGAGCATGGTCAGCTTGTCCGCCAGGACATCCACATCGCCCTCATAGGGAACAAATTCACGCAACCAGTTGATGCTTACAAGCATGGAAACGGCCTCCGACCAGGCAAAACCCGGCCTTCTATTTCTTATGTGATGTCCACATAATACGCATGCCCACTATGCGAAGACAACTCCCCGAAAGTAAGAGGTTCGGCTTGTCTTCGGCGCAAGGTCGAAGAACCTCACTCTGGCACCGCAATTCTTTTAGGGAAAATCTACTAACGGCTCTCGGAATATCAAGAAAACTGCCGTAAAAAACGGACATCGTTTTCAAAAAACATGCGCAGATCGCCAATGCCGTATTTCAGCATGGCCACACGCTCCACACCCAGGCCAAAAGCCCACCCAACGTACTTTTCCGGGTCGTAGTCCACGTAACCGAAAACATTGGGGTCCACCATGCCGCAGCCCAAAATCTCAATCCAGCCGGTCTGCTTGCACACCCGGCAGGGCTTGCCTGCAATGGTTCCTTTCCCCCCGCACATGACACAGGAAATGTCCACTTCCGCGCTGGGTTCTGTAAAGGGGAAAAAGCTGGGACGAAAACGCAGCTTGATATCGGAATTGAAGACTTCCCTGCACATGTGGCGCAAAATGCCGCGCAGATCGGACATGGTGGTGTTGGTATCCACCAACAGCCCTTCGATCTGATCAAACATGGGCGTATGGGTCAGGTCCGAATCGCGACGGTACACCTTTCCCGGGGCAATCACCGCTACAGGCGGCTTCTGCCGGAGCATGGTCCGCACCTGCAACGGAGAGGTGTGCGTACGCAACAGAATGTTGTCTGTGACGTACAAAGTATCCTGCATATCACGGGCCGGATGGTCGGGTGGAATGTTCAGGGCTTCAAAGTTGTGCCAGTCGTTTTCCACTTCCGGTCCGGACACGATGTCGAAGCCAAGTTTTTTAAAAACATCGCAAATCTCCTGCATCACAAGGGTCACTGGATGCAGGGACCCACTCCATGGAGCACGTGCTGGCCCTGTGGGGTCGAAATCACGGACTTTGGCCTCAGCCGCCGTCCGGTTCAGTTTGGACTGATGGAATTCAAAAAGTTCTGTCAGCGAAGTTTTCACCTCGTTGGCCTTGCGTCCCACTTCTGGACGATCATCCGTAGACAAACCGGCCATTTCCGCCATGGCCGCAGCAAGACGCCCTTTCCTGCCAAGAAAGACAATGCGCGCCTCTTCCAGGCCTTCCAATGAAGAAGCCTGGTCCAGCGAGTGGCGACACTCGCTGACCAGGCTCTCAAGTTCGGCCAGGATGGCGTTTTTATCGCCAGCCACCTTAATTGACCTTGGATTTTGCCAGTTCGGCCAGCTTGGCGAAGCTTTCTTTTTCGCGGACGGCCAGGTCGGCGAGGATCTTGCGGTTGATCTCGACACCAGCCATGCTCAGGCCATTCATGAAACGGCTGTAGGACAAACCATGCTCACGAGCGGCGGCATTAATGCGAACAATCCAAAGCTTGCGAAATTCACGTTTTTTGGTGCGGCGGTCGCGGTATGCGTAAACAAGTGCCCGTTCGACAGTTTCCCTTGCGGAACGGTACAAAATGCTGCGAGAGCCGCGGTAGCCCTTGGCTTGCTTAAGGTATTTCTTGTGCCGCGCTTTGGCGGCAGTCCCACGTTTTACACGCATTGTTTTCCTCCTTTAAAGGGGTGTATATTGCCCGCTGACGGTCATGCGTGCGTCTGAAAGTCGCACCGGCAGCGTGGCTGGACGTGTCCTATCGCGAAACACAAAAAGAATCTCGCGAACGTATCATTTAGATAAAGGGACACATACGGCGGACAGCCTTCTCATTGACCTTGTCAACAATGGCGCCCTGGCCGAGAACTCTTTTGCGCTTGGCGTTTTTCTTGGTCAAGATGTGACGCAGGTTTTTCCTGCGGCGCTTGATCTTGCCCGACCCCGTGGTCGAAAAACGCTTTGCAGCGCTCCTTCTGGTCTTGATCTTGGGCATTTTATCCTCCTGATCTCACTCCGGCATTATACCAAAGCGTTCCTCGTGTGAACGCAGAACCCATAGAGATGAGTTCTGCGCAAATCTTCTCCGGTGAAAACGTTTGTCAGCGCGCCGAATGCATCGGCAGGACGCGAAAACTAGCGTTTTGCAACCATCGGTGCAAGCAAAATGTACATGGTGCGGCCTTCGGATTTCGCCTGCTGCTCCACCTTGGCAAAGTCCTGCAAATCCTCGGCCACGCGGTCGAGAATCATCAGGCCTCTGTCCTTGTGCACAATTTCCCTACCCCGGAAAAAAATGGTTACCTTGCAGCGGTCGCCCTTTTCCACAAAGCGCTTTATGTGCTTCACTTTGGTCTGGTAATCATGCTCGTCCGTCTTGGGACGCATCTTGATTTCCTTGATCTGCACCTGTGTCTGCTTTTTGCGGGCGGACTGCTGTTTTTTCTGCTGTTCGTACTTGTACTTTCCGAAGTCCATAATCCGACAGACGGGAGGTACTGCGTTGGGTGCGACCTCCACCAAGTCGAGCCCCTTTTCTTGGGCTACTTCCATGGCGTCGCGGGGAGTCATTACTCCCAACTGTTCTCCATCGTCGGCAATGACCCGGACCTCGCGGGCGCGGATTTGCCGGTTACACCGGGCATGCGTCGAAGCTATAGCTCATTCCTCCGCGTTTGAACGGTTGCGTGCTGTCGGCGAGAATCATTTCAACGGCTTCCTGCGGGGATTTCAGCCCCAGGTTTTCACCGGAACGAGTGCGCACGTTGACCCCGCCAGCCTCTACTTCCGAATCGCCGATTACCAGCATATACGGTATTTTTTCAAGCTGGGCTTCGCGCACTTTGTATCCCAGCTTTTCGTTCCGTTTGTCGGCATGCACCCTGATACCTGCTGCAGCAAGGTGTTTCGCCACTGTGTCAGCATGTTCATCATGAACGCTGGTCACTGTGAGCACACGGGCCTGCTCCGGCGACAGCCAAGTGGGCAACGCGCCGCCGCAGTGCTCCAGCAACACGCCGATGAATCGTTCCACCGAACCAAGAATAACTCGGTGCAGCATGACAGGTCTGTGCCGAGCACCATCCTCGCCCACATAAACCAGATCGAATCGCTCAGGCAAGGTGAAATCACACTGGATAGTAGCACATTGCCATTTTCTGTCCAATGCATCTTTTATCGCAATGTCGATCTTGGGACCGTAGAAAGCTCCATCGCCTTCGTTGATATCATAACTCAACCCGGCTTTATCCAAGGCATTCTTCAATGCATCGGTGGCACGATCCCAGTCCTCATCAGACCCGATGGATTTTTCAGGGCGTGTGCTGATTTCGGCCTCAAAGGTGAAATCAAACAATCCCATGATGTCGCGCACAAAATCTATAATTCCGATGATTTCATCCTGAAGCTGATCCGGGCGGCATAGCAGGTGCGCGTCGTCCTGGGTGAACTGACGCACACGCAGCAAACCGTGCAGCACGCCGGACTTTTCGTGGCGGTGCACCACGCCCAGCTCGAAAAAACGCAAAGGAAGATCACGGTAGCTACGAACCCGCGTCTTATAAATCAGCATGTGGGCCAGGCAGTTCATGGGCTTGACACCATACGCCTGGTTATCAATTTCCGTGAAATACATGTTTTCACGGTAGTTGTCGTAGTGCCCCGACTTTTCCCACAATTCACGCTTCAGAAGTTGCGGCCCCTGTACAATGCTGTATCCGCGGCGCAGGTGCTCCTTGCGTTCAAAATCTTCAAGAATGGTCCGCAGCAACGCGCCTTTGGGATGCCAATAGGTCATACCCGCCCCGCCTTCTTCATGAAAGCTGAACAGATCGAGCTGCGTACCAAGTTTGCGATGATCGCGTTTTTTGGCTTCTTCAAGCTGTTGCAAGTGTTTCTTCAGATCCTTGGGGTTGGCCCAGGCGGTTCCATAGATACGCTGCAACTGACGATTCTTCTCATCACCGCGCCAGTAGGCGCCAGCCACGGTGGTCAGCTTGAAGGCCTTGAGAAATCCGGTGGCCGGGACATGAGGACCGCGACACAGGTCGACGAAATCGCCGTTACTGTATAGGGAAAATTCGTCACCGCCAAGGTCGTCCATGATTTCAACCTTGTAATCTTCCCCCATCCCCTTGAACAAGGAAACTGCTTCGGCCTTGGATACGACCTTGCGCTCAAAAGGCTTATTGGCTCCGGCTATACGGACCATTTCCTTTTCAATGGACTCCAGATCTTCCGGAGTAAAGGGACGATCAAAATCGAAATCATAATAAAAACCCTTATCCACAGCCGGACCAATGGTCACCTTGGCCTCAGGATAAAGCCTTTTGACCGCCTCGGCCATGAGGTGGGCGGTAGAGTGTCGAATAACGTCCAAGCCTTCGGGGCTCGCATCGAACACCGGAATTATTTCGGTAGTTCCCGCAGGGATAGTGGTCGTCAGATCAACAACAGTGTCGCCCAAACGAGCGGCCACAACCTGTTTCATCATCTTTTTAGACAAGGCATTGGAGAACGCTTGCGCGCAACTCGCCTGATCCTCGATTTCCACCGTTTGTCCCTGTATGTCTACCTGCATTGTATCAAGCTCCGTAAAAAACTGAACGGGACCAAATAAAGAAAAAAGGGAGGCTATACAGCCTCCCTCCAACCTTTCCGGATGGTAGGCACGAGGAGATTTGAACTCCTGACCCCTTGCGTGTCAAGCAAGTGCTCTCCCCCTGAGCTACGCGCCTTTTCTCCCGTGGGAGGAGTGATGAACTAGCAGCACCCCATGTAGTTGTCAAGAAGGTTTTGCAATTCTTTTTAAAATCATGAAAAAAAAGAGCTCTTCAGCGCTCGCGCTCGTTTTTCAGGCGTCCGTTCGCACCATAAAGAAGGTGGTAGCCTAAACGCAATGCCCCCAAAATGCAATACGTGTGACGCTTCAGCGCCACATCGCCCATGGTAGCATCCCATCGGCTGGAAATCGTCCGAATAGACTCAACTCCGGGGTGGGGATATGTCGCAAAACAACATTCTTCTTGAGACCGGCACGAACGAGCTGGAAATCGTCGAGTTCTTCATTGATGAACTGATTGCCGACGGCAAAATCTACACCGGCTACTATGGAGTCAACGTCGCCAAGGTACTGGAAATCATCCGCGAACCACGCGTCACCGAGATGCCACAACTGCGGCATGGCAGCATTCTGGGCACCTTCAACCTGCGGAACAAGGTCATTCCCCTGGTAGACCTGTCCACATGGTTGGGCAAAAAATCCAAACGCAACGGCGTGGACAAGGTTATCGTCACGGAGTTCAACAATGTGGTCAACGCCTTCCTGGTTTCCGGAGTCACCCGGATCCACCGCCTGAGCTGGGAGCAGATAGAACCGCCTTCCAAGCAGGTGCAGCATTTTTCCCAGGACTGCATAACCGGCGTGGTCCGCATTGAAGACAGGGTGGTCTTCATTCTGGACATGGAACGCATCGTCAGTGATCTCAACCCGGAATTAGGACTGCGCGAATTAGACGGCTCCATTATTTCCAATGCGGATTTCACCTACAAAACCGTTATTGCGGATGATTCCACCATGATCCGCCACATGATCGGCAGTTCCCTGGAAAAAGCGGGATTTGACGTGGTACGCACCATCAATGGACAAAAAGCCTGGAACCAACTTCTGGAGTACAAGGAACTTGCAGCAACCACCAGACAACCGCTGAGTGATTTCGTCCACGTGGTGGTCACCGACATTGAAATGCCTGTCATGGACGGCCACACCCTGACCCGGAAAATAAAGGAAGATCAGGAACTCCGACATATCCCAGTGATTCTTTTTTCCTCACTCATCACGGAAAGCCTGCGCCACAAAGGCAAAACAGTCGGAGCCGACGATCAGGTCTCCAAACCGGAAATCGCCCAACTGGCTGACAAAGCTATCAACCTCGCTGACACATTTCTCAAACGTGAAGTAGCCACGCTGCACTAATGTGGTTTCCGCGACCATCCCGGCTCAACCACTTCACATGAACAAAAAGCCCGCCCGGACATTTCCCGGCGGGCTTTTTGTTTATGCATTCATGTGGCGCAGCACCTATTTATGATCATCATGCTTTCGCGCTTCAAAGGGGTGGCGCCCCCTCGGATGCCACCAGTTTCTATGGTGGCCGAATTCAAGCCTGCTCAGACTAAAGGATTCCTTGTTGGAGTCCTTGCGCATTCCGTAAATGACATGCGGCAGAATAAGGACCACCATGAAGGCCATCACCAGAATGGTTTCATATGTCCCGTCATTGACTTCAGCAATCTGGGAGGGAGGAAAAAAGGACACGATAAGCGAAAAAATCACCATTCCCAAGCCTACCAAAGGAATGATCTGCCGCCCCTTCTCGCCGCCGGGAACAACAAAGGACCGCTTGACGTCGGCATGGTCCGTCTTGAGTTTGAAATAGGTAAGAAACAACAACACGTACATGACAAGGTAGGTAAGAACGGTCAGGGAAATGGCCAGCAGAAAGGACATGTTGGACCCTCCGCCGCCAAAGGTGAGGACGATCGCCCAAGCCGTAACCACGACGCCCTGCACAAGAATGAGGTTGACCGGCACATCTTTCGAATTCTTCTTTTTAAAGCAGGCAGGAAGAATGCCGTCCAGGGCCGCAGTGTACAGGCCGTGCGACGGTCCAACCACCCAGGCGCTGACTTCGGCAATGGCTCCCATGGCCAGCAGCAGGGCGATAGGATACACGGCCCACCCCATATGGAAGATATTCAGAAGTTCCTGAAAGGCCTGCACCACCCCGGCGCTCATATTGATGTCCGCAGCCGGAATAACAATGGCGATGGACATGGCTCCGAGAATGTTCACCACAATAGCGAAAACGGTCAGAATGATAATGGCCAAAGGATAGTTGCGTTGGGCGTTTTTGAGTTCGTTGACATGGACCGCTGAAGCCTCGATGCCTGCGTAGGAAAGAATAAAGGCCACAAGAATGACCATGGTGTGGATGTTGGTAAAATCCGGAAAAAACGATGTGAAATTCATGTTCACATGCACGGGATGGCCCTGGACAAGATAAACAATCGCCAGGACCACCAGGATGAGCGCAGGCAGGGACACGCCGAACAGCAGGCCGAGGGTGGACAGACGTTCGGTGAAGCCCGTCCCCCGCATGTTGGCCATGGTCACGCCCCAGAACAAAAGCATGACGGCAAGAAACTTGAGAAGCGGGCTTTCATTAAGCGCCGGCCAGTTGAAAAAATAGGAAAGCGCTCCGACCACAAAATACAACATGGTCACAAAGCCCACGGTAATTTGCAGCCATTGCAGGAATATGGCCATGAATCCCCAGCGCCGCCCGAATGCGACCGAACACCATGTATAGACGCCGCCGACTTCCCAGCCCTCCCCCGTGGCCATTTCCGCGGAAATAAGCGCCGTAGGCACAAAGTACAGCAGACCGGCAAAAAGTAGAAAAAAGATCAAGGCAAATCCGGACGATGCAAACGCCGGATAGCTGTAGACTGTCATGATCATGGAGCCTGTAATGGAAAAGAACCCCAATAGCCCCATCTGTTTTTTCGTATCCTGCATCAAATCCCCCTCCAGGTTCATTCTATCCGTTGAGTTTCAAGCCCAATCAATATTTTCATCAGAGAATACCCAATGCCATCCTTTGCGTCCAATGTTGCAAGAGTACTTTTTTATTTTTTTTTATTTCATCGCAAGCTCCCCCCCGAATGACAGACAACGACTATCAGCTTTGCCGGGCAGATTTTGCGCTACAGAATATTTTAAGTATGCTCCGCGTTTCGCCCCGCTTGCTTCATCGTGTGATATTCCGTAAATGATCGTCATTCCGAAATTCCACTTCCACGGAAGGATTGCCTTGCCAACGCCGCTTCCGGCGTCGTGGAGCCGCAAATACGGTGTTATTCATTGAATGCGACACGTGTAGGATGTTCCATAGATGACTGCTGTTGCAACAATTCTTTCAAGGAAAGGACCCCTTCTCGCAAAATATTTTTTCAGAAGGTTACACAGCTTCAGCAGGAGGACGCCTCTACGCCAGTGTATTCAAAATACAAAATCTTTCATTGAGTGCGACACCAGGATCCCACTTGCAGAATAAAAATAAGGCCGCCCTGCTCATGGCTGTTACCGCTCTCATCTGGAGTTCGGGCGGACTGGCCATCAAGCTTGTCGATTGCAATCCCATGTTCATCACCGGGATGCGCAGTGCCATTTCCGCATTCACCCTGGCTCTGTTGCTACAGGGCAGGTTCAAATTTTCCTGGAGCCGCGCCCAGCTGGGAGCAGCCGTGGGATATGCAGGATTGCTCATCACCAATGTGATTGCCACAAAGTTGACCACCTCGGCAAACGCCATTTTGTTGGCATATACCGCACCGATCTATGTGGCCTTGCTCGCCCCGTTGTTTCTACGCGAACGCACCCGCCCCGTGGATTGGTTGTTCATTGGGGTAACCACAGTCGGCATGGTCCTGTTTTTCCTGGACAAGCTTTCGCCAAACGGCCTTTGGGGGAATCTCGTTGCAGTAGGCACAGGCATCTGCTACGCGGCCTTCACATTGTGCATGCGGGCACAAAAATCCACTTCTCCGGCAGAGTCGGTCATGCTCGGCCACATCCTGACAGCCTTGGTTGGAATCCCTTTTCTGCTGCACGGCCTGCCGGATGCCAATGGCTGGCTGGGGCTCGCCTACCTGGGGGTCGTTCAGCAAGGATTCTCACTGGTCCTTTATATATGGTGCATAAAACGATTGGGTGCGTTGGAATCCATTCTTATCATGACTTTGGAGCCGATTTTCAACCCTATCTGGGTGGCACTGGGATATGGGGAATTTCCCGGTCAATGGGCCATTATTGGCGGAATGGTGGTCATTGGCGCGGTCACGTTGCGGGGAGTGGCGGAAGTAAGACGATTTGAATAATTTCCAAAATCAAATACTTCGACTGGATAAAAAGAGGCGGTCTTCGTTCGAAAGACCGCCTCTTCTTTTACAACCACTAAAATTCCGATACTGCCGTTACATGGCGTTGCCGGCATCCAGCTCCTGAATCTGCTTGTCCACAGCCTTGCGCAATTTTTCCGGCAATCCCATGATATCTGTATTCAAAAATCCCCGAACAATGGTCGAGGTTGCTTCATCCTCGTCCATACCGCGAGCCATAAGGTATTCGATCTCTTCCTTGGCGATCTTGCCCACTGCGGCCTCGTGGGAAAGCTCCACGCCCTCCACCGTGCCGTCCAGTTCGGGAATGGCATGAATGCGCCCCTTGCCCAGAATAAGGCCTTTGCACTCCAGATGCCCCTTGGCAGGAACCTCGTTTGCCTCGATGAGCCCACGGTTGATGATGGTCCCCCCCGTGGTGATGGTCCGGGCGATGATCTCGGCCCGTGTGTCGGGCGCGTTGAGCACCACCTTGTTTCCCATGTCAAGATACGACCCTTCCGGCGCGACCACCACGGAGTTGAATCGGGCCACGGATTCGCGCCCGTTCAGAATGATGGATGGGTACATCTGGAGGTACTTGACCGGCTTGAGCAGAACATAGTTGTTCAGAAGCTGGCCCCCCTCTTCCACAATGCCCGCACTGCGGGGAATGACGGAAATGTCCTCGCCCCAGTTGTGGATCATGGTAAAGGTCAGTTTGCCGCCCTTTTTCACATAGAATTCGGAAATACCTATATGCGCACTGCCCTTGGTATGCGGAGAAACCGCACAGCCCGTGATGATGTGCAGCTCGGCGTCTTCCTCGACAATAACGATATTGTGCACACTCTGGCCGGTCTTGTTGGCTTTGATAAACAGGCAGGACTGTACCGGCTCCTGAATCTTGGCCCCCTTCTTGGCCCGGATGAAGTACCCTCCATGGGTCACCTCGCTGGCCTTGAGGGTGATCTCGTCCTTGCCCTTATCGATAAGCTTCCAATAATATTCGGGAAGTCCGTCGTATTTTTTCAGGGCATCCTTGATGTCCAAAATTTCGACGCCTTCATCCTTCACATTGCAGTAAGCCCCGGAATGGTCCATATGCAAAAAAGATCCGCTTCGGCCGGTTTCATCGGCATCCACTCCCGACATGAGCAGGGATTCCTTGTCCTCGGCGGACAACTTGCGCAGATCGCCCAGAGCTTCGCTGCCATGGCCTTCAAATTCGAACTGGCTAAGGTCGACATTGCTCATGACAAGCCTCCAAGGTTCGTACCATTCCCCAGACATCGAACGCATTCCTGATACCCGTACTGCCGGATGTGTTCCAAAATATCGCGGGGACGGGCTTCACAGCACAGATGGCCGTTATACAGAACCCTGCCCCGGTCCGCATTGATGTAGTCCAGAATGTATCCGGTATGCGTGATGATCAGCCCCGATGTTTTCGTGGCACGCTTAAGCTCCTTCATGCTTTTATCGGGACGCGGCTCCACATCGCCGTCCAACAGGCTGCGCACAACCTTGCCGATAAGCTGCATGTTTTCCAGGTCCACGCCGGATTCCGGCTCGTCAAAAAGAACCAGGGACGGCTTTTGCGCCAACAGTTGCAGCAGTTCACTGCGTTTGATTTCTCCCCCGGAAAAACCCGCGTTCACATCGCGTTCCAGAAAATGATCAAAGTTGACCTTGCGGGCCAACTCCTCGACATCCACTTCATGGTTTCTGGCACACATGGAAACCATGTTGCGGTTGGTAAGACCATGAATGGTCGGAGGACGCTGAAACGACATGCCCAGCCCGAGCCGGGCGCGCTCAAACACCGGCATGTGGGTGATGTCCTCGCCTTTGAAGATCATCCGCCCCTGTGTCACGCGATAGGCGTCAAACCCCATGAGCGCCATAAGCAGACTGGTCTTTCCAGATCCGTTGGGACCGAACAGAATAAAGGTTTCCCCTTCGCGAATATGCAGATCAAGGCCCGAAAGCACTTCCCTGTCGCCTATGGAAACGTGAAGATTTTCGATTGTAAGCATAGTATTGCCTCGTGGTATGCCGGACGAAACCCGCAGGCATTGATGCCATGTCATGCTATGGTCTGATTTCCCTAACATGCCGCCCGGAGGCGGCTGTTATGCTTTTTTTCCCGCCAAAGCGCAAGCACCGGGCAACTTTGAAAAGACGACATCGACACAACTTCAAAATCTGCACGGTTTCAAAAAAGTCAGTCCTGCTGCTCGTAGCGTTTGCGCCTCCGATTGTAGCAGTACACGCAACGTTCTGGAAGTTTGAAATATCGCAACATGCCCATGCCGGCCAGAAAGCCGCCCACATGCGCCCAGAAAGCCACCCCGCCGTCTCCGGATCCCACCTGGCTGCCCAGCCCGGAAAGAATTTGGGTGGCAAACCAGAAACCAAGAAAAAGCACTGCGGGAACCTCGATAAAATACGGGATGAAGATAATGGGGATAAAAGTCACAATCCGGGCATGCGGATAAAGAAGAATATACGCTCCCATAACCCCGCCGATGGCCCCGGACGCCCCGATAATGGGCACGGTGGATGAGGGGTTGATGAAGATATGCAGGGCCAAGGCCGCCAACCCGGAAAGCAGATAGAAGAGAAGGAACCTGCCGCTGCCCATGACATCTTCTATGTTGTCTGCGAATATCCACAAAACCCACATATTCAGCAGGAAATGCAGCCAGCCGCCGTGCAGAAACATATAGGTAAAAAACGGCAGGATATCCCACAGGGTACTGCCGGTCCATGACGCCTCGAAAAGACCGGTGTATCTGGCCGGCACCACTCCGAACAGATAAGCCACCTGAATTTCCGAATTCCTGTTCAAGGTCTGCTGAAACAAAAACACAGCGGCATTCAGGGCCATGATGGCCCAGACCGCATAGGACGGCCGCAGATTGGGGATGCTGTCTCGAAGCGGTATCATGAAGCGTCCTGCCTTGACAAAAAGGGCAGGTTCTTTTCAGAACAAAGGTGGCGCAAACGTTCGGCAAGCACTCTCGCCTGCTGTACACGCTGCCGTTGCAGCGTGCGTAGAAGCTGTCCGGCCGCTTCCCGTATCTGGTCGGGATCGCCCGAATTCTCCACCACTATATCGCTGCCGGCAATCTTGTCTTCCCGGCTCCACTGCCAGGAATCCAAAATAGCGGCCATGTCCCTGTCCACGCCCCGCTTATCCTCAAGATAGGTTCGCCGGATAATCACGGGCATGTCCACGCATACGACCACATCAGCCAATTCCTTTTTGCGCCAACCGCCCTCCAGGAAAAGAGGAACTTCGGCCACGGCCAATCGACGGTTCGCATGGGCGGCCCAGAATTCGCGCAGCCTGTGCTCCACCAACGGATGCACCATGTCCATGACCTCACGCCGCAATGCAGGCTCGGAAACCATGGCCTTGAACAGCGCGTTCTTGTCCACCGGGACAGTCCCGTCCGGCACAAAACGCTCTCCGAACCGCCCCCGCAACATGTTCCAGCAATCCGCGCCCGGTGCATACAGCTCGGCCACGGCCTTGTCCGAACTAAAAACAGGTATGCCCCGCTCTTCCAAAAGACCGGACAGATAACTCTTGCCACTGCCCGGCATGCCCACCACAATCACCTGTTGACATTTTCCGCGCATCAACAGCGGCAATCGCATAAAATCCTTGGGCGGCAGACAGGAAAATCCCATGGATTCCTCCAAAACAGGGTGGGAAAAATGCAGATGAGCCGCATGCAACATCTGGCGTCTTGAAATCCGGGCAGCCAAAGGGAATCGTCCCGCCCATTTTTTCTGTATCCCCCGTCCGTAGACCGTGTCTCCGGCAATGGGGTGGCCGATGTAGTCAAGATGAACCCTTATCTGATGCGTCCGACCAGTAAAAATCTTGACGGCCAGAAGAGATATATTGCGCTCCGGGTCGGTCCAAAGCCGCTCGTAATGGCTCAAGGCATCACGGCCGCCTTTTGGCACAACAGCCATACGCGTCTTGATGGTTGGGTGCCGCCCAACGGATGCGTTGATTTCTCCATGCTCCGGGGGAACGCCATGCACCAGGGCCAAGTACACCTTGTTCACGTTGCGCTGGGAAAAATCCCGTTGCAAAGCCAAGCGGACAGGTTCCGTAAGGGCCACAACCATCAACCCGGAAGTGTCCTTGTCCAACCTGTGGACAATACCGGGACGCCACTGGTCCAGCCCCTCCAATCCGGGAAAGTGGTGCAGCAGATAATTCACCAGCGTGCCCCGTTCCACGCCGGGAGCAGGGTGCACCGTCAAGCCCGCAGGTTTGTTCAAAACCGCCAAATACGTATCGCAATACAATACGTTCAAACGCCCTTTCTCGGCCAGGGCCTGAGTTTGCCTGGGCTGCCCCGACAGACGGACCATATCCCCCACTGCCAGCTTGGTATTGGGCTTGTTCACCACGTTGCCCTGCACCAGGGCAAGCCCACCGCGTATCCATTCCTGAACGCGACTACGCGAATACTCAGCGAGCTCGGGACGCGATGCAAGAAAGGCGTCAAGACGGCTGCCCCTGCTCCCTGGGTCAACCACCCCTTCGAACAGCAAACTTTTTTCCCGGACAACGGGTTGCGAAATATCCTTTTCCAAGAACCACTCCCTGGGATGTCAAAAAGTTCCGTAATGCTATCCTTGCTGCAAATTCCCTCTCCTGCCAAGGATACACATGGCGACAAAACTTGGCAAAGCACGACAGCAACTTGACCTTGGAGAAATTGGCATTTAGAACTGGTTGATTTTGCTCCGAACTGGCCCTGAAACAGCCGCCTGTCGGCTGAAACTTACAATATAATCCCCAAAAAGAACCAAGGAGGCGGACATGCCCGTACAAGTGGTCGAGCACCCCCTGATCAAACATAAACTCGGCATTTTGCGCGACAATGCGACCAGCACAAAAAACTTCCGGGCCTTGTCCAATGAAATAGCCCGTCTGCTGACCTACGAAGCACTCAAAGACCTGGAGACCGAAAAAGTAACAGTGTCCGGTTGGGCCGGTGATGTCGAAGTGGAGCAGATCAAAGGCAAAAAGATCACCATCGTTCCCATCCTCCGTGCGGGACTCGGCATGATGGATGGTGTGATGGACATGGTCCCGGGCGCAAAAGTCAGCGTTGTGGGCATGTACCGCAACGAGGAAACTCTGGAACCTGTCAGTTACTATGTCAAGCTGGCCAAGGAAATCCAGGAACGCACCGTGCTCATTCTGGACCCCATGCTGGCGACGGGAGGGACCCTGGTGGCCACCATCGACCTGCTTAAAAAAGCCGGTTGTCAGAAAATCAAGGGACTGTTCCTGGTGGCCGCGCCGGAAGGAGTGAAAAAGCTCACCCAGACCCATCCGGACGTGGAAATCTACACCGCGTCCATTGACGAACGTCTCAACGAGATCGGCTACATCCTGCCAGGTCTTGGCGATGCCGGCGACAAGATTTTCGGAACAAAATAAACGAGATCAACAATGACAAGGGAGGAGGATTGTTGTGAGTATACATTCCACGGAGTATAATTTCCGTGTCAAAGACTGCCTGCTGGGCGCGCAAATGCTTTTTGTCGCCTTTGGCGCCCTGGTCCTGGTTCCTCTGCTGACAGGGCTCAATGCCAACGTGGCCCTGTTCACAGCAGGAGCCGGCACACTGCTGTTCCAAATCATCACCCGTGGACAAATCCCGGTGTTCCTGGCCTCATCCTTTGCATTCATAGCCCCCATCATCTACGGCGTGCAAACCTGGGGAATTCCCCAGACCATGTGTGGTCTGGCTGCGGCTGGCGTCCTGTACGTCATCCTCAGCCTGCTCATCCGTTTCTACGGTACGCGCGTCATTGAACGCTTGCTGCCGCCCATCGTCGTCGGGCCGGTCATCATGGTTATCGGACTCATTTTGGCCCCGGTGGCCGTGTACATGGCCCGCGGGCTGACCGGAGACGGCAAGATCCAACTGGTTCCCGAAGACACCGCCCTGTTTATTTCCATGCTGTCCCTGGCCGTGACCATCTTCGCCTCGCTCATGGGGAAGGGCATTTTCCGCCTCATCCCCATCCTGCTGGGCATCACGGCCGGATACATCGCCAGCATCTTTGCAGGCATCGTGGATTTCAAACCCATACTGGACGCTCCCTGGCTGGCCATGCCCGACTTTGTCGCCCCGCAATGGAACCTGGAAGCCGTTCTTTTCATCGTTCCCGTGGCCATCGCCCCGGCCATTGAGCACTTTGGCGACGTCCTGGCAATCAGTTCGGTGACAGGCAAGAATTATCTGGATAAACCCGGCATCCAGAACACCATGCTTGGCGACGGGCTGGCAACAAGTCTGGCCGCAATGGTGGGGGGACCGCCCAATACCACCTACTCCGAAGTCACCGGAGCAGTTGCCCTGACAAAGGCTTTCAACCCGGCCATCATGACCTGGGCTTCCATCTGCGCCATTGCCCTGGCCTTTGTAGGCAAATTGGGAGCACTTTTGTCCACCATCCCAGTGCCGGTGATGGGCGGAATCATGGTGCTGCTCTTCGGCGCCATCATGGTTGTGGGCATGAACAGTCTGGTCAAGGCCCAGCACGACCTCCTCAAACCGCGCAACCTCGCCATTGTCGCACTCATCGTGGTGCTGGGCGTGGGCGGCATGACCTTCAGCATGGGCAGTTTCAAACTGGGAGGCATAGGCCTGGCAGGCATTCTCGGCGTCATCCTGAACATGGTTCTGCCCAACCGAGATGACGACTAGCCACCCTGTTGAAAAACTGCAAAAGAACGCTGAAAAACTGTGACAGCATGACGCAATAAAAATTCAAGACCTGCGTGGAATTCAAAAGCACAAGTGGATGAGCTTTTCACAACAGCAGAGCGAGCGTGTTCTTCAAACAGTCTTCCAATCTCAGGGCTGGAATCTCCACGGTTCCAGCCCTTCTTTACTCTCCTGTTCAGCTCGGCTATCTACAACAACATGCCACGTTTACTTACGATTCTCCTCTGCACACTGTTATTGAGCCTTTCGGCACAATCCGCTTGGCCCGAAGCAAGGGAGTATTGCAGATTTCAAAAGCGCGACCTCTATCGGGCCGTAAGCAAAGACGGCATCGCCGTTCTGGATCTCCCCACACTGAACAACTCAGACAACAGCACGCTGGCTCCAATAACAACGATTTACGGCCTCCACTTCGGGACCAGTACCATTGCAATCCCCAAACCGTTGCTACGCTGGCACACGGTGGTCAACTTGCGCCACCAGGGGATGGATGTGGCCGTGACCTATTGTCCTCTTTCCGGGGCTGCCGTGGCCTTTGACGGAATCCATATGGGTGTTACTGGCCTCGTTCTCAACAGCAACATGGTCTTCTATGACAGAGCCACAAAAAGCCTTGTCCCGCAACTCTACGGCGAAGGTATCGATGGCAGGCTCAGCGGTGTGGAGCTGCCCACATTGCCCTTGGTGGAAACCGACTGGCAACGATGGAAGACGTCATACCCTCATACCCTGATCGTGGAGCCGCGTACGAAAAACGGCATCGACTACACCCACAATCCTTATGCCGCCTACGCAACCTCGGATGAGCTGTGGTTTCCTGTGTGCATCACCGTCAGTCTGCTGCCTGCCAAAAGCCGAGTGTTTGTGATGGAATACAAGGAGGAGACCGTCGCCGTCCACCTGGACGCCCTGATGGGCGGTGTACACAAAGACAGGCGGTTCTCCGTGGGAGGACTGCCTGTGGTACTGACCTACAACGCCGCACTGAATGCCGTTGTTTCCGACGTCCCTGTCAAGCAAACCACTGCCTATTGGTTTGCTTGGCAGGCCTTGCACCCGAAAACACGGCTCATAAAATAAACCGTTTCCCCTTCCGAAACAGAAAGGCGCCCCAGACAAAAAATGCCGGAAGCGCCGTATACGCATAAAAGCAGACAGAAAAACGCTCAGGATTCGACTTCAAACCCCACAGCTTCAATTGCTTTCTTCACCTCTTCAACGTTCACTGCAGACACCGCCTCGTACTCGGCAACCCCGCTTGCCAGATCGACGGCGACATTGCCAACGCCTTGTACCTTTTCCAATGCTTTCTCGACGGATCCGACACAATGCTGGCAGCTCATGCCTTTGACTTTGACGAAATTCTTCTTGCTCATCAACGACCTCCTTGGGATTTGATCCATTGGAGCGCTTCCGGAAGATCAAGCGTGCCTTCATAGATTGCACGCCCGGTGATTACCCCTTCCAACCCCTTGCCCACCAGGGGGTACAACGCCTTGATGTCGTCCATTGTGGACACGCCACCAGCGGCAATAACCGGAATGCGCGACTTGCTACAGAGCTCGGACAAAGCGTCCACATTGGCTCCGGCATGCATACCGTCGCGTCCGATATCCGTATAGATGATGAAGCGCACGTCAAGATTTTCCAGACGCGGCAGCACGTCTTCCACTGTAAGCCCGGCATCATCCACCCATCCCCTGGTCTTGAGCTGGCCGTCCAAAGCGTCCAGGGAAACGCCGATGCGTCCCGGAAGTTCCTTGCACAGAAGCTCAAAAGTATCAGGGTCGGACAAGGCCATGGTTCCGATAATAATACGCCTGACTCCGGCCCGAACATAGGCCTCGGCAGTCTGCACGTCGCGGATGCCCCCCCCCAGCTGCACAGGAATATCCAATGCGCTGCAAATCTTGCGAATCAGGCTGAAATTTGTAGGTTCGCCTTCAAATGCTCCGTCCAGGTCAACCACATGCAGAAAACTGGCCCCGGCATTCTGCCATTGAAGTGCCTGCGCCACAGGATCTGCGGAAAAAACAGAGACCTCGTCCTTGCGTCCCTGCTTGAGGCGGACGCATTGCCCATTTTTGATATCAACAGCAGGAAAAAGAATCACAACCCCAACTCCTGAATGGCATCGGCGATACCGTCGCTTGCCAAACGTTCTGCGGTGACCCATTTGGCTCCGCGTTTAAAAAAAGTGCCTGCCTCCAGCAGGTTGCCGGAAAGCGACTGTTGCGTTTCGTCAAAATAATAGGTTTTTGCAATCCCCTGATTACGAACATCCAGGAGATAAAAATGCATGACCACACTAGCGGGTTCGCGCACGCCCCAGTCACTGCCCTCACGCTGTTTCCAAAACATGAGTTGCGGCACCAAAAGATAATCGCAGGGGACGCACCGCCCAACCTTGAGCCAATAGCGCAGTGCGGCGGATTGCTGCGACTCGTTACGCTGTTCGAATTCCACCAGTTCCTGGCATTGTCGGACCATGGCCGGGGAAAGATACGCCCGCCCTTTATTTTTCAGAGCGTCGGCCAATGCAGTATTGAGTTTTTTCAACACATCGGGTTGCACAACGTTGCACTGGTCGGGCAGGCAACCGGAAAGCAATTCCCAATTATATTGAGGGTTCTTGAACCCGGCAACAGCCAATGAAAATTTGTTTTGCAACGGTTCCGAAGGCGGAGTCGACTTGGAACATCCCCCCATTGCCACGACAACGGCCAACAGACAGCCTAAAATAGTCCAGTGTGCAGCGCGCATCAGTCCAGACTCCCCTTGGTGCTGGTTACTCCCTCGCGGGAAAGCTTCAAGGCCGCACCAAGTGCCAACCCCAGGCTTTTAAACACCGATTCCAACATATGATGTCCGTTCTGCCCGTAATGCAACATAACATGTAAATTCATACGGGCTCCAGATGAAAAGGCGCGGAAAAATTCACGCCACAGGTCTTTTTCCTGGCCCGCAATAACCGGAGGCAGCGATTCCACTTCATGGTAGACAAGATACGGCCTGCCGGAAAGATCCAGCACGACCTCTCCCAACGCCTCGTCCATGGGAACCTTGGCCTGGCCTACCCGGGCAATGCCTTTGCGCTCGCCCATGGCCTCGAGCATGGCCTGCCCAAGACAGATGCCTACATCTTCAAGGCTGTGGTGGGCGTCGATATGCATGTCGCCCTTGCAGGAAAGTTCCAGATCGAACCCGGCCCAAAACGCCATGAGGTGCAGCATGTGGTCGGCAAATCCAAATCCAGTGGACACACTGCATTTCCCGCTCCCATCAAGATTGATGGACAGCTTGATGTCGGTTTCGCCGGTAGTGCGTGTAATCTGCGCTTTTCTCATGGGGTTCTCCACCTTGTGTCTCCTGCCAGGCATGGTGTCCTATGGTACGAAAACGGAAGGCACCACTTCCTGCTCCGAATGGGCCCCCTTTCCACAAAGAAGGCAGCAATCCGCATGATTCCTTGAATTTATACAATGCACGAAAGTTGGTGCATGGGCAAGCAGACGCATTCGCGCCCATTGCAAAAAAAACAGCGGCAAAAGAAGAGAATACTGCTCCTTTTGCCGCTGTTGATTTTTTTTATACCGCGTCCGGCTTGGTGGCGTCAGCCGTTTTCGGCTTACCGTCAGTGGCCTCGCCCGCATCGGCTTCTCTACCGTCGGACGCTTCGTCCTCGTCTTCCGTCGGATCAATCGGCTTTTCCTTCTTACCGAAAATGGCGGCGACAAAGATACTGATCTCGTACAGCAAGATGAGCGGGCCGGCCATGAGCGTCTGCGTGATGACGTCAGGCGGAGTCAGAATTGCCGAGACGACAAAAGCCAGCAGAATTGCGTACTTACGAAAACGACGCATGCCTTTTGCCGAACACATTCCCAGTTTGGCCAAAAAAAGCACAAAAATGGGCATTTCAAACACCACACCGAAAGCAAACAGAAGTTTGAGAGCGAACCCCAAATATTCCGAAAGCTTGGGCATGAAGACTATGTTCTCCGTGGAGAAACTGGCGAAGAACTCGAAACCGAACGGAAAGACAACAAAATAACCGAAGCAGGCCCCGGAAACAAAAAACACCGCCGATAAGAAGGCGATGGGCATGAGAATCTTGCGTTCATGTTCGTACAAGCCGGGCGCAATGAACTGCCACATCTGATAAAAAATGAACGGGCTTGTGGCAAAAACACCCGCCACAAGGGAAACCTTGATATAGGTGAAAAAAGCTTCTGGTGGATAGGTATAGATAAAATTTCCGGTTTTGAGTACCAGGGCCATCGGCTCCATGAGGTAGCCGAAGAGTTCCTTGGAAAAGGGATAACACCCCAAAAAACCGACGGCTACGGCAATGAAGCTGCGGACCATGCGCTTGCGCAAATCCAGAAGATGCGCGGTCAGCGGCATGCGGGATTCGGAAAGTTCGTCCTCGTCCTCCTCATCGGAATCATCCTCTGGTTCGTCATTTTCTTCCGCAGAAATGATCCCGGAATCAGACACAGAAGCCGGCACATCCGAAGAAGGTTCCGATGCGTTTTCCTCCGATGCGTCTGGTTTCCCATCATCCTCGTCGGAAGATGTTGTGGCAGAGACATCCGAACCTTCCACTTCAGAAAAACCAGCGAAGGAATCATCCGGCTCGGGAGCTTTTTCACCTCGTTCCACAGCATACATATCATCTGTCAGGGACGGATCATCGTTGTCATCCGCACCGGAAACATCCAGTTCGGATTTCTTTTCATCACCCATGTCCCGAGCCGCGTCTTCAGAATGATGAACGTCCTGGGACGACTGCGAACGTTTGCCGTGGTCACCTGCGCTCATGCCTTGTCTCCGGCAGAATTATCGCTTGAATCCTGAGCCGAGGCAACTTCAGGCGCAACAGGCTCTGCCGCAACATCAGTCACGACGTCAGCCTCTTTCTCAATCCTTTCCACAGACTCTGCCGCGGCATCCGGAGTCTTTTCGACAGGCTTCGCACCAGCCTTGCGCGCTTCGGCCTGGGCCTTCTGGGTAGCCTTTTTCGCGTCCTTCTGACGCTCTTCAATGTCGGCCCGCTGGATTTCCTGATCCAACGTGCTCTTGACATCGGAACTCATGCGCTTGAACTCAGCCAGCCCCTTGCCCAGGGTACGCAAAAAACCAGGCAGTTTCTGGGGACCGATGACCAGCAGCGCAACCACACAGATAATCAGTATTTCCGTCGAACCGATTCCGAACATACGCCCTCATCAATATCGCTGAAGTACGGTGATATGGACTGTTATTCCCACTCAATGGTGCTGGGCGGCTTGCTGGAAACATCAAGTACCACCCGGTTGACGCCCTTGACCTCATTGATGATGCGGTTGCTCATCCGGGCCAGAATTTCCGAGGGCAGACGCGACCAGTCCGCTGTCATGGCGTCCAGGCTGTCCACGATACGCAGAGCGATGACATGCTCATACGTTCTGTCGTCGCCCATGACTCCCACGGTCTTGAGTGGCAGAAGAACGGCAAATCCCTGCCAGACCTTGCGGTACCAGCCAGTGGCCAAAAGCTCCTGTTGCACGATGCGGTCAGCCTGACGCAGAATTTCCAGCCTCTCCGGGGTTATCTCGCCGATAACACGGATAGCCAGGCCAGGTCCGGGGAAAGGATGGCGCCAGATGATGAAATCGGGCATGCCCAGTTCCGCGGCAACCTTGCGCACTTCGTCCTTGAACAGTTCCCGCAGAGGTTCCACAAGCTCCAGGTCCATCTTTTCAGGAAGGCCGCCCACGTTATGGTGGCTCTTGATGACAGCGGAAGGCCCTTTAAACGATGTAGACTCAATGACATCCGGGTACAAAGTACCCTGGGCCAGAAACTTTACATCCTTAAGCTTCTTGGCTTCAGCCTCGAAGACATCAATGAACGTGTACCCGATAATCTTGCGTTTCTTTTCCGGGTCTGTCACCCCTGCAAGCTTGCCCAGGAACAGGTCGCGTGCGTCGACAGTAATGAGATTGAGATCGAAATGCTCTTCCAGAAAGCCGATGACTTCCTGCCTTTCACTCATGCGCAGCAGCCCGTTGTCCACAAAAATGCAATGCAGCTGCTTGCCGATGGCCTTGTGCAACAACAGGGCAGCCACAGTGGAGTCAATACCGCCTGACAAACCGCAAACAACATTTGCATCACCTATCTGTTGGCGCATCAGGGCGATGGAAGACTCGACAAACGACGCCATGGTCCAGCCCGGTTTCAATTTGGCGATCTTGAACAGAAAATTGTGCAGAATGATTTCGCCGTCATCGGTATGGGCGACTTCGGGGTGGAACTGCAAAGCGTAAAAATTCCGCGACACATCCGCCATGGCCGCAATGTCGACACTTGATGTACGGGCGGTTACGACGAAACCTTCGGGAATGGAATCCACATGGTCGCCGTGGGACATCCAGACGTTGTGCAGCCCTTCTTCGGGCAGATTGTCCCACAACGGACACTCACTCACCACTTCAAGTTCGGCCCTGCCATATTCGCGGTCCGTGGCTGCACTGATGCGCCCACCAAGACGGTGCGACATAAGTTGCATTCCATAGCAGATACCCAGTACTGGCAGGCCCCAATCAAAAATTTCCGCATCAATTCCTGGAGATTCAGCATCCAACACACTGCTCGGCCCACCCGAAAGAATAAGGGCTGCCGGCTTGAGAGCCTTGAGTTCTTCCATGCTGACGTTGCAAGGGTGGATTTCCGAGTACACCCCTGCTTCGCGCACTCTACGGGCAATAAGCTGGGTGTACTGTGAGCCGAAGTCCAAAATGACGACATTGTTCTGTTGTTGCATAGGCTTGAAGAGGCGGCACTTGGGCCAAGTTTGAGACTATGAAATAAGCGCTTTCCTACGCTCTCTGGGCGCGGGAGTAAAGAGCCGTATCCGAACCGAACGCTTTAGACCGGGCTGACATGCGCCAGCCCGGTAATATGACATGTATTATGCAACCCGCAATGGCTTAATATGGCTCAGTGCGGTAGTTGGGAGCTTCCTTGGTGATGATCACGTCATGGACGTGGCTTTCACGCAAACCGGCGGCGGAGATTTTAACGAACTGGGCTTTTTCGGCCAGCTCCTCCACACTGTTGCAGCCGGTATACCCCATGCCAGAACGCAATCCACCCACAAGCTGGTAGATGGTCTCGGCAACAGGCCCCTTGAACGGAATACGTCCCACAACGCCTTCGGGAACGAGCTTTTTGGACTTTTCCTGAAAATAACGGTCCCTGCTGCCGTCCTTCATGGCGTCGATGGATCCCATGCCGCGGTAGATCTTATAACTGCGTCCCTGATACAGAACGGTTTCTCCCGGACTTTCCTCCGTTCCTGCCAAAATGGAACCCATCATGGCGGAATTTGCACCAGCAGCAAGAGCTTTGACAATGTCTCCGGAAAACTTGATGCCGCCATCGGCGATCACGCACTTGTCCATCTTGGAAACAGCCTTTACCGCATCCATGATGGCCGTGACCTGGGGCACTCCGCATCCGGCTACAATGCGCGTGGTGCAGATGGAGCCAGGGCCGATCCCCACTTTGACGGTATCCGCACCGGCCTTGGCCAAGGCTTTTGCGCCCTCATACGTGGCGACATTACCCGCAACAAGCTGGCAATGAGGAAACGCCGCTCTTATGGCGCTGACGGCATTGAGAATATTGATGCTGTGCCCATGAGCCGAGTCCAACACCAAAAAATCAGCGCCGGATTTCAGCAGGGCTTCGGCACGGCCATCAATGTCCGCGCCCACTCCGATGGCGGCACCGGCACGCAAACGGCCCTTGTCGTCCTTGCAGGACATGGGGTATTTGCCCTTTTTCTCAATGTCCTTGATGGTGATCAAGCCGCGCAGCTTGTTGCGATCATCCACCACCAGCAGCTTTTCGATACGGTTGGCGTGCAGATGCTCCTTGGCTTCTTCCAGACTGGTTCCCACCGGAACCGTGACCAGCCCCTCGCTGGTCATGAGGTCGCGCACCGGAGCGTCCATATCCGTGACGAAACGTACGTCACGGTTGGTCAGAATGCCCACCAGCTCATCGCCTCTGACCACGGGAAGTCCGGAGATGCGGTATTCGCTCATCACCTCCAGGGCATGGCCCACTGTAATGTCCGGCTCAATGGTCACGGGATCGTGAATCATGCCCGATTCGGACTTCTTGACCTTTTCGACCTCATAACACTGCTCTTCAATGGTCAGATTTTTGTGGATGACCCCCACTCCGCCCTGACGGGCGATGGCAATGGCCATGGCCGATTCGGTCACGGTATCCATGGCCGCGCTGACCAGAGGAATATTCAGCCGGATATCCGGCGTCAGCTGGGTCGAAACATCCACCAGATGCGGAAGCACCTCGGAGTACGCCGGAAGCAGCAGTATATCGTCAAAGGTCAGGCCCTCGTACGCGATCTTTTCCATAACGCCCAAGCCTCCTTTCGGGCATCGCCCCGCAATGCAAGCACATTCGAAGCGCGTTATATGAATATCCCGGCAGGAGTTGCAGCCTCCCTACATACCGAGATACGCCTTTTTCACCTTATCGTTGGCGAGCAAATTCTCGCTTGTATCTTCCATTATGATCCGGCCGTTTTCCATAACATATCCCCGATGGGCAGTCTTGAGGGCCAGATTGGCATTCTGCTCCACCAGAAAAACAGTTGTGCCGGTTTCGTTGATTTTGGAAACAATGTCAAAGATCTGCCGGATGATGATCGGAGCCAGCCCCAATGATGGTTCATCCAAAAGCAGCAAACGCGGACGGGCCATTATGGCCCGGGACATGGCCAACATCTGCTGCTCACCTCCAGAAAGCGTTCCGCCAGCCTGTCTGCGCCTTTCGGCAAGAATGGGAAACAGCTCGAACACATAGTCCAGGTCCCGCTTGATCCCCTCTTTGTCGTTGCGCAAAAAAGCACCCATATCCAGATTTTCCATGACGGTCAGATCGGGAAAGATCAACCGTCCCTCGGGAACCTGGCTGATGCCCATGGCCACGATCTCATTGGGTTTTGTGCCGGCAATGGGTCTGTCTTCCAAAAGAATTTCACCGGTCCGGGGAGGCGTCGCACCGCAGATGGACATGAGTGTGGTGGTCTTCCCCGCACCATTGGCTCCGATAAGGGTGACGATTTCACCTTTGGACACATGCAGGCTGACATCATACAGGGCCTGGATATTGCCGTAGAAGGTATTGACGTTCTTCAACTCAAGCATCGGCGTCTTCTCCAAGATAAGCCCTGATAACGTCGGGATTTTCACTGATCTCCGCAGGCACGCCCTTGGCAATGAGCTTGCCGTACTCCATGACGTATATGTAATCCGAAAGGGTCATGACCATCTTCATATCGTGCTCGATAAGCAAGATGGCGATATCGAACTCCTCCTTCATGGATACCACCAGATCCTTGAGATCATGCGTTTCCTGAGGGTTCATACCTGCCGCGGGTTCATCCAACATCAGCAGAAAAGGGGCCGTGGCCAGAGCGCGGGCTATTTCAAGTTTGCGCTGCGCTCCGTAAGGAAGGTTCTTTGCCAGATCATTATAGTGTTTGTGAAGCCCCATTCTTTTGAGAAGCCGATAGCTCTCATGCACGACCTTCTCTTCCTCATGCCGGGCAGAGGGGGGTCGCAGAATGGAAGATATAATACCAGACCTGGTCCGGCAATGACGGCCGATCATGACATTTTCCAACACCGTCATGTTGGGAAACAGGCGGATATTCTGAAAAGTACGGGCCACCCCAAGTTCGGTCACCTTGTTGGGTTTGTATCCGTTGATGCGTTTGGATTCCCCCCCCATGGGGTTGATCAGCACATCTCCTTCCGTGGGGTTGTAAATTCCGGTTACGCAATTGAAAAAGGTGGTCTTGCCCGCCCCGTTGGGACCGATAAGCGCCACAATCTGATTGCATTCAACGGCCAGACTGATTTCGTCCAGAGCGCGCAGGCCTCCAAAATTCATGGACATGGCTTTTACATCAAGTACCGGCTGCATGTCAGGCCCCCTCCCCGCTTTGTACCGCGTCATCATTCTCATCCTCGATTACATATTGTCGGCGTTCGGAACTGACGAGTCCCTGCGGCCTGAAGACCATCATCAGCACCATGGTGGCACCGAAGATAAGCATCCGGTACTCGGAAAAAGCCCGCAGATATTCCGGCAGAAGAATGAGGATGAATGCGCCAAGAATGACGCCGAGAATGGATCCCATGCCGCCCAGAACGACAATGGACAAGATGATGGCAGATTCCAGAAAAGTGAAACTGGCCGGATTGATGAACGTGGTTTTAGCGGCAAAGACAACGCCGACCATGCCAGCCCAGGACGCCCCAAGGGCAAAGGCCGTCAATTTTGTTTTGGTCTTGTCTATGCCCATGGCCTGGCATGCGATTTCATCCTCCCGCAAAGCCATCCAGGCCCGGCCGATCCGCGAATTCTTGAGGCGATTGACGACGAAGATGGTAAAGATCACCAGCATCAGCATGAGATAATAAATATACAGCGTCGCCCCTTCCACACCAAATTCAATACCGAACAATCCCGGGCGGGGTATATTGGAAATTCCGCTGGGGCCAAAGGAAAATTCATTCCAGTTTTCCAGAACCAATCGGATAATCTCGCCAAAACCGAGTGTGACGATGGCCAGATAGTCGCCGCGCAAGCGAAGTACGGGAAAACCCAGCAACACGCCGCATACAAGTCCGAGAATAGCTCCCAAAGGCAGAACCGTCCAAAAGCCAAGTCCGAAGTGGTAATTAAGCAGGGCGTAGGCGTACGCTCCCACCGCGTAAAAGGCAACGTAGCCGAGGTCCAAAAGACCGGCCAACCCTACCACGATGTTCAACCCCAGCCCCAACACCACGTAAATGAGGGCCGAAATCATAATATTTGTCTGGTATGTGGAGACAGTCCAGGGAAATACCCCTGCCAGCAAAACAACACCAAGCAGACATGCGGCCAGTTTTTTGTCGTCAGCGCGCACACGGGCCAGAAGTGACGGATGGGGAGTCTCCCCCCGGGCCAGGGGTTTGCCTCCCGCCTCTTTACGAGCCAGAAAGTAACGCCAGACAAACGACAGGATAAAACTTCCCAAGCCGATGTACAGGCAGTTCATGAGCCGCCATTGCACGGTATTGTCAATTGTATCCACACGCACGGCCAGCAGCGGAAAAGTCAAAAAGACAAACCACAAGCTTACCAGGAGCGAGCGTTTTAATCCTTTATGCATCGTCTTCATTCCACCTTTGATTCATTGTCGGGATCCTGGGACGGAACACAGCACTAGACCTTTTGCGTCTGGGATTTCCCCAGAATGCCCGCAGGCCGAAAAATAAGGATGAGCACCAACAGGGAGAAGGCGAACACGTCCTCATAATCGCTGGAGACATACCCGGTGGCGAAACTTTCGCACCAGCCCAGCACCAGCCCGCCGAGCATGGCTCCGGGGATGCTGCCGATGCCTCCGAGCACCGCCGCAGTAAAGGCTTTGATCCCGGCAATGAAGCCGATATAAAAGTTGATCTGCCCGACGTGCGAAGCAATGAGCACTCCGCCAATAGCCGCCAGAGCCGACCCGATGATAAAAGTCGCGGAAATGACCCTGTCCACATCCACGCCGACAAGCATGGCCATTTTCCGGTTCTGGGCGGTGGCCCGCATTGCCTTTCCAAGCCGGGTATACTTGATGAACAACGTCAACCCGACCATGGACAGGGCGGAAGCCAGAATAATGAACAGCTCGCTGGATCCCATGATATGAATATACTTCTCCATGAAGCCAAATTCAGGCGTCAGATAGGGAAAAGGAAGAAAATCCGAAGTCTGGGCCAGAAGCACGTAGTTCTGCAAAAAAATAGACATACCGATAGCAGAAATAAGCGGCGACAAACGGGGAGCACCACGCAACGGCTTATATGCAATCTTTTCAATGGTGTAGCCATAGGCCGAAGCATATATCACCGCCACCACCGTGGCCAAAACCAGGATGGCCAGGGCCGGAAAGCCGAGAACTCCCAAAATTCCGGCAACAATCAACGCGGTAAAGGCCCCTATCATGTAAATTTCGCCATGGGCGAAATTGATTAACTCGATGATGCCGTAAACCATGGTGTACCCCAGGGCGATCAGCGCATAAATGCTGCCCCGGGTGAGACCGCCGAAAAAAAGTTCAAGAAAATAGTCCATTGAAGTCCTGCCTTGCTGGCTGAGCAACTGTGTTCCGCTCAGGAAAAAGGACAGGGGATGGACCGACTGTCCATCCCCTGGCTTATCACTTATGATGCCGCGTCTATCCTATTTGACTTCAACGTACGTGCCGTCTTTGACAATGTACATGGAGAAACCTACGCCTTCGGCGTCGCCTCTGTCGTCAAACTTGATCTTGCCAAGCGGCGTTTCCACATATTCGGAGCGCAGAGCCTTGACAATTGCGGCGTACTCCGTGCTGCCAGCCTTCTCGATGGCATTGAGCAGCGCCTGAGTGGCAGCATAGGCCTGTGGGAAAAACGCACCCGGCTCGGAACCGAATTTTTCCTTATGCTGTGCCACCGCCTTGATATACAAGGGATTCTTTGAAATATCTACAGGCCCTGAAGCGTACACGCCTTCGGCATTCTCGCCGGCGACTTTGATAAAGGTATCGTCCTTTACGCCGTCATCAGACAGAAAGACTGTCTTCATGCGCTTACGGCGCATTTGGGATACAATTTTGGAGGCTTCGGGATGATATCCACCAAAAATAACCGCATCTGCATTATTGCGCCGAACTTTCTGCACAACCGCTGAATAGTCCACTGCGCCGGGGGTAACACCCTCGAACAACACAACTTCAGCCTTCCCGTCCTTTTCAATGAACATCTTGGCAAACTCGGCAAACCCCTTGCCATAGTCGCCCTTGTCATGCAGCACCGCGATCTTTTTCGCGCCCAGCTTGTCCGTGGCGAAATCCACAACCAGTTTAGCCTGTGCGTCATCCGAAGCAATCGTACGGAAAAACGTGGGGTAGTCACCGCTCTGGGTAAGCCCAGGATTTGTGGCAGAGGGAGACATGCAAACCAACTGCGATTCCGTGTAGATGGGCAAGGCAGCCTTGGTGGCGCCGCTGCAAATATGACCAAGCACGACGGTAACTTTGTCCGACACCAGTTTGGTGGCGACGTTGGTGGCGAGTTCGGGCTTACACTGGTCATCCTGAGGGGCGATTTCCACCTGCATTCCGTTGATGCCGCCCTTGGCATTGATTTCGTCGACAACGATTTTTGCAGCGTTCACTGTGGGAAGACCGTACGAAGCAAGGTCGCCACTATGCGCACCTGCCACACCTACAACAATCTTTCCCGCCATTGCCGGGACAGCGACCAAGGCCATAACACAAGCGATCAGAACCGCCCGGGCCAAAAATTTACCAGACATTCTTCATCCTCCAGAGGTTGTAAAAAAAGAGCAATCATTACGCCATAGCAAAGTCCGCAAACCGGTGGCACTCCATGAATGCGGGGCATACGTTCGCACTTTGTATCCATTACCAGCCATTTGCCACTATCTGCTTAAAATTGTCAAATAAGAGATGCTTCCCAAACGTTTATTCCGGGCTGCCTGCCAGCCTGTCAACCAACTGATGTTTACACGCTACTTTGTGATTTCGTGCCGGGCTTCAAGCTCCTCGTCAACCAATTTCACAAGACGCGGATCCGATGGACTGAGCGCCTTGGCCTTGCGAAAATGTTCCATGCCCTCTTCCGGTTTTTCCAGAAAATATTTTTTCATGACCCCAAGATTATAATGCGCCATGGGATTATTCTGATCCAAAGCCAAGAGTTGGCTGAAAATTTCAGCCGATTTCGCATAATCCTTGGCCTGGTACAGACAGATTCCATAGAGGTTCAGCGCATCCTTGTTGGTCGGCTCCACATTGAGCGCATCCTGCAAAAACATGATTGACTTGGCCCACGCTCCCATCTCCATGAATACGGACCCCAGACGCAACAACGTATGCATGTCTTCGGGATTTTTCTGCAATTCCTGCATGAGGTCGCGTATCTGCCCCATGTTGCCCATGTCCACCATGGAGTTCATCTTATTCCCATCCGGCATTTTCTGGCGGACCACTATTCGCGATGGATTCTGCAATCTGTAAATCACGGAAGTGGCAAATATGGTCAGCAGCCCAACAGCCAACAAAATGACAATGATTCTGCGTGAAAAAGTTCCCGATGCCACCGAAGGTTCAGGGGAACTAAAGTTGCTCGTCATGCGAACCTTCCAGTAAATGAAGTTGCTCCAGGCGTTTTTTCAGACGGGAAGTCTCTTGCCCCAGAAAAAAAAGATATGCACCGATGCCCACCCAGACGGCGGCGTTGGCAATCAGCAGATAAGATTGCGCGTTCATGGGACCTCCAAGGGTCAAAATGTCCGTCGGGCATCCAGATCCGCCCGCATTTTGAGCTGGCCTTTGCGCACCAGCAGAACAGTCAGCCACAGCAGCCCGAAGGCGATGCCGGAAGTTATCACGGCATGCCACATTTCCGGCTCCAATCCGCCACCCTTTTGGGCGAAAACAGCCGGGTGGATACTGCGCCACATTCGGGCCGAGTAAAAAACAAGAGGCACGTCCAGAAAGGCGACAACGCCCAGGACGGCACAAACCATGGAGCGTCTGTCCGAATCCATGGGGGCGGTGCGCAGAACCAGATACGCCGCGTACACGAACCACATGATAAGCGTGGTGGTCAACCGCGGATCCCAGGTCCACCAGACGTTCCAGGCGCTCCGGGCCCAAAGCGAGCCGGTAATCAGAGCCAGACCGGAAAAAAGCACGCCCAGTTCGGCCGCGGCTCCGGCCAGCCTGTCATACGCAGGATCTTTCCTGACCAAAAACAACCCGCTGGCGGCAAAAACCACAAAAAAACTGATCATGGACCACCAGGCCAAAGGCAAATGGACATAGAAAACCTTCTGCACCAGGCCCATGGTGGATTCCAGAGGAGCATACACCCATATCATATATTGGGAAGCCAGCAGGGCGCAGGTGGTGAGCAAAACGAAAATTCGCATCATGATTTAGGCATCTCCACCGTAAACATAAGGAAAAAGAATCAGTGCGGCTCCAGTGAACAAGGCGTCAAAGGCCAGGGTAAGCCCCATCCAGCCGCCGTATTCAGGGGCGCCGCCCAAAGCGACCGCACCGGTGCGGATACCGGCCAGAAGCACAGGCAGAAGCAACGGAAACAAAATTACCGACAACAAGGATTCACGCGCCGCCGCCCCTTGGGATAACGCCCCCAAAAGCGACCCAAGAACCACAAGGCCCCAATCCACGGCCAGAACGCTGGCAACAGCCAGCAAAAGTTCCCCGGTCACATCCTGCCCTAGAAAAACCATGGCTGCCGGGGCAAACACCAGTTGGGAACACGCCAACAGGACAAATCCGGCCAGCGCCTTGCCCAGCCAGATGGATTGCAGTGGAATGGGCGAAAGCAGCAGGCCAAGGCGCGCCCCGTTTTCTTCTTCCAGAGAGTACAGGGTATTGAAAACAAGAACCAGCCCGAAGCTCGAGGCCAACCAAAAGATCGCGGCGGCAGCCTGGGGTGGTGTCAACGTTCCCGTGGGCCGGGAGAGGCTGAACAGAAAAATCAGCAGAAGGCCCAGAAGAACCGCCTGCACCAATCCTTGCCCACGGGAAAGGGACAAATCCTTACGCGCAATGAACACTGCCGGCCTTAACATGGGCAGGTCTCCATCCCGTATCCGGCAGACGGCCCGACATAGCGCAGTCCGCCATCTTCCAGGTGCAAGACATGGCTGGCCACTTTCAGTCCTTCCTGAATCTGATGACTAACCCAAAGCACGCCTGCTCCGCGTCGACCGGCCAGGGAAATCTCGCGGTGCAGCAGTTCGGAGGAGGCAATGTCCAATCCCGTTCCCGGCTCATCCAGAAAAATCAATTCCGGGTTATTGAGAAATACACGGGCAAGACTGAGCCGCTGGGACATGCCGCGGGAAAACCGGCCAGACTCCTCTTCGGCCACATGGCCCAACCCGACGCGCTCCAATGCGGCCGACAAATACTCCGTGTCGCGTTTAAGGCCGAACATGTCGGCCCAAAAGCGTAAATTTTCCATTGCACTCAGACGAGAGTAGATGAACGTCTTGTGCCCCAGATAGGAACGTCTGCCTGGGACCGGGCCGATGTCCACACTTCCGGCATCGGGGCGCAGCAAACCGGCCATAATATTGACCAGAGTGGATTTGCCCGCTCCATTGGGACCGACCAGCAACCACACTTCGCCCGGCTGAATAGCGAACCCAACCTTCTTGAATACCAATTTGCGCCCAAAAAGTTTGGCCACGCCCTGGGCGTTCAGCAACGGCTGTCTCGAGCTAGGCAAGATCGGTCTCCTCGTACCGGCCGGTCGTGCGACGTGTACGTAAGCACAAAAATCCAGCCAGACACAAAAGGGTTCCGCCGATCCACACCCAGTTGACCAACGGATGAATGCTGATTTTCAGACTGACGCTTCCATCGCGGTCCATCCCGAGAAGAGTGGCGTACAGTTCGTCGCCAAACGACGGAATGACAGAAACTTCGGCAAACGGCTGCTCGAAATTACGATAAATGCGACGCTGCGGAGTAAGACGTCCCACGCGATCGCCATTTTTGAGAACATCCAGGGTGGCTTCGGCCACGGACATTGCGTCCGTACTGAAAGTACGCACGTTGTCGAAGACAAAATCATACCCCTTCATGGTCACGGTAGCGTTGGGCTTGAGAATGACCTCGCGCTCCATCTGATAGGGACCGGAAAAAGCCACCCCCAGAACCATGAGTGCTACGCCCGCATGAACGCCCAAAAAGCCCCAGCCCGCCCGAGTTGTTCGCAATTGCTTGTCCACGGCAATAAGAAAAGCCAATCCCGCCATGACGGCCAAGGCTGCGGATGCGGCAATAACGGCCATTGGCTTTTGCACGCCTGCAAAATACAGGGCAATGCCGGAAACAGGAAAGACGGCCATTGCGGCAATGCCAGCCGCCCCCTTACGCAATCCGCCCTTCCAGCCAAGCCAGGGACAAAACACCAGAACAACGGCCATAAGCACAAAGACCGGCACACACACGCGGTTGTAGAATCCGGCATCAAAACCCACCGGAGCCGGACTCCACAAGCTGCTGATGACCGGCCACATGGTGCCGAGAAAAACAATGATTCCAAGCGCCAGAAACATCCAGGCCGCAATGATGAGCAGACCGGGACGGGAAAGCAGTCCGTCAAGCTGACGCGTGGCCGATGCTTTCCCCCAAAAAACAATCAATGTGGTAAGACCGAGTCCTGCCAGCATGAAGAGCATCAGTGGAGTGGCCACGCCACCGCCGCCAAATGCGTGCAGGGAATCAATCACTCCGCTGCGCACCAGATAGGTGCCGAAAAAACAGAGGAGAAGCGTCAAACAGACCAGGAAGACGTTCGATCGGTCCAAAGACTTGCGCCGCCTCTCCACCACTGCGGTATGAAGAAAAGCCGTAGCCGACAGCCAGGGAATGAGCGAAGCGTTTTCCACCGGGTCCCAGGCCCAATACCCCCCCCAACCCAACTCCATGTAGGACCACCAAGCACCCAGTATGATACCCGCACTGAGAAAAATCCAGGAGATGACCGTCCAGTTGCGCCCCGGTTCAAGCCACTCGCCACCTTTGCCCGTGATAAAGGATGCCAGGGCCAGACAGGCCGGGACCGTGAATCCGGCATACCCAAGAAACAACAATGGCGGGTGGAAAATCATACCTGGATTTTGCAGCAAGGGATTAAGCCCACGGCCATCTGCCGGTGAAGGCGAAAACAGTGTGAAGGGGTTGCTCCAGTTGGTCAGGAGCAAAAGGAAAAAAGCCTGAACAGTCAAAAAAAAGGCCCAATAGATACTGCGCGTCGATCCTTCCAGCTCCCGGTAGGCACGGGTAAACGGGAAAACAGCCCCCATCACCCCCACACCAACAGCCCAGAAAAGCAAAGACCCGTCCTGTCCTGCCCAGAACGCTGTCACCGTGTAAAACATGGGCAGAACGCTGTCCGTGTACTCGGCCACGTATTTTACGGAAAAATCCCGCATGACCAGGGCATAGGTTAGGACGACTGAACACATGAGCAGAATTGCAGTGCAGGCGTACTGCGCCCGCTCGATCCATTTACCGTAGACCTCATTATTGAAAAAAGCCTGGAAACAAGCGGCCAGAGCAGCAAAAACACTCAGCAACAGGACTGCCAAAAGCCCCCAGTAGGCGGCTGCGTACATTGCGATTCCTTTGTTGACTTAGTAGGTATGAAATCGTCCGATTAATACGAATTATTCGTAAATTCAAGCATATTCCTCTGTCCGCACAAGAATGCCTCAGCAGACAACCTCAAAAGACACGAAGTAACATATAAAAGGCAAAGCGTATCATGCCCGGCACAAATGCAGAAAAGCGCCGAATGTAATCAGGCGCTTATACTGCGGCAAAGCCTGTTGCCATGTCCACCGGAAAAACAGACGGGAAGCAGCGTGTGGGGTCAACTCCGTGATGCATCACGATTTTTCTTTTCGTACTTGCTGGGACACTTGGTCATAAGTTGTGTTGCGGTGAAGTCCTGCCCGCCATGCGTGAAGTGTCCCTCGACTATAACCTCCACACCGGGCTTGAAAGTGTCCGGCACAGCTCCTGCATAATCTACCCGAATCGCTTCCTGCGTATTCTCCTTATCCTGAAGATCAAATTCCACACCAAGCGCACCGCTTTTGCGCTCGATGCGCTCCTGCCCGACCGTACCGAACAGGCGAGCCTGAGACCGTTGTTCCGGCTCCATGGCCAATGCTTCGGCAACATTCAGAAAATAAACGCTATCCTGAGATATACCGGTAAAAAGAAGATATCCCATACCTGCCGCAAAAAGCAGGAATGCGGCAATATAAACGATCTTGTTCGTGCCCATGGATACCTCAATCGCGATTGTCGTCGGGTTCTTTCTACACAGAGGAGTCCACCAGACATTTGCGTTTTTTCTTTGCCAGCTCGCGCATATCCGCAACTTGGTCGGTTTCATCTACAATTTCCCGCCCCAATATTTCCTCAAGCACATCCTCCAGGGAAACCACTCCGGAAACACCACCGTACTCGTCGAGAACGACAATAAGATGAATTCTTGACTTAAGGAACTTAATCAGCAGTCGATCCAGGGTCAAGGTTTCCGGAACAAACTCCACGGGGCGCATAAGCTTGTCCAGGGTCAGATTGTCCCGGCCATTTGCCAAAGCTTCAAAGACCTCCCGCCGGTAGACGAGCCCGACGATATCTTCGTGGTCGTCGTGCTCGAACACAGGAATACGGCTGTGAGGCCAAACAGACTTGCTTTCTCTGGCTTCGGCCACGCTCATCTGGGCAGGCAGGGAAAAAACAACCGTGCGCGGGGTCATGATCTCGCGCACCTGCTTTTTATCCAAAGAAAGGATGTTGCCTATGGCCAGCTCCTCATATTCCTTAAGAATTCCGGCCTTATACGTCAGACTAACAACCGCTCGGACATCTTCTTCCGTTGTCTGCGGCCCCGTGGAGGAACTTTTAAAAATCCGCACCACGAAACCGAGCAGCCAAGTGATCGGAGCGCAGGCCAAAATAAGCAATTGAAGCGGCCGTGCCAACAACGGAGCCGCCTTTTTGTTGTAGGCAACACCCAAGGTTTTGGGAATGAGTTCGGCAAAAATGAGAATGATCAGTGTAAAAACCACGGCAAACAACCCAAGATGTTCAGCCCCGAAGACCTTGGCTGCGGCCGCCCCGGCAATGGATGCCCCCGCCGTGTTGGCGACGGTGTTCAAAGTCAGGATAGCGGAGATGGGTTTCTCAATGTCCCGGCGCATGGCAAATAAAATATCTCCGGAACGCCGCCCCTGCTTGCGCAAAGATTCAATCCGGCTCCATGATATGGAGTAGAGGGCTGCTTCGCTTACTGAACAAAAAAAAGATATGAGAGTGGCAAGACTGACGGAAAGAATAAGTTCTAGCATTCGTTAAAGGGCCGTCCTGCCCTTGAAAATGGCTTTATACATGTTGGACATCTTCTATCAGAAGGCATAGGGGCATGCAAGCCACTGTTCCCTTACCCGGAAAATATTTTCGATTTTTCCGGTCGTCGTCCACGTCGGCTTGCCGCACTTGACGCGAAAGGCGAACCCGGCGAAAACAACCGCCGGCCAGATAGGCCGTTTTTTGCACAGCCGTTCCAGCTCAAAACCTCAAAGAACAAAATGACGCAAACCAAATCCATAGCCCTGTGGCAAACCGCTTTTCTTGGCGATGCTGTACTGACCCTGCCTCTGCTGCATACTCTGGCGGCCGCCTACCCAGACGCACAAATAGATATGTACGTGCGGCAGGGGGTGGAACCACTCTTCGCCGCCCAAAAGGAACTCCGCCATATCCGCGGTTTTGCCAAGCGCGGTGCACATCGTGGAATGAGCGGCGCAATGGCCATGGGCTCGTTCCTGCGTGAACAAAAATACGACATTCTGGTATCTGCCCACCGCAGTTTCCGTAGCGCCCTGGTCGCAATCATATCCGGTATCAATCTGCGTGTGGGATACGACACCCCTCTTTACAACAGATTGGCCTATACGCACACTGTTCCCCGACGCTTCGAACAGCTGGAGGAAATAGAACGCCTGCTCCAACTCGTCCGCCCCCTGGGTGTCACCCATAAGATAACAACGCCGCGCCTGGACCTGTCGCCGGATGCAATGGCAGAAACCGACAATTTTTACCATGCTTACATCCAAGGGGCATGCATAGGGTTGCATCCAGGATCAGTCTGGCCGACAAAGCGCTGGCCAGCGCAATACTTCGCCCAGGTAGCCGACATGGCGGCCGAACAGGGCTTACGAGTCATCATATTCGGTGGCCCCGGCGAGGAAAAGACAGCCCAGGAAGTGATTGATGCAACCCGAACGCAAACCCGCTCCGCCTTGTTGAACATGGCCGGGAAACTCAACCTGCAAGAACTGGCAAGCTTCATTTCACGGCTTGATGCCTACCTGACCAACGATTCAGGCCCCATGCACATTTCCTGGATACTGGGAACCCCCACTGTGGCCCTGTTCGGTCCCACGGTGAAGGAACTCGGTTTTTTTCCGCGCGGACCGCACACGCGGGTTTTGCAGACAGAGGTGGACTGCCGGCCATGTGGCCTGCATGGGGGCAGAACCTGTCGTCCGGGGCATCACCGCTGCATGCGCGAGATCACGCCACAGCTGGCCTGGAACACAATGCAGAATATCATGATGAATCATGAGGGAGGCCCAGCATGAGTCCCAATGCGGTGGCCGTACGCTTCAGCGCCTTGGGGGATCTGGTTTTGAGCACCGGGGTGCTTGAACATTGGCAGAGCACACTGGGCTTGCAATTCGTTTTCATCACAAAAAAAGATTTTTCCCCGATTCTGGAAAACCACCCGTCTGTGGCGGAAATCATTGCCTTGGACCGAATAGAACTGTCCGGTTCCGCATGGCTGCGTCAGGCCCGAAGGCTCGCCAGCGCCTACTCCGGCCTGCCGCTCATCGACCTCCACGGCAACCTGCGCACCCGTGTTCTGCGAATGCTTTGGAAAGGCAAAACATACAGCTACGCCAAACACTCCCTGACCCGTCGGGCCTTCCACCGGCTGCGGCACGACTGGGCCAGACAACGCCTGCTTGCAATGGAACGTGCCCCAACGCTACGCCATGGCCCTGCACACGCCGCCCCCTTCGGCCAAAGCCCTCCTGCCCCATCTGTACCCCACCCGTGGGGAAGTCACACAGACCCGTTCCCTGCTTGAAAAATATGGTTTTACAGAAAGAAATGCCAAACCGGTGGCCCTGCACCCCTATGCCACCCACGGCAACAAGAAATGGCCCGAATGCCATTGGCAGAAGCTTGTCGCGTTGTTGGAAAAACATGAAATCCCCTGGCTTGTCATCGGGAAAAGCAACTTTCCGGCGATATGGGGCCAGTGGAGGGGGCAATGCCACCCGGCACGACTTCACCAATTGCACGGATTTGCGCCAAAGCTGCGCTCTGCTGGCATCCTGCCGGGCGTTGGTCACGGGAGATTCCGGCCCCATGCATCTGGCCTGCGGCGTGGGAACGCCGGTAGTGGCCCTTTTCGGCCCAACCACCCGAACCTGGGGGTTTTATCCTGAGGGTCCCAAGGATGTGGTATTGGAGTGTGACCTCCCCTGCCGTCCCTGCTCCCTGCATGGGGGAAAGACCTGCCAACGCAACCTTGAATGCATGAGCAACATTTCGCCGGAGGACGTCCTGCAGGCCCTTGTCCGTATCTGAAGCCCCTTCCCCCTGCCCAGGTCAATAATCCCCAATCAGTTCAATGCAGACTATATGTCGTTTTTCTCCTGGTACCCGCTGGGCCATTATACGGCAAGGCTGATCGGAAAATGCAGAAAAATGAACAGGGGTAACGTACCGTTCATATCCCGCCACGACGTGCAGGTAGTAATCCCGAAGAAAGTGCAACGTTCCCACGGCAGGCGGACAAAAACGGCTGGCCCCCAAACCGCTCTGACTCACAGCATCAACGATTTGAACTCCTGCCTTGTCAAGGACAAACGCCCCGGAAATCCGCCTGTCACGCCGAAGCGCCGCCTGGAGTACGGCAGGGTATTTTTTCACTCCCGCCCGCGCCAAAGCCGCGGCCACTTTTTCCAACAAGGCCTGGGCCGCAATCTGCAGACTCCTGCCTTCGCCAATATGGTCCACACAATGCCGGATGTATTTTCGAGTCAGATACTCGACCTGGAAATGATATTTTTCCATACCGCGGACGTTCTTGGAATGAGGCCGGTCGAAATAATACCCTTGCAACGTATGCAATCCCATCCTCAACAAGGCAATGGCATCATCTTCCCGCTCAACCCCAGTGCCCGTCACTTCCGTGCCGGACGTCTGAGCGATGCGGATAAGCGCGCTGACGACCTGAGCCATCCCGGCATTGCTTGCCGCTTTTGCGGTAAAATCCCCTGAAAGCTTGACCATGTCCGGCCGGAAATCCACAACCCGGTCCAGGTGCATGCGTCCTCCGTCGTAACGGTCAAAGGCGATGCGAAATCCATGGTTGCGGTGGATGGTCATAAATTTCTTCAAACGGTCGGCACAGACACTCTCGGCCCCGTCGATTTCCAACACAACATGGGCAAAGGGAATGCCGAGCTTGCGAACACCCTGGACAACATCCACGAGCTCTCCGGCTCCCAGCTCCACCGTGGCACGCGATACGTTCAAATAAAGACAATACGCGGAGTTCGCCTGAACAACTTTGGCAAAAGAGCTCAGGGCCTGCATTCGGCAAGCCTGGTCCTGAGCCACTATCTCCTCATCGGACAAACCGTCAAAAAGGCCTGGAGACGGGACCGCTCCGTCGGTGGTTCCATTGGACTGCCCGCTTCTGACAACGCGAGTCAACGCTTCAAAACCGCAGACCCGCCGTTGGGCAATATCCAAAATGGGTTGAAAAAAAGTTTTCAAGCCCACTTGAAGGGGCCGGCTCCGACCGAGGCGAAGCACTTCTTTCCCCCTCCTGTTTCCGCGAAACATCGGAAACGGAAACTATCTCCTGGTGCCCCGACATGCCCAGGGATTCGCCGTACAGCTTCTCAAGCTTGTAAAACAAAACGTCCGAGGCCACAGGCTTGACCATGTAATCCGAAGCCCTCATCTCCATGGCCATGGAAATATTGTCTTCATCTTCCTGGTCGAAAAAAAGCAGAACGTCCGTTGCAGAAAATTCTTCGCTCCACTTTATTTTTTGCAAACAATTCCGAACCGCTTCCATCCCCCAACTGCTCATCGATCAAGACCAGATCGATCGGCTCATCGTTAATTTCATGCCAAGCCCCCTGGATATCATCGGCCTGATGCAAACAAACATTTTGCAAGATCTGAAGCATATTCAATACGCTCTTGCGAAAGGCTGTCTCCTTGGAGACAACCAACAGATGCTTCATATTCTGAGTATTCATTAAAACTGTATCCGACTCGATTTGAATTCATTGAAACAAATTTCAACTAACCATAATTACACAAAAAAAATACTAGCAGGCCGAAGGTGACAACGGCAAGTCGAAGCATTGGAGTTACGAAAAAAAGAAGGAAGATCAGGATTCAGCCTGCCTGACAAGATGGACGAGGTTGGACAGGGAACGCTCCACGGCAAAAGGAACCAATGAAGCCACACAACGCCCTTGAAGCAGGCGCTGGCGGATATCCGAAGCACTGATGCTCATGACCGGAGCATCAAGATAATGAAGTGTTGTATGTGAAGGAAATTCCCAGGCCGCGACATCTTTCCGGACAGCCTCGGGCCACAGTCGCCTGACGATTTCCACTGTCTCTCCCAACCCTGTACCAAAACGGGGAACCACAGCCAAACCTGCGTAATCAACCAGCTTTTCCCCATCTTTCCAGCTTGGTAGTTTAACCAAATCGGACGCCCCCAATATGAAAAAACAACTCGTCTTCAGGATACATCCTTCGATAAAGTGACAATGTTTTAATCGTGTAGGACGGCCCGGAAAAAATCCGTTCTATGACGCTGACATGATAACCGGACATCCCGGAAAGCGCTTCCTGTAACAGATGCCAACGTGTTGCAAAAGGTAGCTGTCCGGCATCCGATTTCATGGGATGGTTGGAGGACAGGACGAAATCCACCCTGTCCAGCCCCAACTGCTCCCGCGCTTCCACTGCCATGCGCACATGGCCGCAGTGTACGGGGTTAAAGCTGCCTCCAAAAATTCCAATTCGTGCCATCAGCCGCGAACTTGCCGTCGCCGAAGGCCACGAATTTTGTCGAAGTGAGTTCACGCACTCCCATGGGGCCATATGAATGCAGCTTGGAAGTGGAAATCCCGATTTCCGCACCAAGGCCGATCTCGCCCCCGTCATTGAACCGGGAAGACGCATTCACTGCAACCAGTGAGGCGTCGGCCTCCCGCAGGAAACGCATGGCCCGACCATGATCACGGGTACAGATGACTTCCGTGTGATTGGAGCCGTAGCGCCGGATGTGTTCCAAAGCCTCATCCATGCTTTCAACTATCCTGACTGCCAACACCAGGGAATGGAACTCATGACCCCAATCGTCAGTTTCGGCAGGTTCGGCAGCCTGGCCCAACAGTTCAAGCGACCTGGGGCAGGCCTTAAAGGTTACCCCTGCGCCGCCAAGCTTTTCACCGACCATGGGCAGAAATTCCTTTGCAACGGAAGCGTGTACCAACAGACATTCAAGGGCGTTGCACACGCCGGGACGCTGCACCTTGCCATTGAAAACTATTTCCAAGGCCTGTGGCAGATCAGCCTGTTCGTCCACATAGGCGTGGCATACCCCCTTGTAATGCTTGAGCACCGGCATGAGCGCCTGTTCGGTGACAGCGCGTATAAGTCCTTCCCCGCCGCGGGGAATGGCCACGTCAATGAACTCTTCCTGCTTGAGCAGAATGGCCACGGCTTCACGGTCGGTAACCGGGACGACCTGGGCCGCGGTTTCCGGCAATCCGTTTTCCCGCGAGGGCTTCCCGCAGAAGAGCAGCCAGTGCGAGGTTGGAATGTATGGCTTCGGAACCGCCGCGCAGAATAATGGCGTTGCCCGCCTTGATGCACAAGATAGCCGAATCAATGGTAACATTGGGGCGGGATTCGAAAATCATCAGTATGACGCCCAAAGGAATACGCATGCGTCCGATCATCAGTCCGTTGGGCCGTTTGCTCATGGACTCTATTTCCCCCACAGGATCGGACTGGGCAGCCACCTGACGGCAGGCATCTGCCATGGACTCAATCACTGCGTCAGTGATTTTCAAGCGATCCATCCGGGCCGAATCCATTCCATTGTCTTCAGCAGCTTGCAAATCCAATGCATTGGCCTTGAAAATGCTGCCTTTTCGCGCAACAATTTTATCCGCCAACGACAACAAAGCCTTGTCCTTGGCATTTCCGGAAACGCTGGCGAGCTTTGCGGCCGCTGAACGGGCATTTGCACATAATTCAAGCATCTGTTCATGTAGCGACATGAAAAAGACTCCTTTTCAAGAAAAAATCGTAACGGAAAAAGCTCCCCTGAATTTTCTTTCAGACCAAACGGGCATAAGCTCAATCCGGCTCTTTTCCAACACTCCCAGAAACTCCAGACAGCGCGTTGAAAATCCCGTTCTATACTTTTTTTCAACAGCCTGATACCAACGCCCTCTAGAACATCCACGTCAATACAGCACCACGCCCTTGTACGACGTGCGGGCAACCAAGGCTGGCTTTCAACAAACAATTACTGCGGATTTTTGCCTCCGTGCAACCCCTGATTGGTTCACCTTGAAAAAACAATTCTGTCAAGTTTTTCCTACATCACCCCCTTTTCACCGCGGCACGCCAGGATTTTTTACCACTCTTGCAATTTAGAGCCACCAATTATGTCAAGAAAATACCGCCCTGAAACAAGCACTGCACGAACTCAAGCGATCAAAAGTCCTTTTGACCTTTTTGTAATTTTGAAATAGTGTAATTTTGTAAATTTTAATCAAAACCAGACTGACCGAACAAATAACGAATGGAGGCTTTCCACAATATGGATCCAAGCAAAAAAACGCACCCGATTCCCGACGGCCTGGACGCACAGGTTCCTGAAGAGCTTCACCCGGCACTTCAGTTCCTGCTGGACAACATAAAGCCCATTGGCGTTGGCATCCTCACCGTTGTAGTGGTTGTCGCGGCAATCACCGGCTACCAAAACTATCAAAAAAAACAGCTTATTGAAGCGTCCCAAAAACTTGGAAAAATTGTTCAGAGCAGCCAAGGTGACGAGCGCATCAAGGCTCTGCAGTCTTTTATTGCGGAAGCTCCTGAAGCGGTTCTGCCTTCCGCCCTGTTCTCCCTGGCCGATGAAGCCATGCAGGCGGGCCAGTACGCTGTGGCTGCAGATGCCTACAAACGCCTCGCCGGACTGAGCGACGACTCCACCGCCCTGGTTGCGATCCTGGGACAGGCCAGTGCGGAAATGGCAGGCGGGAACCCCGGAGAAGCCGCCGATCTGCTTTCCCAACTCAAGGCAAAGGCCCCGGAAAATTTTGTAATTATGATAAATATGCAGCTCGCCCAGGCCTACGAACAGGCTGGGCAGTATCAGGCCGCCATTGACGCTTACCAGGACGTTCTCAACAAAACCGGCCAGGAAAGCAGATCCCTTTTCGAATACAAGATATCCAAGCTCAAGGCAAAACTTGAACTCGGCAACGCAAGCTCGTCCTAACAATTCGGAGCCATTCATGTCCCACCCCATCATCGCCGGAAAACAGGGAGAAATTCACCTGCTGCTCGGCAACGAGGCCATCGTACGCGGCGCCATAGAAGCGGGCGTACACTGCGTGACCTGCTACCCAGGAACTCCGTCCAGCGAGGTGCCGGATACTTTTTTCCGCCTCTCGCCTTTTGGAAAATACTGGTTCGAGTACTCCACCAACGAAAAAGTCGCTCTCGAAGTGGCGGGTGGAGCTGCTCTTGCCGGGGCCATGACCCTGGTGACAATGAAACATGTCGGGGTCAACGTAGCCGCCGATCCACTCATGACGTTGACCTACACCGGAACCCCCGGCGGGCTGGTTATTCTTTCCGCGGACGACCCCGGCTGCCATTCCAGCCAGAATGAGCAGGACAACCGCTACTATGCCCGATTGGCCGGCATGCCCGTATTCGAGCCGGCCACAGCGCAAGAAGCCAAGGACATGGCACGCCAGGCCCTTATCCTTTCACGCAAATGGCAACAACCCGTGTTGCTGCGTACCACCACCCGCCTGAATCATCTGCGTGGACCGGTGGAGTTCGGCCCGGTCACCGATCCGCAACCGTTCAAAGTGACTCCAAAGGAACCGAAGCGTTTTGTCCCCATACCGGCCGTCGCCCGGATGCGTCATCCCGTCCTGGTGAAAAACCTGGAAACCGTTTCCAGGGACATGGCTTCTTCTCCCTGGATAAAATCGAGCGGAAGCGGCAAATTGGGCGTGGTTGCCACGGGAATAAGCCGCGCCTACGTCCATGACGCCATGGCTGAAGACAAAACCATGGAGGAGAACCTCACGCTGCTCCAGCTCGGTTTTTCCTACCCCCTTGATCAGGCCGCTATTCTGCAACTGGCACAATCCTGCGACCAAATTCTGGTGATTGAGGAAGGGGAGTCCATTCTGGAAACAGAGATTCGATCCCTGCTCCACTCCAAGGACATCCGGACTCCGGTGAAAGGCAAGGACCAGCCGGAACTGACACGCTTTGGCGAGTACGATAGCGCCTCCATCGAACAAGTTCTGCGCAGGTTGACCGGACAGGAAGCCAAACCGGATGCTCTGTGCCCGTCACAGCCCAACCTTCCCATGCGTCCTCCCAACCTGTGCGCCGGTTGTCCCCATAGGGCAGCCTATTTCAGCATACGCCAGACTTTCGGAGACAATGCCTATTACTCTTCGGACATCGGCTGCTACACTTTGGGAATTCTACCGCCCCTTGCCACTGCCGACTTCCTGTTGTGCATGGGGTCCAGCGTATCTGCCGGCAGCGGTTTCTCCAAAGCTTCTGGCAAACCCGTGGTGGCGTTTATCGGAGACTCGACATTTTTCCATTCCGGAATCACCGGACTGGTCAATGCGGTTTTCAACAACCACGACATCCTCCTTGTCATACTGGACAACCACACCACGGCCATGACAGGTCATCAGCCGAACCCCGGTGTGGAACTCACGTCCATGGGGGCCAACGAGTCCCGCGTCAGCATTGAGGCAATCGTCAAAGGCTGCGGTGTGGAACATGTCCGCACGGTAAGCCCGCTCAACCGCAAAAAAACAGAAGCCGTCCTGGCCGAATTGAAAGAACTGGACGGCGTGCGTGTGCTCATAGCCCGCGATCCTTGCCCACTGCACGCCCGCAGGTTGATGGGCAAAAAACTCGTCCAGGTCGCCTACGTTGCCGAACAAACCGAATCCGTACGCGAGTGTGCATCCACACTCGCCTGTCCGGCTTTCAGTCTGGAAGGGGAGAACGTCGTCATTAACGAAGCCACGTGTATTGGCTGCATGTTCTGCCTGCAAGTGGCGGATGGCATCAAAGCCCGCAAGCGGGGGGCATAATGAGTCATTTGAAAAAAAGAATATTCCTTACCGGCGTCGGTGGACAGGGTACTCTGACTGCCACCAAGATCCTTGCCCAGGCCGCCCTGGACCACGGACTCCCCGTTACCGCAGGTGAAATACACGGCATGGCCCAACGCGGCGGGGTGGTGGAATCCACGGTGCTCATGGGCGGCTATCGCAGCCCCAAAATAGCCCACGGGCAGGCGCATATCCTTCTCGGCTTCGAGCCGCTGGAGACACTGCGCGCCCTTCCCTACCTGTCGGAAGACGGTGTGATCGTTTCCAACTCCGAGATCATTTCCCCCATCGGGGTGAGTATGGGAAGAGAAACATACCCGGAATTGAAGAACATACAAAGCAAGGCCGAGGCCTGCTCCAAGCATTGCCGCTTCATTCCCTGTCTGAGTCTCGGCAAAGAGGCAGGTGCCGTGCAAAGCGCCAATATGGTTCTTCTGGGGGCCCTGTGCGCCCTCAATCAACTCCCGTTCGGGCTGGACCGTCTTGCCGAAACCATCAAGACGAACCTCAGCCCAAAACTTGTGGACATGAACCTTGCCGCCATCAAACTGGGCGCCAAGGCTGTTCTGGAACAAAAAGCCTCATAGCAGGACAATGGACACTCCCAATCAAAACATATCCGACAAGTTTTCCTTGTGCATGCGGACCCTACGGCAAATTCTTGCCGAGATAGGCCCAAAGAGCCCTTTGCAGTCAGGCCTCAAAGGCCTGCTCCGCATTCTGGCCGAAAACCTGGGGTATCGCCGGGCATTCCTGGCCATCTTCGACCAGGAAAGCTCAACCCTCAAAATAGGACTGACCCACAGCCAGTCCCGTACGGTGGACGCCAGCTACACCCCGGGGCAGGGGGTCGTGGGGCAAGTCTTTGAAAGCGGACGAGCCATTGTTGTTCCGCGCATGAAGGACCATCCAGAATTCCTGAACAAGGCGTTCGGACGTCCCCCCGAAGAACTTGCCAGCATGGCCTTCATCTGCGTGCCCGTGGTTCATCCCAGCCCATTCCAGGAAGACGAGGTCTTGGGGACTCTGAGCATCGACGTGGCGGCCCAGCCACTGGATGCACTGGAAGCCCACCTGCAATTTCTCGAAGTCGTGGCCGGATTGATCGCCAACAAGGTTGCCCGTCTTCAGGAAGAGCTGGCCCTGCAACGCCAACTCCTGTCCCAGGGACTGGGCGTCGGCGCGGAAAGCCTGGACCTGCAACTTCCCAACATCGTTGCCATTTCCAAAAGCATGCGCATGGTTCTCCAGCAAGTGGGACAAGTTGCCCCCAGCAAGGCCACCGCGCTCATCCGCGGAGAATCCGGCACCGGTAAGGAACTGCTTGCAGAGGCCATTCATGCAGCCAGTCCGCGTGCAGGTAAACCGCTCGTCAAGCTGAATTGCGCGGCACTCCCGTCCGAACTTATCGAAAGCGAGCTCTTCGGCCACGAAAAGGGTGCATTTACCGGAGCCATTGCCAGCAAACGCGGCCTGTTCGAGCAGGCCGACATGGGCAGCCTGTTTCTCGATGAAATCGGGGAACTTTCGCTGGAGGCCCAAGCCAAGGTTTTGCGGGCCATCCAGGAGAAAGAGGTGCAGCCCATTGGCAGTGAAAAAACGCTGAAAGTCGACGTGCGCCTTATCTGCGCCACACACCAGCCTCTGGAAGAACTGATCTCGCAAAGCAGGTTCCGGGAAGATCTGTACTACAGGATCAATGTCTTTCCCGTGTTCCTGCCTCCTTTGCGGGAGCGACGTGAAGATGTGCTCCCCCTGGCAGAACATTTTCTCATATCCTTTGCCAAGGAGTACGCCAAGCGCATCCGTCGCATATCCACTCCGGCCATCGACCTGCTGACCCAATACCACTGGCCAGGCAACGTCCGCGAACTCCGCAACTGCGTGGAGCGGGCCGTGCTCATCTGCGACGACGAGGTCATCCGCTCCTACCATCTGCCGCCCACCTTGCAGACGGCGGAAAGCTCCGCCACGGATGTAAGTCTTTCCTTTGGCGAGGCAGTGGCCAACTTTGAACGCGAACTGCTGGTGGACGCCCTGAAAAAGGCCAATGGAAACATGCTCCAGGCCGCCAGGGAACTGCGGGTAAGCTATCGCATCGTCAACTACAAAGTGAAAAAGTTCCGTATCGACCCCAAGAAATTCGTCACCACGGGACGGCGTCGTCGAGCTGGACAGCCATTGTAAAAATTGCACATGAAAAAGCCGGGCCGATAACGGCCCGGCTTTTTCATGTGCACTCCCGAGAATCCTGTTCCGAAAGAATCAGGCCAGATCCTTGTGCATATCCGTGCATTGCAGATGGTTACCGTCGGGAAGCTGCATCTCCCCTCCTCCGTCGCAAATGTAACCAAGCCGTTCGTAAAACCCCACTGCATTGAGCGAGGCGCTCAGACAAATCCTGTCATATCGTCCAGAATCCACCCTGGCCTCCAGAGAGAGGACAAGTTCACGCCCCAGTCCCAATCCGGCAAATTCAGGACGGACATACACAGCGCAGATGCAGTTGTCCTTGAGCAGGCCGAAACCCGCCAGCACGCCTTGATGCTCCGCGACAATCAAACGGACGCCATCTTCCTCAAACACGCCTGAAATGGCAGCAGCAAAAGCTGCGGTCCATGATTTCTGCTGGTCGGGCAGATAATATCCGCTGCACAGCCCATATACCGATGCATTGTGTATGGCCTGTATAGTCTGAACATCTTCCGGACGAGCCGCACGCAGCCCCCCGTCCGCACCATTGATCAACACAGCGGGCCTCCTTTGGAAAATACACCGGCATACACCCGTTCTCCTTCCGGCGAATCCTCCACACGAAACCCCATTTCCGCGAGGGAGGTCCGCAGTGCGTCGGCTTCCTGGAAATTTTTCTCCTGCCGGGCAAGCTGACGCTTTTTCACCAATTCCGCCACTTCGACCGGCCACTCACGACGCGGCACCGGAAGACTGAGCGCACCGAACAATCCAAGACAGGCATCCGCCCATTGCAGTGTTTCCAGAACAAGAGCCGCATCATCCCGCCCCAAGGCTTCGGCGGATCGCAACGTATTGATTCCCTTGAGACTGCCGAACAGAACCGGCCAAAAATGATGCAGTCCCAGATCGTCCTCCACGGCATGACGCAGCCCTCGACGCAACTCGGCGCTTATCCTTCCGGCCTTTTCCGAAAGCGGCTTGTCAGGAAAAGAGCAGGTGCTCAAGCTGACATACAGATCATTGAGCTTGGACACGTTACGCTCCCACATGACCAGACTTTCCCGGGAATAGGTCAGCGGACGACGATAGGACGTGGACAGCAGCCACAGCCGCAAGGCCGTCCAACCGCCTGCCTGGACAGCCAGGGTGCGCACTCCGGGGCAATACTCGTCCGCACTGGCCGTGCGAATGCCCCCCGTTACCATCCATGTCTGGACGGAACGTCTGCCTGCGTTGGCAAACAGGGAAGCGAAATTGTCCAGATGGGGAAAGCGCTGGTTGGCAGCGGCCAGCACCACATCCGTCCCCGTAAGATGTTCAAATGCAGCCGCACTCAACTGGGTGAACCAACTGGGCCGGACCTTGCCCCAACGCGTCTCCACCACCTCGCCCAGCTTGAGATCCTGCAAGGTGGCCCGCTTGAGCAGCGTGAAATCCATGGGGTTGTTCTTGACGTAATCATCCAGATCCACAGTGTGCCCCAGATGCAAGCCATCAACATCGTCCTGCCGGGCCACTTCGCCGTAAGCCCGGTCACGGGCCACGTCAAAATACACGCTGCGCAGTTTTTCATAGGCCAGCCCCTTGTCCATGAGCGAGCGGACCATATCCACGGGACGCTGCATATCCGAACACGAGGCAAGCAGCACGTGGCTTCCCACGCCCAGGAGTCTTGCAATATCGTGCAGCTCGCCCATGGCGCGATTCACAAATTCCTGCCGGTCGCCCCCTGCGGCACGGGCTGCTGCCAGGGTTTTGTCGTCCATGTCGGACACTGCGGCCAGGGCTTTTGGCTTTACACCCTCTTCCCTCAGATAGCGGCACAGAACATCCAGACTGACGATCCGCCGCCAGGCCCCGGCCTCGTCTGGAACGTCCAGGCCGGGCGCAGGCGTGAACATGTCGATGCGCCCATTGACCGGGGAAAGCACGGTTTGTTCACTGCTTTGCACATTGTGCAGCCGCACTCCCTGGTCTTTCGGCATGGCGTACAGACTGGTGGAAAGATACCGCTCGCCGCTGTCCGGGCAGATGAAGACCACAAGTCCGGTGTCCAATGTCTTTGCCACCTGCAACGACACGGAAGCGGCAGCCCCGGAGCTCATGCCCACAAGCAGTCCTTCCTCGCGGGCCATGGCCCTGGCTGCGGCAAAAGCGTCTTCGTCGTTGACGCGAACGATCTCGTCCAGGCTGTGCTTGTTGTAGATCCCGGGAGGATAGGATTCCTGCATGTTTTTCAGGCCCTGTATCTTGTGCCCGGCATGCGGTTCCACCGCAATGACCCGGATGGCCGGATTGAATTCATGCAGCCCCTTGGCAAGCCCCATGGCCGTCCCAGACGTTCCAAGCGTGGCCACCACATGTGTCACCCGACCATCGGTCTGCTCCCAGATTTCCCTGGCCGTCCCCCGGCAATGCGCCTGAATGCTGGCCTCGTTGTTATACTGGTCCATAAGCACGTATTTATCCGGTTCTTCACGTGCCAGCCGATAGGCCTCCTCTATGGCTCCGTCCGTGGCCAGTCGCCCCGGAGTCAGCACAAGCTCCGCTCCGTAGGCACGCATGATGCGCTTACGCTCCTCACTGGCAGACTCGGGCATAATAAGTTTAAGCCTGTAGCCTTTGACCGCGCAGACCATGGCCAGGCCGATGCCGGTATTACCGCTGGTCGCCTCAATCACGGTTTTGTTCACGGCGCTTCCCGGCGTGAGGTCACCGCACTTTTCAGCAGCCTCCACCATGGCCTGGGCAACCCGGTCCTTGATCGACCCACCTATGCTCTTGGCTTCTATCTTAGCCAAAATCTTGACTGCCGGACTTTCCGGCAGACGACGCAGTTGCACCAGGGGGGTAGTGCCTATCAACTCCAAAACGCTATTGGCCCATTTCATGCATACTCCACAGGAAAACAACGAGATGTGTACGTTCAAAACGTTCAGATTAGTTAGGGCAATTCACCCTCAACCGCAAGGCAGCCTTTCCCATGACACAGGAAGCGCAAGAATCCACGGCCAAGCTTTATCATTTTCTGCAAGACAACATTGCAGCAATCAAAACCTGGGAACCGGAGCTTTATGGCTGGCTCGGCAGTCAAAGCTATGACCAGGAGAATATGGAAAAAAATGTCTTCGTCAATCAAGGCGGTTTTTTCGACTACAAAGCCCCACGCGGAGGCGGAATTTTCGAGCCGATTCCTCCCCAGGCGTTCTACCGGAACTGGACCTACGGGGATCGGGTGGAAAGCAGCGCAACCTTCATCATCGGGAGCAATCTGGGCTATGGAATCAATTATGTGCTGACCCAGACGCCCCCCACGCACAAGGTTCTTGTACTTGAACCCAACCCGGAATTACTGTTGGCCTGCCTTGGGCAGACCGATTACACCGGCTTCATCAAGGAACGCAGGCTGCTGTTCATTCCTCCGAATGAAGACTTCATGCTCCACCGCATCCGCGAGCTGGACGTCCAATTTCTTTTCGGTCGCATCGAGCTCAAAGAAGACCTGCCCAGCCGCCAATTAGGCCCCGAGTACGCCCAATGGAGCGTCCGGGCAAAAGCCCGGTTGGACAGCTTCAGCGTGGAGCTCACCACCTTGCGCAGCCGGCAGGATGTGATGATCGGCAATGAGCTGAAAAATTTTCAGCGGGCCTTGGGCGACGGTTCCCTCAAGACACTTGAAAACTGCGCAAAAGGCGGTTCCGCTGTTATCTTCGGCGCAGGCCCGTCCCTTCCAGGTTTCGCCTCGGACTTCACGCAGGACGAACAGGCAAAGAATACCATTTATGCAACTTCGCTCCAGGCACTCCCCGCGCTCCGACACAACGGCATCACCCCCGACTTCTGCATGGCCATTGATTACAGCGAAGGAATGCTCAAGATCTACAATACCCTGGACATGGAATGGGCCAGGGACATCCCCCTGATCTACTCCACCAAAATCCAGCCGGAGGTGCTGGCCCGCTATCCCGGACCGACCATCCCCTTATGGACAATGGGCGGCATTTCATCGTTCGTGATGAATGAAATGGAACTCGTCCTGGATGCAGGCGGCAACGTGGGCGTATCCATCCTCCGGTTCCTCCGCTATTGCGGCGTGGATAACTTCCTCATGGTAGGGCAGGACTTCGCGCGACTGAAAGACAATACGCACGCAACAGGCCACCACGCTGCAGATTCCACAGAAATGGAAGTCATCGACAAAATATACTGCGTTCCCCTCAAGGACAGGGATGGCAACTCCATCAAGACCTCCATTCAGCTTCTGAGCGCAAAACGGGACATTGAAGACGACCTGTCCAATGCGTCAACCAAAGTCTACAATCTCTACGGAGGGGGCGCCGACATCATCGGGACAACTGCCCTTACACGAGACGAAGCCCTGGCTCTGGATTTTCTGCGAAAAGACGGAAAATTGACACAAACCTTCCGCGACAACTTGCGCAAGGCACGCACCCCTCGGTGCTGGCCGGCATTTGAGCCACGCTCCAATCAATGGGCCAGCTCGTTACGTTCCGTGGAAAAACGGTTGGACAAATTGTTCAAAAAACCGGAAAAAAATCAGGAAGGCATCTACCAGACCTTGTCGCAGATTCAACTTTTCCTGCGTCAGGACCCTTTGTACACTCCCTATTTGTACAATGAAATCATGGATGCCTCGGCCCTGGTCAAAGCCAAGTTACGTTATGTGCGCAAAGATCTCTCGCAGATCAAAAATCTGTTGCGACGCTCCCTGAACAAGGTTCGTGAAATGGATCGCTGCATGACGCAAACACGGGCTGCATAGTTATCACAATAACAATTTCAGAGGGACCGACACGGTTCCTCTGAATTCCCCTTATGAAATACTCCATTTTTCAAATCGACGCCTTCACGGACACACCTTTCAAAGGCAATCCGGCCGCCGTGATTCCCATGCCATCTTTTGCTCCCGACGCCGTCCTCCAGGCCATTGCCATGGAAAACAATCTCTCGGAAACCGCCTATTTGGTGGACAAGGGAGCGTTTTACGAACTGCGCTGGTTCACACCGGAAGAGGAAATAGATTTGTGCGGGCATGCCACCATGGCAGCAGCGCACGTGGTGTTTACTTTTTTGCGCCCAGGCAACGACCACATTCGTTTTGCCACACGACAAAGTGGCGATCTGTTTGTCTCTCGCAAACCAGACGGTCTGTTGGAAATGGATTTTCCCGTCTGGCCCAGCAAGGAAATTCCACTCCCGTCCGAAATATGTTACGCCATGAACAATGGGCCGGAGCAGCTTCCACAAACAGCCCTTGACGCAGGACGCGATCTAATCCTTGTGTACACCTCCTTAGAGGATGTTGCCGCATTGAGGCCAGACATGACGGCGTTGCAGACTGCGCCCTATACCTGCGTGATCGCGACAGCGCCTGGCCGGGGACAGGATTTTGTCTCCCGAGTATTCTGTCCGCGCTGCGGCGTACCAGAAGACCCGGTAACTGGCTCCGCTCATTGCTCGCTCGCTCCCTACTGGGCGGCCCGGCTGAAAAAAACAGAACTTGCGGCCCGACAGATTTCCTCCAGAGGAGGAAATCTGTTATGCACCCTGAAGCACGGCAGGCTTGCAATTTCCGGTCGAGCGACAATATATTTGCAGGGTGAAATTTTCATTGATGAACCAAACTCCTGACAAGAGGAAACCATGCCATACTGCTGCCTGACAACAAATGTGGCCATGAGCGCACAGGGAACCAGGGATTTGGCGAAAAAAATGAGCGGTTTTCTGGGGAATCAGTTGGGGAAACCGGAAAAATGGGTCATGCTACGCCTGGAAACAGCCAAAACACTGCTTTTTGGAGGATCAGACTGCCCGGCGGCTTATTGCGAGCTCAAAAGCATCAATCTTCCAGAGCAAAAATGCAGTGAGTTGTCCAAGGCAATATGTGCGTTCCTCCAAGAGGAAGCCAGAATTGAACAGGACAGGATTTATATTGAATTCAAAGACCTAAACAAAGCCTTCTTCGGCTGGAACGGGACAACATTTGCAGCAAGCTGAAAATCAGCACTTTTCTTTTTTCTGGAAACAAAATTCCCGTGTGCTCCCCATCGTGATCAGTCCAGAGTTCCGACGCCGCTCAAAAAAGACGGAACGCGAATCGCCCCCTGGACGATATCGAATTCAAGTCGGTTGATGGTGCCTAAGTTCTTCCGCCCTATGAGTTGCTTGGTATACGTCATGGGCGAAAGGCCCACTCCATGTTCAAACAGGCCCAGACTATAATTCGTATTTGTTAAAGTTCCCTTGAGATATTGCCCGACAGCAAACTCAATGGCGGTGTCCATACGTTTCATAACGCTCGTCAGCACACTGCCCGGGGCAAAAAAGTCCTGGTCCGAATCCACGCCAATAGAGTAGAAGCCGTCACGCGCGGCTGCCTTGAACACCCCTGCATTGGATCCTGCAGCTGCCGCAAAAATGATGTCGCATTGATTTTTTAAGTGCATTTCCCCGGCGATTTTCTCCGCAGCCTCTGGCGAAGCCCAGGGACTCCTCCTGGAAAATTCGTCGGCAATGTACCCGACCGAAATGTTGGCGTTAGGATTGATATAGTGCGCTCCGGCTTTAAATCCGACCAGAAAATCATTGATGACAGGATGGTTTTCCCCGCCCAGAAATCCCAATACCCCGGTTCTCGTCATTAAAGCGGCAAGCGCCCCCGCCAAAAAGGAACCTTCGTTCTGGCGGAAGGTGACAGACGAGACATTATCCAAGAACCTGATAGGTTCGGCGTCTATCATCACAAAACGCACATCTGGATTTTTTCTGGCCAATGAATCAACAGAAGTTCGATATTCCCAGGATCCGGCAAATACAAGGGGGCATCCTTCCTCAACAAACTCGCCAAGCACCGTCTCGATATCCTCGGTACTGTTCGGAACGCCCAAAGAAAAAGGAATGCCGTGTTTGTTGCGGACAATCTTCGTGCCCAGCACCAGCATATCATTGAAGCTGCGATCCCCTATCCCGCCAATGCCAAGCCCCAGACAAAAACGTTTGACGCCTTCATCAGCCAATGCCGTTGCTCCGAGAAGCATCAAAACGCTCATTGCACACAGCATCGCGCTGCAAAAAAACAGTTTCAGTTCACGCATAACAGATCCTGCAGAGGAACGATTGTAACGAAAAAGATAGAATTCAAAATCAAAAAAACACTCCGGATTTCCTATCGCTGCTGAAAGAGTCCGGATCGGACTTTTTCATTATACGGACAATGGAATCATGGGGAGCAATGATCCGACACCCCCGGCACAAGGATCTTTCCCCCAGCAATTGCAAAACGCAGCCTATCCAAAGTAATCAACGTATCCTTGTCAATCAACGGAAGCGTATATGTCATGGGGGAGAGCCCAACCCCATATTCCCCCAGTCCAAAACTGTAGTTTTTGTTCTCCAGTTCATTGTCCAGGAATATTCCTGTCAGCCTTACAATGGCTGTATCGCATCGTTTCATGACACTTGCCAAGATGTACCCCGGGGCAAGAAAATCTTGATCGGAATCCACACCGATAGCGTAGACTTCTTTCTTTTCTGCCACCTTGAAGATACCGCGGTTGGATGACCCCGCCACACCAAAGACAACATCACACCTGTTTTCCGTCACGAGCTCCGTTGTAAGAGCTTCGGCTGTCTCTGGAGAATTCCATGGGTTGAACGTCTTGCTGAACATGGGCAGATAGCGCACCAAAACCCGAACATCTTTCGAAGCGTAGCTGGCTCCCGATTCAAAGCCCACGGTAAAATCCCCAATGGCTGCCATTTTCTGCCCGCCGATCACGCAGATTGTCTGTGTTTGAGACATTCGAGCCGCTAAAAATCCCGCCAAAAAAGCAACCTCATTGGAGCGGAAAGTAACCGAACTGACGTTTTTCAGATACCTACTCGCCAGACAATCAAAAAGAATAAAAGACACGTTGGGAAATTTCAAAGCAAGGTGGTCAACAGCGTCACGATAGTAGACGGAACCGGCGAAAATAATCGAGCACCCCTTGTCCACCAGCTCCTGCAGAGCCTGTTCCTTCCCCTCCGCATTGGGAACTGCGATATGGTACTCCACTCCGTATTTCTTATGAGCAAGACGTCCTCCCATGATGAGCATATCGTTATACGCATGGTCGCCCGGTCCGGTCGCTCCCACCGCGATTCCTATGACAAGCGTCCTGTCGGATGTTTTCGCCTGGACATTCATAGAAAAAGCCATGCTCAAGAAGAAAGACAGAATCATAACTAAAATTCGTGGCATTTTCACTCCACAGTCAAATATTGTGAAACATGCGATTTGAAAAAGTCAGGCACCTATCCAATCAGAAAGTGTTGAACATCGGTCGTCATGCCGACGCTCTTGTCATCGTAGGGGGAACAATCAAATAACAATAATGTCACTCCTTTCCATGTACTAAGTAAGTCACCAGGCTCAGAAAAGCAAACGGCGACCATCTCTGGCCGCCGTTTCAAGGTCGAGTGCGAGGTGATACATCCCATTGCCTATTCCAGACTGGACTCCGTGGAAGGACACTGACACCAAAACTCCGGACTGTCTCCGAAGCTGTTCTTCGCCTCGTTGTATCCCAGCGCAAACGCCTTCATGTTCAAATCAATGATCTTGGCCGGAAGATTGGCCTTGAGTGCGCTTTCGACAGCTTCCTGCGTGACGAAAGGCAGCAAGTAGGTGACAGCCCCCAAAACAATGACGTTCATTGCCTGCGGAACCTTGATCTCATCAGCGGCCATCTGGGTGAACGGCAACCCCACGTAAACATTGGTGGGCGGCTGTGTGACCAATCCGGTGTCCACCATCAGGATGCCCCGAGGTTTGAGAAAACGGTAGAACTTGTAGCAGGCCTCCTGGGACAGAGCTACCAAAAGATCAATATTTTCGGTTTTTGGGTAGCTGATGCTCTGGGAGCTGATGACCAAATCGGCCCGGCTTGCTCCGCCACGCGCTTCCGGTCCATAACTCTGGGTCTGAGCCACGTTGTAGCCCTCTTCAAGAGCAAGACCATACCCCAGAATCTTACCCAGTGTCACAATGCCCTGCCCTCCGGTTCCGGACAGCCGCACCTCGAAACGATAAAGATCGCAATGAGGACTCATGCTTGGCCCTCCTTGTCCTTGCGCATACGTTCACGCATTTCGCCATACAAAATCTCAAGTCCCGGATTGTTGTTCTCCACGAACACGCCAATGGGCATTTTGTCCTTGCGTTTTTCCTCATCAAGCTTTTCATAAGCTTCCAGCTTGACGGCATTGGACTTGTACCACTTAAACATGTCCACGGAAGAACGGAACTTGTTTTTTCTGCCGAACTGGGTATGGCATGGCGTCATGGCTTCCACCAAATTGAACCCCGGGCGCTCGATGGCACTTCTGATAAGACGGTCGAGCATTTTCACATGGAACACTGTGCCCCGGGAAACGCCGTTGGCCCCCGCGGCCTTGGCCATCTCCACAATGTCGAACGACTTTTCCATCTGCCCGTAGGGCGATGTCTGGGAAAACGCACCGTAGGGAGTGGTCGCGGAACACTGTCCGCCGGTCATGCCGTAGATATTGTTATTCAGAACCAGAGCGGTCACTCCGATATTGCGACGGGCGGCGTGAATAAGATGATTGCCGCCAATGGAAAAGGCATCGCCATCACCCATTATGGCAATAACGTGCAGCTTGGGATTGGCCATCTTGATCCCCGTGGCGAACGTCAGGGCACGACCATGGGTGGTGTGCACCGTATTGAAGTCCACGTAGGCCGGAATGCGTCCCGAACAGCCGATACCGGCCACAAGGACCACATCGTCCTTGGGCAGGCCGAGTTCGTGAATGCTTCGCACCAGGGATCCGAGCACAATACCGTGACCGCATCCCGGACAGAAGACATGAGGGAATTTCTTATTGTGCCGCAGGTAGTGATGGATGAGCTGGGTTACATCAGACATGGCTCTATCCTTGCGTCAGGGCTTTAAGAATTTGCGTGGGGGGAATGATCTGCCCGTCGATACGGTTCAGGGTCCTTACCGAGGTCAGACCGGAGGCGACACGTTTCACCTCCCGGGACATCTGCCCCATGTTCATCTCGGGAACAATGATCGTCTTGCACTTTCGGGCCAACCGCTCGACATGGGGACGGGGAAAGGGAAAGAGGGTCTGCAACTTGATCAGACCGGCCTTGTACCCTGCATCTCGAGCCTGAATGACAGCCAGCTCCGCAGACCTGGCAACGCTTCCGTAGGCCACAATTCCCAGTTCTGCGTCTTCGGTCTGGAATTCTTCTACCAGCATGATGTCCGGAAAGAACTGGTCGATCTTTCGGAACAGTCGAAGCATGAGTGTTTCCACCTCGTCAGGACGCTGTGTGGGAAAACCGTGCAGGTCATGTGTCAGACCGGTAACATGGTGGCGATACCCCGACCCGAGCGATGCCATGGGAGATACCCCGCGCATGGTATCTTCGTATGGGATGTACCATTCGGGCGGCATGGTCGGCACGGACCTGCTGATGACTTCCAAATCTCCCGCTTCGGGAACCGTGATCTTTTCCCGGGTATGGGCTGTTATTTCATCAAGCAGCAAAATAACCGGTGTACGATATTTTTCCGCAAAATTGAACGCCACCACAGTCATTTCGAGACATTCCTGCACATTGCAGGCGGACAAAACAATGATGGGATGGTCGCCATGCGTTCCCCAGCGGGCCTGTTGCACGTCGCCCTGTGCCGGACAGGTGGGCAGGCCGGTGCTCGGACCACCACGCATGACATTGACGATGACCAGGGGAACCTCGGTCATGCAGGCGTAGCCAAGGTTTTCCTGCATAAGGGAAAATCCCGGCCCACTGGTTGCGGTCATGACTTTTTTGCCCGTCAACGATGCGCCGATAATAGCCCCCATGGAGGCGATTTCATCTTCCATCTGGATGAACACACCATTTTCGGTGAGGGGCATCTGCCGGGCCATCTCTTCCATAATCTCCGTGGAAGGAGTGATGGGATAGCCTGCATAAAAAGAACATCCCGCCAGAAGCGCACCAATGGCTACAGCTTCGTTGCCGGATAAAAACTGCATGTTCTGCTGCTTTTTCTTGTAAGGGGCCATCTGCTGCTAACTCCCGTTGCACTTCAGTTCGGCGGCCATGGGATTCTTTCGCTCCTTTGGGGCCAACATGATAGCAAAATCCGGACAGTGCAATTCACAAAAACCACAGTTAATGCACTCTTCCGGATGAACAACCTGGGCCTTGCCTGTCGTCCCGTCCAATTCGAGAACCTTGCCAGGACAAAACTCGACACAAATTCCGCAGCCCTTGCACCAGTCCTGGAAAACAATGATCGACGTCTTCCCTTTTTCCTTTTTTGCCATTTTTTGCCACGCCTGGTTGCGTTGAAAAAACCGCCCCCCGAACAGTTACGGACGACGCCTACATCTGCAAAATGCAATACCGAAAAGCATAAGGCTGCGTGTAACGCAACAGCAGGGAATTGGCAACGTAAAGCGGGTTTCGCATCAGTTCTTGGGGCAGACCATCTTTATTCCATGTTTCTTGACAATTTCGGAAATTATGCTAGCTTCTCCAAGCTGGTTCCCAAGGCTCCCCCAAAGAACCAGCACACCATACCCAATAAATACGGCTGATTAGAGCCAAATGTGACGATTTGGTCCAACAAATGCATATATCCGTCGCACCGTTGAATTGACCTTTGCAACAGGACGTACTGAATGGCACTTATTGAAATCGCCTCGCTGAATAAATGGTTTGACGACTTCCATGTTCTCAAGAACATCAGCCATACGGTTGAAAAAGGCGAAGTCCTTGTCATATGCGGCCCCAGCGGATCCGGAAAGAGTACCTTCATCCGGTGTATAAATCGCCTGGAAGACTTCCAAAAAGGAACCATTGAGATCGACGGCAAGGATATCAGAGCCAAGGACGTCAATATCAATACATTGCGGGCAGATGTCGGAATTGTATTTCAGCAGTTCAACCTCTACCCCCATTTGACAGTTTTGAAAAACATCACCCTGGCACCGTTGAAAGTCCGCAATGTTGGACGAGAAGAAGCCGAGACCAGCGCCTATGAACTGCTTGAGCGGGTCGGCATCCATGAGCAGGCATTAAAATATCCTGCGGAACTTTCAGGAGGACAACAACAGCGGGTGGCCATTGCCAGGGCGTTGGCCATGAAACCTAAAATAATGCTTTTTGACGAGCCCACCTCCGCGCTTGATCCGGAAATGATCAACGAAGTCCTCAACGTGATGAAAGGTCTTGCACGCGATGGCATGACCATGCTTTGCGTGACGCACGAGATGGGTTTCGCCCGCGAAGTGGCTGACAAAGTCGTTTTCATGGACCACGGGGAAATAATCGAAACAGCACCACCTGACGAATTTTTCCACAATCCCCAGCATGAAAGGGCAAAGGCGTTTCTGCGGGAGATCCTCTAGGCCCCCGCTTGCATGGAATAGTTCCATTTACAATCAGCAGAAAAAGGAGATGCGCATGCGCAAAGCAACCCTTCTCACCATCCTGGTACTGGTCCTTGCCGTTTGTGCCGCGAGCTTGGCCCACGCCGGGAAACTGGACGACATCAAACAACGTGGAAAACTCATCTGTGGTGTAAAAGACGCAGTTGTTCCCTTTGGCTATGTTGATGAAAACACCAATCAGATCGTGGGGATGGATGCAGACATCTGCAAATATCTGGCGGACAAGCTGGGAGTGGGCCTTGAGCTCAAACCCGTGACCTCCGCCACCCGCATCCCCATGGTCGCACAAGGTTCCATTGATGTTGCAGCGGCCACAATGACGCACAAATATGCCCGCGACGACGTCATAGACTTTTCCATCACCTACTTCATGGACGGCCAGAAGCTTTTGGTCAAAAAAGGCAGCGGCATCAAGAGCGTGGCCGACCTGGCAGGAAAGAAGGTCGGTACGGCAAAAGGCTCCACCTCCGAAAAAAACATCAAGACCGCCCAGCCCCAGTGCACGGTTCTGTCTTTTGAAGGCTACCCCCAGGCCTTCCTGGCCCTGAAGCAGGGCAAGGTCAAAGCCGTAACCACCGACTCCACCATTTTGCTTGGCCTGCGCAATTCCGACCCCAACCCCCAGGACTGGGAAATCGTGGGTGAGTACATTTCCGCCGAACCGTATGGTCTTGGTCTGGCGGAAAACGATTCCGACTTCCGTGATTTCGTGAACAAATCCCTGGCGGAAATGTGGGTTTCCGGCGACTACCAGAAGACCTACAACAAATGGTTCGGCCCGGACACAAAGTACTATCTGCCCCTGCAATGGCAGATGGAAATCTGGCCTTTCTAACTTCACCATCTGACACACCTACCGGGTTCCGGCCTGTCCGGGACCCGGTATTTTTCGACAACAATTCAACAATGGAAGCGGCGGCTTGAATTACAAGTTCGACTGGAATCTCGTTCTGACAGGGGAATACGGTCAATGGATCATTGACGGTCTCATGACGACCCTCAAACTCTCGGCTGTGTCCATTGTTTTCGCCATGCTCATGGGGACGCTCATTGCGGTTTTCCGCCTGACGCGCTTCAAGCCTCTGGAATGGGTGGCACTCGCCTATACCGAATTTTTCCGGAACACGCCGTTGCTGGTCCAAATTTTCTTCTGGTACTTTGGCACGGAAGCGATTCTTCCCCAGTCGGTCAATGAGTGGCTGTATGAACACGACTTTGAATTTGCAGCGGGCGTCATTGCCCTGACCGTGTACACTTCTGCGTTCATTGCCGAAGAAATCAGGGCCGGAATTTTCGCCATTCCCAAAAACCAATTGGAATCGTCACGCGCCTGCGGCCTGTCGTTCATCCAGGCCATGCGGTTTGTCATCCTGCCCCAGGCGTTTCGGATCATTATTCCGCCGCTGATATCCCAGTTCCTCAACCTGATCAAAAACTCGTCCCTGGTCATGACCATTGGCGTTATGGAGTTGACCTACATGGCCCGGCAAATCGAATCCTATACTTTCCACGGATTTGAAGCCTTCACGGCCTGTACGCTCATCTATCTGTGCATCTCGCTGGTGGTTTCCTTTACCATCACGCAGTACAACAAACATTTCCTGCGCCAGCTGGTATACTAGAGGGGGTTGCCTGTGAATTGGTCGGTAGTTTGGGACAACTTGGATTATTTCTTGTGGGGAGCCTTTCCCGAAGGGCCTCTCGGCGGCATCGCCATGAGCATTATTCTTGCCCTTGGCGGCATTTTCGGGGCATTCTGGATAGGCCTTGCCGCAGGGCTCATGCGCATGTCCAAACGTGCATGGCTTCGCCTTCCCGCAGTGTTTTATATTGAAGTCATCCGCGGCACCCCGCTGCTCATGCTTATTTTCTGGTTTTATTTTCTGGCCCCGGTCATTTTGGGCAGCCCCATGCCTGAGGTCTGGTGCGCTCTGACAGCCTTCATTATCTTTACTGGAGCCTATGTCGGGGAAATTGTCCGGGCAGGCGTGCAAGCTCTTCCCAGAGGCCAGATGGAGGCGTCGCGTGGAACAGGTTTGAGCCACGTGCAGGCCATGCGTTACGTTGTTCTCCCCCAGGCACTGCGCAACATGATTCCGTCGTTCGTCAACCAATTTGTCAGCCTCACCAAGGACACGTCCCTGGCATACATTATCGGCGTAAACGAACTGACCCGTGCGGCTACACAGGTAAACAACAGAACACTGACCTCCCCCATGGAGATCTTCCTGGCCATCCTGGTGCTTTACTTTATTATTTGTTATGTTTTGACATCGGTGTCCCGTCGCCTGGAAAGACAACTTGCCCGCTATCAGGTTCGCGGTTGAAGCACTTTACGGGACACACGCCCTGACAATACATCCCGGTGCTATGGGCAACTCCAATGCCGGGATATTCGGTTATTTGAAGATTCCGGCCAGCAGGTCGCCTCGGCCAAACCCGACGCCGTATTTTCTGCGACCTACAGAACATTGCCAAGCGGTCACCACATTTTTCGGCATGCGCAGGTAAAAACCCGCTTGCCATTGAAACGATCATGGACGAAATCCATACCTGAACGGGTATGACAATACGGAACGCCGACCTGAATCAGCGAAAAACAGCGGCACCGACCTACGGGGGATTCCTCCGCTTCTGTCCGTGCTCAGCCCGGAGCAATCCGCCCAATTCGGCTGTTCTTCTTTCAACCCCGATTGACGCAAAGCAGTCAAACTGATCTGTGCACACGCATTCTGTCAAGGAACTGTATTATACGGCTTGAGGCCAAGGATTCATTATGGAAAAAACACATACTGCAAAGCTTGAACTGGATGGAAAGGTCATTGAGCTTCCTGTCGTTTACGGACCGGAAAACGAAGTTGCCGTAGATATCTCCACATTGCGAAAACAGACCGGCATCATCACCCTGGACCCGGGATTCGGCAACACCGGCGCTTGCCAAAGCGCCATCACCTTCGTGGATGGCGAAAAAGGAATCCTGCGCTACAGAGGATACCCCATAGAGCAGATGGCGGAGCGCAGTTCGTTCATCGAAACAGCCATGCTGTTGATCTTCGGGGAACTGCCCACCAGCGAAGAACGAAACGAATTCCGCACTCTGCTGCGCGACAACGAAATGCTGCATGAAGACATGCTGCACCACTTTGAAGGGTTTCCCCCCAACGGGCATCCAATGGCCATAATGTCCGCAGTGCTCAACTCCCTGGGAAGCTACCACGGCGACCTGCTCGACATCCAAAACAAGATGGATGTGCGCCGGGCTGCCGCTAAAATCATCAGCAAGGTGCGAACCATCGCCGCCTTTGCCTATAAAAAATCCATTGGCGAACCTGTCATGTACCCGGACCCCAACCTTAGTTATTGCCGCAATTTCCTGCACATGATGTTTTCCATTCCCTACCGGATGTATGAACCGCCGCAGGAAGTGGTCCGTGCCCTGACGCTCTTTCTCATTGTCCATGCCGACCATGAGCAGAATTGCTCCTGTTCCACCGTACGTATGGTGGGTTCAACCCAGGCCAACCTGTTCGCGTCTGTGTCCGCCGGAGTCTGCGCTCTATGGGGAAAACTTCACGGTGGAGCCAACTCTGCGGTCATGGAAATGCTCGACTACCTGCTTGCTGAAAAAATCAGCGTTACAGACTACCTGGAGCAGGTAAAACAGAGAAAATTCCGGCTGATGGGCTTTGGGCATCGCGTCTACAAAAACTTCGATCCCCGCGCTCGGGTCCTCAAACGAGCGGCCCACGATCTGCTGGATACTCTGGGGTTGCGGGACGATCTGCTGGACGTGGCCCAAGAGCTTGAAGAAGCCGCTCTGCATGACGAATACTTCATTGAACGCAGCCTCTACCCCAATGTGGACTTTTACTCCGGTCTCATTCTGCGCGCCCTTGGTGTTCCCGTTCCCATGTATCCTGTCATGTTCGCCATTGGGCGGATGCCCGGCTGGATTGCCCATTGGTACGAGGAATCCAAGGATCAGGATCTCAAGATTCACCGTCCGAGACAAATATACATCGGTCCCGGTGAACGAAATTATGTGCCCATGCACAAACGCTAATAATCATCTTCATAGGAAGCCGACTTCCTGATGGAACAACCTTCATACACTCCAAGAAGGGGGGGGAAGCAAGCCTTCCCCTCTCTCAGGAAGACAAAAAAAGTACGCAAGCGTCTATTCGTCTGAGGCCAAAGAAAAAAAATCCAATCACGTATTGTCGTTGCTAAAATAACGCCGTTGGACAATAAGCACGGTGTTACAAATTCCACCACCATTCACATCCTGTCTCCGACAGCATCGCCACTCGGCATTTTTTTCCCCATCCGCCCAAATTCTTTACACACTATACTATCAGCCGCCTGACTCCCCTGCCCATGCAGCCTTATTCCATTTTAATTTTTAAAAAAAATCCCCTGAACGTTGACGGAAAACACAACGCCAGTGCCGTATCTCAAAAAGCCACTCAAATCCAAGTACTGCCACGGATTCATAGACAGCAAACCCGATTACATCAGTTATAAAAAATAAAGAGGCTTACCATTCTTTACGCTCGTATCGGCCATGGTAGGGAAAACACCACATATGCATCAATCTATCGGAACGATTATTGCCCATAAAACTCGGAGTGGAATAAATGTCCTCTTTCACAAACATTTTACATCTGGAGGTCGGCTATGAGCGTTTCCGGCATAGGCAGCTCGACAATTACGGGCTTTTCTCAAGAGATGCTGAAAAAACTGCAAGGTGCAAAGGACTCACCGGATGAATTTGCCAGCTCTTTTGTGAACGACAAAGATAAGGATGGAGATGGGCTTCTCACCCTGCAGGAAGCGGGGATAGAAAAGGACAAATTCACAACTGCTGACACGGATGGCGATGGTTTCCTTACCCCGGAGGAAATCACTGCCGATTTGGAACAACGCAACCAACAAATGGGACTGATGGGCCAACTCAGCGTTAAGATGCAGGGATCTCCCCAAGATCTGATCAATTCCCTGATCAACCAAAACGACAAAGATGAAGATGGTGCCTTGGATCTTGAGGAAAGTGGCCTGACCAGTGAACTCTTTGGCGCACTGGATGCGGACAATGATGGCAGCATATCCGCCTCAGAACTTGACGAAGCACTGAAGCCCCCGGTGATGGGAACTGCGAATGAAACCACTGTAGCAGCATCCAGTGGAGCAACTGAACGACCCGCCGCCTCCAGCGCACAAGGCACCCAATCGACAAGCGATAGCGAAGATGAATATGACGAATATGATCTGAACAAAGACGGCGTGGTCAGCATGGATGAGCTGATGCAGGCGTACCTGAACGGCAATGAAGGGCTGTCCAGCATTGTCGGAGGGGCTTCGGAAAGCAAGGAGCAATCCACATTGATGCGCATTGCCATGCGAGCCTACCAAACCCAGGAGACGATGGCGTATTCCGGACTGCAGAATGCTGTAGTGTAAGGCAACAAGGTTGTTCAATCAGGACGCTGAACACCAAGAACTCGACGATACCTGCGAATACAAATGTGGCACTCGGGCTGGTCACCACCCCCAATACTCCAAAAGTCCAGGGAAGAACTTTTCAAAAGGGTTGTGACCGAAATCGCATATATCTTTCCTTCAAAGCGGAAAGAAGGAAAGGCTGGAAAAACCCGTAGATAAAAAATCCATTCCGCTGGTCACAGGGAGTACCCTTCGCAGGAACCCCGCAGCAGGTTGCACGCACGCGATGTCCCCAAAACAGCAAGGACTTGCGGTTTTTTCCGCAAGTCCTTGCTATATTTCCGCAGTGAAATCGCCGCTCTTTCCGCCCGTCTTTTTCAACAGACGTACCTGATCGATAACGATGTCCTTTTGCACGGCCTTGCACATATCATAGATGGTCAGCGCTGCCACGGAAGCGGCTGTCAATGCTTCCATTTCCACACCGGTTCGATCCGCGGTTCGTGCTTCGGCCACAATTCTCACGGTACTGTCAGCCTGTCGCGGCTCAAAACGGATGTCCACATAACTCAAAGGAAGCGGGTGGCACATGGGAATGAGAAGATGCGTCTGCTTGGCAGCCAGAATACCGGCAACCTTGGCAGTCGTCAGAACGTCCCCCTTGGGCAACGCCTTTTCTGACAACAATTGAAATGTCTCCCTGGAAAGCCGCACTTCGGCCTGTGCAATGGCCGCGCGCTGAGTCGGGGATTTAGCACCCACATCCACCATGCGGGCACCACCGTCCTCGTCAATATGTGAAAACTCGGCAGCCATATCAGCTTCCTGTGGCCTTTTTCTTGGCCTTGTTGAAAAACTTCTTCACCTTTTGAAGCGGCTTGTCATCATCAAGCCTGGCAAATTCAAGCAGCAGCTCTTCTTGTTTTTTGCTCAAGCCCACCGGAGTTTTCACCGTGATCCTGACAAGAAGATCGCCAGATCCACCACCTCCGATTCGGGGCATGCCAAGACCGCGCAACTGAAAAACTTCGTCGTTCTGGGTGCCCTTGGGAATATCCATAGAAATAGGGTCGTCCAACGTGGGAATTTCAATGCGGTCCCCCAAGGCAGCCTGCACAAAGGTTATATCCTGGGCAAGGATCAAATCCTCTCCCTGGCGTTGGAAAACTTTGTCCTCCTCCACGTACACAACCACGTACAGATCGCCGGGAGGACCACCATGGGTTCCCATCTCGCCTTCACCACGCAGGCGCAGACGGCTGCCCGTATCCACTCCGGCAGGTATGCGCACCTTCAGGTCCCTGGTTTCCTCAACCATTCCCGTGCCACGGCATTCTGGGCAGGGATCGGCAATAACCCTTCCCTGACCTTTGCAAACAGGACACGGCATGGCGATCTGAAAGAAGCCCTGGCTGCGCTGCACCTGCCCACTTCCGCCGCAATGTGCGCAAGTACTCGGAGACGTCCCTGGCCGTGCGCCACTGCCGGAACAATTGGAACACTGAACATCCCGCGGGATGCTCAATGTCACTTCCTTGCCCTTTGCCGCGTCACGAAAGGAAACCGTAAGGTTATAGCGAAGATCGGCACCAGCGGTGGCACGTGCCCCCCCCCCTCTCCCCATGTTCGAGAAGCCGAAAAATTCACCAAAAATATCGGAAAAAGTGCTGAAGATATCGTCCGTATTGGAAAAACCGCCTCCGGCCTGTCCGGTCACGCCCTGATGGCCAAAACGGTCATACCGTTCACGCTTCTCCGAATTGCGAAGCACTTCATATGCTTCCGCCGCTTCCTTGAACATGGCTTCAGCTTCAGGATCGTCCGGATTACGGTCGGGATGATATTCAAAGGCAAGCTTGCGGTAAGCACGCTTGATTTCGTCTCCGGCCGCAGTTTTGGAAACACCAAGGATCTCGTAATAACAACGTTTTTCTGACATGCCCACTATTCTTCGTTAACGATGATGCCGGCTTCCTCAATTGATTCGGCAGGGCGCACCTTATCTGCGGCAATTTCACGCAAAGCGGTGACTATTTCCTTGTTCTTTACTTCTACCAGCGGAGGATATCCCTCGCGATACTGGTTGACCCGCTTGATGCCCATCTGAACAATGAGAAAACGGTTGTTGACCCGCTCAAGGCAGTCTTCCACAGTGATTCTAGCCATGATGAACTCCTGGTAATAGCTAAACCGGAGAGGTTGATTGTCAACACTCTCCGACGCTTTTTTTTGGGGGACGGAAACTCGGCTCGCCTTACATTATATGTGCACAGGGTCGCTCCTGACAGATACGGCAAAAGCTCAAGCGATTGTTTATTACCGACAGTATCTGGCGCGGTCAAGTACCAGAGAACGCTCTCCAGCCCTGCAAATGGCCCTTGCGCCCTGAACAAGGCTCTTGTACAGCAGCAGGTACACGGTCGCATCCCTTTCCCAGAACTCGCGCCCGACGGAGGAACCTGCCACGCGCTCCCGACTCAACTTCGCCCAGAAAACCTGTGTTTCCGCTGCTGGCAAACTCATGCAGCAGACCAACCAAATCCATGCACATGCCCGTGTCGGCGTGGCCGTATCAGGCGGCATGGACTCTTTTGTTCTGCTCCAGGTGCTACGGCACAGGCAACGGATCGTTCCGTTCCCTTTCGAGATTATGGCCCTGCACATCAATCCGGGCTTTGCGCCGGACAATCATGCCCCACTCACGCAGTGGACCGGAGAGCATGGCATTGCTCTGCACAGTGAGGCGAGCACCATAGGCCTCGATGCCCATTCATCAAAAAACAACAAGAAATCCCCATGTTTCTATTGCAGCTGGTTCCGACGCAAACGACTTTTCGACTTGTGCAGCCAGTACAGGCTGACCCATCTTGCCATGGGGCACAACAGAGAAGATCTGGTGTCCAATTTTTTCATGAATCTGCTGCACACCGGAAAAGTCGAAGGGATGGCTGGAAAGGCGTCCTATTTTCACGGTTCCCTACATCTGATACGTCCCTTGCTTTTGGTGGAAAAAAAGCACATCCGCAAAGCAGCACAGGCTTGGCAATTGCCCGTATGGAAAAATCCCTGTCCGTCATCGGAAACATCGTCACGAAAACAAACCCTTGGCTGGCTCCAAAACGCACTGGAAAAAGACAGAAAGAAGATACAAAACGTATCCAACGCAATCAGCCGCTGGCAGCTTGACCTCGACCTTAATATACCCTAGATATTGAAGCGTTTGTTCACCATGAGCACATAACGTAAGCATTCATACAGAAACCAACTATGTTTTTTAAAAAATACCAAGTCGTCATATTCAAAGAAGGCACGGGAACCTGCTGTAAATTTCGTTATCGCTCATGGACAGCGATCTTTCTTGTTCTGCTTTTTCTCGGCATGGCAGGCGCAAATGCTTATCTATGGCAATTCTACACAAGCCACGCAGCCATGACCAAAGCCCTGGCCGAAGCGGAAAAAGACACACAGCGACAAAAGACACAATTGTTGAGTCTGGCCGACAAGGTCAAAGGACTTGAAAAAGACCTTACCCGCGTCAGAGATTTTGACTCCAAGTTGCGTGTCATGCTCAATACAGACCAGGGGAGTCAGCAAAACGTATCTTCCCTCGGCGGTCCTGAAAATGCCAATTTTTCAAAAAACTACCTGATGCTGTACCGCCAGGAACTGTTGGCGAGAAAGATGCATAATTTTCTCAATCAACTGTCCACGGAATCGCGTCTGGAAGAGGTTCGACAACAGGAACTGCTGGCAAATATCAGCGCCAAGGAAGACCTCCTTTCATCCACACCAAGCATTTGGCCCACAGACGGCTGGATAAGCTCTCCCTTCGGGTATCGGACGTCCCCTTTTACAGGCATCCGTGAATTCCACAGCGGACTGGATATTTCCAGTGCCACGGGATCCCCAATCTATGCCCCGGCAAGAGGTGAGGTTATCCAAGCGGACAGGGACGGCTCTTACGGGTTGAGCATCGCCCTCAATCACGCCTCTGGAGTTATCACAAAATACGCCCACCTGCATCGTGTCGCCGTAAAAAAAGGCCAGACGGTCACCCGTGGAGAGCTTATTGGGTATGTCGGCAGCACAGGCCGCAGTACAGGGCCACACCTGCACTACGAAGTCCGGCTCAATGGTGTGCCCGTCGACCCAATGCGCTATATCCTGAACTGATGCCGCGCCATCGGAGATGACCTGCCACCGGTGCAAAAATCCTCCGGCACCAAATATCTTCCCTGTCCGCACAATCTGGCAGGGATTTTTTTTAAAAAAAATAGCCTCTCCACCAGAAAGCGGCCCGGCTTCATTGCCTCCCCCCCACCCCGCCCTGTTTCCCCCTGCATTCCCATATCGCCTAATGGCTCGTTGTTTGCTAAGAACCCTGCATGGACATTTTTCAATTCAATCCAGCCACCGTGTTCAGTTTCTGGCTGACCTTGATGCGTCTGAGCCTGATTGTTTTCATGCTGCCATTTTTCGGGGGCGAAGTGCTCCCCATGCCGATAAAAGTGGCATTATGCATGGTTTTCACTTTGGCTGTATGGCCTGCATTGAGTTTTACCGGAACAGAGCTTCCGCCAGATATCTGGTCCATTGTCATCATGCTCTTCGGCGAACTGACATTGGGGCTCATGCTCAGCATGGTGGTTCGGTTCCTGTTTGCCGCCGTCCAGTTCGGCGGCATGATCATGGGCTTCCAGATGGGGTTTGCCATGGTCAACGTCATCGACCCCCTGACCGGCGTCAGCAATCCCGTCACATCGCACTTCCTGTATATGGTAAGCCTGCTGTGTTTTCTTTCCTTCAATGGCCATATTTACCTTCTCAAGGCTCTGGCCCAGTCTTTTGAAATGGTCCCTCCTGGTGGACTGTACATTTCTTCGCAACTCGGACTGCATGTCTTGAATCTGGCCGGGAAAATCTTTGTCATTGCCCTTCAGGTCACTGCGCCAGTCATGACCGCAGTGTTCATGGTGGACCTGTCCCTGGCGCTCATCTCGCGAGTGGCCCCACAGATGCACCTGCTGGTTCTTGGCTTTCCCATCAAAATCACGGTCGGCTTTGCCTTCCTTTCCATGATTTTCACCTATCTGGCACGGCATGTCCAAGAGTACATCGCCAATATTGGCCCCCTGTTCCAGAATCTGATGGAAATGGGGACCAGATAATGAATGTCCTGGAACAGACCATTTTCATGTCGCGTTCTTTTCATCTTTACAGGGCATAGCGTCCGTTTTTCACAGCGCCGACACTTTGCCCGGAGTAACGCAACAGGGCAGGACAAGTCGGTGCGACATGGATATCCGCCCATTTTCGCTCAGCATATCAGGGACGGGGAGGGGCCTTCATGGCCAAAGATTCAAGTAAGACAGAAAAGCCCACGGGAAAACGGATAAAAAAAGCCCGTGATGACGGATCCGTAGCCAAAAGCGAGGACCTGTCCAAAGCCGTGGTGCTCATGGCCGGGCTGACTTCCCTGTATTTTCTGTTCTCATATATATCCAACAAGCTCGCCCAGATTTTTCGATATTTTCTGGGAGAGCATCTTATTTTCACTCCCACCCGCAACAGCGTGTATGATCTGTTGCTGTTGGTAGCAACGGAACTGGCCTACCTACTTCTTCCTTTTTTTATCGCAATAATGCTCACGGCATACATCATCCTGCGCATTCAGGTGGGAAAACTCTGGAGCCCCAAGGTTTTCAAACCCAAGTTTGGAAAAATATTCAATATAATGAACGGATTAAAAAGGCTCATGCTGGATCCCCAGATGTTCCTGCGCCTGGGAAAGAGCCTGCTCATGGCCATCGCCGTGGGATACGCCCCCTTCATTGTCCTGCGTGATGAAATGCCCAAGCTGGCTCCCCTTTTTTTTGCCACCCCGGAAGGCATTGCCCTCAACATTCTGAATCTTGCCTACCGCATGACCTACTACGCCCTCATGCCCATGCTGGTTATCGGCCTTGCCGATTACTTTTATCAACGGTGGAAATACACTGAAGATCTCAAGATGACCAAGCAGGAGGTCCAGGACGAAGCAAAACAGGCCGAAGGCAACCCGGAAGTAAAACAGAAACAGCGGCAAAAAATGATGGAGTCCATGGCCGCCCGCATGATGCAAAACGTACCGAAAGCGGATGTAATAGTAACCAACCCCACTCACTACGCTGTGGCCTTGCGCTACGATGCCATGGAAGCCCCAGCCCCCATGGTTCTGGCCAAAGGCATCAACGCCGTAGCCGAGCGGATCAAAGAAATCGCACGCGAACACAACATTCCCATCCGGGAAAACAAACCTTTGGCACAGGCCTTGTATAAGCAGGTTGAGATCGGGGACATCATCCCCGAGGAAATGTACAAGGCCGTCGCGGCAATCCTGGCGAAAATCAAGACTGCCGGGCGCACGGTCCGAAGAGACGGATAAAATCAACGCCAGCGCCGAGGTGTCAAAGAAATGGCTTCAGACGTAAGCTCAAAGTACGCAAGTCTCAATCTCGACTACACAAAGTTTGCCAAACAAGGTGACATCCTCCTGGCCGTGGGCGTGGTGGTCATTCTCTTTGTCATGCTCATCCCCCTGCCGACGATTTTCATCGACTTCATGCTGACCATCAGCATTTCCCTGGGGTTGGTGACATTGCTCACCTCCATGTTCATGAACTCCCCCATGGAATTTTCGATTTTCCCTTCCCTGCTGCTGGTCACAACCATGTTGCGTCTGTCACTCAACGTGGCAACCACCCGTCTCATCCTGCTGCACGGCGATGAAGGAACATCGGCGGCCGGTAGCGTTATTCAATCTTTTGGCGACTTCGTTGTCGGCGGTAACTATCTCATCGGTGTCGTCATCTTCATGATTCTTTTTATTCTGAACAAGACCGTCATCACTTCCGGTACGACACGCATCGCGGAAGTCGCAGCCCGTTTTACCCTGGACGCCATGCCCGGTAAGCAGATGGCCATTGAAGCCGACCTCAACGCCGGACTCATAGACGAGAAAGAAGCCACCGAAATGCGTAAAAACATCCGCCGGGAAGCCGATTTCTACGGGTCCATGGACGGTGCTGGCAAATTCGTCCAGGGAGACGTCAACGCCGGTCTGATGATCACCGCCGTAAATATCATCGGCGGTATAGGAATCGGCGTGTTCATGAAGGGCATGGCCTGGAACGACGCTCTGACCACATACACCTTGCTGACCATTGGTGACGGTCTGGTCGCCACCATCCCTTCGCTGATCATCTCCACGTCCGCAGGCATCATTGTTTCACGCGCCGCAGCCGAAGCCAAGATGGGCGAGGAATTCATCGGCCAGTTGACCCTGCACCCCAGGGCTTTGCGCCTGGTCGCCCTCATCCTTATCGTCTTCGGTATAGTGCCCGGCATGCCCACCATCCCGTTCCTGATCATGTCCGGAGTGGTTTACGCCATTTCGACCATGGCTACCAAGCGGGACAGCGCCAATCTGGCAAGCGAGACAAGCCAGATGGAGGAAATGCCTGCTCTGGACACTCCGGAAGAGGTACAGGCCCTGTTGCCGCTGGACCAACTCGAGCTGGAAGTCGGTTACGGACTCATTCCTCTGGTGGACGAGGCCCAGGACGGCAATCTGCTCTCACGCATCCGGTCCATTCGCCGTCAATTCGCTCTGGACATGGGACTCATTGTTCCCTCCCTGCACCTGCGCGACAATCTGCAACTCAATCCTGGTCAATACAGTGTGGTGGTCAAGGGCAACGAAGTCGCTTCCGCGGAAATCCTTGTGGACCATTTGCTGGCCATGGATCCCGGCGATGTGAAGCATCGCATCCAGGGAGTGGAGACTCGCGAGCCGGCATTCAACCTGCCTGCCCTGTGGATTCCGGAATCACAAAAGGAAGAAGCCATGCTGGCAGGCTACACAGTGGTCGACCCGGCCACTGTCATCGCCACCCATCTTACCGAAGTGTTCCGCCGCAACCTGGGCGAATTCCTTGGACGTCAGGAAACCCAGCAACTTCTGGACAACCTTGCCAAGCGAGCGCCCAAGGCGGTGGAGGATCTGGTTCCCAACGTCCTCAACCTGGGAACGGTTCAAAAGGTCTTGCAGAACTTGGTACGCGAAGGTGTATCCGTACGCGATCTTCTGACCGTAGTGGAAACACTCTCCGACTACGGGCACGGCGTCAAAGATCCGGATCAGCTTACAGAGTATGTGCGCTCCCGCATGGGACGCACCATTGTAAAGCCCTTCATGGGCTCGGACGGAACGCTGCCGCTTATTTCCCTGTCGCCGAACATCGAACGCATCCTGCAGGAAAGCCTCCGTCAATCCGACCAGGGCGCGTACATGGCGCTGGACCCCATGCAGGCGCAACAGATCATTCAGGCCATCAACAATGTCACGGAAAACGCCTTGGCAACGGATGGGCAGCCTGTTTTGTTGACTTCTCCGATAATACGGCCGCATCTGGCACAGATAGTGAATAGGTTTATTCCAACATTGCCGGTCATCTCCCAGGCAGAAATTCCTGCGGACATTCGTTTACAAACCATAGCAGTGGTGGATCTGAACAATGCGGGTTAAAACTTACAGAGGCACAAACGCGGCAGCAGTCCTGGCCCAGATCAAAAAAGAGCTGGGCAACGACGCCATCATCCTGAGCAACAAGTCCGTGCGCGATAACGGACGCAGTGTCTGCGAGATCATGGCGGCAGTGGAAATTCCCGCCAAGGAACCGACACATCAGGATGCCCAGAAACCTCGGCCAGAGCAAAAAACCGACACCTCCGCGCCCCACTTCGACGGTGAAACCGATTGGCGCAGGGAGTGGGCACAGATCAAGGGCATGCTCCTGGGCATGGCCGGACAGAAGGCGGATTTTACAAGCCTGTCGCCCCGCCAGCGCCAAGCCCTGGATTATCTGGAGGGAGAAGGTGTGGACATGCGAATCATCATGTCCTTGTTCTCCTGCCTGCGTACCGACGCAAGCATTTCCGTGCTTGACGCCCTGTCCGCCCTGGTTCCCACACGCCCCATTGGCGACGCAACATCGCGCCGCATCCATGTACTCACCGGTCCCAGCGGCAGCGGCAAGACAACCTGCCTTCTCTCCCTGGCTCTGAACATTCGCCGGACCGATCCTGGTGCAAAAATCTGCTTGGTGAATGCGGACGACCCCAACGGCAAGGGACGGCTGATCCTCAAACATTACGCCGAACTCTCAGGGGTGGCCTATCGCGACGTGTTCTGTGCCGACGACCTTAAAAACGTCACGGCCAACACACGCTACGATTTCGTGCTGATCGACACCCCCGCCCTCTCCAAAGGAAGCAGGGTGGAAGAGCTTCTGGACAACTTCGACATCCGAGCCACCAAGGATACAGCCATTCATTTGACGCTGTCCCCGATTTTTGCACCTGCACAGTGCAATCACTACCTGCAAAGCTATTGTTCGGCCATGACCACAGACATCCTGTGGACGAAACTCGATGAAGCCTGTAGTTTCGGTTCAATGGTCAATGTCGGCGAGTCCACAGGACTTCCCATTGCAGCTCTTTCCTACGGTCCCGGCGTAAGGGAAACTGCTACTCGCTTCGAGACCATGGACCTTTGGAAAATGCTGTTCAAGCATGAACTGCCGGCTTGCACAACAGCAGCCCGGACAGACATGGCGGCGGCCTGAACACAGAAAACAGCCTTCAACATAAGGTTTGGACACGGCTTATGAGCGCATTACCTTTGGTTTTTTCCGTCACTTCCGGAAAGGGAGGCGTCGGCAAGACGAATATCTCCGTCAACACCAGCCTGGAGCTGGCAAAACTGGGCAAACGTGTCGTCCTGATGGATGCCGACCTGGGCCTGGCCAATGTTGACGTACTTTTGGGCCTGGCCCCCAGATACAATATTTTCCACCTGTTCCATGAAGGAGTGGCACTCCAGAAAATCATTCTGGAAACAGAATACGGATTTCGTATTCTTCCGGCAGCTTCCGGGGTCAGTGAAATGCTCTCGCTGGATACGGGGCAGAAACTTGAGCTTCTCGAAGCTATGGACACGCTGGACAATGAAGTTGATTTCCTGCTGGTGGACACTGGCGCAGGCATCAACGACAATGTTTTGTATTTCAACCTGGCAGTGCAGGAAAGACTGCTCGTGGTCACACCTGAACCGACGTCTTTGACCGACGCATACGCCGTTATCAAGGTTCTCAAGAATAATCATGGCGTGGACCGGTTCAAAATTCTCATAAACCTCGCGGACGACGCCAAAACAGCAAGAAATATTTATGTAACATTGTACAAGGCTTGCGACCAGTTTCTTGGCGGCGTATCTTTGGACATGGTCGGATGGATTCCAAGGGATCCGGCCGTACGCAAGGCCGTGACACAGCAAAGACCATTTTGCGCTCTTTTTCCCGAAGCTCCTGCCAGCCGGGCAGTCCGGCAGGTGGCCGCTTCGATAAACAACTGGAAGGCAACCACACAACTGGATGGAAACATTAAGTTCTTCTGGAAAAAACTCCTCTTCCAGGAGCAATCCGTGGCTTGATCTTGACAGTGGGCGGGCGCGTTGGGATGAACTGACGGCAAGAGAACGCGATCAGGTCGTTCGACACTACGCCCCGAAGATTAAAATCATAGGATTGCGCCTGAAGGCCAAACTGCCTCGCTCCGTTGAGTTGTCCGAACTGCTCGGCGCGGGGTCTTTGGGCTTGATGGAGGCATTGCAGAAATTTGAACCAGAGCGAGGCTTCAAGTTTGAAACCTACGCGGAAAGCCGCATCAAAGGGGCCATGCTCGATGAACTCCGCCGGCTGGACTGGTTTTCGCGTGGCATGCGCCACCGTATCCGCACCCTTGAAGAGTGCATCCGAAAAATCGAAACAGAAACCGGCGATTCCGCGACCACGGAACAACTCTGCAAAGAAACCGGCATGGATGCCCGTGAAGTCGATCAAGCCCTGGACATTCTCCAGAACCAGGTTTGCGTGAGCATTGAGGCTGTCAGCGAAAATCTTGCCTCCCTGAAACAGGCTTCACAGGAAAACGATCCCTACCAGAATGCTTCATTCCGTGAAATCGTTGACAAGATAGCTTTGCTCATTGATGAATTAACCCCAAGGGAAAAGCTTGTTTTGTCCCTTTACTACGGCGAGGAGCTCAACATGCGGGAAACCGCCGAAGTCATGGACATCACGGAAGGAAGGGTTTCGCAGCTTCATTCCCAGTCCCTGGAAAAACTGCGCAAAAAATTTCGAAACCAATACGGGCTGAACGAACTTTCTTAAAAGCGCCCTTTGGAAACTTGTTGCAAATCCGGCGTGCATACCCGCTGGACAGCGAACAAAAAACGGGCACGGTCCATTCAGAACTTTAAATGCCCCACGCCGTAACCACATTTTCATGACTCTTTTCACTCTGGGCAGGCTGTGAACAAAGAATGATTTCTCCTGAAGACGACCTGAGCACCGACGATCCGTTGGATGGCCTCGGAGAAGAGGAAATTGAAGGCAAGGCCGCTCTGGATGACAGCGAAGCCGATGCCGGAGATGACGTTCCGCGCGCCCTGCAAAAAGTCGAACTCGACCTTGATGACGCCCCTTTTCTGGAAGAGGAGGAGGAAGAAGAGGAAGAAGAATCGGCCGAGGTGGAGCAACCAGAGGATCAGCCAGAAAAAAAACGTGTATCCCTGGCCGCCCTTCTCAAAAACCGCAAAGTCATTCTCGGTCTGCTTGTTCTTTTTGTGATCATTCTGGCCATTCCCATCAAGATCTGGCTGCTTCCCAGCGATGAAAAAATTGTTGAAGAGATAAAACCAGTAAAAGAAACGCAGCCGGCTGAAACACCTGTCGAGCCTGAACTTCAGGAGTACCCGGTTCGATTTGAGCCATTCTGGGTGGAAAAGGAACAAACCGACGGCACGGTCCGGTTCATTCACTGTCAATTTTCCATAACCACGACAAATACGGCGGCAAAAAGGGAAATTGAAATCAAGATGCTTGTCCTGCGGGATGCCGTGTTTTATTATCTCAGCAATAAGGATTTTGAGTTTCTGGCCGATACGAACAATATGGAACTCCTTAAAAAGGACATTCTGGCCGTCATCAACAAATACCTCGGCCAATCGCAACTGGACACACTGCTGGTCGAGAAGTACCTGGTGCAGTAATGGCAGGTGGAATTGATCTCACCACACTGATTGCACAGCTGCCGCATCTTTCCAAGATTGCGACAGCCGAGCACTCCCACCCGGGAGTGCAGAAGACATTATTGTTCCAAAACGCCCTGGTAACCGCCCAGCAAGGCCGAGAACAAGTTGAAAAGGTCCATCAGACCGAAGCCACGCGGAAGGTAAAAGAAAAACAAAAGCAACGGAACCACCAGGAGCAACAAGGCTTTACCCCAAAAGAGGAATCCCAAAAAGAAGATGACGACGTTCCCACGGCGTCCAACGCTTCTCCCTGGTCCGGAAATATTCTAAATATAAAAGTCTGAACAGGATCGGCTCTTTCCCATGCTCAATACAGATTGGTTACTTCTCGTTCTCAGTATCACCGAAGTTCTCCTGCTGCTCATGGTGGCTGTCTTTTTCCTGCGTCTGCGCCAAAGCGAAGCCGTCCTTTCCAAACTACGGAGCAAACAGGAAGAACTGCTCAACAAACTGCGTTTTAATGCACAACTGGAACAGGAGATCGTGGCTTCGTTCGAGCAACGCCAAAGCGAACTATCCAAACTCGACCAGCAACTCGAAAGCAGAGCGGCGGACATGAAGCGCCTACTCAAACAAGCCGAGGAAGTCTGCAAATCTCCACAGTTTTTGCGGGAGATCGTCGTCACCGGATGTAAACGCGGAAAATCGTCGCAAGAACTTGCCAGAGCCACAGGACTGTCCGTGGAAGAAGTCGAATTGATTATCGAACAGGCCGGACTCTAGCCGCCTCCCGTCTCGGACAACGTTACCATGCATATCGGCGAAAAATCCGGCGGGACATCCAACAGGCAGCAGCGCATCACTTCGTTCCGTGCTCGTCACCGAATAGGCCAGATAGTCCGCGGCCGCGTTGTCGGACGCGATCCCGAAGGCCTGCACTGGATAAATATTCATGGGGACGAACTTTTGGTCGATCTGGGCGGTCCGGTCCCGGAAGGATCTGTACACACTTTCCGCATAGAATCCCTGGATCCGGTTGTCGTCCTCAAGCACATGAAGGATGCCCCCGTTTCCTGGCCGGGGCCACTGCATAGCGTTGCCGCACTCTTTGCCGAACACAAGCGCGGTTACGCTCAAAGCGTAGCCGCCCTGCCCAAAGGACACCCGGAGGTGCAGGCAGGATGCGCCCACATGCTGGAATTGGAAGCGCACATCAATTTAAAACTTTTTGAAGACAAACCGGGTTTCTTCCGATGGCTGCCCGATCTGTTTGCCGAGACCGGCGGAGCAGAGTGCCTTGCCATTCCCGCGGGAAATCCGCCCCCGGACGCAACAGCACCGCGCCTCTGGCAAATCGTCATCGATTTTGAACCCGCGCCTGGTCGCCATGGACAAGCCAGACTCCTGCTGAAATATCCCAGAACCAGCTACCGGATATTACTCGACAATCCAAAGGATTACCCCATGGTCGGACGCGTTCATAAACTTGCCTCCACCCTCCTTCCAGACATGGAAGTCAATTGCCTCGGAATTCTGCCCATGCATGGCAAAACAACAAAAATAATGCAGTATTTTCTATCCCCTCAGCCTTCTCTGAACACGTTCTTTTCCAGTTCCATCTGATTTTCCCACATTCCGGAAAATCTGTGACCTCAAGATTCCCATCCCTGGACCGAGCGCCCCAATTTCCAACAGCGTGCCGCCATGAATATTGTTCCTTTGCAGCCTGCCTTTTTCTTTGACAAGCAGGGACAAAACATTATTCTCCAACCACCCAAAGCAAAACAGGAATTTTTCCAAATAGCATCATGACTGCAACTTTTTCATCCCTGAACATAGCCCCGAACAAACCATGGCTGGCCCCGCTGGCAGGTTACTCGGACCTGCCCTTCCGGCTGCTTTGCCGGGAGCTTGGAGCTTCGGTCTGCGTCACGGAAATGGTCAGTGCAAAAGGACTGCTCTTCGGCACCACTGCCACGTCCCGATTGGTTGCCACAGCACAGGAAGACGCCCCGCTCGTGGTTCAACTGTTCGGCGCAGAAGCCGAATACGTTGGCCTGGCAATGGGCTACCTCATGGAACGCGGTTTCACGTACTTTGATCTGAATGCAGGCTGTCCCGTCCCAAAGGTTGCCAAATCCGGCAGTGGAGCCGTCATGTTGCGTGACCCCGACAACCTGTACAAAGTCGTCAAGGTCATGGTGGACCGGGCGGGGCCCGGCAATGTCGGAGTAAAAATCCGCCTGGGGTGGGACACGGAGCACATCAACTGTCTGGAAATCGGCCCCCAAATAGCCGACATGGGCGCAGGCTGGATTACCTTGCACCCTCGCACCGCGCGCCAGGGATATTCCGGCCTTTCGGACTGGACATATATCCAACGGCTTGTTGAAAGGGTGGACATTCCAGTGATCGCCTCCGGGGATCTCTTCACCGCTGAGGATGGAATTCGCTGCCTTGAACAGACCAATGCTGCCGCCCTCATGTTCGCTCGCGGTGCGCTGGGCGACCCGGCGGTTTTTCAAAAATTCAATGCCCTCATGCGAGGTGAAGACCCACCGCGCACCACTGGCAGCGACATCGCCTGCATGGCTCTCCGGCAGGCGGAACTCATCCGAGAACAGTGCGGCGACGCACTGCGCACCATGTACCGCATGCGCAGCATCATCCCGCGTTACGTGAAACATCTGCCCGGCGCGCGAGCCATACGCCAGCGCATAACATCCTGTACCCAGTGGGACGATCTGCTGGACATTATCAAGGACATTGAAAACTTGCAGCATCCTGCCCCGGAAAATCAGGACAGCCTCACTGCTCAGCCAGGAGTTCAAGAATGATCGTGACCAAGGCAAAAACCGCAGGCTTCTGCATGGGGGTTGACCTCGCCCTGCGCAAACTGGATGCCGTTGTAAACGCCGACCAGGGAAACCCATTGTTCACCTTGGGACCAATCATCCACAATCCGCAGGTCTTGCAGTCATACAAAGACAAAGGCGTAGGCGTGGCCACTACCCCGGAAGATATCCCCTCAGGAGCCAAAGTCGTAATCCGGGCGCATGGGGTTCCGTTTCAGGTTGAGCAGGAGCTTGCCGACCGCAATGTGGTTGTACTTGATGCCACCTGCCCAAAAGTGAAAAAGGCGCAACTTTCCATTGCCCGTTGCGCTGCGGAGGGACGAATAGTCCTGCTTTTTGGTGAGGAAAATCACCCGGAAGTCAAGGGACTGCTCAGCTATGCCTCCTCGGGAGCTTTTGTCTTCGGCAGCCGCAAGGAACTGGACAACTTCAAATTCATGCACGACGAGGCCTATTGCCTGGCAGCCCAGACAACCCAGGACAAGGCGATTTTTTCACTGATTTCAGAAGAACTTCAAGCCAGCAAGACCCAAAACGTCCAGGTTCTCCACACGATATGCAACGCAACCAAGAGCCGTCAGGACGAGGCCATCGAGCTGGCGAAAATCGTGGATTTCGTTATTGTCGTGGGAGGATTCGAAAGTGGAAACACCCGCAGGCTGGCCCAGGTAGTGTCGGATACGGGAACGCCCGCGCTGCATATTGAAACCGTCAAGGACATTCAGGCTGAATGTCTGCACGGAGTCAGCCATGTAGGATTGACGGCTGGCGCGTCGACTCCTGCAAAAATCATTGACGAGGTGGAACACTTTCTGAAAGGACTATAGCTGTAACCGATGATTTCATTGGGATCAGCAGCAGGAGACATCATGGCCCAAACAAACATACTTCTTGAAGCGGGAACCAACGAGCTTGAAATCGTTGAGTTCTACATTGACGAACCAGAAGCATCCAGTGACAAGGAATATCAGGGATACTATGGCGTCAACGTGGCCAAAGTGCTTGAGATAATTCGACTCCCAAAGATAACCGAACTTCCCCATGTCAACCACCCCTCTGTTCTTGGGGCTTTCAACCTCCGCTCGCATGTCATTCCCCTGGTGGACTTGTCCATGTGGCTGGGAAAAGAACGCATTGAGCATGAACCCCCCAAGGTCATCGTTACGGAATTCAACCAAGTAACAACCGCCTTCATGGTTTCTGGTGTCAATCGGATTCATCGCATCAGTTGGGAGGAGGTCGAACCTCCGAACAATTATGTTGCGCAATTTTCAAACAATTCCATCACGGGCGTTGTCAGAATAAAAGACCGCATTGTTTTTTTGCTGGATTTGGAGAAAATCGTGGCCGAGCTCAACCCCGAACTGGGGTTGAGGCTGGATGAAAGCATTGATTTCAGCCAGGGGGAACGCTACCGCGCCCTGGTTGCGGACGATTCAGCCCTTATCCGGGAAATGCTCCGTGATCTGCTGGAAAAAGCCAACTTCGAAGTTGAAATAACCAGCAATGGACTTGAATGTTGGGAACGGTTGCTTGAAATCAAGAGCAAGGCTGAACAGGAAAAACGGAAAGTGACCGACTACGTGCAAGTCGTTGTGGCGGACATTGAAATGCCAGCCATGGACGGACACCACCTGACCAAAAAAATCAAAGCCGACTCGGTGCTTCGCGACCTGCCAGTAATGCTTTTTTCCTCACTCATCACAGACAAACTTCGACACAAGGGAGAAGCTGTGGGCGCGGACGACCAGATCTCCAAGCCGGAAATCAGCAAACTGGCTCTGCGGGCCAAGGACCTGGTCAAGGAAAAGCTGGATCTCAAATAACCTGAGAGAAACTATCCCAAACGTCCAAAAACAAAAGCCCTTGCCCAAAAACAAGGGCTTTTTATTTCAACACTTCCACCAATATTCATGCAATAAAATTACCGACCGGCAAGCTCCCCTGTCTGCCGAAAAGCTTCGTACAAGACAACACTGGCCGCATTTGCGATATTGAGACTGCGCACCTTTCCCCAGATAGGAATACGCACATGGTGCACGGTCTGCTCAATAATATGCGACGGCAACCCCTTGGTTTCCGGACCAAAAACCAAAAAGTCCCCAGGTTCATAGCTGAAATCACAGTAACTTGCTCCCGCCTTGGCACTGGTTGCCACCAAGCGCCCGGGATGCATCGCCTGCAAAAACTTTTCCCAATCCATCCAGACACTCACTTTCACATGAGGCCAGTAGTCCAAACCGGCACGTTTCAGGTACCTGTCTTCAAGGGAAAACCCCAGGGGCTCAATGAGATGAAGATGCGTTTGTGTGGCTGCGCACAATCTGGCAATAGTGCCTGTGTTGGGCGGAATTTCCGGCTCATAAAGAACGATGTGCATGGCAACTCCCGGCAAAAGGCTGAAGAACGTCGAAACAGGGCCGGACCTGCCTGTTAAATCTCCAACTGTCAAGTTACACGAAAAGGGAGCCTTTCGGCTCCCTCAGATTGATTACAAAGTACAATTTGACAGACTGGTGATCAGGTTTTGTGAGCAAAACGCGAAAAAAACTCACGGGCGACTCGTAGCCCCTGATATGCGAGATTTTTAAAGCAACGCAGCTATCGGGTCCTTGTCAGCAACCTGAGGGGGCCTTGCGGCCCCCTGAAATGCGTGAAGATTCTACAGTTTCTTGTGGCAGAACCACCAGTCGTAGCATTCGTACTGCCCAGCCCGCTTTTCCGCATCCGCCACGGTCATGGCCGGCGGCACGATTACTCCGTCCTTGATCAGCTCGTTATTGGGCCAATCCGCAGGGATTGCAACACCCTTGTCATCCGCCGTTTGCAGCGCCTTCACCGCACGAACGATCTCATCCATATTACGGCCAATTTCCTGGGGGTAGTAGATCATCAGTCGCAACCTGCCCTCCGGATCAATGACAAAAACGGCCCTGACCGTATTGCTGCCTTTGCCAGGATGCACCAGCCCAAGCCTGTTGGCGACTGGACCATGGTCGGCGATAATGGGAAATTCAATCGTAACGCCCAACTCCTGCTTGATCCACTCCACCCATTTGATGTGGGCGAAAACCTGGTCAATAGACATGCCGACAAGCTCACATCCCAACTCGCGGAATTGGTCCATCCGTTTTTGGAAGGCAACGAATTCAGTCGTGCAGACCGGAGTAAAATCGGCAGGATGGCTGAACAGGACCCACCATTTACCTTTCAGATCCTGGGGAAGCTTCATTTTACCATGCGTAGTTACGACATCAATTTCTGGGAACAAGTCTCCAAGAAGCGGCATACCAGTAGACATGACAAAACCTCCGTTTTGCTTGCTCCATGACGAAGCAGCTATTTAAAAATAATTTCCTTATAGCGAAATTGGCCGAGGTATTCCAGAACATACGGAACAATTCCGTTTCGTGTTTTTAGTATTTAATCCTATTTAGGATTTTTTACAAGTAATTTTTCAAAAAAAAAGCCGGCCTTTCAATTTCCTTCTGAAAGGCCGGCGTACCCACCACAAAATGGACAAGACGCAGCTACGACGCCATTCCAAAAGGCGACAAATCAGCCTGCCGGTCCCGATAATAAAGCAGTGCATCATGTTCGGCCGGAAGTGGAGCAAGGAAAGAGATTCCACAGTAATCGCCTTTCCGCCATGCGATTTGTCCTAGAACGCACGAGGTGGATAGCATCATCTGCTCGGGGAACTCGGACAATGTGACAGCATCCCCCTCGATGATCAAATCCATGAAGTCTCCAGCCGCCAACTCGACGCAAAGCCCATCACGGCTGATATCCTTGATAAGGGCGACCAATTCCGCCCCGTCACGATGAGAGAGCATGCAAAAATCGATGTCAATGGCGACACGTGGTTGGATGCGACGGTCATTCATAAGCTGTCCCTCTCCCCCTTGTGCGCATCACAGAATACGGGATCGCCGGATACGCACAAAAAACGACTGGTGCCCCCCGACGGCACAAGTTAATGTTCCTCACTTACATGAGTAAGCTCACTTGTTGCAGGCAGCAAGTAGGATTAACTAGGGAAAAAATGACAGAACATCAGCAATAGAACCTCAATAGCCTGAAAAAACATACTAAAAAACAAAAAGTTGTCAGTGTTATATTTGTATCAAATATAATTCTGACAACTTTTGTTCAATTTTCCGAACAGAACGCATTCATAAAAAACAAATATGACCGAGAACAAATGTTCTGTCATATAGAAAGCAATGCCAATCAGAATCAAAATTGTCCGCTGTTGTCCCTGGGCCATGTTCCGTTATAATCATAGCACAAAAATATCGTAAATTTTCTGGCAGGACTCCCCTTGAAGGTTGTTTGATATTTAATGGGGGGGGAAACATGCTTGAACATTTTGTCCACGCCCTTCTCCGGGATGTCATGAAACCGTTTGGCAACGTAAATTGCATTCCAGCCTTTCTTGTCCTGCGGCCCGGGCCACATATCGTATTGGTTCATGCGCCTGTCCAGCCAGGCGCAATATGTGCGAGGCTGTCCGGGAACATAAAATGCCAAGGCCGCGGTCATGTCATAGAGATCGGAAAAGATGAACACCTTGGACGGATCTTCAAACTCTGTCTGTTGCAACTCGTGCACCTTGCTTCCAAGATCGGTCCATCCCTTGACACGGTGCAGCGGGTTGACAGCATCAGGCAGCGGCAGCAGGTAACTGAAATGGAGCACCAAAAAAACAAGTATGCCCAGACTCACCCACACTCTCTTGTACCGTGCCCACCGGGACACACTCTGCCGCCAGAACCAGTCAAAATAAAAACCGCATAGAATGAACCCAGCCACATAGCTGACTGCAGACCAATTGGGCAACACCTTGGAGTGAAAACTCCAAGCCAGGAAAAACAACCAGATGGGCCAGAAAAATACGGCAAGCAACAAGGATTTCTGAAAATCCAGCCCCATATCTGCCCCATGTCCGTCCTTGACAGAAGCGATTCCAAGACAATTACGCACTGCCTGCGCACCGCCCAAAAGCATGAAGATAAGCCACCACGGGGTGATCAATCCGGCCTGGCTTCCAATGTAGTCTGGAAAGCGATCAAATCGGATCAATTGTCCGGCATCCTTGCCTGAAACTCCGATAAGAAAAAAAACATGTTTATACCCTACAAAATCATGCTGCACATTCCAGATGAAGGTAGGCAGGAACCCCAAAGCGATCCCAAAGGACAAAGAGGCCCAAAAGCGCCTCCAAAACCCCTGGGGCAATTCCTTTCTCCAGGCCATAATAAGACCGAAAAAGAACGCAAGAGGAGGAAAGCCCAGCATGGTATATTTGGCAAGAATACCCAATGCCAGAAAGAGTCCCATGAAGACGAATGGCCATGTCGTCGCCCTGCCCTCGCGCCCCTGTGCAGCTGCATGCAAACAGAAGATGCAGACACCGAAACACAGGACAAACGGATTGTCCGTAGTCATAAGCAGGCCCGAGGCCAAAAAAAACGGAGCGGTGTTGGCGATAAACAAGGTCCACAAAGCGACGACCGGTCGCTTCCACATTTTGGACAATCCGCAATATATGACCACCTGGGTGAGAACGGAACCAAACAAGGCCCCGAAACGCACGCCCAATTCCGTATCCCCGAAAATCGATGTCCAAAAATGTATGATCCAGGCGATCAGCGGGCCTTTGGAATAATACGTCAATTGCAAATGACGCGTCCAATCCCAATACTGCGCTTCATCCTGCACAAGGTTGAGCTGTCCGCTGGCAACAATCCACAGCCGGGCAATAGTTCCTGCACAAATGATCACCAGGGCCCAAAAATCAGCGCGACGCGCGAAGTCGTATCCAGGTTTCAAATCGTGTCCTCCCATGATGTACCGCCTGCTCTCCTACCTGAGAGCACTGTCGCTGTCCAATGCCGTCAACCACGTCGCCCTCGAAGGGTCCCCGAACCCGCCTATATTATTTCATATCATTGCTAAACTTTTTAATAAAACCGCCGAAAAAAAATACACGCTTCGAAAACAATGCTTATTGTCTATTGAGAAGGAGTTTTTCATGAATGGAAAGGGATTGAATCCGACCAGAACCGTCGACTCCTATGAGGCCCTGGAAACCATGGCCCTCGTCAAGACCAGGCACAAATGCTTTTGGCTGGCCGCGGTTTTGGGCGCCCTGGCCGCAATTCTGGACGACATGTTGCTTCTTCGCCCCGTGTCCAATCTTTTTTTTCAAAGTCTGACCGGAGTGTTTCTGGTGATGGTCGGCTCCTTCATGGGAGCACTCTGCGGTAGTCTGCTACGCAATACGGTATTGTGGATACGGCACTTACCTCTGGACGAAGGAGACGCCTCCATAGACGGATCCGTCCTTGGAGCATTTGCTGGCGCTTTCTGCGGGCTTGTCTTCAAACTTATTGTCTGGTCTCCTGAAACCGCACATCTGGGCGTGGCTGCCGGAGCGACTATCGGCGCATTTCTTGGCGCTCTGCCCGGAGAACATGTGACCGTAATCGTGCGCATGGCTGCATCGGAAGAGCCTTCGCCACGAAAGAGAGTTTCCTGACTCCTTGAACGCGGCTCCTGGCCCTAGCACGCGTAGCCACATGCCCCCACGCAGCATGCAGTTTCAGGACAGTCGCAACCTTCCCTACTTGCCTCCCGTGGTATAAACCCAACGTACATCACACTGGACAGACACTTCTTTTTCCAATACGTATTACGTAGACACAAACACCAAAGACGGCAAGGAGGCGGTTATGTGCGATAATTGCGGTTGTGGTCCCAAAAAAGAGACCCGGTACGAAAAAATGCAGCGTGACCTGGAACACTCCCATAATGCGGAACACAGCCACGATCACCCCCATTCTCACGAACACGAACACAGCCATGCCGATGGCATGACACATACACATTCACACGACCATGTGCATGAGCATGAGCACACGGAGCATGACCACGCTCACGACCATGTTCACGGGCACGACCATCCCCACGATCACAAGCATTAACTTTTCCACCGGGGGAAGCCCTGCTGCGGATTCTCCCGGTTTTCCCAATTTCCTTTCCCAGACCTTTCATCCCCCAACCATCCCCAGCCACACCGGAATTAAGCAGCGCGACAGACCTATGCGGATCTTTCGTCTCAAAGCTTCCGCACTCCTTGAGCCATATAATACGGCAGCTGCTTTTCTCTCGTAAAATCAGGTCAGAAGCGTTTGGGCCTTTACTTCGGAAAAAAATTCCCCGCAAACAACCAAAAATGGCGCCTGCATGTTGCAAGCGCCATTTTTCAATTCAATATTTTCCAAAAGATACAGCTTTGGAATCTTATGTCAGGCAGTCTAGAACGGCACATCGTCCATCCCACTGGCCTCACTGGGGAATGCTGGCCCCATGTCCTCTTCCTGCGGCTGTTGCTGTTGATATTGCTGGCGACGTTGGGCCTGTCCTCCCTGAGGAGCGCCATATACCCCCTGGTCCTCATACCCGCCGCCGGGCTGATCGCCCCCCTGCGGGGCGCGGTCCAGACCTTCAACTCGTCCCCGGAACATATCAACTACAATTTCAGTGGTGTATCGGTCCTGCCCATCTCGATCCTGCCATTTGCGGGTCTTGATCTGGCCTTCCACATACACCAACCTTCCCTTGCCCAAATAATTGGCGCAAAATTCAGCACTCTTGCCGAACACGGCAATACGATGCCATTCGGTACGGTCTACACGTTCCCCGGTCTGCTTGTCCTTATAGGATTCGTCCGTGGCGATATTGAAGTTGGCAACGGGAGAGCCGGAAGGAAGATAGGACAATTTGGCGTCCGCTCCCATCCGCCCGATAAGCATAACTTTATTCAGGCTGCCAGCCATAATGTTCTCCTTGTGGTATGACGCAACAACATGCTGATGACGTCTGTTCTTTCCACGGTTCGGAACCTGTTTACGTCAAACCGCGGTTTATTTACCTGTGCAGCACAGCCACTTCAAAAAGTGGCATACTCCGCGCCAATCACTAAATTTTAGGCATGTCAGATTCAAGGTCGGAGAGCAAGTCCTCCAGCTGGTAGCTCAAGCTATCAGCCGTTGCCGGGTCCCAATCGGCCAGTGCTTCCTGCATTTTTGTCTTGCATGACATCAATGCGGGAAGTGCTTTTCCCAACTCGGCCTTCACGTCTACCGCAATCTCACCAAATCGGAACTGGTCTTCAAGCTCGTCCACCATCTCAGACACACCGCCAGGCTGGCGCACTCCCCTGGGGGCGTTAGGCCAGGCCACAGCGTACAGCTTAGGCCATTGCTTCTCCACATCTTCTTTTTTGAAGGTCTGGGCCGTGACCCGAATCTGCAAAATTTTTCCCATGGTATTCCCCATCAAGCCTTATTTAAGCAGATCGCGAACCTTGAGATTGGCCTCAAAGACGCGTCCGGCAAGGAGGTTCACGACAAATCGATGCACGTCGGACACAAGGTGCGGCTGGGTGACCTGCAAGCTCGCCAACATTTTCTTGGACAAACGGAACAAGATACAATCCTCAGCCGCCACAATAGAGGCTGAACGGGGCGCATCCGTATAGATGCCCATTTCACCAACCACGGTTCCAGCCCCCATTTTCTTCAGACGCAATATTTTATTGCCTTCCAGCTCCAACTGCACATTGACCATGCCGGATTCCACAAAATACATGGCATCCGACGCATCTCCCTGACGGAACACATAATGTCCCTTGCGTACTTCAACGCGCTCCAAAAACTTCATGAGCAGATTGATGTCCTCCGCCTTGGGAAATCCTCCGGCCAACAATTCCTGCAAGGTTTTTTCCCGCACCTGCAAAGCGTCCTCAGCTTCCAAAATACGATCCTCGCACCACTCCAGGGCGAAATCGGAATCCACGAAGGTACGGCAGGAGCCGTCCGGTTCGTTCAGGCTGAAACCACCTTCTTCCAATTGGCGTTCCACTTCAAAGGGAATACTTGTAAAAATAAGAGAGACACCGTGTTCCAGAGCCATGCGCTTCATCTGGCGAAATCCGATGGCTACGGCAGAATCAAGCCCATTGACCAAACGAAAATCCAGGATCACGAATTCAAGCTGCATCTGGTCCGGGTCGGCTATTCGTTCACGAATACGCCGAACCAACGTGTACATGGCCCCCAAAAAAACAAATCCCTGAAGGCGCATGATATAAATCTGTGCCCCTTTGCGGTTGAGAATGGCCAGTTGCGAAGGAGCCCGGTCCACATTGCTGTGGTTGGTCGCACCGGACAACGTGAACTTGACGACATCGACCTTTCCGTACCGGCTGACCAGCACGAACACGGCAAGAGCCGCCCCCACGCCCATCCCCAGCATCAGCCCCTGACTGACGGTCAGCAGAAAGATGATGAACAAGACGGCGTAATCGTCCTTGCGGGTGAACATGCCCCAGGTATCGACCAGCCAGCGGGCCAACAGTTTAAGACCAAAAAAAACCAGCATTCCAAACGGGATAAACTGTGGAATGTATGCCAGCCCCTGCCCGATGAAATACAACGCACCGCCACATAAAACAGCTGTCACCACAGCGGCCAGGGGGCTGCTGGCTCCAGCGCTGGCATTGGACAGGGTCCGTCCCCGCGAAAGCGATCCGGATATGCCACCTGCAAGGGAGGCTATGATATTGGCCTGCCCCACAGCGCACAATTCACAATCCATGCTGGCCGTATGCCCGGTGTCGGTTTCTATATCTGTGACCTTGAGCATGAGCATGGAGGCAATAAGTCCAGCCAAAGCCGCGGCAAAGGGCATGATCGTCTTGACCACGTCCCAATGGATGCCACGCAGAAAAGCGACATCGTAAATTTCCCAAAAGTGATCAAAGGCAAACCCCTGGAACAGCCATCCCTGCTGATAGGCAGAGGACCTGTCCAGGCCGGAAAACAGACACCAGCCGTAAAATGCACCTATTCCTGTCAGAAGCAGAACCGGAAGGACATAGTATCGACGCAACCGTCGCAGAGCTACAAACAGGACAACACCGAAACCAAGAGCTGCCACCCACTGGATCGACCCGTCCAGCCCTCCCCGGCTCAAAAAGCGTTCATATACAGGCATGCCATCGCTGTAGGCGGAAAGCACGCCCCGCAAATAAAAAACACCCACGCCGGCCATGAGTCCGCCGACAACCTGGTGCGGAATAAAACGCACCCAGCGTCCCATGCCCGCCTTGCCCAAAAAATACACGATAAGGCCCGCAACAATTCCGCATAGAATCACGGACGCGGCAATGGTAGGGAAGACGACATCCCCCGGGTAAAGCGAGGACATGCGCCTGTGCACGTCCAGCGCGAGAAGCCCCAAAACGGCAGCAGAACCTGTTTCTGGTCCCCCCAGGGCAAAAGGAATCCGAGAATTAAGCGCAATGACAAGGCAAACCAATGTGGCCCCGATAAAGCCCATGCTCATGGCACGGGACATGTCACCGCTTCCGGCAACAGGCCCGAAAATAAACACGACAATGGCCAGAACAAAGGCAATGGTGTTCATGGCCCCGAGAATTCCGACCAAAATATTTTTTAGAATGGAACCGTCGAAAAGGGAAACCCGCACAGGAACTGTCGGATCGTCTTCGGTCAATGGAATGGCCGGTCCGGTGGGGAAGGATGGATAGTCATCATCCTCGTCCCCTTCCGGAGCGTCAGTGCCTTCTGCGGCATCGTACATGGCGGGATCAAAAGAAACCAGATCTCTTTCCACACGCGACGGCATGGCGTGGCTATCAGACTCGTTTTCATCTCCCCTGTCGGCGTCCAGACGGAATTTTTTGTTTCCCCCTGGAACGCGTGGCGGATCAAGCCGGGCATCGTCGTCCGGTATGGCCCCCAAAGCCGATTCCAGCGCGTCGCTCTCCAAAGAACCGACCTCCGGCGCAATGATAACGCTCGCCTTGCAACGGGGACAACCGACGGTCCGTCCGACGTATTTGTCCGGCACACTTTTTTCCAAGCCGCATGAATTGCAATGGAACCTGGCCACCCTTAGCGCTCCCTGGTCTGTATCCGCAGTTCATATGTCATGAAAAACGGAGTCCCGGTCCGACAATCAGACTTCCGGTGGTTGCGAGTAAATGAACGCACTTACAGGTTCATCAGTATCGCGCACAGAATCCCGATAACCTTACTTTCAGAGACATACTCCGAATAAGGACAGTAAATCAACTCGCAGCCACGGCCCGCGGAAAATAAGGCTATTCGTCTTCATCCCACTCACTGCGTACTCTCGCCACAACCTCCTGAATCATGGTCAGCTGATCGCCGGGACAGACTCCTATCAGGGGGTCCCCACTATCCACATTCTGGTTGTGCTTGAAATACACGGCGTAGATCTGACCTTCCGGGCCTGTGTAGGGCAATCCGGTTTCACGCTTCATACGAGACATGATGAACAATTCCATACCGTCGTGAACAGCCACGCTCATCTTGCCGGAAGAGCGCATTTTCTTGTCTATTTCCGGAACAAAATAATATTTCGCTTTTTCCGGTGCCTTGAACAGATGCAGCGTTTTTTTCAGAATAATGTCAATGACTTCCTTGCGGGTAAGAAAATGACGGATGGTCAAAAGCGGTGTTCCCGCTTCCACGAACGTTCCGGCCCACTGACTTTCGATGCGCTCCACCTCGCCCTTTTCCGGGGCACAGATGGGCTTCACGTTACGTTCCCGCTCAATCTTGGCCAACAGGGTTCCGGGTTTCTCGTTCCACGTCCCAGAAGGCCCGACGACATCGCCCCCCGGCTCATTGACGACGAATTCAATATGGCCCGTGTGGGGCGCGACAATTTCAATCATCTTATATGGAGATGCCTTGATCTCCTCTAGCAGTTCCCGGACATTGATCATGCGAGAGTCTCCCTCTGTGCGGCACGGACAGACGACAACACGTCTGCTAACGGTAATACAGGTTGCGGCCACCCATGGTCAGCAACGCCTGATACAGATTCTTGCGCACTTCGCGCCTGTCCCAGATACCCTGGATGTGTCCGCGGGACAGCGCCTTGTCCGCCCGGTGATAATCCGGGGGCATGTCGGTTCCCGTCGTCTCCTTGATGACGCCCGGCCCGGCAAAACCGATATTGGCCGATCGCACCGAGAACTGGTAAGGGGAACATCCCAAAAAGCTCGCCAAGGGCCCGGCATAGGAGTTGGTGTCGTACAGCACCAGATACAACCCGCCCCGTTCGATATACCGGCGGATGGCCATGGTGCAGCGAGGCATCTGAATAACGCCGTTGGTACCTTCCTGGATACGGATGCCGGCTGTGCCATGCACATAGGACAGCAGCGGGTAATGCTTTTTTTCCGCCCGTTCCACAGCCTGAATGAACTTCTCGCCTTCTGCCGCCCCAACAGTGCCGCCACGAAATGCACCTACCAGCATGGCCACGACCACATTCATTCCCTCAATACGGGCCTCGAAGGTGGAACAGGCGCTTTTAAGCCCGGTCTTCTTCTTGGCCTGTTCCAACTTCTGGTCCAGGCCTTCATATTTCAGCGGGTTACCGGATTCGATTTCGCGATTAAATTCGAAGATGGATCCCTGATCAAAAACGTTGTTCACATACCACTGGTATTCCATGGGAAAATGATGCCCACAATAAGCGCAGACTCCGGCGTATTCGCCAAAAAGATCCGGCGCCCATTGGTCCAGGCATCCATGGGTAGCAGCATTGGGGCAAGTCACGGTCTTGTCCTCGCGGCAACGGGGACTGGCGTAGCTCCATCCGTTGCCATTGAGCACAATGCCTTCTTCCGGGTTGGACAATTCCGTCAGACATTTTTTGGCTTCGCTGTCCACAACTTCGCAGGTTGGAACAAAACGCTGGCGCAACATCTTGAACGGCGCACTCACCTTGTTCTGAACAAACTGAACTTCAGCGCCCAATTCCTCAATCAACCGATTCCATTTTTTGTGATGTTTGCCCAAAAAATCGTACCGGAAAAAGGAATGCAACGCCCAGGCGATATCCTGCCCCTTGGCAGTGAACTTGGCCCTGAGCGTGCGCTTGTCCATATAGGCGTGCTGGCTGAGTTTGCGAAACTTGAGCCAACGCTTCCAGACCAGTTGTTCACGTGCCCCGGCACTCAGGGTCCAACGAACGAAAATGCTTTCCGCATCCAGGCTGTTGGCTGTTCCCTTTTTGCGCCGGTTCAACGCCATGGCCCGGAACAGCTTCATGCCTCTGACATTAAGCACGACCTGATTGGTGGCATTGATGAGCTCATTACGCAGATTCTTGTAAAAATCATAATGATCGCAACGCGCGCCCAGCGGCGGCTCCTGAATGACACGGTCCACATACCCCTGACGCAGGCAGTCTTCCGCCGTAATCTTGAGTTTGCGGGCGGTTTCCTCGATCAGCTCCGGAGGAACACGCTGCCCTTGCCGGGTGTGTCCCTCAATCGCCGCTCCACCTTCGGGAGAAATAACCGAATAATACCCGTGCGAAAGCATCAGCCGTTTGTCCGCCAGGGCAATGGCTTCGGCCCCGCCGGACCCGCCCTCGGAAAAAACAGCCACCATGGGTACGCGCAGACCGGACATCTCGTAAAGATTCTTGGCGATCTGCTGGGCGGCTCCGGGATAATCCTCCACAGGATAGGAACCAGGGGTAAAGACAAACGTATGGATGGGGATATTTTCCACCTCGGCCACCTGCATATAATGCTGGGCCTTTGCATTGCCCCAGGGTTTGACCGATCCGCCATTGCGGAACTCCTGCCCGTGTCCCTTTTCCTGCCCGATGACCATGACCGGCTGGTTCATGATCTTTTTGCCCACGCGCCGGGTGAAGTACGCCCTGGCAATGAGCATGCTGGGATCAATGGAGCATTCGTCCTGCCCACCGATTTCCGTGTAGTTGTCGTAGACGTTTTCCAGGATGTCCTTGAGGCAGATGCGTTGTGGATGCCGGACTATACGCACTCTGTCCATGGGCGTAAGCTCAGCTTCCAGCTTCTTTTCAAGAAACGCGAACAGGTCTTCGAGCTGGGAGACCAACCTCACCTGTTCAGACACGGACAAGCCCTTTTCCCGACCGAGAAACTCGGCAAGCCGGGATTCGAGCAACTTGATATTTGCATTCTCCTTGGAGCCGAAAATGTCCTTGATGTAGGTCAGTCGCTCCTGGAGGCGTTCTATTCTTTTTTCAATATCCATCGTGTTCACGGTGGCTAAAATTCAAGAAGATGGGCGGTCTGTTCACGCAGGAAATCAATATTCGAACGCAATAAACCGCCGGACTTGTCACGGCCTTCCAATACAAGGGAATCGAGGAACTCGATGCCGCGCGTCTTGGCTTCGGCCAGATTTTTGCCCTTGATGATGGCCAAGGCAAGGTTGGGATCGTACTCCGTGGGGATGTCGTAGGTTCTGTTCGTGGGAACCTGCGTATGCAGTGTCAACCAAGGTTGTTCCTTCCACTCGAACCGCTCGACGGCCCCCGACCAGGGAGAAAACTTATTGGCCGGGTCTTCGGCGATAAGGCGATATTCAATGCTCAAGCCATCAAAATCGACATCGTTCTGGGAATATCCCAAAGGTTGACCGAGGGCGGTGCGTATCTGTTCGGCGATAAGGTCCACAGGGCCTTCGCCCTTGATGGAGGAAATCATGCCGGAGATGCCGTTTTCCACCTGGATGCGCGTGTTGACCTCCATGAGGAAGGGATCTCCCTTGGGGGTGACGATCCATTCCCATGTGCCCACGCTGTTGTAACGGACCTCCCTGGCCATACGCAGGGAGTATTGGGTGATGTCGTCCAACACCTTGGCCGCATCGAAACTGTATCCCCATTCCCTGGGTGCGAAACCCGGTGCGACTTCCACCCGCTTCTGACGCCCGGTGCTCTGAACCGAGCAGTTGCGGGTTCCGAAGTGAATGTGATTGTCGCCGGACACATCGCCCAGAATCTGCACTTCCAGGTGGTTGTAATCGAATATCCGTTGTTCGATGAGTACGCCGGAATCCTGAAATGTCCGTTTGGCGTAATTTCGCAGCCTGCGGAACGTGCTGCGAAACAGATCCAGGCTGTCGATTTCTTCGATCCCCATGCCTCCGCCGCCAGCCGAGGCCTTGAGCAGAACAACGTGTTGGTCGAATCCTTGTTCGGCCTGAAAGGCGAAAAGATGAGAAGCAATCTGTTCTGCCTCCATCTCATCATATACAGGACGGTCCGAGCCTGGAACCGTAGGGACTTCCAGCCCCCGGGCCAGGCGTTTGGTATTGATTTTGTCACCCAGCTCGTGGATGACCCGCCAGCCTGGTCCTATCCAGATAAGCGGTCGATTGCGTTTCACCACACGTTTGGCAAAACGGTAATCCTCGGCAAAAAAACCGTAGCCAGGATGAATGGCCGTAGCCCTGGCTTCGTCTGCCACGGACAAGACCTCGTTGGCATCATGGTACGAACTGACCCGGTAAAGGGATTTTTCGCCGCCCTGTTCCCTGGCCAGATCCAGATGCCCGGACTGGGCATCTTCCTTGGTAAACAAACACACGAAATCCAGGCCCAACTTGATGCAGGCTCTGGCAATCCGCATGGCGATTTCGCCTCTGTTGGCGATAAGCACCTTATGCCGTGTCGCACTCACGCGATGTCTCCCATGGGTCGTTAGGTTGCTCCAACGGCGGCCGACCGTTCCGAACCAACGGATACGGTTGCATGACCACCCGGGGCCGGAATCTGTGAACCGTGCAACCTACAAGGGGTGGACGCTCACCCCGGCTGCCGGTGATATCTTACGCTATCGCGTCCAATTGAATTCGTTCATTTTAGGGCATCATGAAAAATGCCACCATGTGAAACCTTTCACTGCGCGCTCAGCCTGTTCGCCTCATCCGTGCAATCCGCAGTGCACTATTTGCCAGGAACTTGCGGCAATACCACATAAAGTGTTTGAAAGGCTGTGGTGTTTTAACCAGAGCGCCACCTTTGTCAAGCCGCAAAGCCAGAGCGGACCCTACCCGACAATCTTCTCCAAGACAAATTCAACCCGCCGATTCTGAGCCCTGTTTTCCGGACTGTTGTTCGGAAAAAGCGGATCCAGGTCGGCCAATCCGGTGGCAGTCATACGGTTGGGCGAAATACCCAGCCCCACCAGCAGACGCAGGACATTGACGGCCCGCATAGCGGAAAGCTCCCAGTTATCGTGAAATCTACTGGTTGCAGAGTGAGGAGAATTGTCAGTGTATCCTTTTATATTGATCATCTGGTCAGAATGCTTGATAAAAAAATTCTTCAATACGGAAATGACCTGCTTGCCCTCGGGTTTGAGTGTGGCACTCCCCGGTTCGAACAAGACAGAAGAGGGAATGCGCAACGTGATTTTGCCCTTGTCCAGCTTGGCCGTAACCACGCCCTTGATTCCCTTTGTGGATTGCAGGTATTTGACTTCGGAATAGACCTTTTTCTGCTGTTGCTCGATATCGCGACGCAGCTTGACCTGCTCCACCAGCACGCTGGTTTCCTTGGATGTAATCCGCGAAGTGGCCAGTTTGTCATTTTTTCCGGCCAACGCCTGCTTGATGGCTGAAAAGGAATCCGTGAATTCGGTCTGATCAAGGGTGGACATGGAAAAAAGCAAAATAAAAAAGGTCAGCAGCAATGTGACCATATCTGCATACGTGATGAGCCAGTTGCCGCCTTGCTCATCCTGCGATTCTTCTTCCAGCCCAAGCCCCTGATCATCTTTCATACTTGCGCTCCTTTGGAGCTATGAAAGAAGACAGCTTTTCATAGACAAGCCGAGGGTTGTTGTTTTCCAGAATGGATTTTGCGCCCTCAAAAATAATCTCCAGATGCAGAATTTCCTGCATGGTCCGGGCATGCAACTTTCCGGCAATAGGCAAAAACAACAACGTGGACATAAGCGAACCGTAAAAAGTGGTCAACAAAGCCACTGCCATGGCCGGGCCGAGAGACTTGGGGTCGTCCAGCTGGGAAAGCATCTGCACCAGGCCGATGAGAGTTCCGATCATTCCAAATGACGGGGCATATGCCGCCAGCCCCCTGAACACGTCCTGCCCGACTTTGTGCCTCCGTTTCATGGATGTGATTTCAATACGCAGAGTGTCACGAATAAGCGTCGGGTCGGCGTTGTCTGCAATAAGCTGACAGGACTTTTTCAAAGTGGCGTTTTCCGTCTGGATGTTTTCCAAGGCGAGCAGGCCTTCGCGACGGCTGATTTCCGCCACCTTGACCATGATGTCCACAACTTCGCGGGGACGCACCTTTCTGGAGGCGAAAATTTTGATGCCCGCATAAAAAGCCTGCACCACCTCCTCAAATGGAAAGGCAACACTGATGGCGGCCAACGTTCCCCCAACGACGATCATCAAGCCGGGAATATTGATGAACGAACTCAAGGCTCCACCAAGAAAGATGGAACCAATAACCATGGTCAGACCGACTGCGAGGCCTAAAAGCGTTGCGATATCCATATTTGGTCATACCCGCTGGAGTCTTGCTTGACAGAAATTGAACACTACGGACAATATCCAACAACTCAGTAAACGCCCCTTTCCACAATATATAACAATAACGAGGCCCTTATGCAAAACCTTCATAGCGTGGAGTCCGCCAAAGAGTCCATAGCCGAAAAAATAGACATAAAATCTGACTGCGTGGGTGTGATTCTCGGCACAGGACTGGGAACATGGGCCGACAACCTGGGAGGAACCACCATCCCCTATGCGGAAATTGATGGTTTTCCAGTTTCCACCGTTCAAAGCCACAAGGGGGAATTGCGTCTGGCCATGGTCCACGGACGACAGGTGGCAGTGCTTTCCGGCCGTTTCCATCTATATGAGGGCTACGGACCAGACACGGCGGCACTGGGCATACGCACTCTAGCCGCCCTTGGGGTTCGCAGTGCCGTCATCACAAATGCAGCCGGAGCACTCAACCCGCAATTCGACGCGGGGGGATTGATGTGCATTACGGACCACATCAATTTCACAAGTCTCTCTCCCCTGGCGGGCGCCAATGTGGATGCCTGGGGGGACCGATTCCCGGATATGACCGAAGTGTGGAGCAAGCGGCTGGTCGCCCTGGCCGCGGAACAAGCCCAAAGACACCGGCTGCGCCTGGAACGCGGCGTCTACGCGCAGGTGCTTGGCCCGCAACTGGAAACCCCGGCAGAGACCCGCATGCTCAAACGCATGGGAGCCGATGCCGTCGGCATGTCCACAGTGGTGGAAGCCATTGCCGCCCATCATATGGGCGTGGAACTCCTGGGCATTTCCTGTCTGACAAACAAAAACCTGCCTGACTGCATGAAGCAAACCTCATTGGACGATGTGCTATCCCAAGCCAGGCAGAGCGCCGGAGCACTGGCCGCACTGCTGGATAATGTCATTCCGCTTATCTGACACAGGCACACATAAAACAGGGAAATCCGCTGAACAGTTACAGCCGGCTGCACAATAAGCCTAAACTCTGCGGCCAAACCGCCGATAATACTTTAGGTTCATCGTCTTTTTTTTGCAGGGAAACCACTATGCCATCCACTCGCTACATATGTGTGTTCGTCATTTTCGTCGCCCTCTCAGGCTGCGCACTCAAAAATAATGAAACGTTCGATACGTCCAAAATGAACGCCTTCAGCAATTCCCCCAAGGTTGCCAGCTCCGAAGGCCAGCAACTGATCGACCAAAGCTACAAAGCTGCGAATACATTGGCCAAAATCCTCAGACAATATGATGTTCCCGGCAACCAGACCATTGCGCTGAGCTCTTTCGTCAATGTGGACGACATGGAACGGACTTCTACCTTGGGACGCCTTCTGCCGGAACAAATTTCCTCTCGACTGTCACAGTTGGGCTTTGTCACTGCCGAGCTCAAAGAACGCGGAAGTGCTATTTTCATCCGCAACCGAGATGGCGAATTCAGCCTGAGCCGCAACCTTCCCAGCGTGCTCAAATCCGAAGGCTTTACAAGTGTCCTGGCCGGCACATATGCCGTAGAGCCGGATACGGTATATGTTAATGTTCGGGTGGTGCGTGTAAGCGATCAGGCCGTCCTGGCCGGAGCAGACTTTGCTCTGCGCGCCACGCCGGGAATCCGCGCCATGTCCACCACTTCCGTAAACAGTGACGCCCCCCTCAGGCCGTCTGTGGACACTGGTTTCGGAAACGAAAAAGCCACAACATCCACGCGTTCTTATACAGTGCGAACTCTTGACGGTGACGAATAGTTCAAGAAACGGAAGCTATGGGAAACTATTCAGCGCAACACGCGCCATTGCCTCCAGTGCAACAAATTCGCAGGTATTTTGAATAATGAAACGACCGGTCAGGAAACCATGTAGCGATGGGTACTTTACCCTAACAATCGGCTCCCCCACTGTCTGCGCCCAAAAAAATCACGGAAATTCCGAAAAGCGTCAGGCCTGACACCACGTTGCATGCGTGTCTTCCCCCTTCCCCCCAGACATCCCAACGGTGGCACGTGTCCTTTGGAAAAGGAATCCTGTTCAGGCTCGCGCTTCAACGCCCTCCGTTAATTCCATGCGGGTTCCGCCCTTGCTCTTTTGAGCCTTTGCTGATAGCAGGGAGTGTTGACCTTGAGTGCATTAAAAACTGTTAAAATACAAATTTATACTCATACCAAATTGGAGCATACATGGCCAAAGAAGAAGCAATTGAAGTAGACGGCATTGTTCAGGAAGCACTCCCCAATGCCATGTTTCGCGTGGAACTGGAAAACGGCCATGAGGTACTGGCACATATTTCCGGAAAAATGCGCAAGTATTATATCCGCATTCTGCCCGGCGACCGAGTAAAGGTCGAACTGTCTCCTTACGACCTGACCCGTGGCCGTATCACGTATCGCATGAAGTAATCCCTCCGGGGCCCGGCCCGGTCCCAAAGGCAGCCAGGGAGTCGGCATATGAAAAACGGGCACGTTGTTTGGTTCAACGAACCGAAAGGTTTCGGCTTTATTCGCGACGACGAGACCGCCGACGAAATATATGTCGAATTCAGTGCCATTGAACGCGAAGGGTTTCGTACACTCGCTCCTGGTGAGCGGGTTACCTACACCCTGGCAGAAAGTACGGGCGGGGCCAAAGCGGCCTATGTCGTTCCCAAGCGGCCCTAATCCATGTCTCTTACCCCACTTCGGTCCGCGGTCCTGTTTTCCGCGGACTCCGACAGGTCCAATGCCGGAGCCATATATGCGGTCATGGCATTCGTCCTGTGGGGGTTGTTGCCCATCTACTGGAAAGCCCTGATCCAGATTCCGCCGGTTGAAATATTCTGCCATCGCATAGTCTGGTCTCTGGTCTTCACCGCCCTCATCATCACATACCAGAGCCGCTGGAGCGAAATCCTGGTCATTGCCCGCAGTCCGCGCACCCTGGTAACGCTTCTTGTTTCCTGCTGTCTGGTCTGCAGCAACTGGATGCTCTACATCTGGGCGGTGAACACGGGACATGTTTTGGAAACCAGCTTGGGCTACTATATCAATCCACTGGTCAGCGCCCTGCTCGGCGTTATTTTTTTCAAGGATCGACTGCCCCGCATCCAACTGGCCGCCATCGGACTCGCGTTCATGGGAGTGCTCAATCTGCTTTGGGGCTACGGGCAGATGCCCTGGATAGCTCTTGCCTTGGCCTTCTCTTTCGCATTCTACGGCCTGGTGCGCAAAATAGTCCACGCCGCCCCCCTGCCCGGCTTGTTTTTCGAAACATTATTCGCCGGAATCCCCAGCATGTTCCTTCTTCTGCACTGGCAGACCAATGGTAACGCTTCCTTGGGCAGTACGGGAATCCAAACCGATCTGCTCCTCGTGGGAGCCGGCGTGGTGACAACCGCCCCTCTGCTGGCATTTACCGCGGCCACACGCAAACTACGGCTGACCACTCTGGGGTTCTTCCAATACATCGCGCCATCTCTGGCCTTTCTGTTGGGTGTTTTTGTCTACAACGAAATCTTCACCACCACCCACCTCGTCACCTTCATGCTCATCTGGGCCGGCATAGCCCTTTATTCAATCGACAGCCTCAGGACGCAACGCGCCTTGAGCAGGGTCGCTCAGACGGCCATTACGAGGAACTCACCATGAGCAAATGCTGCAACAAACACGATCCGGTTCCCAACACTCCAGCCGCTTCCATCAAGGAAGCTCCCTTGGTAGACGACATTCTTGCTTCCATGGCTTTTCCCGACGAAATTATCACCTCCGTGACCGTCAGTTCCAAATTTTTGTCCGTGGGAACCACACAAAGCATGGGATTGGCTGCCACACTCGGCAACCATCCAACGATGGATGAAAAAACACGCTTGGACAAAATACCGGGAAGCAGTCTGGCTGAAGCCGCACAGCTGCTGAAGGACGACAGCCTTTTTCTGCGGGCCATCGGACTGGCCGCAACCAATGCAGGGATGGATCGCCCGACCACGCACGGAAACGCCGGGGCCGTTGAAATCCTCCGTAAGCAGGGACAGGGCAAACGCGTGGGCATTGTGGGTCATTTTCCCTTCACCGAGGAAGTGCGTGAATTCGCATCGGAGACGATGCTGTTCGAACTGACCGACGCGCCAGGAGCACTCCATCGCAACCAGTGGGAAGACGCCCTGGGGCGCTGTGAAATCATGGCCCTGACAGGAACCGCTCTGCTGACACGCTACATGGCGTATTACCTGGAACACACGCGCCACGCCCTGACCATTATAGTAGGCCCATCCACTCCGCTTTCCCCGGTACTGTTCGACAACGGGGCCGATGTGCTTTGCACCAGCAAAGTGGTTGATCCCGTCCGCGTTGCCGAAGGCGTCGGCCAAGGACTCCCCTTCCGTCAACTCAAAAAACTGGGCATCGAGTATGTGACATGGGCGGCAACGGAAATATAAAAGACCATTCGCCAGGGTTCTTCCTCATGGAAAAAAGCGCGGTCATTATTATATCCAGCATGGCTGCCAAACTTCCGCCGTCGGATTAGTACTTCAAACAAACGCTCCAAGGCCGGCAGGCCTTGGAGCGTGGAAAAAAATCAGCCGTTGCTGACAACCTCGCCCGCGCCGTCGTCCAACGGAGATATTTTCTGCTCGGCAGCGCCAACAGCCTCTCGGGCTTGGCGGGCGACCCGACGATCAATCAGGTTGAGAATCATGCAGGAGTCCACAATGTCCTTGTTATTGCGTTCTCCATATTTTTTCGCCTGAAGATACCCATTCAAGGTGATATGCCGGTGGTCCAACAACCAGTCTCCCGGTTCCACGTTTTTCAGGCGTTCTTTTTTCTCGATAAGGCCGGAATACATCTGGTGGGTTTCTTCCACTTCCTTCAGCTTATCATTTATCCGTTCTAGCCTGTGCCGCTGTTTTCGCAGTTTTAAGTCCACAGCAGCCCGCCGCCTGCGAATTTCCCGAATCTTCTGGTCATGCCAACGGCACAGGAACCTGTTCAGATAAACGCTTCCGACAAGCGTGATGCATATAAGCAAGAGAAGATAAGCCATAGTCACTCCTCTCCATTATGCATTTTATCACGCATACTCATGGTTTCATGCTCTAGATCATGTATTTTTTCCCGTTTACCCTTAATTTCTCTTTCTATAGCTTGGACATACTCCTCAACCTTGGATTCGGCTTCTTCAAGATCTGCCATGCCATTTCGTATTTCCGTATCGTATTGAGAATATCTCGCGTACAGAAACATGAATAATACCATGGCAAGCACGACGTAAAAAGTAAAATATGTGAGACTCATACTCCCCTTGCGAAGCGTCGCCTGCCTTGTGGACCACATCCAATCCAGATTGTTCGAAACAAATTTCGCTATGCAAAATCGCCGTCTATTTTTTTTAAAGATTACCCCGTTTCCCCCGCAACCACAACTCCCCTCTTCTTGCCCCCTCAGGAGTAGTCACCGAGCGCGAAACTGAATTCCAAAGGGGAACCCCTTGTCCACATGTAACCTGGGGTTGTGATAAATCCATGACATGACCGACTCTTCATATCTAGGGTCTTTGCAACCCTGCAAATCATGAGGTATGTTGATCAGCGCACGATAAGACGGTATATGGGCTGTAAGCCAATCGAACCAATTGTTTTATTCACGAACCCGGCAAAACCAAGGGGGTGGTCTTGCTTCTACACGCTCATCAAAACACAAGAATCATCATCCTGTTCTTTGCGATATTTTTTTCAGGGTGTTCCGATTCGTCAAATGACTCCTCAAAAGCATCTCCAAACTACGAAAAAAAAACCCTTGAAGTTCTGGCAACAGCTTACACGTCCCACCTCAGTGAAACCACGAAGGAAGGCGGCCCTTTCAAAGCTGCCTGGGGTGACACGCTGGAACCCGGCATAAAGGCCATTGCCGTATCACGAGATCTAATTCCCTTGGGGCTGACGCACAAACGAAAGGTCAAAATCGAAGGATTGGAAGGCGAATATGTGGTATTGGACAAAATGAACAAGCGTTGGACCCAAAAGATCGACATATACTTCGGAATGGCAAAAAAAGCCGCCAGGGAATGGGGAAAACGAAGGGTCACAATTACATGGTACGTGCCAAAAGAAGAATAGCCGGAACAAAATCTGCCAACGCAAACATCTTCTGGGATTGACGCCCCCCCCTGAGTGACGCATATATTGCTGACAATCTGGGAATTCAATCGCTGTTTCACCTCAAATTCAAAGGTATCCGGGAAATCTCATGAATCGCAGTGCCTGCTTTTTGACTTTGATTTTTCTGCTGGCCATTGCCCTGCCAACGAAAGCCGCCGACAGCTGTTTCGGCATCGTTAATGAAACTGCAACCCCTATCCGAGTGTTCAGCAAAACCGGCAGCATGACCTACAAAGAAATCGCACCGCAAACCATAGATTCCTTCTGTTGCCCAGCCGCAGCCCCCCTGTGCTTCGATAAGGACGGCACCACCAAGGCAAAACTCGTTCGCATTGATCCTAACGGACTGGATGAATGGTCCGGGCTGACCTGCCGCAAGATACGCATTGCTCCCAACCAAAGCCTAGCTGTCTCCCTGGATGCGGACGGCAAGCACATAGCCTGCCGTTTCGTGGACGCCGTCACTTTTGTACCCACTTTTGAAAAAGTGGACACAAACCACGATGGAAAAATCGACCAGAGCGAGGCCAAGGCCATCAATCTGAACCCAAATGATTTCAAGGTCAGCGATAAGGACAACGATTACTATATGGACAAGAGCGAGTACAAAAGCGGCTTTTCCAAGATCAATGTGCTCAAAGGAATAAAGTTCTAAACCGCCCTAAGACGTATTTCTAAAAAACAAGGGCTGCAAACCGTTAAAGGTTTGCAGCCCTTGTTTTTTATTACACTGCAACGATTCCTTGAGCAGTCCGGCTGTGGAAAGATGACGGTCAGATCTTTACGCGAAGGAATGGCTTCCCCGAAGACGAAAAGACAGGGCCACACTGGCCATCTCCTAACAACACGAATTTAAATCCCCCGCCTGCAAAAGCGGGGGATGCAAAACGCACAGCGCCACACAATCGGGGGGAGATTGGGGGAAAAACCCAAAAGACACAAAAAAAGGTTGGAGAGAATGTTGCTGTTCTCTCCAACCCTTTGATTTCATTTGGTGCGCCCGGAAGGATTCGAACCTCCGGCCTTCTGATTCGTAGTCAGGCACTCTATCCAGCTGAGCTACGGGCGCACTCGAGAAAAAGCTTCTAAAGATTGAGGCTCAATTCGTCAAGCGTTTTTTTAAAAAATTTCATTCAATCTTTACAAAGTACGAATCAATGACCCCATCCAACAACAAAAAGGACTGCACCTGCACCCTCATAATGGCCGAATCCGGGTGTTCGATCAGCTTGCGCACATGAGGACAGCGCTGTACAAAAGCTAAACGAAGCTGGTCGTCTTCATTCGCGTTTTCCACCACGTGGCATATGCCTTCCACGGTCAGCGCCTTTGCCTGGTCATGCTTAGAATCTACTTCGCGGGTATCAATGAGCAGAGAAACCCGGGGATTGCGCAGGCAGTTCTGAAACTTCTTGGTGCTCCGCGAAGTGACAAGATAGATATTGCGACAGTCCTCTGAAGCCATATAAGCCATGAGCGAACAATGAGGATGGTTCTCGGACACAGTTGCCAGAACACAAATGTCCTTTTCACGGACCAACGATTGAATTTTGTCCAGCATAGCCGCTCCTTGCCCGGTAATGCTCAAATGAATCCTCTCAACCTTCGCGCATGCTACATCGGATTTGCCAGCAGTTGCAAGAGGGGATTCAAAAAAAACGTCAACGTCACAGCCAACTCGTTGCCATAATTAATAATGCAGCCCCCCACATCAGAAGAGGAAAAAACGTGACCGGTTTTTACAATACCCCACTTTTATCAAAAATCAACTCCAGTTTGGACATGCTCAGGCAACTTGCCAGAAAATTTCCAACTTCCCAGACCAGGGTGGCCTGGACAGGTGGCAAAGACTCCACCGTGACTCTCCACCTCTGGCGAAGCGTCTGCCATGAATTGCATCCCGACCTGGAACAACAGCAGCCGTCTGCTTTGGCCTTGGCTGTGGACACAGGATGCAAATTTCCAGAAACCCTCGAATTTCGCTCCTGCATCCAGAAACAATGGAATGTGGATTGTCATGTTATCCATTCTTCTCCCGCTCCGGGCTATCCCTTGGCTCAAAACAAACCCCAGTGCTGCCTGGATCTTAAAGTAGAGCCGCTCAAGCAGGCCATAATTGAAACGCAAACCAGCCTTCTTCTGGTCGGAATCCGTCATGACGAACACCCGTCACGTGCCCGGCTTGCGCAAACAGAGAGCTACACTACCCCGGCACATACACGGGCCTACCCGCTTCTTGACTGGACCGAGATGGACATTTGGGCCTATATTATGGACGTTCGCCTGCCGTACTGCTCGCTCTACGACCGGGGCTACAGGTCATTGGGCTGCATGCCCTGCACCGCATCTCCGAGCAGCTCTCCAGGCGAGCCTTTGGAACAGGTCGCGGAGGACAATACGTATTCCAGCGGAGAACGTGCCGGACGCGCCCAGGACAAGGAAAAACATCTCGAACAACTGCACAGTCTGGGGTATTTCTAATACTATGAAACGCATTTTATATTTCTTCGTCCTGTGTTGCGCGACCTGCCTGCTCTTGTCCTGCTCTCGTCAGGAAGCCGGCATATGCCCCCTCCCTTCACCTGTTTATGGTGAATCCGCAGTCATAAGACTGCAAATTGAAGGTCCGGCCTCCCAACGGGACGCGGAGCTTTCCGGTCTTGCCTGGCACGATGAAACCCTTGTCATACTCCCCCAGTACCCGGACTGGGACAACTTCAATGGCTACTCCCGTCTTTTCGGACTTGCCAAGGGAGATATCATCAATGCGGTCGTCTCTCCCTCGCACGGCCCGCTCATCCCTTTTCCCATCCAGTTGGTAACCCCGGACATGCGCGCCCTTGTCCCCGGTTTTCAAGGATTCGAAGCCATCGCCATCCGAGGCGACACCGCGTGGTTGGCCATTGAAGCAAATGAAAACGGGGAAATGCTGGGCTATCTCATCAAGGGCGATTTTTCAAACGACGGCAAGACACTTTCCCTGGATCCCACCACCCTCATCAACATTGGCAGGCAGGACAGTCTGCCCAACATGGGGTGGGAGACACTGCTGGTGGACGAAGTTCGGGTCGGCGCAATCTTCGAAGCGAACGGAAAGAACGTGAACCCCGCACCGGAAATGCAATTGTTCGATCTCAACTGCAATGACAACGGCTTCATGCCTTTCCCAAATATGGAGTACCGAATCACCGACGCCACCGCTCCCGATGATTCGGGAGGATTCTGGACAATAAATTACTTCTGGCCCGGTGAAAAAAAACTGCTCGATCCCGCGTCCGACCCCTTGGCCGAATGCGAATCTCCCAATGCGACCCATGCCCGCATGCCCCAGGTGGAACGTTTGGTGTATTTTCAATTCCCATCCGGCGGTGCGGCAGTTCCCCAAAAAACCATCAACCTTCAGCTCGCCCCCGAGCCGCGCAACTGGGAAGGATTGGTCCGACTTGACGATATGGGTTTTCTCCTGGTCACCGACAAATATCCAGAAACAATTCTTGCCTTTGTGCCCGCCCCCCGGTAGCCATTTGCAGGCAAAGGGGCACTGTCGGCTTCAGGCTCTGCCCCCGAAACCTCTCGTGCAACCTGACATGGAAAAAAACATATGAGTCATCTGCCTCCCCCCACACGCCGCACCACACATGCTGTCCGGCTCGGCCCGTTCACCATCGGCGCAAGCCAGCCCATCCGAGTACAAAGCATGACCAATACCAGGACACGCGACGTGGCTGCCACTCTGGCCCAAATAAGCGCCCTTTTCCGCTCCGGATGCGAAATTGTCCGCCTGGCCGTACGCGACGACACCGATGCCGCCGCCCTGCCCACCATAACCCGGCAGACGGCTGTCCCCCTGGTCGCCGACATACATTTCGACCATCGCCTGGCCCTGGCTGCCGCCGCCGCAGGCATGGCCGCATTGCGCATCAATCCCGGCAATATCGGCGGAGACGACAAGGTCGACAAGGTCGTAGACGCGGCCAAGGATAAAGGCCTGCCCATCCGAATCGGCGTCAATTCCGGTTCAGTGGAAAAAAAACTCCTGGAACGATTTGGTGGTCCCACTCCCGAGGCCATGGTGGAAAGCGCCTTGTATCACGTCCATCTGCTGGAAAAACGCAACTTCGACCAGATCAAGATTTCCCTCAAATCGTCCTCTGTTTCGCACACCGTGGCCGCCTACCGGCTCATGGCGCACCGTTGCGATTACCCGCTGCACATCGGCGTAACCGAAGCGGGAACCCTGGTTCGCGGTGCGGTCAAGTCCTCCGTGGGACTGGGACTGCTGCTGGCCGACGGCATCGGGGACACTCTGCGTGTTTCCCTGACCCATGATCCGGTCAAGGAGATGACCGTTGCCTGGGAAATCCTGCGCTCCATGAACATCCGCGCGCGCGGGCCGGAAATCATTTCCTGTCCCACCTGCGGACGCACGGAAATAGACCTCATCGGTCTTGCCGAGGAGGTTGAGCGCCGCCTGGAACCGGTTGAACAAATTTTCAAGGTTGCTGTCATGGGCTGCCCGGTCAACGGCCCCGGAGAAGCCAAAGAAGCCGATATCGGTATTGCCGGAGGCCGTGACAAAGGCATCATATTTCGCAAGGGCGAAGTCATCCGCACCGTACGCGGCGGACACGACCGGCTTCTTGCCGCATTCATGGAAGAAATCAATACCTTCATCAAGGAAAACAACAAGACACAAGGGGAAGAATAATGCGTTGGAGCGTAAGCTACATACCCACTCTCAAAGAAGCGCCGCGTGACGCCGAAGTTGTCAGCCATAAACTGCTGTCCCGGGGCGGATTCATCCGCCAGCTCACCAGCGGCATCTACACCTTTCTGCCCATGGGCCTGCGTTCCCTGAACAAGGTTGCGGCCATCGTGCGCGAGGAAATGAACCGCGCCGGGGCACAGGAAATCCTCATGCCCATGGTCCAGCCCGCCGAACTCTGGAAGGAATCTGGCCGATGGGAGTTCTATGGACGCGAACTGCTGCGCCTCAAGGATCGTAAAGACAGTGATTTCTGTCTCGGCCCCACGCACGAGGAAGTCATAACCGACCTGGTGCGCGGCGAAGTTCGCTCCTACCGCCAGCTTCCTTTGAACCTCTACCAGATCCAGACCAAATTCCGTGACGAAATCCGCCCCCGCTTCGGCCTGATGCGCTGCCGCGAGTTTGTCATGAAGGACGCCTACTCCTTTGACCGAGACGAAGCCGGAGCGGAAGCGTCCTACAGGGCCATGTTCAATGCCTATGTGGCTGCGTTCAAACGTCTCGGGCTCGATTTCAAACCAGTCGAAGCGGATTCAGGGTCCATCGGCGGCAGCTTTTCTCATGAATTCATGGTCCTGGCCGACACCGGCGAAGATACCATCGCCACCTGTCCGGCCTGCGAATATGCCGCAAACCTGGAAAAAGCCGTGGCCGCCCCAACTTCCGCGACGAATGTCGCCCCCTGCCCCGCCATGGAGCAGATTGCCACTCCGGGCAAGCATACAGTGGAAGAAGTGGCCGCGTTCCTCAACGTCGCTCCGAAAAATATTCTCAAGACCCTGCTCTTTGAAGCAGACAAAAAAGCTGTGGCCGCCCTGATACGCGGAGACCACGAACTCAACGAGATCAAACTCAAAAACCATCTCGGCGCCACAGATCTGGCCCTGGCCTCACCCGAACAGGTCAAAGCCTGGACCGAAGCCGAAGTGGGCTTTGCAGGCCCCGTGGGCATAAAGGTGGATGCCATCGTAGCCGACACCTCACTGCAATCGGGCAATGACTGGACTGCCGGAGCCAATGCCACCGACACCCACGTTCTGCATCTGGACCTGAACCGCGACTGCGACATCCACGCCTATGCCGACCTGCGCAACGTGGCCGAAGGCGACCCCTGCCCCCGGTGCAATGCCTCCATGCAGCTCAAGAAAGGCATCGAAGTGGGGCATGTCTTCAAACTCGGCACAAAATACTCCAAAGCCCTCAATGCCACCTATCTGGACGAAAACGGCAAGGACCAGATCATGGTCATGGGCTGTTACGGCATCGGCGTATCCCGCATCGTGGCCTCGGCCATCGAACAGAACCACGATGAAAACGGCATCATCTTCCCGCCCACCATCGCCCCCTTCGAGGCCGTGCTCATTTCCCTGGGCGGCAAGAGCCAGGAAGTAAACGCTAAGGCCGAAGAACTGTATCAGGTTCTGAACAAGCTGGGTGTGGACACCCTTTACGACGACCGCGACGAACGCCCTGGCGTCAAATTCAAGGACGCCGATCTTGTCGGCTTTCCCTTGCAGGTCGTCCTGGGCGGCAAGGGCCTGGAAAAAGGCATTGTCGAAGCCAAGGACCGCCGCACCGGGGAAAAGACCGAGCTGCCCATCCAGGGGTTTGAACAAGCCTTTGCCCAGTGGCGTTCACAGGTATGGGCCGGTTGGAAATTGGAGTTATAAGAGACAGATAAGGCTGCCGACGCGGCCTCTTCCCGTTTAGGCAATGTGGCGTAAAAGACCTTGCCCTTTTTCCGTCACATTGCCTAAACGGATACTTGGGGAAACAGCGGCATTCTTTGAAAAAAAGCTGCGTACTTTTTAATACAACCTTCACGCTACACGAGTAAACGTTTGGGAACATGGAATGTGAGGGAAAAAAAGTTCCTCCTACATACATCCCGCCCACCTGAAAAAATGCACATCTTTACAGTCAGTGAAATATCCGGGGCCTTGCGTGATGTTGTAGAGGCGCAGTTCCCGTTCATTTGGGTTCGCGGCCAGGTAACGAACCTTTCCCGCCCTGCGTCCGGGCACATATATTTTTCATTGGGCGACGGCAGTTCCGTTCTCAATGTGGTGTGGTTCCGCAAAAACCAATGGACGGGCGGGGACGGATGCGTCCACCCGATGACGGGTGAAGTATGCGAAGGCGGCCCGGACATCCTGAAAGATGGCCAGGAAGTATTGTGCGCCGGACGGCTGTCGGTATACGGCGGACGCAGCACGGTACAACTGGTGGCCGAACTGGTGCAGGAAGTTGGGGCCAGCACCATGGCCGTGGCTTTCGAACAGCTCAAGCAGGAGTTGAAGACGCAAGGGTATTTTGATGCGGACCGCAAAATGGAACTGCCTGCGTCGCCACGCAAGGTGGCGGTGGTGACGGCTGCCACGGGTGCTGCCATCCGTGATTTTCTGCGCATTGCCGAGAGCCGTGGAACAGGGGCTGAAATTCGAATTCATCCCGTCCTGGTTCAGGGGAAGGAAGCCCCGGTGCAGATTGCCTCGGCCCTTGATGATGTTTGCGAGTTGGGATGGGCGGACGTGGCCGTGATCATCCGTGGCGGCGGCTCGCTGGAGGACTTGTGGGCCTTCAACACACGGGAGGTTGCGGATGCGATATTCCGGGCGACTCTCCCCATAATATCCGGCGTGGGACATGAAGTGGATATAACCATCGCCGACCTTGTCGCCGATGTTCGGGCTGCCACGCCGAGCCACGCCGCGCAGCTTCTGTGGCCGGAACGCAGGGAGCTATGGCAACGACTGGACGATCTGTGCATGGATCTGGAAAACTATTGGCTGCGGTTGATCAAAGACAAGGAGTCCGATCTGGCGGCACTGGAAAAGGGCCTGGGCTGGCTTTCTCCGGCACGGCGGGTGAATCGATTGCAGGAACAGTTTGGCCGCGAAACCTCACGTCTGGATGAGGCGTTCAGGCGGCTGATCCAGAAAAAACAAACCGAACTGAAACAAGTGGCGACCAATCTGACAACGGCCTGGGGACCTGCTACATGGGTAACAAAAGAACTGCGACTGGATAAATCAGAACAGCGATTGGAAAACCTCATGGCAAGACGAATGGAACGGGCGAAAAACAATCTGGATCTCACCGTTGGAAGGCTGCATGCTGTAGACCCGGAAAAGCCCCTTGCACGAGGGTACAGTCTGGTGCAGATTGACCGGACAGGCAAATTCCTGCGCGGCCCAAATGATGTTCACACGGGTGACAGATTACGCATCACTTCCGCCGATGGCAATGTACAGGCCGTGGTCACCGACAATCAGGAAAGATAATAATGCATATATTCAGACGCTTCCTCTTTTTCTTGCTCCTTCTTGCAGGCCTTCTCGCTTGTCCGGTTTCGTCGTGGGCAAATGTACATTTCAAGACTCCCTCCAGCGTTCCCTGGGGGGACACCTTCCTGGTAGACATTACCTCGGACCTTTCCCTGAAAAATGCAAGACTGGTCTGGCAGAACAAGACCATCCCCTTGCAGGTGGACAGAACGGACAAAGGTTACAAAGCTGTTGCTATTCTGGGAACGGACGTAAAATATTCCGAGCCGGGAAAAAAAGAACTCGTATTCAAGGCTACCATCGGGGGTATTGCTTCATCCCTGAAACGGTCCGTGCACATAGTATCAAAAAAATTCACGGAACAGCACCTCACCGTTGCGAAAAAAATGGTCACCCCGTCGACAAAATCGTTGGATCGGATACGCGAAGAGTCAAAGACCATGTCGAAAGCCCTTGCCACCCTGACACCGGAACGTTACTGGTCGATACCGTTTATTCGTCCCGTTGCGGGAGGGGTTTCCAGCGAATACGGACTGCGTCGGTTTTTCAATGAGCAGCCGCGCTCCCCGCACCGTGGGGTGGATCTCAGGGGAGCCGAGGGAACTCCCATCAAAGCCACCAATGCAGGACGAATCATCCTCACGGGGGATTTTTATTTCGGCGGCAACACCGTATTCCTGGACCATGGACAAGGGCTTATAAGCATGTATTGCCACCTTTCCAAAATCGATGTTCACCAAGGCATGATGGTAAATAAGGGCGATATCGTCGGGCTGGTGGGCAAAACAGGCCGCGTGACAGGCCCCCATCTGCATTTCAGCATTTTCTCCGCCAACCAGAGCGCCAACCCCATGCCCCTGTTTTCCAAAAGATTCGGGCAAGAGAAATAACGCTATGAGTGAAAACACACCGAATTTTGAAGACCAACTCACCCGTCTGCGGACTATTGTGGACGCGCTTGAAGATGGCGAACTGCCACTGGAAAAGGGAGTTGCACTGTACAAAGAAGGACTGACCCTGGCAAAATCCTGCCGCGCCACCTTGGAAAAAGCCCAGAACGAAGTCACGCAATACCAAGAAGGTCTGCTGACCCATTTCAGCCCTGCGGAGTCGCCCAATGACAATTAAGGAGCGCATCGCACCGTACACTCGTGCAGTCAATGAATACCTGGCAATCTGTTTGGAGGACCGGGGTATCCCGGCCCGTTTGCACGAAGCCATGCAGTACAGTCTCCTGGCTGGAGGCAAACGCCTCCGGCCTGTGCTGTGCCTGCTCTGGGCGGAATTGTTCGGCGTAACCCGACAAGATGCCCTGCCCTTTGCTTCGTCACTGGAAATGATCCACACCTATTCGCTCATCCACGATGATCTTCCCGCCATGGACGATGACGACCTGCGCCGCGGCAAACCTTCCAATCACAAGGTCTTTGGTGAGGCAACGGCCATCCTTGCCGGTGACGGCCTGCTTACCGAAGCGTTTGTGAGCATGTTCGAGGCATCGCAAAGCATACCGGCAAAAAACGTGCTCCAGGCTTCCCGCATGCTGGCTCGAGCAGCAGGAGCGGGCGGCATGGTAGGCGGCCAGGATCTGGACATGCTGTTCACAGCCCGCAACGAGGTGGGCATTGCCGAACTCAAGCAGATGCATGCCATGAAAACTGGTGCCTTGATCCGGGCGGCCTGCACATGCGGCACGGCCCTGGCGGGAGCCTCCGAAGACGACATGCGCAAGGCGCACACTTACGGAGTAATGGTCGGTGCGGCCTTTCAGATTGTAGACGACATTCTGGACATCGTGGGTGACGAGAAGACCTTGGGCAAGCCCGTGGGGAGCGACCAGGACATGGGCAAGGCGACATATCCGAGCCTGCTTGGTCTGGAGGAGAGCCGCGAGCTGGCTGTCGCGTACGTGAACAAGGCGATGGAATGCCTTGCGGGATACACCGGGGTCCAGGTCGAAACGCTGCGCCAACTGGCCCAATACATTGTAGACAGAGTACACTGAGCATGCCCATGAACGGTATCCTGGAATTGAACCAGAGTGAGGAAACCATGGCTGACCGGCTGCCGGAAACAACCGGAGAGCAAACGGCGATCCTGCCACACATCGGCCCCCCAGACGTCCTTCAAAACATGGAGCTGCCGGAACTGGCCCAGGTCGCCCGGGAAATCCGGGAAGTCATCATCAACACGGTTTCCCATACGGGCGGGCATCTGGCCCCCAGCCTTGGCGTGGTGGAGTTGACCCTGGCACTGTACAAAGTCTTCAATCCCGCCGTGGACAAATTCGTCTGGGATGTGGGGCATCAGGCCTACGCGCACAAGATTCTCACCGGAAGGCTCGATAATTTTCACACTCTCCGCCAGTTCGGCGGCGTAAGTGGCTTTCCCCGTCCTGCGGAAAGCCCTCTGTACGACCACTTTGGCGTGGGACATTCCAGCACGTCCATCTCCGCTGCCCTGGGCATGGCGATAGCCCGCGATCTTTCCCGGCAGGACCACAAGGTCGTGGCCGTCATCGGCGACGGCTCCATGACAGCCGGCCTTGCCTACGAAGGGCTGAATCAGGCAGGCGGCATGGAACGCGACCTGATCGTGGTGCTCAACGACAATGAAATGTCCATCTCCCGCAATGTGGGCGCGCTCTCAAGTTTTCTTTCCCGCAACCTGTCCAAACCCTGGCTGATGCGGCTGAAAAAGGAATTTGAAACCCGCCTGCGCAATATCCCCCGCATCGGCGAAGAACTATACACATATGCCCGACGCAGCGAAGACGCCTTCAAGGGAGTGTTCACTCCGGGCATGCTGTTCCAGGCGTTCGGGTTCAACTATGTCGGACCCATCGACGGCCACGACCTCAAAGACCTTGTCCATGTGTTCCAACAGGCCAAGGCCCTGTCCGGTCCCACTCTGATCCACGTCCTGACCCGCAAGGGCAAGGGTTACGAGCCCGCGGAAAACAACCCCACGTATTTTCACGGTGTCGGCTGTTTCGAACCAGAAACCGGCGAGGCCCGCAAATTTTCCGCCTGCTCCCTCCCGTCGTACACGGATGTATTCGGTAAAACCCTGTGCGATCTGGCGGAACAGGACGACAAGATCATCGCCATCACCGCGGCCATGCCCGAAGGCACCGGCATAACCACGTTTGCCGAGCGCTATCCCGACCGTTTTGTGGATGTGGGCATCTGCGAACAACATGCCGTGACCTTTGCCGCAGGATTGGCTTCTCAGGGATTCAAGCCGGTGGTGGCCATCTACTCCACCTTCCTGCAACGATCCTACGACCAGATCGTGCATGACGTCTGCCTGCAGAATCTGCCTGTAACCTTCTGCCTGGACCGCGGAGGTCTGGTGGGCGAGGATGGGGCGACGCACCATGGCGCCTTTGACCTGTCCTATCTGCGCCATATCCCGAACATCGTGGTCATGGCTCCCAAGGACGAGGCGGAACTGCGCGATATGATCGCCACGGCAACGGCTTGTCCCGGTCCGGCGGCAGTCCGCTATCCCCGTGGCGTGGGTGTGGGAACAAGTTTCTCTGACCAGCCGCAGACTCTTCCCATAGGCAAAGGGGAACTTTTGCATGACGGAAAAGATGCCCTTATCGTGGCGCTGGGCAGCCGCGTCTACCCGGCAGTGGAAGCTGCCGAGGAACTCAAGGCCGAACACGGCCTGCATATTTCTGTATTTAACGCGCGCTTTGTCAAACCCCTTCCCGAGCAGCAATTGCTGGATTTGGCATTACGCTTCAAGCGCATTGTCATTGTTGAAGAAAATGCCTTGGCAGGGGGATTCAGTTCGGCAGTCCTGGAGATGCTGTCCGACAACAACGCCATGGCCGGATTGCACATCCGTCGCGTGGGACTGCCGGATTCCTTTGTGGAGCATGGCAAACAAAAACAATTGCGTGAAGCTGTGGGACTCGACAAAAACGGCATCAAACAGGCAGTGTTGGACATCGTGGAATAAGTTGCTGGCTGCTCCGGATTTCAATGTCCCCCTTCCGGAAGAACCCAGCCGTCCTCAAGGGTGACATGTACTGTTTCTCCCACAGGGCGGACATCATGACCCGGCAGGATCAGGCGAAAAGGGTCTGCTCCATTCTGCTCCTTCATGGGCTTCAGTTCGATCAGGGTTTCTCCTCCCAAATACTGACTGCGCGCCACAAAACAGGCGATTCCGTTGTCCTGCGCCAGTCGAACGGAGCGAATACAAGCCTGTGCCTGCCCTGGCGTATGCCCGGGAGCACAGCGAAAAAACGCCTCGCTTCCCCATATTTCCACACGGCAACTTTCCTGGACGACATCCACCACAGTTACATCTGCCACGCAGCCATGTCCGATAAACCTTGCAATACCTGCTGTAGCAGGCTTTTCAAACAGGTCCTGAGGAGCGGCAATCTGCCGCAACCTCCCCTTTTCCAACACGGCAATTCGATCCGCAATGGCCATGGCCTCGCTCTGGTCGTGCGTCACAAAAACCATGGTCGCCCGCGTTTTACAATGAAAATCCTTGAACTCCTGCAGCATGACGTCTCGAAGATGCACATCAAGATTGGCCAGGGGTTCATCCAGAAGAACCACCTCCGGTTGCATGACCAGACATCGGGCCAGAGCCACACGTTGCCTCTGTCCTCCTGACAGATCTGCCGGACGCCTTCCTCCAAGGCCTGTCAGCCCCACAGTGTCAAGAGCTTCTCTCACACGCTGGTTCCGCACGGCCTTGGACATCCCGGCGACCTTGAGCGGATAGCCCACATTACCTCGCACATCCATATGCGGCCACAACGCGTAGGATTGGAAAACCACGGCAACGTTGCGCCTTTCAGTTTCCACATGACATTCCTTACCAGAGACCAACCGTCCACCGATACGGATGGAGCCGCTGTCCATGTGCTCAAAACCGGCAACAAGACGCAACAGCGTAGTTTTTCCGCATCCGGACGGCCCGAGCAGGGCAAGCAGCTCGCCGTCACGGATATCCAGCGATACGGAATCCAGAGCCAAGGCATCGCCGTACTTTTTGCTTGCACCGATTATCTCAAGTTCAGCCATATGGTATTAACTCCAGAATTGCTGCCGCCGCTCCCGTAAAAAAGTATTCGTTACAGAACGCTCACTTCCAGGGAATCACGCCTTGAGGCGCCTTCCGTCCCATAAAAGTCAACAGAATCATCAGGCCCAGCACGAAAAGGATGACCAGCACGGATACCGCCGAGGCCATGCTCGAACTGCCGCCCTCTTCCATATTGAAAATGACAACGCCAACAGTTTCGGAACCAGAGACCCAAAGCAGCACCGAAACAGTTAGCTCATTGAATGCGCCGAGAAAAACGAACAGAATGCCGGTCATCGCTGCCGGACCTATGAGCGGCAGGACGATCGTGCTCATGCGTCTGAAGAATCCCGCGCCGCACATACGCCCGGCTTCTTCCAGCACACTGTCCACCTGGGCATATCCCCCCGCCACAGGCCGCAGGATCATCGGCAGAAAACGCGCCAGATATGCGGCCAGGATGATCCAAAGCGTCCCATAGATGCTTACTCCGAGCAAAGGCAACGGCCGGATGTACAGGAGAATGCAGCCAATGGACAGAACGACTCCCGGCAACGCGTAAGGCAATTCAGCCAAAGGGTTGATCCAACGGATGAGTCTGTTTTTGCGCCAAATGAGAAAATACCCCAGAGGAACGCAAATGAATGCCAGAATCACAGCAGCCCCGCCGGACAAAAGAAAACTGTTGGCAAAGGCGCGAGCTGTCGCACGATGATCCAGAAGAACTGCCGCATAATTGGAAAAAGTCATCGTCTCGAAACCCAGACGTACCCCGTACGCACTGACCAGGGAAGAACAGAACAAGGCCAGACCGGGCACGAACAGAATAAGAGTAATCACTGCCCAACAGACAAATTCCAAAGGAAGACGGTATCGCCCCAGGTGATACTTGAGAGCGGCCGAGGCACCTCCGACAAGCCGAAAATCACGCCGGCTGGCCGCCCACGACTGAAAAAGTACCCCCAAAAGGGCCAGCAAGCTGATGAACATGGACAAGGCCGCTGCCTCCGAGATGGTTTCAGGGCCAAAACTTGCCAGTCGCTGATAGATGAGCGTGGTCAGCACTGTGTATTGGGCCGGAATTCCGAGCATGGCGGGGATACCGAAGTTGCCGATACATGCCACGAAAGCAAGCGCAAGTCCGGCCGTCAGAGGTGGCACCATAAGCGGCCCCACAATGGTTCCGAGCACGACGAGCCGTCCGGCTCCGCAGGTCCGGGCCGACTCGACCATCTCCCGCGGCATTGCCGCAAGCCCGGCCTTGAGGGCGAGAAAAACCAGTGGAGCCTGTTGGATTCCCAGCAGCAGGATGATTCCTTCCGGAGAGTACATGGGATGCGAACTGCCCGGAGCGGGCGCGATTCCCAGCATGTTCAGGAGCACGCTGGACGGTCCGAAAAGTTGAATCCAGGAAAGCGCGGTGATTTGGGGCGGAATCATCATGGGCAGCATGAAGCAGAAGGTCAGAGCGTTTTTGTGCCTGATGTCGGTAATGCCTACAAGCATGGCAATGGAGCATCCCAGAAAAGCGGCAAGCACCGTGGCGGCGATACCTGTTTCCAGGGTGTGCGCCAAGGCGCGCCAAGTACTGCGTGATGTCGCCATCTGCTGCAGCAGATCCAGGCTGAAAACACTGTCCGGAAGAAAACCTTCCTGCAAAAGGCGAATGGTTGGAAGCAACGAGAGGCAGCATACTGCCACAAACACAGCAAGAAAGAGACAAAGCTCGTTGCCTCTGGTCGGGAGAAGACCGGCCAGAGATTGATTGCGCAAAAACACGGACTATCCGCCGAAAATTTCGGAGAATTTTTTCTTGTCCGCCTTGTCGTCTTCAAGCGCTTTTCCGGCATCCATGGGCATAAGCTGGATGCTGGACGGAAATCCATCGGGTGGTTCGATACCATCCATGGCAGGCATGAATCCCTGAGCGGAAGCCAACTCCTGCCCCTCCCTGGAAAGCAGAAAGTCAACAAACTTGCGAGCTGCTTCTGGATTTTGGGCCGTGCTCAGAATGGCAACAGGCTCGGTCACGGCACTTGCTCCTTCCTTGGGAACAATAAAGGTAACCGGCGACCCCTGAAGTTTGTTGCGAATAGGCAGGTAGTCGATGCAGAAACCGAACAATTTTTCCCCACTTGCCACGGCCTTGAACGTTCCCCCATTGCCTTTGGAATTTACAGCCTTGTTTTTGGCGAGTTCTTCATAAATTTGCCACCCCAAGGAAGGATTCTGGGTCAAGGTATGCATGTGAATGGCAGCCGCGCCGGAATACAAGGGGCTGGGCATGATGACCATGCCTTTGGCATCGGGACGAATGAGATCCTTGATTGATTCGGGCTTGAAGGGAGCCTTGTCGTTGTAGATGATGCCGGTGCTGATGATTTTCGTGCTGAAATAATAGCCATCCGTATCGTACAACCCCTTGGCATATCCTTTGATGGGAGCAGTCCTGTAAGCCATGAGACGCCCTTCACGCTTGAGGCCTTCCATGGTAACCATATCGGCAATAAGAATGACGTCAGGCTGAGGTTTTCCTGCCGTAAACTCGGCACGCAGCTTGTTCATGAGTTCCGATGTCCCGGTACGTGTCCATTGAACATCAATCCCAGGGCATACCTTTTTGAAGGCATTCACGGTCTGCTGGGCATCGGCCTCCAACTGCGAAGTGTAAACAATCAGTTTCCCGGACGCGGCAAAGCCCGGAACGGACAGACAAACCAATGCGAGGGACATGATAATATTCCGCACGACGGACATGAAGTACTCCTCTTTATTGTTTTCACAAAATTACCACAAGAATACATCCCCCCCCCCTTTAAGTTTGTTACAAAAAAAAATTTATTTGTTACAAAACAACAGCAAATTGCACAATCCTCGCCCAACAATGACATGGGAAAAGATACTTTCATGACAGGGGCGCGGATACCTTTTGGCGATTGCCCGACGGCGAACAGAAGAGCAATACGATCCACACCACGCGTTTGAAAAACAAACTGCTTTTATGGTAACGAATGAAGCGGGAATCATTTTCCCTAAAAAGGAACCGTGAACCCAAAAAAAACAATGTAGGCCTGCCCGATCATCACCTGCCCACTGATGAGAGATACCGATGGAAACTTTTGAACTCATGAAATGGACGGCACGATTAATACTCGCATCCACCATTGCCCTTGCTGTATTTCGAGGATTTCAATTCCTCCCAAAAAACACTCAGCAGAGCGAAAACACGTTTTGTGCCGTTCTTCGCACCACTAAAGAAACGAGGAAAGGCTTTTCTATCATTCACGATAGCGGCATTTGCAACCGCGATTTTTGTTCCTCTGGCAAATCTCGACGAAAATACTTCCGCCATGGTTCTGAGAGGATTGAATATTTTTTGGATTGTTCTGGCAGCATGGGCAGCTACAATCCTGGTTAACATCATCTCGGATGTGACTCGGAAAAAATTTGACATTACCGTACCGGACAACCTGACCGCACGGCAGATGCATACCAAAATAAAAGTCTTTCAGCGTATTCTCGTGGTTCTGCTCTGGCTGGCCGCCGTCGCCGGGATCATGTTGCTCTTTGAACGTTTTCGTACACTTGGAGGAACATTGCTTGCGTCGGCCGGAGTTGTCAGTATCCTGATAGGTCTGTCCGCTCAAAAAACTTTTGCCGCCATAATTGCCGGAATTCAGGTCGCACTGTTCCATCCGATTAATCTTGACGACGTTGTGGTCCTCGAAGGAGAGTGGGGACACATAGAGGAAATCACATTCAGCTATGTAGTCGTGAAAACGTGGGATTTACGTCGCCTGGTTGTGCCGGTTACGTACTTTTTGGAAAAGCCCTTCCAGAATTGGACCAAGACAAGCGCTGAAATCATTGGCTCGGTCTTTATCCACACCGATTACACCGTACCCATGGAGACCTTGCGGGATGAGTTGAAGCAAATATGCAACAATGCTGGATCGTTGTGGGATGGAAAAACGTGTGTGTTGCAAGTGGTTGATTCTGGTCCGGAAACCATGACCCTTCGGGCCATCATGAGTTCCCCGGATGCTTCCAAGGCCTGGACTTACGATGCATGGTACGCGAAGGGCTGATCGGCTACCTGCAGGAAAACCATCCAACATGCCTTCCCAAGCAACGTATGCAGATGCAGGATTCACCGAAAAACTGTTTTTCAAGCCCGTAGTGTAACAACGTGACAAGAAAAACGAGCACAATCCCTCAAAGCATGAACACACGGAATGCAGCTGATTTGGCGCGCTCCTGCTCCCACCATGTCAACATGCGTTTTCAAAGAGTCCCGAGCCAGCTCCCCATCGGCAAGCGTTGCGGCAAACGAAAGAACCACTTTAGGTCCAGAAAGCGGGGCCAGCTCCATGGCGCCTGTGATCTCGGAAACATTGTCACGCATAAGCCCTCGCAGATCCCTTGACAAACCCAATGCAGCTACTTTTTCAGCAGCATGTCCATGCATGGACCGATGCGGGCATATACAGCCAGGGCCGCCGCCCCGCGAGCCGTTGTTTCAGGGCCGGAAGTACCCACCAGAACACGCGCCACCCCGCTGCCGTCTTTGAATCTCCACCCATTCTGATCGCCCCGCTCATTGCTGGAAATCGAACCGAACAGCGGGCACATGGCTTCGTCTATGGCATTCAGCATGGTCTGCGGCAGCAGGCCGCCAAGAATGATGGTTTCCGGATCAAGCACGCACTCCAGGATATTCACGGCCTGGCGCAACCGTGGCATGGCCTCCTCCAACCAGTTCAATATGCGTGGATCTCTGGCCTCAAAAAGCTCAAGAACCTGGTCCACGGACCTGCTGTCCGGGTTGGTGATGCCAAGTTCGTCATATATCGCCTGCAAGGAAACATAACGTTCCAGGCATCCCTTGTTGCCGCAGGGACACGGCTTCCCCCCCGGATCGACGATCATATGCCCGATCTCACCCGCGTTCTGGCCTTTGCCCCTGTACAGCGTACCGTTGCAATAAATGCCCGATCCAAGCCCCAGACCAAAGTAGATATAGGCAAAATGCTCAAACGCCTGCCCCACCCCGAACAGACTCTCGCCAACGCAGGCGGCGGACGCATCATTTTCCACCACAACGGGAACCCCGAGCTGTTCTTCCATCCAACGCGCCACTTGGGAATCCGTCCACTCGGGTAATGTGGTCGGTCCCACAGAAGTGATTCCGGCCACATTGAACGGGCCGGGCATGGCCAACCCGATCCCCATGAGCTTGTCTGCCTTGTCGGGCTTCTCCAAACGAAGGTCGGACAAAATCCTGGAAAGAATTTTAATCGCATCCTTGGGTGCGGGATAAACAACGTCGTGACATTCACTCCAGGCAATATTGCCAGCCATATCGGTCAACACCGCGACAAGGGAAAATGGATCAAGGTGGATGCCCAGACAATAACCGCTGTCCGCACAAAAATGGACAAGTACACCGGGATGCCCCCTGCCTCGAGTTCTTTCCTGACTGGCCGCCTCCCCCATGCGGACGAGGCCGACTTCATGCAATTCCGCCACTATATTTTGAATAGTCTGGCGCGAAAGAAGTGTGATACGGGCAATGTCGGCCCTGGAAAGCGGTCCCTGCGTCCGGATAACCTCCAGCACGACCCGGTGGTTGTGCGTCTTGGCACGTTCCAGGTTGGTTCCGGTGGTTCGAATGGAACTCAAGGAGGAAATTGAAGAAGAACTGAACTGGTTCATATACGAAACATAACACCTCTTTATTTTTAAATCAATTTGACAAAAAAAATATCCAAGGTTACAACCTCGTTACTTTTCAAGATCGCCGTTATACCTTTAATTTGGCAGGCAACCCGCTTTATTTGCCGGAAAAGCCCCGACCCCCATTGCGGCATAATCGGATCGCAACGGCTGGAAAATGGCACTGGCAAAGGACTCCCTGTCAAGGCTTTGGAAACACCATCAGGAGGTGCACAATGCGTCGCAGAGGCTTGTTTTCCATTTGTTTGGCCCTGGCCATCCTTGCCATGTCCGCATCGGCAGTTTTTGCACAAACCACCCTCAATGCCCTTTTCATGAGTCAAGCCGCCTATAGTGAAGACGACGTCAAAGCCATGACCACCGACTTCGAGGCAGCCAATCCCGGCCTCAAGGTCAATGTGGAATTCGTGCCTTACGAAGCCCTGCATGACAAAATCGTGGCCGCCAAGGGTGCAGGTGACCGAGGTTATGACGTGGTTCTTTTTGACGTGGTCTGGCCTGCAGAATTTGCCAAAAGAGGCTTTCTGGTTGATGTGACCGATCGCGTCGCGCCAGCCATCCAGAATGAAGTTTTCGACGGCGCCTGGACCACGGTCACCTACCTGGACCGCAAGTACGGAATGCCCTGGATTCTTGACACCAAGTACCTTTTCTACAACAAAGAGATGTTGCAGAAAGCAGGTTTCAACGCACCTCCCGCCACCTGGGGGGAACTCATGGAACAAGCCCAGGCCGTGAAAGCCAAAGGCCTGACGGAATTTCCCGTTGTCTGGAGCTGGGGCCAGGCCGAAGCCATGATCTGCGACTATACGACCTTGGTCAGTGCCTTTGATGGAAAATTTTATGACGGCACCAAGCCCGTCTTCAACAAGGGCGGTTCCCTCGAAGCCGTTGAGTTCATGGTTGAAAGCCTGAAAAAAGGCTTGTCCAACCCCAGTTCCCGAGAATACCTGGAAGAAGATGTCCGCCGCGTGTTCTCCAATGGCGAAGCCGCCTTTGCCCTGAATTGGACATACATGTTCGCCCTGGCCAACGATCCCAAGGAAAGCAAGATCGCCGGACATGTCGGCGTAGCCCCCGCTCCCGGCGTAAAGGGCAAGACCAAGGCATCGGGCGTGAACGGCTCCATGGGGCTGGGCATCCCGTCGAACAGCAATCACAAGGACGACGCCTGGAAGTATATCACCTATCTGACTTCCCAGAAGGTACAAAACAAGTACGCCCGCCTGAGTCTGCCCATCTGGAAGTCCTCCTACTCCGACCCGGCTGTGACCAAGGGACAGGAACCACTGGTAGCCGCGGCCGACAAGGCCCTGGCCGTGATGTATCCCCGTCCTGCCGTGCCTTTTTACACGGAACTGTCCAACATCCTGCAGCGCTACATTCATGAAGCCCTGCTGGACAAAGCCTCGCCCAGCGAAGCCATGGACAATGCCGAAGCACGTGCCCTCCGCCTGCGCTAGCAGCCGGAGGTAGGCTGACGGTACGCGACACGACTGCTAATTACGGAGAGTGACGATCATGATGAAGGGCTGGCGTCAATATGGTGAAACGACCGCGCTTTTGGCGCCGGCCCTTGTCATCATGGCAATCGTCACGTTCACCCCGCTTGTCCGGACCGTCTGGCTCAGTTTCACCAACGCGGAAATCACCGCTCTGACGGTCCCGGTGGATTGGGTGGGGCTGGAAAACTATGTCTACGCCCTCACAGACCCGGATTTCCGTGACGCCTTATGGCGGACCTTTTACTTCACCTTTATTTCCGTGGGGCTGGAAACCGCCCTGGGATTGGGCGTGGCTATCTTCCTCAACCTGGAATTCACGGGCCGCACTCTGCTTCGTACGCTTATCATCCTGCCCTGGGCCGTGCCCAACATCGTGAACGCCATGATGTGGCGGCTCATTTTTCATCCCGACTACGGCAGCTTCAACGCCATGCTGCACCAGATGGGAATCATCAGCCATTACAAATCCTGGCTGGGCGATCCGGAAACCGCCATGAACATGGTCATAATGGCCGACGTCTGGAAAAACTATCCTCTGATCGCCTTTGTCGTACTGGCAGCCTTGCAGACCATCCCCAAGGAACTTTACGACGCGGCCCGCGTAGAGGCAGCCGGAGCCTGGCACCGCTTCCGCTACATCACCCTGCCCGGCATTGTCGGCCCGCTGCTGGTGGTGGTCATTCTGCGCACCATCGAAGCCTTCCGGGTTTTCGACATCGTCTACGTGATGACCCGCGGCGGGCCAGCCGACACGACCAAAACCGCAAGTTTCTACGTATACCAGGAATACTTTTCCTATCTGCGCTCAGGCAGCGGCGCGTCTTACGCCGTCATCATCGCGGTCATAAGCGCAATCATGATCGGTCTGTACTTCGGGGTGGTCAGAAAACAGGAAGCTGGAGGCCGGTAATGCGACGTTCACTTTGGCAATCAGCGCTCATCTTCGGCTGCGGGCTTCTCATCATCGCGACCACCCTGGCTCCCATTATCTGGCTCGTGCTCATGAGCGTTTCCAGCTCGCAGGACCTGATAACGGTTCCCCTGCCTTGGATTCCCACCTCGTGGGATTTCTCCAAGTATGCGAAACTCCTGGATATGAGCGGAAATATTGCGAACAATCCGTTTCTCATGGCCCTGCGCAACAGCCTCATAGCAGCCTTCGGTTCCACCCTGCTGGCATTGTGCGCGGCCATTCCCGCAGCCTACGCCTTTTCCCGAAAGAACGGCCCAATTGCCCTGCTTTTCCTGCTGCTGGCCACCTTCATGATGCCGCCCATCACCTATGTGCTGCCGCTGTACACGTTGTTCAGCGACATGGGCATGCTCAACAACCCGACTACGCTCATTGCCGTGTACTGCACCATGCTGCTGCCCTTTGCCACCTGGCTTATCAAAAGCAATCTGGACGTGCTCCCCGTGGAAGTGGAACACGCCGCCACAGTGGAAGGCGCGGGAACCCTGCGAACCCTGTGCAGCGTGGTACTCCCCATGGTTCGTCCGGTACTCATGGCGGCCGCCATGCTCTCCTTTCTCATCGCCTGGGACGAATTTTTCTACTCCCTGATCTTCAACAGCGACCTGCGCGGCAAAACCCTGCCCGTGGCCATTGCCGACTTTGCCGCCGGCAGGGTCACGGATTATGGCCTGATAGCCTCGGTCGGGGTGCTGGCTTCACTGCCCCCCACCATTCTGGCCGTTTTTTTCCAGCGCCATCTTGTGCAAGGACTGGCCGCAGGTAGCGTTAAAGGATAATGATATGACCACAAATATTGACCCCGCAGCCACGGGTCTGCAAAAACTGCATTTTGAAATGGCCCGGCAACACCAGGACGCCTTGGCTTCGTTCGACCAAGCCACTTCCGTCGCCAAAGAAATCGCCCAAAGCCTGAAAACAGCGCCCCGTCTTTTGCTGCTCGGCATGGGCGCGTCCCATTGGGCAAACCGCGTGGTGGAACCTGCCTACCGCAAGGTGAACATCGACGCCACGGCCCAGCCGGTATCGGAATACCTGCGCGCGCCTCTGCCGCGCGGTGGGAGGACCGTGCTCCTGACGTCCCAATCCGGAGAATCAGGAGAAATCATCCGTTATCTGGACGAACTGCATGTACCGGGCCGCACTTTCGGCCTGACCCTGAATCCGCACAGCAAACTGGCGGGCCGCGTGCCCAGCATGGTGGGCGCTGGCGGCGCGGAACTGGCTTTTGCAGCCACCCGCAGCCTGCTCATCACCCTGGCTCTGCATGGTGCCGTGCTGCAGGAACTCGGATTGTCCCAAGCAGCTCTCGTGGACGTACTCCGCACTCCCATCCCAGTGGAATGCACAGATCCTGCCTGCCGTGAAGCGGAAGAAGAGCTCGCAGCCAGCTCCTGCGTTGTCTTTTCCAGCCGCAACCTTTTGCAAGGCGTAGCCGATGCCGGTTCCCTGTGCCTCATGGAACTGGGGCGTATTCCCGCCTTCTCCCTGGAAGGAGGCCAATTCCTGCATGGTCCCTGCGAAATGCTCAAACCGGGCATGGGAGTGGTCCTACTGCGACCAGTGGAAGACACAGCCAATTCCATGGGCCGTATCGCCAGAACATGCCTCACGGCAGGACTCCGACCAATTGTTTTCGATCTGACGGATAGGGACGACCTCGACGGCTGCATCCGTGTGGACATTCCCGCGCACAAAGGACTGGCCGGAGCTGCAGCGGCTCTTGTCGCCATGCAGTCCGTGCTGGTGAAAGCAGCGTCCATGATGGTTCCCGACGTGGGAACGCCGGTGCGTTCCGCCAAAGTGACCGACGGCGAGTAGGAGATATTATTGAACCAGACTCCTCCAACCAACCTTCTGCTCATCGGCAATGCCCAGGGAGACCTCATCATCGGCCCCATGGAGCACTGGCCAGAGCCGGGGACGGAAACCATCTACCCGCTTAGCGACTTGCGTCCGGGCGGCTCAGCAGGAAATACGGCCCTGGCACTCAATGCGCTGAAGCTGCCCTACAAGCTTATATCCGCAGTGGGCAATGACAGCAACGGACGATGGCTCATGCAGACATTCGGCATGCAGGGCAAACCGTGGGAAATCATCAACGCTCCCACCACCGTGTCCGTTGGAATTGTCCACGCGGACAAGGAGCGCACATTTCTGACCACAACCGGCCATCTGGACGTGTTCGCTTCAGAGCATATTCTGGCCGGGTTGGAAGAAATCCCAGTTGGCGGTGGCATCGCCCTTCTGGCCGGAGTTTTTCTCAGCCCGCCCCTCATCCAGGAATACGACGGACTCATCGAAAAACTATCCCGCCGTGGATACACCCTGGCCATAGATACAGGCTGGCCCGATGGAGGCTGGAGCGACGAACTGCGATCCATGGTCATGGGCTGGTTTGCCCACTGCGGGCATATTCTCATCAACGATAAGGAAGCCGAGGCCCTGACCGGACAAAGCGATCCGAAGCAGGCGGCCAAGATCCTCAAAAACCGCCTTCCCAAAGAATGTGCCATTGTCATCAAATGCGGCGGCAATGGAGCCATGGTACAGAACGGCAGTCAATTCCACACCTTTGCCGCACCCGCCATTGATCCTTTCGATACCATCGGCGCGGGTGACGGATTCAATGGTGGTTACCTTTACGGCCTGCTGACGTGTGCAGATCCGGCCACAAGACTCGACCACGCCCTGCGTTGCGGGGTGCTCACGGCCTCAACCGCGGTCAACAGTTTTCCACGCCGCTACCCCGATGCGGACGAATTGGCCCAACTGCTGGCGAACCCAAATTAAGAGGGCGATGCGACCATGGAACCGGTACTTACGACCCAAGCCCTGAGCAAGGCTTTTGGAAACAACATCATCCTGCACGACATCGACCTGACCATGGAAGACGGAGAATTCCTGGTGCTGGTCGGTCCTTCCGGGTCTGGTAAATCCACGCTGCTCTCCTGCATCGCCGGATTGACCGACATAACATCCGGCAGCATTTTCATCGGCGGTCAGGACATGACCCATGTTAAACCCAGCAATCGCAACATATCCATGGTCTTTCAGTCTTACGCCCTGTTTCCCACCATGACCGTGCTGGGCAACATCACCTTCGGCATGAAGGTCCGAAAAGTCGCCAAGGATATACAGAGAGAACGGGTGGAACGGGTAACGGAACAGCTCAAGATTTCCCACCTGTTGGACCGCCGTCCAGGCCAACTTTCAGGCGGACAGCGGCAGCGCGTGGCCATGGCCCGGGCCCTGGTCCGGGAGCCGCGCATCTTTCTCTTCGATGAACCGCTTTCCAACCTTGATGCAAAACTGCGCGTCTCCATGCGTTCGGAGATCAAACGACTGCACCGGGACATGAAAGCCTCCATCGTCTATGTTACCCACGATCAGATAGAGGCCATGACCCTGGCGACCCGCATAGTGGTTTTGAGCGACGGCAAGGTGCAACAGATCGGCCCCCCCGACGAATTATACAACCATCCGGCCAACACTTTTGTGGCCGATTTCATGGGATCGCCATCCATGAACCTCATCCCGGGAATGGTCAGCATGGTCGGCAATACGGCCCAGATACGCATAGACTGCGAAGACGGACAAATCATAACCTTGGAAGACCACACCCCGCCCGCAGGACTGTCCGGAGCGCAAGCCCGGCCCGTGATCTTCGGAGTTCGACCGGAAGCCGTGCATGACGCCCGCTCCTACGGACACGGCCGATTGCAACACTTTGAGCGTCCCGTGGACATGGTGGATCCCGCCGGAGCCGATACCTACGTTCTGACCCAGCTCGGCGGACGCGAATTCATTGCCCGGCTCAAGGCGGACACTCCCATCCAAGCTGGGGGCACTTTCCGCTTCGCCATGGACACCACCTATACTTCCTATTTCGAACCCAAAACAGGCAAACGGATTTAACCCCCTCTTCTGTTCATTCTGGCAACAAACAAAGGCCGCCTTCCCAAGGGAAGGCGGCCTTCTTCTTTACACTGACTACTTCGACGGAAACTACTTTTTCAGCTCAGCCAACACCTTTTCCGGCAATGCGGGCAGCTTCCTGATGCGCACGCCGCAGGCATTGTAGATGGCGTTGATGACCGCCGCATGCGGGCAGGTCAGAGGCAGTTCGCCGACTCCGGAAGCGCCGTGGGGACCGTCGGGACGCGGTGATTCCACGTACACGATCTCCATGTTGTCCGGGATGTCCTTGGCATAGGGGAAACCTGCCCCCCGCATGGTGGAATGCTTCATGATGTCTTCGTAGTCTTCGCTCAGAGCCAGACCGATACCCTGGGCAAGACCACCGTAGATCTGGCCGTCGACCAACAGCCTGTTGGCGATTTTGCCGATGTCGGCAACCAGGGTCATCTTTTCGACCGTGGTCTTGCCCGTGGCGATTTCCACGGCGACCTCGGACATGAAGATGCCGTACATGTAACAGCAGAAGGGGCTTCCCTGGCTGTTCTCGTCGCATTCCGTGGCAGGCGCGGTCCACTTGCCATTGTACTTGGTGGGAATTTTCTCCGCAACCATGTCCTTGTAGGTACGGAAGCTTCCATCGGATTTCCGCATGCCGCCCAGAAGCAGCTCACAGGCCGCCTTGATACCCTGGCCGACCACGACCTGGGAACGGCTGCCGCCGGCGGGACCGCCGTTGGGGCAGAACTGGGTGTCGTTGAGCACCAGGTGGATCTGCTCGGGCTTCAGCCCCAGAGGACGCAATGTTTCATGGGCCACTGCGAGCGTACCCATGTCCGCACCCTGACCATGGTCGTGCCAGGTGGTGTACACGGTCACGGTGTTGTCGTCGTGGAGTTCGACATCGGCTTCGGCAGAGTCCGGACCGTCCAGCCCGCTGCCGTATACGCCAAGCGAAATGCCGACGCCGCGTTTGACTGCGTCGGTGGAGTTCGCCTTGGCCTTGGCCTTGGCAGCTTCATACTTGGGCTTGAGAAGCTCCAACATCTCCGGCAGACTGTAGACTTCCGGGTCCTGGCCCGTAGGTGTGGTGCTGCCCTTGCGGTAGGCGTTCTTCAGGCGCAGTTCCAGAGGATCCATGCCCAGTTTTTCCGCCAGTTCGTCCATGAGAACTTCCGAGGCGAACTCGGACTGCGGCGAACCGTATCCGCGGAAGGCCGAACCCCAGGCATGGTTGGTGCAAACCGTGCGGCCGTTGCCCCGGATGTTGGCAATGTCATACCCGGCACCGATGAACTGGGCGCCACGCAGGGTCAGCAGGTCGCCGAACTCGGAGTAGGGACCGTGGTCGCAGGTCCAGTCCGTTTCCATGCCCTTGATCATCCCGTCCTTGGTTGCGGCCATGCGCACGTTCATGAAGAACGGCGAACGCTTGCCCGTGTATGTCTGCTGCTGGAACCAGTTGTAGCCCAGGTAGCAGGGACGGCCGGTGGCCATGGCGGCGGCGCCCACCAGGGCTTCCATGGTGGGGCTGAACTTGTAGCCGAAGGTGCCGCCCGCAGGGTTCTGCACCATGATGACGTTTTCAGCTTCAATACCCAGGCCCGGAGCGATCATGTACAGGTGCAGATGCAGGCCGATGGACTTGGAATGGATGACCAGCTTGCCCTCGTCGTTGAAATAGGCAAAGCCTACATCCGGCTCAATGGGCATATGCGGCTGGCGGCCCACATAGTAATCGCCTTCGGCAACAACCAGGCCGTTGTCGGCGAAAATGGGCTCGGTTTCCTCACCCTTGGCAATGCGCAGTTCATAATAGACGTTTGGCGTGCCCGGATGGATTTCAATGGCGTCCTCAGCCATGGCGGCCGGGGCGCTCATGTATTCGGGCAGCGGCTCAAGCTCGACTTTGACCTTGGCGGCAGCGGCTTTGGCATTCTTTTCCGTGTCGGCGCAAACCATGGCGATGGCGTCGCCGAACTGGAAGACCTTCTCATCGCACAGAATGGGGCGATCCCAACCGTCGCCCTTGTTGGTGGGGAAGGTGATCAGCCCGGTGATCCGGTTTTTGCCCTTGATGTCCTTGTGGGTCACGACCTTGAACACGCCGGGCATTTTTTCCGCTTCGGAAGTGTCGATGGACAGAATCCTGGCATGGGAAATCTCGGCCTGCACCAAAGCGATGCGCAACGTGTCCGGAGGCAGCTTCAGCCCCAGGTCGGCACCATAATCCAGTGTGCCCGTCACCTTGGCCACGGAGGAAGGACGGGGATATTTCGTACCCCAGATGCGGCCGTCTTCGGGAATCTTGAAAGCCAGTTCATCCATGCTCATTTCACCGCGCAGCACCTTGGCGGCATCCAGGGTGGCATCGACAAGCTGCTTGTAGCCGGTGCAGCGGCAGGCATTGCGGTGCTTCTGGAACCAGTCACGGATGTCTTCGCGGGTGGGGCTGGGATTGCCGTCCAGCAGCGCCTTCACCGAAACGATGAAGCCGGGGGTGCAGAATCCGCACTGCGCACCGCCGTGGGCAATCCAGGCCATCTGGATGGGATGCAGGTTGTCCGGGGTACCGATGCCTTCGATCGTCACGATTTTCGATCCTTCCTTGAGGCGGGACACCTTTGTCACGCAGGAACGCACCAGTTTGCCGTCAAGAATCACACTGCACGCACCGCAATGGCCCTCGGCGCAACCGACCTTCACGCCGGTAAGGCCAAGCTGGTCGCGCAGCACTTCGGAAAGCCGTGCGTCGGCATCGACGATCAGCTTACGTGCCACTCCATTTACCAATACATCTCTTTTAAGCATCGTCATTTCCCTCCTAAGCGTCTTCTAAAACAGACATTAAACCACTCTCATCACGTTCTGAGACCACAATATATCCTCACGCTCCCTTGCCGAATCCGCAGGCCGGATAGCGGCAGGTCGAACAGCTTTCGCAAAAACCGCCATGTCCCAGGCCGACAATATCATTACGTGTTACATCTTCACCTGCCAGGATACGCGGAACAACAAGATCAAAAATGCTGGCATTGAAATACATGACGCAACCGGGCAACCCCACTACCGGGATGTCTCCCAGGTAGGCCAGCATGAACATGGCCCCAGGGAACGTCGGTGCTCCATAGGTCACAACCTTGGCACCTGAAGCACGAATGGATGCCGGAGTCTGGTCGTCCGGGTCCACGGACATGCCACCTGTGAGCACAATCATTTCCGCTCCTCGTTCCCGGAAGGAATGGATGGCAGCCACTGTCGTTTCCACGTCGTCGGAAACAAAAACCTGCTCCATTACAGTGGAGCCAAGATCCTTGAATTTTGAGCGCAGAACCGGGCCGAACCGGTCTTTAATGCGACCTTTGGCGACTTCGCTGCCCGTGGTGATGACGCCAATTTTTCTGCTGATGAACGGTTTGACCTGAATAAGTGGAAAACTGGCAGCGCAGATGGCTTCAACCTGGCAAACCGGACCGCTCTTTATGACCAGGGGGACCACGCGGGTTCCGGCCAAAGGGCGACCTTTTTTAACCATCTGGTTGCTGTGTACCGTGCCGAACACCATATCCTGTACTGAATTCACGCGGAAAAGCGCGTCCGTATCTATTTTGAGCAGCCCATCACACGCGGCTGTCAGAGTGACTTTTCCTTCCGTGGGTTCGCTCAAGTCAATTCCCGGGCCGCTTGCTGCCAAAGCGATACGCCTGGCAGCATCGTCCTCGTGCAAAAGCCCTTCGGACAAATCAAATACGTACAGGTGTTCCTTGCCGATATTCAACAAAAGAGGAATATCACCGGATGTGACCATATGCCCTCGTCTAAAGGCAGGTCCCTTGCAGACGCCAGGAACAATCTGGGTTATATCATGCCCAAGAATCATCCCAACGGAATCTTCAACAGGAAGTACTTTCATCATACCGACAGCTCCCCATATTGGTCTGAAAAGCAAAAAAGCGAATAACACCATGAAGTTAGGATCATCACACATATGCCACGGATGGCATAATAGGCGGGTAAATCAGCCTTTGTCAACGCAAACTCAAATATTTATAAAATTTCGCCAGGAATATTTACACAGAATCCTGGCAAGAAAAAATTAATTCATGTATCATTGAAATGAAAAGCATAATGAGAAAGGGAAGCATTCACTTCCAAACCAACAAGTAAGCAATGTTTTCAAATTGACACTCAAATTCACTCTTGTAATAAAATAAAAAAAAGATCATATTTTAAAAAATGTAGCAAAAATTCGTGTATCAAATTGATACAATATCAAGCAAAATGTGTATCTTTTTGATACACAACGTAACATACTGTTTTCACATCACAATCCAAAAAATGGCGTGGTTTTTAGACAAAAAAACTCTCTGCTCTCAAATTTATTGCCCCAATATGACACACCGTCCTTGAGATAAAAGACCACCCAAATCTGCCCTGCGCCCTTGCTATACATAGCCGTGTTCCACAAACCCAGCCCAATGGTCCGCCTTTTGCCAGAGACAAAATGTTCACTTGAGTGTGGTTCGTTTTCCGCAGATAAAAAATGAGGTGCAGACCAGAGTCAATCTGCGCACCATATCTTGGCAAACGTTCTACAAACAATTCGCTTCGATGTGTTGGTGATTCTGTTCTCCGTTGCTTCCACTCAATAATAAACAACACAGGAATCACCAACGTCGCACACGTCAGATTCTACGATTTCCAGAATCTGTGTGTGACAACATCATCAGGCCGGAGTGGCTGTCCCCCCACTTCGGCCATTTTTTTTTGCGCATACCCCCTTATTTTTATCCCCCAATCTGCACAGGGAAGAAGTGACCCATTTCCCAGACTCCCTGTTCCCAAATGACACATCCAACCTTAACATATTGTAATAAAAAGTATTACAATGACAACGCACCTCCAGAACAAAAGAATTTCCCCAAAGAGGGGCCGCATAAAATTCGTAAATGTCTCACCACTTTTCCATCAAAATAACTCAACATATTGTTTTATATGATTTTTCAACTATGGCCCGAACTTTGCCTTATGGCTGACAGAATTTGAGTCGCGACTGAAAATGGCAGAGGGTTTTTCCCCACAACGATCCAGCCAAAAGGATGGTATGAGTATGGCAGTTCGTGAAGAAGTCTTTGGTTTCTTTATTCCGAGTGTGACCCTGATCGGTATTGGCGCCCACAAAGAAATCCCTGGGAAAATCAAAGCCCTGGGTGGAAAAAAACCCTTGCTGGTCACAGACAAGGGCATCACTGCTGTTGGTCTGACCGAAAAGATCGTCAACCTGCTTAAAGAACACAAAATGGACTGCGTGGTCTATGACGAGACCATCCCCAACCCCACCGACAACAACGTCCACGCAGGCGTTGACGTCTACCAAAAAAACAATTGCGACTCCCTCATCACCTTGGGCGGCGGCAGTTCACACGACTGCGGAAAGGGCATTGGCCTTGTCGTAGCCAACGGCGGCAAGATTCATGACTTCGAAGGCGTGGACAAGTCCACCAAACCCATGCCCCCTTATGTTGCAGTGAACACCACAGCAGGTACCGCATCTGAAATGACCCGGTTCTGCATCATCACGGACACCTCCCGCAAAGTGAAGATGGCCATAGTGGACTGGCGCGTCACGCCGGGCATCGCCCTTGACGATCCGTTGCTGATGATGGGCATGCCCCCTGCACTGACAGCAGCCACCGGCATGGACGCCCTGACGCATGCCGTGGAAGCTTACGTCTCCACCATCGCCACCCCCATGACCGACGCTTGCGCGGAAAAGGCCATTAAACTTATCGCCAAGTATCTGCGCCGTGCCGTGGCCAACGGCCAGGATGTCGAAGCCCGTGAAGGCATGTGTTTTGCCCAGTACATGGCAGGTATGGCCTTCAACAACGCCAGCCTGGGACATGTCCACGCCATGGCCCACCAGCTTGGCGGCTTCTACGATCTGCCGCATGGCGAATGCAACGCCATCCTGTTGCCGCACGTTGAACGCTTCAACCTGATCGCCCGCATGAGTCGCTTTGGCGATATGGCCCGCTGGCTGGGCGAAGACCTTACTGGCCTTAGCCCCCGTAAGGCTGCTGAAAAATGCCTTGATGCCATCGTTCAACTCTCCACGGACGTGGGAATTCCCGACGGTCTGATCGCACTGGGCAAAAAGTATGGGAAGGATGTACGCAAGGAAGACATCCCCACTATGACCGCCAACGCCCAGAAGGATGCCTGCGGACTGACCAACCCGCGTTGTCCCACTGACGCCGACGTCGCCCGCATCTACGAAGCAGCACTCTAGGTTTGCAAAGCCCCCGGTATTCGCTCTTCCGGGGGCTTTTTCAAAACATATGGGTGGTTAGGCTAATCCCAGGGGAACCGGATTGCCTGACCACCTGCAACATGCGGGACGTGAGGTCCATGGAACCTGTCAAAGTAAACACATCCTATGATGCCGAATTCGTGGAACAGGTACAGCGGGAAAGCGGCCAAAACCTGTCCATATGCTACCAATGCGGAAAGTGTACCGCCGGATGTCCTGTCAGCTTTGCCTACGACATCCCCGTCAGCCAGATCATGCGCCTCTTGCAGGCAGGACAAAAGGACACCATCCTTTCCGCAAATTCGATCTGGCTATGCGCATCGTGCGAGACCTGCACAACCCGTTGCCCCAACAGCATTGATGTAGCCGGAATCATGGATACGCTCAGGAATATGGCCGGACGAGAAGGTCGCGTGGCGGAAAAGGACATCCGTATTTTCTGGGAATCATTTCTGGACTCAATACAAAAGTATGGCCGCGTATTCGAAGCTGGCATCATGGGAAGATGGATCGCCCGCACCGGACGCTTCTGGACAGATGCCGACCTAGGCCCGTCGGTCCTCAGAAAAGGCAAACTCGGCTTCCGGCCCCACGCCATCCAGGGACGTGATGAAATCGCCCAAATTTTCAAGCGTTACCAGGAGGAGGCGTCCAAATGAAACACTATGCATACTACCCCGGTTGCTCCAGCATGGGAACCTCCGCAGAATATGAGCATTCCACCCGGACCATGTGCGCCGAGCTTGGATTGCAGGTAACGGAAATACCGGATTGGAGTTGTTGCGGTTCCACGCCGGCACACGCTGTGGACCACACGTTGTCCGCAGCTCTGGGCGCACGCAATTTGGTCCAGGCGGAAAAAATCGAAGCCAAGGCCATAATAACCCCCTGTCCAAGTTGCCTGAAGAATCTGCGCACCACACAGCATCGCCTGCAAGATCCAGACTTCAAAGCCAAGGTGGAACGCATTCTGGACTGTCAACTGCCAGCTAGTATTCCCATACGATCCGTCTTGCAGACTGTATGCGAGGACATCACGTCCGAACGGATTGCCGAACGCACGATTTTACCTCTTACTGGATTGAAAATCGCCCCTTACTATGGATGCATGATGGTCCGCCCTCCAGAACTTATGGACTTCGACAACCCGGACAACCCTGTCTCCCTGGACCAGCTGATGACGTCCCTGGGAGCCGAAGTCGTTTCTTTCCCCTTGAAAACGGACTGTTGCGGCGCATCATACGGCGTGACAAGGCGCGAAGTGGTTACCCGACTATCCGGCCGCCTTCTGGATGTCGCCGCCGAATGCGGAGCCGATGCCATGGTCACCGCCTGCCCCATGTGCCAGATGAACCTGGATCTGCGGCAAGGGCAGATCAACCGGGCAAATGCCACTCGCCATAACATTCCGGTGTTCTACTACACCCAACTCATCGGATTGGCCCTCGGCCTGCCCCAGAAAGCTCTTGGCCTGGAAAAACTGTGCGTAAGCCCCTTTCCCATGCTCACCCGCATGGAAAAGATGCAAAGGCAGCAGACAGGATCATAGCCCGAAACCTGCCTACAAAACTTTGACCCTATATCCGGGGCACGCACAAGGAAGAGGAGAACACCCGAATGAAAATCGGAGTATTCATCTGCCACTGCGGCAGCAATATCGAAGGAACCGTGGATACGGCGCAAGTAGCAGCCGCATCTCGAGAATTCCCGGAAGTAACTTTTGCCACGGACACCATGTATGCCTGTTCGGAACCGGGACAGGAAGGCATCATCAACGCCATCAAGGAACACGACTTGGACGGCATTGTAGTTGCCTCCTGTTCGCCTCGCATGCATGAGACAACTTTTCGCCGGGCCATGGAGCGGGCAGGCCTGAACCGCTACATGTTCGAAATGGCCAACATCCGCGAGCATGTTTCCTGGGTGGGTAAAGACCGCAAGGCCAATACACGCAAGGCCACCGACTTGGTCCACATGGCCACGGAAAAACTGCGTCGTGACAAACCTTTGTATTCCAGCCAGTTCGACGTGACAAAACGTGTTCTGGTCGTCGGCGGCGGCGTGGCCGGAATTCAGGCAGCCCTGGACTGTGCCGATGGCGGTTTAGATGTGGTGCTTGTGGAACGTGAACCGACCATTGGCGGAAAAATGGCCAAGCTGGACAAGACTTTTCCCACTGTGGACTGCTCGTCCTGTGTCTTGGGACCGCGCATGGTCGATATTTCCCAAAATCAAAAAATCAGCCTGCACACCCTGTCCGAAGTGCAGCAGGTAAACGGATATGTGGGCAACTTCGAAGTTCAGATCAATAAGAAATCTCCGTTTGTGGACTGGGATTTGTGCACTGGCTGCGGCCTCTGTACGGAAAAATGCCCTAGCAAGAAATCATTCGATCCGTTCAACGAGGGGCTTGGTACAACAACAGCCATCAACATTCCTTTCCCCCAGGCCATTCCCAAAAAGGCCAGCATCAATCCCGAGTATTGCCTGCGTCTGACAAAGGGGAAATGCGGCATTTGCGAAAAAACCTGCCCCACATCCGCCATTGATTTCGAGCGCAAGGACGAAATCATCACGGAAAAAGTGGGCGCTGTCATCGTAGCCACGGGATACGATCTTTTCGACTACACCCGTTACGGTGAATACGGAGGAGGTCGCTACCCGGATGTCATCACCTCGCTGCAATACGAGCGCATGCTGTCCGCGTCCGGCCCAACTGGCGGACACATCAAGCGCCCTTCCGATGGCAAGGAACCCAAGGACATCGTCTTCATCCAATGCGTCGGCTCCCGCGATCCGTCCATGGGCAGACCCTACTGTACAGGTTTCTGCTGCATGTACACGGCCAAGCAGACCATTCTGACCAAAGAGCATTTGCCCAACTCCCAATCCTACGTCTTTTATATGGACATCCGCGCGACCGGAAAGGGCTACGACGAATTCACCCGCCGGGCCATGGAGGAATACGGAGCACGCTACATTCGCGGCCGGGTTTCCATGATTCATCCGCAGAACGGTCATTTGGTCGTGCGCGGAGCAGATACCCTCATGGGCTCACAGGTCGAAGTCGAAGCCGACCTCGTTGTCCTGGCTGTCGGTGCAGAAGCAGCCGCAGGCGCTCCGCAACTGGCTGAAAAATTACGCATCTCATATGATTCGCACGGTTTCTTCCTGGAGGGCCACCCCAAGCTCAAACCAGTGGAAACCAATACTGCGGGCGTATTCCTGGCTGGTGCATGCCAAGGCCCCAAGGATATCCCCACCGCAGTGGCGCAAGGCAGTGCTGCAGCCTGCAAGGTGCTCGGCATTTGTTCCAAGGACAAGCTGGAAAGCGACCCGCAGGTTTCCTCGGTTTCGCTCATCCGCTGCATTGGCTGCGGCAAATGCGCCACAACCTGTCCCTTCGGAGCCATTGAAATGACGGAATTCAGAGGTCAGCCCAAGGCTTCGGTAATTGCCACGGTTTGCCAGGGCTGCGGCATCTGCACATCCACCTGTCCGCAGGGAGCCATCCAGCTCCAGCACTTCACTGACAACCAGATACTCGCCGAGGTGAATGCCTTATGTCCGCTGTAGACCCCAAGGAACTGCGCATAGTCGGTTTTCTGTGCAACTGGTGCTCGTACGGAGGTGCGGATACAGCAGGTGTGGGACGTTTTTCCCAACCCACTGACCTGCGCGTCATCCGCCTGCCATGCACGGGCAGAATGAATCCATTGTTTGTCGTCAAAGCGTTTCTCTCCGGGGCGGATGGGGTACTGGTCTCCGGTTGCCACCCCCGAGACTGCCACTACTCGGAGGGCAACTTCTATGCCCGCCGCCGCCTGGAAGTCCTGTTGTCGTTCCTACCGGTCCTAGGAATCGATCCCGCCCGTTTCGCCTACACCTGGGTCTCCGCCTCGGAGGGAAAACGCTGGCAAAGCGTGGTGCATACCTTCACGGAAGAAGTCCACAAACTCGGCCCCATCCAGAAATTCGCACCTGGCGAGTCTGCCCGGGAACTTGCGAAACTCGCCGCTTCATCCATGCAGCCGCCAACGTGCGTTTGATTTGACGGAGGTTAACCACGTGTCTGAACTGACAGAACTTAAAGAAGCCATCCGGAGCGCATTGCCTGGGCTGGAGTTGGTCATGGCCTGGGGTCATGGACGGGACGCCTTGTATGCCCCCTTATTCGTACGCGAAGAGACCGACCTGGAAGAACTCGCCTGGGGCCCCCTGAGCGTCCACAATCTAGCCACATACCTGCCCGGATTGAAGGGAAAAAAAATAGGAATCGTGGTCAAGGGCTGCGACAGCCGGTCCGTAGTGGAACTGTTGCAGGAAAACCTCATCAATCGCGAGGACATAACCATCTTTGGGCTGCATTGCAGCGGAGTGGTGGATCTGTCCAAAATCGAACGACTGCTTGGCGGCTACAATCGACTTGAATCATTAGATATTAAAAACAAAGATGTGCACATCAAGGCGGACGGGACTCAATACGTATTCCAGACGGAAACCGTGCTGGCAGACAAGTGTGCCAGCTGCGCATATCCCGATGCCGTACTTTCCGACCACTTCATCGGCCAGGCGGGAGACCCGCCGATTATAGAAAGGAACGGGCAAAAGGATACATTGCAAGTACTGGAAAACATGGGATTCGACGAGCGGTTCCAGTTTTGGCAGGAACAGATGCAACGCTGCATCCGCTGTTACGCCTGCCGAAGCGTCTGCCCCCTGTGCGTATGCCGCGATCACTGCGCAGCACAAAGTCGGGATCCGCACTGGATAAGTCAGGACGACACGCCCAGGGAAAAACTCATGTTCCAGGTCATGCATGCCATGCACACTGCGGGCCGCTGCACGGAATGCGGTGAATGCGAACGCGCCTGCCCAGTAGATATTCCCATTCTCGTCCTGAAACAAAAACTGAACAGGGAAATCAAACGGATATTCGACTACCAGGCCGGACTGGACCCAGAAGCAACACCGCCCCTCTTCTCATTCAAGGAAGAAGAACAGAACATCAAAGAGAGGAGCTGGTAATGGCTGCCCCCATGTTCCTGCACAAAAATCAACTGCGGCCCTGGTTGAAGTCTCTGCAAACGACTCACCGCGTTCTCGCTCCCACGCACGAAGACAATGCCATTCTCTTCCGGCCCTTGTCCGAGTCCAAAGACATAGAACTTACGCACCTGCCCACAACATCACCAAAGGAAGCAGTCTTTCCTGCCTGCGAGACCCTGATGCACTACTCATATATCAAGGATGCGGAACACCCGGATCGGACCGTGCTGAAAATTGACGAGGATCTTCCCGGACCATCATCCCTGCCAACGCTGGTGTTCGGCGTCCGCCCCTGCGACGTACGTGGGCTGGAAGTTTTCGACAAGGTTTACGCAGCAGGCAAGCGGCCGGATGCCTATTATGTCAAACGACGCGAAAACACGGTGCTGGCCGCTCTGGCCTGTGTAAACCCCGCTTCCGGCTGCTTCTGCAATTGGACCGGAGGAGATCCAGCCAATACTGCCGGGGCAGACTACCTGTTTACCCCGGTGGAAAACGGGTTCGTGGTCGATGTACTCACAGACAGGGCTGGCGACCTTATGGGCAAAGGATTTTTCGAAAAATCTTCCAAGCAACATATTGCCGAGGCTGCGAGCGCCAAGGATGCGGCACGTACTGCCCTGGGAAACACCCCGGAACTGGCTGACATGCCGATCATCCTGGCCGGACTGTTTGACGACCTGGACTTCTGGAATGAAGCCTCCGCCCAGTGCGTAAGCTGCGGAGCCTGCGCTTACCTCTGTCCAAGTTGTTATTGTTTCAGCATTACGGATGAAGCCAGGGGCAACCAGGGAAAACGCATCCGCACCTGGGACAATTGCATGTCCTACAACTTCACACTGGAAGGCAGCGGACATAACCCGCGTCCCACAAAGGCTCACAGATACAGGAACCGCGTAGGACATAAGTTCGCCTACTATCCGGAAATACACGGGGAATTCGCCTGTGTCGGCTGTGGCCGCTGCATCCGCAGCTGCCCTGCCTCCATGGACATTCGCGATGTTCTGCATAAAGCCAGGAAACGCGCCGCCGCACCCGCCAAGGAGGCCATCAATGACTGAGATGCCCAATGTCTATCTGCCGGATCTGGCAACTGTTCAAGAAGTTGTGGACGAAACCCCCAATATCAAGACATTCCGCCTCGTGCTGAACAACGAAGAACGCATGAAGAACTTCCATTTTGAGCCTGGGCAGGTCGGACAGCTCTCCCTGTTCGGCGTGGGGGAATCAACCTTTGTCATCAACTCCTCGCCAACGCGCATGGATTACCTGCAATTTTCCGTGATGCAGGTGGGTGAAGTCACGACACGTTTGCACAAACTCAAGAAAGGCGACCATATTGGTGTACGTGCCCCGCTGGGCAACTGGTTTCCCTACAACGATATGAAGGGAAAAAACATCGTCTTTGTAGGCGGCGGCATCGGCATGGCGCCATTGCGAACCCTGCTGTTGTTCATGCTCGACAACCGCCGGGACTACGGCGACATATCCCTCCTCTACGGTGCGCGCAGTCCTGTGGACATGGCTTTTAAATACGAACTCCCGGACTGGTTGGAACGTAGTGACATGACTACCGTGCTGACCATAGACAATCCGTCCAAAGACTGGAAACACAAGGTGGGGCTCATCCCCAACGTGCTGACCGAAACAATGGCTCCGTCGCCGGAAAATACAGTGGCCATCACCTGCGGTCCTCCCATCATGATAAAATTCACCATCCAGGCCCTGAAAAAATTGGGGTTTGCCGACGAACAGATTATCACCACCCTGGAAAAACGCATGAAATGCGGGGTGGGACTATGCGGACGCTGCAATATCGGAACCAAATACGTATGCGTGGATGGCCCAGTCTTCAATTACGCCGAACTGCGGGGCCTTCCTGACGAATTGTGAGGGAACGACCCAAAAATGTTCCATCCCCATTAAGGCAACAAAAGTGTTGACGAGAGGAACAGGGCGGAGGACACACATGATCTTTGCCGGCGACGAAAACTTCGGAAACCCTTGTTGGTACGCAGGTGGAATCTACGCGCAACGGCGCGTCAGCGCACATGGAATCACGCCGTCCGAAAATCGTTTTCTCAAGTTCACCCCCCTGTTCTTTCTGGCCTCCGACCTTTTTCCGGCAATGTACATGCGACAACGAAAAGGCATGGCAAAGCTGCCTCTGGAAACGATTTCCAGATCCCGCAAATTGGCCTTCACCGGCGAACAATTCGACCAGGCTGACCTTGATGTTCTGCTGGCCTGTTTCGGGGAGGCGATTGAATCCGGTGGGCTGGCCAGCAATGGCATTCGCCTTGGCTTCAAAGAAATCGTACAAAATCTGAAGTTTCGTCCCGGAAAAGCAGGACGAGAAAAAGTACTGACATCCCTGCATCGTCTGGAACAGGCCCGCCTGGAGGTGTACAACACCCGCTACCGTCTGAGCCTGCAACCGGTCAACAAGCTTCTTCTGGACGCCAAAAAGGAAACATGTCTCTTAGAGCTTCATCCAATTGTTCGCGACACATTCAAAAATATTCCCGGCTTACGGGTTTTTTTACAGGAGCGCGCCTCACTGGGAAGAAATGGTCTGGCAAAATGGCTTCATGCCGTATCCTGGGCCAATGGCGGGCGATTCTATATGAATATCAACCGGATGCGAAGTCTGGCCGGGCTTCAAACGCAACCCAGGAAAAAAACAATCGAACATCTGAGGCAGGCTGTACAACTTCTGGACGACAACCATCTTTTGCGCCATATGGAGGTGCGAGGGGAGCAAGGCATTATAATGGCAGGAACAAGAAAAGATCAGCAGCATGATAAGTGCATGATGTTTCAGTAAAAACGAAATCACTGTCGGATGCTTCCGTTCTGGTTGTAAATCAGCTTTTGCGTTGCAGAAGCGTTTCCATCCCCGCTAGAATTCCGCCTGGTTCATCAGACACAGGATGACCTCTTTATGGCTTTACGAAATACGAGAGCCTCGACTCTGAAAAAAAGTGGGCAGAGGCTCATTTTTCATGAGGCTCCTTGTTTCCGCTAGTAAAAAGTCTTTTTTTATCAACAAATATTCTCTGCAGCTTTCATTTTTATCTTGACAGAAAGCAAAATGCATAATACCCGAACACCAAGCCGTCAGGCTCAATTTTTTGTCTATCTACCCACCACCGGCAACCAAGCCGGTTTTTTTTCTGCATACCGCCCACCAAGGGCAAGGATCACATGAACGATTTCCAATCTCTCGGACTTTCGGCCAACGTGCTTGAAGCACTTGAAAAAAAAGGTTTTACCGCTCCTACTCCCATTCAGGAACGTACGATCCCGCTGCTTCTGCAAGGCGGAACCAGCATCATAGGCCAGGCCTCCACAGGAACAGGAAAAACCGCAGCCTTTGGCCTGCCGATCATTGAACGCGTCGCAGAAGATGCAGGCGTGGTCCAGGCGCTCATTCTCACGCCTACACGTGAACTGGCTCTTCAGGTTTCAGATGAAATCCAATCCCTCAAAGGGAAAAAACGTCTGCGCGTCCTCCCCGTATATGGAGGACAATCAATCCATCTGCAGCTTAAAAGCCTGCGGCGAGGCGTCGATGTTGTCGTTGGCACACCGGGGCGTATTCTGGACCATCTGGACCGGGGAAGCCTAAACCTGGAGCACCTCAAATATTTCATTCTCGATGAAGCCGACGAAATGTGCAACATGGGCTTCATTGACGATGTCCGGGCCATTTTGTCACAGGCCGGCCCAGACCGGAACACCTTGTTCTTTTCCGCGACCATGCCCCGAGAGGTTATGCGCATCGCCGAAGAGTTCATGGAAAAATACGAATTGGTCTCGGTGAAACCGCAACGCGACACAGCGCCGCTGACCAGACAGGTCTTTCATGAAATGTATGATGCGGACCGTTTTGAGGCGCTCTCCCGCGTAATTGACGCCGACCCGGACTTTTACGGTCTGGTCTTCTGCCGCACCAAGGCGGATACCGACCTTGTGGCCCAGCGTCTTTCCGAACGGGGCTACCCGGCAGCTCCCATCCATGGCGATCTGGCGCAAAATCGGCGAGAAGAAATCCTGGGACGCTTCCGCAAGCGCCGCATATCCATTCTGGTGGCTACAGACGTTGCAGCCCGCGGTATTGATGTGCCCGACCTTACCCATGTGGTGAATTTCGCTCTCCCCCAGGACAGCGAAACCTATACCCACCGAGTGGGCCGCACCGGTCGCGCAGGCAAGCAAGGAGCCGCCGTGACCCTGATCGCCCCCAACGAATTCCGCAGACTCATGTTTATTGCTCGTAACGCCGGGTTCAAAATCGAAAAAGAACCCTTGCCGCGCATTGAAGACGTCATTTACAGCAAAAAATCCAGAATTTGCGCTGAACTTGATGCAATCTTGGCCGAAGAAGACCATTCCGCACATTCCGCCATGGCCCGCGAACTTCTTGAAGACCGCGATGCCCAGGATCTTGTGGCTGCCCTGTTGAAACATGCCTTCGGCAACGAACTGGACAAGAGCAGCTACAAGGAAATCAGCGTGGCGTCTGCGAAACCCGCTGCTATTGGAAGCCGCAAGCTCAATATCGCCATGGGCCGCGCCCATGGCATGACTCCGCGCAAACTCGTGGAATTCATTTCAAAAAAATCCCAGCTTCCGCAGTTCAAAATCCAGAATGTTCGCCTGTACGACAAATACGCAACATTCAGCGTTCCCCCGCGCGAAGTGGACCGTCTGGTGCGTTCACTCAACCGCGACAATGACGACCGCCGTCCGCTGGTTTACTTCAAGTAAAAGATACGCTGAGCGGCTTCTCTCCGCTCAGCACTCCTTTTCCCATAAAGAAACCCCCGGCCAAAGCCGGGGGTTTCTCATTCGGATCAACGGCGGGCCGACGGCTTACCGTGGCCGCCCCGGGCTTTATCTGGAAGTATTTTCTTCTTTTTTCCAGATATTGGACGCCCCTCTCCCAAAGTTCCCCGTGTTTCAGGATGAGACTCCGGCTATCCCGGACCAAGCCGGACCGCGACAAGGTGGAAAAGGTCCTGTTGTCATGGCGAGTGTTCTGAAATCTATTATTGGAAATAGAACTACCCGCCATTCCTTCGCGCAATATGCGGGTTGAATCAGCAACCGTATATATGCTGTTCCCCACTTGTTTCCGCAAGTCGCCATGTGCTAAAGTCGAGAGAAAATACGGAGCCTCAGATGCAGATCTACCCGTTGGAAACCGTTGTTGCTAACGCCAGATCCCTTTCTCCCTATTACCACTCCCTCTACGCCGAGGTGGACCCGCAGTATTTCTCCCTCTACGATCTGCCCGTCATCGACCCCAAATCCTTCTGGGAGGCCAACATTTCCGGACCGGGCAACCGTGTCCTCACCGGTTCCATCCGCAACGGAATCATCTTCAAAAGCGGCGGAACCACCGGCAACCCAAAACACTCGTTCTATACCAGGGCGGAATGGGACTCCATGACCGGATGGTTCGGCCGTTTCCAGGAACGAAACGGCTTCCGGGACGGCGACATGGTCGCCAACCTCTTTTACGCGGGCGACCTCTACAGCAGCTTCCTCTTCCTCCACGAGGCCCTGCGCGTCTGCCCGACAAGCGTCACGCTTCTCCCGCTGTCCGGCACCGCTTCCCACGATTTGACAGCGCACACCATGCGGGACTTCGGAGGCAATACCATCCTCGGAATCCCCACCTCCATCGTCGCCTTTGCCAACCATGTGGCGAAAAACGACATCAAGGGCCTGCGGATTGAACGTATCCGCTTTGGCGGGGAATCCTTCTACGACGACCAACGGGCTTTCGTGGAAAGCGTGTTCCCCGGCGTCCACATCGCCTCCATCGGCTATGCCAGCGTGGATGGCGGGTTGCTCGGGTTCTGCGACGAAACGTGCGGTTTCAACGAGCACCGCCCTTTTGACGGTCACAATATCTTGGAAATTCTGGACGAACAGACCGGCATGCCCATTGAGGGAACCGAGCGGCCCGGAATACTCCACACCACCAATCTATCCCGCCTGCTCATGCCCGTAATCCGCTATCCCATAGGCGATCTGGGCATGTGGATCGACCCTCCCGGCACCCCCTTCAGGCGGTTCAGGATTCTCGGACGGACCGAATCCGGTGCGCGGATCAGTACGGTGACCCTGTACCCCGAAGACGTGCGCACAGTCCTCGACAAGGTTCTTACGGGACTGCTCCACGACTTCCAACTTGTGGTGGAGCACTTTGACAACAAGGACCGCCTGACCATTCGGCTCGGTGTGGAACGCACTCCCGACAATGCCCGACAGCTGTCCCGAGACCTTATCGCCGCTCTTCACGAACAGCGGAAGCCTCTCCTTCACGAACAGAAAGCGGGACACATCCATGCCACCCGTGTTGAATGGGGTGCCTTCGACCAGCTGAAAGTCAATCCCCGCACCGGCAAACGAATCCGCATTCTGGACAAACGGTTCGACTGATTCCCGACCCAGGCATGCCCGCCAAGAATGAACCAGCAGGAGTGAGACGATGCGTCCATCCCCAACCATTCCCGACGCACAGGCCCTTGCGGCGGTGCAGCGACTTTGCGATCTGCCCGATCCCTACCCTTCCGACCGTCAGGATGATCTTTTTCTGGAGGCCATGAATCAGAGCATCCTCTGGCATTACAAACGCAACGCCTTTTACCGCGCCTTTCTCGACGCCAAGAGAATCCGGCCATGGCGGAACTCGGGCTGGCTTTCACCAAACCAAGCCGCCGGGGACTGGGCTGCATGAGCAAACTCTGGGCCGCCCTCCTGGACGAAGCCAAACGCATGAACCTTTTTGGAGCGTTCATCCTGGCGGTCACCAGCCACCCCTACACGCAGAAGTGTTCACACTCCTTCGGATTTTCCGACTGTGCGTTCCTTGCGGCTGATGTTCCGGGGCTAAAATTCAATAAGATTTCCGAATCCCATGACCGGGAAAGCATCCTCGTGGAATGCCGGCTGTTCCGACACAACAATGAACTGCCCCTGTACGCTCCGCCCAACCATGAAAAAATGATCCGCGCCATCTGCACCCGGCTCGGGGCGGAGCCGCTCTTCAAAACCGCGGCGCACCCTCCATCCTTGTCAGCACCGGGACGCCTGAAGGTCTTAACCAAACCGGCCTTCGGCACCGCACTGATGCATGTGGAGGAGTACGGAACGCAAACATTCAAAAAAATACAGGCCACCAGTCTGTCACTCCTCATGAACGGTTTGGCCCCGCTGTTCCTCTACATGCCGCTCGACTCGCCCCACGCCCCAGAACTGGCGGCCAGGCTCGAAGCCGAACCGGGGTGGTTCTTCGCTGGCGTCATCCCGAAAGAACACACGGGGTTCGAGCTGATAATGCAGCACTCGGGAAAACATAAGCTGGACTTTTCGTCGCTGGCTCCCGCATCCGAGGAAGTGCAATCCCTTCTGAGCTATGTCCAGACCTGTAACGCCCGCTCGCGCCGAAAAAGCGGGACGGCCCCGGTCTAAAAGAAAAACCTTTTTATCATTCTCCTGTTTACATGGAGGCTGAAGGGATTATACTTTTCTTCTCGTGTTCCAAAGGGCACGAAACCAAGCCATTTCCGATCAGGAGGTTCTACATGTTCCATAAACGCCTCGCGGCTATGACCGTTTTCTGTCTGTTTCTCATTATGTCCACGGCACAAGCCGCCTCGTTGCCCGACTTCACAGACCTGGCCGAAGAAGCCGGAAAAGCCGTGGTCAACATCAGCACGGTCAAGATAGTGAAGACCAACCAGCAGTTGCAGGACTTTTTCAAATACCACAAGCAGGCTCCGCAGGAAGGGCCGTTCCGGGATTTTTTCGACCAGTTTGAAAAATACTTCAAGAACCAGCCCCAGCGCACTCCGCAAAAACAGCGTTCGCTGGGTTCCGGATTCATCATTTCCAAGGACGGCTACATCGTGACCAACAATCACGTCATTGCCGGAGCCGACGAGGTCAGCGTCAACCTGCAGGACGATGAAAAGGCCATTGAGGCGACAATCGTCGGACGCGACCCGGACACCGACCTGGCTCTGCTCAAGGTCAGCGTGAACAAAGACCTTCCCACCCTGCCCTTTGCAAACTCGGACAAGACCAAGGTTGGCGAATGGGTGCTGGCCATCGGCAACCCGTTCGGACTGGGGCATACAGTCACGGCAGGCATCATCAGTGCAAAAGGACGTATCATCCATGCCGGTCCATTCGACAACTTCCTGCAAACCGATGCCAGCATCAACCCCGGAAATTCCGGAGGGCCACTCATCAATATGCAAGGTGAGGTCGTAGGCATCAACACGGCCATCATTCCGGCCGGTCAAGGAATCGGTTTTGCCGTTCCAAGCTCCATGGCCTCGAACATCATCGAGCAACTGCGTACCAAAAAGAAAGTGGATCGCGGCTGGCTGGGGGTATCCATTCAAGATGTGGACGAAAACATTGCCAAGGCCTTGGACCTGGATGACGCCAAGGGAGCCCTCATTGCCGGAACCATGCCGGGACAGCCTGCGGACAAGGCCGGACTCAAGGCCCAGGACGTCATCCTCAAGGTGGATGGCAAAAACATCGAAAATACCAACGACCTGCTGCGGGCCATTGCAGGCATGCCTCCGGGAAGCAAGGTTCACCTGACGGTCTGGCGCAACGGAAAAAACAAGGATGTGACCGTGGTGCTCGGCCAGCGTGACACCGCTCACATGGAACAGGGACAAACGCAGGACGCCCCTGACCAGGTAGAACAGGAACTGGGGTTGGCCATGCGGCCGACAACCCAGGATGAAGCCAAGGCTCTGGGCATGTCCAAGGCGGAAGGCCTCATCGTAGTGGATGTGCAGGCCGATTCCGTGGCCGGACGTTCGGACATCCGCCCCGGCGACGTGATCATCCAGGCCAATCAGAAGCCGGTCAACTCCATGGATGCCCTGCGCCGAGTCCTCAATGGCGATGCCAAGGAAAAAGGCGTACTGCTCCTGCTCATCAAGCGCGACGGACAAAACATCATCCGCACCATCAGTCTGGAAAAGAACAAATAGGCGGATGTGCGAACGCGAAAAATTACGCCCCGATCATACGGGAAGGCCGGCAACGAAACGCTGCCGGCCTTTTTTCTTACACCTTGCCGGGAACCTTGCCCCCAAAGCGTCCATACTTTATACACTGTCTCCATGAACGGCCGGCATCCCACATATCAGACCTGCACACTGTTCGCCCCCTGCAAGGTCAACCTGTTCCTGAACATCACGAGCAGGCGGTCCGACGGATACCATGAACTGGAAAGCCTTTTCATGCCGTTGCCCGTTCCATGCGATACCCTTCACATGCACCCTGGGCGCGGGCAAGACACACCGGGGTTGCGCCTGGAATGTCCGGGGCTGGACTGCTCCGACGAATCAAATCTTATATTCAAGGCGTATGAAAAATTCCGACAGGCTGTGGGTTTTGCGCCCGGCCTGAGATGCAGGGTTGAAAAAAACATTCCTTCGGGTGCCGGACTTGGCGGCGGCAGTTCGGACGCTGCGTGTATGCTGCGCTACCTGAATGCAGAAGCCGGCATCCGGATGCTATCCCCGGAAAAATTGAACGACCTGGCCGCTACCATTGGTGCGGACGTGCCTTTTTTTCTCCAGGACGGTTCGGCCTGGGCTTGCGGCATTGGAGAGAAACTCCACCCTGTGCGCCTGGACCTCTCGGGAAAGACACTGCTTCTGGTTTGTCCTGCGGAAAAAGTGGCCACCGGATGGGCCTACAAACAATGGGATACACTTGCCCAAAAGCCGAATTTGAACCTGTGCCGCCTCACTCAGGAGTTGACAGCCACATGTGAAACGGGTAAGGACCCCCTTTGCCTCACGCATGTTGTCCTGTACAACAGTTTCGAGGCGGTGGTTTTCCCTGCTTTCCCCCGGCTCCGCACAATCAAGGAGACTCTCGTATCCTTGGGAGCGGCCGGAACGGTCATGAGCGGCAGCGGTGCATCCATATGCGCCTTGTTCAACCGCAAGGACCAGGCAGAGCAAGCTGCGGCCCGGCTTGCGGCTATCGACGAAAACGGGCAAATGTGCTTTATACATCAAGTATAATGCTGGGGTGTGGCCAAGCTGGTAAGGCAGCGGATTTTGGTTCCGCCATTCGAGGGTTCAAATCCTTCCACCCCAGCCAACTTTTCTTCGGGAACAGGACCAATGGCACTACACGGCGATCTTCGCATTTTGAGCGGCACGGCTAATCCGCAATTGGCCGAAGCCATCTGTGACCATCTTGGTTGCAAACTTACCCCTACCCTGGCTGAAACCTTCAGCGACGGTGAAATCCGCATAGAGATAGGGGCCAACGTTCGTGGCGCGGATGTGTTCGTGGTTCAGCCCACCTGCTCTCCTGTGAATTTCAACCTGATGCAACTGGGCCTGATACTTGACGCGCTCAAGCGTGCCAGCGCCAGCCGGGTCACGGCCATCGTACCCTATTACGGATACGCCCGCCAAGACCGCAAGGTGGTTCCCCGCGCGCCCATTTCCGCCAAACTTGTGGCGGATTTTCTGTCTTCCACAGGCATGGACAGGCTCCTCACAATGGACCTGCATGCCGGACAGATCCAAGGATTTTTCGATCTTCCCGTGGACAACCTCTACGCTGCCCCCATCCTGCTGAAGCACATCAAGGAACTGGCCGGAGACAATGAGGAAATAGTTGTCGTGTCTCCAGATGCCGGTGGCGTGGAACGTGCACGGGCTTACGGCAAACGTCTTGGGGCCAGTTTGGCCATCATAGACAAACGCCGTGATGCGCCCAACCAGGCCCAGGCCATGAACCTCATCGGCGATGTCGAAGGCAAAGTCGCCGTGGTTCTGGACGATATGATCGATACAGCGGGCACGATTGTGGCCGCTGCCAATGTGCTCATCGAAAACGGTGCCAAAAAGACCATGGCCTGCGCCACGCATCCTGTGCTTTCCGGACCGGCCATCGAGCGCTTGGACAACTCCGCCTACGACCACGTCATCGTGACTGACACCATTCCTCTGAGCCCCAAGGCCAGGGAGTGTCCGAAAATCAGGGTGGCTTCCATCGCCGGGCTTCTGGCCAAGGCTATCCACAACATTCACACCGAATCGTCGGTGAGCGTGCTTTTCGTCTAAAGCGGCGCGATATTTCTCTGCAAAAGACCACTCGGTAAAGGAGTCAATGCATCATGGCAGAAATCCCCGAAATCAAAGTCACCTCAAGGGTTGAAACCGGTACAGGCCCCAACAACAGGCTTCGCGACGCAGGGCGCGTCCCCGGTGTCTACTATAATAAAGAAGGCGAAAACATTCTTGTCCAGGCCGATCTCATCGCCCTGAACAAATTGTACAGCAAGGTCGGCAAATCCCACGTTTTCGAACTGAAAATCGAATCCGACGGAAAGGTCGACTCCAAACACGCCTTCATCTGGGACCTCAAACGTCATCCGTTCAAGCCGGAGATTACTTCCGTTGACTTTTACGGCGTGGACATGAACAAGCCCATCCGGGTCGAGGTTCCCGTCCGCGTGGTCGGCAAATCCAAAGGCGTGGTTCTGGGCGGCATTCTGGAAGTCTTCCGTGACACCCTGGAAGTGGAATGTCTCCCTCTGAACGTTCCCGAGGCCATCACCGTGGACATCACAAACATGGACATCCACCAGAACCTCTCGGTGGAAAATGCTCCGGTACCCGACGGTGTGAAGGTCGTGTTTGAAGATTCCTTCTCCATTCTCGGAATCGCCGCACCTGCGGACGATGCAGAAGGCGCCGAAGGCGAAAAATCAGCCGTGTAGCCTGCCTCCCTGCTTGTTACGAATTGTCAGGGCTCCGGAGAGTAACCGGAGCCCTTTTTTTGCTTTGGTCTCAAACCGTTTTCTGGCAAAAGAATACTGCCGTTTGCTTGCCTGTCCCTGAATCTGGTGGATGAAATGGGCAGCCGAATTTTCCGGGTGCCCGCCCGAAAAAAAGCAGGAACGGTTTGCAACATTCTTTCAGGAAATACTTTCATGAGTGATGCAGGATTGATTGTCGGACTGGGAAACCCCGGCCCCACCTATGAAAACAACCGGCACAACATTGGATTCATGGCAGTGGATGCCGTGCTTGCGGAAATTGCCGCCAAGCCCTATCGACGCTGTATCCAACTCGCCGACAATGAAGATTTTCAGCTTTGGCGAATAAGTCTGCCCCGCGTACGTGGCGATTTTCTTCTCGCAAAACCGCTTACGTACATGAACCTCAGCGGACGGGCCGTGCTGCGCATCTGCATGGAGTACGGCATAAAACCTGCGATGCTTGCCGTCATGCACGATGAGATGGACCTCCCCCTGGGACGCATCAAGCTCAAGCAAGGCGGCGGCGATGCCGGACACAACGGTATTGCCTCCATTGCACACGAGCTGGGCAATGCCGATTTCTTCAGATTGCGCCTGGGAATCGGACGACCGGATCACTCTTCCATGGTCCGCGACTATGTGCTTGCGGACTTTTCCGCCAAAGAACGCATCATTGCCGACAGGCTGGCAATTCTGGCACGCGACAGTCTGCCAATACTCTTCGGCAAAGGACTCCCCGCTGCCCAGCAAGCCATGCATTCCCTGGATGCATTGGTGAATGTATAGCGAGTTTGCTTTTTTATCCCCAAATTCATTGGACTTTTAATTGCCGCGTATATATAATCGTGAGTCCAATCGCATGAGGCCTGGAGGCTTTTTTGTTTGCTGTCAATGAACTCGTAGTATATCCGGCCCAAGGTGTGGGAAAAGTCGAACGCGTAGAATGCCAAGAAATTGGTGGAACAACTACCGAATTCTATATTGTTCGTATTTTGTCCAACAATGTGACGCTTATGGTTCCTGTGGCCAATGCCGTCAACGTGGGGTTGCGTCCCGTGTGCGACGGCCAGAAAGCCCGGCTGATCATGGATTCCCTGGAAGACAGATCCGATTTCACGGGGTATACCGGACAAAACTGGAACCGACGTTACCGGGAATATTCGGAAAAGCTCAAGAGCGGCGATCTGGCCGATGTAGCCTATGTGCTCAAGGAACTCATTCTCATAGGCAAGGATAAAGAGCTTTCCTTTGGAGAACGGCGCCTGCTGGAACAGGCAATGAGCCTGCTCACTCTGGAGCTTTCGTTTGCCCTGGAAGCGGGACAAGCGGAAATAAAAAAACAGATTGAAGACCTCTATCAGGACATTCTTAAGGAAAAGGATGCAGAAGAGTAGGAGAAAACCCTTGCCAACCACCTCCCTTTCCGTTAATTCCCAAAACGGCATTTCTGCTAACATTCCTCTTTCGTATAGCTTTAAGCATCAAATATAGTAACCCATCCATTCGGATTATTATAATAAGCAGCGACTATCGCTAAACATTTCATTACGTTATCCTATAATCGCAGCACTTTCTGCGTATCGATGTTTTAATTTTATTGGAACACGATACAGGACAACGACTATCATGATTTGCGTCACGACGCCGCCCTGCGGCATAAACCCAATGGTATACAGAACTCACCTGCCCTTACTTCTACGGAGCCTTGCATGAATTTATCGGAACTAAAGACCCGCAGTATGCCGGCGCTGATGGAACTTGCCGCGCAATTCAATGTTGAAAACCCCAGCAACATGCGCAAGCAGGAACTCATCTTTTCCATTTTGCAGGCCTGCGCCTCGCAAAACGGGTCTATTTATGGAGAAGGCGTTCTGGAAATCCTTCCCGACGGCTTCGGCTTTCTCCGCTCCCCAATGTACAGCTACATGCCCGGCCCGGATGATATCTACGTGTCTCCTTCTCAAATCCGACGTTTCGGACTACGTACGGGAGATGTCGTTTCCGGCCAAATTCGCCCCCCAAAAGAAGGCGAAAGATATTTCGCCCTGCTCAGAGTCGAAGAAATAGACTTTGAGTCCCCGGAAAAAACAAAATCAGTCGTCCTCTTTGATAACCTCACGCCCATCTACCCCGATACCCGCTTCACCATGGAAAATGGTGACAAAAATTACTCCTCCCGGGTCATCGATCTTCTGGCCCCCATCGGCACGGGACAACGCGGCCTTATCGTGGCCCCCCCGCGCACCGGCAAGACCATGCTTCTCCAGACCATTGCCAACTCCCTCAATGCCAATAATCCCGACGTCTACCTGATCGTCCTGCTCATCGACGAACGGCCCGAGGAAGTTACGGATATGGAGCGCTCGGTCAAGGCAGAGGTGGTCAGCTCCACATTCGACGAGCCACCCCAGCGCCACGTCCAGGTAGCTGAAATGGTTCTGGAAAAGGCCAAACGTCTGGTCGAACGCAAACGCGATGTTGTCATTCTCCTGGACAGCATCACCCGTCTGGGCCGTGCCTACAACGCGGTGACACCGTCTTCCGGCCGGGTGCTTTCCGGTGGTTTGGACGCCAATGCCTTGCAGCGCCCCAAGCGCTTTTTCGGTGCGGCACGCAACATAGAGGAAGGCGGCAGCCTGACCATCGTGGCCACCGCCCTCATCGACACTGGTTCGCGAATGGACGAGGTCATTTTCGAAGAATTCAAGGGAACCGGCAACCTGGACATCTATCTGGACCGCCACTTGGCTGAAAAGCGCATCTACCCAGCCATCGACATCCACCGTTCCGGTACGCGCAAGGAAGAACTGCTCCTGGACCAGGAGGTTCTCAACCGCGTCTGGATTCTGCGCAAACTGCTGGCCTCCATGAATACGGTGGACAGTATGGATTTTCTGCTGGAAAAAATGCGCAATACCAAGAGCAACCGGGACTTCATGGACATCATGAACAAATAATCTCTTCCTCCCAAAACCTGCACGACAGCGTTTTTCCGGAATTTTCAAAGCCTGGAAAAACGCTGTTTTTCTTTTTCAAGGCCCCCCTTTACTGGGTGAGATTGCAGTCTTATAGTCCAAAGGATGTATGATCTTATTACCATGGACAGAATTTTGCCGCGTACCTTGCGATTACATTTTGCCAGGAAAATCGCAGCCCTTATCATCAGCTTGACCCTGCTCGTCGGACAGGCGGCATCGGCATTCGCCTTCTTCGGCAGTTTTACACTCAAGGACGAACGTGAACTGGGCGAAAAACTCCATGCCGTAATACGCTCCCAGATGCCCATCATAGAAGATCCGGTAATCACCGGGTATGTCCAGGACATGGTCAACCGCATCAGCCAGCACGTTCCGCCCCAGCCATGGGAATTCAAAGCCACAGTCATTCTGAGCAACCAGTTCAACGCCTTTGCTTCACCCGGTGGATTTGTCTACGTATACTCCGGCCTGATTCTCCAGTGCAAACACGAGGCCGATCTGGCAGGTATAATGTCGCACGAACTCGCCCACGTGACCCAACGACATATTGCCAAGCGTTTTGAAAAACAAAAAATAATAGCGCCGGCCGCCATGCTGGCAACCCTGGCCGGAGCATTCCTTGGCGGAAGCAACGTGGGAGGCGCCCTCATCATGGGATCGCAGGCCGCCGCTGCCAGTGCCATGCTGGCCTACAGCCGCGCCGACGAACGCGAAGCCGATCAGGTGGGAATGAACTACCTTGTGGCATCCGGCTTCAACCCCCAAGGAATGGTCCGCGGATTCAAGGTGCTTGAGCGCAAACAATTCACCAGCGGCGGCCCGGTCCCCACCTACTTGAGCACCCACCCCGGGTTGGGTGAACGCGTCGATTACATTTCCGCCAGATTGTTGCGCATGTCGCCGGAATATCTGCAGCGCCCCGAAGACGACCGTCGGTTCTTGAAAGTACAAGCCCTTTTGCGCGCCCATTTCACTGCCCCTGATGTCGCTCTAAGGGGCTATGAAAAGGATGAGAAGGATATGTCCTGCCTGGATTTCATGAGCAAGGCCATCATTCTGAGCCGCCTGCAGCGGATTTCCCAGGCCACGGCTGTCTTTCAGAAAGCCTTGAAATGCGGGGGCGACGATCCTTTGGTACTGCGTGAGGCCGGCCGTTTTTATTTCGAGACCGGAGATTTCGCCAAAGCCGGACCATTGCTACAGAAATCCCTGCTGCTCAACTCCAAGGATCTCATGACCTTGTTTTTCTATGCCCGCATGCTCTCGGAAATGGGAAACCACGCACAGGCCATCACCTACATGAAAAAAATCGCTGCCAAGGTCCCGGACGACGCAGAGGTTCGCCAGACCTTGGGCACCATGTACGGAAAATCCGGCGACCTGTTTCAGGCCCACCTGGAACTTGCCTATGCCTCCCTGTACCAAAACGAATACAAAAAAGTGAAGTTTCACCAGGACGAAGCCTTGGATTACGCCAAAACACAGCAGCAGAAGGACCAACTAAAGGCCCTTGAAGAGATCATCCAAAAACGAAAAAACCTTCTTGGACAAGGCTGAGGGACCCCATGCATTGCTGGACCATCACCACAGGCAGTATTATCCATGGTTCTCGTTCATCGGGCCGCCTGCACATTCTTCAAGCCGACCTGACAAGGCAAGATGTGGACGCCATTGTCAATGCCGCCAATTCCGGTCTGCTCGGCGGTGGAGGCGTGGACGGGGCGATCCACAGGGCTGCAGGCCCCCAATTACTGGACGCCTGCCGCTGCATCGTAAATCAATCCGGTCCCCTTCCGCCGGGACGGGCCGTCATCACACCAGGGTTCAATCTGCCTGCACGTCATGTCATCCACACGGTCGGCCCCGTGTATCGGGATGGGAAACACGGCGAACATGAAATACTGGCCTCGACCTACCGGGAGTCCCTGCGGTTGGCCTTGCAGTACGAACTGCGCAGCATCGCTTTTCCGGCCATCAGTTGCGGAGTCTATGGTTTCCCCAAAGACCAGGCCGCTCCCATCGCGCTACGGGAACTCGCCCGTGGCCTGGAGCAGGGTGACGTGGCCGAAGCCTTCATGGTCCTGCACGCGACCGGAGATTACGCAATCTGGCTGGCCGCGGCAAAACAACTTTTCAATACCGTCTGAGGCAGCGCCCTGCCTCACCACACACGAACCTCTGGAGCTTTACACCAATGGCACATCCCGAACTGCGAGGCACGACCATCCTGGCCGTGCTTGACGACAACGGTTCCACCGTGGCCGGCGACGGCCAGGTGACCATGGGCCAGGCTGTGGTCATGAAACACAGCGCGCGCAAGGTCCGCCGCATCTACAAGGACAAGGTCATCGTGGGCTTTGCCGGAGCCACGGCGGACGCCTTCACCCTGTTTGAACGCTTTGAGGCCAAGCTGGACGAGTACAAGGGCAATCTGGTCCGAGCCAGCGTGGAACTGGCCAAAGACTGGCGCCTGGACAAATACCTGCGCCGCCTGGAAGCCCTGATGATCGCCGCCGACGCGGATCGCCTGCTCATTCTCACCGGAACCGGGGACGTGATAGAACCCGACGACGGCATCGCCGCCATCGGCTCCGGCGGCAGCTACGCCCTGGCCGCAGCCCGCGCACTCAAACGCAATACTGACCTGAATGCTGCGGAAATATGCGAAAAATCCATGCAGGTGGCCTCGGAAATATGCGTGTACACCAACGGCAACCTGACCATTGAATCGCTCAACCGCGAAGAAACCAAAAGCTAAAACGGAAATTCCATGGAAATAAAAAAAAGCACGACAGGCGTACCTTCTTTTGTGCGCAGGGAATCCCAGGACAACGGCCCCATCTCCATGACGCCGCGCGAGATAGTTTCCGAGCTTGACCGATACATCATCGGCCAGAAGGATGCCAAGCGCATGGTGGCTATCGCCATGCGCAACCGCTGGCGCCGCTCCCAGGTCGCCCCGGATCTGCGCGACGAAATAGCGCCCAAGAACATCATCATGATGGGCCCCACCGGCGTGGGGAAAACAGAAATAGCCCGGCGGTTGGCGAATCTGGCCGGCGCGCCCTTCTTCAAGGTCGAGGCCACCAAATTCACGGAAGTCGGCTACGTGGGACGCGATGTGGAATCCATGGTGCGCGACCTCATGGAAATCAGCATCAACCTTGTTAAAAAGGAAGAGTCCGACAGGGTCCACGCCAAAGCGGAACACCACGCCGAAGAACAACTTCTGAACCTGCTGTTGCCCGGCAAAGGCAATGCCTCCTTCAGCGTACCGGAAAACGGCCCGGCTGAAGCCATCAACAAGGACGAAACCCGAGAAAAGCTGCGCACCATGCTCCGCCAAGGCAAACTGGACGATCGCACCGTCGAGGTGGAGGTCTCGGTCCAGGGCGGCCCACAAGTGGAAATGATGGCCATGCCCGGCATGGAAGACATGGGTATGCAGATGCGCGACATGCTCGGCCAGTTTTTTCCCAAAAAGCAGAAAAGTCGTACCATGAAGGTCAAGGACGCCTACGACATCCTCATCCAGCAGGAGTGCGAACGCCTCATCGACATGGACAAGGTCGTGGACACCGCCAAGGAGCGCGTGGAGCAATCCGGCATTCTGTTCATCGACGAAATCGACAAAATCTGCGGACAGGAACGCAAAGGCAGTGCCGACGTTTCCCGAGAAGGCGTGCAACGAGACCTGCTGCCCATTGTGGAGGGCTGCGTGGTCAACACCAAATACGGCATGATCAAAACCGACCATATTCTGTTCATCGCCGCCGGGGCCTTTCACATGTCCAAGCCCTCGGACCTGGTGCCCGAACTTCAGGGACGTTTCCCCCTGCGCGTGGAACTGCGGGACCTCACCAAGGAAGACTTCCTGCGCATCCTCACCGAGCCGCGCAACGCCCTGACCGTTCAGTACACCGCCCTGCTCGAGACCGAAGGCGTGGACATCAGCTTCAGCCAGGACGCTCTGGAAGAAATCGCCGGATATGCCGAGCGCATCAACCAGGAAACCGAAAACATCGGTGCGCGGCGCCTTTACACCCTCATGGAGAAGGTCCTGGCCGACCTCTCCTTCGACGCGCCCGACCAGTCCGGCCAGACCGTGGACATAGACGCCGCCTACGTCCGTTCCAAACTCGAAGAAGTCGTCGAGGACAGAGACCTGTCCAGATACATACTCTAAGGAGAACACGACCATGCCATCGCTCGACGCATCCGACAAAGCCCGCATCATCACCGAGGCGCTGCCCTTCATCAAGACCTTCCACGGCCAGCGCATCGTTATCAAGTACGGCGGCCACGCCATGGTTGACGAAGAACTCAAAAAGCAGTTCGCGCTCAACGTGATCCTGCTCAAGTACATCGGCATCCACCCCATCATCGTGCATGGCGGCGGCCCGCAGATCGGCGATATGCTCTCCAAGTTGGGCATCGCCTCCCGCTACGAGCGCGGCCACCGCGTCACTGACGACGCCACCATGGATGTGGTGGAAATGGTCCTCGTGGGCAAGGTCAACAAGCAGATCGTCAACCAGATAAATCTGCAGGGCGGACAGGCAGTCGGACTCTCCGGCAAGGACGGACGGCTCATCACCGCCCGCAAGCTGGAAATGATCCTGGAAAGCGCCTCCGCCCCGCCCGAAATCATCGACCTGGGCAAAGTAGGCGAAGTCACCGACATCAACACCCGGCTCATCGACTCCCTGCTGAACGAGAACTTCATTCCAGTCATCGCCCCCGTGGGAGTGGACGACGAAGGCAACACCTACAACATCAACGCCGACTCCGTGGCCGGAGCCGTGGCCGGTGCACTCAATGCCAAACGGCTCATCCTGCTCACCGACGTGACCGGAATCCTGGACAAGGACAAGAACCTCATATCCCGACTCACCCGCCGCGACGCAGCACAGGCCATCGAAGACGGCACCATATCCGGCGGCATGATCCCCAAACTCGGCTGCTGCCTCGAAGCCCTCGAACAAGGCGTGGAAAAGACCCATATCCTCGACGGCAGACTTGAAAACTCCATCCTGCTGGAACTGTTCACCGACTCGGGCATCGGCACCGAAGTGGTGATGTAGGGAACTGGAAGAAATGGAAGATGAGGGAAATGTGGGGGAAAAACCTTTTTGAAAAAAGGTTCTTTCCCCCACACCCCCTTTTCCAAAAACTTTTACTCATTATTGCTGATAACTGGCACGCAAACAGGGGACGGTCAAAGAACCGTTTTCAAAATCCGCCAGAATGGCGGGCGGTGCGTCAGCACCGTGAGGCGAAGCAGAACCACGTTTCTGCAAAGCCGGTCCAAGACAAAGGGGAGCAACCCCTTTGCCTGTCTGGATAACAAAAGGTTCTTTCCCCCACACCCCCTTTTCCAAAAACTTTTGCTCATTATTGCTGATAACTGGCACGCAAACAGGGGACGGCGGAATAAGCCGCAAAATGGAGAATCACTATGATCGTTGCCCATAAAGAAGACTGTGAAGCAATAGTTCCCAGCGCTCCTGGCTTTGAAGGCGCATCCATGCGGGCATTGATCGGCCCGGATCAGGGATGGCAAGGCCATGTGATGCGGCTGGTCGCCTTGGAGAAGGACGGGCACACCTCGCGGCACAGTCATCCCTGGCCGCACATCAACTACTTTTCGCAGGGGGAAGGAATATTGTTCCTCGATGGAAAAGAACACCCCGTCCATGCCGGATCATACGCTTACGTCCCGGCAAACACGGAACATCAGTTCACAAATACCGGGCAAGAACGGCTTGAGTTCATTTGCATTGTCCCTGAAGAGGGACACAAGTAGAAACAGTATCTTTTTTCCATGTTTCCAAAGAACAAGGCTCACTCTGCATGCAGAGTGAGCCTTGTTCTTTGGAAACTCCACAATGAAGCTTCTGGCTGAGCGGATACGCAAATATCCTTTACGGGACCGGGCGGCGCGAAAGCATGGTTTGTCTTCTGAGAAATGGCCCCTCACGGCACTACGCGCCGAGCCGCTTAGCAGACGGCCTCGTGAAAGAGGCTCTCTGGATGTGGAATTGCAGATCGGGGAATACCGAGGAAAAGTTCTGGAAGGGGGAGCGCGAGGGGGAGAACCTCTTTCAAGAGGTTTCCCCCTCGCATCTGTCTTTCAATACTTACTTCTTAAGCCACTGCATCATTTCACGCAGGCGTCCGCCCACCTCTTCGATCTTATGCTCGGAGTTGATGCGGCGCATGGCCTTGAAGTGCGCGTTGCCGGACTGGTTTTCCAAGATGAAGTCGCGGGCGAATTCTCCCTGCTGGATTTCCTTGAGGATCTTGCGCATTTCCGCACGGGTTTCGTCGGTGATGACGCGGGGTCCGCGGGTGTAGTCGCCGTATTCGGCGGTGTCGCTGATGGACCAGCGCATGTGGGAAAGGCCGCCCTCGTAGAGCAGGTCCACAATAAGCTTCATTTCGTGCAGGCATTCAAAGTAGGCGATTTCCGGCTGGTACCCGGCTTCCACCAGAGTCTCGAAACCGGCCTTGATGAGTTCGCTGCAACCGCCGCAGAGCACGGCCTGTTCGCCGAACAGGTCGGTTTCTGTTTCTTCACGGAAGGTTGTCTCCAGCACGCCGGAGCGAGTGGAACCAATGCCCTTGGCGTAGGCCAGGGCGATCTCCTTGGCCTTGCCGGAGGCATCCTGGGCCACGGCGATCAGTGCAGGAACCGCTCCGCCCTGTGTGTAGACGCGGCGTACAAGGTGGCCTGGTCCCTTGGGAGCGATCATGACCACGTCCACGTCGGCAGGGGCGACAATCTGCTCGAAATGGACATTGAAACCGTGGGCGAACGCGAGCACGTCACCCTTTTTCAGGCTGGGCTTGATGTCGTTCTCATACAAAGACTTCTGGTACTGGTCGGGCGTGAGGATCATGATGAGGTCGGCCTTGGCTGCGGCCTCGGCTGCGCTCAGAGGCTCAAAGCCGTCGGCTTTGGCCAGATCGTAGTTGGGTCCGCCGGGACGCTGGCCCACGACCACGTTGACGCCCGATTCGCGCAGGTTCTGGGCATGGGCATGTCCCTGGCTGCCGTATCCGATGATCGCGACCGTCTTTCCTTTCAAAAGGTTCAGGTCGGCGTCTTTTTCGTAGTAAACTTTCATTGTCTTCCTCGCTTCATAAGTTGCAATATAACGCCCCTTTCTGTTCATTGATCGGACAGAAAGGGGCGGAATTCGGGATCTACTGCATGCTGCGCTTCATGGCAACAGTACCCGTCCGGGCAATTTCCTTGATGCCGAAGCGCTGGAGCATATTGATCAAAGCCTGAATCTTTCCGTTATCACCAGTGGCTTCCACGGTAAGTTCGTCCAGGCTGACATCAACCACCTTGCACCGGAAGATATCCACGATGCGCAGAATCTCCGCGCGTCGGGAATCCTCTGCATTGACCTTGAGCAGGATCATTTCCCGCTCCACAGCCGAATGCTCGCAAAAATCCACCACCTTGATGGTGGTCACGAGCTTGCGCAACTGTTTGACCACCTGCTCGACAATGGCCTCATCGCCGCAGGTGGTAATGGTCATGTGCGATATTCCAGGTTCCAGGGTCGGAGCCACGTTAAGCGATTCAATGTTGAATCCGCGTCCGCTGATAAGCCCGGCCACACGGGAAAGCACACCGGGTTCATTCTCCACCATGACGGAAAGAACGTGTCTGTTGGCTGCCATGGGACCCCCTATACGAGAAGCATCTCGGTTAAGGATTTGCCAGCCGGAACCATGGGATAGACATTTTCCTCACGGCAGACACGCACGTCCACGATGACGGGGCGTGGATCCTCAAAGGCTCTGCGCAGAACGTCCTTGACCTCGGACGTCTTGTCCACCCGATAGCCTCCGGCACCGTAGGCTTCGGCCAACAGGACAAAATCCGGCTGTGCATCCATGCAGGTTTCGCAGTAGTTTTCCTTGTAGAAAAGCTCCTGCCACTGCCGGACCATGCCCAGATAGGCGTTGTTCAAAATAACTATTTTCACAGGCAGTTTATTGCAGACAGCGGTTGCCAATTCCTGAATATTCATCTGAATGGAACCGTCGCCAGCAATGTCGATGACAAGTTTGTCCGGATAGGCCATCTGTGCGCCGATGGCTGCTGGAAAGCCGTATCCCATGGTCCCCAGTCCCCCCGAGGACAAAAAAGTCCTGGGTTTTTCAAAGCCGAAGAACTGTGCCGCCCACATCTGGTTCTGGCCGACTTCCGTGCTGATGATAGCGTCGCCGCCACGCATTTCATCGACCAGTTCGTGGATGGCTTCCACCACGGCCTGGGGTTTGACCACGCCGTGTTCTCCGGGTTCGTAACGCAAGGGGTGTTCGCGTTTCCAGCGGGCGATGCGGCGCTGCCAGGTCTCCCGGATATCGGCGAAGTCGACCGATTCGACGGTTTTCTCCAGTTCGCTTTTAACAGCGGCCAATGCCAGTTTGCAGTCCGCCACAATGGGCACGTCCACGCGTACGTTTTTCTGGATCGACGTGGGGTCCACGTCGATATGCACGATGCGCGCTTCCGGCGCGAACTCCTTAACCTTACCCGTGACTCGGTCATCGAAACGGGAGCCTACCGCCAAGATAAGATCGGCAGCCTGAATGGCCTTGTTGGCCGCATAGGTCCCGTGCATACCGAGCATTCCCAACCAGAGGGGGTCACTAGAAGGAAAACAGCCCAATCCCATAAGTGTGGCCGTGACAGGGATTTTCAGGTTCCGGGCCAGCCATGTCAGTTCTTCGTGGGAGTTGGACGAGATGACCCCGCCCCCCGCATAGATCACCGGGCGTTCAGCCTTGCTGAGCACATCGGCCAGCTTGAGAATCTGGCGTTTGTTGGGTTTGATGTTGGGATTGTAGCTGGGCATGCGCACGGCTTCGTCAGTAGGGTATTTAAAACGGGCCACGGCCTGCATGAGGTCTTTGGGAAGATCCACAAGGACAGGACCCGGACGTCCTGTGCGCGCAAGGTAAAAGGCCCGACGCACTATAAGAGCCAGATCGTCGATGTTTTTGACCAGGTAGTTGTGTTTGGTACAGGGTCTGGTAATGCCCACGATATCCACTTCCTGGAAGGCATCGTTGCCTATGAGCGGTGTGGGAACCTGACCGGTGAAAATAACCACGGGGATGGAATCCATGTATGCCGTGGCAATGCCGGTGACGGTATTTGTCGCGCCAGGACCAGAGGTCACGAGGCAGACGCCGGGCCGTCCTGTGGCCCGGGCGTATCCGTCTGCCGCGTGAATGGCCCCTTGTTCGTGGCGGACCAGGATATGTTTGAAAGGATAATTGGGTATTTCGTCGTAGATATCGATAACGGCTCCGCCAGGGAACCCGAATATGACGTCAACACCCTCCCTCTTCAGACATTCCAGCAGTATCTGAGCTCCGGTGAGCTCCATCGCACCCTCCGTCATTTCATTTGTATTTGTCCAACAAGACCTGCAGTTTGGTCTTGCCAGCAAGTTTTTTCTTCTTCAGTTCCTTCACATCCGCTTCTTCGGAGGGCGATAGGAAAGGCTTGCCTGCCAATTTTTCCAGGCGGCGTTCATAATCAAGGTGCAGATCCCATAGGGACTTGAGTTCCATGTCCTGGCTCATGTGCTTTTCAATCAAATCCAGTTCAAACTGTTCCATGGTTTCGTACCCCTTATGCGTTGATGTTCGCCCCATCGCCCGGCAGCAATCTGGTCCAGGGGATGGCTTGTTCCGATTGAATGAGTAAAGATTTTCTCCGGCTGGTGCGCCCGGTTTCGACTGCCACCTGGTTCTTTCGCAAACCCAGCGTTTCAGCGACAAAGACGCAGAGAGCCTTGTTGGCCTTGTTGTCGTTGGCAGGCGCGCTGACCTTCACCTTGAGCCGTTCCTGATACAATCCGACCGTTTCGGTCCTGGACGCACCAGGCTGCACCCAGACCTCCAGGGTCCACGTGGTGTCACCTACCGGCCGGATGTATGAGGGCCGGGGGTTCTGCGGCTCCTGTCCGGTCAAGCTACTTCGCCTTTTTAAAAAACTTGAGTTTGGACTCCAGAGCCTCAATTTCTTCCTGTTCCTGATTTTCCATCTCCAAAATCTGAAGATGGGCGTCAAGCAGGCTGCGCAGTTTGACCTCGAACTGGGTCCGCTGCCGTTTGAGCTCCGTTATGTCGTCATGAATCTGAGCCAGCCGCAGATGAGCCTGCCCAAGGATTTCCTCGGCCCTTTGCTGGGCTTCTTCAACGATCAACTGGGCTTCCTTGCGGGCTGTCGCCTTGAGCTGATCAATCATCTTCTGCGTGGTCATGAGCGTATCGCGCAACGTTTCTTCGCGTTGCTTATGCTCTTCCAGGCGTTTTTTTAATTGGACGGCCTCGTCTTCCAGAACGGTGTTGTCTTCGGCCAGTTCGCCCAGAGACTCGCCCATTTCCTGCATGAAATGGTCAACTTCCTGAACGCTGTACCCACGAAACCGTCTGGAGAATTTCTTATTCACGACGTCGATCTTGGAAAGATTCACGGCGCTCTCCTCTGAGAAGAATTAGAATATCGGGCTTCCCGACATCTGGTACAAGGTCCGCACAAGAAACATCTTGATGAACTGGATAGCCAGGATGACCACTATGGGGGACAAATCCATCCCCCCCACGACAACAAACGGCAGCCACCGGCGCACCCGATAAAAAACAGGCTCCGTCAGGTTTCGCAGCGTCCGGACAATGGGATTGTACGGATCTGGATTGACCCAGGTCAGCAGTGCGGAAATAAGAACTATCCAAAAATAGAGCGTGAGAACGGTGCTGATAAGCCAAGCCACGGCACCTATAAAATTGCCGAAAACGGGCATTTTTCCTCCTGTTCGAACGCCAGGTTACAATCTCCCGGCCTATGTGTTTTAAGTATGCATACCATGCCTGACAAATCAAGCTTATTTTTACTTTGCCCCTGCCTGCAACGCCTTCCAGCAGGCAAGCAATGGGGGGAACCCGTCCACATGCAGGTCGGCTTCCAGCTCACCATTCCTGAATGCCCAGAACGGGACATCAGCCCCATTGGAGGCAAGTTGGTCCAATGTTGAATCGCCCACGAAAACCACATGTTTGGCAGGCATCTCCCAATGGGAGAGAATGGTGAACATGCCTTCCGGATCGGGCTTGGCCTTGACCTTGCCGGCCGTGATGACCGGATTGAAATATTCTGCCAATCCGAAGTGCTCCAAGACCATGTCCATGGTCGTACTGCGGTTGGTGTTTATCCCCAGGCGTATTCCCCGATCGCGCAGAAAGTCCAGAAGTTCGACCAGCCCTTCTTCAAGGCGCAGGCTGGGCAAAACATCCCGGTAATCGAAATCCGCGATCATCTGGGGAATTCGCTCATGGTATTCTTCCGGGATAATATAGCGCAGTCCCTCTGCCGCGGTATGGATGTGGACATAGTTTTCCTGCTCGGGAGTCATGGGGGCAAACCCCAATTTTCCGAGCATCAGATTGTAATAACTCAGATTGCTGTCAAAGGAGTCCACCATGACCCCGTCGCAATCGAACACCACGCCTCGGCAGACTCCGAACATATCCCAAAGCGCGCTCCGGCTGAGCGATTCGCAGGTATTCATCTACATCTCTCCTGATCCGTCGACCTTTGCAGCCAACAAAAACATGGTACGTTCCGTTGCGAGCCAGGGTTTGTCCCGCGGCAGACTTTTGCGTCCCGAGAGTTTCCATCCCGGCGCACTGACCATGGTCACGTCCATGCCTTCCCAAGGGTGTCCGCTGGCACAAACCGGATTCAGGCCGAATTCTTCAATGTCCGCCGCAATTTCTGGAGCAAATGCCGCCACCTGTGCCTGTTGCGGAAGAAAGGCGGACATGGCCTCGAAAATATTGCGCCAACCGGCAATAATGTCACGCCGCACATTGTCGGCGGCTTCGGAAGAGTACACGGCCCCTGCAGCGGCGAGTTCCAGTGCGTCTTCGGCGGACAGGTCGCTGGCTTCATCCGGCTCATTGAGCCCCAGATCGGCCCGAAGTTTGGCGTAGCCCTCCTGGAATCTGGTATCCAAAGCCACGGCCTCCGCTTGAACCTGCTCAAAGGTCCAGGCGAACAAAAGCAAAGCCTGAGCCTTTCCAAGCGACTCTTCCTGCGCCTTGACCCGGTCGGCCGTCTGCCCAGCTTCCATTGCTGTCAGATCGAAAAGAATGCTCATGGACGTGCCTGTATAAAAGTCCTCAACTCCTCCGGCCGCAAAAGACGAGATGTCGCGAGGCTTTTTGAACCCTTGGCCGAAAGTCAATGCGTCGCGCACATACCTGTCTGCCGTCCGGCTGTCCATAGGCAGATTCTCGGGCAAAAAGAACAGGGAGTCAGCATCCATATCGGATGCAGCATGGCTGCCCGGGCGCAAAACACCCCGATCGTCGGCGCTTTTAACGCCAGGGTTGAACAGACGGATCCCCGGCAGAAGGCATTGGGAACACAAGGCGGGGTGCATAAACGGTAATAAAATGACCATGGGCAGGTTCGGCCTCCTGAGTCTTTTGTTTTCCCACTTGAAATCCAGATCTTTGAAACTTTTCTCGGCAGCCTGTAACCGGCAGGATCATTCCGAAACGGACAGGGGGGTGAATTCCCGGCATATCCCGTTACAGGGGGGCAGCATCTTCAGACACAAGCCTCCCAAAAAATGCTGGCAATTGATGGCCTCTTCCTGGTCCACCCCTGTTTCGTACATTTCGCACTGGGAATAATCTCCCTGCAAAGACAATAAAACACGCTCCCACAGTGCTCCGGTCTCTGCCTCAGGTAAATTGAAGCGCTCAGCTCTGTCGATGAAATCGTCATGCGCCTTTTCCCAGCGCGTCAGTATACGACAGCGCCAGTCGCGCCGCAGCATCGGATTCCTGTATTCCTCGCGCAGGCAACACCCCTGGCGGTAGTAGAGGCAGTCGCGCCCCGGCAGTCTGGTAACTCGGTTCATACGTCCAGAATAAAGAGTGCATGCGATTCCGCTTCATTGCGTTTGCATAACGAGAATACGTATCCCGAAGGTCCATGGCAAGGCTGGAATTGTTCGTTTTCCAATGAAAAATGCTCTCTCCCTTCGCCCCAGACTCTTGCCTTCGGTAAAACAAAAAGCATCTCCGAAGCTGCCACCTCCCGGCACGATCCTGCGGAAAGAAACAACTTTAAAACCTTCGCCCGGATAATCACCCGGCATACGCGACCTTCCTGTTACAGCTCAAAGCCCCTCCGGCTTGACCTCCCGGGGTCCCGGGTGTATAGGCTCCGCATACGATCGAACGGAGGAATTGCATGTTCGGAATCGGAATGCCGGAACTCATCATCATCCTGGTTATTATTCTCATCATTTTCGGAGCCAACAAGCTTCCCGAGATTGGTGGAGGACTTGGCAGGGCCATCAAGAATTTTCGCAAGGCCACCAACGAGCCTGAAGAAATCGACGTGACCCCCAAAAAAAATGCCGAGAAAAAAGAAGACGAATAATCCACCTTGCATGTCACATGACAAATAAACCGCATCAGCAATGATGCGGTTTTTTTGTGTCACCGCGCCGTCTGGCGCGGCAAATAGCTGCCCGGCGTATTTGCAGATTCCCGCTGTCACCTGCCCGGCATAAGGCGCAGACCGATACGCACATATTGAATGCAACTCACAAAGGTAAGTACCGCGACAAGGCCGACCAATGCTGCCTGCCACCACCCAGGAGCAGTGCGGGAAGCCCCCTGGGCCAGAACCAACACAACCAGACAGAATTGGGCCACGGTGTTGCACTTGCTGGTCCAGGTAGGATGGATGCGGTCGCTCAGGTCCACTCCGGCGAAATGAACCAGAAAAAGTCCGCCTACAATGATCAGATCGCGGGTGACCACCAGAACAGCCAACCAAAGCGGAACATATCCCCGGGCAGCCAGACAGAGAAACGAAGTGACCAGCAGGGCCTTGTCCGCCAACGGATCAAGCACCGCGCCCAGACGAGAGGCCATGCCGTAGCGCTTGGCAATGAAGCCGTCCACCCCGTCGGTGACGGCAGCCAGGATATAGACGAACAGGGCAGACCAGTATCGGGTCTGTAAAAAAAGAAGAAGAAATACCGGAGTAAGAAAAATTCGGGCGATGGTCAGCATATTGGGAACCGTCCAAACCCTGTAGTACTCCGGCCCCGGACAGCCGAACGTTTCTCCCTGGGCAGAACCGCAGGTCCCTCCCAAGCCTTTCCCCCTCTCCTTTTCCGCCGTTTTCTGGGGTCGCCTGCCAGCCATTCGTTTCCCTGCGTGCTACATGCCCAGAGCTTTGTCGCGCTCCATGTTCCAGACAACCCAGGGGCTTTGCATATCCTTGGCCCGGTCGAATTCCTTGGGGCTGTCGTATCGTCCGTCAGCCCTGATGATGAACTGATAGCCTTCGGAAACTATCTCCATCCATTTGCCCACATCCACCCTGGAAGGCCCCTGGACACGCTCTGGTCCGGCAACGCGGACTCTCGAACCGCCCTGATCCGTTCCTGTCCAACGCCGCTCTATGCGAACCCGACCTTGGTAGACCAGATACATGGACGCGTCATCCCGGGCCACGTTCAACCTGTATTTCGTACCCGCAACCCCGGCCACCGCAGTGGGCGAATTGACTTCAAATTCGGTATCCCCGAGAAAGTCCTTGACCGACGCCCAGCAGTCCCCCATGGCCACATCGACTTCTATACGGCGGTTGGAGCCAGTGGCAACGGCGCTGACCAGGGTGAATTCCGTGGCCGAGGCAAAACGGACAACACTGCCTTCGGGTAACAGCAACTCCAACCTGGCATCGTTGTCCACGCGTACCGTGGCCGGCGCCTTGATGTCCTGTCCCTTTTCGAGAACGGTCGTGGCATTTTCAAGGCCACAGGTCGCGTGGCCCTCAAGATAGGAAACCTTGGCCGTCCCGGAAAGGGGCAATTCATAAGCTGCCCATGCCCCTTCCGCGGTAAAGATGGCGAACATCAAAGCCAGGCTCATGCCCACCCCGCGCAATAAGGCCAGTCGGCTACCTTTCATGGTGTCCCTCCGTTGTCGCCCGTCTTTTTGGATTATTGTACAGATTTATCCACTGTATTGCCCAGCACGAAGGAAAGTCCCCGGCTCTGAGTATACTCCTTCAGCTTCTCTTCCAGCTGGCTCCGATCCGAAAAGGCCACGGACCACCGGGCACTCACGCCGAGACTGTTCAAACTTACGTCCATCAAGTTTTTTTGTTCCACAAGGGGATCCCAGGAAGCAAGAACCCTGTCGAACGCCGCCGCTCCTTCGGGAAAAAACCAACCGCTCACGGTCAGGGGAAGTTCCTTTGCATCACCCCGGCTGGCCACCTTGCGGCTGAAAAATCCCCCCCAGACCCGATACCAGACATCGTCCAGATTGGGACCGGAAGCTTCCCAGAAATCCGGTCCTGCCACCAACCGGGCTGTCCAGAAAATCTTGTCTCCCTTGGGGGTGGCACTCACTTCCAAATCGGGCTGGGAGATGGTGTCCGGCATCACGCCGGACAGAACCTGCAATTTGTTAAGTTCGACAATCTGGTCGGGCACGGGACCGCGCATGGACAAGGAAAACGGTTGACCCGCATGAAGGGTGGAAAACAACCCCAACCGCTGCAGCAATGTCTTCAGTCCCGCTTTGTTTACGCGCACGTCCACAGTGGAGCGCGTCCCCTCATCCATTTTCACCTGCTGCCCCTGGGAATAACTCAAAACGAACTGTCCAGCCCGCGGCTCCAAAAATTCCTTCAGATAGCGAGCTCGCACTTCGCTCAACGGACCTGGCAGAAGTCCCAGAGCCTCCACGTACACCGCTTCGGAAAATCCCTTGTCCTTGAGCTTGGCGGCATGTTGCACAGGGGAAAGCCCTTCTTCGTTGGGAAGAAAAACTGTGACCTGGGCGGCAGACGCCTGTCCTGCAAACATTCCTGTCGAAAAGACAATTCCCAGAAGCAGGACCAGGACACGAAAACCCGGATTCATTTGGGTCCATGTCATATGCAAAGTATTCATTCCGTATTGTTCCGTTTCTATGGGGCCATGTAAAAAGCGGGAGCGGATGAGGCCCGCCCCCGCCGGTTCGAGTCGTTACCGCATTCCTAGAAAGGATTGAGTTCGGCTTTGAGTTCCTTGATGTACAGCAATGCGTCCACGCCGGGTACGGAATTCCCGGGCTGGAACAGGCCGGAGCGTTTGTCCGCCTCCAGCAGTCCGCGAGTGGTGCAGACCATGACCGCATTGAAATACGGCTGGTCACTGCGCACGTCCTTGAATGGACTTTTCTGGCCGATGAACTCCGTGGCCAACATATCTTTACCCGTTGCCCGAAGAATGACGTCCTGGAAAATAAGTGCGATCTCCGCTTTGGACAAAGGCATATCCGGGGTGAACGATCCATCCGGATTCTGTTGCAGCCCCTGCACCCCGAACTCGAGAACCTGTTCGATGTCCGCCTTGAGCGGATGGTTGGCGATATCCATAGGGCGGGTGTCCGCCTTGTGCACAATCTGATTGGAGGCCGGAGCCTTGAACGTGCTGGCATCGTGATTCTGGGTGCGGCCAAAGAAACGGGCCACATTCAGCTCTTCCACCAGCAGTCCGGCCATGTCGGCGCGGGAAAGCTCGTCCACCAGAACGATCTTCTTGCCGACAACGGAGTTGGGGGCGGCACGCCTGGCCTTTTGCATCAACTCCCAGCGGGCGTCGGTCTTTTCACGAAAACGGATGCCTGCCTTTTCCATGCGGTGGGAGTACTTGACCGCAGCAAACATTTTCTCCGCCGCGTCGAAATCCAGAGCCTGCAGATAGGCTTCCCCCATGTAATAGCTCAGAGCCAGATTGTCCTTGTCCGCAGAGGTACCCGCAAGGTAGGCCTTTTTGGCTTCGCTCAAAGCCTTGTACTGGCTCATTTCACCTCGCTTGAACGCCTCTGTGTACACACGGATTTCCGCTGTGAGGGCAGCCAATTTCTGCTGCGTGTCATCAGCCTTGCGCAGGCCGCTTTTGATCAGGGATAATCCGTCATCCACATCGCCGCCCTGAAGCACGGAAACCAGCCCTTTCCCCGCCAAGGCAGGACCGAACTTGGGATCAAGCTCCAATGCAAGCTGGAATTCCCGGGCCGCAACATCCAGGTTTTCGTCATCCAGAGCACGCTGGCCGACTTCGAAGTGGTGCTCTGGGCTGTCCATTATACCGGAGGCCTGGCGCGGCTTCTTGGCACAGGAGGCCATGGACAGCGCAAGGCAGAGTATGGCCATTATGGTTACCGTCTTCTGTAAAAGCGATTTCATTCGATTCGTCCTCCATTGGATCGATATTGGATCGGCTCGAAGTGGGCGCCCATGCTGTCGCCGGGATATGCAACACCGGCCCGCGCACCTCGGCGCCCCTCAGGACCATGCAACAGCGCTGCCCTGCACGGTACTTGCCCGGTTCGCCGTCGGCGGCTGTATCAACATGGCCGACAGCATCCCTGGTATGTTCGACTAATCCAGCAAAATCATGACCCGGCACTTTTCCAGAAAATTCTGGGATGCGACCAACTCTCGGATCTTGTTCGCATCTTCATTGGAAATAACCAAGTTGGTCTTGTTGGTTCCTTCGGTATTCACAGCCTTCACTGCAAGAGGGTGGTCGGCAATACGGGGATTCTGCGAGGCCAGCGACTCGTCCTTGGCATATCCGGCCATGCCCTGCTGAATAGCGTATTCACGGCTGACAAGGGCCGAACCGTAGACTTCGTTGCCGTTCTCATCCAAAACCTTGGGACTCATGGCCGGACGTGCGGAAAAACCGCGCGCGTCGACCAACATGCCGGTGAAGACGACCACAGGCTGTGCCGGGACTTCGGCCTTGGGCTGCTCGGGAGCTGGGGTCGACACGGGCGCAGGAGCAGGAGTCTGCTTGAAAGGAACCGTCGGAGGGGTGATGACATTCGCGAAACCTCCCCGCAGGGAGATCCCCACAGTCACTTCCACCGAGCCATCGGACATATAGGCGGTATCCAATATCTGCGAATTCTGCAAAAATCCACGAACCTGGGTTCGGATCAAATCACTTGTGACCATGTAGTTTTCCACGGTGGTCTGGGAATCAATGGAAACGCCTTTGACGATTTCCAGCAGATTGCGCCGGGCCACGACCGTGGCAGCGCGTACTGCCATGGCTCTGGCCTGGGCCATGTTCACGGCGTTGGGGGGAGGCGCACCCACGCCCACGGCAGTGACAAGTCCTTTTTGCCAGTCGACCATTCCGTTGGCCATCTGCTGAACATAAGCTCCTGGATCGCTGCTCTGCTGGGCCATGGCTGCTCCCGCGCCCCAAAACAGAAAAGCGACCACAATGCAAACAGCCGATACGTGGCGGTTCATAGATTCCTCCTTGGATTCGTGTGTAGCACGTCCGCCCAGTTGGACAAATTCCAATGGCGCACGTGATATAGCTTTCGCAACGATTTGGAATACCCGATCATTTCCAATGATATGCACGGGATACGCCCATATGCACCCCGCTCAGGATACCCCCCCGAAAAACTGTCACGGCCTATTCCATTGCTTCCGCAAGCGAGCTCACTCGTCCGATGGTAAATAACACGTCGAGTGCCGGAAGAACATATCACTAGTTTTTATCGCGTGGCGGGTGGTTGCGCAAGATTTTTTCAGATTCGGCCAACTGCCGGGACTTGGGGTTTTTTCTCCATTTACCGCGACCGCCGCTTGCAATCAAAAAAGATGCATAACAATTTCATCAATTGAACGTTAAAAATCATGTAAATTCATGGAATCGAAACCCGCGAAGAGATACAGCCACATGACAACATAATATTTTACAAATAGTAACACAAAGCACAACTCTTTAATAAAAACATTGTCATCACAATACACTACCCAATACACTACATAAATGGATTGCAACGCCTGGATTTGTGCTCCACTCTTGACTTTTCAGTGCATTTCAAGCACGTCAACAATGCGGGATGGTGAAAGGGATGGAGAACTGATTGTCACTCCCGCGCAAGCGAATCACATTTATTCTCTCGCTTTGTCTAAGGCTGTGGCGCGGATCGTCTGCGTCACGAGTCTGCGTGGAGTATTTTAACTCAACGCCTCGGTTAATCAACCTAAAACGGGGGCATTATGCTGGACACGCTTCTCTTCCTCCTCATCGTGTTGCCGTTTCTTGCAGGTGCTGGTTGTTATTTCTTCAAGCCCGGTCCGATACGCTCGCTTATTGTAGTGGCTACGGGTGCGGTTTTGGCAGTCAGCTCCATTGCATTCTACGGAAACGGTTCGGTTGCCTACTCACCGGGATCATTGTTCGGAATTTCCGTACGCCCGCTGATTCAGGTTCTTGATTTCCTTTTGCTCTTCCTTATTCTGTTTTTCGGTTTCAAACTCAAAAACAGACTGGTGCAGTTGTTCACTGTCTTCCAAATCGTCCTCCTGAGCGTTTTCGAACTATTTATGGTGGATCACGCTCACGAATTTCCGACGTTTTTCGCTGACCAGCTTTCCATGGTCATGGTGCTTGTCATCTCCATCGTAGGTTCGCTTATTTGCCTGTACGCGATTCCGTACATGCAGACGCACGAATACCATCTCAAATTGGAGAAATCCAGGCAGCCTCAGTTTTTCCTGTATCTTGTGGGGTTCCTTGGTGCCATGAACGGCATGGTCCTTGCCAACGACATCATCTACTTTTACTTCTTCTTTGAAATCACCACGTTCTGCTCGTTCATGCTGATCGGACACGACCAGACCGAAATTGCCATCAAGAACGCCACTCGCGCTCTTGTCATCAACGCCGCCGGTGGGGCAGCGTTTGTCCTGGCCATGGTATGGGCCTACACGGCCGCGCATACCTTGGACATCCAGGCCATGATCAAGCTCGGTCCCTTGGGCGGCGCCATGCTGCTTCCGCTGGCTCTGCTTTGCCTGGCGGGTTTCACCAAGGCCGCGCAGTTCCCCTTCCAAAGCTGGCTGCTGGGCGCCATGGTCGCACCCACTCCGGTCTCGGCCCTGCTGCACTCCAGCACCATGGTCAAAGCCGGTGTCTTCATCGTGCTGCGCTTTGCCCCCGCTTTTCAGGGAACATTCCTGAGCGACGCCGTGGCCATCTGCGGCGCGTTCACCTTTCTGGCCGGCGTCGCCCTGGCCGTCGGACAGTCCAATGCAAAAAAAATCCTGGCCTACTCGACCATCTCCAACCTGGGGCTGATCATTGCCTGCGCCGGATTGAACACTCCTCTGGCCATTGCCGCTGCCATTCTGCTCATCGCTTTCCACGCCGTGTCCAAGGGACTCCTGTTCCTGTGCGTGGGCTACATTGAACAGGGCATCCACAGCCGAGACATCGAAGATATGCGCGGACTGTCCGTGACCATGCCCAAAGCAGCCAAGATCACTGTCATCGGCCTGATCACCATGATGCTGCCTCCCTTTGGCGTGCTGCTCGGCAAATGGATGGCCATTGAAGCCGCAGCCGACAACATCTTCGTCATCGTCCTTCTGGCTTTGGGAAGTGCCCTGACCGTGCTGGTCTACACACGATGGGGCGGCAACCTGATGTATGCTCCCTTCAAGGCGCAACCGCAGGAAGAAAAAACCCCCATGCTGATCGGTATTCCGTTGACCCTGTTGGCGGGCGGCGCTGTGATTCTCAGCCTGTTGGCTCCGGTCATCTACACGAACATGGTCGGCCCCATGCTGAAGCACCTGCCCTTCCACGTCACCTTCGGCGTGTTGGACAGCAAATTCGGCGCGTTCGCCGTATACCCGCTTTTCCTGCTGTTGGGACTTGGCTTCGCCTACGCTTACAAGGCCATGTCCAAGGCCCGCATCGAGGAAAAGACAGCTCCGTACATGTGCGGCATCCAGACCGAGGACTCCTCCGCCTTCATCGGCCCCATCGGCCAGCCGGTGAAAATCGCCGCCAGCAACTATTATCTTGAAAACCTCTTCGGCGAGAACAAACTCACCTTGTGGGTCAACCTCAGCGCCGGCCTGCTTCTGGCGCTCATGCTTGGAGGCGCACTGTGATCATAGATATACTCCTGATTCTGGTCGCGTTGGTCGCCGCCCCCATTGCAGGCGGTCTCATCGCAGGTGTTGACCGGCGCATCACTGCCCGGCTGCAATCCCGCTTCGGCCCGCCCATTCTGCAGCCCTTCTACGATGTCTTCAAGCTGTTCGGCAAAGGCCGCATGATCGTCAACAGCTGGCAGGTCTTCTGTACCTACGCCTATCTTGTAGGCGCCGTCGTTTCGGTAATCCTGTTCTTTCAGGGTTCCGACCTGCTGCTGATCTTCTTTGTCCAGGCCGTTGGCGCCGTCTTCCTGGTTATGGGCGCGCTTTCCGCTCCCTCGCCGTACAGCCAGGTCGGTGCGCATCGTGAACTTATCCAGATGCTGACCTACGAACCCCTGCTGATTCTGGTCTTCATCGGCATCTTCCTGGTAACGGGAAGCTTCAAAGTCTCCTCGGTGTTCGACCTTCAGCAGCCCATGCTTCTGCAGCTTCCTCTGGTCTACATCGTGCTGTCCTACGCCCTTACCATCAAACTGCGCAAATCCCCATTCGACTTCTCCACGTCCCACCACGGACACCAGGAGCTGGTCAAAGGCATGCTGACCGAATTCTCCGGTCCGCATCTGGCCATCATCGAAATCGCCCACTGGTACGAGACCGTTCTCATCCTGGGCATCTGCGCACTGTTCTGGTCCACCAACGTCATCGGCATGGTCACCCTTCTGGCAGTGACCTACTTTGCAGAAATCCTCATCGACAACGTGACGCCCCGCATGACCTGGCGTTGGATGCTCGGCTACGTATGGGGAATCGGTCTGACCATGTCCGTCGTGAACCTTATCTGGCTGTATGCGGGGTGAAAACCATGAGTAAGATAAAAGACTTCATCAAAAAATCACGGATCAAGTCCCCGTGGATCATGCACTTCGACTGCGGCAGCTGCAACGGCTGCGACATCGAAGTCCTGGCCTGCCTGACCCCATTGTATGACGTGGAACGCTTCGGCATCGTCAACGTGGGCAACCCCAAGCACGCCGACGCGCTGTTGGTGACCGGAACAGTCAACCCGCGCAACAAACACGTCCTGAAAAAACTCTACGACCAGATGCCCGAGCCAAAGCTGGTCATCGCCATCGGCGCATGCGGGCTGTCCGGCGGAATCTTCCGCGAAGCCTACAACGTGGTCGGCGGCATCGACAAGGTCATTCCCGTTGACGTGTACGTTCCCGGATGCCCGGCAAAACCCGAAGCCATCATCGACGGTGTGGTCGAAGGCCTGGGCAAGCTGGCGAAGCTCCAGGAAAACATGTAACCCTATAGGACAAAGCAGGTATAACCGTGAAACACGTTGAAACGGTCACCAGTGACAACGTCGTATCGGCAGTCGTCAGGCTCAAGTCCGAAGGCTACCGCTTCGTGACCATGAGTGCCGTCAATCTGGACGACGACAAGGTCGTCATCTATTATCATATGGAACTCAATATGCGCCTGACCCACCTCAAGCTCGAGGTCTCGCGCTCCAAGAGCGACAGCAAGGTTCCCAGCATCTCCTCGGTGTACTTTGCCGCACTGCTCATAGAAAACGAAATCCAGGACCAGTTCGGTCTCTGGTTCGAGGGGCTGGCCCTGGACTTTGGCGGACATCTCCTGCTTGAGCAGGAAGTGACCAATCTGCCCTTTGTCAGCTATTCGACCGTAACCAAACAATAAGCCTGGCTTGACCGAGGATACGATATGGCACGTACAATCATTCCTTTCGGCCCCCAGCATCCGGTTCTTCCAGAACCTATCCATCTGAAGCTGGTGGTCGAGGACGAAATAGTGAAGGAAGCCCTTCCCCAGATCGGCTACGTTCACCGGGGACTTGAAAAACTCTGTGAAATCCGTGACTTCAACCAGATGATCCAGGTCTGTGAACGCGTGTGCGGCATCTGTTCCAAGATCCACGCCATGTGCTACTGCCAGGCCCTTGAAAAGATCATGGACATTGAAATCCCACGCCGGGCCAAGTTCCTGCGCACCATCTGGGGCGAACTGCACCGCGCCCACAGCCACCTGCTGTGGCTGGGCCTGTACGCCGACGCCTTTGGATTCGAATCCCTGTTCATGCAGTTCTGGAAAATCCGCGAACGCATCATGGACATCAACGAAGCCACCACAGGCAACCGCGTCATTGTTTCGGTAAACGTGGTCGGGGGCGTACGCCGCGACCTCAGCCCGGAACAATGCAACTGGATTCTTCAGGAGATCGAATGGTGCGAAGAAGAAATCAAGCGTTTACAGGATACCCTGCTTAACGACTACACTGTAAAGAAACGCACCGTGGGCGTGGGCGTCCTGACATACGCCCAGGCGTATGAGCTTGGCGCAGCCGGTCCCACCCTGCGCGGATCCGGCGTGGCCCATGACATCCGCATGCTCGGTTACGGCGCGTTCGATGAAATCGACTTCGAACCCATTACCGAACCCGACGGGGACTGCTACGCCCGTGGCAAGGTCCGCTTCCGCGAGACGCTGCAATCCCTGGACATCGTGCGCGAGGCCATCGGCATGCTGCCCAAAGGCGAACTGAACACTGCGGTCAAAGGGCGCCCCGAGGGCGAAACCGTAATGCGCGTGGAACAACCCCGCGGCGAGTGCCTCTACTATGTAAAGGCCAATGGCACGAAATTCCTGGACAGACTGCGTATCCGGACCCCCACATTTGCCAACATTCCGCCCCTTCTGGCCATGCTGCCCGAATGCGAGTTGGCCGATGTGCCGGTTATCGCCCTGTCCATCGATCCGTGCATCAGCTGCACCGAACGCTAAGGAGGACGCACCATGCTGTTCATGACGCCCAACGTCATCAAAAACCTGACACGCAAAAGCGCCACCCGCATGTACCCCACTCAGGTACGGGAGCCGTTTGCCGATGTCAGGGGTGAGCTGTACAACGAGATCGACCAATGCATCTTCTGCGGCACCTGCGCCCGCAAGTGCCCTTCGCAGTGCATCACTGTGGAGAAGCAGACAGGACTGTGGAAATGCGATCCCTTTGCCTGCATCTACTGCGGCATTTGCGTGGACACCTGCCCCACCAACTGCCTGCATCAGAAAACGACCTGGCGTCCTGTATCCCAGGAACGCGAACAAATCGTGATGCACGGCGAGCCGCCCAAACCCAAGAAAAAACCCGCTGCAAATACTGCCCCCAAAAAAGGCGCGGTAAAAGAAGAAAAAGAAGACTAGCGACTTCTCCTTTCTTACGCCTTTGGGTCACAGGCCGAAGCGGCCCCAAAGCTACAAAAGCCCCTGCCTCGGCAGGGGCTTTTCAGGCTGCTGACTGACGGCCCGATAGCTGCGTTGCTAAAAAGAAATCAATATCTCGCGGATCAGGAACAACTCGCCGCCCTTGATTTTTTCTTGCGCTTTGCTCCCAAACATTTGTCAACAGCCCGTCAAATTGTACTTTGTAATCAACCTGACCAAACCAACAAACGGTCCGCCTTTTTTTCCTTGCCCACTTCTCCGGCTTGCGACACACTCGCCCCATAATTTATCATTCAAATGAGCTTGCGTGCCATTTGCTTTCTCAGTATACGGCGGCAATCATACTTTTTTGGGAGGAATTATGCCCCACGACAATGCCCAGGCGACCATGCCAAAACAAACCGCGTATCTTATAGCCGTACTCTGTCTTCTCCTCGGTTTCATGACCGGAGCCATGACCGCAGGCTATTTCCTGCCCGGACAATCCGCCGAAACAATGTCACAGGCCACACCCTCCCAGGGTCAACAACAGCCCCAGGGCATGAACGCCGCCGACCAGCGCCGCCAGCTCGACCTTGAAATGGAAACCAGCCGCAATCCGAACAGTCTGGAAGCATGGATCGCGCTCGGTCATCTGTATTTTGACAGCAGCAACCATGTTGAAGCCATCCGCGCCTACAACCGCGCTCTTGAACTCAATCCCAAAGACGCGAACGTCTGGACCGACCTGGGCGTCATGTACCGCCGCAACGGCCAGCCCACCAAGGCAGTGGAATGCTTTGACAAGGCGAGCACAGTGGATCCCCGTCACGAAACAGCCCGATTCAACAAGGGCATTGTGCTGCTGCACGACCTGAACCAAAAATCCCAGGCCATCCGCGCCTGGCAGGAACTCCTCAAGGTCAATCCCAATGCCAAAGCCCCCACGGGAAAACCGGTCAGGTTGATGATTGAAGAATTGTAACGAGTGAAGTAAAGCATCGCGAGGGGAAGGTCTTTTCCAAAGGGTATCCCCGTCTCCTCTCTTCCGGAACGTTGCAACGATTACGGCATGGAGAGGCTACACCGCGCAGCTCTTTCCATCACACGCCAGTCTGCCTCCCAACACCGACACCCAGGGCCGCCCATTTCCTTCCTAACAAGGCGCGCCCATTCACTTATGCCGGGATGACGGAGAGAACCGGCCCACAATGCGGACATCCATTGCACCTGAATCACAAATAAAAGCCCTACGGTCTTTTCAGTCAAGGAATTCTCCATGATAAACTTTGCCAGCGACAACGCATCCGGAGCGCATCCGCGAGTATTGGATGCCCTTGTTCGAGCCAACTCCGAAGAAGCTAGGCCATATGGCGACGATGGATACACCAGGCAGGCTGAAGATGCCTTCAAGTGTCTGTTCGGCAACGATATTTCCGTCTATTTCGTGCTCAATGGCACCGGTGCCAACGTGCTCTCGCTCAAGAGCATCACGCGACCCTACCATGCCATTATCTGTGCAGACGTGGCCCACATCAACGTGGACGAAACCGGCGCCCCGGAAAACATCACGGGCTGCAAGCTGCTTACCCTGCCTTCGGAGAACGGCAAGCTGCGCATTGCCGATATTGAACCGTTGCTCCATGCCAAGGGCGTTGTGCACCACAGCCAGCCCAAGGTCATTTCCATCACCCAGGTTACGGAGATGGGTGCGGTGTATACAGTGAACGAAGTGCGCGAAATAGGCGACTTTGCTCACGACAACGGCCTGTACCTCCATATGGACGGAGCGCGTATCGCCAATGCCGCAGCCTCCCTGGGAGTGGACATTTCTGCATTCACCCGCGATGCAGGAGTCGATGTGCTTTCTTTTGGAGGAGCAAAGAACGGCCTGCTTTTTGGAGAAGCCGTTGTATTTTTTGACAGATCGCTCGGGGAAGAATTCGGCTACCTGCGCAAGCAGAACCTGCAGTTGCTCTCCAAGATGCGTTTTCTCACCAGTCAGTTCACGGAACTCCTAACAGGCGACCTGTGGCTGAAAAATGCTTCGCATGCCAATGCCATGGCACAACGCCTGGAAAAGGACCTTCGCAAGATGCCTCATGTGCACATTCAAAACAACGTGCAGGCAAACTTGATTTTTGCCGTTCTGAAGGCTGAGCACATCGCCGAACTGCAAAAGTACTTCTACTTCTACGAATGGAACACCACCATCCACGAAGTCCGAATCGTCTGTTCCTTTGATACGAGTGAAAAAGAAATCGATGCGTTTGTGCAAGCATTGGGAGCACTGGGTTAGCAGGTAGAAAGACCTAAAAAAGAGTCCTGGAAACCCCATTAGACTTCACAAAAGCAACCGCAATCCTTCTTCATACAATACCAGCCCCCTTGGACAGTTCCATAGGGCTCTTATGCGACGACCACTCTCTTTGCGGAACGGATTCAATCAGCCGAAACCACCAGCACAAGTTCCCCTAAAGGCTCCATGGTGGATGCGGCATTAAAAATCCGTATCCACGCCCAATTTAGCCAACACCTCCAACGGCATGGAAAACCGGACGGTTTTTTCTGGAGAAACAACCTGCGATATCTGCACATTCCCGCAGGCACTCATAAGCATTCCAGCTTCGTTCAGGGAAATTTCCACTTTTTCGGCCAGGAAATCAGCCATGGCATGGGTTGCCTTTTCCACTGCCGCGTAAAGATCTTCGTGCGAAGCAAGAAACACCAGCTCTTTCACTGTTTTCACAAGAGGCATGGTAATCTTTAGACATCGCGCTTTTTGCACCACAACATCCACCTCGCCGGAAACCGCGACGCCGGAGATCATGATTTTCCCGTCACCCATTGCGGCGTGGAGGCTCCCCATGGACAAGCAAGGCCCCGTCAACAAAAGCCGGCAGGTAAAGAGTCGCGCCCGGCGCGATGAGCGTGGTGTCCAGATTGCCACCATGGTCTCCCGGAATGCCGCAGTTGACCGCACCGTCCCGAGGGGCGACACCAATGACCCCGATCATCGGTTTCACCGGAAGGGAGACGTTTTCATTGAAAACCACATGCCCACCTTCTATGTCCAGCAACCTGCTCTCGGCCTGGGCAACGCGCCTGCCAAGCACGCCGAGTCCCGGAACGGCCAACATCTTTCCCGGAGACTTGACCAGGATGCCCTTGATCTCGATCCGGACAACATCACCGGCATGAACATCGTTAAGGTAGACCGGCCCCGTCGCCGGATTCACACTGTCAAAATCAATCGTTTCAAGGGAGTCTTCAGGCCTGTCGCTCTGCCCACTTAAGCAATCCATGGTTTCAAAGCTGAGCATTACCGGAAGATCCACTTGAGCCACGGGAGAATTCCCCTTGTCCATGGCAGAAATATGATATTTTTTTGAGATAAGCATGCACTCCTCCCAGGCAATGCAAATTTGAAGAAAAGATTTTCCAGTGGCGGACTTTGCAAATAACATCCGCATCATCTGCAGTTGAAATCAAATACAGTGGTAATCCCCCCGAAAAAGAGTGGTTCTGAAAAGTAGAATTTTCTCGTAAACCGAACCGAGGAGATTCGACATGAAGACATCTCGTTACACCGATTCCCAGATCCTGGGCATTCTCAAGCAGGCCGAAGGTGGCGTCCCCGTGGCCCAGCTCTGCCGCGAGCACGGCATGAGCAGCGCCACATTCTACAAGTGGCGGTCCAAGTTCGGCGGCATGGACGCCTCGCTGATGGCGCGCATGAAGGAGTTGGAGCGGGAGAACCGCTTGCTCAAGCGCATGTATGCCGAGGAGAAGATGAAGGCCGAAGTGGTTGCTGAGGCGCTCGCAAAAAACTGGTGAGGCCGTCTCGCCGCCGCGAGATGGCCAAGAAAGCCGTGCAGCGCGAAGCCCTGAATGTCCGTCAGGCCTGCGAGGCGTTCCTCATCAGCCAGACCTGCTACCGCTATGAGCCCAGGCTTTCGGCTGAGAACGACTACATCGCCGACTGGCTGCTGCGTCTGACGCACAACCAGCGCAACTGGGGCTTTGGGCTGTGCTTCATGTACTTGAGGAATGTGAAGGGATTCGGCTGGAACCACAAACGGGTGTACCGGATCTACTGCGAACTGGAACTCAACATGCGGATCAAGCCCAAAAGGCGCATCGTGCGTGAGAAGCCGATCCCGCTTGTCCAGCCAGAGGTCATCAACCAAGCGTGGTCCATGGATTTCATGCACGACAAGTTGCAGGATGGCCGCAGTTTCCGCCTGCTGAACGTGATCGACGACTACAACCGGGAAGGCTTGGCCATTGAAGTGGATTTTTCTTTGCCGTCTGAGCGGGTCATCCGCACGCTGGAGCAGATCATGGAATGGCGGGGCGCACCCCGGGCCATCCGGTGCGACAACGGCCCCGAATACATCAGCCATCGGCTGCAAGCCTGGGCCGAGAAGCAAGGGATACGGCTCGAATACATCCAGCCCGGCAAGCCGCAGCAGAACGCATACGTCGAACGCTACAACCGGACGGTGCGGTATGACTGGCTGGTGCAGCACCTGTTTGAAAGCATAGAGGAGGTCCAGAATGTTGCCACCAAGTGGCTCTGGACCTATAACAATGAGCGGCCGCACACCGCCCTTGGGGGGTACCCCCCAAGGGCCTGCCTGGCCAAGGTGGCGTAGCCTCTACTTTTCAGGCCCCCTAGAAATGGGGGGATTACCCTCCCCCCCACTCTTGACATCTATTGACTAAATAAATTAAAAAAAGAACATGCAAACTCTCACCCAGCCCCAGTCCGTATTTTCCAACTTTTTTTTCTTTTTCTTTTTTATGGGGATGCGTCTGTGGTCCGGGGGAGCTTGTAACAAACAAGTCTGAATAGACTGACAAAGCCCTCAAAGGGCCGCAGGCGCAAACGAGCCTGCGGCCCTTTTTTGTTTTCACGGCTATCAAGCCACAAACGGAGGAAGGAACATGCTAGGCTTTACAACTTTGGAACCTGCCTTGGCGTATTGGTTATGCTTCGCCTGCACAGTGTTGTGCGTGGTGTACGGGGTGGTCAACTGGAACAATTCGGGAAAACCAATGCCAACGGAAAAGCACGTCATTGTCAAGCAAGGGCAAAAACGCGCACAGCACATGGGGGAGACTGGATCATGATCACCAAAATTATAGTCGCCCTGGTCTATTTCGGGGTAGTCTTCTACCTTGGATACAAAGGATGGCAGCAGACAACCAAGGCGACGGACTACATGCTTGCCGGACGCTCGACCCATCCGTTCATCATGGCCATGTCCTATGGCGCGACATTCGTTTCCACATCGGCCATCATAGGTTTCGGCGGAGCTGCCGGACTGTTCGGCTTTCCTTTGCTGTGGCTGACGGTGCTCACCATCGGAGTAGGCGTATTCGCCGCCATGGTGTTTTTTGGAAAACGCACCCGCCGTATGGGGCTGGCCCTGGACAGCCACACCTTTTCCGAACTTCTGGGACGGCGATATCAATCCCGGTTCATTCAGGGATTTTCCGGTGGAATCGTCTTTCTGTTCATCCCTGTATACGCGGCAGCCGTACTGATCGGTATTTCACGCATGGTTGAAGTTTCTTTGAACATTCCGTACCAGGCCTGTCTGATCGGGCTGACGCTCGTGTTGGCGTTTTATGTAATAACCGGCGGACTGAAAGCCGTAATGTACACGGACGCCTTTCAGGGATGCATAATGGCCTTCATGATGCTGCTTTTGATTTTGTATACGTACGCCCAATTCGGAGGGGTGTCCGAGGCACACGCATATCTTGCCAACATGGCCAACCTGATGCCCGAGAGCCTGCAAAAAGGCGGAATGATCGGCTGGACACAGGGGGCACGGGTCGGCTCCCCGTTGTGGCTGACCATCTACACGACGATCATCTATGGCGTGGGTGTGGGCGTGCTGGCCCAGCCGCAATTGGCCCTGCGCTTCATGACCGTGCCGTCGGACAAGGAATTGAACCGGGCCGTACTGTACGGAGGCATATTCATCATGCTCATGACAGGCGTGGCCTTTACGGTGGGCGCGCTCTCCAACGCGGTCTTCCACAAGATGTTCGGCAAGATATCCATTGCCATGGCACAGGGAAACATGGACAAGATCATCCCAATATACGTGGAAAAAGTCATGCCTTCCTGGTTTTCCGGACTGTTCATCCTGGCCATGTTCGCGGCGGCCATGTCCACGCTTTCCAGCCAGTACCATGTGGGCGGTACATCCCTGGGCAGGGATGTCTGTGAAAAAGGCCTTGGTTACGATAAAACAAGCTCGATAACACTGAATAAATTGGGCGTTGCCGCGACCATCCTGATGACGCTCGTGTGGGCATGGGTATTGCCTGGATCGGTCATTGCCCGGGCTACTGCCTTCTTTTTCGGGCTGTGTGCCGCAGCCTTTCTTCCCAGTTATTTTCTCGCCTTGTACTGGAAACGCATGACGCGCACTGCGGCTGTCACCAGCATGATGGGCGGATTCATCTTTTCCATGTTCTGGCTGCTTTTTGTCCATGCCAAAGAAGCAGAATCCCTTGGACTTTGCCGCTGGCTTACGGGCAAGGGAACTCTCGTAGCCGATGCGAAAGGTTCATGGATATTCATGTTGCAGTGGGTGGATCCCAATGTGGTGGCCCTGCCCCTGTCGTTATGCGTAGCCCTGGTTGTAGCACTGGCAACTCGGCCGATGGACGAAGAGCATATACAGGAATGCTGGAAATACATGTAACGCGCTGCAAGAACAATAATCCCCTGGTCCGTCAATATGTTCTGGCTGGGGGATTTTATTTCAGGTAAAAAATTTTTACTGTACTCCATCCAGAACATTATGCATGAATTTATCTTGTACGGACACCCAATCAATTGTCTCCAACCCTTTATTGAACGCCTTCATCAATCGAAGTCCATTCTCGTTTTTTAAAAAATAAAGATATAATCCATTCACGGTAAGAAGTTTATCATTAAAGACAACTTTCCCCCGAAACTCTTTCAAAAAAGCATCCGTAGCCATCAAATATTCAAATACATACTTATCAATAACAGCCAGATCCACCCGCCCCATGGCAACTTTTTTGATGCTTACCGAATCCTCCACGCTGACATCCACAGTCAACTCTCCAGAAGCAACCATCGTGTCAAATTCGGCTGAATTTATGTACCCGGACACAACGCCAATACGCAGTCCTTTCAGGTCATCCAACACATTCCATACAACCCTTTTACCAGCAGGCTCAATAAAACCCACAGGGCTTTCTCCCATCCTGTCTGAAATGTAAAACTTGCGATTCAATTCATAGGAATAGTACTCCGGGAAAAAACCTGCGGCTCCGCCCTTCTCCGCCACAAGTTGCGCGCGTTTCCAAGGGAAATAATTGATTTTAAGAGTATGGCCGACAACTCTGAAGGCTTCTTTGGCAATCTGCGCCGATGCCCCGTTTCCGGGAAGATCTGCTCCGATATAAGGAGGCCACTCCAAAGATGTGAACACGATCTGCTCGGCATGAATATCCCGACAAAAAACACACACGAAGAATATGCTCACAAGGAATATGAGTTGTTTCACAGGCCGTGTCTCCCTCTGATCCCCCTTCTTCACAATCCAGCACGGTACAGGACCCCACTTTACCACAAGAATACCCAAAACACATCCATGGAAAAACAGGCAAAGCCGTCTCTCAATAAAAAACCGCCCGCAGGGAGTTTGTCCCTGCGGGCGGATATGGGATGCTTTTACCCGCATGGCATCGACTGAGGCATTACAGCGGCGAAACTGGTATTTAGCACCAGTCCGCTTTCTTCCTGGCCTCCTCAAGTGCCTTGGCGTGCTCCTCGAAACTGGCAAAACCAGCATGATGCAAGGCATCTTCCACAATCTGCGCCCAATCCCAGCTGGCATAAATGACCGGCTTATGGAACGTGGCGCGGAAGCTTTCCACTTCCTGGCGGTAGAAGTTCTCCTTGTTGGTATCCAGGTTGTCCTTGAGCTGTTCGTTCAGGCGGCCCAATTCGCCCTCATACCATTCCTTGAGGTCTTCCGCCGTGTTGAACCGTTTGAGCAGGTGGCCGTAGTTCTGCTCCAGCATGATCTTTTCGATATTCTTGAAGTGCTGTTTTTTGAGCCAATCACCCAGCTTGGAAGTCGGCAGGTTCTCCGCTTCGATCTGGGCCATGTCCAGCTTGGTCTGGTAGTAGGTATCCGGCACGACCGAAGCCGTGGTAATGCCCGCTATGCAGACCAGCCCGCGTAGAATGACGCTGTTGGACACGCCCTGGCCGCAGAACCCGACCTTCTTGCCGTACCGCAGGCCGGTGAAGATGGTCACAAGGATGGCCCAAACAACGGCCGGATCCTCTTCGTCATAGATATGCTGCAGCGCCGCGTTGTCGCGGTCCGTCGCCAACACCATCTGAGTCATGTCGTTGGAACCGATGGAAAATCCGTCGAACTCCTCGATGAACTGTTTGGCCAGAATGGCGTTGCTGGGAATTTCGGCCATGAGGATGACCTTCAGTCCGTCAACGCCGCTTTTGAGCTTGTGGACCTGCTCCAGGTAACGCTTCATGCTGCGCGCCTCTTCCAAGGTGCGAACAAAAGGAAGCATGATTTGCAGGTTTTTGCCGCCGAAGATGCCGCGAGCCATTTTAAAGGCTTCCAGCTCCCAGTCGTGGATATTGCGGGAAACACCGCGCCAGCCGAGCATGGGGTTGTCTTCGACGTGCTCGAACAGGCTGCCGCCGAGCAGGTTTCTGTATTCGTTCGATTTGAAGTCTGTGGTGCGGTAGACGATGTCCTTACCGTAAAAAGCCATGGAGAACAGGGCCAGGCTCTGGGAAAGAACCTGCACGTAATACTCGCGGCCGGTACGAAAACCCTTGACCTTGAGCAGATGGCGGATCTTGCTCTCCAAAGTTGAGGCATCCTCCATCTGACTGGCAAGACCTATCTTCACGGCCACGTCCTTGCGCAGGTCGGCAATGGCGTCGATGGTTTCCTGGATGGTGGGATCATCCTTGATGCGCTCGACAATCTCATCCACTCTGGCCTTGAGTTCCATACGGCGTTGCAGGACTTCGGAATCACCCTTGGGTTCGGGGCGCAGCAGCTCCAGCCAGCCCATGATCACTGCCACATGCGCTTCCAGGTCCACGGACGTCTTGAGCACATCGAGATTGGCGGTTGCCATTTCCACGTGGTCGTCCAGGCGGTGTTCCAGCTCCCGCAATTTGCGGTGCACGGCAAGAATCTCTTCGGTTCCCCGCGCCTCGTCACTCTCGGCCAGCTTGTCCATATCCCGCAGCAGACCGGTGACGATACCTGCGTAGTTGCGCAATTTAAGATTAAACGAAATAACGCCTTCGTGAATCTGCTCCTTGAGCACTTTGGTCAGCTTGGCGTCCAATTCGCGGATGCGCTCCCTGACCACATGTTCCAGGTTGCCGTTGTCAAAGGCTTCCAACGCCATGGGGTGGATGCCTATGTTGCCCAGCATGAATTCCGCGCGCAAAAGGCCGACTTCGAAGTCAGCCACATTGCGCAGGCGGGACAGAAACATGGACTGCCCTACGTCGGCCAAAATCAGGCCGACCTTGGTCTTGGTGGGAGTCAGTTTGGAAAGGTCCATTTCGCCGCCCACTTCCACAAGCGGCAATTCGCCCCGGTAAACCTTACCCCGGGAACCGTCCACAGTCACATGCGTTCCGTCCAGGCTGCGCAGCATTTCCAAGCGCTGCAAGCCAATGATTGCCGGAATGCCAAGTTCACGCGAAGTGATGGCCGCATGGGACGTGTCGCCGCCCACATCGGCCAGGATGGCGGAGGCTACGCGCATTCCCGGAACCATGTCCGGGTCTGTGCGTTCGGCGGCCAGAATGCTGCCTTTGCCGATCTTGTTCAGCTCCAGGGCGCTGCGCAGGAAACGGACAATACCCGCTCCCGCGCCACGGGACGCACCATTGCCTTCCAGAATGACCTCCGCTCCTGACAGAGCCTTGGGGTCAACTTCCAGGCGGCGCATGAAAATGGTGTGGGGATGTTTTTCAAATTCCTCGTTCCACCGGGTCTCGGGACGGGCCTGGACAAACCATAGCCGGGATGAGGCATCCAGACAGAATTCGGTGTCCATGATCATGCCGCCGTAGGCTTTGCTGATATTGCGAACCCCCTTGGCCACATCTTCGGCCTGGGCCAGGGAAAGCGACCAGCGGTAGGCATGCTCTTCGTCCACATTCACCAGTTCGGTGCCGCCCTTGGGGCTATAGACGATTTTCTTGTCCTTGAACCCCATGAAACGAATAACGACTTCCGCGCCGTCCTTGCGCTGGAAGACATAAAACTTGTCCGGCGTGACCATGCCGCCGACAACGGCCTCTCCCAAACCATAGCTGGCATCGATGGAAACCAGTTCGTTGCGGTCGGTTCCCCGGCAGCCGGTGGCCGTATCCGCAGAAAAAGCCGTACCGGAAATGACCGGGTTGATCATACGCATGACGCACACGGACAAAGAGGTGTTTTCAATGGCCCATTCTTTCTTGGCCTTGACCGCGATGGAATCATCGCCTGTCTGTTCGGCCTTGGCCACGGCATCCAGAATGGCTTCACGACGGTACGTCATGGAACGCAGGTTATAGGCGGATGCGCAGTCCCACTGGTAGGCTTCCACACAATGTTTTTCACCCACTATGTTCAGGTAGGTGTCCTGCAAACCTGCAAAAGCCTTCTTGCAGCTATCCTCGCCTGCGGCGGAGGAACGAACGGCCACAGGCACATCTTCCAATCCGGCCTCTTTGCAGATGGAAAGATAGGCATCCTTGACCGCCTGGATCACATCCTCGGGCATGAAAACGGACAGGATGGCAACCTGGACCAACACGGAACGCTGACGAAGCTGATCAATACCTTCGGGCGAGGTGGCAAAACCCTCGACCACGTTATTGACAAAAGAACGCAGACGCGTGTGGTTTCCTTTGCTGCTTTGCGCCTCGACCCGCGCCTTGTTGGCAGTTGCCCGGACAAAGTGCTGAAGAAACTCGGGGTTCTTGTTGACTTCCTCGTCATTCCAGTCAATAGCCGCATATTCCTTGTCCACAATGGAACGGATCAGTGCCGCATCGACTTTTGTCTCGTCCAAGACCTTATGAAAGAGGATGGAAGAAAGAGCTCTGAACTCTGGAGCACGGATGCCCTCGACCTGGCTGATGAGAGCCGTGTTGTAGTTCTTGCCGCCGACCAGCAGCTCGGCTTCATCGCCAATAGCCACTATGTCCGCCCCGGTCAGGACGGAAAGTTCTTTAAGCGTCGCCGTATCCATCGTATTCTTTCCCTTGCCTTTCGCAGCCTTGCCGCCTGTTTCGGCGGACTCCCTCTTGGCTTTGGCCATTACACCCTACTCCTTACAATGAAAAAGCGATCATCTTAGATGAAGGAACTCACCTCCACCCTGTCACAATGGCAATTTACATCCATTTAACCTTGTACCCCGTCAAAGCCGCCACCGTCAATGAATGAAGGTCTTTTCTTGCGAGGCATCCATGTAGCTCGTCGCATGAATTCACGGAAAGAAACAGTTGAAGACCGGATTTTCAACCACCTCATGCCAGACGCGGCGGCCCCACTGAAAACATGAAGGCCCGCCGCATATGGCGCCCGGCGAAAGGGGCGAATCATCCATGCTATGATTTGGCGTCCAGCTTCTGGCCGCAGTGGGGGCAAAACGCGAATTCATCGCGTCCCACTGGCTCGCTGCACGTCGGACAGACACTCTGCACCGGTCCCATAACCACCAGCAGTTCACCTTCGCGCACAGGAATCATTTTACGGTCTTCCTGGTAGTCGGCATCCTTGAGAACACGCTCAATCATGCCGTCCATGGGCGCGAGCACAGCCTTTTCCTGTTTCATGATGGAGATGTTGAACAATTCCTCGTTCTTTTTGACGAAGTCGCCTGGCGAGACATGCATGACCCAGAGGTCGCCATTGCTGGGGGCTGCCACATGATACTCATTGCCAGGATCGGCCATCTCCACGGAACTGGTCTTTTCTCCCTTGGGTTCGGCCACCTTGACGTCGCAACTCAGGATTTCCGAATCCATGACATAACGGACAACACTGATGCCGCGCTCGTCCGGATCCTGGATATCCAGCAGGCTGAGTTGATGCGGCCTGCCGGAAGAAGCAAGAAACTCCAGGTCCTCTCCGGCCCTGAGACCTTCGAACCAGACGTCCAGTGGAACCTGATTGGGATTGCCGAAACGCTGGGTGAACTCGATGGTCTTGAGCGCGTCGCCAGGATGGTTGAGATACATGACCACCTCTTCCTCGCTCGGCTCGCGCTTGAGCCTGTCGGCCAGGGCCTTGCGTTCGGCTTCAATATCCATGTCCTCAAGAGCGTCCAGCGGAGATGCCTCGGTACGTTCGGAAATGGCGCACTGCCATTCCGAACCGAACGCACTTTTGTAAACCCAGTCGGCCGGAAATCCCAGAGGCAGCTTTCCGTATTTGCCCATGAGCAGCTGGCGAAACGCATCGTTGGAATCCCGGTACAGGGAAAGACGGTCCTGCAACTCGGCTGGGGTCAGTTCGGATTCGGGCTTGGTGGTCACGGCGTGCAACACTTCGAGCATATCGCGCACCTCGCGCTCCCCGCCTCGCTTGAACGCCCCTGTCACGGCCAGGAACGCCGTGTTCCAGGTGATCTGCGATCCTGGGGTCACGTCGTGGTAACGCACGATCTTGCGTGTACCTGCCAGAAACTCCAGCATATAGGGCAAAAGCCGGATATAGCCCTGCTTGAGCGCCCCTTCCTGCGACGAGGACGTCGCCCCGCCGGGCATACCGTGCTCGACCACGTCGTAGTCGACGCCCTGGAAGTAGGGCGCGGTATAGCGGTCATAGTAGGGCATGATCTGCTTGAGCACGAAATTGGCATCACGCAGGGATTTGACGTTGAGCAGATTCTTCAGACCGAATTCCTGTTCGCAATAAGCTGCCGTGGAAAGAACTTCCCCCTGTCCGTACCAACGAACTGTCGCACCCATGGAAACGTCCAGGATGTGTGCCCCGGCCTGTGCGGCCGCGCCCAGAGCAGGAACGAACAGTCCGTCCGTGCAGTGGCGGTGGCAATGCAGAACAAGGTCCGGATACTTTGCACGCAGAGCACCGACCAGTTCTCGCATGAAATGCGGCGGACAGACTCCGCCCATATCCTTGAGGCCCAGGATGATGATGCGGCTGACCTTTTGCACGGACATTCCCGTAATGCGGGCACAGGAGGCCAGGATTTCATCGGCAACGCCAAGGTAGTAGTTGACGTCGAATCCCTTGGCCCAGGATACGGAAATGGCGGGTTCCCAGATATTTCCCTTGTTCTCGGAACTGAGCACCACCTGAGCGAACGGTTCCATGTTCTCGACATGGTTAAGAAAATCGAAACAGCGGATGATATCGTATTCTTCACAAACCATCTGCCCCGTAACCTGCATCAGGTTCTTGGGCTGCGGTTTGTATCCAAGCACGTTGGTGGAACGAATGAGAATCTGCTTGAGCGTCTTGGGAGCGAACTGATTCCACTCCTTGGCTTCGGAAAAGGGGTAGGTCATGTTGGCCAGCATGGCAACATGGAAGTGTGCCCCTCCTCCATTCTCCAGGGAAAAGAAGTTGCAATTGTCAAGATACGGCCCGACCAGACGGTCCTCGGCCAGACGGAAACGGTTTCCGCTGTTGCTCTGGGTGCTGTCGCGTGTGGTGGTGTCCGTAAAATGGATGATGCCTTCGGCCCGAGTGTCGCGCACCTTGTCCAGAATGGCCATGCGGTCGCCACGCGGGTAGGGAAAATCCGTGGCGTCCAGGTCCAGAGCGGGCATAACTGGATTGAACTTGCCCACCCGCTTGTCCGCGTGGCCCCTGTACTCGCCGAGCTGGACATGCGAGTTGTACCCCTTGGCGGCAATGTCGGCCACCAACCGGGCAGTACGGAAGTGTTCCGGCTCTTCCTCGCGATAATCCAGAAGCTCCGGATGCTTGCGGATAAATTCCGTGGTGAAGTCGCCCTGCACGAAGTCCTTGTGTTTGACGACCTGCAAATGGAACGGAATGGTGGTTTTGATTCCGCCAATAACATATTCGCGCAGGCTGCGTTCCAGGGTGGAAAGCGTTTTCACCCAGGAACGCCCGTAGGCTATGAGCAAAGAGGCGGCAGAGTCGTATTGTGACGGAAATTCGTAGCCCATGCATACGCACGAGTCCATGCGCACGCCCTGCCCGCCCGGTGAAACGTAACGTGTGATAAGCCCCGCATTGGGAGAAAATTTCTTTTGCGGATCTTCGCAATTGACGCGCACCTGGATGGCATGCTGCCGGGGGACGGTATTCTCTTCGTTGAAGCGCAGCTTGGAACCGAACGCGACAGCGATCTGCTCTTCCACGAGGTCGATGCCGTACCGGCATTCCGTGATGCCGTGTTCCACCTGCAGCCGGGTGTTGACCTCAATAAGATATGGTGTGCCGTCCGATTCCACCAGGAACTCCACGGTACACAGGGAATGGTAGTTGACGGCCTTGGTCAGCCGAATGGCGTATTCCTTGAGACGGGCACGCAGTTCCTCGGTCATGCCCTTCCATGGGGACGGAGTGATCTCCACCAGTTTCTGATGGTTGCGCTGGATGGAGCAATCTCGCTCGTCAAAGGCAAAGGCATTGCCGTACTTGTCCGCAATGACCTGGATCTCAATATGCCGGATGTCGCGCAGCAACTTTTCCACGTACAGACGGGGATTGCCGAACGAAGCCTGCGCCAGGGCCGACGCCTTCGAAAAGGCCGACTCCATCTGGTCTTCGTTGTACACCTCGTAGATGCCGCGCCCACCGCCGCCGCCTTCAGCCTTGAGCATGATGGGAAAGCCTATTTCACGAGCCATCTTTCGGGCTTCGTCCACGCTGACGGAGTCTTCCGACCCAGGAACGACGGGAACGCCCAATTGCTTGGCAAGCTTGCGCACCGATACCTTGTTGCCCAACTGCCGCATGGCCTCCGCAGTGGGACCGATGAACACGATGCCGGCGGCATCGCATTTTTGCGGAAAGGTGTCATCTTCCGCGGCAAAGCCCCACCCCGGATGGATGGCCTTTATTCCCCTCAGATTGGCCTTTTTGATGATTGCGTCAATGTTCAGGTAAGCCCTGTGATCTGGCCCGAGCAATAGGAGTTCCCTGGCTGCAGCCGTGACTGGAGAGGCTTTGTCCACATCGGTAACTGTCATGACCGATGTGCCCTGCGCCATTTCGCGAATGGTTCGGACGATACGGCGAGCCGGAATGCCACGGTTTGCCACGAGAATGGATTGCCCCTTGATCTCTTCCAATACCTCTTCGAATGTCTTTCCTGTCATACTGCCACCAGCTATACGTGATTTTTTTTGCCGAGAAATGACAATTTTCGTTATTCGGCGAGAAGGGGTCTTTATAATAAGAAAAGGCTCCCAGAGTAAAGGACGACTTTTACCCCATCCCGGAGAACGAGCTTCAATCCGCCATCCGGGGCGACACCGATCAAACGTCCCTGATGAACGTCATCACCGTCTTCCACGCCTATATCGCGTCCCAGAAAGGCCATTACAAATTCGTATTCCCGAAGCAGGGCCGCCCGGCCAGCCGAAGTATTCAAGCGTTCAATCTGCGCGACAAGACCTTGAGACAACAAACTCCACAAGGCCAACGGACCTTGACCGAAAGCTCCCAGCCGACCGCCGGAAACGGTATGTCCGGCCCTCATCTCCCTGTCATCCGGGGCAGTGCAAAGATTGATTCCCAGACCGGCCACTACAACGGCCTGGCGTTCTTCCACAAGAATACCGCCAATTTTGCGGCCATTACACAACAAGTCGTTAGGCCATTTGACCTGCACATTCTCGCCCAAATCCCGCAAAACGCGGCAACAATGCAACCCCATGGCATGTGGAAGAAGAACCGCGGCCTCTGGAGAACACAGGGACGCCGCAGGGGGATCCACCGCATTGCCGGAATCATCAGTCTCGGCGGAGGAAGGTGCAGAAAGAACCACCGAAACATGCAGATTGCCCGGATAGGAATTCCATACCCGTCGCAACTGGCCCCTGCCCTGTTCCTGCAATGTGGCCACAACCGCGTCGCCAACCTGCAGGACGTTGTTTTCGGCCAAAGTCCGGGCAATGCCCATGGTGGAGGAAGTCTGACCGCAGCAGACCGCGACATGAGGCAGTTTCCGCGCCCCGACCCAACAACCGCCCTCCCGTGTCCATGGGCCGAACGCCTCGATATCCGCGGCCCAGAGAGGATGCATTGCAGCAAGCCCTTGCGGGGCATCGGCACTTTCAACCGCAGGCGCGGACAAGGACAATGTGCCATCCAATGCCCCGCAGTCCGTAACGACCACGGCCCGCTGCCTGGGAAAGGGGCGGGCCGCAGATATATCCGACGCAGAAAAAAAGGCCTGGAAATTATTCGGACTCATCGTCGAAGTGAAACCCCTGAAATTTGTTCAACAAACGTTTGGTCGTGTTCACCAGGGTGGAAATGTCGGGTTTGGAGATCTGTTCGTCAGCCCCTACGGATTCGCCCTTGTGCCGCAACCGCTCCGTAATCAGGGAAGAAAACAGGATCACCGGCAAGACCTTGAGTTCCGGGTCTTCCTTGATACGGCGGGTCAGATTGTGACCGTCCATGGACGGCATCTCGATATCTGAAATAACAATATTGACAACATCCGTCACTGGCTTTCCCTCGGCTGCTGCCTGGGCTTTGAATTCAAGCAGTTTATCCCAAGCCATTTTGCCGCTGATGGTACGGGTTACTTGAAATCCGGCCTTTTCCAGGCCACGTCCCATGGTCCGACGGATCATGGTGGAATCGTCGGCAATCAGCACATGGATGGGATGGTCGGCATCCAGGACCTCATCCGCTTTCGTTTCGTCCACACGAAGGGCCAGTCCCGGATTCAGCTCGGCAATAATGCGCTCCATATCCAGAATAAGTATGATTCGCTTTTCGAATTTCACCACCCCCGTTATGCTTCCCGAGGAATATTGGGTCAGCTGCTCGCTGGGAGGTTCGACCTGTTCCCAGCTGATACGATGAATCCGCTCCACCCCGGAAACAAGAAACGCATTGGTCACGCTGTTGAATTCCGTGACAATGACCTTGGAATTTTCATCCGGGGTCATGCTTTTTCCGAGCCACTGGCTGAGATTGACCAGAGGGATGACCCGCGACCGCAGATTGAAGGCCCCCATGACGCTGGGATGGGTCTTTTCCGGCATTGCCGTCACATCCGGCATACGGATGATTTCCAGAACCTTGGCTACGTTGACGCCGTAATACCCTTTGTATTGTTTTCCATCGACTTCAATTTCATCAATATGAAATTCAACGATTTCAAGTTCGTTGGTTCCTGATTCCAATAAGATACTACTCTGAGTCATGGCCCCTCCTGCGTGAACAAATATAAGTCAGGCATCTAAGCGAATAACCACATTGCGGACGGGGGGCAATTATTTCTCGCGGTTTCCGGAAATATTGTCGTAAAATATAACATCCCGAATGGAAGAAACCGCAGCCTGCAGCATCCTCCGTCGCGCGACAATTTTCAGGCCATCCTGGTCAATGTCCGGACAATCTCCCCGGAAAAATCTTTTCCAACGGCAGACACATTCTTTGCCCCCCGGTTTACGCGCCAGGTTTTCATGGCAAGGCAGTGTGACGGAAAAGAACTACGGAAGAGAACTGCTGACCTCTTCTTCATTTTCATGTATATTTGCCACAATGTAGCCAGAAATACTTATCTTTTCATTGGCGACCTTCCTAAAATCCCGAGTCAAGCGATCGGGACGATATTTTCAACGTCTGAAAAGACGGAGTGTTCATGCGCCTCGAAGACATTCACCCCTCCCTGGTGGGCATGGCCCCCTACCCGCCCTCGCCGACACGATGGAACGACATCTCCTCGTTCAAAGACGCATATGAAGAACTGGCGGCCGCGGCGGATACGCAGACAGCGTCCGAACACGCTTCGCGCATCGCTTACCAGCTTCTCAAAATTGCCGTTTCCAGCCACTCCACGGCGTTCATCAAAATCATCCTCAAATTCTGGTTGCTGCTTGGCCCTGTAGGGCGCATCGTGTGCGTCCGTTTTCTGGGCATGAAGGTCATTCCCACCAATGTGCTCATGGAGCTGGTCTTCGCGCTTCCCCTCAAGGATCAGCTGCATATTCTCAACGAATTGCTTCTTGCCGGCATATCCCCGGATCCGCACATTGTGACCTGGGCAAAAAACCTGCTCAACCCGGACCTGGCACAGACGAATTACGACCATGACCAGGCTTTGATCTTTGTGGCAGAGTTGGCCGAGGCACGGCGCGACATGTCCCCTGCGGCAGCCGAATATCTCCGGCAGAACGATTTTGAGCCATGGCTGGCGGGCCTTCTGGACCACCCGCTGGATGAAAACGATGTGCTGCGGGCGGCAAAAGCCGCTCCCATGGTCACCGGCCAGGAAATTCCCGCACTGCTGTCTGGATACATAGACGGCGAACAAGGCCCAGCACAGGATGCGGCAATATATGCACTGGAATGCATGCAGACCAGACTTCCGTCCTCTGAGATCAAACGGCTTCTGCAATTACTCCCCCATGCGGACGAAAAGGCACGCCCCCGAATTCTCCGGCTGGCGATGACGGGCAAGGTCTCGGGCCCGGACAAGATCACCGCGTTCATCTGCCGCACCTTCCCCGATGCGGCCCTCCTGCTCTCCGAGGTTCTCCCCACCCTGCCTCCGGAAAACACGGCACGCTGCCTGCCGCAGCTTCCGCCGGAAATCCGCTCCCACGTCCTGGCCAACATGCTGGAACGGATTTGCACTGCCGACCCCGGGTTCGCGGTCCAATATTCCCCGGTGGAACCGCTTGACGAATCCGTCCGCAAAGACTTCGAAGAGGCTCTGTTGTCGACACGGCAGAAAAGCGCTCCCGAACAGCTGCTACCTTCGCAGTCGGCCCAAAAACGCATAGATGCCATGCGTACCAACATGGAAGACCGAATAAAATACCTGATGCCCGACCACGAAACCGTACGTACCCTCGTATCGGGACGCGAAATCCGGGGAAACCTGGCAGGAACCGGACTTACCGACATAAGCCTCCGCGACCGGAGCATGAAATGGACGAACTGGAAAAACGCCCACCTCTCCGGGGTCAGTTTCGAGAACATGGCCCTGCACGACGTGGACTTTTCCGGCTGTCTGATTGAAAATGTCATGTTCCACAACTGCCAATTGCAAAAAACAGACTTTACCGATGCGGTATTCGTCAATTGCCTTTTCCAATGGAGCAACTTCAGAAATTCCAGCCTGACCGGTTCAACCATGTCCGAATGCCGCATGAGCGGCGTTTCCTTCCAGGCATGCGACATTATCAACGCCGTATGGAACAGAATGGACCTTTCCATGACCCGCATTCTGGAGTGCAGCCTTTGGGGGCTGCATGTCAGCAAGGCGGAATTGTCCTGCCTGCGCATCATGGCTACGGATTTTTCCCATGCCCGGTTGGAACAGACCGCCATCCGCGGGTGCGAGTTCAGCCAGTGCCTTTTCGAAAAAGTGACGCTGCTCTCTGCGGAGAGCAGCAATTGCCGCCACACCGCATCCCTCTTTCACGATTGCCGATTCGTGGAGTTCTGGTCCGACACTCCGGCGGCCATCATCGGCATGCATGAAAGCATCCTGCCACGACTCTCCGAAACCCCGGTCTCGGCCCCCCCCAAGTGGACACGTTCACCAGCGGCCAGCAAGGCCATCCGGACCTTTGTGGATTGCTGGCTGCACCGCGTCACTCTGCTTTCCCCGCCGGACGGCCTATGCCAAAGAAGACAAACGCCGTCTGCGCATGGGATTGGAAACACTGGAGGCAAACAGGGCATCTGCGCTCAAGCTGCTTCCCTTGCTTCTGGAAAGCGATCTCCTGGAAAAACGCTCTCAGGTCGCGGAAAAGATACCCGTCTGCCGCGTTCTGGCCTACAGCCCGGATTATACGACATGGGAATTGGCACAAAAACATTTCGACGCCTTTGAGCTCGCTCCTCCTGCATCCGAATCAATCATCATTTCCGGAGTTTATACGACAGGCGCATTCGGCAGTCTGGGACAGCTCAGCTCCTCGCCTGCCGACCTGCTCATCTGCTGCCGCGGGCCAAAGGAACAACAGGGGACCTTGACGGATGAACAAATGCGGACACTCCGACAAAAACTAAACGGTATCCGCCAATGGGCCTGGGATGAATTCGCCCTGGAACTGACATTCCATGTCCTGCATGAAGAAACGGCCAGGCAGAACACATTCGGCTCCAATCCGCATGAAACAGCGGCAACAGCCCAGGCCGCTCTGATCAAGGATGAAATTTACGCGACGGCCATTCGGCTGTATGGACACGACCTGCTGTGGCGCATAATCCCCTACGGTGCGCCGCCGGAAAAATATGCTGCCGCAATCAGCCATACAACTTCGCTCTGGCCTGAACTTCTGGCCCACTGCCTTGACCTCGGGCCGTTACCGAGACTCAGTCCGGAAAAATACGTCCAGGCACTACTCTGGACAGCCATCAAGACCTTTGACCGCCCCTACAAGGCACTCAAGGCCCTGGTCCGCCTGCTGCAATGTGTGGAGCGCAATTCGCCGCCGGTCTACCTGAGCGAACATCTCAAAAAGGCCGTCTTTGACAACACGCAACGCCCGGATCCGTTTGTCATGACATTCGAAACCGTACGCGAGCCGTATCTTGACGGAAGCCGACCGGAAATATTCGACCTGCTGAACACCTTGTTTGTTCTCAAGACCCAATGCGACCAGGAATTCGGCCTTTTCAGCCACCCTTCCCTGATTTTGCGCAAAGCAGATTCCCGGCTGATACTCCAGGAATGGAACAAAACCCCCGGAGCCATATGCCACCAGGCGACCCACGATTTTGAATTTCTGTCCACCCTTGGGAAACAACTCAGCTTGTTCATGGTCGGTGCTTTCGAAACAGTTCGCAATTCCTTCTGGAGCCGTTTTGGGCTGACCCCGCAGGAATCTCCCGAACTGGAATGTCTGGGCAGAAAACTCGCTTCAGCTTTCCGTCCCGACAAAAATAAAATAGAACGCTTGGCCCTGGTTCGCCCTATGAGCAGTTTATTCGGGGAAGTCGAGTTGTACGCGGAAAAAACACCTGGAAGGCCTTCGATCTGGGTGGCGAAAGGAAACCTTTCAGCAGGATCGGACCGCCGCGAAGACATGGTGGACGTCCACCGGGACACTAGCCTGCACACTCTGTTTGCATGGCTTCTGGCAAACGGTTTCTACACGCCCAAAATAACCATGGACGCCGACCACAGCATGAATCCCATATCTCCGCGGGATGTCCGGGAACTGGCCGCCGGTCTGCAAGAGTTCTTTCCAAAACGACAAACCTTCGATATAGAATCCGTAGTCATGCCCGACAAGCCGACAATCACCAGGGCCATGTTCATCCTGAACCTGGTCACGGCCAGGGATATCAACCGTATTTTCGAAGCGGGCATTGTCTATTCCACAAACATGGGAGAGATGTATTGCATGCATTCCCAGGTATACGACCAGACAATCAAGGACAATCCCCTGCAATATCTCCACAAGCTGGCAGCTCATCCATGTTCAGAGGAAACCATGCTGGGGTATTTCATTCCCGGCAAGTCGCGCTGCCCCAGGCCGAACATCACCAAATACCCCACCAGCAAAGAATAGCCAGCAGCCCCCCTATTGCGGACGATAGAGCTGGGAGAACGCCATGAAACTAACTTTTTTGGGAAGCGGTTCCGCCTTCACCACAGGTGATAATTACCAGTCCAATCTGCTGTTCGAGGCAGGCGGGGAACGCCTTCTTATCGACTGTGGATCGGATGTCCGCCACTCCCTGTACGAAAAAAATCTGACCTACCGTGATATCGCCGCCGTATATATCTCCCATCTGCATTCCGACCATGCAGGCGGGCTTGAGTGGCTCGGATTTTCCAGACACTTCGACCCAGAAACCGAACCACCCGCCCTGTATCTCAACGAAGGACTCAAAAACAAACTGTGGACCAACGTGCTTCAAGGCGGCATGGGTTCCCTGGAAGGCGAAATCCCGGACCTGCATACGTATTTCAAGGTCCACAGCGTTCCGGCCAACGGCTTTTTTCTATGGAACGGCGTCAAGTTCCAACTGATTCAGACCATCCATGTCATGGACGGCTATCACTATTCGCCCTGCTTCGGCCTGCTGTTCAACGTCCAGGGCGTGAACGTCTTTTTCAGCAGCGATATACAGTTCGCTCCCAAGCAGTTTTCCATGTTTTACGAAGCCGCGGACATCATTTTCCACGATACGGAAACCACTTCCAAATCTTCCGGAGTACATCCGAAATATGCGGAACTGTGCAGCCTGCCCGAATCTGTGAGGGGAAAGATGTGGCTTTACCACTATAACAATGGAGAACTTCCCGACGCCAAGGGGGATGGATTCCGAGGATTCGTGAGCAAGGGACAGACTTTCGACTTTGCCGACCGCGGCAGCCTGCTGCCCGGATAAACAACAAAGGGAAAAAAGAAGGAACGTAGGACAACGCCTCTCTACCTTCAAAAAAAATCAGAAAAGACTGATGCGCGGGCATTGGGAACGGCGCGGCATAAAACATTTGTATTCCGTACAGGTGGAACATGGCAACGGCAGGTGATCCTTGAAGAATTTTTCTGGCCTGGCAATGGCCGCAGCGTCAGCCCCCGTAACCCGACGGGTAAAAAGTTCCCCCCAGGTTGTCTTGTAGATCAACCCCACTTCCACCACTTCACGTACCTCTCTGGACACGGTCAGATTCACGATGCAAAAGACCCTGGCAATTCTCTCCTCTTCCAAAAAAACGTCCAGATCCGACGCGATCATGCTGGAAAACGGAATAAAACCGGACAAATCCGTCAAAATGGAAACTATGTCGTCCATGGCCAAAGGAGCGGTATTCTCCATTCTAAGAATCATCCCGGGCGTATAGATGCCGTTGCAGGCAAGCCAGGCCAAGACTGCATAGACGTTTCGGCCTTTAATAAGTTCCTCGAAAAAACCGCTGCGGGTTTCACGACCACGCCCCTTTGCAATCCAGACGGGCATCTTGCCGGGAGCCTTGATGCCTTCCAGGGCCAGTTCGGACATGGGAGAATTGTCCCCGCCGAGAAAAGAGACCAATCCGATTTTTTCCTTCTTGGGAGCGTATACGGCCAGAATCTGCCGTCCAAGCCGTGTAAGGTCTTCCTCAGTAATACGCACGTCCCGTCCTTGCCCGGAGACACCCTCGCTGTGAATCCGACGGTAGGTATCCAGGATAAAACGGTTGACGCTTTCGCCCACCCGCTTTTTCTTGCGAAACCCCCATTTGGCGGAGCCGTCCTGGTCCCCTGGCTCCACACCTCTGGGCTTGAAGACATCGCGGACAACCAGCTCTTCCATGTCCGAAACCGCATAACCAAAAACCTGGGAAATCCCGCCTGCGCTGATACGCTGCATGAAGGCCTCGGCAACCAGACGTTCAGCGTCCGCCTGGCCCAGGGATCGATAAAAAGCCACCACCTCCGCATATAACGCAGCATACGGGTCGCGGAACATGGTGGCGGCACGGCCATGCAACACGGCCAAACGAATGCGCTCACACAAAAGCGGAGCCTTCTTGTCCAACCGTTGCGCGTAGCGTTCCAACAAGCCGAACTTCATGACTGTCTTGAACGGACTCTTGACGGCCTTGACCATCTGCCACAGGCACGCGCCAAAAAATTCCTCACGGGGAATATGCTCCAGACTGCCGAAATCCGCGACACGCGGCCACCCATTCATAGGGTAGTCCAGCGCATCCTTCACCCGCTCCGCGTATTCGCCTGCCAGGGCGGACGGTGGCATGAGCCACCATGCCAGGCTTTTTCCCGCCAGACACAAAGCAGTACGATAAAACTCATCTTTAAGCAGCAGCGCCTGGGCCGATCCCGAACTCTCCTTGTCGCTGAACCCGAAACGATTGTTGCGCACATCATCCAGGGACATAAGAAAAAAATGTGTCTCCAGACCGAAAACATCCCAGGCATAGCATTCCAAGGCGTGCAACTTGGCTTCAAGTTTCTGTTTGTCTTCCGGGGAAAGCCGGACGGAGTCCTCCAGGCAGACCCAGCAATCAAAATCAGAGTCCTGCGTCTGGGCCAATGAGCCCAGACTGCCGATGGAGTAAACAGCGGCTATCTGGCCGGAGGACGTCCCGTACAAGCCTTCGGGCAGACGGCCAAACTGCTCCCTGCACAATTCCAGTTCCTCGTGGGAGGGACAGTAGGCGGAAATGGCGGGGCAGGAAGCCCCGGCATCCAGCCCAAGGGCTTCATGGCCTACATCCGTGCTTAAAAGCAAAGGAAAAAGACGCAGAAAAATACGTTTGCGCTCATCAGCACGCGACTCCATAAACGCAAGCCGCTTTCCATTGTAGTGGAGCATGGCCGCTTCATTGCGGGCAAACGACCAATGTCTGCCCCAGAGGTGAACAAGGCTGCGTCCAAGGGAAAAGCCCTTATCCGATGCGGTAAATTCAAGAATCTCCGGAGCAATGGAAAAAGAGGACACCCCGCCCCCTCCAACGGTTCCAGCCCGGCCGACTCCTCCGGTGGCAAGAGGAACACCGGCCTCTCCCAATGCTGCGGCCCGTTCACGCAAGGTACTCGCCGTGAAATCCAGAAAGTCGGGGAGACCGCTCTCGCAGGCGAAAAGGCGCGCCCCCCCCCTGTTGCCCTGCACCCGGCCTCCACGGAAAATACTGTCCCGGCATTGCAGGCCGGTCATGTCGCAAAAATCAAAGTCACACCCGAGCAATTCCACGTTTCGCCATATGCCGAAACTCAATGCGGTTCCGGCGAACCGGCATCCTTCCAGGTGCATGTTCCTTACCACGGCGCCGTGCAATACGACATTGGACAAGACAACCTGACTGGCTCTCCCGTGTTCCCAGGCCATGCAGTCCATGAGGCATTCCTCAAAAGCACATGCCTGTACCATGGAGCCTGTGACTCCTGCGGAACTAAAATCGCAACGCACAAACCGGCAATTGACAAAGCGGCATTCATGAAAAGCCACTTCTCGCAGGGTTACATACTCAAAATGACAGCCATCAAACGTGACGGAATACATTCGACTGCCACCAAAATCCGTTGCCGTCACCCTCATTTCCCGGAAAACAACGTTTGTGAAGGAACACACCTGCAAAACACATTGTTCCATCCGACGACCGCACAAAACCAGCCCCTGCAGGGAACTTCCGGTTATCTTCAAATCCCTAAGCGGACCGTTTCCGTTGAAGGCGGCAGAGGCGTCCCCATGGTCCCTCCCCAGAATACGCCGAAAAAAAGAGTGTCCACGTGCAGGAGACTCTGGAACAGTTTCCGTCCACGCCAACACAGCCCGGCCGTCGCGCCCGGCGTTGCCAACCAAGAGCGTGTCCTGCTCCTCTGCAATACGCATCAAGACCTTGGACAGCGTCCGGACCTCGGCCTGGTCCAAAGGTTGCGCATGCCCTCCTTCCAGGCAGTGCAATACAAAATCGGGAGCCAATGAACACAGAAGTGAAAACAAGTAACGGTACAGGTGGCGTTGTTCGTCCGGTCCGATGGATTGAATGAAAAAAGTGAAGTCGCGTTCTCCCAGCACCAGGGACCGGGAAGCCAAAGATTTGCGCATGGAAGGTGTCTTGATGAACATGCGAGCCAACACAAGCCCGGATTTTGGCCAATCCAGACACGCCAGGACGTCCACGGCCCGTTGACGGACATGCAATTCGCCCTTGCTCAGATAGCGGCAGACCGCCTTGGCCAGGACATCATTGCCGCGGCCACCCTTTTCTATGGCCAATTGCCAGACATACTCGCCTGGATTCCTTGAACCGTCCAGCCGGGCCAGCAAGAATGACTGTGTCAGCCCGGGGTCGTCCAGAACGTACAATGCGCGGGCCAGAGCCAATTCCGTATTGGCGGAATGGTCCAGGGGAACTTGCTCCTTAAGCCATTTTCCGAATTTGGCCGCAAGCAGCAATTCCTTGAGTGGGTAAAAAACCTGCACCCGCTCCTGGCCGAGTCTGGAAAAGAACAGAAGCAAGGTGGTCGGATCGTGATCACCGCCTGTCGCGGCAATGTCCAAAAGCATCCGACGCAGGCTGGAATCCGTGGCCTGTTTTTGCTGCAACCACTGGTTTGCCAGAAAAAGCTGCTCCACAGGCCGCAGTCCCCGCAGCAACGTGGCCAGTTCGTTATGCCCCACACCGGACGAGGCCACAAAATCCACGGCAGCCAACCAGCCGTCCCGCCCGATGTTAAGCATTGCCCGCAGGCACAGGCTGAGAAACTTGAGATCAATGGTCGCCGAGACCGCCACACGCAGGTGCCGGGCAAACCGGACGTACACCCTGCGCAATGCCGGGTCGTCCGGGTCCATGGAGCCGTAACGATTGACCAGCCGCTTGATGTGCGAGGCCATCTTCCCCCACTCATTCGGCTGAGGAGGATACAAAACCCGCTCCATTGCCTGGGCGAGCCCGGTCAATTCATCTTCGGCTTTGACACTCATTTTGGGATACGCACTTGAAGGTTGCAGGGCAAAATTCGCCGCTTGAAGCCGAAAAGGCAGGAAGCAGGATACCGTCGGCCAAACCGAATGCGGACCGCATCTTTTGTTTGCCGCATAGTACGCTTTTCCATCCCCTGCGCCAAGACCCGCCCTGCGCCAAAGCTCAAGCGCTTTGCTTCGGAGCGTACAGAGAAGGATTCAATACGGGATCATTGTACATTTTGAATTGAAAATAGACCTTGGGCTGCTTGCTTCCGCAAGCGTAATCTTCCACAAGCTCACATACGCTCCGGCTCAGGTCGGCCCGCTGCTTCCGCAAGACCTCGCTTTTTTGCCGACAGGCCTTCTTATGGGCAGCATCCACATCGCCGCGCTCAAGCTGTTCGTCCATATGAAAAATCTTCAGGCTGTTGATGGAAAGTCTGTCCAGGGCGCTCCCCAAGGTTTCGGTGTTGTATCTGTCGGCGGCTTTCTCCGGCAGCAAAGGTGCAATGACGGCTACAAGACACTCGTCCATACGTTCGATGAGGTCGTTGCGCTGCTGGTTCAACCTGTCGATACGGCGTTTGCAGTCGGCGATGACACCTGCATCCACATCCACCATGCGGGCGTCGTCCTCCACGTGCCAAAGCTGGAAATTGGCCCAATGATTTTGAAGCACCAAACCGGACAGCCGCTCCAACGGCTTTTCACCGGTGTCGAATATTTGGGCCCCCGGCACGACATTATGCCAATCCCGCGTTGCCGTCAGTTGATGCTCGAACGCTTCTGTCAATTTCTCGTTCAAATCCTTGAAGGTCACGTCTGTCCGTCCTTTCCGCAATGCGTGTTGGTATTTGCCTTGGCTGGCTCGATGACCGATCCCATGGGGTTACTTTTTGCCAAGTACCCGTTTGCTGACCACCATATAGGTGACCACCGGATTCTTTATTCGAAAGGCCATGTATTCCTTTTGGTCGCCGATGCCGCAGTAGTAATCAATGCGATGGCCTTTGATGACTCCCCCCGTATCCTGTGCCAGGCCAAACCCGTAGATGCGCTTGCGGGGACCTCCCGGCTCGGTGGGCAATTCCACGGAAAAGGGCACTATCGATCCGAGCGGGAGCACGGTGGGGTCCGTGGCCAGACTGACCATACCGGTCAGAGGGCGCCCTATGGAACCCTCCGGGGGGATGTCCGCCAACTTGAAAAACACGTAACTTGGATTGTACGCCAAAAGATCCATTTTGCCGTCTGCCCCCGCCCTGTCCAAGGCTTTGCGGATACCGTCACGATCAAGCTGGTCACGGGCTATCTGTCCGGTCTTGAGCATGTGTCTTGCCGTGGACTGAAAACTCCGGCCATTCTGCCCCGCGTACAGGATGTAGCGGGAGCCGCCGTCCGGAAGGCGCAGAAAACCCGACCCCTGCACCTGGAGATGATAGATATCCCAAGGGTGTTTTGCCCAGGCGATTTCCAGCCCCTTGCCCTTGAGCGCGCCCTCTATGTCTATGGCACGCCGATCGAAATACGGCAGTGCTTTGTCTCCTTCGGTACGGTAGTACAGCTTCTGGCCCCGCCAGCGGGGATGGAATGCTCCAAGATCCATTTTTTCCAAATTTGGGGGCGTCCCGTAGATGGGATACTTATAGCCGGGCCTGGGCGTCAGGCTGGCATCGATAGCCGGGGCATAATATCCGGTCATAAGTGGTTCGGGAGCCAGCCTGTACCAGACGAAACGCTCGGAAAGAAGTTCCGGATTCTTGTCCAGGGCGGGCAATAAGGCGATCAGTTCGCTGACGCTGATGGCCAACTGCTCCCAGGTCAGACTCAGGCCGGGCTGACGCAGGACCGAAGCGGTCTGGTTGTGGGCGTTGATGTATTCCAAGCTGTGCAGCAGCGGCAGCTCAAGATCTTTCCAGGAGCCAAGATCCTGGTCCCTGAGGTTGATCTGTTGCACAAACCCGCTGACCGTCCTGGCCGACTCAGGAGAAAATCCTCGGACAGCCCCGGCGGCACTTGGCGCAGAAGGTTTCTGCTCCACCGCCTTCGGGTTTTCCGAAAAAGTTTTCCCCGTCAAAGGCATTTGCGGTCTGTTTCCGGCCTGAACTGATGCATCCGTCTTTTGCATGGGGGGGCGCTGTCTGGCCTGCGGCGATACTGGCCTGCTTGCGCACCCCTGCAAAAAAAACAGGCCGGAAACAACGACCAGCCCCAAGACCATCAGGACAATACGCTGCCAAACACTCTGTATTATAAAAAACGAATCTTTTTTTATCATTGGCACTCAATGGCCGAATCGCAGAACTTGCCCACCCCGTATTCCCGACGACGGAAGAACATGTCGGAGGCAGGACCGATGATCTGCATTTCGGGATTGGCTTTCTGCACATCCAGGGCGATGTGCATTTCTTTTGTACACCCCGTGGAATACGTCGCGTCCTTACCTGTCCAGAACGACGGAACCTTCTGTTCCATCAATTCGAAACTCTTCTCGATATCCGCCACGGTTTGGAAGCGCCAGACATCGATTAATCCGCTGCGTTGCACCTTTTCCCACATGAACATCAGGTCGTCGGCATCCATGCCTTCCACAAAATGCTCGCCAGGATTGATTATATACGTCTTATCCAGCCGCTCGCGCAAGTGGGCGACAAACACGTCCACCACCTTGAGCGCGGTCCTGGTCTGTCCGGGAATGGAGCCGATGATGGCTGAATAGAACATGACCGAATCACCATGCCGCTTTGCCTTGCGCATCTGGTGGATGATGTTCTGGGCCATGGCGTTGATGCCCGCCTCGGAAAACTTGCGAATCCGTTCGGGCTTGGATTTGACTCTGACCTGGAACGTACCGTCCCCGTCGCGGTAGAAACACAGGATATCCCTCGTGAACTCGTGGCTGACACCGGCAAGACGGCGGGAATTGGCCACCCCCTTGGCCATTATCAGATCCGCCTCTTTCCATGCCCGGGCAAAGGTCACGTTGACCCGATACAGGTTGAGTTCTTCCCGCGTACCGTCGGAAATGACAAGAAAATCATTGGACTGCTGCAAACGGATCAGGTCATTTTTGCCAAGACGGGAATCGGGAACAACATGGGCTTCGCGCAATTGTCCGGAAAGCACGGTATCGTGATCCCAGTCCCAAAAGGACGGCGCATCGAAAAAAAAGCCCTCCTTGAAAACCAGAACGACCTTATGCCCCTGCCGCAAAAGCGAACGGATAAGCAGCAGGTCGAAAATCAAACCACCACTGGTGTCCGGCAGATAAAGAATTTTCTGCCCTTTGGCTGCATCACCGGAAAACAGCCCCTGCACCGTCGCCAATTGTTCGGAGCAAGCTTCGAACCGTTCGGCCAAGACACCCGCCCCCAACTCCTGTCCATCCTCCCAAAGTTCTGGAGTTACGGACAGCAACATCAGGCGGGCCATCTCCAGCATGTCGAGCCTGAACCGGGCCTGGGTCAATGTCTGGCCGTCCTCTGCCCGCATGTGATCATCGGGCAGGGACTGAAGAAACTTTAACAATTCTCCACCCTTAAGACGTTTGAATGCCCGTTCGTTGGCCAATCTGCGGCGGTCGCGATAGGGATCGCTGAGTCCGCCCAACGTCAAGAACATGGTCACAAAACGCTTGAGAAGACGGGAAGGAATCATATTGGGCGAGGCCAGGACTTCCCGAAATTTATAGCGACACAGGCCGAGAATACGACGCCGCGTAGTGCGTTCCGGCACGTAGCGGTACACAAGTTGGACCAGCCTGTGCCACTTTCCGGCGTATTCCTGCAAAAGATTCCTGTCCAGCGTGTCATTGACAAGCTGCATGAGCATCCAGTCCGAGCAGGCCGCAAAAAAATGTTCGTCCTCCAGGCAGACCATAAAACGCATCTGCTCGGACGAGGCATTCTTATCCGGGTCGGTCGCATAATATATATTGTTGGCGGTCATGAAATGCATAAGCCAAGCATCCAGCGCCGGATCAATGCCGAACCGGATATCCAGGGAAGAGGAAAACTGGGGCAAAACCGGCATGGCTCACCTCTCGGTCAGAAAGCCCTTGGTAACCAAAGTGTTGAAAAAAGACGCGCCGTTGGGAACCACAAGCCGGAGAGAATTCGGAGCAATCCGTATGTTGACCCGGTCCCCTTCGATCAGCGGAAACGCCTTTTGTCCGTCCTCCGTCAGAATTACCTCTCCTGCCGCATCTTCGTTGATGACGGCGAGAGATGCGTTGGCAGGAACAACCAATGGGTTGAAATAGTTGCGAAAAGGACAGATAGGAGTAATACAGAACGCCTGGATTGCCGGATGCACCACCGGGCCGCCAGCCGAGATGGAGTAGGCTGTGGACCCTGTGGGCGTGGCGATGACCAACCCGTCCGAACGCAGGTCTCCGCGCCGTTCTCCCTCAAGTTCCACGGCAAGGCGCACCAACCGGGCCACCAGTCCCCGACTCACGGCCACATCATTGATGGCCAGCCCTTTACGAATGACCTGTCCGTCACGTTCAAGTGTATATTCCAGCACCAACCGTTCTTCAACGCTGAACCGACCGTCCAAGACTTCTTGCAAAGAGTTTTCCCACTGCCTTGCCTCCACGGCTGTCAAAAAACCGACCTGTCCGAGATTGACACCGAGAATCGGGATTTTTCGATGCAATGTTTCCCGTGCGGCGGAAATAAACGTCCCGTCACCCCCCAAAAGCAAAATCAACTCCGGTAGGGGAGAAACATCATTCAAATCGTCTGTCTCTGGTTCATGTTCCCGCAAAGTGGTGCGCACCCCGGCCTGCAAAAGCCAATCTGCGATATCCCGGCTCGTTTTCCGCGCTTCAGGATGGCCCTTTCTGTAAACAATGGCGATATGTGACAAACGGTTATGCATGATGAATCCTTGGTAGTTGAAAGCCCGGCTGGATTCAAGACCCAAGCGCCAGACAATACCTGGATTGCCCCTCCGTCTTTTCGAAAATTTCAACTTTTTTTATTTTTCCACCTTGCGGCCCTAAAGTTGCGCACGGCTAAAGCCGATAAGAAAACCGAGAAGGGGCAAATATACATGAGCCATAACGCACTTGAAATGCAGAACATGCTGCGCACCTATGACAAGCAGCTGATCAGTTCCAGGCGGCTGACCAGGTATGTACGTCGTTTACGCGGCGACAAGCCTGCAGAGCCTGCTGAGATCAAGCGAGCCAAGCGTACGGCCCTGGTAGAGCAGATTGCCCGCGAACTGATAGACAACCTTCTGGTGCTCGGCGTGGACAACCCGGTTGTCACGGAACTCAAGGAACGCCTGGAAAATGCGACCGGGGGAAAGCTGTACTTTGAATATCCGTACATGGAACAGGACTTGCAGATTTTCAGAGAGACCCCCGACGGAGTCGTTCGCCTTGGCCCGGATGATACGCAAGATGTCCTGACAAAACTTTGGAACATTGCCTTGGATACGGTGGAACGATCTTTGATGTAGTGGTGGAAAGTTTGAGTCCGGCTCGCAATGAACCGTCATCCAGTGCATGCCTGCGTACGAAGGCCGGGTCGAAAACATGCCGGGGATTCCGACAATTTATTTTCAGCGGACGTTAAGAACCGGCTCCAAAGAGTCGATAAGACTTGCAAGGGGTTCCAAAATACAACAGAACCCTGTATGCCCTGAGAAAGGGAGACTGAGGGAGAGGCGTCATGATCATCAAGAATTTACTGCAAGGGACCAATCCCTACGACACCAAGAAGATCGACAAGAACCGTCAGGCGGAAGCTGTCGGCAAGGGAAAGTCGCACACAGTGGAAACGGACAAGATTCATCTGTCCGAGGAAGCACGCCTGCGCAGTGTTGCCTTTTCCGAATCCAATGGCGCGGATGGAGTGCGCAAGGAACGTGTCGCCGAGCTAAAGGCCAGGGTTGCCAATGGCTCCTATCAGCCCGATCTGTACAAGACCGCCGAGAACCTCGTCAAACAGGATCTGGAGTTGCTGATGTAGTCTTCTTGCCTTCTCCGCCGAGTGAAAACGGGGAGAGTGTCTGTCAGAGAAAAAGGACCGCATGTGCGGTCCTTTTCTTGTAGCAAACTTGCACCTAAGAGGAAAACCTCATTACAAAATCAATCTACAGTCGACCAACAGAACCTTTAAATCCTTGAGCCCATATGTCGAAAGATGGGGCACCTCGGCTTTCGGCCTTTATATCCATAAAACCAGCGTCACCCATTGCCTGCTGCAGTGTCTTCACTGTAAAACCAGTATGATGTGCCATATGTAAATTTCCACAGGCCAACGCAGGCCTGTACCCATAAAGAATATCAATGGGGGAAACCGGCCCGGCTGGAGACATATAAATGGGATCGCAGAGATTTCCTTGAGCGATAAAGGCCGCGATCCTCTGGATATCAGGACAACTTACAAGTGCATGCCCGCCGGGCTTCAGCACTCTAAAAAACTCAGCTAGCGCAAGAGAAACTTCGTGCGGATATAAATGCTCCAAATTATGAGAGGAATAAACGGCATCAAAACTTGCAGATTCAACTCCATCCATGTCCCGCATATCCCCAAGAATATCAGGACAAACATCTGGATTGATGTCGAAACGAATTTCTTGCCATTCAGACTTTGGGTATAAATTCGGTATTTTATTTGGATTTTTTGGTCCAGCCCCCACATGAAGAAAAAAAAGCATTGAATTTCACTCTTTTTCTGCCGCTGGTTGGCAGCACTCACAATTTCTGAATGGTTTATTCTTCAAAATCAAGCACCCACACATAATAAAAAAGACAAGTACCCATTACGCTGCCTTGCACTTCTATGTTATGATGACCCGCCATCTTTCTATTCCAAGTTATTCCCCTTCGGCTTCCTTCTTGACTTCCAAACGATAATGGCTGGGAAGCGAGGGGTCGGTCTGGGGAACCTGCAACCCGATGCGTGATGTGCTGTTGATCAGAATGGGACCGGTAAGGTTCAGGGTGGTCTCCTGGGGCCGTCCCGCAGGAATGGTGACCGTGACCAGAACCGCCAGTTCTCGAATGGACTTGATGCGCAGGATTTTCTGCTCAGCATCGCCCACTGAAAGCTGGTATTCCTCGTAGAACGGATACGGATCGGTAACGATAAGCCCCAACGAGGTATCACTGAGACATTGCAGCAGCATGAAAGGCGCGTCCTCGCGTATTTGCAGCAAGGCAAATTCGTGCCGGTTCTCGAAGCCGATAAGTCCTTTCGGGAAAAGGATCGAACGCGACATGTCCACGACACGCTCGCCCACCCTGGTCTGAATTACGATTTCCTTTTTTGCCATAGGGAAGCCGCCGCCATGAGGTCCTGGTCTAGAGATTCAAGGGCCATTCTGTTCTGCTGCCTGACCTTGATATACAGCTCTTCGCGATATACCGGAACATCGTCCGGCACTTCGAGCCCTATCTTGATCTGCTTGCCCTTCACGCTCAGGACCGTGATCTTGATGTTGTCGCCAAGGTGAATGCTCTCCCCTGGCCGCCTGGTAAGTATGAGCATGTACGCCTGCTTGTGTGTCTAACTAAGGTACATGGTCCGTCCGAAACGAACGTTCCATGTGGGCGGCACAATGTCTGCCTCCCTGCAAACCGTCGCGCTCTGCGAACCCCCGACGATTTGCCGCGCCCTCCTGTCCTGCGCAGGCATTGAATACAACCTGCTCAAATTCTGTTTGCGCGGCCTTATTGATGCCGCTTCAAGGCTTGTCCGTCAAGGAATTAAAGCGGATGGACATTTGCCTTTCAACGTCCGCAGGCTGTTCAAGGGCCGGGATGGTCAGACGCGAGGGCGCTGGCGGTTCCGTAGCGTATTCTTCCATACGCGAGGGTTCGCCAACTCCGCGGCAAGACAGCCAACCCGAGGCTTTCAGCAGCCTACACGAGGTTGACCAGCGACATCTTCATTATCATGGAGGACGACTTGAGCACCGCCTGATAGGCGATCTGCTGCTGCGAAAGCTTTGTCATCAGCTCGCTGATATCGACGTCTTCAATGTTGCTCAACCGCTCACTTTCATTAAGCTTCAATCCGGTCAGAACGGAATCGGAAACGATCAACCGGTTTTCGCGACCTGCAACATTGGCGTCATGGTTAAGCACGTTTTCTTGGGCTGCGGTCAAATCCTCCAGACAGGATTGCACCCCGGACTGGTTGTTTGTCTCAAGAAATCCGATGAGCCGTCCCATTACATCGAAAAGATTTTTTTCAGGATCATCCTTGAAAACCAACGAAGCGGAAGGATCACTGGGGTCCTTGTACACACCGCCAAAGACCTCCTTGCCCACGGAGTTGATCGTGATTCGCTCGGAAAAGGATATCTCCACATCTATGTTCGCCGTACGGGGCTGGATCACAAACTGACTGCCCGCCTGAATGGCATTCCCGCCATTGGAACCTATGGTCAGGGAGCCGCCGGGCACGGAGAGCACGGCGTTGCTGGCAATGGAGCCATTGGAAGAAACATTGCCCGTAACCCAGGTTCCGCCACCGTCAAGGCTGTAGGAATACTCTATCTTTTGGTCAAGAGACGAGCCAGAGTCGATACGCACAGCCACATTTTCTGCGAATACACCAGCCGCCGTACCATTCAGGGTCGTTCCCATCTTGTGGACGTCGATGCCGTCGTTGTCGTCGCCCTTGTACTCGGCAGTGGGACGTATCCACAGCCATGACCCATTGGAGTCATTGGTGTTGTTGACATCCGTCGTGGTCACATTGACGGTTTCCGGCATGGTCACCCGCACGCCGCCCATGTCGATGGTTGCGATTCCGCCCGTGGTGGTGATGGTGCCGTTCTTGAATGTCTTTCCGCCATCCTCGGAATACCGAACCTGCAGCTGCGGATCGTTCAATGCCAGGCTGGTTCCCCCTCCGGCGGTGCCGGCATCGGTGAACTGCACCAGGACGGTCTTTTTGGCTGCCCCGTCCACGCCCCAGTTCACGCCGTCCAGGGTGTCGTCATTGGCCATGACCCACAACCGTTCCACAAAGGCGTTGGAGTCCGTCTTGTGCCCGGAAAAAATGGAGCTGTTTTCATACTCCGTATTGGAAAGTGCCACAAGTTGTCCAAAAATATTACGCACTTCCTCGGCGATCTGTTCACGGTTGCTATTGCCGTAGGTTCCGGTGGCGGCCTGTTCGGCAAGCCCCTTGGCCCTGGTGAGCAAGGTGGAAACCTGCCCCAGCGTTTCATCGGCCAGCCCGAGCCAGCCCTTGGCCGTGGAAATATTGCTCTTATAGCGGTCAATCTGGTTCAGGGATGTCCGATACCCAAGAATACGAGACATGCCCACGGGATCGTCCGAAGGCCTGTTGACCTTCTTTTCACTGGAAGCCTGAAGATTTGATTCCACCAGGTCGGACAAGGTCCTATTCATGTTGGTGATGAAACTGGTGAAGAGCTGGTTTTGTGTTACCCTGAACATGACGTCCTCCCTACTGCTTGAGACCCAGCAGGGTTTGCAGCATCTGGTCTGCCGTGGTGATGAGCTTGGCCGCAGCCGTGTACGAATGCTGGAACTTGATAAGATCGCTCATTTCCTGGTCCAGGTTCACGCCTCCCACTTCCTGCTGCTGGCGGTCCAGGTCCGCAGCCAGCGCCTGCTGGTACTGCGTGTTGAATTCGGCTGCCGCCGTATCCGCACCGACACTGGCGACGATGGTGTTGTAAAACCCGGAAAGGGTTTCATTCATCGTTCCGGTGTGAATGGTGCTGATGGTGACCCGCGTGTCCTGAAGCTTTCCGATGTTGAACGCGGTGGAGTTGTCGCCGTGGTTGATCTCGCCCGCTCCATTGACGTGCCCGGTATTGATGTGGTCGAGATTTGATCCGACCGCGTTGTTCACGGCAATGGTTCCGGCATCGTGTCCATCGAAAAACGTATTGACGCCAAGAGCGGCGAAAAGTCCGCTGGTATCCGGACCAAAGGCGAGTTCCTTGCCGTTTTCCGTTTCGATCTTGAGCTTATGATTAACGATGGATGCCTTGAGGCTTCCGTTGAATGTGGTGTTGATGGCCGTTACCACATCGTTGAGCGTATGCTTGTCCGGGTTGAAATTCTGCTGCCCCGGCGTTGCCGGGTCAAAATCCAAAGCCGCGCTCGAAGCCAGGGCACCCGAAGCACTGTCGTAAATGTACATCATGGAGCTTCCGGAAGAAATCCTGTTGCCAAAGGCCAGCCCTGCCGCGCCGCTTGCCAGGGCCGCGTTTTCGTTTTCCACGCCGTATGTCCCGTCCACCTGGGTGAAATTGCTCAGTCCCGCGCCGACACTGTGGATGCGGTTGACTTCCCAGATAAGGCTGCGGGCGAAGGTATCGAGCTTATCCTTGTAACGTCCCACGGCTTCGTCACGAAAATTGAACAATCCTGCCAGACTCCCGCCTGTCACACGCCGCGTGTTGTCCGTGCCGTCCAGCCCCATTTGCGGCGTGATGTTTTCCGCGGTATTGGTATCCTGATACCAATAGATGCCCGTCTTGGGCACGACCACGAACTTGTCGCCCACCGACATCTGATTGAGCGGAGTGGCCGCAGAATCCCCCTGCTGCCCGAACCAGATGGTCAACCCGCGCACCGTGACCTTGGAGTCTTCTGGCCGGGCGGGAATGAGCATGTCCTTGCCGTCGTCGTCCTTGAGGAACGTCTTGCCCCCGTCCAGTGACACGCGCAGCATGGCCGAAGGCGATGCATTGGACACATTGCCCGCCTGGGCTACCTCGAAATAATACTCGTAATCATCCGAGCCTTCGAAATTTATGTCCCCGTCAAAGGTGGATGAATTGGACAGACTTCTGATACTCTTTGGGGTTTCGAACTTTATCTCGTACGTCTCGCTGGTTTCCACCAGGGTATGACCTGACTTGGTCAGGATGGTCATATTCCCGGCGCCATTATCTATGACGTTGACATCTATCTTCTCGGCCAGTTGCCGCACCAGCTTGTCACGCTTGTCGTACATTTCATTGACGTTGTTCTGCCCCGGAATGTCCTGCGTGTTTATCTGGGTGTTGATCTCGGCGATGTTTTTGACGATCTCGTTGATCTCGTCCACATCCTGCTGGATGTACTGGTCGGTCTGCTCTTGCAGAAGCTCCATCTGGGCGTCGGCCTGTCGGATGATGGACAGCATGTTCTTGCTGTCGTCCACCAAAGTCTGACGGCTGGCCTGGCTCTGAAAATTGCTGACCAGTCCCTGCCAGTCGGAAAAAAATTTGGCGAGCGAAGTGCTTACGCCGCCACTGGAAGACTCATTGAACAGGGACTCCACTCCCTTGAGGTTCTTGAACATGTTCTGCCAGCGCTGCATTTCCGCGCTCTTGTCATTATAGGTGTTTTCCACGAACCGGTCGAAATGGCGTATGACTTCGGTGGCGTTGACCCCGGTCCCGAGTTGGCCCGGCCGGTAGTTGATGGCCATGGCCTCTTCGAGGCGCAAAGTGCGGCGATGATACCCCTCCGTATTGACATTGGCGATGTTCTGGCCCGTAACCTGAATGGCGGTCTGGGACGCAAGAAGGCTTTTGTTGCCGATGTCGAGAAGAGTATTGATGCCAGGCATTAGAGCCTCCCGGAAACCAGAGGTGCGCCCTTGGGAGCACTGGCAAACCGGCCGTTCGCCGCATACGCCGTAGTGTTCTTGGGCTTGACCTGTTCGTGCAGGTACTTGATCAGGGAAGAACTCTGGTCATACAGAGCCAGAGCCAAGGTACGGTTCTTCTCGGCCTGCCGTGCGCAGATCTGCTCAATGTCGTCCACCTGCTGGGCCAAATCCATGATGGCTTCCCGCTCGGACTCATCGAATTGATCCAGGCTGTCGGCCAATCGCACATCCTTGCCCGGCTTGGCGCCCAGCATGGCCTTCAGATCCAACCGTTCGCTCGCGATCTGGCGCATCAATTCCTGAAGAGCCATTTCTTCATAGGAGACATTCTCAGGACGCCCATCCAGCAGATGGGAAAATTCTTCCTTGAGCAGATGATGCAAAACATGAAGCGCCTTGCCCTGTCTGGTCAAATTCTGCCGTATCCGCAATGTGTTCATGGTCTACCCCGTATGTTGTCCAGAAACGGTTCCTGCCTTTGCAAGGGCACGGTTAACAAGACTTTCCGGGTTTTCTGCCTGTCCATTCCGACGCATTTCAAAGCGCAGGGCGGCGGGAGTGTCCGGATTGTTCTGCCCTACCACTGCAATAGGCTTGCCAACCTGAATCTGCTGTCCGGCCACAACCTTGAGGTCGCCGCTGAACTGGTAACGGGACTGTACCCCGTTGTCGTGGTTGATGATGACCATGCGGCCGTTGGCATCGTCTCCTGTCACGTTGTTGCCGGCGTAAGCCACTTCGCCCGACCGCACCGCGGTAACTTGCCCACCTGGAGCAACAGCCACCTCCACAGCGGAGGAATAGCGCCGTTGCCCAGAGTCTGGATCACTGCTCCAACCGAAGGGGGTTATGACCCGCCCCGGTGTTTGATCATGATTTTGCCCGACCGTCTGAAGAGAAGAGTAATTTTCTTCATTTGCGGCCAGGGCCGTGGACTCGCCCTGCCCCATCCGCATCTCGATACGGGCGGCCAGACTGTCCACCCGGTATGCCAGTTCCGCCCCGACCAGCTGCGCGGGATTACTATAGGCCTGTTGCCCGACTTTGGGCTCCGGCGCGACAATGGATTCTTGCGGCACGGAAGGCTGTCCGGAAAGGTAATCGCCTCGCTCAAGCGGACGGGGAGGTCCGCCAGGAGCCGTTGTCTGACTTTTCTGAGCCAGCTTTTCACTCAGCTGGGAAAACATCATGTCCGCCAGGCCGATGCCTCCCGCCGAAGCGAACTTCTTGCTCATCTCATGGTCGAACATGGACACGTACTGGTCTTCGTACCGGCTGTGCAGGTATCCGGCCTTGGGCACGGTGGCCCGCATCTTCTGCCACATGTTGTTCATAAACACGGCCTCGAAATCCTGACAGGCCTGCTTCAGCCGCTTGGGGTCCTTCTTGTCCGTCCCGCCCATGAGCTGGTTGCGCAGATTGTCCATACGCGCCTTGGTCCGGGCGTCGGCAGCCTTGGAAAGGCCGGAGTCCATACCGACATCAAGCGGACTGGTCATGTTAGATCACCTCCAGGTCGGCCATGAGTGCTCCCGCGGCCTTGAGGGTGCGCAAAATGGAAATAAGATCTCGCGGAGTCGCGCCTATGGCGTTCAGGCCATCCACCAGCTCGTTCAACGTGGCGCCTTCCATGAGCATCAGACGCTTGTTCTGCTCGTCCACACCCATCTCGGTTTGCGGCACGGCCACGGTATCCCCGCTGCTGAAGGCCGGAGGCTGGCTGACCTCGGCACTCTCGGCAATGACGACCTGCAAGTTGCCATGTGCCACGGCCACCTTGGAGAGACGCACGTTGTTGCCCAGAACCACGGTCCCGGTCTTTTCGTCCACCACCACCTTGGCCCGGCCGTCAGGCCGCACTTCCAGGTTCTCCAGGGAAGCCATCAACGGAACGAGATTGCCGACAAACTGTTCAGGAACGTCAACGTGCACGGTGCTTATATCCTCTGCCCGGGCATACTTTCCCCCCAGAGCCGCATTCACCGAGTTCACCACCTGCATGGTGGTGGAGAAATCCGCCATGGACATGTTCAGCGTCATGGAATCCATGTTGTTGAAATCAAAGGCGACTGCCCGTTCCACCGTGGCTCCCCCGGGGATGATGCCTACCGTGGTGATGTTCTTCTGGGCAGAGGCGGCCGCGCCTTCCACCATGAAACCGCCCAATGTCAGAGAGCCTTGGGCCAGGGCGTAGATTTTACCGTCCACCCCCTTGAGAGGCGTCATCAGCAACACGCCGCCCAACAGGCTTTGGGAATCCCCCAGGCTGGAAACGGTAACGTCCAGCGGCGAGCCCGGCTTGGCGGAAACCGGCATCTTGGCGGTAACCATGACTGCTGCCACGTTCTTGGGCTTGATCTGATCGCGATCGACAGTCACGCCCATGCGGTCGAGCATGTTGACCATGGATTGAATGGTGAATTCGCTGCCACGCTTATCGCCAGTGCCGGACAGACCCACAACCAGCCCGTAGCCTACAAGCTGGTTGGAGCGCACGCCCTTGAACGAGGCAATATCCTTGAGTCTGGCTGCCCGGGCTTCCTGCCCGAAACCTGACGCCAACATTGCCGCAAGGACAAAAAGCGCTGTCAGAATGATTGTTGCTGTGGTCTTCCGTGACTTCATGCCGATGTCCTCATACGTTTCCAGATGTTCCCCGCGGCCTTAAAACGGCCAGATATTGTCGAGAATTCGCGTCAGCCAACCCGGCCGCTGCTTGTCGGCCAAAACACCCTGTCCAAAATATTCGATCTTGGCGTTGGCCAGATAGTTGGACGTGATGGTATTGTCCGGCTCTATGTCCTGCGGACGGATCAGGCCTCGAACGACAAGGATCTGCGTTTTCTTCGTTGATGCGCATTTCGCGTGCGCCTTCCACCTGCATGATTCCGTTGGGCAGTACCTTCACGACCCGCACGCCCACGACAGCCTTGAGATCGGATTGACGTTTGGTCTCGCCGGTGGCGGTGAGGCCGGTCTTGCTGCCCGCTTTCACCAGGGGGACGGTTCCTGTCGCACCGGACATGCCCATGCTGGGGATACCCAACGGGAAAGCCCGGAAGTTCCCCTTGCCAAAATACTGTTCCACGCCAAGCTCAATGCTCGAATCCTTTGACGCCTTGGTGTCGGCCTTATGCTTGCCTGTGGAGTTTTCCACCACATGCACCATGACGATGTCCCCAACCCGGCGCGCCCGGCTGTCTTCGTAGAGAAGCGATGCCTGGCCCGGATCGAAGATGGAACCTGGATTCTCGGAAGAAAACAACGGCTGGGAAGGCGGTGGCGTGAGCACGGGCGCCGGCTCCGGCGTCTGCTTGGCAGGTGCGCAGGCTGTGGCCACGAAAGCCAGGAAAATTATTGATATGATGCGTTTCACGGGGTTGCCCTCCCAGGAGTCTTCGTCTGTTATAAGAGCCGATTGCCAGGACATCGCCGAAACCGGCCGTATTTTCGGGACTCATCTGCGAATGATGACGGTCCGCTTGTCCCAGACCCTGGCCCGTATTTCCCTGTTTGATTGCACGTTACGTACCAAAATGGCATCTCCCTGCCCGCCGTCTTCCAACGCCTCGACCTCGGTGGTAAGCTGAACGTGCTTGCCCTTGAAAAGCAGCTCCACCCTGTCTCCCTTGGATATGAGCGACTGAACGCGCAAATTGTCTCTGTAAATAACCATGCCCTGCCCCATGGACTGACTGACAATCCACGGACCTCCCTGGCCGTCCCAGACTTCGCCGCCGAGGTAGGCTGCATTCTTGCGCTGAAAGGTGATCATATCGGGGTGTAAGGATTTCTCCGGAATTGACGGGCCGGGCCGCACTGGGCACGCTGATCCAGCGGTCCACGAACAGACTCACGGCGAAACGGCGAAGAATGCGGCCGTCAATGGTCTTGGCCGTCAGTTTCAAGGCCACCCGTCCGGCATCTATTCCGCCCTGTGGCTCAATATCCAGGGAGTGAAAATCGTTGTCGAGAAATACGTAAAGGGGAACGCTTACATTGCGTAAAGTGATCTCACCGCCCTTGGCGGCAAGACGCGGCGTCAAAAATCCGACAACACGTCGTTCTATTTCCGCGGCGTCAAGAAGTTGGCCGCCACGTTGCAGGCTGAGCTGACCGGAAATGCGCACCGCGTACATGCTCGCCCCCAAGTGCCGGGTCAACAGCTCGTCCAGCTCGCGGGCACTGTATGTCGTGGGCCGGCTCCCGGAGGCCGGAGACTCCCAAAGTTCGGTTTGCGACATCCGGCTCCACACCCCGTCCGGCACGTGCCCGTACGGTTCGGCTATTTCCCCCAGCAGAACTCGTGGTCCCGATGTACAGGCGGCCCGTTTGGTGACCACGGCCCATGAACCGTCTGCTCCACTCTGTGCCCCGGCCAGTACCGGAAAAAGCAATACCAGAAGCAGTCCCATCCATATCCCGAGTCCCCTTTGCCTGATCATGCCGTTCTCCTGTAAAAGACCTGAAAGTCCTTGCTGTTAACCTTAGATAATATGGTTAACGCTTCACCTGAATGGCGGTCTGCAACATGGAGTCCGAGGTGGTGATGGCCTTGGAAGGTTTCACTTCAAAGGCTCTCTGCCCCACAATCATGCTGACCATTTCATCAACGAGCTCCACGTTGGAACCTTCCAGAAACCCCTGGGCCAAAGTTCCCACATTGTCCGTGCCCGGGTCGCCGGGTGTGGCCGCGCCACTGGCCTGGGTTTCAAAGTACATGTTACGCCCTGCAGCATTGAGACCTGCCGGATTCACAAAGGTGTAGAGCTGGATATCGGTTCCGGCCAGCTCCTCGCCGTTCTTGTCCAAAGCGGAGATGTGCCCCGTGGGTGTGACCACCACATTGACGGTTTCCGCCGGAACCACGAATTGCGGCTGCAAAGGATATCCATTGGCCGTGACAATGGCTCCGTCGTTGTTCAATTTGAATGAACCGGCACGGGAGTATGCATCCTGCCCGTTGTAGTCGATGAGGAAAAATCCGTCCCCCTCAATGGCCACATCCAGCGTGTTGCCCGTGTTCTGAAAATCCCCCTGGCTGAAATACTTGTGCACCGTGACCGGACGCACGCCCATGCCCACCTGCAAGCCGGTCGGCAATCGGTTTCCAGCCTCGTTGAGCGTACCGGGCGATGTTCAGGGTCTGGTACATCAGATCCTCGAACTCGGCCTTGCTCTTCTTGAAGCCCACGGTGTTCACGTTGGCCAAGGTTGTTGGAAAGGGTGTCGATGTGTGTCTGCTGGGCAACCATTGCCCGTGGCAGCAGTCCATAATGAACGCATCATGGCGTATCGCCTCCTGGATAAAGTAACGTACCACTAAGATTTGCTGGCTGTTGAAATCAATTTCTGATCCATCTGCTGGGTGCTGGTCATGATCTTCTGGTAGGCCTCAAAAGACCGCTGAACTTCGATCATGGCCACCATTTCCGTAACCACCTCCACGTTGGAGGCTTCCAGAAATCCCTGCTGTATGGAGCCGACCACCCTGGCGGATTCCTCTCCTTCCGGCACTTCGGGTGCACCTGCATTCAGGGGGATTTCCTGCGCGTTCTCCATGGAGTACAGATTGGAGCCCACCTTTTTCAGCGCCTCTGGATTGTTGAATGTGACCAGATCGATGGTCCCCACCGCCTGCTCCCCGGCCCGGATGTTGCCCGCCTGGTCAATAGTCAGCGCCGCGGTGGGTGGAACGGTCACAGGACCGCCCCCGGCCAAAAGATAATTGCCGTTGCCGTCAATAATCTGCCCCCCGGTGTCCAGCATGTAGTTGCCGTTGCGGGGTGTAGTAGGTGTCCCCGGTTTGCGGGTTTTGCACCTTGAAAAACCCCTCCTCCCTGGATGGCCAGGTCCAGCGGATTTCCAGTGGCTTTGAGGCTGCCCTGGCTGAAGTCGGTCTTCTGTTCGGACAAACGGGGCTTGGCAAGAACATCCGCCTCGGGCCACAAGGGCTTGGCCCGGATATACGGTTTGGAGTCGAGAATGTAGTCGTGCGCAAAATGCAGAAACACGTCCTTGAACGCCACCTTGTCCTTCTTGTACCCGGTGGTATTCACATTCGCCAAATTATTGGCAATAAGGTTCAGGCGATGTTCGTTGGACATGGCCCCGAACAGAGCGCTTAAATTGCTGTCTTGCATGATCGCAGACCTCCTTGCCGAAGACATATGCAACAAGCAGGCCAACTAAAAAATCCCATGCCTTTCCCATTCTCTTCGCAAAAAACAACAAATAATTTCCAGAACACCGATAAAACTTGACAATCGCCACCTGTCTGTTATTAGGCTGTCTTTCCGAGCGGGCGTAACTCAGCTGGCAGAGTGCAAGCTTCCCAAGCTTGATGTCGCGGGTTCGACCCCCGTCGCCCGCTCCAGGAAATTGCTTTCTCCTCGTATCGCATCCGGCAAAAGCCGGGGTTTCGCAGCAGAAGGTGGTCCCTTGGGTCCACTTTTTTTTATTCTCCAGGGAGCCGTCATGATAACATCACCTCGCACAGCCGCCGTCATAGAAGGCATTGCCCCGCTTGTGGAACAGCCGGGCTGATCCTGTGGGGCGTGGAGCTTATGGGTCAACCGGGCGGACAGGTACTGCGCGTTTATGTGGAAGGCGAAAATGGCGTGAACATTGACCAATGCGCCACGCTCAGCCGCGACATCAGCCTTTTTCTCGACGTGGAAGAAGGACTGATTAGGGGAAATACAATCTTGAGGTATCCTCCCCCGGCATGGAACGCCCTTTCCTTCACCATGGACCAGATGCGTCCCTATGTGGGACAGCATGTGGGATGTCCGGCTGCACGACCCCCCTGGATGGCGCAAAAATTTCAAGGGATTGCTGCAAAGCGTCGGCGAAGACGCCATCAACGTCATCATCGACGACATTCCACACGAACTTCCCTGGGCTCTTGTGTCCCGTCCCCGGCTTGTGGTCAGCGACTGGACAGCCGCAGCGAAAAAAAAGAAAGCCTAACAGGCGGCAGGACCGGTCCGGTCCGCCAAATTGAAGACGCTCCTCCGGGAGCATATAATTTGTACGACCCGACAGGGCCCAATGCAGGTCGGGATGGCATGAAGAAATCGAAACCGGTGTCTTCAGCACAATGTTAACAACGCCCGTTTGTTTTTGGAGGGGCTATGGCAACCGAACTGGAGAAAGGCCACGACCAGATCAGCAAGGACAGGGGCATCGATCGCGACCTGCTCATCGACACGCTGGAAGACGCTGTCCGCTCTTCCGTGCTGCGCAAATACGGCGACGGACTTCGACGTGGAAGTGCAATTCAACGACGAAACAGGTGAAATCGAAGTCTATCACTTCAAGATCGTGGTGGAGGAGGTCGAAGACCCCAACACCGAAATCAATCTTGAAGAGGCGCGCCATCACGACCCAATGTCCAACTCGACGACGACATAGGATTCCGTCTGGACGTGTCCGATCTCGGACGCCATTGCCGCACAAAGTGCCAAGCAGGTCATTATCCAGCGCATGCGCGACGCAGAGCAGGAAATCATCTACGAAGAGTACAAAAAGCCGCGAAAATGAAATCGTCTCGGGCATCATCCTGCGGCGCGACCGCACCGGCTGGATCATCAATCTGGGCCGTACGGAAAGCCCTTCTGCCCCGCGAAGAGCAGATTCCCAAGGAGCGTACAAGCGCGGAGACCGCGTGCAGGGGTTTATTGTTTCCGTGCTCAAGGAAGGCCGCGGCCCCAGATTCATATTTCCCGCTCCCATCCCGACTACATGCGTGCCCTCTTCGTCGCGAAGTGCCCGAAGTTTCCCGACGGTACGGTCAAGATCATGGGTGTTGCCCGCGATCCAGGCAGCCGGGCAAAGGTGGCGGTCATGTCCACCTACCGCGACGTGGACCCGGTGGGCGCATGCGTCGGGCATTCGCGGCTCCAGAATCCAGGCCGTGGTGCAGGAATTCCGGGGAGAGCGCATCGACATCGTCGTCTGGCGTCCGGACATTGCCGACTTCGCACGCAACGCGCTCAATCCGGCGGTATCACCCGCATCGCCGTGGACGAAGACGAACAACTCCTGGAAGTGGTGGTCCCCGACGACCAACTGACCCTGGCCATTGGCCGCAAGGGACAGAACGTCAAACTGGCCAGCAAGCTTCTGGGTTGGAAAATCGACATTTTTACCGAGAGCCGCTACGGAGAGCTGCATGCCGACCGCGAACGGCTGGAACAATTGGCCAGCGTGGCCGAGATCAACGTGGACCGATTCCTGAACGCAGGTTTCGATTCCGCACTCGAACTCGCATTGGCCTCGGAAGAGCAGATAATGTCCATCGAAGGCATGAACGGCCGCAAGTACGATGACCTCAAGGCGGCTTTCAAACTGCTTGTTCCCGAAGCTTCTGAGGAAAAAACCGTTGAACCGGCTGAAGCCGAAGAAGCGACCAATGAAAATCCCGTCGTTCCGGAAGCAGGACAATTCTGCCGATACGGCAGAGGACAGTGCGCCGGAATCCGGCGAACAACACGACCAGTCCTAACCCACTCTTATGGGCCAGGGACCGAACGGACGTGCGTCGTTTGTAGACGCAAACTCCCAAAGGAGCAGCTTGTCCCGCCATGTCTGCCACAAATGCAGGGAT
>CAXXPO010000017.1:0-61070 GCA_963665185.2 Desulfovibrionaceae bacterium | reverse complement strand
CGCATCGGCTGCGACATCAGGATTAAGACCATCCTGGTGCGCGACCTGGAAAAGCCGCGCCCTTACACCCCGCAGACCGTGTCGGGCACTTCGGACAGTACCGTGCACTTTACGGCGACCCCCATGGATCTGGTGGACGATCCTGAAATCGACATCGTGGTCGAACTCATGGGGGGCATAGAGGCCGCTTACAACCTCATCACCCTGGCCCTGGAGTCCGGCAAGCATGTGGTGACGGCCAACAAGGCCCTGCTGGCCGAGCGCGGACAGGAACTGTTCGCCCTGGCGCAGGAAAAAAACCTGTGCCTGTACTACGAAGCCAGCTCCGTGGGCGGGGTGCCGGTTGTCCAGACGCTCAAGGAGAGTCTGGCCTCCAACCGCATCGAGAAGCTGACCGGCATCATGAACGGCACGGCCAACTACATTCTGTCCGAGATGACCACCAGCGGGGTGGATTTTGCTACCGCCCTGGCCCAGGCGCAGGAGCTCGGCTATGCCGAGGCCGATCCCTCCTTCGACATCGATGGTGTGGACACGGCCCACAAACTGGTGCTGCTCATGCGTCTGGCTTTCGGGCAACATTATCCCCTGGCCGACCTGTCCGTGAACGGCATCCGCAACGTGGGCCAGGAGGACATCCTCTTTGCCCGCGAGTTCGGCTACCGGCTCAAGCTCATCGGCCAGGCCGGCGAAGTGGACGGGGCCATCGAGGCCGGGGTTTTTCCGGCCCTGGTCAAGTACACATATCTTCTGGCCCGCGTGGGCGGCAATTACAATGCCGTGCGCATCGAGGGCAACGCCGTGGGGCCGATCATGCTGCACGGCCAGGGAGCGGGCGATCTGCCCACGGGCAGCGCGGTGCTGTCCGACATCATGGCCATTCTCAAGGACAAGGACCGGCCCAACAACACGGGCTGGAAAATCGCGTCCCTGCCCCTGGCCACGATACTTCCCCCGGAAGATGCTGTATCGCAGCATTACTTTCGTTTCAACGTGGCGGACAAACCCGGCGTCATGGGCAAGATCGCCACTGCCATGGCCGAGCACGGCATTTCCATTGCCCAGGCCATACAGAAGGAAGAGGGTGAAACCGACGTGGTTCCCGTGGTTTTCATCACCCACGAGGCTTCCATGGGCAGTGTCTGGGCAACCCTGGAATCCCTTGAACAAGAGGATTTCATCGCCGCTCCCACAGTGCACTACAGGATTTTGTGAGGAGGCCGCATGGTTGAGAACAAACGCCGTCACGAACGATTCGAGTTTGAATCCCCGCACCTGTTCATCATGGACGTGGGCGATGGGGCCGGGATGCAGGAGGCGCAATTTTTTTGCGCAACCTGAGCTACTCGGGCATGATGGTGGAGTTCCTTTCGGGCTACGGCCGTCTTGCGCGGACAAGGGGGTGCGCGGTGCACATCGTCCATGCTCCCGGTGCATTGAAGGATGTTCTGGCGGGAGTGCGGGGCATCATCGTCTGGAGCGCCGGAGCCGTCTGCGGCGTTTGTTTCGAGAAGCAGCTGGAGGAAACATCGCCCACCATCCGGGAACGGCTGCGGATGACCAACGGCAGTTCCTGGACAAAGTGAGCAACCGGTCGCATTGATTCTGTAATCAGCAACGCCTCCGGCGGGATAGATATCCTGCCGGAGGCGTTTTTTTATGGGTTTTTCAAGAGCGGATGTTCGCGGACTACTCGGCGAGCTTCGGGGCCTGGGCAGTCAGACGGCGCCCCATGTCGGTAAGAAGCTCGGACAGGGTCAGTATGCTTTCCTTGGGCTGCTTCACGCGGATGGAGCGCCGGAAGGCCCATTGGGTCAGGTAGAGCAGTTCCTCGTCGGAAAGCTTGTTGAGGTTGTGTCTGTCCCGGATACCCTGCACGACCTTGGCGCGGAGTCCTTCGCGCTGCACTATGGCCTGCTTGATTTCCTTTCCGGCCAGTTCCACTTGGGAATTCTCATTCAGGTCGCGCTTCCAGAACCGCTCATAGGCGGTGTTCACGTTGCGCACGGCCAGAAGATATTTTTCAACGTTGGCGAACAGGGCGGGGTCCTTGCCAATGACCTGGAAAACCAGGCCCGCGTCCGTGCATTTTCCAGCGTACAGCCTGAACAGCTCGCTGCGTTGCGCCCGTTGAGGGGACCCACGGCAAAGGAACCGTCATCCGTGGCAAAGGAACGCTCGGCAAGCTGCGTCTGTTCCGCCATCTGGTCTATGAAGGCGTCGGCGTACAGATTGTAGAGGGCCTTGAGCGCTCCGGGCCGGAACATGTAGTCCAGGATGGCGCTGCGCAGCCTGTTGGCCGGGCCGCCCGGATTGCCGAACAGGGACGGGTCCAGGCCGTAGTGCATGTTGACCTGCTTGTAGGAAATGACCAGCCTGCCCTGGCCCATGGGGTTCTTTCGGCTCTTGGGCGGCTGGTAGCCGGAAACCAGGTAGGCGGCCAGGTCGTCGATGAAGGACAGCCGGATGGTGGTGTCTTCGGTCTGGCTGTCCATGGTGTTTTCCGAGGATGCGGGCTGTTCCTGGGGCGCCTTTGCCACATCCATCCGCGGTACCGCGGTCTTTGCCGCCTCTGCTGTTTCTTCGGATTCGGAAGTGGCGTTCGTCGGGAGTGCTCCCGCCTGTTCCGCCGCCTTGTCCGCGACGGTCTGTTCGGTTTGGGCGGGCTGCGATTCCTGTGTGGCCGCGGGGTCCGGGGCCGGCTTTTCCTTTGAACCGGAAGAAAGCCAAATGCCCAGAAGCACGGCAACGGCAACAGTGGCGACTATGATGATGGCGCGAGCTTGTTTCGTGTTCATGGCCTTTCTCCTGATTGTTTGCAGTACTACCGTAGACCATCACCACATCTTTGTCATTACGGCTGATAAACTGCAACAGCCCGGCTGGAAAAGGCTCCGCACCGGGCTGTTGGAAAGTGAAAAATTCTGGAGCCGGTCGTATTCCCTCTATTTGCCAAGGGCCTGCCGCACCAGCTGGGGAATGCTTTCCAGGTCGCGGCACAGAAGAATTCCGGCCGAGGCCAGTTTTGCCAGTTTGCTGCCCACGCCGTTGCCTGATTCCTCCAGAATGGCCCCGGCATGGCCCAGCCGTTTACCGCGGGGGGGCGGTCTGCCCGGCCACAAAGGCCAACACCGGTTTGGGAAAACCGGTGCGCACGACATATTCGGCCAGGTCCTCCTCGGCCCGTCCGCCGATTTCGCCCAACACCAGCACGGCGTCGGTCTGTTCGTGGTTGCGGGCCATGGCCATGAGGTCGGTGAACCGCTCCCCGATAAAGGGATCGCCGCCGATACCCACGCAGAAGCTTTGGCCCGTCCCGGCGGCGCTCATGCGGCTGGACGCTTCATAGGTGAGGGTTCCGCTGCGTGAGAACACGGCCACGTTGCCGGGAGTGAACGGGTCGGCTGGCAAAATGCCTATCTTGGTCTGACCGGGCACGATCAGGCCCGGCGTGTTGGGGCCGATGAGACGGGTCCGGGACTGCCGGAGCCGGGGCAGGACCGCAAGCATGCCCTGCTGGCTGATGCCTTCGGTAATGCAGATGGTCCAGGGCAGGTCGTTGTCCACGGCCTCCAGAATGGCGTCCGGCGCAAAGGCCGCGGGGACGAAAATGATGCTCACGTCGATGTCGTGATCCAGGCAGGCGTCGTAGACGCTGTTGTATACGGGCACGCCCAGGCAGGTCTGTCCGCCTTTGAAGGGCGTGACTCCGGCCACGATGTCGCTTCCGTAGGCCTGCATGTATTCCACGTGGCGCATGGCCACCTTGCCGGTGATGCCCTGCACCAGGATTTTTGCCCCGGCATGAATGTCGAAAGCGTTCTTTTCCGTGCATTTTTCATCGTGCGCATGGCCCGATGTGTCTTCTGCGACAGCGGACGCGGGCATTTCAATAACCGGTGGATTCCGGTTCTTCGGCCCCAGGGTTTCGATGATCTTCAGGGCCCCGGTCATGTCTTCCGCCGGGTGGATGCCTGGCAGGTCAAGGTCGTCCAGCACCTTGCGGCCCGCTGCGGCTCCGTTGCCCGCAAAGCGGATGACCAGGGGCTTTTCCGGCGAATGGCCGTGCAGAACCTCCCGGAGGGCCAGGGCCACGCTTTCGCAGGAAAGGATGCCGCCGAACAGATTGATGAACACTGCCCGGACCTGCTTGTCGCCGAAGAGCAGCTTGAGGGCCACCTCCATGCGTTTCTGGTCGGCCGTACCGCCCAGGTCCAGGAAGTTGGCGGCGGGCAGACCGGAAAAATTCAGCAGGTCCATGGTGGCCATGGCAAGCCCCGCGCCATTGGCCAGAAGTCCGACCCATCCGTCCAGGGGTAACGAAACTCAGCCCGTGATCGCGTGACGCGGTTTCCTCGGGAGAGGCGTGCAGCGGTTCGTAAAAGCGGTCCAGCTCGGGGCGCATGTCGCGCACGTTGTCGTCTATCTCCACCTTGCCGTCCAGAGCCAGCCATTGGCCGTCCGTGGTCAGCACCAGGGGGTTTATCTCGGCCAGCAGCAGGCCGTAGTCCCGCACCGCCTTGTAGAGCGTGGTCACAAGCTTGGCAAAACCTGCAAAGTGTTCCTTGCTCAGTCCCAGACGAAAAAAAGCGGTCCGGATCTGGTTGGGATCGGGACCGTTCACGGTGTCCACGTTCTGGATGCTGATCTTGGATTTGTCGGCAACGGATTCCACATCGACTCCGCCGCTGCCGCTCACCGTAAGGACCATGCGCTCGCGGTTTCGGGCCACAGTGAAGGAGAGATAGAATTCTTTGGCAATGTCGGCCTTCGGCTCCACCCGAAGCAGGGGGAACGGACTTTCCTTTGATGGTCAGGTCCAGAATTTCGCGGGCCTCGCGGACAAAGGATTCCTTGGTGTCCACAATGCGCACGCCGCCAGCCTTGCCCCGGCCTCCGGCCAGCACCTGTGCCTTGAGAACCCATGGGGGGTGAAAGTCGGGCCAGATGGCGCCGATGTCTGCGGGTTTGCAAAGAAAGCCCTGGGGGGTGGCGATTCCGGCCTCGACAAACAACACTTTGCTCAGATGTTCGTTCAACTGCATGTAGCGTCATTCCCGGCTGCTGCTGTTAACAGGCTGTTTCCAGCCCGTGCGGACCGGGGCGGTCCGTCGGATCATCGGTTGTTTTACACAGGGCCGATGGCATGCCGGACGGGACGCGGATGGGGTCCTGTCCGGGCGCAAACAAGCTGGCAGGGTGCTTCCCCTGCACAGGGGGCTTGAAAACTGGTGGGATTGTACGTGCTTTTCAGTGTTTGTGGAACCCCGGAACCGTCGGGAAGGATTGCGGGCGCAAGGTTAATCGGCTCCCAGTTCGCGCCAGGGATGCCAATACACGCAGTCCTTTTTTTGGGCCGGGCACATTTCCCGGCAGATGTCGCTTTTTTCCTTTCCCTCGTCCTGGGCAATCTGTTCGATAAGGCAATCCACGAAACGTGCCAGCATCTGGATGAAAACATCCTGTTCTTCCTGGGAGAAGCGTTCGGAAACAATGTCCGTCATGCGGTTGAAAATAGCGAAAAAGGCCGGTTGGAGCGTACGTGCCCTGTCCGTGATGTGGACCAGCTTGGTCCGCCGGTCGTGCGGGGCGATGTGCCGTCGGACCAGCCCCATCATTTCCAGTTTGGAAAGGGCGCGGGCCGTGTTGGCCTTGTCTATCTGAAGGCTGGTGGACAGGGTTTCCTGGACAGCCCGTCGTGGAAAAAAAGGACGATGAGAAAAAGAGCCTGTGTGGAGTTGAGTTCCATAGGCTCGAATCGCCGGTTCAGAATCCGTGTCAGCAGTCTATAGGATATGCTTATCCAGCGGCCGATGGAACGGTCGGGATTGAAATCGTTCATGGTATTCTCCTACAATGTAAGCCAAGCCGCGCAAATGATAGCGGGAATTTGTTGCGGATGCAACCATGGCCGAAGCAGGGGGTGCGGTAGAGAAAAGCGTCCTGAAAATTCAGGACGCTTGGGTGTGCGGCATGAAAAGGCAACATGAAACCTTTCCGGCCGGCTGTCGGGCATCCGCCCGGTTCACCCGGCCGGGGACACCGTGCTAGGCGATTTCCACCAGCTCGATGTCGAAGTTCAGATCCTTTCCGGCCAGGGGATGGTTGCCGTCCACGGAGATGCTTTCGTCGTCCATTTCCGTGACCATGACCTGCAATGTCTGGCCGTCCTCGGCGGAAAGTTGCAGCACCATACCCACTTCGGGGCTGAGGTCCTGAGGGAGACGGTCGCGCTCAATGGTTCCGGTCAGGTCGTCGTTGTATTCGCCATACGCTTCGACGCAGGGGATGGCGACGGACACGCTTTCGCCTATTTCCAAACCGTCCACTGCGTTGTCAAAGCCGGGAATGACCATACCCTGTCCGATTACGAATTCCAGAGGTTCGCGATCGCGGGAAGAATCGAATTGTGACCCGTCGCCCAGCGTTCCCGTGTAATGCACCTTGACGGTGTCGCCTTGTTTTGCCTTGGCCATACGGCCTCCTTGCCTGTTTTGGGTTCGCCCCGCGCACGGGGTGCGGATACTGGCATGGCATTGTGGTCCATGCCAGGGTTTTGCAGTTGTCCTGTCCGCCGTTCACATGGGGAAGGTCGCCCTGCTTTGGCAGACTCAGCCCTTCACATATGACGAGCGGTATTCCTCGCTAGGCTCGATGGGCTTGAAGAGGTAGAGTGCCATGCCTGCGGGATCAATGCAAATGCAGCTTCTGTCCCCCCAAGGGTTGTCCTGGGGAGACTGTACAAAGGGTACGCCTTCGGCGCTCAGCCGTTCATATTGGGCGTCCACGTCCAGGACTTCCAGGCCGAGGATCATGCCCTGGCCGTTGAATGCCGGTTGTTCGGCACTGCTGCGCATGAAGCCCAGCTCGATGTCCTGCGATCCCTGTTTGTATTCCAGGGCAACGTAGTCGTCGTGGTTGAATCCGATTGTGAACCCGAATCTGTGCACATAAAACTGTCCACATGCCTGGGGGTCGTCGCAAACAATTATGGGAACAGCTTTTTGGATTGACATGGCGCTCTCCTTGAATATGCGAGAAATTCTCGGGGGTTGTTGTGATGGCGGGACCGTTTCGCGGACCGCAGCATCTGCAATCTACCCAAATGCCCGACGGTTATCCAATCCTTTTCAAAAAAAAAGTACAGGGAGCCTGAGGATGTCTCTAAAGATTTGATATCCCCTGGCCGATAAAGCCCGTAAGCGGATTTTTTTTTACGCACTGCAACAGGACGGGTGTTGTGCTGGATTCTCCCCGAATCGCCTTTTCCTCCATCCAGGCCTGCCCCACATGCGGGGCGGCGTCCTGCATCTGTGATGTGCTGCGCCAGGGTACGGCGCGACGCATTCAAACGGATGAGCAGAAGGTGCAGAAGGGAGAGGCCGGGGCGAAGCACGGGCAGTCCTGGCAGGCGGACAGGTGGGACGCGTCTTCCAGTGCCGACGGCGCGATCGGTTTACACTCGTCCGCGACAGCGGAATCAGCCGGACTGTACGGTCCTTCCGGGCGGCTTGAGACATCCTTTGGGAAGCGTGGATCACAACATCCGGGGCTGGAAAATTTGGGAACGGCGCAGCCCGCTCGAATGCAATCCGAAGCTCGGCGCGAATCCTCCGGGAATTCGCAGGCCGTACAGGAAGGGCGGGATGCTGAGGTTCTGCCGGCCGGGGGAGGATCATCCGTGGTCTTGGAAGGACATGCAGCACATACATCGCCCCGGCAGGACGGGGTGCCGCGCAGGGACTCCCTGCGCGCCGCCGCCGGTTATGCCCGTACTGCCGCCGCGCAGAGAGGGGAGGCCGGAAAGGCTCCGGCCATTCTCTCCCAAGTCGTCTGAACGCCGGAAAGCAGGACGTCCTTCAAAAGAGTCTGTCCCTAAAAAGTATAGGTCATGGACAGAGAGCCGAACATCTGGCCTCCGTCTTTCTGCTCTTCAAACTCACGGGTTCGGTAGACCGTGGTGTAGGTCACCTTGATTGGTCCGTAGTACACGGAGAAGCCCACGTTGGCATCGGCCACCAGGGGCTTTTTGGTCACATGCGGACTGTCCTGCCAGGTGTTTCCGTCCAGAAAGATGTTGCGCGCCACGGCCCGTCCCTCGCAGCCGATAAATACCAGCGCTCCCCAGTCGGCCTGATCCGTCGGGTCGGACGGGGCTTTGACATCGCCGCCCGGCGCGATGAGCGATGTGCCGAAGTCGTGGGGCAGGTTGTAGCCAAGCCGCCATTCGCCGCCCACGGCCGCATATGTGTAGACGTTGCCCAGGCAGCCGCCGCCGTGCAGGATGAGGTCCTCGCCAAACCCCTTGAGGTTCGGACGCTGGGTTGCCTGGAACGCACGGTAGTAGCGCATCCAGGTGAGAATTACGCCGGGCTCGTCCTTGAGCTGGTAATCCCACCCGTAGGCCTCCTTGGCCCCTATCTTGCGGTGGACGCTGTTCTGCACCTCCTCGCCCAGGGCGGATGGCCCGACAACCCCCATGGTCAGTTCCACGGTGTCCAGCGTACGGCTGGTCTTGCTGTGCAGGGCAAAGGAGCCGTACAGCCAGCCGGCATAGGGGCGGTCATCGGGATCGGGAATGTCGGTGTCGGTTTCCTGCGGGGTGAAAATACTCTGTCCAAAGGAAATCCCTATATTGCGCCAGACCTTTTCCTCGCTTTTTCCTACGCTTCCATCTCCCACGGACAGATTGTCGAGCCAGCCCAGGGAACGTTTGAACCATCCCGGCAGATGTTTCTCATCGCTCAGGGTTTCAAGGTCTTTGGACAGCCAGGTCGCCTTGACCCCGTTGGTGTAATAGCGGTCCGTCCCCGTGAACAGGTCGTTTTCCAGATGCAATACCAGGGAAGGGGAGGGGTTGCCGACATTGGGTGAGACGGCCTGTTCTGCTTCGGTCGTTGTTGCGTTTTCCGCGAAGACCGCGCCAGAACAGAGGGAACAGGACAGAAGCGTGGCCAGGAGGCACAGGAGGAGTTTTTTCATGGGAACCTTGTATACTACATACATAAGGCGTTCAAGTGGCGCGGATTCTTCGCTTGCCAAACAGGGGAGGCTCATCTAGTCACGCCTTGTGCAACCGCAAATTCCGTTCAGTTCCGCGGACAACGCCACGTTCAAACGCGCCCTGCCCAATGTGGTGTCCGTCACCCTGTTGTTTTTCCTGCTGTTCATGGGCCGGATAATCATCGGTCCGCTCATGGTTGAAATCCAGAAAGATCTCTCCATAAGCCACACCCAGTCGGGCGGTCTTTTTTTTATCATCGCCTTGGGAGCCGGGCTTTCCGTGCTTCTGTCCGGGTTCGTGGCTGCGGCCGTCAACCACAAGCGCACCATTTGCGCGGCCGCACTGCTCATGGGCGGGTGCCTCTGGGGAGCCGGACACGCCCCGGACGTGTTCTGGTTCCGGCTGTGGCTGTTCGGCGCGGGCATGGGAGTCGGACTGTATCTGCCGTCGGCCATTGCCTACATCACCTGCGTGGCGCCGTCGCCCCATTGGGGCAAGGCCCTGGCCGTGCATGAATGCGCACCCAACCTGGCCTTTGTGCTCACGCCGCTGCTGGCCGAACTGGTCGTAGGGTTCGGCTCCTGGCGTCTTGGACTTTCCAGTCTCGGCGTCGGTCTGCTTTGTGTGGGGGTTTTGTTTTTCCTTTTTGCTCGTGGCGGCGATTTCAAGGGCAGTCTGCCCCGCCCCGACGCGGCCAGGAAAATCCTGTCCACTCCGTTGTTCTGGCTGTACACCCTGCTGATGAGTCTGGCGGTGGGCGTGGCGCTGGGCTCTTACGGAATGATGCCGCTTTTTCTGGTGCACGATCATGGACTGAGCCGTGAAGCCGCCAACCAGCTTGTGTCCGTCTCCAGGGTGTCAGGCGTGTTCATGGCCCTGTTGGGCGGCCTGCTCACGGATCGCATGGGACCTGTTCGCACCATCGGCATCTATCTGGCATCCGCCGGAACAGTGACCTTTCTATTGGGGGTGGCTTCGGGTTATTTTCTTATCGTGGTGGTCATGGCCCAGCCGCTTTTGTCCGTTCTTTTTTTTCCCGCCGGATACACCCTGCTGTCCCGTACCTTCGACAGCCGGACGCGAAGCCTGGCCATCTCCCTGTCCACGCCCATGTCCGCCGCCATTGGCGCGGGGCTTATCCCCACGTTTCTGGGTATGGCCGGGGATAGCATGGGATTTGCCGCGGGATTTCTTTTTCTGGGAGGGGCCTTGCTGGCCGTATTGGGCTTGATGCCCCTGCTGGGGCGGGTTGCGGACTGACGGACCGGTAATCGGGCCAATTTCCCGGACGGTTGACAGCCCAGTACCCAGTATCTAGTGTACGCCAGACCTCAAAACGCATAAGGAGGCCGCAATGGCTTACGACATCAAGATGGTGAAACTCATCAATGGCGATAATGTGCTGGGCAAATGGGATGCGGCAGGCAACAAGCTCACGGAAGTCGCAGTGTTGCAGACCGTGCCCACCCAGCAGGGCGTGCAGATGATGCTTTTGCCCTTTGGATACCCCTTTGAAACGGAAATCACCGGGGAACTCGACGGCAAGCATATCATGTACGAATTCGCCAAATTTCCCGAGGAACTCAAGACGAAATACCTGGAAGCCACATCCAACCTCACGCTGTCCACTCCCGGCGATCTGAAGAACCTGCGGAACATGGCCGGTCCGGGTGGCGGAATGAGCAGCATTTCCGATTTGCTCAAAAAATAGTCCGCGACCGTTTTTCCTATGAGTCCAAGGCGGTCGTCCGACCGCCTTTTTACGTTGCAGCATACCGCCCGGCATTGAAGAATTCCGGGCTTGAAGGCACACATGCGCGAACTCCTTCCTTTGTTCACCAAGCCCAGCCGTTATCTGGGTACGGAATGGGGCACGGTCCACAAGGATCCGAAGACCGTCCACCTGCGGGTCGCCCTGGCGTTCCCCGACCTGTACGACGTGGGCATGTCCTATCTGGGGCAGAAAATACTGTATTCGGCCCTGAACCACGATGCCCGTTTCTGGGCCGAGCGCGTCTTCGCCCCCAGCACGGACGTGGCCGATGTTCTGCGAGCCAACAACGCGCTCCTTACCACGCTGGAGTCGGATACTCCCTTGGCGGACATGCATGTCGTGGCCTTCAGCATGACGCATGAACTGTGCTACACCAACATTCTGTACATGCTCGACCTGGGCGGCATTCCCCTGCGTTCGGAAGATCGCGGAGAGAACCATCCCCTGGTCCTTGCGGGCGGCGGCTGCGCCTTCAATGCCGAGCCAATGGCCCCGTTCATCGACGCCATGATGCTGGGCGACGGGGAACAGGCCATAGTCCTTGTGGCCGAGGCCCTCATGGAAGCCCGTGCCGGAAAACTTTCGCGCCGCGAAACCCTGCGCGTCCTGTCCCGGCTGGAAGGCGTGTACGTGCCTTCCCTGTATGTTGAGCCGGAGGGAGCCGCAGGCGGCTGTCCGGTTCCTGTTTTTACCGATGTTCCCGAGGTCGTTACGAAAACCCTGGTGCGCGACTTTGATACGGCCCAGGAGGCCGACATACAGGTGCTGCCGTTCTGCCAGGCGGTGCACGACAGATTGGCTTTGGAAATCGCGAGGGGCTGCACCCGCGGCTGCCGTTTCTGCCATGCCGGAATCATCTACCGTCCGGTGCGGGAGCGCGGCGTGGAGCGCATCGCCCGGATAATGCGTCAGAGCCTGGACGATGCGGGTTTCGAGGAGCTTTCCTTTCTTTCCCTGTCCACCGGGGACTACTCGGCCCTGGAATCCCTTTTTTCCCGGACATTCGGGGCCTGTGCCGCCGAACAGGTCTCCATTTCCCTGCCGTCCCTGCGGGTGGGGTCGCTGTCCGAGGGCATCATAGAAAAGCTTGCCCGGCTGCGCCGCACCGGCGTGACCCTGGCCCCGGAAGCCGGAAGCCAGCGGCTGCGCGATGTGATCAACAAGGGCGTGACCCAGGAAGGGTTGCTGGAACACGCCAGAACCCTGTTTGCCAACGGTTGGAACGGCATCAAGCTGTATTTCATGATCGGCCTGCCCACCGAGACCGACGAGGACCTGAAGGCCATTCTGGATTTGTGTTTCGAAGTCCTGGCCTGCGCGCCCAAGGGGACCAAGCGTTTGCAGATAACCGCAGCCATTTCGCCGTTCATCCCCAAGCCCCATACGCCCTTTCAGTGGGAGCCGCAGATTTCCCTCGAGGAGATCCGGCGTCGCGTGGGGTTGCTGCGGCAGCTGTTCGCCCGGCACAAGAAGTTCAAACTGCGCTGGCACGAGCCGGACATGAGCTGGCTGGAAGGCGTTTTTTCCCGCGGGGACCGTCGGCTCGCCCCTGTGGTGGAGCGCGCCTACCGCAAGGGGGCGCTCTTTTCCAGCTGGATGGACCAGCTCAGCCCGGAACTCTGGCGAGAGGCCCTGGCCGAGGAAGGCATCGACCCCGCCTATTACCAGGGGGCCCGCGATCCGGACGGCCCGCTTCCCTGGGATCATCTTTCCCCCGGTGTGAGCAAGCGTTTTCTGCTGACCGAGCGTGCCCGTGCCATGGAAGGGAAGATCACCCCGGACTGCCGTTTCCACACCTGCCGCAACTGCGGGGTATGCAACCATGATGGCCGTCAAAGCCTTTTGGACCCCGACGCGCAGGACACCATCCGGCCCCGCGTGGTCCTGGCGGCCCGTGACCAGGAGGACGGGGCGGAAGATTTCCGCGCGCAACGTCCGGAGCCGGTCGGAGCTGCATCTGAATCGTTTGCGGAGTCCGTTGCCGGACGGTCCATCGGGACCGCACCGGATTGCTTTTCGGACGCGTCCGCTGAAAGTCCTGAACCGGAAGCCTTGCAGGACGATATCCGGGAACCGGGTAAGAAATCCTCTCCCAAGCCGCCTCGCATCAACGAGGAGCTGACGTGCAAGGCCGGCCATTTCCGGGTTTGGTACACCAAACAGGGGTTGACCGCCTATCTCAGTACCCTGGAGTTGCAGCCCGTAATAGAGCGCGGCCTGCGCCGGGCCGGAGTCAAGGTGTCTTTTTCCAAGGGGTTTCACCCCATGCCCCAGGTTTCCTTCGGCAACGCGCCTCCCGTGGGGGTCTCCAGCCGGTGCGAGTGGTTCAGCCTGTTCACCCGTGAAATTGCGAGTGCGGGCGAACTCATGCGCAGGCTGAGCGGGGTCTTTCCGCAGGGCATCGCGGTCTGCTCCGTGGACGTGCTGACCATGGGCAAGAAGCAGGACCTGACCCAGGAAGAGGATTTTACCTGCCGTTACATCGGAGACATGGCCAAACTGCCGGACTGGATAGCTGCCTGGAAGAATTTTGCCGGGGCGGAGGAGTTCACGTTCGAACGCGTCACGCGCAAGGGGACGCGGACCATAGATGCCCGCGCCCTGACTTCCGGAGTGGATGTCAGCCGGTGCGGCACGGTCCGTCTGACGTTCGACTGGCGCAAGAAATACGTCAGCCCGCTTGCCCTGGTGCAGTCGGTCGTTCCTGACACGCCGTTGCTCGATTTCACCATGGAAAAGACGGCCCAGCGGATGGGCAGGTAGGTTTTTCCACTCCGTTACGCCGGGCCGGGGCGGACGTAGGGACGTCACTCCGGTACGGCATCATCTTCGGCAGGCTGCTGACAACGGCCCGAGAGCCCCCCGTCGGTTTGAAAAACCCAAATCCCCGCGTATCTCATGCTACGCGGGGATTTGGGTTTTTCACGCCCTGTTTCCAGATCGTTTCCGGCCGTCTGCCAGGCCGCACATTGATCAATCTGATGTCCTGGCCATTTTTACAACAGTCTGTTTTTCGGTTTAGCATCCGCTTGAAAAAAAATTTTCTGGCGGTTTTTTTTGTTATTTCATGCTTTTTTTGTGGGCAAAACTTTTCAAACAGAAATTGCCGGTTGCATTGTTTTGCAATTTTGTGATTCCGCCCCCCGCGCCTGGCGTCCCAGGCTGCGGCAACAGCCTTTATTTACTGAATATTACACAAATTGTTCAATGAAATCAGGTGTTTTCAATTATGTACTTAGGTAAAAAAGGGCTTTCTTCCAAATTGATTTTGAGTGTATAGGTGGGGAAAGTTCTATCTGATGTTGCTGTGCCATTAACCCAATGAGGAGGAATTGCATGAAGTCTTTCCAGAAAATCGGCATGTTGACACTTGTATTTGCCATAAGTGTCATGTTCGCCGTGCCCGCTTTTGCAGCGGAGACCATCAAGATCGGTTTCAACCTGCCCCTGACCGGCGACATCCCCGAAGTCGGCGAAGGATCCAAACGCGCCGCTGAAATGTATCTCAAGGACATCAACGGCCAGGGCGGTCTTGAAGTCGGCGGCAAGAAGTATCCTTTGGAATTCATCTACATGGACAACGAGTCCAAGGCCGAATCCGCTGTGAACGTCGCCCTGAAACTCATCGAGCAGGAAGACGTGGTGGCCATCATCGGCCCCAACTCTTCCAAGCAGGCTGTTCCTGCCGGCGGAACCTGCAACGACAACCGCGTGCCCATGATCACGCCCTGGTCCACCAACCCGGACACCACCAAGGACCGCCCCTGGGTTTTCCGTGCGGCCTTTCTTGATCCGTTCCAGGGACCTGTCGTAGCCGACTTTGCCGCCAAGAAGTTCGATGCAAAGACGGCCGCGGTTCTCTTTGATGTTTCCAACGACTATTCCAAGGGACTGGCGGAAATTTTCAAAAGTTCCTGGGAGGCAAAAGGCCTCGGTCCTGTGGTGGCCTTTGAATCCCACGGCACAAAGGACCAGGATTTTTCCGCGCAACTGACCACGATCATCGCTGCAAAGCCCGATTTCATCTTCGTACCCGACAACTACAACCAGGTCGCGCTGATCATCCAGCAGGCCCATGACCTTGGCTACAAGGGCCATTTCATGGGTTCCGACGCCTGGGGAACTCCCGACCTGATCAAGCTTTGCGGTTCGGACTGCTTTGGGCAGTATTTCTCCACCCACTATGCCGCGGCTGGCGCCACAGGCGCCACCAAGGTGTTTATCGACCGCTACAAGGCTGCCTACGGCGACGTTCCTGCCGACTATGCCGCCCTTACCTGGGATTCCATCGGTATTCTGCTTCAGGCCATCCAGAATGCGGGCAAGGTGGAAAAGAGCCCTCGCAAGATGCGCGCGGCCATCCGCGACGGCCTGGCGGCCATCAAGTCCTTTGACGGCATTACCGGCAGCTCCAAGTTCGACGCGCAGGGCGACCCCATCAAATGCGCTGTCGTCGTCAAGATCTCCGACAAGGGCGAATTCGTCTTTGAGGAGTCGGTCTGCCCCTAACGGTCGCATCACGAAGTAACAAAGGCGGGGATGTGCCTCCCCGCCTTTTCATATTAGAAACCAGTACGCTTCCGGTTTTTTCCATGTGGCCTTTCCACATGACGTTCCGGATGCGGAATGAACCATCCAAGGAAATACCGCAGTGGAATTTTTAATCCAGAATATTTTGAACGCCCTGCAGTGGGGAAGTTTTTACGCTCTCATTGCGCTTGGGTACACGCTTGTGTACGGCGTGCTCAGGCTTATCAACTTTGCCCACGGCGACATTTTCATGGTCGGTGCGTATATTGCCTTCGGCCTTGCGACCATGCTGCTGGGGCCGACCTTCAATCTCTCTCCGATGATGACCTTTGTGCTGGCCATACCACTGACCATGGTCCTTACCGCCTGCGTGGGCGTCACGCTGGAGCGCATCGCCTACCGGCCCTTGCGCCGCAAAGGCGCCCACCGGCTGTACGTGGTCATAACCGCTTTGATGTGCGGCCTCATCCTTGAGTACAGCAACCTTGCCGTGCTGGGTGCCAGCCGTCTGAAATTTCCGGAGCTGGTTGAAAAGACGGTCTGGAACGTCGGCGGCATTGCCGTGACCAACCTGAAGGTTCTTGTTATCTTCGCAGCCATCGCGGTTTTCGTTTTCCTGAACTTCATCGTCACCAAAACCAAAATCGGCATGGCAATGCGCGGTATTTCCTACGACAAATTCGCCATTCCGCTCATGGGTATCCCCATCGACGCCATCATCGTCTTCACTTTTGTTCTCGGTTCGGGATTTGCCGGGCTGGCCGGGCTGCTTTTTGCCATGTCCTACCCTGTGCTGGAACCGTTCATGGGGGCGTTGATAGGTTGGAAGGCCTTTATCGCGGCGGTTGTCGGCGGCATAGGCGACATCCGCGGTGCGTTTGTGGGTGGCTTTCTGCTCGGCTTCATCGAAATCGGCGTAGTATCCGTGTTTCCATCCACATTTCGGGATCTGTTCGCGTTTTCGATCCTGCTCGGCATCCTGTGGATAAAGCCCACGGGACTTTTCGGCATGCCCCAGTCCACGAAGATATAATCGGGAGTTTATTACAATGCAGAAATACACTCTCAACATCGTGCTGACGCTGGGCTGTCTGGGGTTGCTTGGGGTCGCCCAGTTCGACTTGCTCGACAACTACATCCTGGCCGTTATCATGTTTGTTGGCATCAACATCATCATGTCCACCAGTCTGAATCTTGTGAACGGCAACATGGGCGAGTTCACCTGCGGCCATGCCGCCTTCATGTGCGTGGGGGCCTATGTGGCGTCCATTTTATCCGTGCTGTGCTATGGTTCGAAGTTCGGTGGGGCGCTCCTGCCCGAATACAGCGCCATGTTTGTTTTTCCGCTGATCATTTTCGCAGGCGGAATCGTGGCCGCGCTGACCAGCGTCTTTGTCTCCGTTCCTTCGTTCAAGACCCGCGACGATTATTTGGCCATCATCACCATTGCGGTGAACTACATTGTCATTTCCGCCATCGAGAACATGGACTTTCTCGGAGGTTCCCGCGGCTTTCAGGGGATGAAGGATACGGTCTGGGCCATGTCGGACACCTATGACGTGCCTTGGATGCTCTTCTGGGTCATCAACTTCACCGTCTTCACGGTCTGGATCATCCGCCGCTTCATCACCTCCACCTACGGAAAGGGCGTCAACGCCATCTGCCAGGACGAGACCGCGGCGGAAATCATGAGCGTGGACACCAACAGGATCAAGATGGTGAACTTCATGCTTTCCGCCGGTCTTGCGGGCATCGCGGGCGGGCTGTTCGCCCATATCGTGGGCTACGTCAATCCGCAGTCCTTCAACATCCTCAAATCCACCGAGGCCATGGTCATGGTCTACCTGGGCGGCATGGGGTCCCTTTCCGGCGCAGTGCTTTCCGCTGTGGTCTTCACCGGCCTTTTGGAAGTCCTGCGTTCGCAGGCCCTCATCAGCTTCCTGCTTTCCCCGGTCACGCTTGTCTTTCCGGAATGGGAACCATCCGCAGGCGTTATCAAGTGGATCATCATTCCGCTGCTGCTGGTGTTGATCATGCAGTTCCGGCCCGAGGGCATCATGGGGAACAAGGAGCTTTCGGACGTGTTCCCGAAATTGAAAAAATTCTACACCTTTAAATAAGGAGCTTGTCATGTCGCTACTCACCATCGACAGCATGACGCAGCGGTTCGGCGGGCTCCTGGCAGTCTCGGATTTCAATCTCGAGATGAAGGGCGGCGAGCTGATGGGGCTTATCGGTCCCAACGGAGCGGGAAAAACCACCATTTTCAACCTTATTTCCGGCTTTTACCAGCCTTCGGAAGGCGGCATCACCTTTGACGGCAAACCCACGGCCGGATTGCGGCCGCACCAGGTCACCTCGCTGGGTGTTGCGCGAACGTTTCAGAACATCCGCCTCTGGCACGATATGACCGTTCTGGACAACATCCGCATCTCCCAGCACTACCGCATGGGCTACACGGTCTGGGACGCATTTATCCGCGGCAGGAAGTTCCGGGAGTGCGAAGAACGCATTTTGGACATTGCCACCGATCTGCTCAAGGCCATGAGCCTTTCCGACTATGCGGACGAACTTCCCAAGAACCTGCCCTACGGGCTGCAACGCCGGGTCGAGATCGCACGTGCCATGTCCATCCGGCCCAAGTTGCTGCTCCTGGACGAACCCGCGGCCGGCCTGAATTCGTCCGACGTCGAAAGCCTGATCAGGCTGATCGGCTGGATTCATGAAAACTACGACATCACCATTCTGATGATCGAACACCAGATGAAGGTTGTCACCTCGCTGTGCCAGTGGATCAAGGTCATCGACTTCGGATCGACCATTGCCGAAGGCACTGCCGAGGATATCCAATCGAACCCCGTGGTCATCAAGGCCTACCTCGGAGATGACAACATATGACCAAGCTGCTTGAAATCGAAAACCTGTACGTCAGGTACGGCAATATCGAGGCGCTGCACGGCATCTCCTTCACTGTGGACAAGGGCGAGATCGTCACGCTCATCGGCGCCAACGGTGCGGGAAAATCCACGACGCTCATGTCCATTGCCCAGCTGCCTCCTCCGGAGGCTCCGAAGATCATCAAAGGAGACATCCGCTATAACGGCACGTCCCTTCTGGGCATTCCGCCGGACAAGGTCGTCTCCGACCTGCATCTTGCCCTGGTGCCCGAAGGCCGCCACATCTTCGGTAACCTGACGGTGGAGGAGAATCTGGTCATGGCCACCTATGCGCGCAAGAATTCGCCGGAACAGATCAAACGGGATTACGACCGCGTGTACACGCTCTTTCCCCGGCTGGCCGAACGCTGCAAGCAACGCTCCGAATCCCTTTCCGGGGGCGAGCAGCAGATGCTCGCCGTGGGCCGCGCCATCATGACCGGCGCGAACTTCATCATGCTGGACGAACCCTCCATGGGGCTGGCTCCGCTTTTGATGTACGACATGTTTCGTACGCTCCGGGAGCTCAATGCCGAAGGCATGACCATCCTGCTGGTGGAGCAGAACGCGAATCTGGCCCTGAAATTCGCCCATCGGGGCTATGTTATCGATACCGGGGAAATCGTGGCTCAGGGGCCGAGCGACACGCTCCGGGACGATCCGGAAGTGAAGAAGGCCTACCTTGGGGGGTAGTCTCTGCCCTTTGGATGAATACCGTAGCAATGAAAAAGGGCCGCTTTCCTTCGGGAAAGCGGCCCTCAGGCTGCTGACAAAGGCCTGATAGCTGCGTTGCTTTAAAAAAATCAACCGCTCGCGTATCAGGAAATACGCGTCGCCCTTGATTTTTTCTCGCGCCTTGCTCTCAAACCTTTCTCAACAGCCTGTCAAATTGTACTTTGCAATCGATCTGGAGCCGCTTTCCTTCGGGAAAGCGGCCCTTTTCATGATGGCATCCGAACCGCGGGGCATTATACAAAAGAAACCAGCGCCTCGGCCAGCAGGGTGGGGTCGGCGTAGGGTGCGCTTTCCTCCGTGACCAGCGGCGCGTCGATCACGTCCACGCCCAGGCTGCGGATGGCGTCCATGTCCAGGCCGCCTGGGTACTCCCCGTTTTCCGAATCCACCAGCACGAAGTTGAGCAGCTCGGTGTGGGAGCGCGTGTCGCTGCAGCCGTGCTCCAGGTAGTGCAGCAGGGTGCGCACGCTGTCGGCCACGCTCATGCCGTACTGTTCCGGGTCGTGCCCCATGTTGGGAACATAAACCTTGGGACAGTCGTTTTCGGCCACGGCATCGCCCACGCCGTCGGGCAGCAGGTTGGCCACCACGCTGGAATAGAAACTTCCCAGAGGATAGCAGATCAGCTCGGCCTTGCGGATGAGCTTGCGTATCTTGTTGCGGATGGGCGCGGCAACGGGCACGGGCCGTAGGGGGTCGGACGAGATGAAGGCCCGGGTTATGGGCTGGGTCAGGGCGGAGACTTCCTTGCCCGTCACCAGATGCTGTCCCACGATGGTGCTTCCGTCCTCCAGTTCCACGGCCAGGTGCAGGTCGCCGTTGAGCGTGGCCCGGACCTCGCCCCGTGCCTTGACCAGCATGGTGAACAGGTAGATCACCGGGTCGATGTGCCGGTTGTAGTTGAAGAACCCGCCGGCCAGGATCAGGTTGCCGATGCTGGCCCCGCGCAGGTTGAAATCGTCGGGCATGGCATTGCGGAAGAATCCCAGGTGGGACCGGATGATTTTGCGCATGGGATGCGGAATGGCGTGGACCAGCGGGTCCCCACCCCTGATCATGGACAGGAGGCGTTCCTTCAGGGTTTCCAGAGGCTCGTCCTTGGGCAGGCGGTAGTTGAAAAGTTCGTAGACTTCGTGGTTGCCCTGCACGCTGCGATCGGCCAGGGCCATGATGCGGTTGCGGATATCGCCCACGGCCAGCATGTTGAAGGCGTCGCGCAGAACCGCCGAGCTTCCGCCCGAATCAAAGGGCGTTACCAGATGGATGGAGTTCTGGGTGTAGTCGACGAGCCTCTGGCTCAGGGGGCGCAGAGCCGTGCCGCCCGTGAAAAACAGAATATATGGTCCCAGGTGGGGATGGCTCATGCAACGGGCAGCCCGGAGTTTGTCCGGGACTGTCAGGCGGCGTGTGACAAGGTGCGGCGCCATGCAGACTCCTTATTCGATGCGGGCGATTGAATGCCGAGCGGGCAGGGAAGTGTCTTCCCTGGTTTCCCGTGTGGGAGCGAAACCATAACCTGCAATCATTGTGATGATGTTACAGGCCTTCATATTCGGGCCGTCACGGAGTTGTTGCGCAAAAGGGGTATGCTTCGGGGCATCGAAATGATGTTCCCTCATTCCATAGCATCGGGAGGAATGCCTTGCTGCGCATGTTTAAAAAACGGCAACGGGCCGTGAAGCAAAAAAAAATAGACCGTCCGGATTTTGCTGTCCACCGCGATGATTTCACCTCCGCCATTCAGCTTTTCACCTTTACCCCGCAGGGAGCCACCGTCCGGGAGTGTGCACCGCACGAGCTGGAATCGCTCCAGTGCAGCCCGGATGCGTTCTGCTGGATAAAGGTCAACGGCCTGGGCGATCAGGAAATGGTCCGCTCCGTGGGTACGCATTTCGGGCTGCACCGGCTTATTGTGGACGATGTGCTGGACCAGGGGCTTCGCCCCAAGATGGAAGTCTATGACGAGCATGTCTTCATGGTCGTGCGGCTGCTGGGCTACCTGGAAGACGCCAAGGAGGTGGTGGCCGAACAAGCCAGCATCATTGTGGGAGAACATGTCATTATCACGTTTCAGGAGCGGGACAAGAACATCTGGGACACCCTGGCCGAACGCGCCATGCACGGGCTGGGGCGAGTGAATATTTTCGGTTACAAGCATCTGCTTTTCGCCCTGCTGGACGCGGTCATGGACCAGTATTTCGACACGATCGGCAAACTTTCCGAAGACATAGAGGACATAGAAGAGTTGACTCTGACCGACAACCGCGAGGAACCCCTTGTGGCCATCTATCGGCTCAAGCGCGAGGTCATGTTTTTGCACAAGTCCCTGTGGCCCCTGCGCGAGGTCATCGGACGTCTTTCACGGGAATATCTGGCCAGCCAGGACGATGACGTACGCTTTTTCATGGGCAACCTGCAACAGGACGTGCTCCAGGTGCTGGAAGCCGTGGACTCGCTTCGGGAAATGTTGGGGGAAATGCTCGAAGTCTACATGAGCCGCCGCGACCTGCAACTCAACCGCATCGGGCAGATCCTGTCCATTGTTGCCACCATTTTTATTCCGCTTACCTTTATAACCGGTTTCTACGGAATGAACTTCGAAAATATGCCCCTCATCCACTGGAAATATGGCTACCCCCTGGTCGTCGCCTTCATGGTCTGCGTGGGCATTGCGCTGTTTTTTTATTTCAGGCGCAAAGGCTGGTTCACTGCCCAAGACTAGCAGAATGCGAAGGAGAAGGAAACGGGAGAGGCGGTAAGCGGGAAGGGAAGGCCGGGTGGACGGGTTGCCGGGGAGCGAGAAGTTTTCGCAGACATTGAAGCTGAAGCGCCATTGAAAAAACTGCCCCCGCCTTCTTCAAAACCGTGTTCCGATGGTGTTGTTGGAAGGGGTGAGAAAGGCGTTATTCATGTTCTTTGGGCCCCCCAATCCCTCCTGTCATCAGGAGGGATTGGGGGATGACCGCAATTTGCCAGGCTGTTGCGAAATATTTGAGAGCAGGGCTGAAGAATCATAATGCCGGGCGCATGTCCGGGAGTTTACTTCAAGATCATCCCTATCCGGTCCCAGCGGATGTGCGTGGGACCTTCCCATGACCAGTAGATGACCCATGCCTTGCCCAGAATGGCGGAGCGGTCCACGTATCCCCAGCAGCGCGAGTCCGAGGAGTGGTCGCGGTTGTCGCCCATCATGAAATACTTGCCCTCGGGCACGGTGAATTCCTTGATGCTGTCGCGTCCGGGGCAGGCGGGCAGGCTGGCCGGGCTGGCCGGAGGCGCGTCGATCCCGATGGGCCGGACATACGAATCCATGGCCGCGTAGTTCACATACGGTTCCTTGAGCAGCTCGCCATTGCGGTAGACCTTTTTTTTCTTGATCTCGATGCGGTCGCCGGGCTGGCCGATGACGCGTTTGATGTAGTCCACGGAGGGGTTGCCGGGGTAACGGAAAACAACGATATCTCCGTGCTTGGGGTCGGTTATGTCCACCAGGTTGATGTCCGTGAAGGGAATCGTGATGCCGTAGATGAATTTGTTCACCAGCAGGTGGTCGCCGATCTGCAATGTTTCCAGCATGGAACCGGAAGGAATCTGGAATGCCTGGACCACGAAACCCCGTATGAACAACGCGAGGATGATGGCTATGATGAGGGCTTCCGTGGTTTCCTTGAGCATCTTGATCAGTTTGGGATTCATTATGTTTTCCTTACCAAAGGATTGAAGTCGTGTTTGTGTCGCGCTCGCGGAAAGCATGAGCCATCCGGGGTACGGCAGCGCCGCGGAATGGGCTGTCGGTTGCGTCCGGCGTCTGTTTCTAGTCGTCGTCGCCCGCTTTGAGAGCTGCCAGGAAGGCCTCCTGCGGCACTTCCACGTTGCCCATGCGCTTCATGCGCTTTTTTCCTTCCTTCTGCTTTTCCAGAAGCTTACGCTTTCGGGTGATGTCGCCGCCATAGCATTTTGCGGTCACGTTCTTGCGCAACGGCGCGTTGCGTTCGCGGGCGACGATTTTGTTTCCGATGGCGGCCTGCACGATGACCTCGAACAATTGGCGCGGAATGGTCCGCTTGAGGCGCAAGGCCAGATTGCGTCCGATACGCGCCGAATTTTCGCGGTGCACAATGGTGGACATGGCGTCCACCTTGTCGCCGTTGATCAGGATGTCCAGCTTGACCATGTCGGAAACGCGGAAGTCGATCACTTCGTAGTCCATGGAGGCGTAGCCCCGTGTGAGGGACTTGAGCTTGTCGAAGAAATCGAACACGATTTCCGCAAAGGGCAGCTCGTAGGTGATGATCACCCGGGTGGACGTCAGATACTTCATGTCCTTCTGGATGCCGCGTTTTTCCTCGCACAGCTTGAGCACGCCGCCTACGTATTCGTTGGGAACGTGGATCTCCATGCGTACGTAAGGTTCGGCCACGGTGTTGATGTACTGCGGATCGGGCAGCTTGCTCGGATTGTCGATGCGCAGGGTCTCGCCCTTGGTGGTTTCCACCTGGTAGATGACGCTGGGCGCGGTGGCGATGAGCTTGGCCTGGAACTCCCGTTCCAGCCGCTCCTGGATGATCTCCATGTGCAGAAGGCCCAGGAAACCGCAGCGGAAGCCGAATCCCAACGCCTGGGAAGTCTCCGGCTCGTAGGAAAAGGCCGCGTCGTTGAGTTGCAGTTTTTCCAGGGCGCTCTTGAGTATTTCGTACTCCGCCGGTTCCACCGGATACAGGCCGCAGAACACCATGGGTTTGACGACCTGGAAACCTGGAAACGGGCTGAGCGTGGGATTGCCCGGCGTGGTGATGGTGTCGCCCACTTTTGCTTCGGACAGATCCTTCATGCTGGCCGTGAGAAAACCGACCTCGCCCGGCCCAAGATGCTTCACCTTGATGGCGTCCGGGGAAAAGACGCCCAGGTCCGTGACTTCGAATTCCGTCTTGTTGGAATACATCATGATCTTCTGGCCCGGCTTGAGCGAACCGTCGATGATGCGGAACAAGACCACGACCCCCTGGTAGGTGTCGTACCAGGAGTCGAAAATCAGCGCCTTGAGCGGCGCGTCCGGATCCCCGATGGGGGGCGGCAGATCGGACACGATGCGTTCCAGCACCTTGTCCACGTTCAGTCCGCTTTTGGCGCTCACCGCCACGGCGCCGGAGCAGTCCAGGCCGATGGCTTCCTCTATCTCGTTGGCAACCCGCTCCTCGTCCGCGCTGGGCAGGTCGATCTTGTTCAGAACCGGGATGATCTCCAGATTGTTGTCCAACGCCAGATACACGTTGGCCAATGTCTGCGCCTCCACCCCCTGTGTGGCGTCCACCACCAGCAACGCGCCCTCGCAGGCGGAAAGCGAACGCGAGACCTCGTAGGAAAAGTCCACATGGCCCGGCGTGTCGATGAGGTTCAGGATGTATTTCTGGCCGTCGGCGGCTGTGTACGGAATGCGTACGGACTGCGCCTTGATGGTGATGCCCCGTTCGCGTTCCAGTTCCATGCGGTCCAGATACTGTTCCCGACGCTGCCTGTCACCCACCAGTCCGGTAATTTCGAGAATTCGATCCGCCAAGGTGGACTTGCCGTGGTCGATATGTGCTATAATGCTGAAATTTCGTATGTTTTTCATGGTGTCCTGAATGTGTGAACCTGCGTTTCAAGCCGGAAGTTTCCGATATATCCGCAGTCCAAGTGAACCACTCTCCATATGCGATTTTTTTTTGCCTGTCTAATGAAAGAGGGGGGTGGTGGGGCTTTGGCGGGACCGTGACGGTTCTTGGGCTTCCCCTGATGGGGGCGGCGAATGTTGCCTTTTACCAGAACATAATCTGGCATGGCATGGGGCCAGAAAAAAAAGCCACGTGTGTCATTTAAATTTTGCCTGGTTTTTTCTGGTTAGACAATCTGCTGCATTTGCGGGTGAAACAATAGGGAGATTTTGAGCGAAGGAGAATGAACCTGAATGGTTTGCTTTTTTGCATGAGCGTTCCCCAAGCATGCGGGGATGAACCGCGGCCTTCCGCGGACGTGTGGAAAAACGCTACGTGTCTCAACGTATGTCCAGCCCATCCCCGCACCTTCCGCGTAAGCCAGCCACCATCCTCCTTCCCCGCGCAGGCGGGTGGACAACCTAGAGATAGTTGAGGATGGAAAGGTTCATGATGTCCGTGGATGTCTTGAGTACGGAGTTGTATATCAGCTGGGCCCGTGCGGTATCTGTGGTCAGTTTGAAAAGATCCGCATCCTCCACGCCGGAAAGGCTGGTCGTCAGATTGTCCTGCTGCGTATCAAGGGCGGTGGAGCAGTGGGTTATGCGTTGCAGCCTGGCCCCGGTATCGGCCGCGCCTGACAGAAGCCGTATCTGTGATTGTTCCAGTTTGTCCAGACAGCCGGCGACTCCGTCCTTGTCGTTGGTTTCCAGATAGCCGATGAGCTCCCCGAGGGTTTCGTAGAGATTGCCGTCGTCGGCCGGGTCCGCGCTGGCGTGGTTTGCGCCGGGTTGCTGGTAGAGTCCGCCAAAGATGCTCTTGCCCACGTTGTTCACCTCCACTTCGCTGTCTTGTGAGATATTGACGCTTATGCGTGCTTGCCGCTGGTCCAAGGTGAACTGGTCGCCCTGGCTGATGGTATTGCCTGTACCGGGCGTCAGCTCCAGCGTCCCGCCGGGCACGGCCAGGCGGCCGTTGCTGGAGTTCAGCCCGCTGACCCAGGAGTTTCCGCCGTCCAGACTGTAGGAGTACTGCACGGGGCCGGGCACGGTCGCGTTGGAGTCTATGCGGACCACGGTGCCGGTCAGGAAGTTTCCTTCGGCGTCGGCGTTGACGTCGGCGGCTCCATACTTGGTGACACTGACGTCGTCCTGGTCGTCGCCCATGTACTGTACGGCCGGCCGGAGAATGAAGGCGGACCCCTCGGTATCACCGACGCGTCCTGTCACGGCCGTGGTGTTGGCCAGGGTGAGGTTGGCTCCGCCGCAGTTCAGGGTTTGCGAACCCGCGGCCAGGGTGGCTGTTGTCCAGGTGGATCCGCCGTCCTTGGAGTAGCGGTATTGCAGGTCGGTTGCCCCGCCCACGGTTCCGGAGTCCAGGAATTCCACCTTTACGGAGTAATCTGCCGAACCTTGGACCTGCTCGATGGCCGAATCGGGAATGTTGCTGTCCAGGCTGGTGGCAGAGAGGATTTCCTCGTAGGCGTTGGAGTCGATCTTGTGCCCGGCAAAGATGGATTTGCCCGTGTATTCGGTGTTGGACAGGGAAACCATCTGGCGCATGAGCTGACGCACCTGGTCGGCGATCATGCTGCGTTGCGCTGCGGTCTGGGTGTCGGTGGCGCCTTGTTCGGCCTTTTCTTTGATGTCGGAAAGCAGGGTGCTGGCCTGTGTCAGGGTGGAGTCGGCCAGTTCGAGCCATCCTTTGGCCGTGCTGATGTTGCTTTCATAACCTGATATTTGCGAGCTTTGCGCGCGCAATCTCAGGGCTGTGGTCGCTCCTGCCGGGTCGTCGGATGGACTGTTGATGCGCTTTTGCGTGTAGCCTATCTCGTTAAGCCGCAACAGCTCGGACAGGGATTTGTTCATGTTGTTCAGCGAGGTGTTGAACAGCATGTTCTGGCTGACTCGCATGGGAACCTCCTTGGTGTGCTGCGACGCCTACTTGAGGGCAAGTATGGTGTCGAACATCTCCGAAGCCGTTTGTATAAGCCGCGAAGCGGTCGCGTAGTTCTTGTTGAGTTGCAGGAGCGTTGTCATTTCCTCGTCCGCATTGACGCCGCCCACGGCTTCCTGCCTGTTGTACAGGTCCAGGCTCAGGGCCTGCTGGGCCTGGTAGGAGAACTTGGCGCTGGATGCGTCCGCCCCCACCTGGGAGGTCAGTCCGGCCAGAAAGTCAGAGAAGGTTGTTTCCTGGCTGGAGGATGTCCCCTGGAAGAGGACGGTCTTGGTGGCGAGTTCGGCCAGGGCCTTGGCTGTTTCCGCGTCGCCTTCGTTGATTTCGCCGGCCCCGTTGACGTGACCCACGCAGATTGCCGACGGGTTGTTGATGAGGTCCTTGGAAACGCTCAGATCGTCGCAATTGTGGCCGTCGAAGAAGTTGTTGATGCCCAATCCGGCCAGCAGGCCGCAGGTATCGGAGGCAAGTTCGAATTTCGTGTTGTTGCCCGAGGTCAGGACCAGGGCGTTGTTTTCTATGCTTGCCGTGACATTGCCGCCCATGGAGGCGTTGATGGCGTCGCGCACGTCTTCCAGGGAATGCTGGGCCGGGTCGAATGTGGCCTGTCCCGGCGGGACGATGGATGAAAAGTCCACGGCGGTTTTCCCCAAGGCATCTCCGGTGGCGCTGTCGTACAGGGCAAAGGAGAAGCTTCCCTCGGTCAGTCGGTCGCCGAAGTGGAGTCCTGCCTTGGCCAGGGGCACGCTGGAACTCTCCGCGGTTTCCTGGCCTCTCAGCGAGCTGTGATGCTGGCCGTTGGCCCCCTGGGAATGGAGTCGGTTGACCTCCCAGACGAGACTGTCGACCATGGTGTCCAGCTGCTTGCTGTATTCTCCCAGACAACTGTCCCGAGCCGCCAGCAAGCCGATGATGCTTCCGCCGCTTTCGCGTCCGGACCCGCCCGTCACGTCGGGGGGGTAGGGCGCGATGCATTCCTTGGTGGAGGTGGTCTTGTTCCAGTAGACCGAGGACTTGGGAACGATGGTGAAGCGGTCGCCCTGGCCGAGGTTGGTGGTTGCCGTGGCTGAACTGTTGTCGCTCTGGCCGAACCAGACCTTGACGCCGTCTACTGTGGCGGAGTTGTCCGCATCGCCCGCCGTGAAGACCTTGGGCGTGCCGTCTGTGTTTTCCAGCCAGGTTTGTCCTCCGTCCAGGGATACCCTGTAGGTGGCCGCGCCTGCGCTGCCGTCGGCCGGACCGGCCGTCAGCACGTCTATGGTCAGTTCGGAGTTGCTGGTTCCTTCGTAATAGATATCGCCCTGGAAGCCCGAGCCGGGAGTAAGAGCCTTTTCCCGGCTCGGGCCGTCAAAGCTGAGGCTGTAGTGGTTGCTGCCGGACACCAGGCTGCGTCCGTTCGTGGTGCTGACCGTGACCTGTCCGTCGGCATGGATGCTGGTCTTGATGCCGATTTTTTCCGTCAGGTCACGAAGCAGAGCATCGCGTTTGTCCAGGAGGGCATTGTTGTCCGGGCTGGCGGCAATGGCCTTGTTGATACCGGCCAGGTCGCTCAGGACCTGGTTTGCATCGTCCACTTCCTGCCGGAGCTGCTCGTCGATCTGCTGCTGTTGGTTGTCGAGGGCCGAGCGCATGAGCTGGAACTGCTGGGTCAGGCTTTCGGCCTTGCCCAGAAGGTCGGAGCGGGATCCCGAAGACCCCTGGTTGGCGGACACGGTTTCCCATGCTGTCCAGAATTGTCCGAGGATGTTTGCCAGCCCTGAACTGTCTCCGGATTTGAACAGCTGTTCCGCCTGGTTGATCTGCCCGGTCAGTGTTTCCCATTTGCTCGATTCGCCCTGGCGTTCCAGATACTGTTCCTCGATGAACCGATTCAGGTTGCGCTGGATATTGGCAATGGTCGCGCCGGTTCCGATGGTTCCGAATCCCATGTCCAGGGTCTGGCGGGATTCCATTTCCACGCTGCGACGCCGATATCCTTCGACGTCCGCGTTGGTCACGTTGTTGCCATGCACGCTTATGGCATACTGCGTGTTCAACAGCGACGACAGTCCCATGGAATACAGCGAGTTGATCATGACGAGCCTCCTGCGGCATCGGGATCATCCAAGGCGTTAGCGCTTGAGCTGGATGACCTCTTGGAGCATTGTGTCCGCTGTGGTGATGATCTTGCTGTTGGCCTGGAAGCCGCGTTGCGTGGTGATCATCTTGACCATCTGTTCCGCGGTGTCCACGTTGGACTGTTCCAGGGTGTTGGAGGATACGGTTCCCAGGCCGCCGACTCCCGCCAGACCGGTGGTGGCCGGGCCGGAATCCCTGGTTGCCGAGAACAGGTTGCCGCCTTCCCGATACAGACCGTCCGTACTGGTGAAGTTGGCCAGGGTCAGTGCGTACAGGTCCAGAACCTGGCCGTTGGAGTAGTGGCCCGTGAGCACGCCGTCGCGGTTGACGCTGATGCTTTGCAGAAAGCCGGCGCCGTAGCCGTCCTGGGTCTGGTTGATGGCTGTGGAGCCGGATTCGTCGTAGCTTGTGCTGGCCTGGCCGTTGACTTGCGGCCGGGTGAAGTTGTTCAGCGAGCCCAGCGAGGTTTTGGCCACCGAGGCATTAGAGCAGGCCCCGGTCCAGCCGGTTCCGGATATGTCCTGGTTGCTCAGCCCGAAGTTCATTTCAATGGGCCTGGCATTGGCAGAAGTGGCCGAACTGGCGTTGGACAGGTTGGAGAAGTTGGCCGTGAACACGGGCAGACCGTTTTGCGAAAAGGATGCCGGGGTCCATTGGTCCAGCCCCTTGAGGTTGCCGCTGGCTCCCGAGCCGAGGGTGAAGGCGCTCATGCCTATCATGTTGCCGGCCGCGTCGAAGCTCATGGTGCCTGCCATGAGCAGTCCGGCGGCCGAGGTGCCCGCCACCTTGGTTCCGCCCAGGATGCGGCCGTCCACTCCCGGAGGCGCGGTGACGATGAATTCCCAGACCTGCTTGCCGCCGGCTCCGCTGGTCACGGTGGAATCCTTGACCGGGTCGAAGTAGACCGTCAGATCGTGGGCCGTGCCGTTTTCGTCGTAGACCTTGATGGTGTTCTGGGTGGCGTAGCGCGACGAGGCCAGGGGCGGATCGCTCTGACCGTTCCAGTTCTTGAGCAGGGAGAAAAACGGGTCCGTGCTGTCGGCCGACTTGTCCGCGTCCTGGGAGTTGAGGTTCATGCGCATGGTCACGGACGTGGTTGCCTGGGGCGGCGACTGGAAATTTTCCAGCCGGATGTTGCCGGAGGAACCCGTGGTGCGCACCTTGCCGCCGGATGATCCCTGTTCCACTTCCCACCCTTGGACTATGTAACCGTGCGTGTCGACCAGATTGCCGTCTTTGTCGAATCGGAAGTTGCCCGCCCTGGTGTAGAAGCTTTCATTGGTATCCGCGTTTTTCACCACGAAAAAGCCGTTGCCGCCGATGGCCACGTCCGTGGCTGTGGAAGTGCTTTCGTAGGGTCCCTGGCCGAAACAACTCATGATGGCCGAGACCTGTGAACCCTGCCCCACCTGTCCGACTCCTCCGCCCGTGCTGACGGACTGGTAGAAGAGATCCTGGAACTGTGTGCTGGAACTCTTGAAGCCGTACGTGCTCTGGTTGGCCAGATTGTTGCCGATGACGCTCATGGCCTGGCTGTGGGTGTGCAGGCCGCTGATGCCGCTGTACATGGAGCCTGTGATGCTCATACTCTTCTCCTTGCGGGGTTACGCCGCCTTGCTTTCCGCATTGTCCGTATTGGTGATGGTGTAGACATCGCTCAGGGCGATGGTGCGGCCGTCCTCCAGTTCCAGGACCACGCTGCCGTTTTCCATGCTGACGCTTTCCACCTTGCCTGCCACCTGCGTGGAGACCAGCACGGACGCTCCCTCGCTGTCGGTGGCGGTGAATTCAACGGTATATTGCCCGTCCGCCATGGTGGAGCCGCTATAGGCCTTGCCGTTCCAGGTGAAGTCGTATTCCCCGGAGCTTTTCTCGCCCAGGCTGACGGTTTCGATGATGTTGCCGTCCTTGTCCACAATGTTGGCGCTTACTTGCTTGGCGTCCGAGGGCAGGGTGTAGGTGACCGTGGTGGCTGTTCCGCCGGAAAGAGCAATTCCGTTGCCGCCCGCCAGTACGGACTTGCCGATGTAGTTGGTTGCGTTCTGGAAGCTCTGGGATTTCATGACCTCGGCAATGCTGGCCATCTGCGTATTGAGGTTGGCCAATTGCTCCAGACTGGAGAATTGGGCGAGCTGGGCCAGGGTTTCCTGATCCTCCATGGGGTTGAGCGGGTCCTGGTTTTCCAGCTGGGCGACGAACAGCTTAAGGAAATCGTCCTTGTCCAGATCCGTGGACGAAGTGGACGATGCTGTCGGCTGAAGCGCGTTCAGGTATGAGTTCACATCGGTAACAGTTGCCATGATTGCCTCCGCGTCGCTGCGTTGTTGCTGAAGGAGCGGGGCCGCAACGGTCCCGTTCCGATAAATCGCCACGCGAAGACATGCCGGTCGGCAACTCGGAAATTTAATATACCCCTGTTCTTCAGGCGTGTTTGTGACGCACCTTTCCCGGTACGGAACGCGCCGAATGCAAGCCAGGACAGGCATATGGGAGGGGAAACCGATGGATACGGCACATGTTCACGCAATACGGCAAAGAGAGCCGTAGGGCGGGAGAACGGCAGCGAGAACATCGTGCCTTGCCCCGTTCATTGACGGGAGCAGGCGGGAGTAATGTTTCCCCTATGCTGGCTTGATCTCTTCTATGTTATGTTCCTCCTTTGTAGAGAGAACCAATTTTCTGGCCCGGTCCTTGACCGCTGAGGGAACCACGATGCGTTCGGGGCGCAGCAGCTCGGACAATTCGGCCAGGGCCTTACGGCATTCCGCGCACACCGCGAAATGGCGTTCACACACTTCCCTTTGTGGGGTGCTCAGCATTCCGTCCAGGTAGGCGGCCATGGTCATGTTGTCCATGCATCCGCAGACCTTTGGGGGACGGTCCTTCCCTGGTGTCTTTGTTCCATCCATGGAACCAGCTCCTTGGGTTTTTGGGATCCGTATCTTATAAGAAAATTCTAAAACTTTTCACTTATCGGCAGTATCCAAAAAATATTTATGCGCATTCCGGGGAAAAATGGATTCGCAGCCGTTCCAGGGCCTGGTGTTTGAGACTGCGTACCGTCTGCCTGTCCACACCCAGCACTTCCGCCACATCGTCTGTGCCGCAGTCGTCCTCGAAGAGCATGCGCAAAACCATTTCCTGGCGCGAGGTCAGCAGGCTGGGGGGGATATCCATCCCAGGAGGCCAGGGGGGATCATTTTTTCCGAAATCCTCCACGTCCTCGACGCCGACCAGATGCAGTGTGGCTCCATAAAATCCGCTTTTGAGAAAATCCAGTGCAGTGCTGCGGGTGACGACCGTCAGCCAGGTTTTGAGACTGGCACGGTTGGGATCGAAACTCCGGAGCAGTTTATAGTCGTCTTTCACCAGACGTATGAATACGTTCTGGGCCACATCCATCACGTCTGCCGGGTCAGGACATGGAACCCTGGTGCGGAAAACCCGCAGCACGGTGGAGTATATGCCCTTGGCATGGGTTTCCACGAATGCGTCCCAGGCCCGTTTGTTTCCGGCAATGCATTGATTCAGATCTATCATATTATCTTTTCCCGATCAGTGTGCTTCAGCATGTACTGGAACTCCAGTGGTATTCCTGGGTCGGGTCGTCCGAGATAAAAGACCGGCATGTCTTCATAAAGAGATACGACTTCAAGAGGAAAAACATCCACGGTTTTAATTTTTTTTATAAAAAAAAGGTCCACTATGGTGAGAGGACCTTTTATTTCAGTATGTTGTGCGCAAATCTAAAATGTGATGATCCGATATCCCTGTTCCATGTACGCGCCCATGGACGGGTGGCCGTTCATGTCGGCCAGCAGGGGCATGCCCAGGGCCTTGATGTCGTCCAGGACGCCCATCTTGGCAGAGCAGGCCTTGCAGGCGCCGGCAAAGAGTCCGGCCTGCCGCGCCTTGGTGTACAGCTGGTGAAAGGGGTGTCCTTCCTTGGCGACTTCTGCCAGCGCCTTGACGCTGGCTCCTTCGACCACGATCAGCGGGGAGTTGCCGCGTTCCTTCATGTCCAGGGCGTTGAGCAGAACGTGCACGAAACACAAAGCCTCGCCGTTGAATCCGAACAGAGCGATTTTTTCGTTCACAAGGAATCCCCTTTTCCGGTTTGCGGAATTTGAGTGCAACCAACGGGCCCACGGTCCGGTTTTCATATGCCGGACCTGCGCCGTGTTTCATAAACAACCAGATTATTGCGGCACGCTGGCGTCAAGGTGCCAGGGTGGCGCAATCGAGCGGGAAACCGTGCTTTTGCGCATCGCTGTCCTCCGCAAAATACGACATGAGTTTTACAAAGGCCACACTAGAAGGAAAGTTTGATAACCTTTTTTTCCTTTTTTCCTGTCTTGTCGAATTCATCGGTCACGTTGGCTCCCTTGCGCTGCTCCTCAGCCAGCAAATGGGTGAGGTCTTTTTCCTGCTGGCGGGTGAGCGAGGCAAAGCGGCAGCCGATAATGTTGTTTTCGACCCGCATGACGGCCAGCATAAGCCCGGTAAGAACGACCTCGCCGCGGTTGACCAGCTCCACATTCAGGCTTGCGCCCTTTTCCAGGGGCGGACGCAGGGCTTCGAAGCACAGTCCCGTGGCACTCAGGTCCACCGCTTGCAATTCGATCTTCTTATCCGCGAGGCGGACCTGCCAGTCCGGCACGAAGAGCCGGAGGGAGCTTCTTTTTTCATGCGAGGGAGCAAAGCTGTCATAGGCTTTCTGGCGGCGCTCCTTTGGGGACAGGCTGTGCCAGATGCCGTGGATTTTCCCTGCGGCGGGAACGTCATCCGGAGCGGAAGGGCCTGCCTTCTCCGTCGGGGCGGCGGATGCGGCCGGGACAGCCACGGCCTGCGCCGGGGCTGGAGTCCTGGCGAGATCCCCTGCCCGGTCCAGAGCGCTGCGGTAGCCTCCACGCTGGCCCAGAAGCAGAAAGGCGTTGGCCAGTCCCATGTAGGCGAGGCAGGATGGTCCCTGGCTTTTAAGCATGGCTTCGAAAATCGTTTTGGCCTGTTTTCCGTCGCATTCCTCCAGGCTGGCGAGGCCGCCTTCCAAGGTGTGCGGATGGCGGGTGGCCGAGTCCTGCGAGACAATGGCCGGGGAAGACTCGGCCTCCGACGGCGCGGCGAATGCGGGCGTCTGGGGGGGGAGGGCCGCTGCCGATCCGTTGAGAAGTCCTGAAAGCGCCTTGCGCAGGGCGTCCTGGGGAAAGGGTTTGGTCAGGAACACGGCGTGGGGGTCTTTGGCCGCGGCCCGGGCAAGTTTGGCCGCATCGCCGCCGACAAGCCCAGCAAAGGGAAGATTCCTGTACGGCGCGGCCTTGCGCAATCCCTGGAAAAGTTTGAACGCGGCCACCGAGCCTTCGGGCTGGTCCGCGACGATCAGGGCAACGGGGGAGGAGCGGAGTTTGGCTATCGCCGAGTTCAGGTCCGGGGCAAAGGAGAGATTGTCGTATCCCAGGGTCTTGAGGGATTTGGCAATGGGCAGACCCGCCTGTTTGTCCGGCGCGACAATGAGGATGAAATGCTGCGGGGAACCGGCCATGTTTCGATCCGTTGTTGGGCTGCTGGGAAAACAGTATTCAAAAACAGCGTCAGGGCAGGTCGAACATCTCTATGTTTCTCTGCCGGGTGAGGGTTTGTCAAGCCGTGGGCTGTCAAAGATTTCGGCGCGACGTGAGAAAAACACGCCGCGCCGAAAAGTGATAGTCTGGTTTTATTACGATCAATCGTATTTTACGTTACTGACCTTCATCAGGGTATCGAAGTTGTGCACGGCCTCCATGTAGCGGATGGAACCGGTCAACCCGCGCATGCTCATGGTGTGCGTGGTGGCTCCGCTGCCGGAGAAGCTCACGCCCTTGAGGAACGAGCCGCCGGAAATGCCCGTGGCCGAAAAATACAGGTCCTGGCTTTTTACCAGGTCTTTTTCCGTGTACACGCGACGGGTGTCGATGCCGGCGTTGATGAGGTTGTTTTTTTCGTCCACCAGCTGCGGGTCGAGTTTGGCAAGCATGGCGCCGCCCATGATGCGGATGGCGATGGCCGTGAGCACGCCTTCGGGCGTGCCTCCCGTGCCCATCATCACGTCCACGTCGGATTTTGGATCGACGGCCATGAGCGAGCCGGTGATGTCGCCGTCCGTATGAAGCAGAATGCGTGCGCCTGCGCGGCGGATTTCATCGATGATCTTGGCGTGGCGGGGTTTGTCCAGCACGAACACGGTCATGTCGTCCACGTCCTTGCCCAGGACCTTGGCGATCTTGAGGAGGATTTCGTCGGCGGGTGCGTCGAGGTCCACGATGTCGCGGGCAGCCTCGGGAACCACCAGCTTTTTCATGTAAAAGCTGGGACCGGGGTTGAACATGGTGTTCTTGGGCGCCATGCCCACCACGGAAATGGCGTTGGGACGGCCATAGGCCAGCAGGCGCGTGCCTTCCACCGGGTCCACGGCAACGTCCATGCCCGGCCCGTTTCCTGAACCGACCTTTTCCCCGTTGTAGAGCATGGGGGCTTCGTCCTTTTCACCTTCGCCGATGATGACGCGGCCTTCAATATCCAGGGTGGAGAAGGATTTGCGCATGGCATCAACGGCGGCCTTGTCGCCGGACTCCTTGTCTCCGCGGCCGAGCCAGCGGGCGGATGCCAGGGCGGCCGCTTCGGTCACGCGGGCCAGGTCGAGGGCCAGATTGCGGGTAGGGGCTTCCATTCTTCCTCCTAGAACTTTTCGCGGATCATGGCCGCGAGGTTTTCAGCGGTAAAACCGTATTTTTCGGCCAGCACGGAGCTGGGGGCGGAATGACCAAAGTGGGAGAGGCCCAGAATGACGCCGTTCTTGCCCACGTATTTATGCCACAGTTCAGGGCGGCCCGCTTCGGCCGCGGCCAGAACCCCGGCGGAATCGGGAATGACCGAGTCCCTGTAGGCCTTGTCCTGGGCGTCGAAGAGTTCCATGCAGGGCATGCTGACCACGCGCACGGCCTTGTCCTTGAGCAGGGCCGCGGCCTCCAGGGACAGGCTGACTTCCGAGCCGCTGGCCACGATGACCACGTCGGGCTGGCCGTCGCAATCCTGAAGGATGTAGCCGCCTTTGGCCGGGCCGTCCACTGCGGCCGGGTATTGGGCCGGGTCCATGACGGGCAGGCCCTGTCGGGTGAGCATGACGCAGGCCGGGGTTTCGGGCTGGCGCAGGGCCAGTTCCAGGCAGGCGCAGGTCTCGTTGGCATCGGCCGGACGCATCACCAGCATGTTCGGGATCAGCCGCAGGCTGGAGACATGTTCTATGGACTGGTGCGTGGGGCCGTCCTCTCCCAGGTAGAACGAGTCGTGGGTGTAGATGTTGAGCACGGGCAGCTTTTGCAGCGCGGACATGCGCAGGGCGTTGCGCATGTAGTCGGAAAAGGTCAGGAAGGTCGCGCCGAAGGGGATCAGCCCTCCGTGCAGGGCAATGCCGTTGCAGATGGCGCCCATGGGAAATTCGCGCACGCCCCAGGCCAGGTTGCGGCCCTCGGGAGTGGCGGCGGCGAAGTTGCCGGTGGTTTCGCGGAAATTGACGGTCTGGTTGGAGGGGTCCAGGTCGGCCGAGCCGCCCACCAGAGTGGGGAGCTGGTCGATCAAGGCGTTCAGGGCCGCGCCCCAGGCCTTGCGTGTTGCGATTTTTTCTCCGGGCGTGAATTCGGGCCAGTCGAAGCGCAGGTCCTCGCGCTTCTTGTTGGTCCACTGCCAGTCCTCATTGAAGGCGGCGTCGGCGGAAAGCTTGTCGCCGAGGCGCCTGCTCCACTGGTTGGAGGCCTCGGCCAGTTGCGGGAAGCGGGCGCGGTAGGCGGCCACGACATCGTCGGCTACGTAGAAGAACTTGTCCGCGGGCAGGCCGAGCTTTTTTTTGCTGGCCGCGATTTCCTCGGCAGGCAGGGGCGCGCCGTGCGTGTTGTAGTCGCCTTCACGCGAGTCCGTGCCCTTGGCCATGATGGTGTGGCCGATGATGAGGGTTGGTTTGGAGGTTTCGGCCTGGGCGTTTCTGATGGCCTGACGGATTTCCTCGTGGTTGTGGCCGTCCACGTCGATGACCTGCCAGCAGACGCCTTCGTAGATTTTTCGGAAATCGGTGCAGTCCACGCGGGAGGTGGGACCGGCCAGCTGGATCTTGTTGGAATCGTAGTACACGATCAGCTTGCCTAGCCCCCAGACTCCTGCCAGGGTGGCCGCGCCGAAGGAGACGCCTTCCTGGAGGTCGCCGTCCGAGGCCAGCACGTAGGTGAAGTGGTCACAGATGTCCCGGCCCAGTTTGGCCCGAAGCTTGGCTTCGGCCACGGCCATGCCCACGGACATGGCCACACCCTGGCCCAGGGGGCCGGTGGTGGCTTCCACGCCGGGTGTTACGTCGTGTTCGGGGTGGCCGGGTGTCTTGGAGCCGAACTGGCGGAAATTCTTAATTTCTTCCATGTCCAGCCAGCCGTTGAGGTGCAACAGGCCGTACAGAAGCATGGACTCGTGCCCGGCGGACAGGATGAACCGGTCGCGGTCGAACCAGTTCGGATTGTCCGGGTCGAACTTGAGAAATTCCTTGTAGAGAATGGTGGCGAAATCGGCCGAGGACATGGCTCCGCCGGGATGGCCGGAGTTTGCCTGGCGGGTGGCGTCCATGATCAACCCTTTGACGGTGTTGACGATCTGCTGGTCCATGAAATTGATTCCTATGTGCCGCGTCTGCGGCGGCTTTGGCGTTGCGCGAAAATGGCCCTTGCCTCGAAGTGCGGAGTTATTCGGACGCGGCGGCGTCGATCATATCCACACGACGGGCGTGGCGGCCCCCCTCGAAATCCGTATTCAGGAACACGTCCACGATGGACAGGGCCACGCCTGGTCCCAGGACGCGTTCGCCCATGCAGAGCACGTTGGCGTTGTTGTGCGAACGGGCCATGCGTCCGGTGAACTCGTTGTGGCACAGGGCCGAGCGGATGCCGGGAAAACGGTTGGCTGTCATGTCCATGCCGATGCCGGTTCCGCAGATCAGGATGCCCAGGCTGTTTTCCGTGTCCAGTACCTTGCGGCACAGGGCCTTGGCGTATTCGGGATAATCGCAGGACTGGGTGTTTTCCGGTCCCAGATCCTGTGCCGTGATGCCCTGCGCGGCCAGATGGTCGAGGACGGCCTGTTTGAGATGGAATCCGCCATGGTCCGAGGCGATGAATATGGTTGGCATGGAAGTCTGTTCCTTTTTGCGTTTCTTTGTCCGCCGTTTGCGGAGGGAATACTCCGCAGGGACGGTTGGTTGCCTACAATCCCCAGCGTTCCTTGCGCGAGGCTTCGAACCGCTCGCGTCGTACCGGGATTTCCTTGCGCAGGAAATCCAGCTCTTCACTCAGAAATTCCGCCTGACGCGCGGCCAGAAGCATGTCCTCCCCTTCGGCCCTTCCGGCCAGCCACAAGGTCCGCAGTCTTTCGTGTTCCTTGCGTTCCTTGCGCAGACGGCTCTCGAGCTGGCGGATTTCCAGCCCGGCCAGAAGGCGCAGCAGCATCCAGGTGATCTCGCTTCCGAGAACCCGCAGTCCCAGCACAAAGGTGGTTATGGGATCGTGGCGGTTGTCGGAGCAGGAGCAATGGTTTTTCAGGCTCATTGGTATCCTCGGTTTGGTTGGAAGCACTCTACACCCAAGGGGGGCATTAATAAAGAGAAGGCCGTCCGTCCAGGGGAATGGGATCGACCTCCTGGGGCAGGTTCAGGGCAGTGGCGTTGTCTGGCCAGGGTTGCCGCCGAATGGCAAGGGATTTGAGAAAAATTCTGGCGGTCTTGTCCTGGGCCATGGACAGGACGATCTTGCCGGGGGACAAGGGAAATTCGTTTTCGCCGTAGCGGGACAGCTCCATGATCCAGCCCTCGGGGGTGGCGCTTTGCAGGCGGGTGATGTTTCCGGCCGGGTCGAAGTCGGCCTGCTGAATGGGGCCTGTTGCGAACGTGTACGTCCAGCCCCCGGCCTGCAGGGGGGTGGCGGTTTGGTAGGCGGTCGTCAGAAGCCGGAAACCGTGGCCGGTCAGCAGCAGGGCCATGTCCCGCAGGCTGAAGGGCAGGGGCAGGTCCAGGGCGGGCAGGGCGCGGCGGGCGTCGGTGTGGGAATAGGCCCGGTTGGAGTCGGGATAGAAGATGGTCCAGGCGGCCTTGTCCTCGCGGGCATAGGCCAGGGGAGAGCCGATGCTGGAGCGCAGGTCCAGGCGCAGGGGCAGGGCGGTGCTGCCCCACAGATCCAGGCGCATGCGCGCGGACTTGTGTCCCTCGCTTACGTACAGGCTGGCGTGGGCGGTCATGTTCTGCGGCCGGAATTTCACACCCGGCTGCCGGATGATCCGCCAGAAAGCTTCGGGGGTGTCTGCGGCGTACAGGTCCACGCGGGAATCGGGCGGCGCGGGCGCGGTTTGCAAAGCGCAGCCCGCGGTAAGCAGCAGGCAGGCCGCGGCCACCACGCACAGCCGGACGAACAACGGGCGTGTCGTCCGGCGCGGGCTGCCGGTACTGCCCGAAAGGAAGCTGCGCAATGTGCCGGTCATTACAATTGTTCCAGTTTCCTCTGGATGCGGGAAGCGTCCTCCGGGGCCAGGGACTCGCCGCCCTTCATATTCAATGCCCTGGTGTAGGCCTTGCGGGCATCGGCCTTGCGCTTGAGGGCCACGGCGATGTCGCCGTAGTGTTCCCAAATGGCCGGGTCGGCGTCGGGTTGCAGGGTCACGGCCCGGTGGATGGTTTCCCAGGCCTGGTCCAGACGTCCCATGCGGTAGTATACCCAGGCCAGGGAGTCCAGGATGTAGCCGCTGTCCGGCTTTTGTTTGAGCGCAGCTTTGACGAGCACCAGGGCGCGGTCCAGGTCGTGCTTCTCATCGGCCAGGACATACCCCACGTAGTTCAGTGCGTCGGCGTGTTCCGGGTCCAGGATGATGATGCGTTCCATTATTTCCATGGATTTGGCCCGCTGTCCGCGTTTTTCCTGGACAAGGGCCAGACGGTACAGGAAGTCCGTGTCCTCGGGCCATTTTTCCAGGGCCTTGGTCAGGGCTGTTTCGGCTTCGCCGTACCGGGCCTGGTCCTCAAGAATCCAGGACTGGATTTCGTAAAAGTCCTTGATGTCCGGAAAGCGTTGCATGCCTTGTTCCACGACGTCCATGGATTCGTCCAGGCGCCCCAGGGTGAAGAGCAGGTGCGCCTTGTAGCTCAGAACCCGGTTGGCCAGTTCGCTGCCGTCCGGGATCTTGTCCAGATAGGTCAGTGCGGTGGCCGGATCGTCATCGCCCTGCAAGGCCAGGAGCGCCATAAGGAAGTTGAACATGTCCGGAGGATTGTTCAGGTCCTGCATGGGAGTCAGGACCTGGCGGGCCTGGTCGTGAAAGCGGTCGAGGATGAACATGCGGGCCGCTTCAAGCCGGAACTGCACGTCTTCCGGACCGCTCAGGGTCAGGGCCAGGGCGCGGTCCGGGTTGTTCAGCTTGAGGTTCAGGTTGACAAGCCGCAGCCAGACTTCGGCGGCGTGTTCGCCCAGCTCCAGCATGTGGGTATAGGTCTTTTCCGCGGCTGCGTAGTCTTTTTTCAGCTCGTACAGGTAGGCCAGTTCGGCCCACAGCGTGATGTCGTCGGGAGCCTTGGCCAGTGCCGCCTTCAACAGGTCAACAGCCTTTTTGGTCCGGCCGAGCCGGGCGTTGGCCTTGGCTCTGAGCACATGGACCATGGTGCTCTGCTGGTCCGGGGCGATGGGCTTGAGAACGTCCAGGGCCTGGGCGTCCTTGTGCATTTCCATGTACACCCTGGCCAGTTGCAGCCGCACGGCAGTGTCGTCGGGCTGCTGCTGAAGGTAGATTTCCAGGGTGGTGGCCGCGGCCTCCGGGCGCCGCTTGGCAAGATAGGCGTCGGACAGGCGCAGGGTCATGAGCGAGTTTCCTGGAAAGGCTTCCATCCCCTGCTTGAGGATTTCGCGGGCCTTGTCCACGCCGCCCATGCGCCATTGGAGTTCGGCCGCTTCCAGGTAGGCCTGGGGGGTGGGGGCAAGTTCTATGACCTTGTTGATTGCCTCTTCCGCGATTTTCATGTTTCCGAACTTGAAGGCGTCCAGAAAGACCAGATAGGCGTATGAGGCTGCGGATTCCCGCGTCATGGGGGCGGTTTCTGCCTGCGGCGCGGGTGTGCGCTGGGCGCATCCGGGGAGGAGCAGGGCAAGAGCCAGGAGATGGGCCGCAAGGAAGGCCGGAAACGGGCGGATCGGTTTCGGTGCGGTCGAAGTCCGTATCAGCCGTTTCTGGAAAAGTACCGTGCGCGTTGCATGGGCATGCGTCATGTTTTCATCCGGCAAAAACGTTATATGGAAAAGGGCGCGTTATCGCGTCCTCCGGTGTTGGTGTTGCCATTTTGCAGGTTATTCTTCCTTGCGGATCCAGTCCACGGAAAAATCCTTGATCCGGTTGGCCAGGTGCAGCTTGAGTTTTTGCAGCAGGCGGGCCTCGATCTGCCGTACCCGTTCGCGGGTGATGTTGTACTCTTCGCCTATTTCACGCAGGGTTTGCGGATTTTCCGAGAGCAGGCGTCCGTCCAGAATGGCCAGTTCCTTTTCATTGAGCTTGGGCCTGATGGTGTCGATGTGGGTGGACAGCAGGCTGCTGATTTCGTCGTCGGCCAATGTTTCCTCGATACCGGGGCCGAGCGCGGGCAGAAAGTCCATGCGCGTGGAATTGGAATCCTCGCCATAGGTCAGGTCCAGGGACATGTCGTTCTTGGACAGCCGCTGGTCCATTTCCGATATTTCCTCAGCGGAAACGCCCAGGCTTTTGGACAGGGCCGAGGTGGTGGGGTCGTAGCCCAGGGCCTGAAGCCGCTGCCGTTCCTTGTTCAGATTGTAGAACAGCTTGCGCTGGGCCTGGGTGGTCCCGATCTTGACCATGCGCCAGTTGTCCATGATGAACTTGAGGATGTAGGCCTTGATCCAGAACGCGGCATAGTAGGAGAACTTGATGCCCTTTTCCGGGTCGAACTTCTGGACCGCGCGCATCAGGCCGACATTGCCTTCCTGGATCAGGTCCAGCACGTTCTGCATCCAGCGGCGCTGGAAGTCCATGGCGATCTTGACCACGAGGCGCAGATGGGAGCTGATGAGCCGGAAGGCCGCGTCCGAGTCGTTGTAGTCGCGCACCCTGCGGGCGAGTTCCTTTTCCTCTTCCGGGTCCAGAAGAGGGAAACGGCTGATCTCTTTGAGGTACATTTGCAGGGGGTCGCCGGGTGCCACGTTGGACTTTCGGGCGGGCAGCAGGACGAAGTCCTCCGTATCGTCGTCGGAGATGTCCGCAATGTCGTCGGAGAAGTCGTCGTCCAGGTCGAGGTCGTCGGTTTCCTCCGGATCGACCAGTTCGACCATCGGGTCGTCAAACGTATGTTCCAGCTCTTCGTCGAGCGTGTCGTCGTGTGTTGCGTTGGGCATGGCGGCCTCTGTGTTGCGGGATGATTCGGAAATCATTTCCGTGGTTGTTTCCGGGGCCGTTCGGGACGCTTTGTTCAAACTTTTGGATTTGGATATCTTGTGTGTTTTTTTTGGAGTCATGATGTTGTCGCATCAGATGTTTTCAGCACATCCGAACAGACTGCTTGAGTAAGGGTTGAACAATACCATATATAGTTTTTGTTTGTCCTTTTCAACGTTTTTGAGTAAACGTGCCCCACGCGCGGGAGATTGGATTGCCCGCAGGCAAGCCCGACAAAACGCGAAAACCGCGCTCCCGCCACGCCAAAATTTTCGGAGGCCAATACCGTGCCAGATTTCCGCAAGCTTCTTTCCGACAACCGCATCCATATCTACGATGGTGGCTACGGTACGCTTCTTCAGGGCCGCGGACTGCCCGCCGGCCGTTCTCCCGAACTGTGGGGGCTGGAAAAACCGGAGGTCATCCGTCAGATACACCTCGACTACATTGCGGCAGGTGCGGAAATCCTGACGTCCAACACTTTTGGGGGATCCGCTCCCAAGCTTGAGGGAGCCGTGGACGTGCGTACGCTGAACCGTACCATGGCCCTGCTCGCCCGTGAAGTGGCCGGGGATGATATCTTTGTTTCCGGCAGCGTCGGTCCCACCGGCCTGTTCATTCAGCCGCTCGGCCCTCTCAGTTTCCGCGAGATGGTGGATATCTACAAGGAGCAGATCCAGGGGTTGGTGGAAGGCGGCGTGGACCTCATCAAGGCCGAGACCCATTTCGACCTGGCCGAGATACGGGCCGTGGTGGTCGCCACCCGGCTGGTCTGCGACCTGCCCATCCTGACCTCCATGACCTTCGAGTCCGGCATCAGCCTTACCGGAACGCCGCCCGACGTGTTCGTGGAAACCATGCAGAACATGGGCGTGGAGCTTATTGGCGTGAACTGCTCGGCCGGACCGGCCGAGATAATGTCCACGGTGAGGCATATGGGCAAGGCGCTGGACACGCCTTTGCACGTCCAGCCCAATGCCGGGCTGCCCCAGGTGGAAAACGGCCAAACCGTCTTCCGGCTGGACCCGGAGACCTTTTCCCGCGAAACCGCCAAGTTTGCGGGGCACGGGGCCAAGACCCTGGGCGGTTGCTGCGGAACCACGCCCGACCATATCCGCGCCCTGGCCAAGGCCGTGCAGGGCCACGATTTTTCCTGCAACAGGCCGGAGCGGCCCGTCGTACTGAGTCTGACCTCGCGCGGTGCGTCCACCCGCATGGGGTTCGGCCTGCCTTCGGTCATCATCGGAGAGCGCATCAACCCCACGGGCAAGCAGCGGCTCATCGACGAACTGCAGCAGGGCGAATTCACCTTTGCCATGGAACTGGCCGAAGAGCAGATCGAAGCGGGCGCGGGCATTCTGGACGTGAACGTGGGTGCGCCCATGGTGGACGAAAAAACCGTGCTGCCCGCCCTGGGCAGGCTGCTGGTGGAACGCTTTCAGATACCGCTGTGTTTCGATTCCAACGACATGGACGCCATTGAGGAATGTCTGTGGAATTATCCCGGCTCGCCGCTCATCAATTCCATTTCCGGTGAACCCGGACGCCTGGAGCGGCTGGGACCGCTGTGCAAGATGTTCGGCGCGCCGTTCATCCTGCTGCCGCTCATCGGCCGCAAGCTGCCGGTCAGTGCGCGGGACCGCTTGCAGGTCCTTGAAGAGCTGCTGGCCAAGGCCGACGCCCTGGGCATTCCGCGCCGCCTCATCTGCGTGGACGCCCTGGTGCTGACGGTCTCCTCCAAGCCCGAGGCCGGCGCCGCCTGCCTGGACGTGGTGCGTTACTGCCGCGACACGTTGGGCCTGGCCACGACCATGGGGCTGTCCAATATTTCCTTCGGCCTGCCCGCGCGGGAGCTGCTCAATGCAAATTTCGCGGTCATGAGCATGGCCAACGGCCTGACCTCGTTCATCGCCAATCCGGGGTCCGTACGCATGCGCGAAGCCATGGCAGCGGCGGAAGTGCTGCTGGGCCGTGACGCCCAGGCCGAGTCGTTCATCAGTGGCTACTCGGATTGGAAGCCGGGCTCCGGCGGCTCGGGGAACGCTCCCGCCAAGGCCCGCCGCAAGGTCGAGACCCTGGGCGACGCCGTCATTCTGGGAGCCAGGGATTCCATCGAGGATATGATCCGGGCCGAACTGGACACGGGCCGTGAGGCCGGGCGTATCGTGAACGAGGACCTCATCCCGGCCATCATGGAAGTGGGCGAGAAATACGAGCGCAAGGAATATTTTCTGCCCCAGCTCATGCTTTCCGCCGAAACAATGCAGCGGGGCTTCAATCTGCTGCGTCCGCTTTTGGAAAAGGGCGGGGAAGCAGAGGAAAAGGCGATTATCGTCATGGCCACGGTGGAGGGAGACATCCACGACATCGGCAAGAATATCGTCTGCCTGATGTTGCGCAACCACGGCTTCGAGGTGCTGGATCTGGGCAAGGACGTGCCTGCCGCACGCATCGTGGACGAGGCTGCCAAGGTCAAGGCCAAGGTCATCGGTCTGTCCGCCCTGATGACCACCACCATGGTCAAGATGGGAGATGTGGTCGCCCTTGTCCGCGAGCGCGGTCTCGCGTCCAGGGTCATGGTGGGCGGGGCGGTAGTCACCCAGGATTTTGCCGACAGCATCGGGGCCGACGGGTATTCCGCCGACGCCGTGGCCGCCGTCAAACTGGCCAAACAGCTGTGCGGCGCGTAAACCGGATATGCCTCCGGTATCCGCAGCCCAGAACAATCCGCGAGGAACAATTATGATACGAAGCAAGATCGCCGTCGCCGTGCTGTTTCTGTGCCTGGTGCTGGCCGCTCCGGCCCGTGCCGGGAACGTGCCGGTCATGGCCTATACCGACCTGCTCAAGGTTCTGGCCTCCAGCGAAACCCCGGTGCTGGTCAATTTCTGGGCCACCTGGTGCGGTCCCTGCCGTCTGGAGATTCCCCTGCTCCAGAAGCTGGCCGCCACATATGACGAAAAACAGCTGAAGATCATCGGTGTTTCCGTGGATCAGGACGCCAACGCCCTGAACCGTTTTGTGCAGGGCAATCCCCTGAATTACTCCGTGTATCTGGGGGACATGGACATGTTGCAGGCCTTTCGCGTTTCCAGCATCCCCCACACTATGGTCTACAAGCCCAAGGGAAAGCGGATTTTCAACCGTGTGGGACTGGTGGAGTGGGAGGAGCTGGTGCAGGTCGTGCAGGAAGCGTCCGTAAAAGCGTCTGAAGACGCAACCAAATAGGGTTATTCATGAGCGAATATTGTTTGCGCAAAGCGCGCATGGAAGATGTGAAGGCCATCCAGGCGATGTTGAACGACTACGCGGCCAAAGGCCGCCTGTTGCCCCGCTCCCTGAACCAGATATACGGGAATCTGCGGGATTTCTTCGTTGTCGAGGGGCGGGACGGGAAGGTGCTCGGCTGTTCCGCGCTGACGATTTTCTGGGAGGACCTGGCCGAAATCCGTTCCGTGGCCGTGCTGCCGGAAATGAAGGGCAGGGGCCTCGGCCGAGAACTTGTCAATGCCTGCCTGGACGAGGCACGCTCCCTTGGGTTACACAGGGTTTTCACCCTGACCTACGAAGTGGGATTTTTCCAGCGCATGGGGCTGGAAATAGTGGGCAAGGAAACCCTGCCCCAGAAGATATGGTCGGATTGCCTGAACTGTCCCAAGTTTCCCGATTGCGATGAAACCGCAATGATTGTCAGCTTGCAACCCTTGTGAAATACTTATGGATATGAAGAAAGCCAAACTTGTGGAACGGATAAGCCCCCAGGCCATTGAACAACGTGTTCAGACTCTGGCCGACGAACTCAACGCCGACTATGCGGACAGGGAAGTCGTCTGCGTGTGCGTGCTCAAGGGAGCCTACTGCTTTTTTGCAGACGTGGTGCGCCGTCTGACCATGCACCCCATGGTGGATTTCGTCCGCCTTGCCAGCTACGGCAACAGCACGGCCACTTCGGGAAAGGTCATCTTTTCCAAGGACCTGGAAATAGACATCACGGACAAGCATGTGCTCGTCTTCGAGGATATCGTGGATACGGGCCGCTCCATGGCGTTTCTCCTGTCCGTTCTGGAAAAGCGCGGGCCGGCTTCGGTGCGGGTCTGCTCCCTGCTGGACAAGGCCGAACGGCGCGAAGTGGACGTGAAGGTTGACTATTGCGGCTTTCCCCTGGAAGAAGGGTTTGTAGTGGGCTACGGACTCGACTACGCCGAACGCTACAGGGAACTGCCCGGGGTCTACGAAATAGTCAGCTGATGTTTTGGGCCGCCACGCCAATGTCAAGCGAGGAATCCGAATGATTGTCACCTGTCCTGAATGCGCCACCAAGTACAATCTCCCTGACGACAAGATATCCCCCTCGGGGTCTCGCGTCCGCTGCACCAAGTGCACGCACGTCTTCACGGTGACGCCTTCCGGGGACGACGCCCTGGACGACCTGTTGAGCGAAGCCGGGCAGAACGATTCCAAATCCTTTGATACGGGCCGGAAGGAAGCCGGACCGGACAACGACCCGGATGCCTTCGACAGCTCGGATTTTCCGGACGAGGAGTCCGGGACCGCGGGGTTGGAAGGCTTTGGCGATCTGGACCTGGACGCCAAGCCCAAGAAAAAGGGCAAAGGAAAAGGCAAGGGCGGGAAAGTCCTGCTGCTGCTTTTCGTTCTGCTGCTGCTTTTGGGCGGCGGAGGGTTCGCCCTGGTCCACTTCAATGTCGTGTCCCTTGGCGGAATTCCGTTTCTCGGCAACCTGACCAATGCCACGGGGACTGCGGATGGTCCGGATGCCGCGGACGGGATCAAATCCCCGGAAGACGAGGTCCGCCTCATTTTGCTGGAAAACGTCCGCCAGTACTACGTGAACAACGAAAAGGCGGGCCAGCTGTTCGTCATCGAGGGCAAGGCGGTCAACAATTTCGACACGGCCAAGGAATTCATCAAGATCCAGGCCACCTTGTTCAATGCGGCCGGCGTTTCCCTTGCCAGCAAGGAAGTCCTCTGCGGCAACGTGCTCTCCTATTTCCAGCTTCAGATTCTTTCCCGCACCGAGTTGGAAGCCAACCTGTCCAACGAGATGGGCGTGCTCAACAACAACACCAATCTGGCCAAGGGCAGCGGTACGCCGTTCATGATCATCTTTTTCGATCCGCCCGTCGATGTGGCTGAATTCGGGGTCAAGGTCGTCGAGGCCAAGGTTCCCCCGGAAATGTAGCTCGGCCTTTCATGAAAAAAAACGCACAATACGCCTGTTCCGCCTGCGGGGCTGTTTCGCCCCGCTGGAGCGGACAGTGTCCCCGTTGCGGCCAATGGAACACCATGGCCGAAGAGCCTGTCTCGGCAACCCGGCTGGGGGGCAGGGCCTCTTCTCCCTCGCTTGCCGTGCCCATTGCCCTGGAAGATATTCCCGTGGAGGACGGCGCGGCCCGGCCCACGGGGATGGACGAACTCGACGGCTTTCTCGGCGGCGGGCTCGTTCCCGGCGCGGCCCTGCTTCTGGGCGGCGAACCGGGCATCGGCAAATCCACCCTGCTCATCCAATTGGCCGGGCAATTGGCGGCCATGGGCCGTCCCGCTCTGTATGTCAGCGGCGAGGAATCTCTGGCCCAGTTGCGGGGCCGGGCCGAACGCCTCGGCCTGCTCGGTCCCGGACTCATGGCCCTGTCCTCGAACAATGCCGACGATGTGGCCGCGATCATGCGTACGCAAAAGCCGGAGCTGGTTATTGTGGACTCGGTCCAGACCATGGCCACGTCGCAGGCCGACTCCATTCCCGGCAGCGTGTCCCAGGTACGGGCTGTTTCCTCCGGGTTGGTGGAAGAGGCCAAGAAGTCCGGCTGCGCCCTCATTTTGGTGGGCCATGTGACCAAGGACGGCCAGATCGCCGGGCCGCGCCTCATGGAGCACATGGTGGACACCGTGCTTTATCTGGAAGGCGACCGCCGTCATGTCTTCCGCATCCTGCGGGTGCTCAAGAACCGTTTCGGTCCCACGGACGAGCTGCTTGTGTTGCAGATGCAGAACAAGGGGCTTGAGGTCGTGCCCGACCCTTCCACTTTTTTTCTCGGCGCGCGCGATACGGGCCAGCCGGGAGCCGCCGTGGTCATGGCCGTGGACGGCCACAGACCCTTTGCCGTGGAAGTCCAGGCCCTGGCCAGCAAGTCCTTTCTTTCCGTTCCCCGGCGTACCGCCCTGGGATTCGACCAGGGCCGCCTCAACCTGCTGTTGGCGGTCATTGAAAAACACCTGCGCCTGAATTTCGGTTCGTTTGACGTCTACGCCAAGATCGGCGGCGGCCTGAAGCTGGGCGACCCCGGCCTGGATCTGGGCATCGTGGCCGCGTTGCTGTCCTCGTTCTACGATACCCCGCTGCCTGAAGGTTCTGTCTTTTGGGGCGAGGTGGACCTGAGCGGCCAGATACGGCCTGTCTCGGGCCACGAGGTTCGCTTCAAGCAGGCCGACCGTCTGGGGTACGGACCCATTTTGCACTCCGGCTCGGGTGTGAAGGGCGTGAAGCGGCTGGGGGATTTTCAAAAGGCGGTGTTTGGCAAAGGCTAGATAGTTGGGGGGCGGCTGCGCGATTTTTGCCCGTGGCGGCGTTGAAAAGGGTGTGTTTTGCAGCGGGATGGAGCTTTACTCCTATCCGCACTGCAAAACACACCCTTTCGCCTTGCCACGCACGAAACTTACGCAGCCGCAGGAAGAAAATATTAAAAGGCTGTCCGGGTAATTCTTTTTTTTCTCTCCTCCTCCCTTTCTCCCACATTTTTTCCTTCTCTTCCCGTATCCGATTATTCCTGTTACGATAATACTGTGTCCCGGATTTCGGGCGTTCCATCTTGGACCCTCACAGGAGATACGGTCATGATCGAAATATCCTTCCCGTCCCTGGAAAAATACGTCCGCCGCGAATTTGGCGAGAACGCCCGGCTTCTGGAAGCAGGAGACATCGGTTCGCTGGACGAACAGGGCATGAAGGGCTTTGGCTACGGCAAGCCCGTGCGCCTGCGTTTCGAACGTGACGGACAGGTGGAGGAGGTCGTGCTTTCCACCATGAAGGGCGACAAGTACGGGCACCAGTACTACTGGGACCGTGCGCATGTGCTGCTGTTTCAGTACGAGACCAGCGCCCGGCTGGAAAGGCATGTGAAACCCGTGGGCGTGGGCTATGTGGATGGCAGCGGGGAGCTGGTTCCCCTGCACGGTCCGCAGGAGTTTTTCATCGTCAATGAAAAGCTGGAAGGCTACGACTATTTTCACGACCTGGACCGCATCCGGCAAGGGGATTTCCGTCCCTCGGACGTGGAAATGGCCCGCGAGCTGGCCCGCTGGCTGGTGCGCATCCACGCCACCAAAAAAAACGACAGAGACCTTTACTATCGCCGCATCCGCAATCTCATCGGTGCGGACGAGTGCATCTACGGGCTGATCGATGAAGCCTTTCCCCTGCCTTTCGAGTTTTTTCCCAGCGAATGTTTCCGCGCTCTGGAAAAGCGCATCGTGGACTGGCGCTGGCGGCTCAAGGAGAAGACGCACCGCCTGAGCACGGTGCATGGGGATTTCCACCCCTGGAACGTGCTGGTGGACGGCCACGGCGGCTTCCGGGTGCTGGACCGCAGCCGGGGGGAGTGGGGCGAACCCGCGGGCGACGTGGCCACCATGGCCATCAATTACCTTCTTTTCGGCCTGTACGACACGGCCCGTCTGGGAGGCCCGTTCGAAACCCTGTACCGGGCGTATTTCGAGGAATACCTGTCCTTGAGCCGTGACAGGGAAATGCTGGAAACCATTGCCCCGTTTTTTGTTTTCCGCTGTCTGGTCATTGCCTCGCCCGAATGGTATCCTGATCATCCCCCCCAGGTGCGGGAGGGGCTTCTGCGTTTTCTGGTCAACGTGCTGGAAGACAGAAGCTTTGACTGGGAAAACGTAAACAAATACATGGAGTAGGCAACGCATATGCAAGGCAAGGGGTGGGCGTTGTGGTTCACGGGGCTGCCGGGGTCGGGCAAGAGTACCTTGATCGATGTCGTGCGGCGGACCGTGGACCCCATGCAGGAGCGAACCGTTCTTCTGCGCATGGATGAGCGCCGTAAAGCCTATTTTCCCAATCCCACCTACAGCGAGGCCGAGCGCGAGCAGGCCTACAAGATGTTTGTGGACGAGGCCGCTTTCTACGTGCTGTCGGGCAAGGGCGTGTTCATGGACGCCACTGCCCACAGGCTGTCCATGCGGCGCAAGGCCCGTCAGCTCATTCCCAGGTTTGCCGAGGTGTACCTGCGTTGCGATCTGCGAACCGCCATGCAGCGGGAGTCCGGCCGCCCCGAGGGGGCGGTCATGGCGGGCTTGTACAGCAAGGCGCTAGAGCGTAAAAGAACGGGCCGCGCGGTCAAGGGACTGGGCGAGGTCATAGGCGTGGACGTTCTTTTCGAAGAAGACCCGGCTGCCGAGTGTGTAGTCCAGGCCGATACAATGACTCTGGAAGAGGCCCGGGATTTCGTCCTGGAGTTCATTATCCGCTGGCTTCCCGGATAGCCCTGCCGCTCGCATGGTCGCGCGCCGGGGCCGGAGGCCGGTTTCCACAACAGGCGTGCAATGCAATTTCACATCATCACTTTCGGTTGCCAGATGAATGCGGCCGATTCCATTTGGCTGGCCCGTTCCCTGACCGCCATGGGCTGGGAAGAGGTTTCCGAGGACGAGGCCCAGGTTTTTATTCTGAACACGTGCAGCGTGCGGGAAAAACCCGAGCAGAAGGTCTACAGCCAGTTGGGCCGCCTGCGTCCCCTGGTGGGGAAGCATCCCGGCGCGTTCGTGGCTGTGGGCGGGTGCGTGGCCCAGCAGGTGGGCTGTGAATTCTGGAAACGTTTTCCCTTTGTCCGTCTGGTCTTCGGTACGGACGGTGTGGGCAATGCGCCCCAGGCCATGGCCAGGCTGGCGGCCAACCCGGAACTGCGCATCAGTCTGCTGGATTTTTCCGAAACCTATCTTGAGCGCGAATTGCCGGAATTTATCACAAAAGCTCCGGCCCAGGCCTTTGTGACCATCATGCAGGGGTGCGATAATTTTTGCGCCTACTGCATCGTCCCTTATGTGCGGGGCAGGCAGAAGTCGCGGAGCAGTGCGGACATCCTGGCCGAATGCAGAACCCTGGTCGCGGCGGGAGCGCGGGAAATCACCCTGCTGGGACAGAACGTGAACTCCTACGGCCTGGACAAGTCCGGGGACGGTACGTCGTTTGCGCAGCTTCTGCATCAGGTCGCGGCCATCGACGGTATGGAACGGCTGCGCTTCACCACCTCGCATCCCAAGGACATTGCTCCGGAAGTCATCCGCGCCTTTGGCGAGCTGCCCGAGTTGTGTCCGTACCTGCATCTGCCCCTGCAATCCGGCTCGGACAGGATTTTGGCCAGCATGGGCCGCAAGTACGACTGCGCCCGGTATCTGAAGATCGTGGACGAACTGCGCGCAGTCCGGCCCGACATCGCCCTGTCCACGGACATCATCGTGGGTTTTCCCGGCGAGGACGACGCGGATTTCCAGCAGACCATGGATATGTTGGAACGCGTCCGTTACGAAGGCAGCTATTCCTTCAAATATAACGACAGGCCCGGCGTGCGCAGTGTGCGCATGGAGCCGAAAGTGGCGGAAGAGGTCAAGTCCGAACGGCTGGAGCGGTTCCAGGCGGCCCAGAACGCCATTACCGAGCAGATCCATAAAAGTCTGGAAGGCGGCAGGGCCGAAGTCCTTTTGGAACGGCCCACGCGCAAGCCCGTGGAGGGCTGTCCGGGCTGGACGGGCCATGATCTGTACAACCGGGTGATAAATGTTCCGGCAGGCGAAGAAAACGGCTCGCCGGATTTGACCGGAACTCTGGCCCATGTAACAATAACCCGAGGCAGAAGACATTTTTTGATCGCCAAACGGATGGGACAGCATGATTGACATGACCGTATTCGGCTTGGCCCTGGACGAAAGCTCGCAGGTACCGGTTCTGATTCTCAAGAGCGAACAGTACAAGCGGGTTTTGCCCATATGGATAGGTGCCATGGAGGCCATGGCCATCTCCATGGCGCTCAATGAGATAAAACTCCCCCGCCCCATGACCCACGACCTGCTGCTCAACGTGGTGGGCGACCTGGGGTTTTCCTTGGGCGCGGTGGAAATCACCAGCCTGGACGAAGGCACGTTTTACGCGGAGCTGGAAGTGGCCTCGGGTACCGTGGTGCGGCGTATCGACGCCCGCCCCTCGGATGCCGTGGCCCTGGCCATCCGGGCGCATGTGCCCATCCGCGTGGCCACCGAGGTGCTGGAAAAGGCTGGCCAGGACGAACGTGCCTATTCCAAGGCCGACGGGGCGGGCGGCGACGACAAGTGGAACGATATCCTGGAACAGTTCGACCCTGAAAACAAATACAAGATGTAAGCCATGATAGACCTGCATACCCACACCACGTTTTCCGACGGCGTGCTCATTCCCGCGGAACTGGCCCGGCGCGCCGCCGTGGCCGGATACAAGGCCCTGGCCATCACCGACCATGTGGACCTGTCCAACATGTATCTGACCATAGAGAACGTGCGCCGCCTCACGGACAAATATTCGCCCTACATGGGCATCGATCTTTTTGCCGGGTGCGAGATAACCCATGTGCCGCCCGGACTCATCCCCGAGGCCATAGCCGAGGCCCGCAAGACCGGGGCGCAGATCGTGGTGGTGCACGGCGAAACCGTGGTGGAGCCCGTGGAGCGCGGTACGAACCTGGCGGCCATAGAGGGCGGCTGCGACATTCTGGCCCATCCCGGCCTGGTCACGCCCGAAGAGATGGAACTGGCCGCACAAAAGGGCGTGTACGTGGAGATCACCACGCGCAAGGGCCACAGCCTGACCAACGGACGTGTCGTCGCCCTGGCGCGTCGTTTCGGGACCAGACTGGTCATAGACAACGACGCCCACGCGCCCGGCGATTTCATTTCCGCCTCCCTGCGCAAGGCCGTGGGCCTGGGCGCCGGGCTGAGCGAGGAGGAATACCTCCGGGTGGAGGCCAATTCGCGGGAGATTGTCCAGGCCATGGTTTCCCGGCTGTAGTTTTTTACCTTTCCGTTTCCTTTTTCTCCATAAGATTGCGAACGATCCAGGCCCGCCATGTGCGGGCCATCTCTTCCATTGCCTGCTTCTGCCCATAGTCCAGACGGCAGCCGGGCGGTGGCGAGCCGCGTTGCGCGGGCAGGGGGCCGGAAACGGCGAACACCGCCCGTTCCGTCTGGGGGGCGGATTCCGTCAGCACGTAGGCGCTCACCCCGCCCACGGTCCGGTTGTTTTCCCGACCGAAAAAGACCAGCAGCCGGAGCGCGTATTTCCCGTGCCTCATTGCCATGCGGTCGAAGGCATGAAAGGGCCGGGGCAGAGGCGGAGCAATATCGCTGAACCCATGGGGCGAGGTTTGCAGGGCCAGAAACAGGGATTGCCCGTCCGGGCCTTGCAGCACGGTCGTATTCGGCACGCCGGGTCGGCCCGGCAAGGGGATGAATCCGGCAGGCGGCGTGGGCGCGTGGAAATGGCCCGGTGCGGCTTCTGGTCGGGTTGCATTGGCTGTTTCCCCTTGTGCGGCTGTCCAGCCCCGGTTGCGCATACAGGCTTCGAACGCGGGCCGGTACAGGCCCCATACTTCCCGTCTGCCGAAGCGCGATCCGTCCATGGCCTGCAACCGGGCCATCTGTTCACAGTCGCGGCGGTCCAGGGCCAGTTGAAACCGGCCGGCTTCGGGGCTGGTCCAATGCAGCCGTTCCGGGCACCCGGCGGAAAAGAGACAGGCCGCTCCCAGAATCCAGCACAGGAGTTTCGTTCGCTTTCGGACCATATCCCCGCTCATTGCCGCATCTCCTGCAGGGTGTGGGCCACGCGCTGGGGCAGGTCGTGGTTGTCCAGCGGGAAGAGGCTGCGCGGCTGGCGCACGGTCTGGCCCTGGTCGCGGATGAAGCCGCTCATGGAATAGGAGAAATGGCCGGGGCCGTCGTGGTCCGTGAAAATGGAAAACGGCACGCGGATGAAGATGCCCTTGTCGCTGTAGGTGCGGTTTTTTTCCGAACGGAATCCGCTGGTGTCGGTCAGGGTCCACCATGCCCCCACGGTCACATGGTTGAAGGTGCGCCGCACTTCCAGACGTCCTCCCCAGTCGCCTCCCAGAAAACGGCCCAGCGTGAGCCCCGCATCCACGCCCATGCGCGGCCAGATCTGCAGATAGGTGTTGAGGAACAGCGTGGTGTACGGGCCGCTGTCGTACAGAAGGGCGAACTGGCTGTCCGGGTCGCGCTTGCGCACAATCTGGCTTTCCAGCCCCATTCCGGCCCGGCCGTCGAACATGTAGCGGAAGACCTCCAGACCGAATCCGGCATAGGCGGATTCGAAATAGCCCATGCAGGCGCGGCCCAGGGTGTCCAGGGGCAGGCTGAAAAGCTGGTCGTAGGCCAGCATGCTCATCCGGGTTCCGTGGTTCTGTTCGTAGCGCACGGTGTCCGTGCGCACGGAGTCGTCTTCCAGCGGGGGGAAGCGCAGGGAGGCGTAGTCGTTGTAGAGCACGGTCTCCAGCTCGCCCTGGAGCACCCCCCCGTCCGTGGGTTCGTACCCGCCCCTGGTGCGCAGCAGCAGTTTGGTGTGCAGGTAGCCGCTGCGGTTTCCCAGAAAGGTGCGCACCTTGGGGTCCAATTCCAGAAACCAGGGCGACTCCCTGACCTCGGCCCGTTCTCCGGCTCCGGCCGAGGCCAGGAACCGGCCCCGGTGGGATGTCCCGCCGACCTGCAACGAAACAAAGGCCAGAAATCCTTTCTCGTCCAGGCGGCTTTCCAGAAAGGCTTGCAGATGGGCGCGGCCTGTGCGCAGGCTCAGGCATACCTGCCCGTGCTTTTTCAGGTTAAGGTAGAGCACGGCGATGCGTGGCGGACACAGGGTGTCGGCCAGCCTGCCCAGCCGGGCCAAGGCCCGCGAGCTGGATAAATAGCGGGTGTTGTCCGCCTCGATCCAGACGGCCGAATCACCGGCCTGGCAGGCCACGCCTTCGAATCCGTCGGCCCTGATCTTCCTCGCCAGCAGGGCCGCCAAGTCCCCGTTGTTTGCCCGGGCCGCTTTCCAGCGGTCTTTTTCCATGGTTTCGGGCGGGTCTTCCCTGCGCCAGGCAAACACGCCTTCGGCCTGCAGGGGCAGGGTCAACCCGGCACCCACGGCCAGATTTCGGCCGTGCTCGGCCACGGCGTACAGGTCCAGAGGTTCGATGGGAGAAAATACGATCCCCGCGTTGAAGGGAATGCCGTCGTGCGAATATCTCTCCAGCCGGTCGTGGCCGAACAGCGTGGAGGAGCGTACCGGGCTGTATTCGCCGAACAGGGAAACGTATTTTCCCAGAGGGCAGGACAGGCTGGCAAAGGGACGAGTGCGGCGCAGGGGCGAGGAGAACAGGATGTTGCCGATGTCTCCGGATTCCTCGCCCGCCAGGACACCTTGGGCCAGGCCGAAGGAAAGGTCGGCCCCCAGGATGTTTTTGCTGGCGACCAGATAGCGGCTTGGAAAGATGCCCGTGCCAAAGGCGTCGTGAAATCCGGCGGCCACCTGGGGGAAGAACTCGGATTCGGGCAGCAGCACCAGCTTGGCACCGCCAGCTCGGTCCCGGTAGTTGCCGAAACCCTCGCCGGGAAAACCCTGCACGGTTTCCACCTCGGTCAGGGTGGCGCTGATTTCGGCACGGTCGAACAGCCCCAGCCCTGCGTTCATGATCCGGTAGGGCGGGGCGTAGCCATAGCCGAAGCGGGCGGACCAATCGGGCAGAATCCGGGCCGTGGGGGTTTCCCACATCCCGGTGAATCCGAAAAGCGAGGGCAATGCGGGAGATTCCGATTCCACGGCCGGGCCGAACAGTTCTGTTCCCTGCGCGGCGCATGGCAGCAGCAGACCGGCCGTGAAGAGCAGCAGGAGTATGGCAACGGAGTGGGAAAAGGTCATTCGTCCGGCAGGGGCTTGGAACGCTGGTTTTCCTTGCATGCGGTGTGGGACGGGTCGGGTTCCGCGGACTCCGGGGCTGCGGAATGGGACTGCCCGGACAGGCTTTCCCGTACAAGAGCCAGGGCGCAGGCAGCGAAAAAGGAGACGAAAAGCGCGATAAGCGCCGCCTGTATCCGTTTGGGGCGCAGTGCGAGAACAGGCAGCGAGGGCGGGTCCATGATCTTGAAATCCACGGCCTGCCGTATTTCCTCGGCACGGGCCGCGGCCAGCCGCAAGCGCAGTTCCAGGTGGACCTTGCGCGCGGTCAGCAGGTTGCGTTGGATCATCAGGCCGGTGGTCCGGGCGTCGGGTGCGGCTCGTTCCCAATGGACGAGCGTCTCCTCGGCCCGGGCGGACAGGGCTTCCAGGTGGCGGCGTTCCCGGCCCGCGTCGCTGACGTATTCGTCGCGCAGGTATTGGCCCAGGGCCGCAATGACGTGTCGCAGCAACAGCCGCGCCTGGGCGGGGCTGGCCGCCTCCATGGAAAGGTCCAGAACGGGTTGGTTTGCGCGTTGCGCGGCCTGGAAGATATCGGCCAGCCGCCGTTCCTGCACGGCCAGATCCAGGCTGGGCGTACCGCCAGGGCCTCTGCGCAGGGCCAGTGTCAGGCGGTCAAGGGGCGCGCGGTACAGCAGGGGGAGCAGGTTGTCCTGTTCTATCAGGCGCTTGGCCAGGGCGGAGCTGTGCAGAAAGGCCAGGATGGTCTGCTCCTTGTGCTTTTTTCCTTCAGAGGGCAGCAGCCGTTCCAGCAGGCTGTCGGAAGCCATATCCTGCGCCATGTCCACGCGCGTGGCCTTGGGAATGAGCAGGGCCGCGCGGGACTGGAAGGATTCGGGCGTCAGAAATGTGGCGGCCGCTGCCGCAAGGGTCGCCAGGATGGTGAACGCGACAATGAATCGCCTCTGCCTGAGCAGGGCGTCCAGGACATGACGGGAGGCCGTGCCGGCGGGCATGGTCTCGCCGCATGTTTCGCGCAGCACGTAGAGTCGGGAGGTCGGTTCGGGCGGGGTGGACATGCGGGCTTCCTACAGCAGGGCAACGACCACGCCGGCGGTGGTGGCGATCTTGAAGACGATGTCGGCGATGCCCTTGACCAGCCGGAAATACGGAACCCTGTCCAGGTCTTCGGGAACCACCAGGGTGTCGCCGGGCATGAGCCTGCCCTTGGTGAAACGTTCCCCTGTCTTTTTCGCGCTGAGTTTGGAAAAGACCTCGCCATTGGCCCGGAGCACGTACATGTGGTCCTGGTCGGCACTGCTGGTGGGGCCGCCGCTTTTTTCCAGCGCATCCTGCACGGTGGTGCCTTCCTGAAAAAGCAGGGAATTGGGCGAGTACACGCTGCCCACCACGGAAACGAACGAGGGTTTGCTGGGAATGGTCAGCTCGTCGCCGTCCTCCAGCACGAAGTCGTAGCGGCTGCCGGCAAAGGAATGCAGGTCGGTCAGCCGTATGATGACACGCCCCGTGGCCTTGACCGCCTTGAGCCGTTCGAAGAACACGCGCATGCCGCTGAGTGCGGATTTCGCTCCTTCGGCCTCCTCCACGCTGGCCGCGTTCTGGGCCTGTTCGGCCAGCAGACGATTGGCGTTCAGTTCCAGTTCGCGCACCAGATGGTCGATGCTTTTCTGCTGAATCTCCCTGGCCCGGCGCGAGGTGAAGACTGCGCCGTAATAGTATGCCTCGCCGGTGAATCCGCCTGCCCTGCGCAACAGGTCGGACAGCTTTTCCCCCCGGCGGATGCGGTAAGGGCCGGGATAGGTCACCTCGCCCTGGATGCTGGCCTGCATGAACGAATCCGCATCCTTGATGCGCGGTACGAAAACCGTGTCAAAGGGTTCCAGGGGGTAGCTGCGGTCCGCGTTCAGGGTCAGGGTGTGGAAGGTGGTGCGGGCGCTTTGGCCGGACAGGATTTTCCGGGTAAGTTCGATGCGGTCGGGATTGGCGCCGAAGCGCAGGCCTCCGCCCATGGCCAGCAAATCCACCAGGGTCATGTCCGGGGAATATGTGTAGGTTCCCTCCTTCCAGACCGCGCCTTGCAGAGTGAGGGTCTGGCGGATGCCGAACTCCTTGCGCGAGAGCGCCACCACGGTATCGTATGGCCTGAGTTCGAGGTCGAACGATCCGCCGAACAATTGGGTCAGAGGGAATGTCTGCACCCGGCGCTGGGTGGTCCGGGTGTTGTAGCGCACCAGCAGGCCGAAATCTGTAATGGCGTCGGGCTTGAGCTGGGACGGGGAATGGAGGATGTCGGACAGGCGCAGATCCTTTGTGTAGCGCAGGGTTTCCGGGGTCCAGACGTGTCCTTCCAGTCGGACGATCTCGGGCATGCCCCGGTCTGCAAAGCGCACCACCAGCATGTCGCCGTCCTGTATGGGAACGGGCCGGGCGTTGCCGGCCTTGGTTTCCGGCAGGTCCTGGACGCGCAGGGTGCTGTTGCGTTCGAAACGCAGCAGATGCAGGCGCGAGCCTATACCCTGGGGGAGCGTGCCTCCGGCCATGCCGAGCAGGATGTGGGAGGTGATCCTGTCCTTGAGTTCAAAGATTCCGGGCTGGGCCACGGCTCCGGCCACAGCGGCCGTGGGACCGATGCGCGGCACGAAGACCACGTCGCGGTCCCTGAGGAAGGCGTCGCCTTTGCGGCTTCCGGCCAGGAGCAGGTCGTACAGGTCCACGGAGGTGACGGGCCTGCCGTTGCGCATGAGTCCGATATTGCGCAGGCTGCCGCTTTTGCGAACCCCGCCCGCGGCGTACAGGCCGTCCATGAGGGTGGACAGGGCGGGGACGATGGTCAGCCCCGGCGTCTGCACTTCTCCGATGACATATACGCTGATGGGCCGCAGCCGGGTCATTCCGGCGGTGACTTCCGCCCCAGGCCAGAAACGCTGGATTGCCTGTTGCAGCGCGGCTTCGGCCCGGGCATAGGCCACTCCGCCCAGAGACACGCCACCCAGGCGGGGCAGCAGGATGCGGCCATCGCTCTGTATGGTGACTTCGGCGTCGAGTTGCCCGCTGCTCGAGTTCACATTGATGTGCAGGGCGTCTCCCGGTCCCAGCACGTAGTCCCGGGGGGGCGCGGTGGGCAGGGGGGTGGAGCCGGGCCGGGCCTCGAACATTTCATAGCCGAACTGCGTTAGCGTCGCGGCTTCGCGGCTGCCGTACATGGTGCGGTAGAGTTTTTCCAGTGAGGACGGGGGAGGCGGGGAAAACGGTTTTCGCGCCAGGGGCCGGGAAGCCGGGAGGGTTGCATTTTTTTCTGCAAAAGGCCTGTCCGGGACCGTCCCGGAGGCGTCGGCAGCCTGCGGCGCTTGGCCCGCGGAAGCGGAAGGGCCGGGCAGCGGCCGGATTCCGGAAAGGAGGGCCTTTATCTGTGCCGGACTGAACGGCGAGTTGCCCGCACTATTCGAAGAAGAGAGGTCCTGAAGTGTGTCCGACGGTATTTCATCCGCCATGCCGGGTGGAGCGGTGGCGGACATGGGAGGATAGAGCCGGGCCGAATCCGGTGGTGGCTGCAGACTGTCGGCACATGCCGCCAAAGGGAGCAGGACAAGTGCCGCCAACAGGCAGAGCGCGAACACAGGGCGCATACCTCAGTCCCCGTGGCCGTGTCCATGTCCATGCCCGTGTCCGTCCGAATCGCTGGGAACGTCGGCGGCGCGTTGCATGACATTGATCAATGGTTTTCTGGACATGGCCGTTCCCAGGCCTGCGGCGGCTCCGGCAATGCCGATGTACAGGGCGGTTTTGCCCGCACCCGGAACGGTTTCCGCCATATGGCCGGAGCTGATGGAGGAAGTTCCCTCGGAAGGGCGGGGTTTTTCCTGCTGTGTGGGCGTGCTCGGAAAAAGGCGCAGGGATTCATCCGCGGATACGCCGAAAGGGGCGGCGAGCAGGAACACGAACAGGAGTGGGACGGCGTGGAAGCCGAACGGTGTGGGTGGTTTCACATGGACCTCTTGACAAAGAGGTCTACGCCAAATCATGAATTAAGGCAAATTATTGACAGATTTTTTACCTGCCTTGCGTGCGTCTCCCAGCCAGCGGTGCAGTGCAGGAAACACGGCGCGGGGGTTGACCGCACAGAGAGCGGACTGGCGGGAAAAGGCATTGCGCCGGGGGAGTTGCTCCAGGCCGCGGAGGATCGTTTCGGCCATTTCCCCTCCGTGATCGCAGGGAGCGTGCAGCGCACTGTGATGATGCTTGCCGGACCCAGTCGTGCAGAGGACCGTCGGTCCGACTGGAAACCACGACACTTCCGCCCGTCGCCAGGATGTTGGCCAGCCGGGAAGGATGGCAGAACCTGTCCGCTCCCGGCCGCAGCATGACCAGATGCAGGTTTGCCGCGGCCAGGAGGCCGGGGAGTTCCTGGTCGGACACGGCGGGAAGAAGTTGAAGTCCCCGGGCATGTTCGGCGTGTCGGCGCAGTTCCGTCGAACCCCGCCCCGCAGCCGGAAACAAGCAGCAGGACGTTTTTTCGGGACAGCCGCGCGCCGAGTTCGAGAATCCGGCCTGCCCCCTGTTTTCTGCCTATCGTGCCTGCGAGCAGGACAACGGGGGTGGTCGGCTGGATACCGGCCTTGCGCCGGAATGCGTTTCCCTGGGCGGCCAGCTCGTCCAGCGGGACCAGGCAGTTCAGGTCCGCGGGGTTTGGGAAAAGATGGGTCTGTTCGGGGGCCACCCCGGGCCTGTTCCAGTTGCCCGACCATATGCGGGGCAATGGTGCTGACCAGATCGAACCGGCGCAGGAGCCGGTGTTCCAGTTTTTCGGCCCATTTTCCAAACAAAGGAAGGACAGCGTGAAAGGGACCGGAGCGCGCCGGATTCGAAATCCTGC
>CAXXPO010000016.1:0-22341 GCA_963665185.2 Desulfovibrionaceae bacterium | reverse complement strand
AGTCATGGTTGCCTTGCCGTCGAACACGGTCATGGAGTCGGACAGTTTCTGCAAAAAATCCACGCCCAAATCCACACCGGCCACGCCCTTGCTCTTCCCGGCCAATTTCACGGGAGCAGCCAGGCTGACCACCATGGTCTGCTTGCCCCCGATATCGTAGTTGAAGGGCTCGAGAACGGTTTCCTCTCCCGAGTTCCTGGGACTGGTGTACCAGGAGTCGTTGCCCGGATCGTCATAGGAAACACACGGCTCCAAATGCAGACCGCCGACCTTGTTCCAGTATGGAATGAAGCGGCCCGTCGCGTCGTGCCCTTCGGCATTCACAAATTCAGCGTCCTTTCCATCCAGCGCATTCGGTTCCCACACGGTCCAAGCGCCGAGAAAATCCTCGTTTCCGCCCGCGATTTTCTTGATGACCCGCAACAATTCCTTGCGGGACGGCTCAGACTCCTCCTCCCGAATGCCCTCAAGGGCATGGGCCATGGTACGGGCCGCATCCAGCCCCGTCTCGAACCGCCCTTTGATACGCAGGGATTCGACGACAGCGACGTCCCGGGCTTCCCGAACCGCGTTGTCCAAGGCATTCTGCTGCGCCACATAGGTGGCGTAACCGATAACCACCAGCATGGACAACGACAGAAGAACCCCGGCATACACCCCGATTTTCGCCCGAATGGAAGGTAGACTGTACATTTTTCCCCTCATTTTTGTAATTAGGTCAATTTTGCGTCAAAAAAAGCTGGCATTTTTAATTCTAAATCAAAAAAGCAACATTTCCCAGTAAATTAAGTTGGAAAAACATTACGATAAATTCATTGCCATTTTTCGAACAATCCAACAGGACCTTCCAATTTAATGCTGGTCTGGCCCGCGCCATTCGTGTAGCCCCGAGGCATGGACGGCGGAACAGAACCCTATGCACGCGTTTTTCACCCCCACCGACGACAGATTTACAGTCACAGGGCTGGATTTCACCATCACGTATCTGCGTGTCCGGGAACTGGCACGGGAAGCGACACCGAACAGTCCGCAGGCCGTGGGCTATGTCGCGGCATTTGCCCGTGTCCTGGAACGGGCCGAACATGACCGCCAAAAAAACTCCCGCTACGTCTATCGCGAGGCCGCGCAGGGACTTTGCGTCTTCCTGCGCCCGGAAGCACCAGCCGATCTTTCCCGATTGGCCCTGAAAAACCCTCCTGCGCTCCTGCTCCGGCGGTACGACGGGAGTTCGCCTGGCCGTGGCCCGGGTTCTCGGCGAATTGGATATGGGACTGCCGGCCTGCCCGGATTGTTCTCTTCCCCCGCTGACCAATTCCCCCTCCATTCCGTTGCGGCAATTTCTGGCCAAACAGGCCGCTTCCGACATCCCCCCCCACTGGCTCGGACGCACCCTGGTCACCCCTTCCGCACAGAATCCGTCCCTGGTTCTGGCCATCAAATTCCTGCGACACGGGGAGCAGCCAGAATGCCTTCAACGCGAAGCCGCCTGGATGCATCGGCTGGCAGACATGCACCACCATTTTTCCGGACGTTTCGCCGTCCCGACCCCTCTCGGCATGGGCGTTTCCCCGGTCTGCCGAATCCACGATGCGGGCATCGCCGATCTGCACCCTGGAAACTGGGCGCTCTGTTATTTGGCCTCTCCAGGACTATTTTGCATACCCCAACGACGAACGTCCCGGAAAACTGCCCCCTCCTGAAGATCTTTCTTGAAATAATGGGACGCAACGCACGCCATATGGGAACCCTTATGGCCTTGGGACTGACCCACACCGCGCCCATTCCCCTTTTCCACAACCGGGTGCAGCAGGGCCGCCGCAGGGATGCCGGGACCTACCAATGGCATCGCATGGGCAGGCTGGACCAATGGCTGGCCTCATGCCGCCATCCCAATTTCGGACTGTCCGGCCTGCGCGATTTCGAACACATCGAACCACATCAGCGGCAGGGGCACGGACCTGTACCACGCCATGGGCACGACCCTGCTCAGCCTTTTCCTGGTAACGGGCAGCTATTTCCGGTTCAGCTCCCCGGAGCTCACGGGACTGGACGCACACAACCGCCCCGTGGACGCCCGCCATCTGTTCGACGCCGAACTGCTACGGCAGGTGATGCAGACCATTCAGACCCAGTTTTACAAAGGATTTGCAGGACACGACATGCCGTTTACCCCCAAATTTCGATCTGCCCGGACTGTGCGCCCGAATGATCGAGGAAATGGGGGTGGACAGGCACATGGCCGAAGTGTTGCGCATGGACGACCAGAAAGAGATGACGGACCGGGAATTTACGGATTTTCTCGCCAGCCGGGGATTCACGGAAAAGGATACAGCCGCTTTGCAACGGGGCAGGAAGGACGTGACCGTCCTGACCGGCCCACATCTTGGTGGGTTCAACCGCCCCATATCCCTGCCGGAACTCGTGGAATTCACGGCATCGTCCGTGGGGCTGGCCTGTGCAGGACGCTACGCAGGCCTAATGATTCCCCATACCGTTGCCGTCTTTGCCGACATGTAGTTTTCCCGCTTTACATTCCGTCCCCAAGCTGCCACATTTTCGCGCATGATATGACCAATTGGTTAATTATTTAAGCTGTCTATAGCAAAACAGTCAACGGATAGACCATCCCTATGCAGGCTGTCTTTTCCACGGTTTCCTCTGCTTTCATGCAGAGCACACAGAGAATTCCATGCACATAGAATGCATTTCCGACCAGGGCACCGGCTGCATGAACGAGGATTTCCATGTGGTCAGCGGCAATCTCCTGGCTGTTTTCGACGGCGCAACGAGCCTGACATCGGCAAAATACGCCGGAGGACGCACCGGAGGATTTCTCGCCGCGAACATCGCCGGGCAGGCCTTTCAGCGCAACGACCTGCCCCTTCCCGAGCTTGCCCGCCGCGCCAATACGAACATCGCCCACGCCATGAGGAAACATGGCGTGGACAGAAGCGACAAAAGCCTTTTATGGAGCACCAGCGCGGCTGCCGTTCGCCTGCATGAGGATTGTTTCGAATGGATGCAGGTCGGCGATTCCATTGTCATGGCTATTCATGCGGACGGCTCGCATGAAATCGTATGCGACTACATCAACCACGACCTGGAAACCCTGACGATCTGGAAGGACATCTCCGGCACGACCGACCAGCCCATTGCCCAGGCCATGAAGGAACAGATCCGAAGGGTCCGGGCCGATATGAATGTGACCTACGGCGTGCTGAACGGCGAAGACGAGGCATCCTCGTTTTTCCAACACGGCCGGAAGAAGATCGACACGGTAAAGCATGTGCTGCTTTTTACAGACGGGCTGTTCATCCCCACACCCTCACCCCGGAAAGAAGAAAGCTTTCAGGATATCGCCGCACTGTACCTTGAAGGCGGCCTTTCCCGTGTTCGGGACCACGTTCGACACCTCGAGGCTGCGGACGGCCCTTGCAGGAAATACCCGCGCTTCAAACAGCACGACGACATTTCCGCAATCGCGGTAACATTCCGCCCGCCGCCATTGTTGTAAAAGCACTTTGACTGCAAGAACAATAACCCCACTCACCCCAAGGAGCCTTGCAATGAAAACCTTGTTTCGCAGTGTCCTCTCTTTGTCGGCCTTGTTGATCGGGATGATTGCCGCCTGCGGATTTTCCCAGGCCGCGTCCGCTCCGCTGGAAGACAAGGTGGTTGTGTATTCGACCCATGGCGAGGCCATGCTGGAAATGGTGGCCGATGCCTTTGAAAAGGAAACCGGCGTGCGGGTCGACTTCATCAACCTCAAGGGCGAGCTGGCCGACAGGGTCCGGGCGGAAAAAGGCAACCCCCAGTCCGACGTCATGTACGGCGCGCCTTCGTCCGTGTTCATGAAGCTGACGGAAGAAGGACTTTTCGAACCATGCTCACCAGCCTGGGCAGCCCAGGTAAGCCCCCTGTTCAAGGACAGGCAGGGATACTGGTACGGAACCATCCAGACCCCGGTGCTCATGTTCTACAACAGCGAAATGCTCACCAGGGAGCAGGCCCCAAAGGATTGGAGCGACCTTGCCGACCCCGGATACAAGGACCTTCTCGTATTCCGCAACGCGCTGTCCTCCTCTGCCAGGGCCACGTACTCCTCCCTGTTGCAGCAGTATGAAATGAAGAACGATCTGCCCGGCGGATGGCAATTCCTCAAGGCCGTGGATGCCAATACCAAAAAATATTACGGCAGCGGATCACTCCAGTTCCAGGCGGTCGGCAGAAAGGAGGCGGCCATCAGCTTTGCCGTGCTCAACTCGATTATCGACAACAAAATGAAAAACAACATGCCCCTGGAAGTCATTGACGCCGCCAGCGGCTCCCCGGTCATCACGGACGGTATCGCCTTCATCAAGGGAGCGAAACATCCCAACGCGGGCAGGGCATTTCTGGAATTCGCCGGCAGCGCGAAAATCCAGGCCATGCTCGCCCAGAAATTCAACCGCATGCCCACCCTGCCTTCGGCCATCGCTCTGTCTCCCAAATGGATGGCGGAAATCCAGTTCAAGGTCATGGATGTGGATTGGGCCGAACTGGCTGCCAAGCAATCCCAATGGATGCAGCGATGGGACATGGAAATCAAGGACTCCGGCAAAGACGCCAAGTAATGAACGCTGCGCAGAGCGCCATGGGAACCGTCGTCCTGAGGGATGTTGAAAAACGCTTTGACCAGACCCTTGCCTGTTCGCAAATCAACCTGACGATCGGGCAGGGGGAGTTTTTCACCTTTCTCGGACCTTCCGGCTGCGGCAAGACCACCATCTTGCGGCTTATCGCCGGATTCATCACGCCGGACAAGGGAACCATCCACCTGGCGGACCGGGACATCACCCACGTTCCCCCGGAAAAGCGGCACGTGGGCATGGTTTTCCAGAACTATGCCCTGTTCCCCCACCTGAACGTGCGGCAAAACATCGCGTACGGTTTGGCAATACAAAAAAAAACTGCCGACGAAATACGCGCGGCCGTGACGCGCTCCATGGAAATGATCGGTCTGACAGGCTACGGAGATCGCAGGATCTCCGAGCTGTCGGGCGGACAGCAGCAGCGGGTCGCCCTGGCCCGGTCCCTGGCCGTGGAACCCCGGGTGCTGCTTCTGGACGAGCCCCTTTCCAACCTCGACGCCCGTCTGCGCGACAGGCTGCGGCAGGAAATCAAATTCCTGCAAAAAAAACTCGCCATCACCACCATTTTCGTGACGCACGACCAGACCGAAGCGCTCACCCTGTCCGACCGCATCGCCGTGTGCGACAGCGGGCGCATTGCCCAGGTGGGCACGCCGCAGGATATCTACAATTCTCCGGAAAGCGCCTTTGTGGCCGGATTCATCGGCGATGCCAACCTTTTCAAGGCCGACTTCAGCCGGGGAAAGGCCCGAATTGCCCAGGGTCTGGAGCTGCACATGGAAAACGGCTCCACAAACCTCCCCGGCAATGCCCGCTACGTTTCCATCCGTCCCCAGGACATTGCGCTCTCTGCCGCGGACATGGGAACATCCAATACCTTCCGGGGATATCTGGAAGAAATACAGCTCAACGGCATCTGGATCGACTACATGGTGCGCGTGCAGGACACACTCCTGCGGGTGGCCGCCCTGAACACCACAATGCGGCAACACGATCTGCTCCGGGGAAAGGACGTGTTCGTCTCCATACCGGCCCCCTGCATCAAGGTTCTGAGCCGGTGAACGGAATACGAATGCCTCCCGTCTTTTCGAAAAAAAAACGCCATGCCCTCCATCTGCTTGGCATCGGCGCCCTTTTGTGGATCCTGTTCGGGTACATACTCTACCCGGCCCTGACCACGCTGATGGCAAGCCTGCGCCACCAGGACATGCTCACCCTTGCGCGCTATGCGGATTTCTTCACATCGTCGACCAGCCTGGAGGTTCTGAAAAATTCCGTTGTCCTGGGGGCGCTAACGGTTCTCACCTGCGGCGTCGTGGGTACGGGGCTGGCCTTTCTGGTCCACTATTTCGAATTCCCCTGCAGAAACATCATGGACAAGCTGCTGTTGCTGCCGGTCATGATGCCGGGAATCATCATTGTCTTCGCCTTTGTCCAACTGTACGGCGAAAGCGGGCTGGTGACAAAGACCATCGAACATGTGTTGGATTTGCGGGAAGCGCCTTACGACTTTTCCGGGCTGCCCGGCATCCTGTTCGTCCACGCCTACACGCAGTACGTCTATTTCTACCTGACCGTGTCCCTGGCAATCCGCCAGATCGATGGCTCGGCCATTGAAAGCGCACGCAGCCTGGGCGCATCCCGTTTCAAGATTTTCACGTCCGTCATCTTGCCGTTCATCGCTCCGGCGCTCATCACCTCGGCTGCCATCACCTTCATGACCGGCATAGGCTCCTTTACCGCGCCCATCATCATCGGCGGCGGCTTCAAGGTGCTCACCACCCAGATCCTGCTGTCCAAGGCCAACAACTACATGGGGCTGGCCGCCACCCAGGTCATCATCCTGACCTGCATTTCCCTGCTCTTCTTCATTTTTCTGCGCTGGTACGAAAAAAAAACGCTGTTCGCCCACTCCGTGAAAGGCGTTCCGTTCCAGCCCGTGCCAATCCCCGATCCGCGGGCCAAAGCGTTGATATTCGGGTGCACATCGCTGTTGTCGCTTCTTGTCCTGCTCCCCTTTCTCACCATCATCGTCCTGTCCTTTGTGGATTCCGGTTCCTGGATGGTCAGCATCTACCCGGAAAAATTTTCCCTGGACAACTACCACGCCCTGTTCACCAGACGGCGGACGTTTCAGCCATTCGCCAACAGCGTGAACATGTCGCTCCTGGCGGCAATGCTCTGTCTTGCCGTGGCCGTGCCGGCATCCTACGTGATAGAAAAAACAAGATACAGATTCAGGTGGGCCATCGACCTGCTGGTCATGCTGCCCTGGGCCATGCCCAGCAGCGCGGTGGCCATCAACATCATCAACGCCAGCAGCCGGCCGAATATCTTCTCCTTCAATTCCGTGCTGGTGGGAACGTACCTCCTGCTTCCCCTGGGGTATTTCATCCGCTCCCTGCCCATAGTGGTCAAAACCACCCACATCGCCTTCCAGAACCTGAACGACACGTTCATTGAAGCGTCCAAAAGCCTGGGCGCGTCCGGCAGCACGACATTGCGCAAAGTGGTCCTGCCCATTCTGTACCCGGGCCTTTTGGCAGGCTTTCTTCTGGTCTTCATCCGCAGCATCGGGGAGTACACGGTCTCCGCCTTCCTGTGCACCCCATCCAACAAGCCCATCTCCATCGCCATGGTCAATGCCATCTTCGAGTACAACATAGGGCTGGCCATGGCCTACGGAACGCTGCTCATCCTGCTGACCGCATGTCTGAGCCTGCTTATCGGCTGGTTGCGCCCCAAAGGAGCATTGCAGTAAGCCACAAAAAACGGCCGGAACTGTTGAGTTCCGGCCGTTGGATATTGCAAGAAAGCAACTTCTACGAATTCATGTAGGCCGCCATGCCCCGCTGGGATCGGATGTTGCGGACCGAAGCAGGCTTGGCTGGTTGTGCTGGTTGTGCTGCCTGGTCTGGAAGGCCCGGCGCAGCCGGGGACACGGCTGCGTGAGAGACTCCCGGTAGGGTTGCGGCCGGAGCGGACGCGGGATATTGGGCGGCCGCGGCATTGGGTGCGGCAGTCTGTCCCGACCGTCCGCCGGAAGGCGGCGCGACAGGCGGCTGGATCGACGTCATGGGCTGTCCGGAAAACTGGGGAGGAACCGGTCTATCGCCTCCTGCCATGGGCTGACCGCTTCCCGAAGGGATGATGCCCCTGGAAGCTCTTGTCTCACCCGTGGGAGTCATGGACTGAATCTCCACAAACGCGGACCGCAGTTCCCCCAGAATGCCAATAACCTTTTCCACAAGCGCGGTATCCAGCTTCAGGTTGGCCATCAGCAGTTGCGCATTGCAGTAGAAATAAAGATTATTCAGGTTTTCCGCGAGTTGTCCGCCCTTTTCCTTGTTCAGGCTGCATTGCAGTTCGTTGATGATGTCCAGCGCCTTGGCAATGAGGATTCCCTTTTCTGCGACGTCTTTTTCCTTCATTTTGACGACTGCCCGCTTGAGGAATTTGATGGCTCCGTCGTACAGCATGATCAACACGTCTCCGGACGTGGTCGTCGTCACCTGTGTCTGCAAATATTTCTGGGCAGCATTCTGCATGTTTTCCTCCCCCCGATGTTAACTGCTGCTGCTCAATTGCGATATCTGCGAATTGAGCTGCGTCATGATGCTGTTGTACTTGGTCAGCGTCGTCTCCAGACGCGCCCACTTCATCTTGAGCGTGTTTTCCATCTGGGAAAGCCGTCGCGTTTCAAATGTTATCTTCGTATCGATATTGTCGATGATGTCCTGATAGTTTTCTTCCAACACATGCAAGGTGCCTGTGTTTTTGTTGGTGAGCGTATCCAACAATTCCGTCATTTCACCGACCTTGCCCAGCTTGAGACGCACCGTCCCCTTGTAGTCCGTGACATCGGACAGGTCCGTGAGCCGGACGGACAGACCCTTGGCAGGTCCGTCCGTGGCGGTCAGTTCCTTGGTGACGGAGTCGTAGTCTGCGGGATACCCGCCAATGGTGGCTCCACTCTGGAGCACGCCGCCGGAAATGGAATATTTGACGTCGTAGGCTCCGGCCTGGGTCGTCCCGGTGACGGAGGAACCGTAGATAAACTTGTCCGAGTCGCTGACCCCTTCATAGTACGCGGAAAACAAATCAGCCACGGCATCCAGATTCGTGTCCAGGGCTTCATCAAGCTTTTCCTCGTCGATAACCAGCAGCCCGTTGTTGACAGAACCCTGGTCCGCCTCGGTCAGAATGCCCAGCTGCGCGAGAGTGGAGTAATAATCCCCCTGCTTGGTGTCTGCATCGTATGCCAGAAACCCCTTGCCGGCTATCGAAGTGACGTCCTTGATCTGGGATTCGATCATCTGCAGGCCGTAGTTGCCTGTCAGCAGGCTGCCCTTGTCTTTGGACGCGGTTGTATCGACCTTGGTCAGTTCCTTCAACGCGGTGCGGATTTCATTGACCTTGCTTACAAAGTCCTTGATGTTTTCCTTGATGGTGTCTTTGTCCTGGGAAATGGAGATATTGATGTTCTTCGCTTCCGCCTTCTTCAGGGTCATATCCACCCCGGTGATGACGTCGGTGATACGGTTCGAATCCCGCGAGTAGATGACACCGTCCACATAAAAATACGCATTGGCGGCCAGCTGCTTTCTCGGTACGGCATTCGAGGTGTACCCGGTCAGGGTCGTGCTCCCTTCAATGGTAATGGATTTGTCGTCCCCCTGGTCGAGTCCTATCAGTCTGAAGCCGTAGGCGCTGTCGGTGATCTTCACAACCTCCGCCCGCACGCCCGGATTGTCGCTGTCCCGGGTGATCAGGTTGACAAAGCCTTCCAGGGTCGTGTTGGAGGCCACATCCACGGTGACTGTCGCGCCATTGTAAGTATAGACGAACTGTCCGCCGTTGGAAGTGATCGTGGAGCTTTCCGAAGAGTAGAACGTTCCGCCAAGCCTGACTTCATTTGCCGCAAGCCCGGCAACGAGCAGCGTATGCGTGCCTTCCAGGGCGTCGGCACCGGCTGTGGCCGTGAGGTTGTCGCTGTCTGTGGTCGAAACCGTCTTTTTGACAAACTCCGCAGGTGTATCGATCTTCTTCAACGACGTTTTCAACTCCGTCATCTTGGTGCCGAGTTCTTCAAATGCCTTGATCTTGGACTCCCAGGTGGAGCGCCATAATTCCAGCCGCTGCTTCCGGACGCCTTCCACCTCGAGAAGCTTTTCAGTAATGGCATCGAAGTCCGTTCCAGACCCAAGCCCTGTAAAGTGGATCCCACCGGATGTGAGTGTGTCGTTAACCATATGCCGATCTCCCGGGCAGTAATTTCCTAGCGGAGTCTTCCACCCGGATGGAAAGCACGATACGTGCCAGTGGATGCGCCCTGCTCATGAAGAGCGCATTGCATGCCCCGAGGGACGTTTCCGGCAAGATCAAGGCGTTTCCCATACCTGTCTTATCGGCAACAAAGGGAAATAACTTACGGTGTTGGCTGACTTAATTATGGAATAAACCACGGCCCCACAAAAAAGGCCCGCTTGCGCGGGCCTCCTGTTCAAAACTTCGGACCTTGTTTTCAGTGCTAGCCACCAATGAGCTGCATGGCCATTCTGGGCAGGCTGTTGGCCTGGGACAGCATGGCTGTGGCGGACTGGCTGAGAATCTGGTTGCGCACGAACTCCGTCATTTCCGTGGACACGTCCACATCGGAGATGCGGGATTCCGAAGCTTGCAGGTTCTCGGCCTGGATCTGCAGGTTGGTGACCGTGTTTTCCAGGCGGTTCTGCAAGGCACCGAGGTTTGCCCTGATCTTGTCCTTGGACACGATGGCAGCGTTGATCTTGTCCAGGGATTGCTGGGCAAGTTCCTGGGTGGAGATGGAGTTGCCGGCGGCCAGACCAACGCCCAGGGCCGAAGCCGTGGAGTTGCCGATTTCGATGTGGTAGTAGTCTTCCGAAGAGTCGTTACCGGCACCGAAGTGGACCTTGAGTTCACCTGTGGAAACCAAACCGGCACCGCTGTGCGTACCGGACAGGTTGCCGTTGAGCAGGTAGATTCCGTTGAAGTCCGTTGCGTTGGCGATACGGGTGATTTCCGATGCCATGGCCTGGTATTCGGAATCGATGATTCCTCTCTGCGTGGAGTTGTACGTACCGGTCGATGCCTGTTCGGCCAGTTCCTTCATGCGGATGAGCTTTTCATCGATAACGCCGAGAGCGCCGTCAGCAGTCTGAATCAGGGAGATCGCGTCGTTGGCGTTACGAACGCCCTGGTTGATGGCAGAAATATCCGCCCGCATCAGTTCGCGAATCGCCAAGCCGGCGGCATCGTCAGCCGCAGTGGTGATGCGCAGACCGGAAGACAGACGACGAGTAGACGTTCCCAATGCGCTGAACGCACTGTTCAGGTTGCGGGATGCGTTCATTGCCATCAAGTTGTGATTGATTACCATTGACATTGTACTTCCTCCTTGAAGTTACATACCGGCGTCCTTGCCGGTTGTGCCTAAAAATACGGGGACTTTGTTTTGCCTTTATGAACCACCGTTGCCTGCCTGATCGTCCGGGCAGGGAAAAACTTTAGGAGAAAATGCAACAAGACCTCAGATTTTTTATGCCCGAAAAAAGGGGCGTCCCGAGCTTCCTTATAAAATATGAAAAACTCTCCATGACTGTTTCACGGCAATCCGCTCACATAAAAACCACCCGCGAAACGGGTGGTTTTTATGTGAGCAAAGTGCCATCCGGCTGGCTGCCGGCAAAAGTCCTCGCCCCGTGCAAATCGTCACGACTGCTTGCCGGAGATACGCTTTCCACTCTCCTCCGGAAGTCTACGATACCTCCCGTGCCATCCAAACCACCCGGCCGATCACCCGCACGTTGGCAACCTCGTCCATACCTATTTCCAAAGGGGGATATGCCGTGTGGTTGTCGCTGACCAAAATCAGCTTTCCAGGCCGCTTGTTCAAGCGTTTGACCACAATGCCGTCGTCAATGCCGACAACATAAATCTTGCCGATGATCGGTTCACGTTGCGTCTGGTCCACCAGAACAGTGTCCCCGTCCTTCAGGGTCGGCTCCATACTGTCTCCTGCCACGGCCATCAGACGCAGGTCGGCTGGACTTCCCGTACTGACCCTCGTCAGCCATTGGCGCCGGAACGCATAAAAATCCTCCACATGCCCGTCCGTTTCCAGCCCCTCCGGCCCCATGCGAGGAACCGCCGCGACTTTGGGCACATAAGAGAACTCGTCCGGCGTATAGGCGGCATGAGGCTCTGCAATCGAATGCCCATCCCCCAGACTGTACGCTCCAAGCCCGGTTTCCAACCAGATGGGATTGACGTTGAACATTCGACAGATACGCATGAACCAGTCCGAAGGAATCGCCTTGCGTCGCTTGGCATCCGTCACCGCGGCCCGGCGCACGCCCAGGCGCTCGGCCAGTTCGGCCTGATTGCGGCTCTGCGTGGCAAACATCATCCGCCGGATGATGTCCGTCACCTCAAAGCCCTTGATGTCATAGTCCGTAGTGCTGGCATCCATAATATCACCCCTTGACTGAACATATATTCCGCTGGCTGCGATCCCGACGCAGCCTCGATGCAATGCTGGATCATAATATGTTGGAATGCTTACACCCTGTCAGATAGAAATGAACACGTCAAGTATTTGCGGACACCTGTATCATAAAACAGCATCTTCGTGACAATGCAAACACAAAATCCCATCTCCCGCTTCGGATGCTTCCCTGCCGGAACAAATGAACGCGCCGCAAAAAATAGGCCGTCTCCCCGATGGAGACGGCCCTCTCTCTTGAACGCCCTAGTCGCCGAACTTACTCGCCGGACAAGAGCTCGTTCACTTTGTTCATGACCGCGAAAGCGTCGGCGACGTACAAAACGTCGGCCTTGCCCTGCGCCCATCCGCAATTGGCATCGGTATTGATCGCCCGACGCTCGCTGATGAATCGCCAGCCCACAACATGCGGCTCTTCGCCGTGGCAGCATGTGGACAGCCCTTTTTTATGACGCGGCGTGGAACCCGTCTGCCCCACCTGATGCAGGTGGCTCATGAACGAGAGCACTGCCCCGCCTTCGCCGCTGATGTCCACCAGCGACTTGCTGCTTCCCAAAGAACATTTCGTATTGCCCAAAAAGGACAGGATAAGCCTTTCCGCGTCTTCCGCCCGGACAGCTCCATCCTGCTTCTTGGTCCAGCCCGCGCCAGCTACCAGAAGCAGAGCCGCATCGGGCCGGATGGTCTGCTGATCCGCATCGGGCGACTGGATGGTCTTGACCGTTGTTTTCCCGGCGTCCGGACCAAGCTCCACGGCAACCGCCTTTACATCGGCGCTGCCGGGTCGAATCGAGGCCGCTTCAAAACTTCCGGGCGACACGGTCAATACCCATGGACGTTCCGAACGCGTCAGCACACCTTTCATACGCTGGCGGTAAAACCAACGCGTGGCTTTGACCTGTCCGCCCTCGCCGGAAATATCGGTAAGAAAGGTATCTACACGACCTTCCATCCGTTGGGCAACCCCCGCGGCCACCCTGCTGATGCGGGAATCGGCAGGAGCCAGTACCACGGTTGCCCCGGACGCGCCAATCAAGGCCTGCATGGCGGCCGCATCGATTCCGTATCTGGCCTGCGCGTATTCCCCGCCGCTCACGCCGAACACGGCCTGCGCACCGCAACCGGCAAGGCTGTCCGCCGCCGCCTGAACATCCCGGCCGAACAGGGCCACGTCAAATCCCGAACCCAGCTCCCCCGCTAGTTTCATGGCCGCGGCCAAAGCCTCCAAAGAAACCTTGGAAAGCGTGCCGTCCTGCTCCACCGCCGCTATATATAAAATCTTGTCCATACGTGCTTCCTCACATGGCTTCCGCGATTGCCGCGTTGTTCCGAACGCGACGTTATTCGCGAATCCAGTCCACAAGTTCCCGGGCAATGTCGTCCACAGCCACGTCCTTGACCACACGGGTCTCCCGCCTGGTCCTGGGCAGCTCCACGCTCTCGAACTGCGGAGCGCCCACCGCGGCGGGCCTGGCCTGCTGCATGGCCGGCATGATCTTCTGCATGTTCATCATGCCGATCTGCGGATTGTTGGGCGGCTCGGGCAGTTCGCCCGTTGCCCAACCCAGAACGGCCGGAGCGCCCTGGCACGCGGAAATCTGATAGCTTCCGCCCTCCACACGTTCCATGACCTCGAACGAGCCGTCCGCCTGCGGGGTCAGCCTGTCCACGCCCTGGAACTGGTTGACCACGCCCAGACGCTCGCCAACCATCTGCAAGGTGGCACCCGCACCGCGCGAGGCAGACTGCCAGCCGCCGAAAACCAGCAGCTTGGACTTGTCCAGTCCGGCAATGCCCTCAATGGCTCCGGCCAGAGCCGCGGCCACGTCATACGCCTCAGTGAAGCCGCCCGCGGGACCGTCCACCACCACAAGCTCGAACGGCGCTTTCTGGGCAACACTCATCATCACCTGCTGCAACTTGGCCTTGGGTCCCAACGTCACCAGCCAGACCCTGCTGCCCGGAACGGACTTGGCAAGATGCGCCGCCTCGAACAACGAATGCCACGCCCATGGGTCCAGAACCGCAGGCAACATCATCTCGTTTTTCAGGCCATACCCGCCACCAGGCGCCTGGACAGGTTCCAAGGTCTGCAAGGGGTCGGGTATTATGCCCGCGCATACGACAATGTGAAATTCACTCATATGGTTGATCTCCTTTTAGGGAAAGACTGGCGGGGAAAAAACTTTTTGCAAAAAGCTTTTTCCCCACTCCCTTTTCCAAAAACTCTTACTTGTTAGGCAAATCGTTAACCAACAACCGTTTTTTTTCAGAGCCATGCAGGATGCATGACCGGGGCTAGCCTCGTGAGACGGAGCCGATAAAAGAAAAAAAATAAATTTCCGTACTGTTGAAAAGCCCCTGTTGGCCTTGTACTGCAAAAAGCTGCCCCCCGCGCATATTACGAAATACGCGCCAGCTTCAACTTTTCCAGTGTCTCGTCAGCATGGCGTTTGCACACCACGCCACGTTTCTTCTCAACAAAAAAATACTTCTCCAGATAATCCGTGACGCTCTGGAGACTGTGTTCAAACTGGCCGTGCCGGGCAAACGCCTGCGCTTGTGCGGCACGGCCAATTTGAACACACAGGTCCAGGGACATCGCCCTGGTCTTGCGGCTCTAGTTCTCAGCCGAATGCAGGCCGCCTGCTCCGGCATTGAATTCGATATTCGTCCGTTCCGGATCCGTGGGATGCGGTTTGCTGCAATTCCACAGGCAGGCGCCGCAGTGGACGCATTTTTCGCGATCAAAAAGCGGTACGCCGTCGTCGGGGTTCATGGTGATGGCCTGCCCGGAACAGATTTCAATACATACTTTTTCATTGCAGGAACGGCAACGGCTGGGGTCCACAAAAATAACATGGTCTGCGTAGCCGGGCGCGGCCTGGACCTTGCCGCCCATGAGCAGCGCGTCCTGGTGCGAAACAAGGAGCTGCCCGTCGTACTCGATTTTGGGCCAGCCCGCTTCGTCCATAAGCACGTCGTACAGATGCGAGCCTTTGGCTTTGCACTCGGCACGGATTTCCTCGATGCGATTCTTGGAAATCCGCCCTCTGTAATACTCTTCAATGGAAGGGATGCGCTCGTAGACCCTTTTGAGATTGCCGGGCCAATTGAACTTGCCCTTGCTCAGGCCGGATATGGCCATGCCAAGTACACCGGGAACAAAGCCGCGCTGAAATCCATCGCGGGCGTTCTCGGCGATTACCGATTCACGGCCGACCCAGCTTTCGCGGCGGCGTTTCACATAGGTGGCGTCCAGATTTCCCCTGGTAAAGGGCTTGCCCTGCTCCAGCAGTTCCAGCACAGCCTCGGCCAGCATGGTTCCTGTGGCCCAGGCTTCGTCCACGCCGGAATTGGTCAGCACGTTGGTGGAACCGGACCCCTCGCCGATGCGCGCATAGCCGTCACCCGCCAACAGGGGTTCGCCCTGTCGTCCGGCCTCTTGCAGGGATTTTGCCCCCCAACTGCGCATGGTTCCGCCCTTGAGATGTTTCCACAGATACGGGTGCTGCATCCAATGCTGCAAATAGCGGTAGCTGGTGCGTACGGGCGAGTCGAACCAGGACGGAATAAAAATCCCCAGGGAGGCCACATTGCCGGGATACACGTACATGAATCCGAAAATTTCAGGCTCGGGAAACCCCAAAGTGTGCAGCACCGTGCCCGGTTCCAAGGTACAGTCGGCAGGCAGGTCCACGACCATTTTCATGCCCACGGCCCATTCCTGACGGTGTTTGCCCAACGGCATGCCCAGTTCCCGATCGATGCCACGGCCCACGGGGCCCACGGGGCCATCGCCAACAACAGTCAGTGAGGCATGGATATCCATGCCCGGCATGTAGCCTGCATCCGGCTCGCCCTGCTTGTTTACGCCCTGGTCGGCCAATTGCACGCCCACGACCTTGCCGTTTTCAATAAGCGCCTTGGCCACGGGGGTGGACGGCCAAACCTGCGCCATGCCTGTTCCCATGACCTGCCCGGCCGCCCATTGCGTGAACTGGCCGATGGACAAGGCCATGCCCGGTTCCTTTTTCATGAACTCCGGCACATACGGCAGCTCAAAGGCATGATCCTTCACCCCCACCAGCGAACCCGCCACGTCGAGTGCCTTGTCCGCCAGCCCGACCAGGGTGCTCTTGCGGCTCGCGCCCACAGGGTCAAGCAGGTACACGACCTTCTCTTCCTTGACCTCGCAGGCCAGGGGAATCTGCGACAAGTCCAGGTCTGGAAAGGATTCGCGAATGGCCCGGCCCCTGGTCACCACGCCGGAAACTCCGAAACCCGGATCGTCCGCACGTTCGTAACAGATAACCTGGGGAGGCATGCCCGGCATGGCCGTGCTCTGGGCAACCGGCGTGCCGTCCTCCCGAACCATGCCGCGCGTCAACGTAGTCAGAAATCCCGCCATGGCAGGACCAAAACCAACACACGCTATGTCCACATCCATCCGCTGGCGTTCACTCATTGGGCGTTCCTTTGAGGAGGAGGGGCGAGGGGAAACCTTTTTGAAAAAAGGTTCTCCCCTCGCGCTCCCCTTCCAAAAACTTTTACTTTTCGGACAGGTTGCCAAACAACAGACAACCCGAACCTTTTTTCAAAAAGCCATGCTGGAGGCATGGCCGGGGCGCCAGCCCCGCGAGGCGAGGCAGAACCACGTTTCTGCGAAGCCGATAAATGCATCGGTTCCCCACAATTTTCCTGCGGCCGCTTTGGAACCGCAGGTCCAGGAGGCCGTCGCCTCCTGGCGGGGGCGCGGGGGGCAGAGCCCCCCGCTTGATTACATCGGATAATCGAGTGCTTCGGGAATCATGACGCCTGCCAGTGCTTCGGCGGCCTGATCTTTTGCCAGCCGTGTCCCGGCCATGGCGCGGTCGGCAGCGGCCCGAAGGCTGTCGAAGCGGTCGGCGTCTTCAGGGGCCTGGTTGCTGAACCCGTAGAACAGCTCGGTGCAGATGCGTCCGGCTTCGCCTGCGCTGCGCGCGGCCTGGGTTGCGGCCAGCCCGGCGAAGAAGGCGAGCGTGCCTTCGAGGCCTTCGGCGACAACGGGGTTCATGGGGCCTTTAGCCTGAAGCTCGCGCACGTCCATGATGAAGTAGCGGGCGGAGATGAGCCAACAGAGCGCGTCGGCCAATGGAAAGGTCACTCCCTGGCGCTTGGAGTGATAAAGTTTGCGCCCGTCGGAGTCCTTGCCCTGCCGCAGGTGGTCCAGGGTGAAGCGCCACAGCCTCATGGCAGCGGCCACGGTTTTCGCTCCCGTTTCCGGGCTTTCACCGGCGATACCTTCAAGCTGGGCAGTCCATTTGTCGAACACGGCCAGAAAGACGTCGTTGAGCATGGTTGCGGTAAGGTGGCGACGCTGGACGGCTTCCGGGCCTTCGTAGGTGGCTTCCAGCTGGGCGTCGGTCCATTTGTGGAAGAGGAAGCCCGGGCAGTCCTCGGTAATGCCGTACCCGCCCATCAGTGCCACGGCTTCACGCATCATGGTGGCGCCGACGCCGGTGTTCCAGAGCTTGCAGCCCGGGTTGAGCACACCGGCCAGGGCGTCCATGTAGGCAAACTGGACAAGGGTGTCGTTGCTCAATTCAGCGTAGCGGGCGCTGTTGCGTCCTTCTTCCGGACCGAATTCCAGGTCCACGAACTCAAGCACGTCCGGGGTGATTTTGCGCAGTGCGCCGAACTGGGCACGCGCTCCGACCACACCTTGCTCCTCGAAATAACGTTCCTTGGCCCGTTCGATGGGGTCGAAGCGGTCGGCCAGACGGGATGCGCCGAACCCGAAGGACGTTCCGGCCTCACCGCTGGCCCAGAGATCAGCCAGACGCTGGAGTGCATCTTCTTTCTGTTGCAGGCCGAGGTCAAAACGGGGCGAACCTTCCTGGGAGGCGTCCCCGCCGCGAAAACGCTGGCGATGGTAACGGATGATGGGTTCGACAGCGGAAAGAAGCTTGGCCGAGGTCATGATGCCCACGGGAATGCGGGTGCGGTGAAAAACCGAGGCAATGACCTCGCTATGGCTGTGCCTGGGCACGATGACGCCGTCCACCACGTCGTAGCCGCCGATGATGCGGCTGGCCGGAATGGTCAGGCTAAACACAGGGTCGCGCGTGGAGGAAAGCTGGTGCACCATCTTGAGGGTGGGTGCGCCGCGATCGAACGTGCCGGGATCATCCTCGGACAGGATGACCATGCACGAGCCTTTGATGCGCTCGTCGTCGGATTCCACGGCAGCAGTGATGTAGTTGGCAAAGTCCATATTGGTGATGAAACGGCCACGCTTTTCGATTTTGAGCATGGGTTCCTGGCCGTCGTTCCATTCTTCGATGCGCATTTTTCCGCCCAGCACACCTGTGTCCACACCCACGTAGGGGAGGGGTTCGGTCAGGGCGAATGCGCCGCGCCAGGTTCCGCGAGCGTCACCGGACTGCCCGGGAACGCACTTGCTCATGAATTCGTCGCGCTGTTCCGGCGTGCCTTTTTCATGGATGGGGGCCAGGGCCAGATTGTTGGCCAGGCTGCACGTGGCCGCGCCCCCGTCCACCCAGGAGAGTTCAAAGGCGACCAGGGCCAGGGCCATATTCTTTGGGCCTTCGATGAAACCGCCCTGGGCGGGGTCCATGAACAGGGCGGTCAGCCCGGAATTGTCGAATGCCGCGAGAAGTTCGGCTTTGGTCCCGTTCCATTCGTGCGAATTGCGCACCCCGTCGCCCACCATGCGGGCCACGGTACTCCTGGCAATGGAGCGGGCCGACTGGACGGCCATCTGGATATCGAAACGGTCGGCAAAGCGCCACATGATCTGGCGGACATCGTCGCCGGGAAGGGTCTTTAATTTTTCCATAGATTTTTCCTGTGTCTCCATGCGTTCCATCCGGATTTTTGCGTTTAGGGATTAATTGAAACAATACTTATGCGTCAATGATCGCCCTTTTCCTCACAAAGTCCGGTCCATTTAAGTACGCTCAATACTTACAATTGAGCAAGAAATACATTTAAACTTGACAAATGCTGGCAATTAAAGTACAAATTCCCCCACATATATAAATGATCATCCAAGGACAACCTTTCACCCCTTTCATGGAGTTATCAATGAACAAAATGGTCATTGCCGGCCTGGACAACATTGCCCAGCAACTGGGGTGTTCCCGCAAGACATTGTACAAATGGATCAACAGCAAGGATTTTCCAGCGTTCAAAATGGACGGCATCTGGCGGGTCCTTCCACGCGAGGCGAACAATGGCTGAGTCGGCAGCGCCAGATGGGGCCGGCAGAAGACATTGATTCCACGGTGCGCAGGCAGGGGCCGAAAAACATGCCTTGTGGGCCAGCCATACGGGAGATTATGACGAACACGGCCGTGTTACCGCACCTCTTGTTGCGCGATGAGCCGCGGGAGTGCAAAGGAAATCAAAAACCGCCCAAACGGTGACAAAAATTTATATATTTCCAACACCCCCTTTTTTTCGTTATGTTTTGGGCAGAAACTGGAATCCGCATGCATATAAGCAAGCCTCGCCGCATTATGGTCGTGGACGACGAACGCATCGTCGCTCTGGACATCCAGCACACACTCACAAGGCTGGGGCTATGACGTTGCCGCCGTGGCCGACTCCGGCGGGATGCCATCCGGCTGGCAGAGGAAAGCGCACCGGACCTCATACTCATGGACATCTGCCTCAAGGACGATATGGACGGAATCGAGGCGGCCGAACACATCCATGAGCTTTTTGACGTTCCCGTCATCTTTCTCACTGCGTATTCCGACGAAGAGACTCTGCACAGGGCCAAAAGCGCCATGCCTTTCGGCTATCTGGTCAAACCGTTCGAGGAACGCGAACTGCGTTCGACCATTGAAGTGGCCGTTGAAAAACACCTGCTGGAACGGGAACTCAAGACAGCCAAAGTCGCGGCGGAAAAAGCCAGTCTGGCCAAAAGCTCCTTTCTGGCCAACATGAGTCACGAAATCCGCACACCCATGAACGGCATCATCGGCATGTCCAATCTGCTGCTGGAAACGTCGCTCAACCCGGAACAGCGGGAATTCATGATCATGGTCAAGGATTCCGCATCCTCGCTCCTGGCGGTCCTCAACGACATCCTGGACTTCTCCTCCATGGAGTCGGGCAGCCTGGCGCTGAAACGAACACCCTTCAACCTGCGCAAGGTGGTGAATTCCACCTGCAACGCCCTGGCTTTTCAGGCCCGCTCCAAAAGCATAGGCCTGACCTGGAACATCGCCGGTGAAACCCCGGACGACCTGTTAGGTGACGCGGGCCGTCTCAAGCAGATAATCTACCACATTGTCGGCAACGGCGTGAAGTTCACGGAATTCGGGCAATGTATCCCTGGAAGTGTACCCTGTGCATTGCACCTCCTCGGAAGTCACCCTGCGTTTCAGCATCACGGATACCGGAGTGGGCATCCCGGGGGACAAGCGTGCCCAGATCTTCGAAAGCTTCACCCAGGCCGAGGACTACCTTACCCGCAAACATGGAGGGGCCGGGCTGGGGCTGGCCATATCCCGGGAGCTTATACGCCTGTTGGGGTGGAACGTTGGAACTCAGCAGCCGTGAAAACCAGGGAACCAATTTTATATTCACGGCCACGTTCCGACGCAACGGCACGCCGGCCATGCAGCACACCGCTCTGGAAAGCGGAATGCCCACGGGTGTTTCCATTCTGGTCGCCGAGGACAACTACACCAACAGGCGGCTCGCCAACGGCTGCTGGAAAAAGACGGACACATGGTCACGGCCGTGGAAAACGGACAGCAGGCCCTGGACATTCTCCGCAGGAAAACTTTCGACGTAATCGTCATGGACCTGCAAATGCCGGTCATGACCGGATTGGAAGCCATCCGGGAAATCCGCCACAGCAAAAATCCCGGGAATCCCCCACGACCTGCCCATCGTGGTCATGACCGCACACTCCCGCAACGAGGCCGCCTATAGCCTGGACGATCTGCACATCAATGTGTTCCTGTCCAAGCCCATTTCCGCTTCCGCCCTGCACGACGCCATAGGATCGGCCATCAGCGGGGCACGCATGCCTGCCTTCGGCACCCAACCAGACGGGTCCTATCTCGACTTCCGGGGAACCATGCACAGGCTGGGGGGGGACCGCGACCTCATCCTGGACGTCTGGACAGCCTATACCCAGGACGTACCTTCCAAGGTCAAGGCTCTGAGCTGGCTTTGAACGAACAGAATCTTGAGGCGATTTCCCATTTTGCAATGACTATAAAAGGCGCTTCCGCCAATGCCGGAGCCGTGGCTGCCGGAGAAATCGCCGGAAAAATCGCCTCGGCCGCTGATTCCCGGCTGACTGAAAACGTAAAAAAACTGGTTGGCCCTCTCAAGGAAGCCGTCAGCCGCACTCTCGACGAGATGAGGTTGCATATCCAGGCGGGATAACCCTCCTGTCGGCCCGCTTTTTTCCATCCCCCTCTGTCCCGGAAGTACTCCGCCAACCGTGTTTGTCCATAAAAGGGGGGGGCCTCGCAAGGGTGCGGAGGCAATGCCCACGCTCCGATCCGAAGCCCCCCTGCGTCGCGGCGAAAATATGCCGCGCGGGCTGGCAAAGATCTCTTGAGCCGACGTTTGAAAACAGTCCTCCTGGACGTCTCCGTTGCAGCTGTTTGTCAATTCTCACATGTGGAATGGTCCGGCCGACCGCTCAGGCACTGTTCAGAATTTTCCGGCTGCCTGTCAAACCAGAGCTTTCACTGCCTGTAGTGCGGCCGCGTAGTCCGGCTCGTCTCCCATTTCCGGCACAATCTGCACATGACGCAGAATACCGTCGCGGTCCACCACGAACACGGCCCGCGCCAGCAACCGCAGTTCCCTGACGAGCACGCCCCAATTCGTACCGAACGAGGCGTCGCGGTGGTCGGACAGGGTTTGCAGGTTCTCTATTCCGGCCGCCCCGCACCAGCGTTTCTGGGCAAAGGGCAAATCCATGCTCACAACCAAAACCTGCACGTTCTCCGAAAGCGACGCCGCCTCGCTGTTGAATCTCTTGGTTTCCAGATCGCAGACCGGTGTGTCCAGCGAAGGCACGGAAGCGACAAGCAACACCTTGCCGGCATAATCGGTCCGGCGCCTTGCCCCCATATCGTTGTCCGTGCAGACGAAATCAGGCGCAGGCGCGCCGACCACCGGTTCAGCACCTTCCAGGTGCAGCGG
>CAXXPO010000015.1:0-259544 GCA_963665185.2 Desulfovibrionaceae bacterium | reverse complement strand
CTGGACTTCACCGTGGACCCCAAACACGACGGGCGAAACGTTCTTTCCGGGACCATGGACATCATGTGGCGGTTGCAGGCGGGAGTGGAACGCTACATCTGGAGCACGAAACACGCTTTCGATGCGGACCCGTTCGGCGAGACCTATTGCGTGCAGCCGGCGGACGGCAGCCAGTCTGCCGCATCATGCAGTCCCACGACCAACCTTCCCTGGAAGAAAAAGCAGGCCCTGGCCCAAACCTGGATCACCCAGGCCGAGGAAATCCTGTGGCGGGAAAAAATGGACCTGGGCCGGGTGGGGGCCTTCATGTTCCTGCCCTGGCAGAATTACCAGTACGCCCAAACATCCGAGGAACTCTGGACCAGCATGTATTCCGGCCTGATATGGAACTACGTGCTGGGCGAAGAGCTGGGCGCGGAAGGCGAGGAGGATCTGACCAATTTTCTGGCCCAACGCTCGGGCATGCACCCCAGCCAGGTGGTACTGACACGCAGACTTTCCGAGGAAGCCCGCACCATGGTCATGGAGGACAGGCCCGCCGCCGCACTGATGCTGCTCAAGCGGGCGAACAAGGTCGGGCTGAACCTGAACCTCTGGGCCATCCAGAACGCGGCCTGGGAACTGGCCGGAGGCAATCCCATCTGGGAAGAGCTGGAAGAAAACCTCGGGCTGGTCCGCACCTGCATGTCAGCCCAGTAACCTCCTTCTTGACAAGGAAAAAGCGCCCCGGACGGGATTTGCCGTCCAGGGCGCTTCAATGTGCTTTCCAGGTCGATCTGAAACATTGCCCGCGTGAATCCAAGCCGCTTGTCCGCAACAATATGCTCAAAGCGCCTGGCGCAATCCAAAAATGAACGCATGCCTTTTCCTGTTCCGGCCACGCCATGCGCGGAAAGGCGAACCTAACCACTTTGAATCTTTAGGAATTCCGACACACTCAAAAGGTGTTGTCATGGAAAAGAAAGAGCACGCCAACATATCTCCCGGCCATTACAAAATTTATCTTTGATGTTCTATATTATCGCAATCTCCTTTGGTTGCAATAATTATGCATGTTGCACAAAATCATGCAAAACGATATTCGAAAAGCATTCTAAACGGCATAAAACACAAATTAGATCAAGGGAGAGACACCATCATACCTCTCACTTCCGGTGTAAATAAAAAAATATTTTGCCTTGTTTGACATGGGAAGAATGTTTCTTTCCATCTCCGGGATACATTGGATTGGCATGCGTTCAAATCAGAGTCAGACAATAAAAATGTTTGACGTAGCGCATGAAAACCGCTTCGGGCATGGAACACAACAATACAAGGGATCCCTACCAAAATGACGTCAACGCTCTCACGTCTTCCACTCCCCTCATTTGCGTTTCTTTTGGTATTTCTTGTCGGCTTTTCGCACGCCCAAGCCGGCACACCCGGAGTATCCCCCTCTGCAGGGGAAAATCCCCACCTACATTCAGATTCAGAGTGCGAAAAAAAACTCTACCAACATCTGCAAAATGTCATTGATCCAGAACTGGACGTCAATATTGTCGACTTGGGCATAGTCCGCAGGGTTCACTGTGACGAAGCCAACAATATCAATATCGTGACGATTATCCTCACCTCCCCCTTCTGCCCCTATATCAAGAACATTGTCGCCGACATAAAAGAGGAATCCAAAAAGCTCTTCCCGCACAATGATGCCAAGGTCGTTGTGGACACCAAGACCCGCTGGAGTCCTTCCAACATGTCGCCGCGCGCAAAAGCGAAAATATGGGGAGGGAAGGAATGATCGCACAGGCGCTTTCCCTGGGGTTTTCCGCGGGACTGTACTGCATGGTCAGGTGCGTTCCCACGCTCGCCCCTTTGATGCTGCTCTCTCCGCAAAAAGGACTCAAGGCCGGGCTGGGCATGGTCGGCGTTTTTTTGGGCGGCAGGCTTGTTACGTACAGCCTGATGGGCGTCCTGGCCGGACTTGCCGGAAGCTATGGAAGCAGCCTGCCGTATATGGACGTCATTCTTGCGGTCTCTCAGATCGTGCTGGGGGGGTTGCTTATCATCCAGGCCTTTTACAGCTGTGCACGCAAACACTGTTCCGGCAGACGAATGCTCTTCGGCACGAAAAAGACTGTTTTCATGGCAGGAGTGTTGAGCAGTGCCACGCTTTGCCCTCCCATTTTACTTGCCTTCAGCGTTGCCATGGAAAATGGAAACATCTGGCAGGGGTTTTCTTTTTTTGTTTTTTTCTTCCTTGCCACCTCCATCTATGTATTACCGATATCTTTAGCTGCGTTCAAACTAAACAACCGCCTTGTCATGTACATATCCAGGGGCGTTTGCGCGTTCACTGGATTCTACTTTGCATACCAGGGCGTATCTATATTTTTTTCAGAACACTACGTTGTGTACTAGAGAGGAGCTGTAATGAAATTTCAAACGAGAATTACTGCTGGAAATTTGGCCATGCTCTGTATGTTTCTTGTCGTTTCCATATATGTCTTTTCCGTTCTGACTGATTTTGAAAAAATTGATTCGAATCAGACGAAAACAGTCAACCTCATCCAGGTTACAGGCCATCTTGAAAGCACAATGCATGAAATGGAAGCCAGCGTTCGGAACTACATGCTGACAGGAAAAAAAGACTATCTCACTCCATACGTGACGCTCCAGAAAGAATTCAAGGATCTCACGAAAAAGCCATTGAAATCGGAAATTCCATCCAGCTGGACACCTCGCCGCTGGCAGATGCGCAGGCCCAGATGAGCGAATGGTACAAAAAGGAAGCCGAACCTTCCATCCTGGATAGAAAGCGCCTGGATATGACACATGAGGAACGGTCCAAGCAGGCTGAAAAAGGCAACAACGTAAAAGTGGAACAAGTGTTGGATCCCAAATTTCTGCGCGAATTCCAACGCCTTTTTTCCAACATGACCGGCATCGCTAACCTCGTTGTGGAACACGACGGAACCCCGGTAAAAGAACAGACTTTTGATGAGTTCAGCAATTTTTGCTTCGGTCTGATCCGCCCGACCAAAGAAGGCGCTGCCCGGTGCACGGAAAATGATGTGAAAGGCGGGCAGGAGGCGATGCAAACCGGAAACCCCAGTGTATACACCTGCCACGCGGGGCTGGTGGATTTCGCTGTGCCCATCATCGTCGATGGTGTTCAAATCGGTTCCTGGCTGGGAGGCCAGGTACTGACGGAAAAACCCGACTTTGAACGTTTCCGGCAAATTGCAGACGACCTGGGCATCGACCAGGCCGACATGTATGCCGCGGTGCAGGAAATTCCGGTTCTCAAACCCGAACACGTGAACAGCGCGGCCGACTTTCTGCAGCTTGTCGCCAACAGCCAGTCGCAAGTGGGAAACACCAACCTCATGTGGGCCAAAGTCATCCAACGCCTCGATTCCGGCGTGGGACAACAGATTCTTCTGAGCGCAAAGGACAAAATCTCCGAATTCGTGCTCAAACTTAAGGATTTGCGCGCGCAAGACCAGACCGCCATGGCCACCTCTTTGCGGAACCTGAGGATGTTGTTATGGGTCGGCCTTTTCATCTTCGTCGGGGTGACGCTCCTGATCCTGATTATGAACAAAAGGACAATCAGCACCCAGATAGGCGGTGACCCCAAGGTAATAGCCGCAATCGCGAACAGAATCGCAACAGGGGATGACACCCTCCATTTCGAGGCCGCAAAAAATGCACGGGGCATCTACCTGGCGATTATCAAGATGCACCAGCAGCTGCAGGAAACCTTCGCCAGCATGCAGGCCGAGCATGAAAACGCAAAGACCCGCGAACAGGCAGCCCAGGAAGCCAAGGCAGAAGCGGAAAAAGCAAAGCTCGAGGCGGAGCAGGCCAAGCGAGACGGCATGCTCGCGGCCGCCGAGACCGTGGAGGACATTGTTCTTCGGGTTTCTTCGGCCGCCCGGGAACTGTCCAAGCAAATCGACGACTCCGCCAAGGGGGCGGCCACGCAACAAGAACACGCCACAAGCACGGCAGTGGCCATGAACGAAATGAACGCCACGGTTTCGGAAGTTGCCCAAAACGCATCTGCAGCGGCAATGGATGCGGAAAATGCCCGCGAACGGGCGACATCCGGCAACGAAACCGTTCTTGAGGTCGAATCCGTCATCAAGGCGATCAACAAGCAGTTCAGCATTCAGGAACAGGAATTGAACGGCCTGAGCAAGCAGGTCGCCGGCATTGAATCCATCATGAATGTCATCTCCGATATCGCGGACCAGACAAACCTCCTGGCGCTCAACGCGGCCATCGAGGCAGCCCGGGCCGGGGATGCCGGGCGTGGATTTGCCGTGGTGGCCGACGAAGTACGCAAGCTTGCCGAAAAAACCATGCACGCCACCTCGGAGGTCACCAGCGCGGTGACCGCAATTACGGAAGCGACCGCCAAAAACGTGACCCATATGAGTTCCACACGCCTGGAAGTGGAAAAATCCATTTCCATGGCAAGCACGGCGAGCAGCGTACTGCAAGAGATTCTTTCCATCTCGGACAAGAACTACACGCAGGCGCAGAACATCGCCACCGCTTCGGAGCAGCAGGCCCGCAGTTCCGAGGAAATCTCGCATGCAATTGAGTTGGTGAACATAACCTCGCAGAAAACCGCATCCGCCATGTCGCAAGCCACACAGGCGGTTGCCGAGCTCGCCAAATTGTCGGTGGAATTGGAAAATCTTGTGGAAGAAATGAAAGAGGAATGATCCGTCCAAAGCAAACATTTTGGCAATGCCCGCAGGATCGGGCATTGCCAATCAAGAGGAACCGGCAGGAAACAGCACCTCCGGAGGAGGCCATGTTCCCTGTTGATCAAAAAACACTCCCCGCGCATTGCACAGCGATCCCGCACGGTTCCGGCGCATCCGCCACAAATCGCGCCACAATCCACTCCTCTGCGTAAGAAGGGTCCAGACCTCGCCCATCATGGCCTGCCAAAAAACAACCGCCTGTTCGTGAACTACAAACAGGCGGTTTCATGTTTACCGGTGTGCCCCTCGTGTCGCGTCCGTTAAATACGCATCATTATGAATGCAGCGGAACCAGCGGCATGTCACATGGCGGGCATAGCCCGCCATGCACCGCCTTTGGCGGTGCATGGCGAACCTGAAAACCGCGTTTTTCAGGTCACGGTCCTCCGCAAAATACCCAGACGTATTTTGCGGACATCACACCAGGAGCAGCAGACAAAGTGAAAAACCCTCTCTCTTTCGAGGACGGACTTTCAACACGGTGTTAGCCAAAGGCCGGATGGGCCGTTATTTCTCCCGCAGGGGCCGAGCCGCCGAATGCCACGGCCAGGACATATCGGGCGGGAACCCCGGCATACGTCAGTCTGTCCGGTTGGGTGAAACCGAAGCGCGAATAAAAGGCGGGATCGCCCACCAGGACGATGCCCGCTGCTCCCTGGCTCCGCATCCGCTGCAATGCCTCACGAATCAATGCCGAACCGACGCCCTGCCGTTGGAACGATGGCAGCACCCCCACCGGTCCCAAGAGAAACCAACCCTCGGATTTCGCTCCTACGGCCGCGGAGGACAGAGCGATATGTCCGACCATGACCGTTCCGTCCTCCGCCACCAGGGAAAGGGAAAGAGCGCTTGCAACGCGGAGCCGTTCAACAATTTCATGTTCAGTGGGTTCGGCTCCCGGCGCATGCTGTGGATGATTCCGGAACGCGAGGTATTGTATCCGTGAAATTGCGGCGATATCCGCAGGGGTTTCATTTCTGATCCGCATCAGTGTTCTCCTCAAAGGTAGCCCTTGTTTGGCCATTGCATTCTCAAAAAAACCGGCGCGTCCGATTGCAGGCAATCGGACATGCTTTCCGGCAAAACCATATGGACATGTTTTGGAAAATGGCTACGGACAAAAGACGCGAAACAAGAACACCCCTTGGGGGACTGTTTCCCGATACTGCAGAAAAGACCGGGCAGGCGGGGATGCGGCCCTGCAAAACCGGACCGCAGACCGTGTCTACTTCTGGTTGCGCCTCTTGTCGGCAACCAGGAGAACAATATCCATTGCTCTGCAGGACACAAACACTCCTTTTCTTGGTATTCTCCCCAAAATTCCTTTCTGAAAGAAAGATCCCTCAGCCCAGTTTTTCCACCGCATCAAGGGCACGGCGCAAAACCTTGCCGAGAGTGACGGCGTGAACCTCAATGCCTTGCAGGTCCTCTTCCGCGCTGGCCAGCTCAAGGTCCATGGCGGCCAGACGCAGGTCCACCGCCGAAATGTTTCCAGCCGCGCCCTTCAGGGCATGGGCATAGTTGCGCAGCCCCGGCAGGTCGTTCCTCTCCAGGAAGCCGCTCACCTTCCGGTCGTAGTCCTGGTAGTTGGCGGCAAAATCCCGAAGGATTTCCAGATACAGCCCCCAATTATCCGCCAACCGCTCCATACCGTCGTCCAGATCGAAGCCTTCCAGGGAAACAGGCCGGGAAGGAGTCGCAGAAGATGGCCGGGCTGCCGCTTCAGAAGCAGGGGACACGGCGGAGGGCTTGAAAGCCGTCATGGTGGAAGCCTTGTCGTTGATGCCCAGGGAACGCCGAATGGCCCGGAACAACATTTCCGGGCTGATGGGCTTGCTGACGTAATCGTTCATGCCCGCGGCCAGACAGGCCTTGCGGTCCTCTTCCATGGCGTGGGCGGTCATGGCGATGATGGGCAGTTCAGCCAGCTCCGCTTGTTCGCGAATACGGTGCGTGGCCGTAATGCCGTCCATGACCGGCATTTGCAGATCCATGAGCACCACGTCGAAATGTTCGCTTTCCAGAATCTCCAGGGCGTCCCTGCCATTGTCGGCCACACGGGTGGACATTCCCGCCAGATGAAGAATCTCGCTGGCCACGCGCTGGTTCACGGCGTTGTCCTCGACCAGCAGAACGGAAACGCCTTCCAGCTGGTTGGTATTGAACACTGCACTTTTCGCATTCCCGTTTTCCGGTGTGAACAACCCGTTCATTTCCATGATGGCGTTGAACAGAAGCTGCTTCTTGAGAGGCTTCTTCACCACCTGCCGGATGCCGGCCTTGCGTAATCCCGAAGGTTTGAGCTGGGCACTGTAGGCCGTCATGAGAAGCACGGGCAGATTTTTGTACCGGGGGTCCGATGCGATGCGCCGGCTGGCCTCCACGCCATCGATATTGGGCAGATACCAGTCCATGAGAACCATGAGAAAGGCGTTTTCCGGGTGGTTGTCCAGAATCTGCAACCCCTCTTCCGCACTGGAAGCGCCCGCCACTTCCAGGCCAAACCCGGAAAGCATCCGGGTGATGACCCTCATGCTGATGAGGTTGTCCTCCACCACAAGGACCCTGGCCCCGGAAAGGGGCGGAGGAAGGACCAGCTGGGCATGGCTGGAGGGAGCCGAGGGGTCCGTGCGGAAGGTCAGATGAAAAACAAACGTGCTGCCCTCGCCGGGCGCGCTCTCCACGCTGATGTCGCCCTGCATGAGCGTGACCAGCTTGCGGCAGATGGCCAACCCGAGTCCGGTGCCCCCGAACCTGCGGGTGGTGGAACCGTCGGCCTGGGTAAAGGGCTGAAAAAGCGAGCCGAGCTTGTCTTCGGGAATGCCTATGCCAGAGTCCTGGATGGAAAACGTCAGGGGAATGCCCGTCGAGGTTTCACGCCCTGCGCTCACGGAGAGAACGATTTCGCCCTCGGATGTGAACTTGAAGGCATTGGACAACAGATTCAGCAAGACCTGACGAAGGCGCAATGGGTCGCCCACCAGGTTGTCCGGCACTTCCGGCCCGATATCCACCACGAAATCCAGGCCCTGGTTGCCCGCGCTCTCGCTGTACATGTCCACGGCCTCGTTGATCAGGTCGAACAGGGAAAACCCGATATCTTCCAAGGCCATTTCCCCGGCTTCGATCTTTGAAAAATCCAGGATATCGTTGAGCAGGCCGAGCAGCGAAGTGGCCGACGTCTTGACGATGCCGACGAATTCGTTCTGCCTCTCGTCCAACACCGTGCTTCGGAAGAGCTCGGTAACGCCCAGGATGGCGTTCATGGGGGTACGGATTTCATGGCTGATGTTCGCCAGGAACTCGCTTTTGGCCTTGCTCGCCTTTTCGGCGACACGACTGGTCCGGGCCAGTTCCCCGTTGACCGACTGCAAACGGCTGTTGGAATCGACAAGTTCCCTCGTGCGCTGGGCAACCTGCTCCTCCAGGGAAATGCTGTAGCGGCGGAGCTGCATGTTGCGCTCCTCGATGACGCGCAGCATGGAGTTGATATTGTCGGTAAGCTCGCCGATTTCGTCGCTGCTCAGCTTTCTGGCCCGCAGGGAGTAGTCCTTGCGGCGGGAAACACTGCTGACCAGGCCGGTCAGGTGGCGGATGGGGTTGATGAGCAGGGTCTTCATGAAACCGTAGATGCACAGCACCAGCAGTGATTCGATGAGTATGGTGCGCAGGGCGGTCATGAACAGGGAGTTGGCCAGCTCCTGCTGGATGAACCGTGTGGTCATGAGAACGGTGAGCGTTCCCAGGTTGTGGCCGCTCATGTTCATTTCGCGGCTGCGGCGGATGAGGTCGTCCCTCTGGTCGCTGCTATACGGCACGATGTTCCAGCCCTTGTCGCGCATGTACCCCGTAAACACGCTGCCGTCGCGCTCCGTGATGAACAGGGCGTAGATGCGCTTGTCCTCCATCTCCGTGGCCATGATGCCCTCTATGGTTTCCAAATCCACGTTCCAGACCGGGGTCAGGAGCATCTTGGACAATCCGCTGCTGATGATGGAGGCGGAATCATTGATGTCCAACAGCATCTGCTTCTTGATGGACTGGTAGTCGTAGATCCCGAAAAAAAGAAATATCAGGGTGGAAACGGCCACGGTCAACAGGCTTACCTTGGTGTTCACACCGGCATTGAAAAAGCGCACCCACAGCCTGCCCAACAGGGATGTCTTTGGTTTCGCATCCCCGGGAGGCGGTTTTCCATGATCTGGCGTGTAACTATACGCTTTCATAGTGTGCAGCCGTCATCCCGACCGTATCAGGGTTTGCCCGCAGCGCCCGCATTCTTTGTGTGGCTCCATGGGAACTTCGTACACTGGAAGACTCCTTTCGGGTAATGATAAATTGTCGGAAGGACTTTGTCATCCGAATGTGCGCATTTCCTCCCCGTTCTTTTGCCGTCCTATGTCTGTAGAAAGGGAAATCCGACATTTCCGCCTGTCCCGTATTGTCTGACAACCCCTTCTGAGGGTATGCCTTTTCCATGAACATCGCACTCCTTCAGCTCAATCCCCTGGTAGGCGATCTGCACGGCAATGCCGAGCGTGTTTATCTGGCAGCGCAACAGGCCGCACAACGCGGCGCAGACCTGTGCGTCACGCCGGAGATGGTCCTGACGGGCTACCCGGCACGCGATCTTTTACTCTATGACGCCTTTGTCCGGGAGTGCCTGGAGGTGGCACGGTCCCTGGCGCATGATCTTCGCCAGGGACCGCCCCTGCTGCTCGGCTCCGTGGCCTTTGCCGTCCGGAACACAGGGGCTGGAAACGACAATATGGGGGGCAAGCCCCTGCACAATGCCCTGTTGCTGCTGCGCAACGGCAGCGTTGAAAGGGTCTTCGGCAAGACACTCCTGCCTGCCTACGATGTTTTCGACGAAGAAAGATATTTTGAACCATTTTCCCAGCCCGGCATCTTCGAACTGGACGGACTCCGCATCGGCGTGACCGTGTGCGAGGACATCTGGAACGACAAGGAATTCTGGAAAGCGCAACACTACGCGCTGGATCCTGTGGATTTCCTGATGGCACAGAATCCCGACGTTCTGATCAACGCATCGGCCTCCCCGTTCTGCGTGGGAAAGCAGGCCATGAGGGAGTGCATGCTTTCCAGCATTGCCAAACGCCGGGAAATTCCCCTGGTGTACGTCAACCAGTGCGGAGGCAATGACGAACTCGTTTTTGACGGCCGGAGTTCCGTTTTTGACGCCGAGGGAAAACTCGTTGTCCGCGCCAAAGCCTTTGAAACCGACATCCGGTGCGTGGACATCGCGGAAACGGGCATCTGCGCCTCTGCTGAACAGGATTCTTCGGTTGCTTCAATCGCTGCGGACGATTTTTCCCCGGAAAGCGAAATCTGGCGCGCCCTGGTTACGGGCACGCGGGACTATGTCCGGAAGAACGGATTTTCCAGCGTGGTGGTCGGGCTTTCCGGCGGCATAGACTCGGCCCTGACAGCAGCCGTGGCCGCCCACGCCCTGGGCGCGGAAAACGTGCTGGGCGTGCTCATGCCCTCGCCCTATTCCAGCCGGGGCAGTCTGGACGACGCCCTCGCGCTGGTCGGAAACCTGGGAATCCGGTCCGCGACCCTGCCCATTGCCCCGCTCATGGAATGCTTTGAAAAGACCCTGGCCGAACCCTTTGCCGGGCGCTCACCGGACGTGACCGAGGAAAACATCCAATCGCGCATCCGGGGCAACCTGCTCATGGCCCTGTCCAACAAATTCGGCTCCCTGCTGCTGACCACGGGCAACAAGAGCGAGCTTTCCGTTGGCTACTGCACCATTTACGGCGACATGTGCGGCGCACTGGGCGTCATCGCCGACGTGCCCAAGACCACGGTCTTCTCCCTGTGCCGCTGGCTCAACGCCTCCTTGGGACCGCACATTCCCGAGGCGACCATCAGCAAACCGCCTTCCGCCGAACTCCGGCCGGACCAGAAGGATCTGGACAGCCTGCCGGACTACGGAACCCTGGACGCCATTCTCCATCTGTACATTGAAAAGAAACTGGGGCAGGACGAGATCATCGCCCGCGGCCATGACCCGAACGTTGTGCGGCGCATCCTGGCCCTTGTGAAACGGGCCGAGTTCAAACGGCGTCAGGCCCCTCCCGGCCTGAAGACCACCTCCAGGGCCTTCGGCACCGGCTGGCGCATGCCTCTGGCCCGGAAGTAGCCCCGCGCGGAATTCAGGCCTCAGGTGGCGGCATCGTCCAGACCGGAACCGCCGACTCCATCTTCCGGGTAGGGCTTGTCGCTGTACATTGCCCAGGTTGCCGGGGGCGCGCCCAGATCCTTGAGCAATTCCTCAATGGGCCTGCCTTCCCCCTTCCACCATTTGACGCTGTGGTCGGAGCATTCTCCGGGGATGACAAGCGTTCCGTCTTCGGCAATATAAGGTGTATCCTTTGAATTCATATCCAGGCTGTCTCCTTGGTTGGCTGATGTCCGCACCAGCGGGTGTCCAAACGTGCAGGACCAGTGTATGCCCTTTTTTCACGGGCTTCCACTTCCGCATGCCCCGTTCCTCGGGCCGCTTTGCCCGGAGCGGGCTGTTTCCACATTTCACGGGAGAACGATGTGACCCCGCCCGATATCACCATACGCCATGCCCTGCTTGAAGATTCCGGAGCCCTGTTCGATCTGGTCTGGGAAATGGAAGACTCCAGCCCTTTCCTGCTGGACGAACTGCGCCAGACCGGCCTGGGCAGAAGCGCCTTCACCCAGCGGGTGGGCCGTCTGCTGTCCAGCCCCAACTCCACGGTTGTCGTTGCGGAAACACAGATTGCCGGACAACTGGTATTGTGCGGTTATCTCTTTGCCGTGGGCGGACACGTCGTGGGCATCAGCCATTGCGTACGCATCAACGGCATGGCCGTCGCGCCCGCTTTCCGCCGCTACGGGGTGGGCATGAACCTTCTGAAGTACACGGAGACCTGGGCCGCACAGACAGGCATCCTCCGCCTGGAGCTCAATGTGGTGCTGGGAAACGATGCGGCCCAGATGATGTACCGCAAGGCGGGATTCCAGCCGGAGGGCGTCCTGCGCGGCTCCTATTACTTTGACGGCCGTCTCGAAGACGGATGGATCATGGCCAAGATGCTTGCTCCGGCACCCTAGCGGGGCGTCCATGGAATAGCGTGTTTTGCAAAAAATCGGGCGCGGTCCGGAAAAAATCAGACGGAGCTTCTCATGAGTATGGAAGACATCCTGCGCCTGCATTCATATCCGTACGCAGGCCGGACCCACCTTCTTTCCCCCGGTCGCAACGAGGACAACGGTCCTGTTCTGTACTGGATGCACCGGGACCATCGGGCTCGCGACAACTGGGGCCTGCTGCACGCCCAGAAAGCAGCCCTGCAGCGGAACATGCCCCTGGCCGTGGTCCATTGCACGGCCCCGGAGTATCTCCTGGCCGCACCAAAACATTTCGCTTTTCTGGAAGCGGGCCTGAAGGAAATGCGGCAGGATCTGAAAGCCCTGGACATCCCCCTGATCCGGCTGCAAGGCGCCCCTGGCGAGGAAGTGGCCCGACTCGCCAAAACATGCAGGGCAGGCATTATCTTTACGGATTTCGACCCGCTGCGCATCAAACGCCGATGGATGGACCATGTGGCCGCCCACTGCCCCTGTCCGGTCGTGGAAGTGGACTCGCGCAACATCGTGCCCTGCCGCAAGGCATCGGACAAACGGGAGTACATGGCCCGGACCTTCCGTCCCAAGGTGATGCGCGGACTCATGGAATATCTGGAAGCGGCTCCCGCCCCCGTCCGGCATCCCCACCCATGGCCGCAGGCCCTGGCGGAAGAGGCATCGGCGGCCTCCGGAACCATTTCCGACGCGCTTCCCTCTCCCGACCGGAACCTCCCTCTTCCCGGAGAAGCGGCCGCCCATCTGGTCCTGAAGGAATTCATCAGCCGCCGGCTCCCGCTTTACGAACAACGCAACGATCCCAACGCACAGGCCGTGTCCGGTCTTTCCCCCTACCTGCACTTCGGCATGCTTTCGGCGCACAGGGCCGTGCTGGCGGTTTCCTCGGAAAACCCCGCAAAAAGGCACTCCGCCGACGCAGTGGACGGATTCATCGAACAGATCGTGGTGCGGCGGGAACTCTCGGACAACTACTGCCTGCACACGCCCGACTACGACTCCCTGGACGGCGCGCCCGACTGGGCCGTGCGAAGTCTGGACAGACACCGCGCCGATCCGCGCGACGCCGTTTACGACCTGGGGCAGTTCGAACGGGCGAAAACCCACGATCCGCTCTGGAACGCGGCCCAGCGGGAATTGCTGCATACCGGACGCATCCACGGCTACATGCGCATGTATTGGGGGAAAAAGATTCTGGAATGGAGCGCTTCCCCGGAAGACGCCTACACCGTGGCCGTCACCCTCAACGACCGCCACGCCCTGGATGGACGCGACAGCAACGGCTACACCGGCATTGCCTGGGCCATAGGCGGAGTGCACGACAGACCGTGGAAGGAGCGGCCCGTGTATGGACAGATCCGCTACATGAACGACAGGGGGGCGCAACGCAAATTCGACACAAAGACGTACATCAAGCGCATGGCTGAGCTGGGCTGAAAAAACTGGTCAATCAAGATAGCGTGTGCGTACCTCATGGAATTCCGGTGTGTTGCGTACCTCGTGCAAGGCGTCCTCAAACCGCTTTACTACGGATTCGGAAACGGACAGGTTGAAGGCGAAACAGACCGGAATGGCTTTGAGCAGATAGACGACCTCGTACGCATCCGGTGCCAGCCCCCGCTGCTGCAAATATTTGCCCATGCTTCGCTCCTCGTAGGCGAGAATATCAACACGGCCATTATTGAAGTCTTTCATGTTGTGCTCCATGGAAGGCGCAGACTCCACTTTCAGGGAAACCCCCATGGATTGAAGCAACTGGTCCGTGATATCCCCCCGGATGGTTCCGATGGTGTAGTTCTGCAAATCCCAAAGGGTGTTCACCACCACGTTTGCATCCTTTTTCGCCCACAACACGAAACGGACCTCGTCAATGGGGCAGGCCCAACGAAAATCGGCGTCCCGTTCCGGGGTCCGGGCCACGCTGAACAACACCGTTCCGGGACTTTTCTGCACGGCCCCGAACGCCCTGACCCAGGGCAGCAGGGTGATCGGCTGCTCGGCAAGGCCCAGCTTTTTCCAGACAAGGCGCAGAGTGTCCGCGCTCACGCCGCGGACCATACCGTTATCCATATAGTTGTAAGGATAGTAATCTTCCGTGTAGTAACCGAGGCGCTCCAATTCCCGGGTGTCGGCCGCCTGTCCTGTTACGGAAAAAAGCAAAACAAATCCGGCAGCCACACCAAAAAGAACGCGCACGGAAACCTTCGCACGGCTCCTGAAAGGCAAGCGGGAAAAAAAACGCGGCATAAAATGGATCATGGGCGTAACATATCAAAAAATAAGACAATAGCAAACCATATGCGCCTCAAAAGTCCCCCCGGGAACTCCGTAACACCCATTTCCCCGCTGCGTTCCGCGCTGAACGCATCTCCCCGGACACCCATATCCGCAAGAAAGCGTCCTTCCCGGGTCACGGCAAAACCTTCCAGGCCCAACAATGACAGGCACAAACAAGGGGACTTGACGGGGAAAGACACCTGGACCATCCTTATCGACCTGAAAACGTGGAACGACCACTTCAGGGCAACCCAAAGGCAGAACGAATGGTTCGCATCGAACGACTTTCCTACGCTTTCGGCAACAACTGGGCACTCAAGGACATTTCCCTGTCTCTGGGCAAGGGCGGCTTTCTCTTTCTCACCGGACCGAGCGGCGCGGGAAAAACCACCTTGCTGCGCCTTTTGCACGGCAATCTTTCGGCACGGCGCAGTGCCAGGGCCGAGGTGGCAGGCTTCGACCTCAAGAGGCTGCGCTCGTCGCAGATCCCCCTGCTCCGCCGCCAGGTCAGCGTGGTCTTCCAGGACTTCAAAATTCTTCCCGAACGCACGGTCTTCGACAACGTGGCACTGGCACTGCAAGTGCGCGGCATGGCCAGGCATCTGGTGGAACGCCGCGTCCGCGCGGTCCTGCGCGTGCTCAAGCTGGAGACGAAAAGCTACGAACGGTGCGACAGGCTTTCCGGCGGCGAACAGCAACGCGTGGCCATAGCCCGAAGCGTGGTGGTCAACCCCCAGCTCATCCTGGCCGACGAACCGACCGGCAACCTGGACCCCGGCCTTTCCAGGCGGCTGATGCAGGTATTCAAGCAGTTCCACACCTTCGGGACATCCATCATCATGGCCACGCACAATTACGAGATGATCAGCACCATACCCGACGCACAGGTGCTCCATCTGCTCGACGGCAGCGTGACCCGGGCCGGTGTTCCCCATGCGGCCCCCGAAACGCCCGACGGGCAGGCCGCCGCGGAAACAGGCCACGTAGGACACCTGGGAGATGACGCATGATCCTCAACCTGCCGCGTCTTGTCGCCAAAGGCATCCGGGACATGTGGTCCCATCCGTGGGCGCAGCTCTTCACCCTGGCCGGCGTGGGGCTGACCACGTTTCTTGCCGGCCTGTTCGTGCTCATGCTGTTCAACCTGGACAAGGAAATCTCGCGCCACCAGGGGCAGGTTGAATTCCAGGTGTACTGGGAACACAGGGACGAGCCGCAGGAAATTTCCGCCCAATGGGAATCCATCGGCAAATGGGAACATCTTGAAAGCATGGAGACATTCACATCCCAACAGGCCATGCGCGAATTGGCCGCCGCCATGGGCCGCGACGTCATGCCCAAGGCCACGGCCGGGAAAAGCAGCCTGCCCCCGACCGCCCTGCTGGTCTTCCGCGTGCCGGAAAGCGATCCCCAGTGGACGCGCAACCTCTTTGAAAAGCTCAAAAAACAACCCGGCGTGGCCGAGGTGCATTTCAACCCACTCCAGATGGATATGGCCCGATCCTGGATCACGGCCAGCCAACGGTTCGTCTGGCCGCTCATCGGGTTGCTGGCCCTGGCCGCCGGGCTTCTGGTGGGCAATACGGTCAAGCTGGCCCAGATGTCCCGGCGCGATGAAATAGAAATTCTACGACTGGTGGGCGCCAGCCGCACCTACATCCGGCTGCCCCTCATCTGCGGCGGAGCCGCCCTGGGGCTTCTGGGCGGACTGCTCGGAACCGGCCTGCTCAAACTCTTCCAGCTCGCGGCCCAGCAATTGCTCGTTGCCCCGCCCCTGCTCATGGAGCTGCACTTTCCCCCCCCGTACCAGGCCGCCATCCTGGCGGCAGGCCCCGCCCTGGCAGGACTTTTGGGAAGTTGGGCCGCAATCCGCGACTGATCTGGAAAAACGGCTGCGACATATCGTTTTGAAACGCTTTCCATCTCCTCAAACGAGAACGGGAATCTCTGCCATATATTTTCCTTTCCGTTTTTTCTAAATATACTTTCCTCCCCCCCCCTTCCTTTGCTACCCTATGTTCCAACCGGACGCTTCCCCTAAGCCGGACGACCCCACAGGAACAATACATATGGATACCCTCTTCAACCACTGCTCGGACTGGGAAAAGGCTTTCGACCTGCTGCCGAACCCTGTCTTTTTTGTGGACAATGCCGGCCGCATCGCCTGGGCAAACCAGGCGCTCCTGGCGGCAAGAGGAGTTGCACTCCCCGATCTTGTCGGAAGAAAATGCGATCTGTTCATGGATTTCAAGGATTCGTTTTGCGAGCAGTGCGCCCTTGTCGCGGAAAAAAAAACCGCCAGCTTCTTCAACCGGCAGGTGCACGTCGACGCTCTTTCCGGCTGGTTCGACGTCGCCATCCAAGCCGTGGGCGATACCCTGTCCGGCTTTCAGGGAGTCATGGTCTCGGCCTTCAACGTGACCCAGTCCATGAAGGTGGAGGAAGCCTTTTTCCGGGCCGAGGAACAATACCGTTCCATTTTCGACAATTCCGTGGAAGGCATTTTCCAGACCTCTGCCAGCGGCAGCATCATCCGCGCCAACAAGGCCTTCGCCGCCATCCTCGGGTACGGCTCGATGCAGGACCTCAGAGCCAATGTCCGCAATATCTCCCAAATCTATGTCCGCCCCATTCAACGGGACCGGCTGCTGGAACTCCTGGCCAGAAAGGGGCAGGTCAAACATTTCACGCTCCGGGTGTACAAGCCGGACGGAAGCTTCACCTGGGTGTCGCTCAGTGCGCGCGGCGTGAGCCAGGACGGAGAATTGCAGTACATCGAAGGCAATATGCGCGACATTTCTCAACTGGTCAGGGCCCGCCGCCGGCTGCGTGAAAGCGAAAACTTCATGCGGGCCGTGATGAACGGCATCCGGGCGGCTATTTTCGTGATAAACCCCCGCACCGACGAAATAGTGGAATCCAATGACGAAGCCAAACGGCTCATAGGGCAACCCGGAAAAAGCCTGCACAGCCAAAAATTCAGCGACATCGTTACCCTGAAAACCGACGAGGCCCACCTGTCTTCCACCGACGGACTCAACATCGAAGCCACGCTCACCCGGAAGGACGGAGCCATTGTCCCGATCTTCCGCAACACCCTGGGGCTGAGCTTCCGAGGCTACATCCATCGTGTGGAAATCCTATTCGACATCACGGAACGCAAAGCCTTGGAACGCAGCCTGCTGCATGCCCAAAAACTGGAGTCCATCGGCCAGTTGGCCGCGGGCATCGCCCACGAGATAAACACCCCCATGCAGTACGTGGACGGCAATCTGCAATTTCTGAAAACCGTTTTCGAAACCTACGTCCGGCTTCTCGCCAACCACTCGGAGCACGATGCCGACGAGACCCTCGCATTCTACAGGGAGGAAACGCCAAAAGCCCTTGAGCAGGCGCAGGAGGGGGTGGAGCGGGTCACGACCATCGTCAAGGCCATGAAGCGATTCTCGCATCCGGGAACCGAGGAAAAAATTCCCATGGACATCAACAAGGCCGTGGAAAACACCGTCACCATCGCCCGCAACGAATGGAAGTACACCGCGGAAGTACAAATGGACCTGGACCCCGACCTGCCTCCGGTGCCCTGCTATCCCGGAGACTTCAACCAGGCACTGCTCAACGTGCTGGTCAATGCCGCGCACGCTGTGCAGGCTGCCGTCCATGAGGGCGACAACAAGGGAACCATCAAAATCTCCACCAGAATGACCGGTCCCTTCGCACGCATCACCATCGCCGACTCGGGCATAGGCATTCCGGAAAAATCCCGGTCCAGGATATTCGACCCCTTCTTCACCACCAAGGATCCGGGCAAGGGCACGGGACAAGGGCTGGCAATCACCTATTCCATCATCAAAAAACACCACGGGACCATTGATTTCGACTCCGAGGAAGGGCAGGGAACAACGTTCCGCATCTACCTGCCCATGCAGGAGGCGTCATGAAGGAGCAACTGCGGGTGCTTTTCGTGGACGACGAACAAAGCGTGCTCGATACCATGCGCCGCCTGCTCATGGTCGAAAAGGTCGACTGGCAATGCGAATTCAGCCCCTCGGCAGCCATGGCCCTGAGACTCTTCGAAGATAAACCGTACGACGTGGTCATCTCCGATCTGCGCATGCCGTACATGGACGGAGCAAGGCTGCTTCACGAAATCCAGCGGCGTTGGCCGCAAACCCTGCGCGTTGTCTGCTCCGGCCACATGGAAAGCACCAGCATGCTCACCTCGGTCAAATCGGCGCACCGTTACCTCGTCAAACCTTGCAAGGGCAGCCAGGTGGCCGATGTTGTCAACAATCTGGCAAAAATGCGCTTTCTCTTGAAAAAAGAACCCATGCGAAAACTGGTCAACTCCATGGACAACATCCCGGTACTGCCCGACGTGTACGGCCGGGTCATGGCGGAAGTGCGCAAGGACGAACCCAGCCTGAAACGCATCGGCGGCATCATTGCCGAAGACGTGGCCATGAGCGCGGCCATACTGCGGCTTGTCAACTCCCCCTTCTTCGGCTTGCGCAACGAAATCAGGCACCCGGAACAGGCCGTTCCCCTGCTGGGGCTGGACATCATCCGTTCCAGCCTGCTTTTCAACCACCTTTTCACCACGCTTGACATCTCCTGCTGTCCGGAATTCGACATGTCCGCCCTGTGGACCCATTGCCTGAAAACCGCCCGCATCGCCCGATGCATTGCCGAGTACGAAGGGCTTGCAGTGGAAATGGTGGAACAATGCTTTGCCGCGGGCATGCTGCACGACATGGGCAAGCTGGTACTCGTGACAAATTTTCCCGATGTCTACGCTGCTATTCTTGGTCGTTGCAAAGCAGACAACATCACCGTCTACGATTGCGAAATGGACCGCTTCGGCGTGGCGCACGGCGAAGTGGGCGCCTACCTGCTGGGACTGTGGGGCATGCCCGAATACCAGATACGCGCCCTGGCCTGCCATCATGCCCCCTGCCATGAGGAAGAGTGCACCAGGGAAGCCGTCATCCTGTGCATTGTCCACGCCGCCAACGCCATTGAACATGAACTGCGCATCCTGCACCCCGAGTACGCCCCACATCCCGTGGACGAGGTGTATCTGGAAAAAATGGGTTTTCCAGGACGGTATCGCGAATGGAAAAAGACCTGCCTGGAGCGCCTTCCGGAGGGAGCAGATGACTAAGAAATCCAAAGTCCTTTTCGTGGATGACGACCTGAATATCCTGGCCACCTTCGCACGCACGTTCGGCCTGAAATACGATGTGAGCACCGCCATGGACGGCAACGAGGGGCTGGAAACATTTGACGACAAAGGTCCCTTTTCCGTGGTGGTCTCGGATCTGAAAATGCCCGGCATGAACGGAATAGATTTCCTTTCCCGCATCCGAGAAGTGCAGCCGGACACCGTGCGCATCATGCTCACCGGTTTTGCCGAACTGGAGACCGCCATCGAGGCCGTGAACCAGGGCAGCGTGTTCCGATTCCTGACCAAGCCCTGCCAGATGGACGTACTGGGTCAGGCCGTGGACGCCGCCCTGGAACAACACCGTCTGGTCATGGCGGAAAAGACCCTGCTGCGCGAAACCCTGCGCGGCTGCGTCACGGTTCTCAGCGAGACCCTGGCCATGGCGAATCCCGAGGCCTTCGGCCGGGCCGAACGTATCACCCATTACATCCGGCGGGTAGGCAGGCAGCGAGTACTGCAGGACTTCTGGAAAATAGAACTGGCCGCCATGCTGTGCCAGATCGGCTGCATGACCATCCCGGAAAAAATACTTCAACAGGCATATGTGCCCGCCAGCGAACGCAAGCCTGAAGACGCTCAGATCCTGGGCATGCACCCCGAAGTCGGAGCGCAGCTCATTGCCAACATCCCCTATCTGGAGAGCGTGGCCGAAATGATCCGCCTCCAGGAATACGACATCAACAACGCGCCAGCGATTCTTCCCGAGGGAGCCAAGCTGATCAAACTGGCTCTGGATTTCGACGCCCTCAGGGTGCAGGGGCTGGACCAGTACGATGCCTTGGCAAAACTCAAAAAGGAACGCTACGACCCCATCATTTTCCTGGCTTTTGAAAAGGCCGTGGGCGAGGATGAAGGCTATATCATGCGCTCTGTGGCCCTGGGCGACATCTGCCCCGGCATGGTTCTGCACCAGGATGTTATTGCCGGGGAAAACATCCGGGTCATGGTCAAGGGACAGGTTTTTTCCGATACGCATATCGAACGCATCAAAAACTTTTCCCGCACCTACGGGTTCACGGGGCCTTTGCGTATGCTCGTTCCCCTGGAAAACGGCAAAGCAAAAACCTGCCCCGGTCGGGGACTGATTCCAAGAGGCTGATCAGTACCAGAACTTGAGCAATCTGATTTTCTTTGACGGACTGCGCAATACCGGGCTTAAATATGCCTAACCAGACATATGTCTTTCATTGCATATTACAACATCGCCCCGGAGAGCCGCATGTCCACGACATCAGTTGCCGCCCAAGCCCCCCGCCCTGATGCCGAAGGTCCAGCACAGGACACCTTCGCCTCTGGCGACCCCACCCCTACCATCCGGCTGCACCTCTGGCTGGAAGGCAGCGAAGGCGTCTTCTTCGGCTATGGACGCCTCCAATTGCTGGACAGGATAGAACGCTGCGGGTCCCTGAAAAAAGCCGCCGAAGAACTCGGCATGTCCTATCGTGCCGCCTGGGGAAAAATAAAAAAAACCGAACAGGTCGTCGGCTTCCAACTCATAGAACGGGTGGGCAGCAAGCGCGACGGCTGCCAGCTCACGGAATTCGGACGCATCCTGCGGGACAAATATTTCGAGTGGTTCCACCAGGTGGAAAAAGACGCCCGCGCCCGCGCCGATGAAATATTCCCCTGGGACTCCAAAAGCTTCGGAGAATAGCTGGCGGCGGGGCGCCGCCCCGCACCCCGCCAGGGGCCATGATGACCCCTGGACCCCGCATTTCGCGGCACGCATCAAGGCCCGGAGAAACAAGCTGCGCTTGCTCCTCCGGGCCTTGATGCGTGCCGCGGATGGGCCTTTGAAAGCAATGGAGGGCATAAAAATACGGGTTGCGCAAAAAAACTTACGCACACGAATGACTTTGATTTTTCTGAATAATTGCAACGTGGTGCCATCTGACCAGGCTGATCAAAAAGGTTCGAAAGCAAGGCGCAAGACAAATTCAAACGCGACGTGTGCTCTTCCGCACACGGGCGGCTTGAATTTTCCGCAGCAACAAGGCTGGCGGACCTAAAAAAAAAGCATTGGGGATTAACCAATAATAAGTCCAGGCTGATCAAAAAGGTTCGAAAGCAAGGCGCAAGACAAATTCAAACGCGACGTGTGCTCTTCCGCACACGAGCGGCTTGAATTTTTCGCAGCAACAAGGCTGGCGGACCTTTTTGATCAGCCTGAAAGACTATTTCAGCTGTTCAGCCAAAGCCCTCCCCTGCTCCCCGCCTCCGGCCATGCGGGTGAGCTCGGCCAGGACTCCGTTCGCATCAAGGGCCTGGCAGCGGGTGAAGGTCTGCCCGTCATCGACCTCCTTGACCACGGTGAAATGACGCGAGGCACGGGCGGCAAGTTGCGGCCAGTGGGTGATGAGGATGACCTGCTGGCGTTTGGCGAGATGTTCCAGGCGGTCGGCCATGCTGTTGAGGGTGAGGCCGCCGACACCGGCATCGACCTCGTCGAAAATGAGGGTGGGCAGTTCCTGGGCTGAAATGAGATTGGTCAGGGCCAGCAGAAAACGGGAAAGCTCGCCGCCCGAGGCAATGGCGTCCAGGGGCTGCGGAGGCATGCCGGGATTGGGAATCCAGAGGATGCGGGCGCGGTCTTCCGAAATGCCGGGATGAATTTCCACGGGGACGAGCTGGGTCTGGATTTCCGCAAACTCGGAAAAACCGAGATGGGACAGTTCCTCCTTGAGCCGGGCGCACAAAATCCTTCCGGCTTCGGCACGGGCCGCATCCAGCCGGAAAAGTACGCTGCGCAGCTTGTCCGCGATGTTGCGCTCCTTGTCGTGCAGGGCCTTGAGGTCCAGGGCGCAGGAATCAAGAAAGGAAAGATTGGCGTCGATTTCCCGGGAAAGGTGGACGATCTGGTCCAGGGATTTTCCCAGTTTGCGGCGCAGGGCGGAAAGCTCGTAAAGCCGGGCCTCTATGGCTTCGGGATTGTCGCCCGGGTCCACGGAGGGCATGCGCCGCAACCGTCCGTCAATGGCGGCCAGCTGGTGGTTCAGATCTTCCACGGTGGCGGCGTCGTCGGCAAAGTCGGGCAGGAACTGGGCCAGGGTGGTCAGATGGCGCGAAAGCCTGCCCATGGCGTCGGAAATGCCGGACTGCGGATCATTGAGCAGATCCAAGGCATTCTGCGCAGCCTCGTTGACTTCGCGGCGGTGGCGCAATGTTTTGCGCTTGGCTTCAAGCTCGTCCTCCTCGCCGGGCTGGGGACCGACCTTGTCGATCTCCTTTTTCTGGAATTCGAGAAATTCGCGTTGCATTGCCAGGGCGTCGTAACGGCTCTGAAGCTCGGCGCGCTGCTCTGAAATGTCCTTGAGCCGGGCCAGAAAATCGGCGCGTTCGTCGAAGAGCTTCCTGTCCGGCACGAAGCCGTCCACCATACGGGCCTGATAGGACGGCTTGAGCAGAAGTTGCTGGCCGTGCTGACTGGTGTGCAGAAACAGGCTGGAACGTCGTTTGGCCAGGGCTTCCACGCTGCTCAGCTCCCCGTTGACGTACAGGCGGCTTCGCCCGGTCTGAACGGAAAGCTCGCGCCGGATGACGGTTTCCTCGTCACCGTCCACGAAAATGGCTTCGGCCACGGCCTTTTCCGCGCCGCCGCGCACATGGTCGCGCGAGAGCTTCTCGCCGGTGAGAAAATTCACGGCCTTGAGGATAAAGGATTTGCCCGCGCCGGTTTCGCCGGTCAGCGCGTTCAGCCCCGGGGCGAATTCCAGTTCCATATCCTCGATCAGGGCGAGGTTGTGTATGCGCAATAATTCGAGCATGGCGGCTTGGTTGTACTCCGGGAACAGGACTGCTTCAAGTGACGATTTTATGTGGTGATTTCATTGCCGCAGACGGGGGTCGAGCAGATCGCGCAGGCTTTCGCCCAGCAGGTTGTAGCCCAGCACGGTCAGCAGGATGGCCATGCCGGGGAATATCGACATCCAGGGAGCGATTTCCAACACGTCCTTGCCTTCCATGAGCATGTTGCCCCAGCTCGGCATGGGCGGCTGCACGCCGAGTCCCAGAAAGCTCAGGGACGATTCCACCAGAATGGCCCCGGCAACCCCCAGGGTGGCGGAAACCAGCACGGGGGCGGCAGCATTGGGCAGGATGTGATGAAACAGGATGCGCACGTGGCCCGCGCCCGAGACCTTGGCGGCCAGAACATAGTCCCGGCGTTTGAGGCTCAATGTCTCGGCCCTGACAAGACGGGCCACGCCCATCCAACTGGTCAGGCCGATGACCACCATGATGTTGAACAGGCTCGGTTCCAGAAAGGCGATAACCGCCAGGATGAGAAAAAACGAGGGAAAGCAGAGCATCACGTCCACGCCGCGCATGATGAGTTCGTCCACAAGGCCGCCGAAATACCCGGCCACCAGCCCCAGAACCAGCCCGATGCCCACGGACAGCCCCACGGCCACGAATCCCACCCAGAGCGAGACCCGGCCCCCGTAGAGCATGCGCGAGAGAATATCCCTGCCCAGCGAATCCGTACCCAGGGGATGCGTCCAGCTGGGCGCCAGAAAAATGGCGTCCACATTGATGGCAAAGGGATCGAACGGCGCGATCCAGGGGGCCAGCAACGCGCCCACGGACATGAATCCCACCAGAAAAAGTCCGAGAGTCAGAAGGCCGTAGCGCGAGAGCAGCACCCTTTTCCTGTCGTATCCGTTGATTTGCAACGTGTTCGGGGATGAAACGCTCATTCTCCCGCTCCCGCCGATCGCCCGGCCCGTATGCGCGGATCGGCCAGGCCGTAGGCCGCGTCGGCCAGCAGGTTGCCCGCCAGGGTCAGGACCGCGCCCAGTACAAGATTGCCCATGATAAGCGGATAATCCCGGCTCATCACGCCCTGGTAGAAAAGCTGGCCCAGTCCGGGCAGGGAGAAAATGGACTCGATGATCACGCTGCCGCCGATAAGCCCCGGAACGGACAGGCCGAGAATCGTGATAGCGGGCAGCAGGGCGTTGCGCAGGGCGTGCTTGAAAATGACCACGCGGGTCGCCAGCCCCTTGGCCTTGGCCGTGAGGATGTAGTCCTGGCGCAGCACCTCCAGCATGGACGAACGCATGAAGCGCGACATGCCCGCCAGGGAGCCGAAAGTATAGATGAAAATAGGCAGCACCATGTGGCGGGTGATGTCCCAGACCTTTCCCGCGGGGGAAAGCATGGCGTAATCCAGACTGGTCAGCCCGGAAATGGGAAAAACGGGCCAGTAGATGCCCAGCCATATCATGAGCAGCAGGGCCAGCCAGAAGCCCGGCACGGCAAAGCCTATGAACACGAACACGGTCATGGATCGGTCGAACAGCCCCCCCTGCCAATAGGCCGAGGCCACGCCGATGGGAACGGTGACAAGCAGGGTCAGCGCCAGGGAAACCATGTTCATGCCAAAGGTCAGAGGCAGCCGCTCCGCGATCTTGTCCCAGACCGGCCTGTGGTCGCCGGACAGGCTCCTGCCGAAATCGAAACGCACGATGCGCGAAACCCAACGGCCATACTGCACGTATATGGGCTGGTCCAGCCCGTAGAGTTTGTTCAGCCGTTCTGCGGCCTCGGGCGTTGCCAGGGGGTTCATGGTGGTTTGCAGGTCCGTGGGGGAACCGGGCGCCAGATGGATGACCCAGAAACTGATCACCGTGATGCCGAACAGCACCACGGCCACCCAGGCCAGCTTGACCAATATCCGTGTAAGGTAGATTCCCATGGGCCGATGATAAGACAATGCCGCCGGAAAGGAAAGAAGCCACGCATGCCTCTTGATTTCCGTCCGGTTTTATGAAAGCCATCAAGGTTTGCGGGTTGCGTGCCGGACCTCAAGCACATGCGGCACGCGGACGAAGCGCCCGGCCGGAAAACCATTATCCAAAATAGACTGCAAAGGAGCAGGCAATGAATATTTTCGACGAGCTGAAGTGGCGAGGACTGGTGTTTCAGGTTTCGGACGAGGACGGAGTGCGCGAGTATCTGTCCACTCCGGGCCGCGCCATGTATTGCGGCTTCGACCCGTCCGCCAAAAGCCTGCACATCGGCAACATGGTTCCCCTGCTGGGGCTGCTGCGTTTCAAACGCGCAGGGCACAATCCCATTTTCCTGGCCGGGGGCGCAACCGGACTCATCGGCGACCCCAGCGGCAAGGACGAGGAACGCCAGCTCAAGCCGTCCGAGGAAATCGAATTCAATATTGCCTGCATCCGCAAACAGGCGGAAAAGCTCTTTGATGGCGATGTGCACATCGTCAACAACCACGACTGGTTCGGCAAAATCTCGGCCCTGGAGTTTCTGCGCGACTACGGCAAATACTTCAGCGTCAACCGCATGATGGGCAAGGAGTCCGTCAAGAACCGCTTCGGCCGCGACGACGTGGGTATTTCCTACACCGAATTCAGCTACCAGATCCTCCAGTCCCTGGACTTCGAACACCTGGCCCGCGAACACGGCTGCAAATTGCAGATCGGCGGTTCGGACCAATGGGGCAACATCACGGCGGGCTGCGAATTCATGCGCCGCAAATCCGGCCTGGAAGGCTACGCCATGACCGTTCCGCTCATCACCACGGCGGACGGGAAAAAGTTCGGCAAATCGGAAAAAGGCGCCATCTACCTGGACCCGGAACTGACCACAACCTACGAATTCTACCAGTTCTGGGTGCGCTCCGACGACCGCGACGTGGTCAAGCTGCTCAACTACTTCACCTTCCTGCCCCAGGAAGAAATCGCCGAACTGTCGGAGTGCGTGGAAAAACAGCCCCATTTGCGCGAAGCCCAGAAACGGCTGGCCGAGGAAATGACCATCCTGGTGCATGGCCGGGACGAGCTGGACAAGGTGATGAAAGCCACCGAAGCCCTGTTCGGCAAGGGCGACATCCGCGACGTGGACGTGCGCACCCTCAAGGCCGCCCTGGAGGAGGCCCCCGGCATGGAATATGCCAAGGGCGACGGCCTGCCCGACCTGGCCCAGATGCTCGTGGACACCGGCCTGTGCGCGTCCAAGGGACAGGCCAAGAAGGACATCAAGGCCGGAGGCGTGTACGTGAACAACGAGCGCGTACAGGACATAGACTTTACCCCCCAGGCAGCGGACTTCCTGCACGGCGAGGCGCTCATGCTGCGCAAGGGCAAGAAGAACTACGGGTTGATCTGTCTGAAATAGCGGCGGAACAGAGGGAACGGCCCGACCATTTCGCTGCCGCGGCAATCCGCAGGCCGCTTGCGTATGCAGAACTACGCGGAGCGGCTGCGGTTTTCCTGATGCCCTGTTCGCAAACCGCTTCCGGTCCTGCCGGAATGTTGTGTGGAAATCCGGGGCTGATTATTTCCTTCGTCCCGACGTCACCCCCTGCTCTTTGCCCTGTGGTAGCGGAAAAGCATTGAAGGTATCCGCACATTGACTTTTCAAGGGAAATCGAGCGAATCTTTTGGAATCGACCACTCATTTCAAGCAGGCGGGGAAATCATGAAGCTCTTTTACATCGGCCTGGCACTCGTCGCCGGATTTCTCATGCCGGTCCAGGCGGGAGTCAACTCGATCCTGCGGGGCTACCTGCGGGCGCCCGAATCCGCCGCCCTGGTCTCGTTCTTCGTCGGCACCGTCGGGCTGGTTGCCTATGTCCTGGCCGCCCGCCTGCCCTTCGACTACTCCAACGCCGCGGCGAACGCCCCCTGGTGGAGCTGGCTCGGAGGCCTGCTGGGCGCTTTCTTCGTCACCGCAACGGTCATCCTGGTTCCCAAGGTCGGCGCCGGAACCATGGCCGGACTCATCATTGCCGGGCAACTTCTGGCTGCGCTGTTTCTGGACCACTTCGGCATGCTCGGCTACCCCCAGCACCCCATCAGCCTGCCCCGTATGCTGGGAGTCGTCTTTCTTGTTCTCGGAGCAATTTTCATTCGCAAATAAACCCGCACCCGAATAAAACCCCGCAAAGGAAACTTCGCACCATGACACGCCCCCTGATCACAACGACGGCCGCCCTGGCCCGCATGGTCAAAATAGAGCATTCCGTCTTCGCCCTGCCCTTCGCCTACGTGGGCCTGTTCTGGGCGGGCAACGGCTGGCCCGGCTTCAAGCCCTTCCTGCTCGTCACCATCGCCATGGTCGCGGTGCGCTCCTTTGCCATGGCCTTCAACCGGCTGGCGGACGTCAGGTTCGACAAGCTCAATCCCCGCACCCAAACCCGCCCCCTGGTCACAGGCGAAATATCCCTGAACGCGGCCCGCATCTTCTGCGCGGTCACCGCCGCCGTCTTCATTCTGGCCTGCGCGCTCATGAACCCCCTGGTCCTGGCCCTCTCGCCCGTTGCCCTCGTCATCGCCGCCGGCTACAGCCTGACCAAACGCTTCACCTGGCTTTGCCACTTCGTGCTGGGCATGACCCTGGGCTTTGCCCCGCTGGGCGGCTGGCTGGCCGTAACGCCCCGGTTCACCCTTCCGGCCGTGCTCCTGGCCCTGGGCGTCACCTTCTGGGTGGCCGGGTTCGACCTGCTCTACGCCTGCCAGGATACAGAATTCGACCGCGCCCACAACCTGCACTCCATGCCCGCCCGCTTCGGCGTCGGAACCAGCCTGGCCATATCCAGCTTCTGCCACGTCAATACCGCCCTGCTCTTCCTGCTGGCCGGCTGGGCCGCGAGCACGGGCTGGATATACTTTGTCTGCATGGCCGCCATCGGGCTCTTCCTGGTGCTGGAGCATGCCCTTATCAGCGAGCACGACATGAGCCGCGTCAACCTGGCCTTCTTCACCGTCAACGGCGTCATTGCCGTGGCCGTGTTTGTCGGGGTGTTGCTGGATATTTATATCTAGTGTGATGTCCGCAAAATACGCCTACGTATTTTGCGGAGGACCGCGGCCTGAAAAAGGCCCGGCAGCTTCGTTTCTGCGGGAAATTCAAGGAGCTCGTGTGCATAAAAAGCACACGTCGCGATTGAATTTCCCTGCTTTCCCCTCTTCAAACGGCCCCTGTGCGACGCCAACAAGGCCCTGGCGGAGTCCAGAGGCAGAGCCTCCGGCGGGGTGCAGGGGCGGAGGCCCGCCCTACCGATCCTCTTCCTGTTCGTGGAGTTCGGCCACAAGCAGGTATTTCTGGAAAACGTACATCATGTCGCAGATGGCCAGGATAAAGCCTGCGCGTCCGTCAAGAAAGCCGCGTTGCAGAAAATAGCGTTTGAGAAAGCGGCCCATGGCGCGGGAGACGCCCTGGGCGAGACCGCCCCGTTTCCCCTGGGCATGCAGGTGTTGGGCCGTGGCCTTGGTGTAGGCGCTTATCTTGGAGAGCTGGTCGCTCAGATCGGTGTAGGGATAGTGGATGATGTCGTGCGGAATCCTGGGTGCGGGTCCTGTTGGATGGAATTCCTCGTGGGGCAGGATGCCGCGCAGCTCGAAACCGTCCATGCGAAAGACGCGCAAAAGGTAGTCGGGATACCAGCCGCTGTGTTTGAGAAAGCGGTCGAAATAAAAGGAGCGGCGGCGCAGGTAATAGCCGCAGGCGGTGCCGGGCGACTCCAGGCCGTCCACTATGGCTTTTTTGAGTTCCGGTGAAAGATATTCGTCCTGGTCCAGGGTGATGACCCAGGGCGTGGCCACATGTTTGAAGGCGTATTTGAACTGGGGGATGGTTCCTTCCCATGCCCGGTGCAGGATGCGCGCGTTGAAGCGTTTGGCGATGTCCAGGGTCGCGTCGGTGCTGCCGGAGTCCACCACGAGGATGTCGTCGCAGAAATCCAGGCTTTCCAAGGTGCGTTCCAAGAGGCGCTGGCCGTTGAAGGTCAGTATGAGTCCTGTGATGCGCTGTTTCATGGACGGCAATGTTCCCTGAATATGGGCCGTTGTAAAGGGGGAGATATTGCCTCCCGCATCATTGACGTATAGCATGCGCCCCATGCACATTCCTGATACGCGTCATACCCATATTCTCTTATACCACGCCGCTTTTGCCCAGGTCCCGCCCGAACTGTCCGAGGGATTGCACAATGTGGCCCCGGACGTGATCGAAGAACAGGTCCGCTTCATGCTGCGTCATTTCGACTGCGTGGCCCTGGACGACCTCCTCGGGCCAAAGGCGGGGGAAAAGGGCCGGGGAAAATTCGCCATCACCTTTGACGACGCGTATCAATGCGTCATGGGCCAGGCAGCGGACCGGCTTCTGGCCATGGAGGTTCCCTTCACGGTGTTCGTGAACACCGTGACCCTCCAGGGAAAACCTTTCTGGCGTGACAAGGTGCGCCTGCTCATGGCCCAGGGGCTGGTGGGGGATTTTCTGGACTGGCTGCCCCGCGACCATGTGCTGAAAAAAATACCTGCGGATGCATTCTACAGGGCGTCCAAATCCAAAGGCGTGAATTCCCGGAACGTGGATGCAAGCATGGACGCCTTTTTCAAACACAAGGGCATTCCCCTGCCAAAGGCCGCGCACTGCGTGGTGCAGGCGGAAAATCTGCGCCGTCATCCCCTTGTCTCCTACGGCAACCACTCCCATTCGCATTATGTGCTGGCTTCGCTTTCCCCGGAGCAACAACGCCAGGACATCGACCGGGCGCGGCAGCACCTGGAGGACATAGGCCTGCATCACAGCCGGATTTTTTCGGTTCCCTTCGGCGAAGAGAACGATTTTACGCCGGAAACAGTAAACCTGCTCGGCGAGCTGGGTTACCGGGGGTTCGTCTACTCGCGCAACCGGCTGAACACAGGATGCGGCCCGGCCCTGAAACACGGCCTGGCCGCATTGGAACGCTACAAGGCTCCGGATTCCCTGGACGGCCTGGGCAAACACATCAAACGGCTGGAACGCAGAATCCGGCCATCCGAATAACGGCATACGCATGAATTTGTATCTGGCATTCATCCTGGCCGCGCTCACGGGCGGTTTTCTTCTGGACAGCGTGGCCCGGCACGTCAACGACCGCGCTCTTTCCCCGGAGCTTCCCGACGAATTCAAGGACGTCTTCGACGCGCGGGAATACCGGAAATCCCAGGAGTACACGCGAGTGCGGGGACGGCTGGAACAGGTCGGCGCGACCCTGGAGCTGGCCGTCCTCCTGCCCGTTATCCTTCTTGGGGGATTCGACGTGTTGGATTCGTGGGCCGGATCCTTCGGCCTGGGACCGATGGGAACCGGGCTGGCGTTCTTCGGCATCGTGGCCGTGGCCCATGAAATCATGAACCTGCCCATGGCCCTGTACACGACCTTTGTGGTGGAAAAGCGTTTCGGCTTCAACCGCACCACCCCCGGATTGTTCGTGCGCGACAGGCTCAAGGGCTACCTGCTGACAACTCTCATCGGCGGAATCCTCCTGGGAGCCGTGCTCCATCTCTTCCAGACCGCAGGAAGCAGCGCATGGCTGTGGGTATGGGCCGTGGTGACCATAACCACCCTGGCCCTGCAATACGTCGCCCCGGTATGGCTCCTGCCGCTGTTCAACACCTTCACCCCCCTGCCGCCGGGAGAATTGCGCGACAGCCTGGAAAAGCTGGCCGCCTCCCAAAGGGTGAAGCTGTCCGACGTCTTCCTCATGGACGGTTCCAAGCGTTCCGCCAAGTCCAATGCATTCTTCACGGGGTTTGGCCGAAACAGGCGCATCGCCCTGTACGATACGCTGGTGGACCAGCTGACCGTGGACGAGGTGACTGCGGTCATGGCGCATGAAATGGGCCACTGGCGGCTGGGGCACATCAAAAAATTGACGCTCCTGGGCATCCTGAAAATGGGGCTGCTGTTCTACCTCATGTCGTTCTTTCTGGACACCCCGGCATTGTTTGCCGCTTTCGGCGTGACCCAACCCAGTGTTTATGCGGGATTGCTTTTTTTCCTCATTCTGTATTCCCCCGTGTCGCAAATCCTTGCCGTGGGCTTCAACGTCATGTCCAGGCGGTTCGAATTCCAGGCCGACGCCTTTGCGGTCAAAGCCTGCAACTCCCCGGCCCCCCTCATTTCCGGCCTGAAAAGGCTCAGTCTGGCCAACCTGACAAACCTGACGCCGCACCCGTTGTACGTTTTCCTGCATTACAGCCATCCCCCCGTACTGCAACGCATCTCCCGGATGCGCAATTCCTGACACCCCCGAAGCCCGCCATTTGGCGGGCTTTTCTTATCCTTTCGGCTTATTTGATCAAATGCTGTTTGGCACGCCTTCTGCATTTCATCACTCTGACCGGTGCGCGGCAGTTTTCTCCTGTCCGGGCCAACCGGTTTCGGCATGCATAAAAAACATCGGAACCTTGCATCGCCAGAACAGTATTCTCGGGGGGAGACTACAACATGAACACAGCGCGAGCCTATTCCGGCCTGGAACTTCTGCAGCCGCTTCCAGGCAATGAGGATATCATCGAACCGCATCTGCATACTCCGACATCCCTGGCCAGGGATATCGACAGACTGTGTCTGCCGTCCACGCCCGTAACGGACGGAGCCGTGCTCAACCTGGTCATCAAATACTTTTTCGCCTACGTGCATCCCACCTCCATATCCCATGTGGTGGGTCTTGAGGAAATAACAAGGCTCTTCAAGGCGTTTTCCCAGCTCAACGACGGCCCCAAGTCGCGCACCATGCAGATGATGAAGCAGTACGAATTCGGCCTGCGCATGCTGGCGGACGTCCCCAAGACGACGCGCATTGTCCGCTCCATCATATGCAGGAGCCTCGCGCCCCGGGAATCCTTTCTGGGATTCGACATCGGCACGGGATCGGGCATTCTCCTGCTCTCCATGTACATCATGGCTCGGCGCAACGGATTCGCGAACATCGAGAACATCGGAATGGATGTGGACGAGGCCGCTGTTCGCCGCACCCGGAGCCTGGCTAACCGCTTGGGATTCGGTTCCGTGATCAGGGCGGATGCCAAGAGACACGACACATTTCTGCCCTTCCAAGGCCGCCGGGTGGATTTCGTTTCCAACGAAACCATTGCCGGAGTTCGCCAGCGCCTGGGCAAGGAGGACTTCATCGCCATCTACCAGACCATGTTCGAAGTTTTTGGCAAGCCGTTAGTCTCGTCCGCGTTTTTTCCGGAAATGCTGTATGCGTTCTCGCCCATCCACTCCCTTTCCGTGCAACTGGAACCGAGGACCCGTTTCCAGCCGCTCAAGGCATTCAAGGGAGCCATCCTCTATCCCCAGGGCATCCGCATCGAAGGCCAGAACGTGGAACTGGACCGTCTGGGCGACGACCTGCACTGGGCCATCCCCGATTCATCGCGCCAGTACGTCACACGCCGCTGGTAGAAATCACAAAAGCATTGCATTTTGAAAAAAATCCCCCCTGCCTGTGCTTCAGGCAGGGGGGATTTTCAACGTATGGAAAACTGAAATTCGCCCGGATTCACAAGGCCAGTTTGTCCACCACATCCTGCGCCAGTTCATCCGGCTCCTGCCCGGCCTGAAGAATGAAGCTGGCCACGCCCATATACAGGGGTTCGCGCTCCCCCAGAGTGGCGGCCAATTCCTGGCGCAGGTCCAGATCCGTCAGCGCGGGACGCTGCTGCTCTTCGGGATCGCGTTCCAGGCGAAGGGCCAGGGTTGCTGGATCGGCCAGCAAATAAAAGACCTTGCCCGACCGGCAAAGAGCCTCCCTGTTTTCCTGCCGCAGAACAATACCGCCGCCCGTGGCCACGACCTGGCCGGAACGGCTGCAGACATCGCGCAACACCCGGCACTCCAGATCGCGGAAGGCCTCCCACCCCTGTTCCCGCACAAGTTCGGCAATGGTCATGCCCGCCTGTTCCACAACCAGCCGGTCCGTATCCACAAAAACACGCCCCAGACGTTGGGCCACGAGCCTGCCCAACGTGGTCTTGCCGCTGGCCCGCAGGCCCACGAGAAAGATGTTTCCCTGAAAAGGTTCGCCAGCCGGAGCAGTCCCGGTCCGGGCATAGACCGCGGTTTTTTCCTCGTCCTGCACTGCATGGCGTATCTGCACGCAATTCTTTGGCTTCAATGGGGGCATATGCTTCTCTCTTTCCTGGTCGGCATAAAGGTTTCAACGCGTTCCCGCCGCAACCGTCGGCATTCCGCATCTTCCTGCGGTTTCTCAGACCAGAAGGCGCACGTCAACCACGGTTCCCTGACGCAGGCCCTCTTCCTCCTCGTCAATACGCAACAGGCCGTGGGCCGCCACCAGCGTCCGCAAAAGACCGGACTTGCCCATGCGCGGCACGGCCAGGGGGAGTTCTCCCTCGCGCGGCTCCAGAACCACACGCACGTAATCCTCGCGCCCCTGCCTGGAAGGGACGTTGCGGCCCAGTACGGCCCGTACCCGCGGCAGGCGCAGCGGATTGAAGACATCGGCCTCTCCGCCCAGAATGCGCAGGAACGGCTGGCCGAAAACGATCATCACCACCTGGGCCGAAGTGACCTGTCCCGGAAGCCCCCAGACCGGCTTGCCGTTGACCGTGGCAAGGATCGTAGGCTTGCCGGGGCTGACAGACACTCCGTGCACCAGCAGCTCGGAGCCGGAAAACCGTTCGATGGCCGCCACCGTCAGATCGCGCATTCCCACCGAACTGCCGCCGGACAGAAAAATCATGTCGTTTTCGCTCAGCGCCCGCTTCATGAGGTCTGCGATGACGTCCAACCGGTCCTCGACCAAGCCGTAAACAGCCGGCACGCCCCCGGCTTCACGGATGAGCGCGGCCAGGGTGTGGGTGTTCACATCGCGCACCTGTCCGGGACGCGGAACCTGGCTCACCGGAACCAGTTCGTCCCCTGTGGAGATGATCCCCGCCCTGGGCCGCTGAAAAACCTCCACCGTGGACTGTCCCACAGCGGCCAGAAGCCCGACCTCCTGAGGCCGCAGCCTGATTCCCGCCGAAAGCGCCGTCTGCCCCCGGGCAACATCCTCGCCCTTGCGCATGACGTTTTCGAACGGAGCAAGGCTTTTGCGGATTTCAATGGTCTGTTCGCCCAGCCGCTGCGTCTGTTCGATCATGACCACGCTGTCCGCTCCCGCGGGCAGGCATCCGCCCGTGGTGATGGCAGCGCATTCGCCCGGGGAAAGCTGGAATTGCGCAGGTTCGTCTATGCTGATTTCGCCGATGCACTCAAGGTATCCGGGGTTGCTTTCCGTGCTGCCGAACACGTCTTCCGCCCGCACGGCATAGCCGTCCATGGACGAGCGGTGGCACAGCGGAATGTCCTGATCCGCCAAGACGTCCTTTGCCAGGACGCGCCCGTTGGACTCGTCCAGGACAACAACTTCCGTGGCAAGAGAGGAAAAAGTACTGAGCATCTCCCGAAATCTGGCGGTGGATATCACATTGAAAAATCCATGTTGCATGAAAGCTCCTTGTGTCGCCATGCATTGTACGACTGCACGCCATTTTGAAATACGCACCGGGGTGGCCGAAGTACGAAAAATATCATTTCAAAAAAAATATTCCGCCGGGTAGAAAATATTCATATCCGCGAAAGACATTCGCAGAAACATGGGTCAGGGTAGTCGCAAGGCTATGCCGAATCAAGCGTCATGGAGGCATATTTTACAGATGCATTTTCCTGTGGATTTCACCATCCAAAAGAGCTAGGTTCCCGCCCATTCCACTTTTCGCCACGCGGAGGATACATAGATGGAAAAGCCCGCTCCAGAACCAAAGATGTTGCTGGGCATCATCGGGCACCCCCTGAGCCATTCCCTGTCGCCGATTCTGCATAATGCCATGTTTTCCCGGCTGGAAATTCCCGCCGCCTATTTCGCATGGCCCATGCTGGAAGAACGGCTGGAAAGCTTTATCCGCGCCATGCGTACTCTGCCCATCCACGGGGCGAGCGTCACCATCCCCCACAAGGAAGCCGTCATGGACCATATCGACGCCGTATCCGAACTGGCGGCGCGGGTCGGAGCGGTCAACACCCTGCTGTGGCGCGAGGGCCGTCTGTACGGGGAAAACACGGACGTCTTCGGTTTCGTGGCCCCCCTGGAACAGCTTGACTTCATCCCGCAAAGCGCCCTGGTGCTCGGTGCCGGGGGCGCCGCCAGGGCCGTCGTCGTGGGATTGCAGCGGGTGGGCGTGCAGAGCATCCTGATAAGCAACCGCAACCCGAAAAAAGCCCAGACCCTGGCCGATATTTTCGGCTGCCGGACTGTGGCCTGGGAAGACCGCGCAGACTGTGCGCCGGGACTCGTGGTCAACACCACGCCCCTGGGAACCACGGGCAAATACCGGGAGCTTTCTCCCTGGCCCGCCACGGCCTTTCCCAAGGGCTGCGTGGCTTACGACCTGGTCTACAATCCGCAGGTCACGACCTTTCTGCGCGATGCGCAGGCGGCTGGCTGCCGCACCATCGGCGGACTGGAAATGTTTCTGCACCAGGCCGCCCGCCAATTCGAACACTGGACAGGCCGAACCATGCCGGTGAAGCCTGCACGAGAAATCGTCATGGCGGCGCTCAACCGCCAGCAGACTGTCTCCCGGGACCCGATAATGGAGGAGGACTGATTGCAAGGCGCAAAGAACACTCAAGAACGCCACGCATTTTCTGATACGCGTGGGATTGGATTCCCCGAGGCAGCGCAGTTGCCCAGCCTTTATATGAAGGGCTGAAGGAACATCCTTCAGCCCTTTTTGTTTCTCACACGCCAGGCCGCGGGAAAACGGTCCGCCCTACCTGTCCCGGCCCGTTTCCCACAACGCCAGGTTGAGCAGAATCCACAACCGCATGCCGTGGTTGATCTTGCCTGTCCCGTGCTGGGCAACCAGGCTGCGCACCGCGTCCATGTTCAGGTAGCGCCCCATGGCCGGCGCCGCCTCTTCCAATGTCTGTTCCAAAAATCCATGCATCTCCCCCCGTAGCCAGGAAGAGACCGGAACGGAAAAACCCTGCTTGCGGCGGTTGATGATATGCGCGGGGAGATATTTCTGGGCAATGCGCCGCAAAATGTATTTGCGCACACCCTTGTGCACCTTGTAGCTGGCCGGAAGACGCGAACACAGGGCAACCACCCGGCTGTCCAGAAAAGGCGAGCGCACTTCCAGGCCGTGGGCCATGGAGGCGATGTCCATCTTCACCAGCAGGTCGCCGGGCAGGTATATGGAGTTGTCCAGCCAGAGCATGCGTTCGATGGTGTTGTCGGCATGGGCGAACGCTTCCTGAATGTTGGCCTTGCGCCAGTTCGACGTGCGGCCTCCCACCATTTCCGCCACTTCCGGGCGCAGCAGCCGGGCCTTGCCCCCCCCCTGAAAATATTCACTGCGGTACAGGGGCTTGAGCTCCGGATATTTGTAGCGGTAAACCCAGCTGCGCCGAAAGCGGCAAAGCAGGGAATCACCCTCGAGCAGAGCCTCGATGCCCGCGCCGGGCACGAACTTGCCGGAACGGACAACGCGTTGCACCATGTTGGCCAGCCCCTTGCGCCGGTAATGGCTGTACCCACCGGAAAGCTCGTCCCCTCCGTCGCCGTTCAGGGCAACGGTCACGTGGCTGCGCACCATGCCGCTGAGAAGAAACGACGGCAAGGCCGAATTGTCCGCATAGGGTTCCCCGTAATGCGCGACAATGCGGGGCAGGTTGCCCAGGGCATCGGGCCGGGCCGTTTCCTCGTGATGGACCAGCCCGAGATGGTCGGCCACCTCGCGGGCGTGGGGCAGTTCGTTGTACTTCCTGTCCTCGAAGCCCACGGAAAAGGTCTTTACCGGGCCGTCGGACTGCTCGGCCATGATGGCCGCGATCAGGCTGGAGTCCAATCCGCCGCTGAGCATGGCCCCCAGCGGGACGTCGCTTATCAGCCGCAGCCGGACAGCCTGGCGCAGTTCCTCATGCACCAGGTCCACGGCCTCCTCCAGGCCGATGGAATCCTTTTCCCGGTAGTCCAGCTCGAAGTACCGGTCCATGCGCAGCCCTTCGGCGTCGTAAATGGCGAAATGGCCGGGCGGCAGCTTGCGTATGGATTGATAAATGGAAAATGGCGAAGGAATGTAGGACAGGCTCAGATAATGGGTCAGCGCCTCGCAGTCCATTTCCCGTGAAACCAACGGATGTTTCGCCAGGGCCCCGACCTCCGAGGCGAAAACGAATCCCTGCCCGGTCTGGGCGTAGGCCAGGGGTTTTTTTCCCAAAGGGTCGCGGGCCATGAACAGCATCCTGTTGGTCGGATCCCACAGGGCAAAGGCGAACATCCCGCGCAGCATGCTCAGGAAATTGATGCCGTGGCAACGGTACAGCCCGAGGACGACTTCCGTGTCCCCCTGTGTGCTGAAGCGCTCCCCCTTTTTCTCCAAAGACGCCCGCAGGCTCTTGAAGTTGTATATCTCGCCGTTGAAGACGATGACATTGCCGGTCAGCGGGTCCACCATGGGCTGGTTGTTGGCCTTGGAAAGATCTATGACCGAAAGCCGGGCGTGGCCCAACGCGGCCTCATCCCGATGCCACACGGCCTGATGGTCCGGCCCACGGTGGGCGATTCGGCCCGTCATGGCCCGCAATGCATCCACATCGGGCTGACGGCCGAACGCTATATGCCCTGCGATTCCGCACATATCTACTGCAAAACTCCGTGTTGAAAAAAATTATTTTCCACATAACCAGCCTTGGCCTTAAAAAGCAAAAACAGAAATGTCTTGGCCATACGCTGCACATGCCACAAATAATGATGCATACCGTCCGCGTTCCGATAAGGATCATTTTTTACGGACAGGACCCGTTCATGAAATCCACTATGCGAAAACGTATCGAAGCGATCCACCATGTAGCTTACCCCGTTCTGATCAAAGGTACTTAGCAACTCGCGCCCCATGTTCACAAGCTCGGTCAGCCTTCCTTCCAATTCTTTCCGGTGAGCCCCGTCCATATCGGCAGCCAGCTCGGTCAGCAGATCGTACAGAGGCAGGGCCAGCTGTCCGGTGCCCCGGGCCACCTGCCGCCAGAACCCGATCTGTCCCAGAATGTAGTTCCGAACCTGCTGCGGATCGGCCTCGCGTTCTGGTACGGCAAAAACCCGTTCCATCAAGGACGGCACGTCAATGGAATGAATTTCCGGTGCTTCGTCGTACGCAACTCCCGGACCGTACAACACGCTCTCCCGGCAGGTGTTTATGCACACGGCCCCGAAACGCCGCAGCTCATCCAGAAACCAGAACGAAGCGTCGCGAAAATTCAAAGAGGTCTGCATGCTGACGCCGAGCGGATTGTCCACCCGGATAAGCCCCGCGGGCACCACGCGCGATGAGCCGCTGGTTCCGGCGTAGGTCAGGCCGTTGCTGCTGCAGGACCCCAATTGCACCCCTACCAGGATATGGCGTGCACACCCCAGGAAACGGGCCAGGGAAAAGGCAGTGGTGATGACCGAACCGTACAACCGTAAATCCTCAAAACGTCCGAAGACATCCGGCATGACGTTGCCAAAGGGAAAAATCCTCCTGAAATTCTGTTCAGGAAAATACGACAGGCTATGCGCGACCAGGGCGGTGCGGTCTGTCAACATGCAGCCGTCAAAGGAACTTTCAGCGACCAGGGAGGTATCGTTGGCCACCACGAAATCCGCTTCTATACCGTAGGAAGCAAGCACCTGCGCGGCTTTGGACACACAGATGAGGAGAGCCTTTCCCCGTGTTTCACGGATGTAGTCCACCTTAGCGTGCAGGTCGGGACCGGCCGCTGCCAAAATCGCGTCCACGCCCTGAAACAAACCCCGCAGATCGCCCAAAGACGGAGATTTGGCCAGGGTGGGAATGTTCTCGTACAAATGCTTTTGCTGGTCGTAAAACAGCCCCTTGCTGATGTCGCGCAAGGGACGGCTTTTCACCCCCTGCTGCCCTTCCACCGGATAGATGCAGTGACGGTAGAAGAGTATCTCCATGCGCTCCACAATGCTTCCCACATATGCGGGAAGTGCCGTTTCCAGCCCTTCGCGTATGTAAAAAACAGGAAACCCCGCGCCAAAGCATTCGCTTCCCAGCAGTTCGGTGAACGGCTTGGCCATGGCATCGATGTCGCCTGCAAAAATCCTGGCTCCGGCCTTGGCCCATTGTAACGGTTCCATCTTGTCCAGAAAATCCACCAGATACTTCATGCGCGGCTCAAGGACCACGACCCGGCAATGGGGACAGGAAAGAAAATACTCCAGTTCGGGCGAGTGAACCGCACCGATGAACACGGCCAGGCCTGTGCGCTTGGCAACCTCTTGGACCGGAGTGCCCGGCTCGATGAAGTCGTACAGCACCTTGTCGTCTTCAAACGGCTTGCGCAGCTCATCGTGAAGGCAAAACCAGCGCGGCTTTTCTCCGTTCAGGTGGTGGGTCTGCCCCAATTGGCCGTCGGGTTTGAAATATTCGGACGATTCCGCCAGGATCTCCAGTTGGCGGAGCATGCTCAGTTTCGTTCCTGCATCCATGCGGCACAAGCTCCCTTGGAGTTGCAATATTGTCGGTTTCTGCTTTCAGCGGTGGAGAATCAACCACCAAGATGTACCTCAAAACCCCCAGCCCGTCATCTTGTACGCCCCTGCCAAACCGCACACGCAACGCAGCGCCGGGCCGGACGAGACCTGGACCTGCCCACCTTTGGAACAAAAGACCCGCCCGGAGCCCCAAAGGGTCGGACGGGTCGGAAATGCAGCTGAAAAAGCACGCAAATGTCTTTTGCGTACTCTGCACTAAACATTGAACAGAAAATGCACCACGTCGCCGTCCCTGACCACATATTCCTTGCCTTCCACACGCAGTACGCCCGCGTTGCGGCAGGCGGATTCCGTGCCGTATTTGACGTAGTCGTCGTAGCCGATGACTTCGGCCCGGATGAAGCCGCGCTCGAAATCCGTATGGATCACGCCCGCAGCCTGCGGAGCCTTCCAGCCTTCGCGGATGGTCCAGGCACGGACCTCCTTTTCCCCGGCGGTAAAATAGCTGACAAGCCCCAGGGCCGCGTAGCCGTGGTGGATGATCTGGGCAAGGCCGGATTCCTCGACACCGTAGGAATCGAGAAACTCCTGGGCCTCGGCATCGTCCATGCCGACCAGTTCCTCTTCCACCTTGGCGGAAATCTTGACCACGTGCGCACCGCGCGTGGCGGCCAGTTCGCGGACCTTTTTCACGTGGCCGTTGTCTTCGGCCAAAGCTTCCTCGTCCACATTGGCCACGTAGATGACGGTCTTGGCCGTGAGAGGCCGCACGTCCTGCAAAAGTTCCCGGCCCAGATCGGAATCGTTCGCAGCGAAAAAGGAAGACGCGGGTTCGCCCTCGCCCAGATGGTCGAGCAGCTTCTGCGAGAGTTCGAGCATGGGTTTGAGGGTCTTGTCCCCCTTGAGCTGCTTGCCCATACGCTCCACCCTGCGCTCCATGGCCTGCATGTCGGCCAGGATCAGCTCGGTCTCGATGATCTCTATGTCGCGCAGGGGATCGACGCTGTTGTGCACGTGGATGACGTCGTCATCGTCAAAGCAGCGGCAAACGTGCAGAATGGCCTGGGTTTCGCGGATGTTGCCCAGAAATTTGTTGCCCAGCCCCTCGCCCTGGCTTGCGCCCTTGACCAGTCCGGCAATGTCCCAGAAATCCACGGTGGCGCGCAGCACCCGTTGCGGCTTGACCAGTTCGGCCAGCTTGTCCAGACGCTTGTCCGGCACGGGTACGACGGCCTTGTTGGGTTCTATGGTGCAGAAGGCGTAGTTGGCGCTCTCCGCGTTCTGGGCCTTGCTCAGGGCGTTGAACAATGTGGATTTGCCCACGTTGGGCAGCCCGACGATTCCGACGCTCAAGGACATATGTTTGCTCCTGAATATTTCGATGGGATGGCTTGCGGTTGGTTCCGGCTGGTTCATAAACCGGGCCGGGGCCAAGGGCAAGCGTTGTTTTTAGGCGTTGCGGATGCTACATGCCGGGCATGGACACACACAGCACACTGCATCTGAAAAAAGATGAGGAGCGGCGGATCAAGGCCGGCCATCTCTGGGTTTTCTCCAACGAGGTGGACACCGTCAAAAGCTCCCTCAAACAGATGGTACCGGGCCAGCCCGTGACCATTGTCTCCAGCCGGGGAGAATTCATCGCCAGCGGATACGCCAACCCCAATTCCCTCATCTGCGCCCGCATCGCCAGCCGCAGGCCGGACGTCGCCTTTGGCCCGGACCTCATCCGCAAACGCATTCTGACCGCTCTGGACCTGCGCCGGTCGCTTTTCGATGTTCCCTATTACCGCATGGTCTTTTCCGAAGGCGACAGCCTGCCCGGCTGCATTGTGGACAGATTCGGCTCTGTCGCCTCGGTGCAGCTGACCACGGCGGGCATGGAGGCCCAGCGCGAGGCCGTGGTTGAGATTCTCGGCTCCATCGACGGCATCGAGGCGGTCCTGCTCAAAAACGACACCTCGAGCCGGAACTTCGAAGGGTTGCCCCTGTACGTTGAAACCGCTCTGGGCGACGTTCCCGAGGAGTGCGAGGTGCTGGAAAGCGGCGCAACATTCCTCGTCCCCCTGCACCAGGGACAGAAGACCGGCTGGTTCTACGACATGCGGCTGAACCGCCAGCGGCTGGCCCGTCTGGCCAAAGACAAAAGCGTGCTGGACGTGTTCAGCTACGCGGGAGGAGTCGGCATCCTTGCCGCCCTGGCCGGAGCCGGCCAGGCCGTATGCGTGGACGCCTCGGCCAGGGCTTTGGAATACGCCGCGCAAAGCGCCGGGCGTTCCGGCGTGGGCCGGGCCGTGTCCACGATCAAAGGCGATGTCTACGACGTATTCCAGGGCTTGCGCGAGGACGGAATGTCCTTCGACATTGTCAGCGTGGACCCTCCCGCCTTCATCAAAGGCAAAAAGGACAAGAAAAAAGGCGAGCAGGCATACGTCCATGTCAACCGCGAGGCCATGAAACTCGTGCGCGACGGCGGGCTGCTCATGAGCTGTTCATGCTCCCAGCACATGTCGGCCGACGATCTGCGCAAGGCCCTGTCCAGGGCGGCCGCCCAGTGCGGCGTCCGGGTGCAGATTCTGGAACAGGGACACCAGGGTCCGGACCACCCCGTGCATCCGGCCATGACCGAGACGAATTACCTGAAGATGTTCCTGATGCGGGTCATGAAATAGGTGGTCGGGGCCATGATGGCCCCCGCCCCCCCGCATTGCGTTTCACGCATGAGAACCCGGGCGGACGAACGAGGTTCGTTTGTCCGGGTTCTCATGCGTGGAACGGATGGCCGAATCAAAACCCAAGTCCCACAGGATTTTCGACCTCACAACGAACATTTCTCAGCAGCCCCCACACACCGCGGGTTGCTCAAAAAAAAAGACAAGAGCAAGGACAGTACGAACAATACGGTCCGCGATGCGGAATGCGCGGCAACAAAGCTATCGTAGCTTTTTCAGCAGCCCATCCCCTCACTCCTTGCTGCGAAGAACATCAAGAATACCAATCTGCGCCGCCTGCCAGGCCGGATACGCACCGGCCAACACACCGATAAGCGCGGAACCGGCCAATGCTCCCGTCACCAGGAGCGGATCAAAAACAAAAGGAAACGAGGCCCCCATCGAAACCGCGGCCGTCAACCCAATGGAAAGGGCCACGCCTGCGGCCCCGCCTGTAGCCGACATGAGTCCGGCCTCCAGAAGAAACTGGTTGACGATGTGGCGCCGTTTGGCACCCAATGCCCGGCGCACACCTATTTCAACACGCCGCGCCCGGACCAGCAAAATCATGATGGACAGGATGCCCAGTCCGCCCACCGCAAAAGACACGCTGGAGCTGATAAGCCCGAGGGTGGAAACAAGCTTCAATGCCTGCTGCTGCATGGCGGCCAGCTCCTGGGCCGTGAACACGCTGAAGTCGTCCTCCGCACCCGGCTGTATCTTATGCCGTTCGCGCAGCAGTACGCTGACCCCCTCCTTGGCGTAGTCGACGTCCGTTCCCGGGGCCAGCTGCAGAAATACCCCGCCAATCCAGCTGGTGTTGGAGGCGCGCCGCATGAAGGTGCTCAGAGGCATGAAGACCTGCTCGTCCTGATCATCCCCGGAAGGGTCGCGCCCCTTTGCCTCCATGATGCCGATCACGGTAAATCCGGCCCTGTAGATGAACACCCGTTTGCCCAGGGCATCCTGCCCCGATCCGAACAGGCGGTCGGCGATCTTTTTTCCCAGAACAACGACCATGGCCCGGCTTTCCTCGTCTTCTGCGTCAAAAAACCGCCCGGATTGTGGCTTGAAATTTCGGACCTCGGGATATTCCGGCCAGGTGGCCACCACATTGCAGGGAACTTTCGTCGCCCCGGAACGGATGGGCAACGACGCCATGCTGAAAGGGACCCCGTTCACCACAAAGGGCAGATTGTCCAGGAGAGCCCGGGCATCGGCCACCTTGAATGTTCTCTGTCCGCCAGCCACACGCACGCTGCCCCGGCGAAACCTGATTTCTCCGGCGATCGCCACCAGCAGGTTGGGACCGAATTTTTCCATCTCGATTTCCGTCTTCTTCAGCATGGCCTGGGAAACATGCTGTACCCCGGTCAAAGCCAGGGCACCGAGAAAGACTCCGAGCATGGCCAGGACTGTACGCAGTTTATGGGCGGCAAGCGAATGCAGGGCGATCTTCAGACTGAGAAACATACACGCGATATATACCGGAGCCGCATGGGAAGCAACGTCGGACCGGACAATGGAATCCTCTCCGGCACTCCTTGACCGCCCAATCAAAAAAAACAGCCACCGGGTTGCCCAATGCATGTTCCGATGGACAATGCCGACAACACCACATATTGACGCACGCCACGGCGAGGTATAGGAAAATAGGCCTCGCAACGGAGCACATCTCCGTCCTGCCCGGATGGTGGAATTGGTAGACACAAGGGACTTAAAATCCCTCGGTAGCAATACTGTGCGGGTTCAAATCCCGCTCCGGGTACCAGAATGATTCAAAGCGGTTACAGAGAATCTGAAGATTCTTTGTAACCGCTTTTTGTTTGTAAGATGAAGATTTTGTCCCCACATAGTCCCCAGACAAAATGCATCTCTGGCATGATTAGCAAAAGAGCACTCAGGCGGCCGACAGCGCACCGTTATCTGGCGACTTCGCCATGGCCCCCCATGCCCACCAATGATGGCTTGAATATCTGCGGCACTTGCCGAAACATAAACACATATATTTAATAATAAACTAGAGACCGAAGCGAGCTGTGGCAATCTTTGGAATAGTGACTTGCTTATTACAGCACCCTACGTTTGCACTCCATCTTTGACGGGAAGGACCCCATGGATATATACGTAAGCACAAACTAGAAGAGGATACCTTTCCTCTTTGCACCCATTGCACGGCACAAAAATGCCTACTTTAATTTCGCTGCCCAATAGGCCCAAGACCTACAACTACCTGGGCAGACGACTTTAACTATAAGGTGTATTTTCGCTTCACCCTTTTATATCAAAAAAATATAGCTAAATCTTATATATTTAAACAAAATGCTAACACCTCATCACGCCAAATACTTCGCATACGAGCTAACGAAACGCTGTCCATCGAATTCACTTGAGAAACTTACTGCATCATTGGCGGATGCACAGGTTGACCTGAACCCTCACCAGATCGAGGCAGCTCTCTTTGCCTTCAAGTCTCCTTTCTCCCAAGGAGCTATTCTTGCCGATGAGGTTGGTCTGGGTAAGACCATTGAAGCTGGCATTATCCTTTCTCAGCTTTGGGCGGAACGGAAACGGAAAATTCTGATTATCGCTCCAGCCAGTCTGCGGAAACAGTGGTGTCAGGAGCTTGCGGAGAAGTTCTTTCTGCCGTCCATGATCCTCGAAAAGAAGTCCTATGATGACTGCATCAAACACGGAGCAACGAATCCATTTGAGCAAGATGGGATCGTTGTCTGTTCCTACCACTTCGCAAGGAATCAGGACGTGGCTATTCGCCGAGTAAATTGGGACCTCGTTGTCATCGACGAAGCCCATAAGCTACGGAACGTCTACCGCAAAGACAGCAAGATAGCTCAGGCAATCAAAGATAATCTGGCTCATGCGCGAAAGCTGCTCCTCACGGCAACGCCCCTTCAGAACAGCCTTATGGAACTCTATGGTCTCGTCAGTTTTATTGACGAGTATACCTTTGGTGACCTCAAGAGCTTCCGACATCAGTTTACTCGCATTACCGATCAATCCGTTTTTGATGACCTGAAAAATCGGCTGAAGCCCCATTGCCATCGGACCTTGAGGAGCCAGGTTCTTGAATACATCCGCTATACGAACCGTATCCCCATTGCCCAAGAATTTTCGCCTTCCGATGATGAGCAACGGCTCTATGATCTTGTCTCCGACTACTTGCGTCAGCCTGAATTGCAGGCCCTTCCTGGAGGACAACGCACACTCATGACCCTTGTGATGCGAAAGCTGCTGGCTTCATCCACTTTCGCAATTGCAGGAGCTCTCCAATCTCTCATCAACCGACTTCAAGGGATGCTGGATGCCTCCCATCAATCGCCGATGTCTCCGATCCTTGTTGAAGACTACTCGCCATATGATTCAACCGATGATGAGTGGGATGAGCCAGGGGAAGAGGTCCTCCAAAAAGAGCGAAGGGAAAAAATCGAATTGGAGGTCAAGGAGCTTGAAGGCTACCTGAATCTTGCAACCAGCATCACGCGGAATGCAAAAGGCGATGCTCTTATTGATGCACTTGCGGCAGGCTTTGCTCGGGCCAAGGATTTGGGGGGAGCTGATAAGGCTCTCATATTTACTGAGTCGAAGCGCACTCAAGAATACTTGTTCGACCTGCTTAGCGCGAGTGGCTACGCAGGACAGCTTGTGACCTTTAATGGGACAAATAATGATGAGCTATCTAAGCGCATCTATGCGGATTGGCTGAAGCGGCATGAAGGATCGGATGTGGTCACCGGTTCCAAGGTCTCGGATATGCGAGCCGCATTGGTTGAGCAGTTCAGGGATCATGCCCGGATTATGATCGCCACCGAAGCCGCTGCCGAAGGTCTCAACCTACAATTCTGCTCACTACTCGTGAACTACGATCTTCCATGGAACCCGCAACGAGTTGAACAGCGTATTGGACGTTGCCATCGCTATGGGCAGAAGTTTGATGTCGTCGTTGTGAACTTCCTCAATATGAAGAACGCGGCAGACAGACGGGTATACGAGTTGCTGTCTGAGAAGTTCGCTCTGTTCGACGGTGTGTTCGGGGCAAGTGATGAAGTCCTGGGAAGCCTTGAATCCGGCGTGGATGTTGAAAAGCGTATTTCTCAAATCTACCAGGAGTGCAGATCGCCGGAAGAGATTGAGGCTTCATTCGATGCCCTACGCCAGGAGCTGGACTCCGAGATTCAATCGACCATGCGGGAAACGCGGCACAAGCTCTTGGAAAATTTTGATGAAGAGGTCCATGAGAAGCTGCGTATCAATCTGACGGAAAGTCGGGAGCATTTGGGGCGATACGAGGAATGGCTTTGGAAGCTCACGCGATTTGCGTTGAACGGTAATGCAGATTTTGAAGATGAAGGGTATAGCTTCCATCTTAAGCAAGCTCCTAATGGAGTGAAGGCTCCTTTAGGGTTATACCGTATGGGCCGAAAGGTGCAGGATGCCCATATATATCGACTCAATCACCCACTAGCGCAGTGGGTTATCGAACAAGCCAAAGTCAACGACGCTCCTTCAGTCGAGCTGGTGTTTGACTATTCTGGGAATGGCACGACCATCGCGGCATTGGCTCCACTCGTTGGCGCATCAGGTTCATTGTCATTGTGCCAAATGACAATCAGTTCTATTGAAAATGAAGATTATTTGATAGTCAGCGCCCGTACCGATAAGGGGGAGGAGCTTGACGATAACCAGGCTAGACGGTTGTTCAATCTGCCTGGAACTGTCGTATCAGGCGGGGCTCTTTCAAACGCGGGGCTTCAAGATTTGTATGATCAAAAAAAGGCGCAAATCTTGGGAGAAATCGCGGAGCGAAACTCGACATTTTTTGACGAAGAGATGGATAAGCTCGACAAGTGGGCTGAGGACAAGAAAACTGCCCTTGAGCTTAAGATCAAAGACACCGATACCCAGATCGGGATATTGAAAGCGGAGACTCGGAAGACTGCTGGATTGGAGCAGAAGGTTACGCTCCAAAGGCAGATAAAAGACTTGGAAAAAAAGCGTACGGACATGCGGCGTAGGCTTTTTGAAGCCCAGGACGAAATTGATGGGCAGAAGGAATCTTTGCTCGACTCAATCGAAACTCGAATGCGGCAGCAGATTGTTGAAAACGAATTGTTTACCATCCGTTGGCGGCTGGTTTAGTTGCCTGGGCTTTGGAGATAATATGGTAAGAAAGCAAAAGTTAGAACTGACTTGGATAGGGAAAGAAAATCGTACTAAGCTGGAGCCCAGGGTTCTTATTGAGAGGGGAGAGCTCTCGTTCCATGCTGAACATAGAGTCTCCGGAAGCGACATTTATGATAATATTTTGATTCATGGTGACAATCTTTTGGCACTAAAAGCCATAGAGCATGAATATACAGGAAAAGTAAAGTGTATTTACATAGATCCTCCATACAATACTGGATCAGCTTTTGAGCATTATGAAGATGGTGTTGAGCATTCTCTCTGGCTTTCTTTGATGCGCGATCGACTTGAGATATTAAAAAAATTATTGTCTGATGATGGCTCAATTTGGATATCGATTGACGACAACGAACTAGCTTATCTAAAAATATTACTTGATGAAGTTTTTGGTAGGAATAATTTTGTTTGCAATGTGATCTGGCAAAAAGTTTATACAGTAAAAAATAGCGCAAGGCATCTTTCAGATATGCATGACTATATACTAGTTTATGCAAAGAGTGCTGAGACCTGGCGTCCAAATCTCTTGCCTAGAACAGAGAAAGCGGATTCAGGATATTCAAATCCAGACGACGATCCCCGTGGAGACTGGACTACTAATGCTATTCAGGCTCGAAACTACTACAGCAAAGGTAGCTATGAAATTGTAAGTCCATCAGGGAAAATTTTCATCCCACCTGAAGGAACTTATTGGAGAATTTCAGAAGAGAGTTTTAAGGCGCTAGATGATGATAATCGAGTTTGGTGGGGAGCTAATGGGGATGCAATTCCTAGAATTAAAAAATTTCTATCTGAGGCTAAACAGGGGATAGTTCCTGCAACTCTTTGGTTTCATTATGACGTAGGGCATAACGCTGAGGCAAAACTAGAAGTGAGGCAACTGTTTTCTGGCTCAGGTGACATGTTCATAACACCAAAGCCAGAGCGGTTGATTGAACGTATTCTCACTTTAGCAACAAATCCTGGAGATCTGGTTTTAGATTCTTTTCTAGGCTCAGGCACGACCGCAGCCGTTGCGCATAAAATGCATCGTAGGTGGATCGGAATTGAACTTGGCGACCATTGTTATACCCATTGCGTTCCTCGATTGCAGAAGGTTGTTTCTGGTGAAGACAAAGGGGGCATTTCTGTTACGCAGTCGCAGAAAGCTAAGATCAAACTCTGTAAATCTTGTAACGACTCTTTATGTGAAAAATGTCAAGAAAAAGTAGGGATTGATGAGAAAGGGGGTGTCCTCAAGTGGAAAGGAGGCGGTGGATTTCGCTTTTACGAATTAGGCCCTTCTCTTATTTCCCAAGATCAATGGGGAAATCCTGTCATTAATCCTGAATTCAACCCTGCGATGCTCGCTGAGGCTATGTGTAAACTGGAAGGGTTTACCTATGCACCGAGTGATGAATTTTACTGGATTCATGGGCACAGCACCGAAACAGATTTCATCTACGTCACCACTCAATTCATGAGCCATGAAATGTTGACCAAGACCAGCGACGAGGTTGGACCGGAAAGGTCGCTGCTTATTTGCTGTACGGCATTCAAATGCGATCCCGGAGAGTTCACCAACCTGACTCTGAAAAAGATTCCGAAGGCTGTCTTGAAGAAGTGTGAATGGGGTCATGACGACTACAGTCTTGCCGTTGAAAATCTTCCAGAAGCACCACCAGAACCTAAGCCAGAACCAGATACTCAAAAAACAAAACAGACTCGCAAGTTCGGCAAAATATCACAACAAGCTTCTCTTTTCGATCAGCCCCAGGGAGATGAGTAATGGGTATCCAGCACGTCAATATGATCAGCAATCGGTTGAGCTTGAGAAAACCCCAAAGAGATTCGCTTGAAATCCTTCATCGAATTTGTGAAATCGCAACGCTGGAGAAGGACGCTGACCTCCCAGCCATATTGGAAGTTGTGCAATCAGAGTTTCCTCATGTGAAGAGTTTTGATCGGGAGTTCTTTTCTCTGTGTTTCGCCCTGGCTACTGGTGTCGGCAAAACCCGCCTCATGGGAGCGTTCATTAGCTATCTCTATTTGAGCGAGGGAATCCGACATTTCATGGTCATTTCCCCCAACCTCACAATTTACAATAAGCTGATTACCGATTTCACACCGAACACCTCTAAATACGTGTTCAAAGGCATCGGTGAGTTCGCTCAAAATCCTCCAGTCATCGTAACTGGTGATAATTACGAGTCCGGTATTGGCGTACGCGGGAGTATGCTGAGTGAATTGTATAAGAACGAAGTACACATCAATATTTTCAACATTTCAAAGATCACTGACAAAGGGCTTACAGGAAGTAAGCTCGCACAAGACGACGTGAAGCGAACGGTCCCCCGGATGAGGCGGTTAAGCGAATACATAGGTGAGAGCTATTTTGACTATCTTTCCGGGCTTGATGATCTCGTCATTCTTATGGATGAATCGCATCGCTACCGCGCCAGTGCGGGTATGCAGGCTCTCAATGACCTGAAACCGATTCTGGGGTTGGAGTTGACTGCTACCCCCCAGGTGGAACGGGGACAAAGCTCCACGCCTTTCGATAACGTTATCTATGATTACCCACTCTCTGCGGCGATGGACGATGGCTATGTCAAAGAGCCCGCGGTGGCGACCCGTGAAAATTTCGATGCATCCAATTATTCCGAAGATGGACTTGAGAAAGTCAAACTTGAAGATGGAGTCAGAATTCACGAGAACACCAAGGTCGAACTTGAGGTCTTCTCCCGAAACAACGACTTGCCTTATGTGAAGCCCTTCCTGCTGGTGGTCGCACGCGACACCACTCATGCTAATGAACTGCAAATGCTTATTCAGAGTGATGAGTTCTTTGAAGGACGATACCGGGACAAGGTTATCACCGTCCATTCGAATACCACTGGCCAAGAGAAGGATGAGGTTGTTCAGCAACTGCTGACGGTCGAGGACCCAGGCAATCCCGTCGAGATAGTGATCCACGTCAACATGCTCAAAGAAGGGTGGGACGTTACCAACCTCTACACCATAGTGCCTCTGAGAGCGGCGAACTCAAGAACGCTCGTGGAACAGTCCATCGGTCGAGGATTGCGGCTTCCCTATGGGAAAAGGGTCGGTATTCCGGCAGTGGATCGTCTCACCATTGTTTCTCATGATCGATTTCAGGAGATTGTCGATCATGCCAATGATCCCAATTCGATCATCCGGGTTGGTGTCATCATTGGTAAAGACATCCCGGAAAAGGGACGCAAGGCGGTTCAAACCAAACCCAAGTTGGAAAGAATCATTGCTCCTGCTCTTGGCCCAACTCCCAAGCCCGGCGCCGGAGAAGCTAAGCCATCGGTTGAGCCTGAAAAGGCTTCAGAACCCGTCTTTAAGACAAAAGAAGAACAGGAGTACGCCAAGGTCGCTATCGAGGTCATCGGGCAATACGAACGCCTTAAAGGCAGCCATGAGCTTGAAGACGAAAGCATCCAGAAAGAAATGGTAAACAAGGTCAAGCGCATCATCGGCCCTACCCAGGCGACGCTTGACCCCAAGGAGCAGGCAGACGTGGCGGAAGTCGTTGAAAAGGCAACGAAGCTATTCCGTGAAATGACGATTGATATCCCAAAGATCGTTGTCACTCCCGCTGGCGAGGTGACTTGTCGCTATGAAGATTTCGAGCTGAATCTTTCAGGGGGCAACCTCCAGCCTGTTTCCCAAGATATCCTGATTAAGCATCTGCACGATCAAAGGGTGAAGTACACGATTCAAAGTGGCAATGCTTTGGTCGAGGAAAAACGGCCCGAAGATTATATTGTGCGTGGACTCATTGATTTCGACGATATCAGTTACGATGACCATGCCGAAACTCTTTACAAACTGGCATCCCAAGTCGTCACCCACCTGAAAGGGTATCTGAAAGACGATGATGAAGTCCTGAACGTCCTGCAATACAACCAGCAAGCCTTGGCGAAATTGGTCCATGCGCAAATGCAGGAGCATTTCATTGAGGAAGCCACCAGTTACGAAACAAACGTGACCAAGGGATTCACTACGCTGAAGTCGAATAGTTATACTGTTGCCGAGGATGAAAACGTTCGTAATTTCCGAGTAGCCATACCTGATGGTCAGAAGCAGCAGATTAAGTCCATGATCTTTGGCGGCTTTGAAAAGTGCCTTTACCCAGAGCAGAAGTTTGACTCTGATCCAGAGCGCCGCTTTGCCGTTGTCATAGAGGATGACAAAACAGCCCTTAAATGGTTCAAGCCAGCCAAGGGAGCCTTCCCGATCTACTACACGTCAAAGGACTCGTATGAACCGGATTTCGTCGTTGAGACGGAAACCGCGAAACTTCTCTGCGAGCCCAAGCAGTCCAACAAAATGGATGATGACGTGGTTTTGATGAAGGCGAAAGCTGCGGTGACATGGTGTGAGCAGGCTAGCGAACACGCAAAAGAAACCGATGGCAAGGAGTGGAAGTACCTCCTGATCCCCCACGATAAGATTTCGGAGGATAAAACACTGGATGGTCTAGCTTCGACTTATTGCTTGTCTTCTGCCAGCTTTAAGCAAGGGAGTTGATATGAAATTGGAAGAGATTGCATTTAACCTGAAAGAAACTGATTTCCTGAAAGAGTTGCTGGAAACTCTCGTCGAGCGTGGACTTGGAACATTGCCAGCAAGAGAGACAGCTCTGACTTTTATCGAATTGCTAGTAAAGCATCATCCTGATTGGGATAAAAATCCTCCAGAGGACTATGAATTAGCTCGTCTTCTTCGAACTTCGCCAAGAAAAGTCCGCACAATTAGGGACGATTTAGCCTACCGGGATTCAAGCAAAGATGACGATTGGTGCAAGAAACAGTTAGTAGACATTTTGAAGAATGCAGAGCGAGTCAAAGACGGTGAGTTTGTCACTTTCCAAATAGATGATGGATTGCTGCGGGACTATGCTCGAAAATTAGTGCGAAACAGCGACGGCGTGTTTGAGCAAGGGTTTAGCAGTTCCACGGTAAAAATTTCGGGGCAATCATTTGTTGGTTTAGGCGTATTGCTGCTTGATGAGGGTGAGCGGGAAAAATTGCTAGCGGCTATACCTGAAGAAAAAAAGACTGAAGTCCAAAGTGGGCAAGAGCATAAGGGCCCTCTTAAAATCTTTGTGGAGAGTTTTGCCAAAGCGGCAGGTCAGCAGGCGGGGAAGAAGACTGTTGATTTAGGGTTTACAATCCTTTCCGGTGGGTTGTCTGATGTTTCCGACGCGATAAAAATGATCAAAGAATATTTTGAATAGTGGATGGGCAACTACCGTGGCAATCAGGAAATTTGAACTTTTCCGCCAGGAGGCAGATTCTCCCAAACTAAAAAATGATTCAACCTTCTAAGCTCACTTCTCCGTTTCACAGCAGCAGAAGGAGCTCCCAATTACATCTTCACAAAAGCTGTCCGTAAATCAAAATTCTCAGCGATTTTTCCCAAAACACCTTCCCGCCAACCCACTTGTCGGGAAACTCCTTCACATATATTCACAAATCATAAAGGGGGAGTTTTCATTGGAAACACGTTTTGCAAAATATCTCCGGTATATTGTTGAGGAATGCAATCGACGTCTGTTCCGTCATGGAGCCAACGGTAAAAACGAATCCCTTGCTCTCAATGTCTGGTGCATTCACGATCTGGCCAAGGGCGCTGTTCGTGAAAAGGTGGATATTGCCAACAAACTTCTCAAAAAAACGCACATGGGACATCTCTACATCATGAACGATGACGGATTCCTGGAAGAATCAGGATACCATGAAGCATGGGAAGCTGTCGGGGCCTTTTCGCCTTCCCTTTCTCTGGACCAATCCAATACCCCGACAATCCGAGACGTTGCCCTATGTATGGACATCTACATGAAAACGGGAATTTTACTGGAATCCCCCGACCGCCCGGAACAGACATCCTGGCTTTTGGCGATACGCGATGCTGCAAGCTGCCTAAGTGCACACACCGGCATAAAAAAAATTAACCACAACGAAAAACAAAATGAAAATGCCGCCAAAGGAGGGAAAAGCCATTGCGTGGCTGGCGACATAATCCCTTTCATTATTAGCATACTAGCATCCACTACTTCAATGACGGCAAAAGAATGCTGGGCTGCTATTGAAGAACGCTATCCTCCGAACAATCCATTTCATGGGGGAAAATATTCTTTTCATATTTTCAACGACAGGCTCATCTACACTTGGGAAACGCCCTCCACCGACAAAGAAAATGAACAATCCATGAGCCAAAAAACTTTCTCCAATTGGTTTTCCAAAGCAAAAAAATTTCACGCCAACTAACTTTCCGGGAAACCGGGTTCGTTATCTTCCCATGAGACCATAAATCATGAGGAGGTATCATCATGAACGAATCCCGAAAAGCCGACATTTCCATTCTTCTGCGTACCCTTCCACCCGTCATTGCCCGTAAGGACATCAACGTCCACCTCGGCGGACTAATCAGCAGCGGCTACCTAGCAAACCTGGACAGCAAGGGACTGGGGCCCAAAGCCCTAAAATCCGGAAGGCGGGTCGCCTACCTCCGGGAGGATCTTGTTGCCTGGCTTGAAAACTGGCTTGCGTCGTAAGGCGTATGGCAGCGCCCAGGGAAGCGGGAGGAATCGTCCACCCGCTTCACAGTTCCCCACTTGCGGCATTCAGCCTGGCCGACTTTCTGCACATGGACATTCCGGAGCGCCGGTTCCTTCTGGAGCCCGTGCTTCCTGAGCAGGGACTGGCTATCATCTATGCCCCACGCGGCCTTGGAAAGACCTACGCCGCCCTCAGCATGGCCCTGGCCGTTTCCGCCGGAGGAGAAGTGTACGGATGGAAAGCCGCTTCTGCGCAGTCGGTTCTGTACATTGACGGGGAAATGCCCGCCAGAGCCATGCAGGAAAGGCTGAACGGCCTAACCAAAGGGATGGGGTGCGGACTGCCCGGTTCCAACCTGTTCCAACTCATCACTCCCGACCTGCAACCGGTTTCCATGCCCAATCTTGCCATCAGATCGGGACAGCAGGCCGTGGAGGCGTTTCTTACCGAAGCCCGCCTGGTCGTTATCGACAACCTTGCCACCTTGTGTCGCCACGGACGCGAAAACGAAGCTGAATCATGGCTGCCGGTTCAATCGTGGCTGCTGGAGTTACGGCGGCGCGGTCTTTCCGTGCTGCTGGTGCACCACGCTGGCAAGTCGGGAGATCAGCGCGGCACGTCCGCCAAGGAGGACATAATGGATACGGTTATCAGCCTGCGCCGCCCCAAAGGCTACGGAATGCAGGAGGGAGCACGGTTCGAGGTCCATCTCACCAAGGCCCGAGGCATTGCCGGCGACATGGTCAAGCCCTTTGAGGTGGTTCTGCAACAGGATGGCGAGGCGCTGGCCTGGCACAAACGGGACATTGAAGACGCCGAGCTGGATCAATTACAGCGCCTTCTCGACGACGGCCTGTCGGTGCGGGAAATCGCCGAGGAAATGGGAAAATCCAAATCCGCCATCCAACGGCTGAAGGCCAAGCTGTGAGGTGTCCCGCTGTACCGGTCCCTAAGAGGCGGGACAGTGGGACACTTGGCAGGTGCTGGGACAGCCAATGGGACACGACCGGGACACCGTTTTTTTTTCCTGGAGTCCCCAAAGGGCCGTGCCGCATCAGTCCGGGACACATTGCGGGACAGACGCCGGGACAGCGGCATTTCACCTGTCCCACTGGCCTGTACGGTGCGGGACAGACTCCGGCCTTTTCGGGAACCCGCAATTTCGTCCTGGATATGAAGGCTGTCGTCGATCCCTGGATGGCGGAGCTGGTTGGTAGCAAGCCATGTTTTCGCTTCGCTCAAACGCTTGCCCTGCGGGGCCTAAGCTCACGAGGCTCGCATGGAAGAAAAATCAAACGCCAAAAGAAATAAGGGAAAAGGCGGGCGCCCTCGGCTCGATCCTGCGGATGTCCGAACCCGAACCATTGGTGTCCGGGTGAATGCATCCGAAATGGCAAGCCTTGAACACCGCGCGCAGGCAATGGGCATGAGCCCGGCGCAGTGGTTGCGGCATGCCGGACTGAGCCGACAACTTCCGCCGCGCCCAACACCGGAAATCAATCGCCGTATGTATGTTGAGCTGGGAAAGATCGGCGCGAACCTGAACCAGCTTGCACGGGCCCAAAATTCCGGAATTCCGGCGCAGCAAGGAACAATGCTCACAACCCTGCTCCGGATGATCCGGGAAATACGCCTCCATGTTCTGGGTGTGCCGGAGGATGCCGAATGATTGCCAAGGTGATGAAGGGCAAAGGGTTTCGTGGGGCTCTGGATTACGCCTTGCACAAGGACAAGGCCCAGTTGCTGGAAACAAACATGGCGGGGGAGTCCCCCCGACAATTGGCCTCCGAGTTCGGCATGGTGCGCAAACTTCGGCCGCGTCTTGGTAGAGCAGTATGCCATGCGGTCATCAGCATTTCGCCTAACGAGACCCTGACTCCAGCCCAATGGAACGAAACTGCGCATGCCTACCTGGACCACATGGGCTTTGTAGACTGCCAGTTTGTTGCAGTTCGCCACCACGATACCGACCACGACCATATTCACATTATAGCAAACCGCGTGCGCCCCGATGGCTCAGTGGTGCCGGACAGCAACGACTTCAAACGCCAGGAAGCAATCATGCGCCAGCTCGAACAGCGCTTCGACCTTTCCCCGGTGCAGAAACAGCGAAAAAGCACAAAGACGCGCTCTGAGCAAAAGGGAAATCGAATTTTCCCTGCGCACAGGCAAGGCCCCGGTCAAACAACGGCTGCAAATGCTGATTGATTCCGTAGTGCAGAGCACCAGGGACCTCCCCGAATTCTGCGCCCGGCTCGAACGGCTTGGAGTCGGGGTGCGCTTGAACCAGGCCAAGACCGGCAGAATCAGTGGGATCAGCTTTTCCCTCGACCAAGTAACCATCAAAGGAAGCAAATTAGGCCGGGGGTATTCTTGGTCCGGCCTGCAAAAAAGAGGAGTTTTGTATGAGCAAGACAGACATGGTGAAACGATTGAGCAACGACGCGAACCAAGCCCCGGACTGGTTGGAGGAGAAGCACATGCCTCGCAAGAGCTGCAGCCCCAAAATGATGTCCCCGGAGCACCGGGAGGAATTGGAAGTGCTCTTGGAATTGATCAGCGAACGAGAGCACTACAAGGCGTCCAGCTTTGGGGAAACCATGGCCTTGCTGAAACACGTGAGGGATTCAACCAGAGAAGCGGCAAAAACAGTCGAGCGATCCGCTCGCGAGGTGAGGAACTATCCCGCTGAGGTGGTCGGAAACGTCACCGGACGCATCGAGCTTTGCGCCCAGCGTTGCGAGCAGGCAGCCACAAGAGCGCACCAGGTGTTCGACGAAACATCGGACATGCAGCGGCACCTCAGCCGCTGGGCACTCTGGACGCCAGTGATGAGCTCGCTCTTTGCCAGCATGTTGACGGCAAGTTTTGTTATCTGGAGTTTGCGATAAAAAGTTGGCCTCCGTCCCCACCCCCCTTCCGTCCCTGCCACAAATGGGACGGCAAGGGTGGTGGGACGGGCCGTGACAAAAGCCTACGCCCTTATTCAAGGCAACTTTAATACGCCAGAGCCTTATTAAAGATTTCGGCTAAAAACTTTAATAAGATTTTGGCTATTCAAATTTTCCCCTGAAATCTTTAATAACCTAATTTTCGTCAAACAACTCGTAGTACTCTTTAAACACATACTCACGGTTGCGCTTTTGCCCTGTGGACTCGACAAGGATGCCGAGCCTCACAAAATCTTCAATCAGCCCGGTGGCGGTTGGATAACTGACCTCCAGATGGTCACGCACTCCTGCGGGAGTCACGATGGGCGTGTCATAGAGGCCCTCCAGAAGTCGCGCCCCATTTCCCATACGCGCTCCCAAGTCCATAATCCGATTATTCATGTCCTGCCGCAATTCCATCAAACTCTGGAACGTAGCCAACCCTTTCCGGGCGGTTTCACTCACCGCTACAAGAAAAAAGCGTACCCACTGCCCCATATCGTTGGACTCGCGTACGGTTGTAAGCGCGTCGTAATATTGCCCCTTGTGCTTCTCAATATACGCCGAAAGGTACAAGCAAGGCTTTGCCAACATCTTCTCACTCATCAGATACAATGTGATCAGCAGGCGCCCGATTCGGCCATTCCCATCAAGAAACGGGTGTATGGTCTCAAACTGGTAATGACTTATGGCAATGCGTATCAGATGTGGCGTGTTGATCTTGTCATTATGCCAAAAGCGTTCGAGATCGGTAAGCAATTCCGGCAGTGCCTCAATATGCGGCGGGATAAAAACGGCATCGGAAATGGAAGCTCCACCTATCCAATTTTGCGTGCGCCGAACTTCTCCGGGAGTTTTATGCTCTCCTCGCACCCCTTCCATGAGTATGGCATGTGTTTCCCGGAGAAGGCGCATGGAAAGCGGCAGCGTTTCAAGAGACCCAATCGCGGCATGCATGGCCTGGATGTAATTTTGAACTTCCTGCCAATCGTCCCGTATTTCCTCCGCTACATGAAGACGATCACGAAGAACATCATCCATCTCGGTCCGGGTTCCCTCGATCTTACTGGAGGTATTGGCCTCTTTAACAACATGCATCCGAATGTACCGATCCACGTCGGGCGCAAAACGGGAGTAGGCATTCAACTCGGCAAGCGCGGCACTAGCCTCTTCCAGAAGCCGGTTGATGCGTGGGTCCTCCCACATCCACTCCATATTGATAAGGGAAGGGAGAAAGCTCTTATATTGGTATTGCTGGACCTTCGTCCCCGAGACGTATTCTTCAAATTTCATTACATACCCCGTAATTTGCTCTGGGCAATGAATAACCTGCTCCAGTTGTCCGGGCAAGCTGCGCAACAAGATACTGTAAGCTACCCGAGCTTTTCCAAAGCAGCCAGGGTAGCGTCCTCGTTGCCATGCATATAGCGCAAGGCCATTGCCGGAACACGCCACCCCATGATGTCCATTAGAGAACGAAGATCAAGATGCTTGGCTAACTCCGTAGCCACTGTATGCCGTATGCTATGGAAGGAAATCCTGTCCAGCTGCTCGCGTTCCGCGTTGAGCTCCAAATTTCGAACTGCCGTTTTGAATGCAGGCGGAGCAGATGTATAAGGCATCCCTTTCTTATTCAGAAAAACCCGATCTGTTGGTCTGCCTCGCTCCAGGGAAGCAAAAACAGCCTTTAGGGAAGTGCCTATTGGTATTTTTCTGGAGTCGGCATTTTTTGTGTTTTCAAACTGAATGAATGCATCAGACACATTGCGCCATTCCAGCCCAAAGGCCTCACTGGCTCGGCATCCCGTCAGGAAGGTAAATTGCGTAATACGCCAGGCATGGACATCCGTTGCCAGCAAAAAATTAAGCAAAGCTTCTTTCTCATAGGGAAGAATCACGCGCATCCGACGATTGTTGGCAGGTGCAGTGGCTCCAATGCGTTTCCCTGAAGGGGGCAGCGAACTGACGACACCCCGCTCGTAGGCGTGTTTCATTATACGCCGAAGCGTACCAGTAATATACTCCACGGACCGCGCTGAAAGGCCAGCCTGATTTAATCTGCCAACCAGTTCATCCCAATGGCGTACTGCGATCTGGCATAACGGCATATCCCCAAGAAACGGGTACAGGTGATGACGATAATGGCTCTCTTCCTTGTCCCAGGATTTCTTTTTGATTCTTTGGGCATGAGGTAAGTAGTGCCGTTCCCAATAGGCGGAAAGCGTGATCTCACGGGCAGCATTTTCTTTTTTCCGATGTTCAGCAGCTTGCCGCTTTTCTCGAAGATTCGAAGGTCCTTCCCCAGTGACGGCAGCCTTTTTCAGTTTGGAGAGTTCGCCGAAGGCACTTTCCGCGGTCCACCCCTCGCTGGCCCACCCCAGTCCGGCCTCCTGGCGTTTGCCGTCTTTTTGATAGCGTACTGTGAAGTACCTATCCTTTCTGAGACCGTGCTTACGATCCGGATGTTCCCGGTAACGCACCCCGGGAAATGTAGTCTGGTTCCAGCGATTTTTGGGCATACTCTCTCCACTTTCTGTCCCCACATAGTCCCCACTTTTTAGCTGAAATAAGGGGAAAACAGGTGATAGGCAATGGAAAGAATATTCTTAAAAGTTCTTTTTATGTCAAGATGTTATTTCTATTATATGACACCATATGATCATAAAATATAAAGACTTAAAATCCCTCGGTAGCAATACTGTGCGGGTTCAAATCCCGCTCCGGGTACCAGAAGAATTTCAAAGGGTTGCATGCATTTTACTGAAAAGCATGCAACCCTTTCTTTTTTGTTTCGGGACGGGATATGTCCCAATAATACCCCATCCATCGAATGTACGCGTTTGAAGTCCTGCACCTCGACTTTTTCTTGTGACCATACTTCCCTGCCCCAAGGTATCCGATCGCGTACAACAAGCTCAAATTCGCTGCAATCCTCCCGGATTGTATGCAATCGGATACAGCACGGTGGCATGCGGACTTTTATCACCTGATAGCATCCGGTCGAATAGATCCAGGTGAACACAATGAAAGCAGCAAAAACAATTTCAGTTACCGAACCTGGTCTGGAATCAGTCCGAGTCCGCCTCTGACTCCTTTATTGCGGAGTATTCATCAATTCTTGTCGGCAGGAAAACCGGCAGACCGCTCCGGTCCGCAAGGCAAGCATGCACACCCGCCCTTCCTGCTGGCCTGAACACGGGGAACGGCGCGGATCATCTGGTGGACGAGGTTATCGTTTCCAGTTGAAGTTCATCCAGAACACGGCGGTATTCGTCGGGAATGTCGGGATTGGTGACGATTGTTCCGGCTTCGGGCAATGAAGCGAAGCAGGCAGGTTTGACCAGGGAAAATTTACTCGAATCCGCCACGATGTAGCGGGTTACGGCATTGCGCATTACCGCCTGCTTGATGTCCACCTCGTAAAAATGGGAGCAGGTCAAACCACGCTGTGCATGGATACCGCCCGCGGAAACAAAGGCCTTGTTGATGGCCACCTGCTCCAGCATGGTCAGGCCGGGATCGCTTTTGAAGACCATGGTGTTGGCATAATAGATGCCGCCAAGCAGGATGAGCTTCACCTTGGGCAACCGGGCCGCAAGGTTGGCGATATTCAGCGCATGGCAGACCAGCGTCAGGGACAGATCCTCGGGCAGCGCGGACACGATATGCGGCGTGGTGGTACCGCAGTCGATGAAAACCGTATCCCCCTGCTCGACCAGGGAGGCCGCGATTCTGCCGACCATCTCCTTGGTGCGGGTATTGCGGTCCACCTCGGTATTCATTTTATATTCGGAGTTTCCCGGCAGACTCTTGCCGGAAATGATATATCCCCCCAGATACGCCAACTCCGTCCTGGAGGCGGCAATGTCGCGGCGTACAGTCATTTCCGAAACCTCAAGCGTTTCCGCGGCGCTCTTCAAATGAATTGCGCCCTGTCGTTCCAGAAGCGTCCTGATCGTATCCAGCCGTTTTTTTCTGCGTTCGAACATCCGCCACCTCAAACAATGTTATACATCTAACATTTGCATATCTGCGCCTTATTGACAAGTCCTCCTAAAACTCGATGCTTCCGCCATAAACTTCCTGTTATAAAAGTAACAAAGAAAGACTCCACTTTTTCTGGCATGGGTTGACCTGCATAAAATGTTACGATATTAACACGTAAAAGTTACTTTTTCATCAAATACACGAGGGCAACATGTCGGACTCCAAACCAATATCGTCTTTGGCTCCATATATCGACCACACCCTGCTCAAACCGGACGCAAGCCAGGAAGAAATACGCACCTTGTGCGCCGAAGCGCGCGAGTTCAAATTCTGCTCCGTGTGCGTCAATTCGTCCTTTGCCGGCCTGGTTTCCGAAACCCTGGCCGGAAGCGGCGTCAAGACCTGCTGCGTCATCGGATTCCCCCTCGGCGCGGCAAGCACCGGGGCAAAAGTTGCCGAAACCAGGATCGCCGTGGGGGACGGCGCCCATGAAATAGACATGGTCATCCATATCGGCGCGCTCAAGGAAGGACGGGAGGAATACGTCGAAAACGATATCCGCCAAGTCAAGAAGGCCTGCGGAAGCGCACTGTTGAAAGTGATCATCGAGACCGGCCTGCTCTCGGACGAGGAAAAGGTTCTGGCCTGCCGCCTGAGCAAGAAGGCAGGGGCTGATTTTGTTAAGACTTCCACCGGATTCGGCCACGGCGGCGCAACCGTCGAAGACGTCCGCCTGATGCGGGAAACCGTGGGCCAGACCATGCAGGTCAAGGCTTCCGGCGGAGTCCGCTCCATCCGGGACGCCAAGGCCATGATCGAAGCGGGCGCGGACCGCCTGGGCACCAGTTCCGGGGTGGCCCTTGTTACCGGAGGCGAAACCGCCGCCTCATATTAAGAAGCAATGTGTGATTACGATATGTTCCATCATTTTAGCCTAGTATGAGGAGGTTGGGGATGAAAAAACTTTGTTTCGCTCTGGTCATGACCTTTTTGTTCGCGGCGACGGCCTTTGCCGGTTCCGACGGACCGGTGGACATCACCAAGGTCCGCAAAGACCTGGATACCAAAAGCACAGGGAAACGCTACTCCATCGCCACGGTGGTCAAAGTGGACGGCATCGCCTGGTTCGACCGCATGCGCGACGGCGTAAAGCAATTCGCAGCCGATACCGGCCAGGATACCTGGATGGTCGGTCCCAGCCAGACCGATGCCGCCGCCCAGGTACAGATCATCGAGAACCTCATCGCCCAGGGCGTGGACGCCATCTGCGTGGTTCCCTTTTCCGTGGAAGCCGTGGAACCGGTGCTGAAAAAGGCCCGTGACCGCGGAATCCTGGTCATCGCCCACGAGGCATCCAACATCAACAATGTGGACTACGTGCTGGAGGCATTCGACAACTTCGCCTACGGCGCCAACCTCATGAAGGTTCTGGGCGAGTACATGGGCGGCACCGGCAAATATGTCGGAACCGTGGGCAGCCTGACCTCCAAGTCCCAGAACGAATGGATCGACGGCGCCATCGACTACCAGAAAAAGCACTTCCCCAAGATGGAAATGGTCACCAGCCGTCTGGAAACCTATGACGACGCCAACACCGACTACAACAAGCTCAAAGAGGTTCTGGCAACCTACCCCGACCTCAAGGGTATTGTGGGTGGTCCCATGCCCACTTCGGCCGGTGCCGGTCGTCTGATTGCCGAACGCAACCTGAAGGGCAAGCTGTTCTTTGCCGGTACGGGCCTGGTTTCCGTGGCCGGCGAATACCTGAAGAACGGCGATATCCAGTACATCCAGTTCTGGGACCCCGCCGTGGCCGGATACGCCATGAACGAACTGGCCGTCATGGTCCTGAACGGCAAAAAGGATGAGGTGAAGGCGGGCCTGAACCTCGGACTGCCCGGTTACACCGACCTGATCACCCCTGTCCAAGGAAAGCCGAACCTTCTGTACGGAGCAGGCTGGGTGGGCGTGACCAAGGAAAACATGGACAAGTACAACTTCTAAAAAACAACAATGGACGAGGGGTGCCTCGGCATCCCTTGTCCATCCGATGTTTCAGGTGCAGCATGACAGAATTTCTGGGACTGAAAAACATCCACAAATCGTTCAGCGGGGTCCACGCCCTGAACGATATGTCCCTGTCCATCCAGCCGGGGGAAATCCACTGTCTTGCCGGAGAGAACGGCTCCGGCAAATCAACGCTTATCAAGGTCATCTCCGGGGTCTACACCCCGGATTCCGGCACCATATCCATCAGCGGCGAAGTCTTTCACAAGCTCACGCCCATCCAGTCACTGAGCAGAGGCATCCAGGTGATCTACCAGGACTTTTCCCTGTTCGGCAACCTGACCGTGGCCGAAAACCTGGCTCTGAACGCACAGCTGCATGACAATCGAATTTTCGTGAACTGGCGGGAAACCTACGCCATTGCCGCCAAGGCATTGGACCAGCTGCACATAGACCTGGACCTGCACGCCCTGGTGGACGACCTCCCTGTTTCCGGCAAACAGCTGGTGGCCATTGCCAAGGCCCTGATGTTCGACGCCCGGCTGATCATCATGGACGAACCCACAACGGCCCTGACCGGCAAAGAGGTTGCCAACCTCTTCGACATCGTCCGGCACATCCAGAAGCAGGGAATATCCATCCTGTTCGTCAGCCACAAGATGCGCGAGATGCTGGAAATCAGCGAGCGGCTGACCATCATCCGCAACGGCGCCAAGGTGGCGGACGGCCCCACGTCGGACTTTACCGAAGCGGCCATAACCACGGCAATGACCGGGCAGAACGTCAGATCAAGTCAATTCGTCTTCACGCCCGACATCTCCGAAACACCTCGGCTTCAGGTAAACGGCCTTACAATCCCCAACGAATGCGACAACCTGGACCTGACCCTGTACAAGGGGGAAATCGTCGGCATCACCGGGCTGCTGGGGTCGGGCAGAACCCCGCTGGCCAAGGCGCTGTTCGGCATGACCAAACACTCCGGCAAGATCCTCGTGGACGGAAAAACCGTCGCCCTGGAGTCGGTACGCTCCGCCATCGACAACGGCATCGCCTATGTGCCGGAAGACCGCCTTTCCGAAGGCCTTTTCGCCAGCCAGTCCATCAACCGCAACCTGCTTGCCGCCGCCTACGACCGCATTGCCGGGCTCTTTGGAGTGGTGGACCGCAACAAGGGATCGCGGCTTACAGAGGACCTGATTCACAACCTCAAGATAGCCACCCCGTCCGGGAACAATCCGGTCAATTCCCTGTCCGGCGGCAACCAGCAGCGTGTTGTTTTGGGCAGATGGCTGCTTACCGATGCCAAGGTGCTCATCCTCAACGGCCCCACCGTGGGCGTGGACGTCGGCTCCAAGGCGGAAATCCATGCCATGGTCCGCACCCTGGCCGAGCAGAACGGCCTGAGCGTGCTGATGATTTCCGACGATGTTCCCGAGCTTATTCAGAACTGCAACCGCATTCTGATCATCCACCGGGGCCAGTTCGTCCGGGAAATCCAGGCTTCCGAAGCGGACGAGGACAAGATCAACGAACTTTTGAAAAATTTGGACTGAAAAATGGTCATGCATCACAAAGCGGAAGTGGTCGTAGGTGTCGTGCTGGTGGTCGCCATGGCCGTCATCGGCCTCATCAACCCGGCCTTCTGGCAGTTCCAGAACATGTTCAGCCTGCTGCAGAGCAACGTGGTCATGGGCATCATGGCCCTGGGCGTGCTGCTCGTGCTCATCTCCGGCGGCATCGACGTATCGTTCCCGGCCTTTGCCGTGGCAGCCATGTACCTCACGGTCAAATACATGGTCGCCACCGGAAGCCAGGGAATCTTCATCCCATTCCTGATGGCAACCGCCATGGGCATGTGCCTCGGATTCATGAACGGCTTCTTCGTATACCGTTTCAAGATCATCCCGCTTATCGTCACCCTGGGCACGGCAAGCCTGGTGCGCGGCCTTTTGCTGGGCGGCGTGGGCACCAGCATGATCAACATCAACAAGATGCCCAAGGTGCTCATCAACTTCGCCACCACAGAGCTGTGGGGATTCACCACGCCCGACGGCACCCATTACGGGCTCACGGCCATGATTCTGGTGTACGTGGGACTGGCCCTGATGGTGCACCTCATTCTGCGCTACACCCTGATGGGGCGCAGCATATACGCCATGGGCGGAGATCAGGTTTCCGCACAGCGCATCGGCTTCAACCTGCGCAAGACCACGTTTTTCGTGTACGGGCTGGCGGGCGCCCTGGCCGGATTCGCCGGGCTGCTCCACAGCTCCATGATCTGGCTGGCCAACCCGCGCGACTTCGGAGGGCTGGAACTGGACGTCATCGCCGCCGTGGTGCTGGGCGGAGCCAGCATATTCGGGGGCAAGGGGTCGGTTCTGGGCACCATGCTCGGGGTCTTCACCCTGGTCATGGTCAAGAACAGCCTGATCATCATGCATGTGGACACCACCTGGCAGCGGGTCGTGGTCGGCATGATCATCCTGGCGGCGACGGCGGCAACGGCCTACAGAGACAGAAATAAAAGCATGTAAGGGTGCCCCATGAATATTCGCAGCTTCATCAACAGGGAAAACAACCTTTTCCAACTCGTGATCATCACCATTCTGGTGTTTGCGACCATGAGCATCCTCAACCCGGACAAATTTCTCCGCTACTACAACTTCGAGTCCATCTGCTTCATGTTCCCGGAACTGGGGCTGCTCTCCCTGGCCATGATGATCTCCATGCTCACCGGCGGCATCGACCTGTCCATCATCGGCGTGGCCAACCTTTCGGGCATTGTGGCGGGATCGTTCTTTGTCCACTTTACCCGCGGCCAGAATATTCCGCCGGAAGTGCTTCTGGTGTATGTGGCTGCCGGGCTGGCCCTGGCCCTGTGCGTGGGGCTGTGCGCCGGAGCGGCCAACGGATTTTTCATCACCAAGCTGGGCATTACGCCCATTCTGGCAACCATGGGCACGGCCCAGATATTCACCGGGCTGTGCCTGGTCATTTCCGGCGGCCCGGCCATTGTGGGCTTTCCTTCCTACTGGGCCTTCATCGGCAACGGCAAGGTTCTGGGAATCGCCTTCCCCCTGGTGCTGTTCACGCTCATCATGGTGCTGGTGGCCTTCATCCTCAACAAGACCGTGTTCGGCATCAACCTCACGCTCATCGGCACCAACCCCAAGGCTGCCGTCTATGCGGGCCTCAAAAAAGGGAAGATGATCTTCCTGTCCTACATGATGACCGGGGTCATCGCCTCCATAGCGGGCATCATCCTTTCGGGCCGGGCCAATGCCGCCAAATCCGACTACGGTTCCTCCTACCTGCTCCAGGCCATTCTCATCGCGGTGCTGGGCGGAACCAACCCGTCGGGCGGAAAGGGATCCATTCTGGGCATCCTCATTGCCGTCATCGCCCTGATGTTTCTGTCCAGCGGCTTGCAGATCATGCGCTTCAGCAACCACCTCATAGACTTTGTCTGGGGCGCGTTCCTGCTGCTCATCATGGTCATCAATTATTTGAACAACAGAAAGAAACTCAATAATTGAGCGCAGTGGAGCACACCATGACACAACGATTTCATCTTCAAAGATCCTTTTTCGGCCCCCGTGAGGAAACCGTCCTCACGGCCGAGGGCTTTCAGGCTTCCCTTTTCCGCTACGACAGCGGTATCGAGGCTGTCCGGCTGCAGAACAACCGGGGCTACGTAACGGTTCTTCCCTATATGGGCCAGATGATCTGGGACGCGGTCATGGACGGCGTGGACCTGACCATGACCAACATGTTTCCGCAGCCCCGCCCGGCACAGACCGTGGTGGAAACCTACGGATGCTTCGCCTTCCACAGCGGGCTGCTGCGCAACGGCTGCCCCTCGCCCCGGGACACCCACCCCCTGCACGGGGAAATGCCCTGCGCCACCATGGACAGCGCGGAACTGGTCTGTGGCCACGACGAACAGGGGCCCTACCTGCAGATCACCGGCTCCTGCGAATACGCCATGGGCTTCGGCAGCCACTACCTGGCCCGGCCCGCGCTGACGCTGCGCCAGAACAAGACCGTGTTCGACATTTCCATGGACATCGAGAACCTCTCCGGCGACGACATGGAACTGATGTACATGTGCCACATGAATTTCGCCTATGCCGAGGACGGCACCATCCACCAGCCCACCGGCTTCACCCCCCAGGATACGGTGGTGCGCACCTCCATTCCCGGCCACGTGGTGCCCAACGACGACTACAAGGCCCTTATCGCCAGCCTGGCCGAAGATCCCTCGGTAATGGGCACGCTGCACGAAACCGCCCGCTACAACCCCGAGCAGGTGCTCTTCATCAAGAACCTGCACACGGACGCCGACGGCAAAACGCACCTGATGCTGCGCCGCACGGAAAAGGACGGCTTTTACACCTCCTATTCCACCAAGGACTTTCCCCACACCGTGCGCTGGGTGCTGTGCAACTCGGACCAGCAGGTGGCCGCATTCGCCCTGCCCGCAACCTGCGAGCCGGAAGGCTACCTGGCGGAAAAGGCCAAGGGCAACGTGCAGATCATCCCCGGCCACGGCAAACGGCATTTCAACGTCACGGCCGGATATCTGGACGCTGCAGAAGCGGAAAAGGCAGCGAATCTTATCGCAAAGCTGTAAAGCGGGAGGGAATATGAGCACAAAAATCGCCGTGGTCGGCAGCAACATGGTCGACCTCATCACCTACACGGACCGCATGCCCAACGAGGGCGAAACCCTGGAAGCTCCTTCCTTTGCCATGGGCTTTGGCGGCAAGGGCGCCAACCAGGCCGTGGCCGCGGCCAAACTGGGCGCGGACGTGATGATGGTAACCAAGGTGGGCGACGACATGTTCGGCCCCAACACCAAAAAGAACCTGGCAGACAACGGCATAGACACCAGATACGTGGAGACCGTACCCGGCGTTCCCAGCGGTGTGGCCCCCATTTTCGTGGAGCCCAACGGCTCCAACAGCATCCTCATCGTCAAGGGCGCCAATGCGCACCTGAAGCCCGCGGACATCGACCGCGTGGCCGACGACCTCAAGCAGTGCGCCATCATCGTCATGCAGCTGGAAATTCCCGTGGAGACCATCTACCACGTGCTGAACTTCGGCAAAACGCACGGCATCGACGTTCTGCTGAACCCGGCCCCGGCCCAGGCCGATCTGGACATGAAGGAAGTCTGCAAGGCCACCTTTCTGGTGCCCAATGAAAGCGAATTGCAGATTCTTTCCGGCATGCCCGTAACCACCAGAGAGGAAGCCGAAGCCGCGGCAAAATCCCTGGTGGACAAAGGCGTACAGCAGGTCATCGTCACCCTGGGTGAAAACGGCGTGCTGCTTGTGGAAGCCGGACGCGCGCTGCACATCGACTGCCCCAAGGTGGAAGCCAAGGACACGACCGGCGCGGGCGACGCCTTCATAGGCTGTTTCGTCAGCACCTACGTGCGCAGCCGCGACCTTGTCGCCTCCCTGGAAGACGCCGCCCGGTACGCGTCCGATTCCATCACGCGCCTCGGCACGCAGTCTTCCTATGCCACTGCGGAACAGTTCGAGCAGTTCAAGGCAACGCTCGCCTGATTCCCTTTCCGCCCCCGATTCGGTCCCTGCGAGAGATCACAAGGGCCCGCTATTAAATACAAAAGTCCTCCCGTCCGCATGGCCGGGGGGACTTTTCTTGCACCGCTGTTATCCTTCACCATATCCATTTCGGAAGTCGGTATTTGCCGCCGTTTTTTTTAAAGAAGTCAAAAAAAATTCACTTTACTTTTTCCGAAACAATAGAAAGGTAATCCTTGGAGCATCCCCTTGGACGCTCTGGAGCCTTTTCGGGCTCGCTCCGTGGGTTCCTTTGCCTTTCCCTTGCCGGGACGGCGCTACCTGTCGCCGTAACCAGACGGTTTTCTTATGTTACGGGAAATTTGCGGAATACACGACACACTCCAGTTCGAGATCAAGCACATCCTTCCCCTGGAAGGGGGCGGACGCAGATGCCGCAGCAAGGTCGAGACCTACTTTTTCATCCCCAGCAGCCTCTGCATCAATCCCGACACCTTTACGCGCAAAAAGTTCTTCAAACGGCTGAAGAGCTATGTGCGCCTGTGCATCCCCCTGGTTCCACTCCATCGCTTTCAGGACGAGGACGCGCCGCTTTGCATGCTGGAAAAACTCCTGGCCGACCGCCACTTGCTTACGCCCAAAGAACGCAGGGAGCTGTTCGAGGACCGCGTCAAGATTCTCTGCCTGTCCTTTAACCGGGCGCTCGAAGCCTGGGCCGAAAAGGTGCACCATGGCCGCACAGAGGGCCCGGAACAGGAGGTCGACGATTTCATAGCCCGAACGCGGGAAGTGCTGCAACGATACAGGGCCATGCAACGCCAGGCGGAAGAGGCGGGGCTTGGCGACATGCCCGCCTACGGCTACGGCGACGAATACCTCAGCACCATCACGGCCTATTATGGTTTTCGGACGCTGGACAGCCTGGGGGCTTTCGGCCCGGCCCAAAACGCGACAAATAAAGAGGCTGTTGGCAAAGAGGCCCCAAACAAAGAGTCAGGCGATAAAAAACCAGGCGACACGGGCACGCGCAAACTGCTGGACCACATCCAGGCGGAAATCGACTACCGGGCGCATGTGCTGCACACCGTGGTTCCCCGTGCGGATGGCGACAACGAACTCTTTGTGCACCGCTGGAGCATGCTGAAAAAATACATGAGCAGCGCCCTGTTTCTGGACGTCCGCAAGCGGCGCGACACGGAATTCTGGCAACAGGCCGCGTACAGCGTGGCCGCCGCCGTAGCCATGGTCTTTGCCACGGGCATCGCCTTTATCTGGCAGGGGCGGTACGGCTCCCTGAGCATGCCCCTGTTCGGGGCGCTGGTCATTGCCTACATTTTCAAGGACCGAATGAAGGACTATCTCAAGGCCCGCATGGCCTCGGGGCTGCGGCGCTTCCTTTCCGACCGCAAGCGGACCATCTTCCGCAACTTTACCACGGCCATCGGCGTGTGCAAGGAGACCTTCTCGTTCATCAACGAAAGCGCCCTGCCCAAAGAGGTGGCCGCCCTGCGGGACAAGGTGCACATGGTGGACATTTCCGCGGCTTTTCGTTTGGAAACCATCATCTGCTACCGCAAGGACATGGAGCTGCGGAGCTCCGCCTTCAAGATCGTGCGCAACTGCTTCAGCGACGGGCTGCTCGATATCAGCCGCATAGGGGTGCACGACTTCCTCATGTACATGGATGAGCCGGAAGAACAGCTCTACGCCCTCAGGAACGAAGGCGGATACGTCAAGGCCAGCGGCAACAAGGTCTACCACATGAACATCATCCGCAGACACATTCTGGACAAGGGCACGGTCTGCCACCGCTACCGCATTGTTCTGGACCGCAACGGCATCAAGCGCATCGAAAAACTCCGGTAGCGCGCCCGCCCACAACAAAACGCCCCGCACGGAGAAATCCATACGGGGCGTTTGTCGTTTGTACAGGTGGCTGTTTATCTGGCGAATTGGGGCGCGCGTTGGTCAAAGGCGCGGAAGCGCTGTTCCAGCTTCCACTGCAAATCCGCCTTCCGGCTCTTGGCAAGCAGCGCCTTGCATTGCACGGACGGCGTACCGTATTTGAGGCCGTCGGCGCAGCTGTGCACGGGCGTGAAGGTCGTGGCGTTCTGCCACAAACTCTGTCCGGGCAGGAAGGAATATTCCAGCACGTTGCGCGAGGCGCGGACAAGGTCGTCAAAACCAAAGCCCTGCTCCTGCACCGCCTTCTGGTACTCGTGCGGAAGGTCGATGCGGGCCACTCCGGCGTCGTCCGTATTCAGCGTGATGGGTATGCCCGCCGCCATGTAGGTACGTACCGGATGGTCCTTCCCGGTAACGCCCAAAATCTGGTCGTTGCTGGACAGGCAGATTTCCACGGACACGCCGCGTTTTTTCATCTCCTTGAGCAGTCCGGGCATGTCCTTTTCAAAAGGCAGATCCACGCCATGGCCTATGCGCTTGCTGCCAGCCACTTCCACGGCCTCGCGGATGTGAAAGCGCAGCCCTTCCGGCTCCACCAGCCCCAGGCGCAGCTCGCCCGCATGGAGGCTGACATTGGTGGCGGGGAAATGTTTGCGCAGGGCCTGGATCATATGCATGTGCAGGCTGTAGTCGCCCATGGATACGGGATTGTCCTCGGGAGCCACCAGATTGAAGCCAACCACTCTGGGGTCGGCCTGGCACAGGGCAAAGGCATAGGCGAATTGGGCAAAAACATACTGGGGCGGCAATACACGAATGCACTGCTCCAGCCAGCGCACGACCACACCTTCACCAGATGTACCGGCCACCAGCGCGGCAGCCTTGGCTTCCACCTGGTCGATGCGCTTGCGCGTGGCGGGGATGGTGTCGAAGACCCCGGTCTGCCTGAGACGCTCCAGGGTGGCGTCGGCATTGCCGTCCCAACCGGCTGTCGTGGCGGCCTTCCACAGTTCGGGCGGGAAATAGCACTTCATCAGCTCCAGATACAGGGCGTTGCCTCGTCCGGCCTCGCGCATGACCTCGGCCAGCATTTTTCCGGCATTGTTGTCGGTAACCAGGTCGAAGCGGTCGAACGTGGCAAAAAAGTTGTCGTGGCCCCACATGGCCCGGCTGCTGTCGAAATTCCTGTTGGAAAAATGGTCGATCATGCGGCTGTAGAACGTGGCGTTGGCAAACGCCACGGCCGCAGGACCGGCCCCGGAAGCGCAAGGGGCTTCGCTCAACCGGAGCGTGTCGGGCGAGACGCACAATTCCTGCTCCACTGCCCAGCGCAGATAATCCTCCGCATACACGGCCCCGCTGGTGTGCGAATGCAGTTCGCCCCCTTTGGGAAACTCGGCCAGATATGCCCGCAACCGCACAGGGTCGTTGCGCACGGCCTCAAATGCCGAGGCTGCGGCTGGAAGGGGCCGGGCTTCGGGACTTTGGCTGTGCAGACCGCATCCGTTCGAGGCCAGCAGGACAACAAGGACACATGCTGCCATGCACAGGCGGGCCAGCGTCAAATTTATTTTTTTCATGCGGGTTCCTCCCATAATGTTCCTCCAATGTGCGCTCCCGAACGCGCAGCAGTCAAACGCAGGCGGAAGATTACCGGTCCGCGGTCGCGCCCCCGCTCAGGATCGCACCACGATATCCTCATCGGCTTCGGGCCGTCAAAGGCGAATTGGGAGGCAGCAAAAAAGAGGCCGACGCGGAACAGGATTGGAAGCGGAAAAGGAATTCCGGCAGGACGTGAAAAAAATCCCCCTCCTTCCGTCGTATACCCACCCGAGCGGAAGAAGGGGGAATGCTTCAACGAGTTTGCGGACTCAGGCCATTCCGTAGGAACTCTCTGGAGATCAGAGCGGGAGAATTCCCTTGGGAAGCGGAACGTTGAGAAATTCGCTGAAGCCGAGATAAAAAAGTCCGGCAATCACAATGCCCAGACCGCCATGGAAAAGCAGTCGCTTCGAACTGATGGCATGGTCGTGGTCTGCAAGCATGGCGAGAATCACATAGCTGATGATGCTGGATACGAGAAATCCCAGCACGTCCAGCAGCAGGCACCAAAAGAACAGTACCCCAAAGAGAACCAGCCCCCGCCACAACTGCTCGCGGCCTTTCGTCTTCACGTCCCCGCTGCCGCCCTTGATGAAACACAAGGCCACGTAGCCAAGGGAGCAGATGATGAGCACGATGGAGAACGTTTTGGGAAATATTGCCCCGAGAGGCGAAAAATTGCCCGCGTACCACCAGCAAAAGATGCCGAGAAGGGAAAGACAGACGGAAATGACCATGCTGCCGACGTCGTATCTATTTTTCATTGGTACACCCTCCCTTGGCCCAGCCCAGTCTGGAAAGGATATGCTTTGAAAACATCGGGTAGCAGACCACCAGAACGATCAGGGCGATGATGACCTGGGCGATGGGACGACCGAAGAAGCTTCCCCAGATGTCCCCGGCCGCCGTGCCTATCAGCCAGCTTTGCACGAACCCCTGTTCGGCGATCGGCCCGAGAATGATGCCCAGGACAATGGGGGACGGCGGAAATCCGTAGCGGTTGAGAATCCAGCCCGCACCGCCAAGGCCAACCATGAGCAGCGAATCGCCCACGTTGTTGTTGATGGCGAACGAACCGATGACGCACATGAACGCGATGACCGGGACCAGGATGGACTTGGAAAAGGTGGCAATGGAACGGTAGGCGTACTTGCCAATCAGAAGGCCCACCGGGAGCATGAGCAGCGTGGCGAACAGCAGTCCGTAGATAAAGGTGTAGACGATGCTTCCTTCCTCGCTGAACAGCGCCGGCCCGGTCTTCACGCCCTGCACCAGAAGAGCGCCCATGATGACGGCGTCCGGAGGCGTTCCCGGAATGCCCAGCACCAGGGTGGGAATGAACCCGCCGCCCACGGTGGCGTTGTTGGCGGCTTCCGTACAAAAGATGCCGGACGGTTCGCCCTTGCCGAAATTCGCGGCCCTCGGCGAGGTGCGTTTGGCTTCGGAATAGGACACCAGGCTGGCTATGGAACCACCGGCTCCGGGCAGAATCCCCACAAGGGTTCCGATGACCGCACTGCGCACCAGGTTGAACTTGTCGCGAAGCGCAAGGCCCAGCGCCTCCTTGAAACGAAAGCCCTTCCCCTCCTGGGGGACGTCGAGATGACGGGCCTGCGTCATGACCAGATCGATGAGCACGGGAACGCAGTACAGGCCGATGAGGGCGGAAACGATGTCTATGCCGCCCAGCAGGAGTTCCGAGTCAAAGGTGTAGCGGACGTCCCCGCCGATGACGGCCACGCCCACGGTGGAACAGAGCATGCCGAACGCGCCGCCGGCCCATCCCTTGAGCAGGCTGCCCTCGGAAAGGGCGGAAATAAGGGTCAGCCCGAAAAGGGCCAGCCAGAAATATTCCACCGGACCGAAGCGCAGGGCGAATTCGGCAAGCACCGGAGCCAGAAGCAGAAGAAACAAGGCGCCCACAAGACCGCCTACAACGGAAGCAAGGGTTCCGCAGGTCACGGCCAGATCGCCGTCCCCCCGCTTGGCCATGGGAAATCCGTCGAATGTCGTTGCGATGGCGGAAGGCGTGCCCGGCGTGTTCACCAGAATGGCGGCGAACGACCCGCCGTAGATGGCGCCCGTGTAGATCGCGCCGAGCATGATCAGTGCGGAGGCTGGCGGCATTGAAAATGTGAGAGGTACAAGTACGGCCACGGCCATTGTTGCGGAAAGCCCCGGAAGCGCGCCGATGATGGTTCCGGCCACCACTCCGACAACGCAGAGCAGCAGGTTCAGCGGAGTCAGGGCATCCAGGAGAAATTCGATACCAAACATATCTCACCCTTGTTAAGGTGCACGCTGCGGAACCGCCGCAGCGTGCACTTCGATAGTCCATTGATAACGCAAGGAACCTGGAACTCAATCCCGCAGGATGTTCATCGCATCCCGCATTTCCCACCCGGCTGCTCCACCTCGGATATCGCAGTCGGCAAGTGCCCGTTCGGACTACTTGATGAGCTTCAGTTCCCTGGCCACTTCGTAGTATTCTTTGTTCAAACCATCGAGAAAGGCGGGAATGTCTTCGTAGGGGACGTCCACCATGGTGAAACCGGATTCCACCATCTGCTTGCGGAAGGCCGGATCATCATTGAGCTTCTGCAACATGGCGGAAACTTCCCTGCGGGTTTCCTCCGTGGATGCCTTGGGCAGGGCCAGGCCGCGGTATGCACCGCCCACGTAGTCGTATCCGAGTTCCTTGAACGTGGGGACATCGGGGAAAAGAGGATGGCGTTCTTCGCCGGCGACAGCCAGCAGGCGCACCTTGTCGCCCTGGGCGACACCCACCGTGGTGTAGCCCCAATGCGCGGCCACCTGCTTGCCCAGCATGGCCATGGCTGCGTCGCCCGTGGTCTTGAAGGGGATGTACGTGGTCGTGATGCCCGCGATCTTGTCGAAACGCGTCTTGGCAAAATGATTGTTGGAATACGAACCCGTGCCGGCAAAGGTGATCATGCCGGGCTTTTCCTTGGCAGCCTTGACCAGGTCGTCCAGAGTCTTGAATTTGCTGTTCGCGGGAACCACGATGGCGTCGGGAGTGTAATGGAAGAAGTGGACGTTGACGATGTCTTCAAGCTTGAAGCCGCTGCCTTTCTGCAGGGGCTTGAGAACAATGTGGGGAAGGTTCGTTCCCATGATGGTGTAGCCGTCGGCCGGATACTGCTGCAACGAGCTCCAACCCACGGCTCCGCCGCCGCCCGGCTTGTACTGGATGATCATTTCCTTGCCAAACAGCCGACGGAAATGCGCCTGCTGGATGCGTGCCGAAATGTCGGACTCGCCGCCCGGACCAAACGGCACGATATAGGTGATGTCCTTGTCCGGATACGCGGCAAAGCCGGTTCCGACGATTCCAAGTACGAACCCCATTGCCAGGATGATGTTCCACAAAAGTTTCATGCGTGATTCTCCTAGTAATGTCATGCACCGGACGGAAAAATCCCGCCCGATGCATTTGTTCTGATGATGCGTCCCAAAGGCGCTAGGCGCTGCGGTACAGCTTCGTCATGACGAATTCGCGGTGGCCGAGCACTTCCGCGCTGGTCAGCCGACCATTGGCGGTATCCACCATAAGGTCAAGCAGCTTGTCTCCGGCTTCGTCCAGATTCATTTCACGGCGCAGAATGCCGGAAACGTCCAGATCGATATGTTCGCTCATGGTGCGTACGGTGCGGGGGTTTGCGCCCAGCTTGATGACGGGCAGGATCGGGTTGCCGATGATATTGCCCTGTCCTGTGGGGAAGAAATGAACCACGGCCCCGGCGGCGGCGCACAAGGTGACCATTTCCGCTGCGGCGGAAGAGGAGTCCATGAACCACAGGCCTTTGCCTTTGGGGGCTTCGGCCGGTTCCAGGCAGCCTTCGATCAGGCACTTCTTGCCGATCTTCTGGATATTGCCCAGGGCCTTTTCCTCGATGGTCGTCAGGCCTCCAAGAATGTTGCCCTTTGTGGGCTGAGAATCGGAAAGGTCGTTGGTCTTGTTGGCAAGAACGAAATCATTGTAGCCATTCCACATCTTCATGAATGCTTCGCCCACTTCGGGGGTCTTGCAGCGCTCAACAACCAGGTGTTCACCGCCGGTGATCTCGGTTGTTTCGCCAAAAATCAGGGTGTTGCCCATTTCGTTCAGTTTGTCGTAGGCGTTGCCCACAGTGGGGTTGGAGGCGATGCCGGAAGTGGTATCGGACTCGCCGCATTTGCAGGAAACCATCAGTTCGCTCACGTCGCACTCTTCACGTTGCAGGGAAGAGGCGAAATGCATGAACTCCTTGGCCTTGCGGGAAGCCGCGCAGATGGTGTTGTGGTCGCCGTTCTGCTCGATGGAGAATCCGGCAACAGGCTTTCCGGTCTTGGCGATGCCGTCCGTGATGACCTTGGTCCATTCCGGCTCGATGCCGATGACGACAACGGCCGCCACGTTGGGGTTGGAGCCGGTACCGATGAGCGTGCGAAAATGCAGTTCCAGGTCTTCTCCAAACTGCAGGCGTCCATAATGGTGGGGAAGGGCCAAAGTGCCCTTTATGTTGTTGGCGACAGCTTCACACGCGGAGTTGGAAAGGTCGTCGAGCGGCAAAATGACAACATGGTTGCGCACACCTACGCGGCCGTTCTCGCGACGGTATCCAAGAATCTTGGAGCTTTTCATCTCTACCACCTCTTCGTCTTTACATTGTGGACATGCAAATGTTCGCCCTGCTTGATGGGCTGAACAACGCGTCCGATATCCGTACCGTATTTGATGACCGTATCGTCTTTTGCCAAAGGCTTGAGAGCGATTTTGTGGCCAATGGGAATGTCGCTACGAACTTCAAAAGTCACGGTTTCGTCTTCAGCCATGACCCAGCCGTTAAGTTTCTGACCTGCCTTGACGCCTTCCACGACGACCACGCCGACCGAGTCGTTCGCTTCATGCACCAGAAAATGGATTTCCATGGAGACCTCCTTAATGTGTGGTTGAGTCTTTTGTATTATGTCTTATACAAGACGTCAAGACGAAATAAAAATTTCCCGACTTATCTTTCAACACACTGAAATACTGCACGAATTCAAAGAGTAGAGGGAGTGCCAGGCCGTCTTCCAATAATATCTTGTATAAGATGTTATTTATGGTTAATACCAGACCCATAGTGAGGAATGGGTCGATTGCAAGAAAGTTCCGCCGACGTTAAAGTCCTTCGCGCGGCAGCATATGCTCTTCTCTGCCGCCTTGGCCCACTCCGCGCCAGCCCTGCGCCGGGCCGAAAACCACGGCAGGCCCCCCTCCTTCACGGACCGGGAACGTCCTGCCGCACCTACAACACGACAAAACAGACATCACAACCTGCTACGCGGCACGCGCATGCAGCATATTTGGTGTATACAGACACGACACCAGGAGAATGAAGGACATATGAGAGCCCTGAAATCCAACCCTTTGTATAAACTCGTCAAGGAATCCATCCTGACCCGGATAGCAGACGGAGAATGGGCGCCCGGAACCTTCCTCCCATGTGAAACCGCCCTGGCCGAAGAATATCAGGTGAGCCACGGAACCCTTCGCCGCGCCTTGGACGAATTAACACGCGAACACAGGCTGACACGCTACCAGGGCAAGGGAACCGCGGTCGCCCTGCTGGATTCGGACCAGGCACTCTTCAAGTTTTTCCAGATACGCCGGGAAGACGGCAGCCATCCCCTGCCCACATCCAAGAATATACGAATAACCTCCGGTTCCGGTGTGCATGGCGGAGCTACCGACGAAGAAGCCTTTGCCCTGAAAATCGGACCAGGAGCCGAGGTTATCCGCATCCGTCGGGTCCGCATCACCGACAGCCGACCGATGTTCAACGAGTACATCACCCTTCCCGCCACTCTGTTCCGGGGCATAGAAGAAGTCCCGCTGGAAGCCATCCCGAACACGCTCTATGACTATTTCCAACAAAAATTCAATGTCACCATTTCCAGCGCAAAGGAACTCGTCAGCGCGATTCCCGCCTCCGGGGACGACGCCAAAAGACTGGCGATAGACGCGGGCACGCCCGTTCTGCGGGTCCAAAGGATATGTTTCGACATCAAGGGAACCCCCGTGGAATACCGGATCACCCACATGCTCACGGACGGGTATTATTACTATTCGGAACTGGGGAGATAAGGGCATTGCCCGGCATGTATGCCCTGCCCGGTGCATACGTCCGGATAAACGCCCGGCTCACAGATACGCATCCGCCCGGCAGGTTCGCAATGTGCGGACGGGAGCGGCCATGGGAACATGGTACCCTTTGTTCAACATCCCCCAAACCAGACAAAAAAGGCCCGGCATAAATGTGCCGGGCCTCAGGCTGCTGACAAAGGCACGATAGCGTCGTTGCCGCAGAAATCTCAAATCCTCGCGTATCAGTAAATACGCGTCGGCCTTGAGATTTCCTTGCGCCTTGCTCTCGCCCCTTTTTGAGCAGCCTGTCAGATTGATTACAAGGTACAACTAGACAGGCTGTTGAACGATTTTAAAGCAGCGCAGCTGGCGGGCCTTTGTCGGCATTTCCGGGGCAAGCCACGAACATCAGGCCGGAGTGATGTCCACGGCCACGCCGGCAAGCTGAACCGCGCTGAAGAGCTGGTCGGTCTCGGCAAAGTAGAAACCTTCCACGGTATAGGTGTCGTTTGCACCGTACCAATCCTGGAATTGCATGATGTCCGCCGCGCCGTTGGCCGCGATGATCAGATCGTCGCCGTTCTTGTAGACGCTGATGTCGCCCACGCCGATGTTGGTAAAGTAGGCGATGTCCGTGCCTTCTCCGGCCAGTTCCAGGATGGTGTCGACCTGCGAGCCGTCGCCGAACAGGTAATAGTCGTCTCCGGCTCCGCCTGCCAGTCCGTCCGAACCGGCTTCGCCGGCCAGCATGTCGTTGCCTGCGCCGCCGTAAATGATGTCGTCACCGGCATCGCCCAGAAGATTGTCGTCCCCTCCCTGTCCGAACAGCGTGTTCGCGTTGGCGTTTCCGGCAATGATGTCGTTGTGCTCGGACCCGGAGACCTGCTCAAACCCGGAAATCGTATCGCCCTCTGCATCGCCGCCGTTGGCTCCGCCATTGGCGAGATTGATGGTCACGGCAGCCGTGGAGGCACCATAATTCAACCTGTCTGTTCCATCGCCGCCGGCCAGGGTGTCGGCGCCGGCTCCGCCGCTGATGAGGTCGTCGCCATCGCCGCCGTAGATGGCATCGGCACCGGCGCCGCCGAAGAAGGTGTTGCTTTCCGCGTTGCCCTGCAGAGTGTCGTCGTAGTTCGTGCCGATAATTCCTTCTATTCCGATAAGGGTGTCACCCTGCGCGTCGCCGCCGGAAATCACGTTATTGGCCAAATCTATGGAAATGCCCGCCGCGGACAGGTTGTAGTTGGCAAAGTCGACGCCAGATCCGCCGTCCAGGATGTCGGCCCCGGCGTTTCCGGTCAGCACATCGGTGCCCGCGCCGCCCTTGAGCGTGTTGTTTCCGGCGTCACCGGTCAGGGTGTCGTTGTAATTGGAGCCGATGACCGCTTCGAAACCGGCGAGGGTGTCACCCTGGGCATCGCCGCCCGAAGCGGCCTGCTCTGCCAGACTCACGACCACGGCCGCCGAGGAGGTGCTGTAGTCCAGCGTGTCGAAACCGGCACCGCCGTCCAGGGCATCGGCGCCGGCGCCGCCGGCAATCAGGTTGTCGTTGTCGTCGCCGGTCAGCGTGTCGGCATTGGCCGTGCCGATGACACCCTCGATGGAAATGTACGTATCACCGGCGGCGTCGCCCGTGTTGCCGCTGGGGTCGGCAAGGCTGACGATAACCGGCCCGGCAGCCGTGGCATAGCTGGCAAGGTCGGTTCCGTCGTCACCGCGCAGTTCATCGGCTCCAGCACCGCCGATAAGCACATCGTCGCCCGTGCCGCCCCAGAGCTGGTCATTATCTTCGCCGCCGTTCAATATGTCGTTATTAGCGTCGCCTTTCAGTGTGTCGGCACCGGCCTGGCCAAACAACACATCGTCCCCGTTACCGCCGTTGAGGACATCATCACCCGTCCCTCCTTCCAGATAATCGTCCTGGGTGCCGCCGTATAGGGTATCGTTCCCGGCATCGCCAAACAAAAAATCGATTCCCGTACCGCCATCCAGGAGGTCGTTGCCCGTACCGCCGAGAAGTATGTCGTCTCCCCCCTCGCCGTAGAGCTTGTCGTTGCCGGTATAGCCGTAGACGATATCGTTTCCGCCCTGGGCATGCACGATATCCACTTTGGAGCGGAGGCATCCCTTATACGTGTAGCCTGCAGTTAGAACGAGCGGGCCGGTGTTGCCCACGGTGGGATCGGGATCGTAGTTCAAACCGGTGTTCACAAAAGTATGCCCACCTACGTCGCCGTAAATGACGGATGCGCCACTGTAGTCGATGACCTCGTGGCTGAGTGCATCGTACCCGGAGGGGTTAAGATGCTCGATGATGCGGTAGTCATAAAATTGTTGGCCAAAAGGGATGTTGGTTGCAGGGTTGTTGGGGTCGGTGTTGGAGTTCGTTACCAGAATCGAATAGTCTGAGATGTCGGGTAAACCGGTTCTGGTTTCGCCTTGCAGTTGGTTCAATTTCTCCTGAAAATTCGTAGCCATGATCTGTCTCCTTCTTTGATAGGAAATCATTTATCGAGAAACATACTTCACAGGAAAAAGCACGCTGCATACGTCAATACCATATAAACAGCTACGGAAACCAATCTTTTTTTGATATTTTTAAATGTAAATAACTTGACTTGTTTTATTCCTTATAGTCACTTCTGCCAGCCGCATGGATGCCCCATCCTTTTCTGGAGACACCGTGTCCGTCAGCTTCCCCCTCTTGAAAAAAGCAAGGCGGAGGCGGCTTCAAGAAAAAGCCCCTTCCGCCTGGAAACAAATCGTTTCAGCACGCCGGTCAATACATGCTGGTTATTTCAGCGACTAGCGCCAGCTTGCGCGTCTTCCGCCAACAGTCGTCGAGTCGTTTCCGGCTCCTGTCGCAATGGTGCTGCTTCCGGCCCCGCCCGCTATGTTGATCGTATCGTTGCCGCTGCCGGTATCCAGCATGCTGTTAATGAGGTCGCCGGCAAGATAGAAATAATCGTTGCCCTTTCCGGTATAGATCACGCTGTTCTGGATGGCCCCGGCAGTAAAATGCAACCAATCGTCTCCGTCCCCGGAGTCGATGTGCATGTCGTCAAAGAGTTCGCCGCCCGTGATGATGTCGTTTCCCGAACCGGTCAGGATGGAACTGCGGTATCCATACTTGTCCAGGTGCACATGGTCCGACCCGTTCCCGGTACTGACCGTGCTGTTGAACATACTTCCGACATACACCCGATCGTCTCCACTGCCTGTATCCATAGTGCTCTGCGAAACAATGCCGACCGCCACCCGGTCATTTCCCGTCCCCGTTGCAAGGCTGGTGTTATGTGTCACACCGGCAGCGACCACATCGTCCCCCGCCCCCATGTTCACATCACCGGAAACATTCCCCGCCGTAAAAACATCGTCCCCCGCGCCGGTATCCACCCGGCCGCCAACTGATACAGCTTCTATCACGTCATTCCCGGCACCGGTATTCACGTCCCCAAGGCTCCTGGCATGGATCACGTCGTCTCCCTCGCCGGTGTCCACACCGCCCACCATGCGCGCCTCTATCCGGTCGTTGCCAGCTCCGGTCGTGGTGAGGCCGCTTACCGAAGCAGCAACAATAACATCATCACCTTCGCCAGTATCCTGCGTTCCATTGAGGGCTCCCGTAGCGATAATGGTATCATCGCCCGCGCCTGTCGCAATCACTCCATTTGCAGCTACGGAAGTCAGCTCCAGGGTATCATTTCCTTCGCCGGTGCGTATCGAACCTCTCACAAAGCCGGACGTCACCTTGTCGTCACCTGCCCCCGTATCCACGGTACCTCGCACGCGGCCGGAGACCGTCACATTGTCGTCCCCTGTACCGGTCACGATGCGGCTCCCGGCCGAAACATTGCCCGCGACCACGACAGTGTCCTTGCCCGCTCCGGAATCGATATCCAGAGACTTGTCGCTGACGCCGGGATTGAAGTTCGTCTCCAGATGGGAACTGGACAATTCCACAATGGTGTCGTCCCCCTCGCCGCCGCTCAGATTCTTGCCTTCCAGGCCTATAATCAGGTCGTTGCCGTCGGTTTCGTCGCCTTGGGTGTATTCCTTGATATGCAGGTTGCCGTTCGCGTCTTCATTGAGCATGGTATCCTTGCGCAGGATGAAACTCTCTTCCCCCTGTCCGTCCGCGCCAAAAACATTCACCCGAAAACCGAACTTCTGGCCCTTGCTGTCGCGGTGCTCGTCCGTAAACGTGCCGGGCTGGTCCTGGGCATCTGCGTCATCGTCCTTGAAAAGAACCTTTTCTATGGTCACGGTACGCCCGGACGCGAAGGTCATTCCGGCAATCTGCTTCACTCCATCGCCCGCAGCCGAGGCAGCAGCCGGTTGGGAAGCGGCCTTCTCCTGCTGCCGGGCCTTTGCCAGCTGACGCCCTTCTTGGGAAATTTCCACGACGTCATTGCCGGGCTGCGATTCCGAGTGGCTGGATGCCGGACTGGTTCCTTCCGATTTGCGGATGTCCGAATGTGGGACCACGCCGGGTTGGAGGCCTGAAAGGCCTGCTACTGAAGACATTTGAACCTCCTTTGCACTCTTGCCGACTTTTGCGGGGCTGATGGCAGTGCCGCACAAGGTGTTCAGCAAGATCAAGTCATACCCGTCTTATCGGCTCAAACTCAATATTCTTTATAAGAAATCTTATTGACTGATTTGTCCCACTCTCACGACCTGCACCCCATGACACCCCGAAAAGCCATTCGCATCGTGTGGCAGAACGGACGGGACGATGCCCGACTACGGCAACACATTGCCCGGGAAGCCCCGTCCTGCCAGATGGATCTGACATGCTGCCGGCTGCCCATGGAGCGAAGGGATGCCTCTTCCCCCCGGGGGAACCATTATAAAAAGATGACATCACCAGCCGGGGCATTTATCAGGTATAAAATATACTCAGGGCATACTCTGGTCCAGATCCTGTCCTTGCCCCTGTTCTGCCTGTTTTTTCAATGCATTGGTGCATTGAAAATGATTCAGAGCTTTCCATCTCCAGACGTCAGGCGTAGGATCGGAACAAAAGTGGCACAAAATGGATGTTCCCCTGGCATTGCGTCCGCGAACGTCGCAGACATGAAAAGGACCAGCGGATGCCCCACTGAAAATGGTGGACATGGTGCGCCATACGCCGCAATAAGCGGTGTGGGCGAACCGGACATCGCGTTTTTCCGGGCCGCGGCTTTCCGCAAAATACGTCTTCGTATTTTGCGGGGTCACACTGGATACAAGCTCGAGAGAAATAATACGGGCATCTATTTTACACCAACAAGGTCATGGAGACATACATGCACGGGCTGCGCACTTTTTCCAGAATAGCATTCCTCACATCCATGCTTCTCTGCTTTCTTTGCATCCAGGCACGGGGGGGGGAAACTCCGCGGCAAGTCATCCGCCTTCACGCCATGCCCATCCAGGGCATGGTCATGCTGCACGATAAAAACATGACCGGCTTTTACGTGGACACCTGGAGCGCCATAATGCACCGGGCAGGATACCACAGCATCATCTACCTGGAACACACCCGCGAAGATCTCCTGCACAGCCTGCGACAGGGCAGGGCAGACGCCATTATCGGCGACTTCGGAATGGACCCGAAGTATCTTGACATACTCACCTATTCCTATCCGGTCATCAACACGGGCCTGCAAATCATGGTTCCGACGGGGGCTTCCAACATGGTGAGCCAGGTCTTCAAGGACGCCCTGGACATGCTGGCCTCCCCCTACATCCTGACCGTTCTTGGTTTCTGCATCCTGGCCGCCATAACCGCCGGGCACATCATCTGGTTGACGGAACGGCAGAGCAATCCGGAATTTCCAACCGCCTACCTGCCCGGAGTGGCCACCGGGGTCTGGTGGGCCATCGTCACCCTCAGTTCGGTGGGGTACGGCGACAAGGTTCCGCGAACCAAATTCGGACGGTTCACCGGCGTGCTTTTCATCCTTTTGGGGAGCTGCCTCATGGCGGGGTTCATTTCAACATTCACGGCCCGGCTGACACTCAACCACATAGGCAGCGGCATCACCACCCTGACCGATCTTTCCGGCCGCGCCGTGTCGACCCTGGACAACCCCGAAGTGCTGGCCCTGCTGAAAAAAAGAAAAATAGACGTCTTCCCGGAAGAAAATGTGGAAGCCGCCGCCCGATTGATGCTCAACGGCACTGTGGAAGCCGTGGTCATGCAGGAGGAGGAGTTGCAGCGATTCATGACCCGGCGCGGTGGCGGCCGTTTCAAGTTGGTGGGCAATCTTTTCGACAAGACATCCATTGCCGTGTGCTTTCCAAGGCAAAGCCCTTATCTTTCTGCGGTGAACCGGGCCATTTTGGAAATAAAGGCCGACGGGACCTATGATGCGATCTATTCCAGGTGGTTCAGCACGCCGCCGGGAAGCGATTGACAATATGTCCGCAAAGCACGCCACGTTTTTTGCGGATACGCACAAAAGAGAACCGGGGGGTCAGCAGCAGCGTTTGCAGATGAATGCCCCGCCGCGCACGTCGGTTCCGCGATATTCCTCGACAACGTCCAGTCCGGCCTCGGCCAGGGCCTGCAGATATTCCCCACGGGAGAACAATCCAAGCTCCACCGACTGGGTGTGGTAGGTCACATCGTTCTCCGCGCCCAGAAGGTGATGGAACGTGACCTCCACAAGCTTCGGCTCTTTGCGCCGGACCCGCTCCATGCGGGCGATTTTCATTTCCGGATTTACAGCGGTATCCACGACGATCTGGTCTTCGAAACATTCTTCCGTGCACCAGGGGGTGATCAGGGCCACGCCGTCGGGCCGAAGATGTGCGGCTATACGCATTGTGGCGGCGCGCAGTTTGTCGAAAGTCCTGACAAAGCCGATGGAACCGTACATGCAGATTACGGCATCGAATTCCTGTTCCAGATGAAAATCGACCATGTCTCCGTAATGCAGTGGCAGGTCCGGGAATTTACTGCGGGCCACATGAAGCATCTCCCGGCTCAGATCCAACCCGCTCACATTGTATGAATCCTTGAAATAGGGAATATGGCCGCCTGTTCCGCAGGCCAGAACAAGCAATTCCCCGCGCCAGGGGACTCCGTGTGCGGCCAGAAGCTGGGTAACCCGCGCAGATTCCGGACGGTAGTCTGCATCCTTGACATACAGCGCGTCATAATACGTAGAGATGGTTTTGAAATCAAAAGACATGCGTACCTCCAGAACATTCACAATATTGCAATTGAAATGTCCCCTCCGTACCCACAACGGTGGCCTTACCTCCTGTTCGGAAAACATGCAATCGCTTTCCAAATTATTTTCGCACACCATCCGGGGCGCTATCCTGCCGACATTGCGGGGAATGAAATACAAAAAGCCGCCTCCTGCGAGACGGCCGGATGGATTACGCAACAGCCCTGCCAAATATCGATACGGATGCATCAGGACAAGGCCCTGGGCTATTCAAAAAACTCCAGCTTCGGCGGTTCATTGATGAACCCGTGTTCGGCAAGCTTGCCGTAGAAAACCCGCAACCCCTCCCTCTCCGTGGGACCGAAATCAAAAACAAGCCCGTCGAAATAGGAACGCATCGCGGCTTGGTCCAGAAAGCCGCTCCGCGCCGCCAGGGCGGCGATTTCATCAGGACGCGCGGCAGACATTTCCTTGGAAGCCACCAGAGCCCGGCAGGCGGACCTCAATGTCTTGGACCGCCGGACAAGGGATTGTCGGCTGACAATCCACACGCCGAAAATAAACGGCAGCCCGGTCCAGTCCAACCAGGCCGATCCGAGATCCCAGCGGTGCGGATATTCCGGATGGTCGCGCAGACGAAGGGCCTCGTCCCCTATGGCAAGAAAGGCGTCGGGCAGGTTGCCCGCGGCCAGCCACAGGGAGATGGAACCCGTGGTATAGTTGGGGTGGACCCCCAGCCGCGTGTGCAGAAAAAGCTGCATGAGAGCGGCCGAAGTGTGTGTCTGCGAACTGACCAGCACATTGCGCCCCTCCAGGGCGGCGACGGGATAACGCGAGAGCAGCAGCACGCTCTGCACATGGCCGCGGCTGCCGATGGCCAGATCCGGCACCAGGAGGTAGCGGTCCGGATTGCGGGCATACTCGATGCTGGAGGTCGCGCTCAGTTCCAGCTCTCCCCGACGCATTGCCTCATTGAGCTGGGCGGGCGGCCCGGACATTATCTTCAGGGTGGGCAGTTCGGGAGACAGCCCCGCTCTTTTCAGTTCACCGGATTCCAGGGGGTGGTAGATGGGCAGGACGTTCAGATAACCTATCTTGCCCAGACGCAATGGCTTGGTCATGGCAGTTGCCCTCCGCCCGTTTCCGCATTTCCCGCCTCGACCAGAGTGTAGTCCATTTTCCGCTGGCGGGGAACGAAACCCGCCTCGCGAACGATGTGTTCTATTTCTTCGCGACTCAGACGGAACGATACCCCGGCCGCGGCAACCACATTCTCCTCCAGCATGGTCGAGCCGAAGTCGTTCGCACCGTAGAACAGGGCCAGTTGGGCGATTTTCGGCCCCATGGTAACCCAGGAAACCTGGAGGTTTTCGAAATTGTCCAAAACCAGACGGGACAGGGCCAACAGCCGGAGGTACTCCACGCTGGTGGCCGGATTCAAGTCGGCCAGGGCCGTGTTCGCGGGCTGGAACGTCCAGGGGATGAAGGCCGTGAACCCGCCGGTCGCATCCTGCACGTCGCGCAGCCGGAAAAGATGTTCCAGCCGGTCGTCGGGCGTTTCCATATGGCCGAACATCATGGTCGCGCTGGTGCGCACCCCCAGTTCATGGGCCTGCCGCATCACGCCGAGCCAGGCGTCGCTTCCGCATTTGTTGGGGGATACCGCGCTACGCACCCGGTCCACAAGGATTTCCGCCCCCCCTCCTGGAATGGAATGCAGTCCGGCCTCGATAAAGGCCTCCAGCACCTGGCGCACGCTCATGCCCCACAGGTCGGCGAAATAAGCGATTTCCGGCGGCGAAAAGGCATGCACGTGGATGGAGGGATAGCGGGTACGGATAAAGTTGAGCATGTCCGTATAAAAAGACAGGGGAAGCCCCGGATGGTGGCCGCCCTGCATGAGAATCTGCGTACCTCCGCAGGCTATCGTCTCCTCGATCTTGCGGCCCAGTTCGCCGTGGTCCATGACATAGCCCTGCGCATGTCCCGGAGCGCGGTAGAACGCACAGAACTTGCACCCGCAGGAACAGATGTTGGAGTAGTTGATGTTGCGGTCGCAGACATAGGTGACCATGTTGTCCGGATGGCGTGCCAGCCGCGCCTGATGCGCCAGACCTGCCAGGTCGTGCAGGTCGGCCTGTTCATAAAGCACCTGCGCCAGGACAAAGTCGAGCCGCTGTCCGCTGGCCGCGGTTTCCAGAGCCATTTGCAGCATCATGTCCATATCAGCCTCCCACCGGGTTGAAATGAGAATCGCGCTGCACAGGGTCGAAGCCGCAACGGCGGATCATGGATTTCAGTTCGGAGCGGGACAAGGCATCGTCCGACTCCGCTCCGGCCATATGGCCGATTTTTTCTTCCACCACGGTTCCATCCAGATCGTCGGCCCCGAAATACAAAGCTGCCTGGGCCAGCTTGACGCCAAGCATGATCCAGTAGGCCTTGACGTGCGGGATGTTGTCCAGCATCAGCCGGGATACGGCCATGGTTTTCAGGTCGTCCACTCCTGTGGCCTGCCGGGTCAGCCCCAGGAGGTTGTTGCGGGTCTGGAATGTCAGCGGAATGAAGCAGACGAAACCGCCGGTCCTGTCCTGCTGCCGGCGGAGCCGGTCCAGATGGTCGAGCCTGTCGGCCACGCTTTCCAAGTGGCCGTAGAGCATGGTGCAATTGGTCTTGATGCCCAGTTCGTGGGCCTGCCCGACGACATCCAGCCAATCCTGACCAGGCAGTTTTTCCGGGCAGATGCGGTTGCGCACTTTCGGGTTGAATATTTCCGCGCCGCCTCCGGGAAGCATGTCCAGCCCCGCCTTTTTCAACCGGGACAATACCTCCCGCACCGAAATGTTTTCCACCCGGGCGAAATGGGCGATTTCCACTGCGGTGAAACACTTGAGCGTGGTCTCGGGCCGCAAGGCCCGGATGCGTGAAAGCGTTTCCTCGTAAAAGGACAGTGGCAAGTCCGGATGACAGCCGCCCACGATGTGGATTTCGCTCAGCCGTTCGCCCTCATGGGACATGACCTTGGCTTCGATGTCCGTCAGGGAAAGCTCGAACGCTCCTTTCTGGTCGGCCCTTTTGCGGCTGTAGGCGCAGAACAGGCAGCCGTTGACGCAGACATTGGTGTAATTGATGTGCCGGTTGACGACAAAGTAGGCCTTCCGTCCGTGCAGGCGGGTGCGCACGCTATGCGCCAACGCGCCCACCGCATTGATGTCCGGGCATTCGAACAGCCTTTGGCCGTCAGCCTGGTCAAGGCGCTCACCTGACTGGACTTTGGCGGCGATATCGTCCAGTCCGGCAGTTTGAAATATTCTAGAACTTTTCATTTTTTCTCCAAAAAGCATAAGATATCAGGCAGCTCCAGGGGCCAGCCCCTGCCGGATGATGTTCATAAGCTCGTCCAGACGCTGCTCCAGTTGCGCGGCCGGGGCATTATGCAGCCCGGTTCCCGCATCCATATAGGGAACGGCATAGGCCTGAAGGAACCGGTCCATGAGCGCGTCCAGGAAAAAGACGACCCAGTCGGCGTCCAGCTCCCGGCGCAGTTCCCCGCGCTCCTGCCCCTGCACCACAAAAGGGCGCAGATACTTGGCCGAATACAGCCGGGCCGTGGTCAGAAAGCGTTCCCTGCCTGGGAAATTTTCCTGAAACAGCATTTTCAGATAAATCCGGTAAATCCGGGGATTGTTGTCGATGAAACGCACTCCGGCCTCGAGGCTTTGCCGGATGCGCGCAAACACGTCCTGGTCCTGGCTGGTATCCCGCACCCGGCGCAGTGATCCGGAAAATAGTCCGACCGCCCGTTCAAAGACGTATTCGAACAGGCCGTCCTTGGACCCGAAGTAGGTGAACATGGACCCCTTGGCGATGCCCAGACGTCGGACCATGCGGCTGACGCTGGCCCCCTGGTAGCCATGCTCGGAAAACTCGTCCATGGCCACATCCAGAATGCGCATCTTCTTTTGCGGGTCGAGCTTGGAAAACACATCTTTTTCAGCCATTGCACCCCTCCTGTCGAAAGCGATCCGAACACATGATGACCGACTGGTCATCCACATAAGTGACCAGTCGGTCACTTGTCAACAGCAGGGTGAGGAGTTATACAAGCACCATCTTCAATGGGAGTAATCAATGCAGACACTCAGCCTGGGCGTTTCACCCTGCCCCAATGACACGTTCATCTTCGGCGCATTGCTCAACGGCCTTATCGAGACAGGCGGCCTGGGCATCCGCCCGACCATGGCCGATGTGGAGGAACTCAACCGCCTGGCCATGGCCGGGCGGCTCGATGTGGTCAAGATAAGCGTGGCCCAGTACCCGCGCATTGCCCAGGACTACGCGCTGCTGCGCTGCGGAGGCGCACTCGGGTACGGCTGCGGCCCCATCGTGGTGGGCCGCTCCGAATGGGATTTCAACCAGCCGGGCCTCGAACCCCTGCGTCCCCCCACAGTGGCCATTCCCGGAGCCATGACCACGGCCGCCCTCCTGGCCGACCTGTGCGGATGCTTCCCCGGCACGCGCCTTGTCCTGCGCTACGACGAAATCATGCCCGCCGTGGCAGCCGGCAATGCCGACCTGGGCGTGGTCATCCACGAAGGACGATTCACCTACGAGGAGTTCGGACTGAAAAGGATTTTCGACCTTGGCGCCTGGTGGGAAGAGAAAAAGAGGTTGCCCATCCCTCTGGGAGCCATTGCCATGCGCCGCAACCTGGCCCCCCTGGTCGACCATATGGAGGAACTCATACGGTCCAGCCTGTCCCGCGCGCAGCAGGACCCCGGCACAGTCTGGCCATTTGTGCTGCAGCATGCCCAGGAGATGTCGGACACCGTGATCCGCAACCACATCAAGACCTTTGTCAACGAATTCTCCCGCGACATCGGCCAGGCGGAGTCCGCCGTACGGGAACTTGTCCAGGTTGCCGCATCCGCCGCTGGAATCTCCATGCCCCACCTGCCCCTCTTTGCAACCCTGCCGTGAGGAATACCGCCCCCTGGTGGAAAAATGACCTTCCCATGCTTCACGATGCTCAAATCATCAAGACCGGCGGGCGGATGCCACCATCAACCAACCCGGCAGGCTGAAGAGCATGGCGACTCGGGATCTCCTTTCGCTCACGACCGAACGAATATCCGTACGGCCGGTTCGCAGACCGCCTGCCGGAGCAGTTCGGCTTCTACGACGGGCACGGCCACACCCTTCTCCCCGCAGGCTGTTCCCATCCGCCAGCAATGACCGGAGCGGATTCTTTCTGCAGGCCGATAGACTTATTGCTTTTGTCCTCCAAATAACCGACCATAGTATGACAGCGCACGAACCGGCCTATCGAGTTTGTTCTGCTTCACAGCCCCGCGTGGCGGCTGTGTCGAAACCGGAGATGCTCATGGCAAACAAAGTCAACGGAAAAGCCGAAGGCTACTGCCTTTGGGAGGTCGAGGAAGGGGAATTCACCATCGGGATCATGGGGACAGGTCCCGGTTTCATGTCCATCCTCGATATCATTGCCAATGAACAATACAAGGAATACCTCCCCGGTCTTCGGCTGGTCGGAGTTTGCGACCTGGGAAACCATCCGGGCAAGGTCAGGTACGTCCGCGAGCAGGGATTGCCCCTCTACCGGTCATACCAGGATATGCTCAAGGCACACCCGACACTGGACCTGCTGGTCGAACTGGTGGGCAAACGCTTCAGTCTGAAAAAAATCCGCAATTCCATTCCCGAGGCCACCTCGCTCATCGATCACAAGGCAGCCATTTTCCTGTGCGGCCTCCACTCCATGCTGCAGGTTTCAAGCCACTGCCAGGTACACCTGGACAGACAGAAGGCCCTGCTTCAGACAATCATCGACGAAGTGCGCGAGGACATCCTCCTTCTGGATATGGAAGGACGGGTTCTTGACGTCAACAAGAACGTCGCCAAAAGAACGGGCAAGGAAAAATCCCAGCTTCTGGGGAAACCCTGCTGGCAGGTGCAGACCCTTTCCGACGGCCTGCCCTTTTGCAGCAAGACCGACCCGCGCTGCCCTTTCCACTCCACCCTGGCACGGAAGAAAGCGGCCGAAGCCATGGTGACCCGCGTGGCCCCGGACGGCCGGCTGCTCTACTTCCGCATCTACACCTACCCCATTTTCAACAGCCACGGCAGCATGACCCATGTTCTGGTCATGCGCCGGGACATCACCGAGCGCACCCACCAGGAAAAGCATCAGCAGCACACGGAGAAGCTCTCGGTCATCGGCGAGATGAGCACGTATCTGGCACATGAAATCCGCAACCCGCTGTTCGCCATCGGCGGGTTTACCAATTCCCTGCTCAAGTCCAAAAACCTGACCGATGACGAAAAGGAAAAGCTGCACATCATTTCCGAAGAAACAAAGCGTCTGGACAAGATGCTCAAAAGCATCCTGAATTTTTCGCGTCCGTCAAGGACCACGGACTCCACAGCCGACCTGAACAAGGTGATGCAGGAAACCGTGGACCTGATGAAGATTGGCTACGGCAAACGGGGAATCCGCTTTCTCACGTACACCTACCCGAACCTGCCGCTGATCAACGGCGAACCGGAAATGGTCAAGCAATGCCTGGTCAACCTCATCAAGAACTCCATGGAAGCCATGCCCGAAGGCGGCGACATCAGCCTGTCCACAGGCACGGAACTGGACTGCGTGTCCATAACCGTTGCGGACACGGGGGTGGGTATGGATGAAAAGGAAATGGCCAACATCTTCAGCCCGTTCTACTCCACCAAGGAGCAGGGGTGCGGTCTCGGACTGGCCATGATCAACAAGATCGTGGACGAATACGGCGGGAAGGTGGAGCTGACCAGCAAGCTGGGAGAGGGGACCACGATCACGCTCTGTTTCCCTCCGGTCTGCGCCGTGGGCAACGAAAACTGCTCGGAACGGGACATCCGGAACGTGTGACGCCCGGGCAGCGGAAAACTGCCAGACAGCGAAAAACAGTTGAACAACAGGAACGGCAAACGCGGCCTGGGCATCGGTTTCGTGCGCCGCCCGGCGACATGAGATGTTCCGCAGACATCTCGCTACACGTAACGATCCACCCCCTCTTGCGCGGCAGCGCCCTCTCCGACGGTTTGTACGTTTGGAGCGGTGGACGCCGAGGTGGCGGAAGACGGATCGCCTGCGGAAGAGCCACCCTCCCGAACGGAAATTCGCACGGAGGCAAGGCCGGAAATATGTTCGGACGGATCGCGGGATTGCGTCGAAACGCCCGCGGCCAGACCGCCCTGTTGTGCGGCCTGCTGCGTTGCCGGTTGCGTTCCCTGTGGCGCAGACTGCAACGCGTCGGTCCGTGTCCCGTTTTCCGACAACTCCTCCGCCGCAACGGCCCCATCCTGTGCGGTGGAGTCCGTCTGCCCGCCGTTCTTCCCGGAGCGAGCCAACGCTTCCTCCGCCTTCCTTTCCAACTCTTCCCGGTCCTTTTCCAACTTCTCCCTGGCCAGCCGCATGTACTCGTCGTCACTGATCATTTGCAGCCGCTTCTTGGCCTGGATTCCGTATTTGTAGGCCGTGACGTAAGAATAATCCATACCCGGGCTTCGGGCCGACCGGCCCGCCACTTCGGCGTTCATGGCACTGGAAAATTCGTTCACCAGGGCGTTCACCCGGCTGCCCATGGTCTGTTCGACACCGAAACGCTCCAGCGACGCCTGTGCATACCGGGATCTCGTGTACCGGGTATCGAAAAAATTACCGGCCAGAAGACTTGAAGATGAAGACGAGGCTTCCCCCTGGCCCTTCTCTTCCATGGGATTGTGAACATCGGGCGAAGCGAGCGCAATGCCCAAGAAGGAAGGTCCCGTCGATGCGGACTGCCTGGACGGGGAAAAGCCCTTGGGCCCCCCGTTCATGAAGTCGGTCACTCCGGTTCCCAGCCTGCCGATGTTCATTCATGCCTCCTGATGATCTGCACAAATTCTTATCGGAAGACCGCCCCGCCAACTTTACTATACGAAAATAAAATTTGATCCTTGAGTCCGGACATCACACGAACACCCCAGAAATCGGCTCTTCGGGGGTGTTCGTGCAATATCCGGGTCCGTGTGATCTCCGCAAAAACTGGCGGCCGCGAAGAACGTGCCCGCCAGTCGCTTCAGCCCGGCATATCATTCAAGGCTTTCATACATATTCAGAATATTCTCCAGATTGGCCTCAATGAGCTTCATTTCCGAAGGATGCACGCCCCTGGCTTCCCGCGCCTCCTGCAACTCCTTCATCGCCCTGGACATTTCCGCCTTCATTGCCGGAGTCATGTCCGGCATTTTCATGGCCTCCTGCATCTGCGTGTCCATCATGGCCCCTTCCTGCCGAAGCCGTAAAGCCATATAGCCTTTGCTCATTTGCCCAAGCACGTAGGAAAAACGCTGCGGAACCCAGCCATGCTTTTGCAGCCATGCCGCGGCAGCCTGATGCCCGGCAAGCTGCTGCATGGTCGAGGGGTCCTCGTAATCTCCGGTTTCTCCCTGTTGGGATTCCATGTATTCAAGAAAATCCGGGGTATCCTCAAGGCACCGCGCAAGTTCGTTCATGGTAAAGGGGGGCTGTCCGGCGGCAAGCGCACCACCGCAGATCAACACCGTGGACATCGCCAGCACCAGAAAAAAGAAAATTCCGCGCATTTTACTGCTCCATGCTGCCAGTCTTAAACATACCGGAGTGCCATCCAGGCGCACCGTTGCCCTCACCCGACGCCCCCCCCCCGCGCACAAGCCCGCGCCAGCCCCAAAAAAAAGGGCCGCCCGAAAGACGCCCCAAGACAGCCCGCAACCAAACAGAAAACCTCAACCGTCGGCATTGAGCCGGGCCACGATTTCTTCCAGAACACGGTCAGCCTCTTTACTCGCCACCTGACAGGTTCCGACCTGGTCGTGACCGCCGCCGCCATATTCGAGCATGAGCCTGCCCACGTTGGTCTTGCTGGTGCGATTGAAAATACTGTGCCCCACGGCCAGGGAGACGCGTTCCCTGTCCTTCCCCCAGACTACCTGCACGCTGACGTTGCATTCCGGATACATGGTGTAGATGGAAAAACGGTTGCCCGTGTAGATCTCCCCCTCGCCGCGCAGATCCAGAACAATGGTGTTCTGCCGGATGGACACGGTGCGCTCGACCATCCGCCTGAAAAAAGTTTCATGCTCCCAATAGCGTACGGCCCGCTCCCGCACATCCCCCTCTTCCAGAATGTCGTCGATGCCCATGTGCCGGATCCACTCCACAAGTTTGAGCATGAACATATGATTGCTGATGCGGAAATCGGTGTAGCGCCCCATCCCGGTCCGGGGGTCGCTGATGAACGACAACAGGACCCATCCGTCGGGGTTGTCCACCTCGTCCCGGGTCAGATGCCCGCTGTCGCAACGGTCGACGTACTCCAGCATGGTGTCGAATGAAGGGGAAAACGTATCGTGCCCTCCATAGTAATCCCAGATGACGCGGGCGCAGCTTGGCGAGGACTTGGAGGAGCCTTCGAACTCAAAATTGGAATTCAGACGCTCGATCTCGCTGGAATGATGATCGAACCACATGCCACACCCCGGAACATACGGGACATTGGCCAGGATATCGTTTGACGAAACCTCCACCTTGCCGTCCTGAACATCCTTGGGATGCACAAAACGCCACGAATCCATCACCCCCGCCTCCTTGAGCAAAACGGCACAGATAAGCCCGTCGAAATCGGCGCGGGTGAGCAGGTTCATCAGATATCCTCCCAAAGGACAACTCATACCGTTCCAAGTGCCTTTTCACCCCTCCGACAGGGGAGACAAAAAACAGGACATGCGTTTTCCGCAACGCGTTCGCAAGCCCACGAAGCCATTCGCCGCCCTCCCCGGCGAATCATTCATCGGACCTTTTCGGGGCGCGTCTGTTTTGCCCTGCCAAAGACGCGCCGGACAACGCCCTGAACAAAAAATATCAAAGACATCCACAAACGCAGGTACGCTGGGGCCGTTTGCCCGGTCCTGCCGAAATCCGCTTTAAGGTGTCCCGCATAACAAGCATGGCGAGGTCGCAACGGGGCGTGTTCGAAACCCCATCCCGAACCGCGTCATTCCCATGCGCATTCTTCATGAAATTCGACGGCGGGAACACTGCCTTTAATATATTGGCTGGAGAACAAAAGTTCAAGGGCCAATTCCATTTACTGTCGATTCAGCCCGGCAGCCAAAAAGAATACCGTAAACCCCAAATGAAATCATGGAAAAAGTCGGGGGAACGTCACTCTTATCCTCTATGCAGAACGGCACAAACCGTCAATACAGTCCAAGAACATCGGCAGGAACATATCCTCGACGCATGGCCGCCCACAGGCCGCACAACACGGCCTCGGCAGCGTCGTCATTGAATGCCGTCGTCAAAGCCACCCCGCACCTGCGCGCGTACTCCTGGGCCACGATCACGGCATTCTGCTTGGCCACCACGGCGTTGGAACGCATCCGGCAGGGAAGCAGCTCCTCCCGCCACCTTTCGGCGCTCACACGCCAGACCTCCGCCCCGCGTTTTTGGGCTTCGTTTTCCCAAATCCTGGCAAGGTTTCCCCCGCCCTCCAAGACGACAAGCCCTGCTTCCGGCAGGCCCTGCAAAATAGTGTACACGCCTTTGCGCAATCTGGCACGGGTTCCGAAGTTGCGGGAACGGCCCCAGACGAGCCTGCCCTTCTGGTCCAGCAGAGCCATGCCCGACCGGATGCCGACATCCACGGAAAAAACGGCTGAAGCGGGAGAAGCTGTGTCGTAGCCTGACATCAGGAAAAGAGGGGAAGCTATTCGGTAAGCAGCGCGTTGACCGCCGCGATCATCTGCCTGCGGTCGTAAGGTTTGGCAAAGGTATGTTTGACGCCGAGCAGCTGTATCCAGTTGAGAGGTTCGTACATCCCCCTGGACCCCCCGTCCGTGACCGCAATGATGCGCGTTTCCGGGTGGTCGCGAAGCAGTTCGCGGATGGTCTGCACGCCTTCCTTTTCCGGCATGAAGATGTCGGTAATGACAAGATCGGCAGGATGGGCGTTGAACAGGCTCAGCCCTGTTCGCCGTCCTCCGCCTCACGGACATTGTGCCCTTCCTCCTCCAGAATGGCCTTGAGCACCCATCGGGATGTAGGATCGTCGTCGATAATCAAAATGTCGGCCATATATACAACCTGCTTGCGTATGTTCGTTCAATTCTTATACAATTCCTTGCTCAAGAGCAAGAAAACACACAAGAATCGCCCATCCCGTCTTGCAAAGAACCGCCCACCCCCGCAGGCCCCTATTCTTTACATGCCTTCAATCGGTTCAGCACCATCTTTACGTATGCCTCCGTCAAAATGCAACAATCCACATTCATTTTTCCATAAAACAGTCATTTTTCTTCCCTGCCCCTCTTTCGTCTTGCATGAATCCCTGTTCCCGGAAAAGATGATTCCGAAAAATCCACCCCCTGCGCCCTCCACCACGCCCGTTGGGAATAATTTGTATTTCAATGGGCAATTCCGTACATTACTGCCAACTCTCAACCTCGAGGATCGCAATGAAAAGATTGCCCACATATTGTATCGCGATATTCATACTCTGCACGGCCCTTCCCTGCATGGCCGCACCCGAGCCTGTAGAATCTCCCGAACCCAGCGAGGCCACCTCCGAGTGTCTGGGCTGCCACGAGGCGGTCCACCCCGGCATTGTGGAGGGATGGAAAAAAAGCCGCCACGCCCTGATACCCCCGCACCAGGCCATGCAGGTAAAGGATCCTCTGGCACGCAAGGTTTCCGCCCAGAAAATCCCGGACGACCTGTCGCAAAACGTGGTCGGCTGTGCCGAATGCCACACCGTACGCGCGGACAAACACAAGGATACCTTTGATCACAACGGCTACCAGGTCCATGTGGTTGTCAGCCCGGCGGACTGCGCCACCTGCCACCCCCAGGAAGCCCATCAGTTCGGCCACAACAAGATGTCCCATGCCTACGGCAACCTGAAAAACAACAACCTATACAACAAGCTGGAGCTTTCCATCAACGGAAGACCCTCGCTCAAGGGCGGACATATAGAATTGTCCGATCCGGGTCCCGAAGTCGCGGCCGCATCCTGCTACCATTGCCACGGCACAAAGCTGGAAACGATGGAAACCGCGGAACGCGAAACCGAACTCGGGGCCATGGAATTTCCGGTCATTTCCGGCTGGCCCAACAACGGTGTGGGCCGCATCAACCTGGACGGCAGCATGGGCTCGTGCGCGGCCTGCCATTCCCGCCATGAATTTTCCATGGCTATGGCCCGCAAGCCCGCAACCTGCAAGGAATGCCATAATGGACCGGACGTTCCTTCCTTCAAGGTGTACGCAGCCAGCAAACACTACGCAATGTACGATTCCCTGGGCCGCAAGGAATGGAACTTCTCCGCCACGCCGTGGGTCGCGGGCCAGGATTTCACCGCCCCCACCTGCGCTGTCTGCCACATCAGCCTGACGATCCGGCCCGACGGCGAAGTCGTTACCCAGCGTACCCACCGCATGAACGACCGCCTGCCGTACCGGCTTATGGGCCTGCCTTACACCCATGCGCAGCCCAAAAGCCCGGACACCAGCATCATCCGGGATGCGGACGATCTGCCCCTGCCCATGACCCTGGACGGCAGGCCCGCCAGCAAATACCTCATCGGAGCCAAGGAAGTGGAAACGCGCAAGGCGACCATGCAGGCCAACTGCCTCTCCTGCCACGACACTTCATGGGTCGACGGCCACTGGAAGCGCTTCATGGCCGTCAACAAGGAGCTGGACGCCTCCGTGAAGACATCCACTCAACTCATGCTGGAAGGATGGAAGCGTGGACTGGCCACGGGCCTGCCCGGCAATCCCTTTGACGAGGACATGGAAAAGAAATGGCTGGATACCTGGCTGTTCTACGCCAATTCCTCGCGTCTGACCTCGGCCATGGCCGCTGGGGGGGATTACGGCGTATTTCTCGATGGCCGCTACTGGCTGGCACGGCGCATTGCGGAAATGCACCAGATGCTGCGCAATGCCCGCCCCTCGAAATAGTGCGGAGATCAAGAGCGGGTGAGGGCGTCGGGCGGCCGGCACTGTTCATCCGCAAGAGGCCCGAACCCCATAGGCAGAGGGTTGAAGCCCGAACGGCAACGGTGCCTGTGAATTGTCAATCACGCTTGACAATTCACAGGGAAACGGGCATCTGGATAATGAATTGAGAAAAAAGGAATTTCCCGTGAACACGATGTATCTACGCAACGACAGCTTCCTCACAACGCCCGCGGTCCAGAGCACCGTCGGTGTCTTTTCCGCTGTTGTCGTCGTAGTAGTAGGTATCGTCGTAGCCATCGCGCCGTAACGGGAAACAGACTCTGTACATCTCAACCCCCGCCGGCGCGACGCCGGCGGGGGTTTTTTCATGCCAGCCCCCAGCCGGATCCGCCAGGGACCCACGCAAGGAGCCTTGCATGAACGGAGCGCAGCTCACCATCAAACTTTTGGAACGCCAGGGAATCCGAACCATTGCCGGAATCCCGGGCGGGGCCAACCTGCCCTTGTACGACGCCTTGTCCCAAAGCACGCGGATCCGCCATGTCCTGGCACGGCACGAACAGGGCGCGGGCTTCATGGCCCAGGGCATGGCCCGGACCACGGGCAAACCCGCCGTGTTCATGGCCACTTCCGGTCCCGGAGCCACCAACACCCTGACCGCCCTGGCGGACGCCAAACTCGATTCCGTTCCCATCATCTGCATCACCGGCCAAGTCCCGCTGTCCATGATCGGCACGGACGCCTTCCAGGAAGTGGACATCTACGGCATGAGCATTCCGGCCACCAAACACAACTTTCTGATCCGTTCCGTGGACGAACTGGTCCATGTCATTCCCGAAGCCTTCCGCATAGCCGCTTCCGGCCGCCCCGGTCCGGTCCTGGTGGATATCCCCAAGGACGTACAGATGGCCCAGGTGGAGTTGAACGAACTTCCGCCCACAGGCTGCGCGGATACTCCACACCCCCCAGCCGATGCCGACCTGCAGGCGGCTGCCGCGCTCATCAACCGGTCCAGACGCCCCGTCTTCTATCTGGGCGGCGGCGTGATCCAGTCCGACGGCTGCGATCTGGCCAGGGAGCTTGCCGAAAAGGCTTCCATGGCCGTGGTCTGCACTCTCATGGGTCTGGGCGGCCTGGATAACGACCACCCCCTGTACCTCGGCATGCTGGGCATGCACGCCGCCCCCTGTGCCAATCGCGCCCTGGAGGAGTGCGACCTCATTCTGGCCGCGGGCGCCCGCTTCGACGACCGGGCCACCGGCGCCCTGGAACATTTCTGCCCCACGGCCTCGGTGGTGCACATAGACATCGACCCGGCCGAGCTGGGAAAACTGCGCACGCCCCATGCGGCCATAACCGCCGATGTACGCCAGGCCATGCAGGAGCTTCTTCCTCTCGTTTCGCCCCGGACGCGCCCCGAATGGCGGGAATGCATCACCCGGCTGAAAACCGACCACCCTCTGGAACTTCCCGGCCTGGACGACCCGGCCACGTCCTACGGGCTCATAAACCACGCGGCTCGGGCTGCCGGGCCGGAAGCCATCGTGGTTACGGATGTGGGACAGCATCAGATGCGCACGGCCCAGGCCCATCCTTTTCTGGCCCCCCGGCGCTGGCTGACATCCGGCGGATTGGGAACAATGGGATTCGGCCTGCCCACGGCCATTGGCGCGGCCCTGGCCCATCCCGAAGCAACCGTCACCTGTTTCACCGGCGACGGAAGCCTGCTCATGAACATCCAGGAAATGGCGACCGCCGCGGAGCACGGCCTGAACGTCAAGATCATCCTTGCCGACAACAACGCCCTGGGGCTTGTGCACCAGCAGCAGGAACTCTTCTACCAGGGAAAAACGTTCGCTTCGACCTACACCGGCGTCCGGACCGACTTCCCTGCCCTGGCCCGCGCCTTCGGCCTGGACGCCGTGGATCTGGAATCCAGCTCCGCCCCCGGCGAGGATCTGGCACAGGCAATACAACGCCCCGGTCCATGCCTGATCCGCCTGCCTGTCCGGGCCGATGACAACGTCTTTCCCATGGTTCCTCCAGGAGCGCCCAACTGCCAGATGATAGGAGAAAAAGCCAATGTCTGCGCCTGATACGATGAACACGATAAAAAAAGCAGTGCTGGAAGTGAGCGTGAACAACCACCCCGGCGTCATGTCCCATGTCTGCGGATTGTTTGCCCGGCGGACCTACAATGTGGAGGGAATCGCCTGTCTGCCCGTCACCGGGGGGCCGGAAAACGCGGCGGAAGGCAATCCGGAGCCTTGCGACAATGCGAAAAAGGGGACGCCTTCAAACGGTGCAACCAGCGTGATATGGTTGCTGGTTCACGAAGACGGACGTCTGGCCCAGATCATCAAGCAGGTGGAAAAACTCCACGATGTGCGGCACGTGCGGCATCACGGTTCGTCCCATCCCGTCTTCTCGGGACTGGAAAAACTTATGGGGATTTGACTCAACCCCTTCGGTCGCCTCCCGATCCGACAGGACAGCGACCGAAGGGATTCAATACGGGGATCTACCCGGCAGGAAGGGTCTTCAAAAAATCGAGCAGCAGCCTGTTGACCGGCTCCGGCCGTTCCATCATGAGAAAATGGCCGGTTCCGGGAACGACATGGAAGGACACCTTGGGATATTCCCGCTGCAATTGCGCCTCAAGGTCCGCAGGAACCCCCGGCATGTCCGAGGAGATGGCCAGCACGGGAAGTCCGGGCATGGGGTGCGGCTGCCAGACCTCTTCCGTAAACAGGTTGTCCATGGCGCTGTCCGCCACATGGCGTGGGCAGGAAAGCATCATGCCCCGGATGCGGCGGCGCAATCTTTCCGGCGTGGCAGGGACGAAAAGCGAATCCACGAAATTCCACACAAACGCGGTGCGTTCCGTGCCGTCCCCGTGGATGGGCGCGATGAAGTCCCGTATTTCCCGAAAATATGCAGCGCGCTCTTCGGCCGACCCGGGAAGACTTTCATACACCCCGTCCACATCGCACAAGGCGAGACAACGCTCCGGATACATGATGGCGAACATCCGGGCCACGGCAAACCCCATGCTGTGACCGACCAGAACGGCCCGTCCTATATGTTCCTTGTCCAGGACGGAAAGAATAGCCGCGGCAAAATATTGCGGCGTGTACTGCACTCGAAGCCTGGTACTTTGCCCATGGCCGGGAAGGTCGAACACCACGACCTTTCCCTGCTTTTCAAGGGCGGGAACCTGTAGGTTCCACACCGTATAGTCGCATGCCCATCCCGGAATGAGCACCACGGGAGGATTCGGTCCGTCGTTTCCGGACACCGCATAAACCACGCCTCCGGACGTAACCGCCGCCTGTGCGGAAAAGGCACCGAGGCACACGGCGCAAAGGACCAGACACGACAGCAGGCGAATTTTGAATATTCTGGTCATACCGTACCCAATCATTAATTGACCTTTTTATATTTCAGACGGCACCCTCGACATATGACACGCGTATACCTATACACAGGCCCGCCGATCCGATCAACCATCTCTGAAAACAAACCCTATGGGAAAGCATGCCGGAAACAAGTACGCCTCACGACTTCCCGCCGGGCGCGGGCAGCACGAACGGCATTCCCGGCGGCAACTCATTGACCAGCAGGCGGCACTCGTAAACGGGCTCGAGAACCTGGGGCCGGAAAACCTCCTGCGGCGTACCCGAGGCCGCCACCCGTCCGTCCTTGAGTACCAGCACGGATCGCCCATACATCCCGGCCATGCTCAGATCGTGCGTCACCATGATTACGGTCAGCCCCTGTTCCCGGCGCAGCCGCTCCAGCAGATCCATGACTCCTGCCTTGTGCTTGAGGTCCAGGGCGGAAGTCGGCTCGTCCAGCAAAAGAATGCGCGGTTCCTGGCAAAGAGCCCTGGCAATGAGGGCGCGCTTGCGCTCCCCCCCGGAAAGCCGGCGCAGATCCCGCCCGGCGAGATGCTCCACGCCCGTTGCCCGCATGGCCTCCCGCACCCTTTGCGCATCCCGGCCATTGCCCAGCCCGAGCAAGCCCTGATGCGGAGTACGGCCCATGGCCACGATGTCCTTCACGCTGAAGGGCGCATCGGTATCGGTATTCTGGGAAACCAGGGCGATGGTGCGGGAAATTTCCCGGCGCGGCATGGATTGAAGATCCCTGCCCTCCAGTTCGATACGGCTCCCGGCACGGACTGCGCAGACCCCGGCCATGACCGAAAGCAGCGTGGACTTGCCCGCCCCGTTGGGACCGGTGATCACGAAAAAATCCCCGCTCCTCACGGTAAAGGACACGTCACGCAAAACAGGCGCGTCCGCATAACAGAAGTTCACGTCTTCCAGGACATAGGCATCATGGCGCGCATTCCTTTGCATCACCGCCTCCCGGAAAGCAGAAAGACGATGAAGACCGGAGCGCCCACCAGGGCCGTAACCACGCCCACAGGCAATTCCCCCTGCCCGGGAAGACTCCGTGCGGCCATGTCGCATACGGCCAGATAGGCCCCTCCCCCCAGAAAACAGGCCGGAACAAGCACACGGTGATCCGCGCCCAGAAGCAGACGCAGAAAGTGCGGCACGACCAGCCCCACAAAACCGACCAGCCCGCATTTTCCCACCACCACGCTGACCATCAGCGAAACCGAGGCGAACAGGGCGAAAACAACAGGGCCGGTACGCAGTCCCAGGCTTTTGGCGGTGCGTTCGCCCATGGTCAGCAGGTTCAGGCCATGGCTCAAAGCCGCCACCAGCAGAACACAGGGGAGCACAACCAGGGCCAGCGGGACAACATCGGACATGCGCGTTCCCGACATGCTGCCCATGAGCCAGAAGACAATGGAATGCAGGTCCTGATCCGACCCCAGGGTAATGAGAAAAAGGATGATGGCCGAACAGAAGGCATTGACCATGACTCCGGCCAGAAGCAGGGTGTCGTCCTTGAGCCCCTTGCGCATGGGAGAAAGCAGGAGCACGAAGGCCGTGGCCGCAAGACCCCCCAAAAAGGCGAAAAAACCGTTGGAATGCAGGCTCGCCAGCCCAAGCAACTGGCCGACTATGGCGCCCACGGCAGCCCCTCCGGAGACTCCCAGAATGTACGGTTCGGCCAGGGGGTTGCGCAAAAGAGCCTGAAAAACAAGTCCGCCCAGGGACAGGACCCCGCCGGCCAGCACGGCCAGCATGGCGCGGGGCAGGCGGATCCGCCGGATGATGGCCTCTCCCATTTCATTCTGTCCGCCCGGTGCGGCATCCTGCCCGGACAAGACGCGCAGGGCCCCGAAAAAATCCATGCCGCTCGGCCCGATGGCCGTGGCCAGAGCAAGCGCGGCCAGGGCCAGCAGTCCGAAAAGGATCACGGCCCAAAACATGCGCTGCCGCACACTCATGGCAGGGACTCCACTGTTTTTTGCATTTCCGCCTGCGGATGGAGCAGGCCGACCAGCATCTCGAGTCCCTGCACCAGCCGTGGTCCGGGACGGTTGAGCGTATCCGCCGGGACGACATGCACGCGCCCGTCGCGCACCGCCGGAACCGAAGTCCAGGTCATCCACCGGTCATAGGAATCGCGCTCCATGCCGCCCATGGACGACAGGATGAGCACCTGCGGAGCCAGCACAACCACTTCCTCCAGGCTGAAGCGGGGATAGAGCGTCCTGTCCCCGGCCAGATTGACGCCTCCGGCCAGCTCGATCAGTTCGCCGGGAAAGGTATTGCATCCCGCGGAACGGATGGGGTGGGGCATTATCTGGTAAAAGACCGTGGGTTTTTCCAGGAGGGCGACCCGGCGTTGTACTGCATCCACCTTCCCACGCATGGCCGTTGCCAGATCCCGTCCCTTTTCCGGCACCCCCAGGGCCTCGCCCAGGCGGGCTATGAATTCGATGGTCCTGTCCAGATTGGTGGGATTGCCCACATACACGGGAATGCCGAGGTCGATGATCTGCCGTATGCTCTGCTGGGGATTGCCGTCCATGGTGGCGATGCACAGGTCCGGCCCGAGCGCGCCGATGCGCTCCACATCCAGGGAATTGTACGAACCTACGCGGGGAAGGTTCCGGGCCTCGGGCGGGTAGTCGCCAAAACGGGTGGTACCGACCAGCCGGTTCCCCAGCCCCAAAGCGTAAACGATTTCCGTGATGCCGGGGGAAAGGGCGACGATCCGCCGAGGATGGTCCGGCAGATGCACGATGGTCCCGGACATGTCCGTGACGGTTCGGGCATTGCAGGGCACGGGAAAAAGGCAGGAGAAAAAATAGAAGGCAGCCACTGCTGCGGAAGGAATCAGAAAGCGCATGGCGTTCCACCGTACCAATGCAGTGAGGCGGCAAGGGCCTCAATAACCGAACAGGCGACCATTTCGCCAAAGGGGACATGCTTACCGGCATAGCGGACGCGCGGCCCGGCCCCCAGGCTGACAGCCGCCACGGCGTCGGTCCCCGTGCCCGTGGCCGTGCGCCCGGTGGCCCCGCTGACCACGCCAAGGTCCTGAAGCACGGCAGTCTTGGCCTCGGTTATCATCTGGATGCATTCCACATGGGCTGCCGGGTCCAGGGTGGCGCTGGTAACCATTATAATATTGATGGTTCCGGGCGTGTACCCGCACCCGTCCAAGGTGGCTTCATCGGCACCATTGCAGGTGCACCCGTCCGGGCCCCGCCCCCGGCAGCCGGCAGGGTCCCCGGCCCGCAGCGCGTTGGACAGCCCCGAGGTCACCAGAGCGACCACCTGCGCCCCGGAATCTTCCATACGACTGGCCCGGAAGGACTGCATGGACGCGGCGGTCATCATGCCCACGGCATCGTCTTTCCAACCGCGTTCCCGGCAGTATATGGCAATGGCCTTTGCCGGATCGGGAAAATCCGTCCTCTTGCCCGGAAAATTCTCGCCCACCCGCACATTGACGACCTGATCGGTCACGCACATGCCGCCACCCAGCACGGCAGAACTGAAGACACGGGCCGAACGGGAAAAACGCACACGAACATGGTCATCCGTCACTTCGCACGAAATCAGGCCTTTGGTGCCTTCGGCCATGGAATGGGCAGCGTCACAAAGCATTGCGGGTCCTTGTGCCGAAGCAAAAAGCCGTCCGCCGGGTTTTACAGGCCCGGCAGACAGCAACTTCGGCAGGCTAAAATGTATAGGCGACGCCCACGGACACTCCCGCGCCCGGCATGGGGTAGCCATCCACCATAGGAGTACTTTTCGTCAAAGACGTTGTCCACCTGCAGCCATGTCTTCAGATTTTTCCATGGGTTTCAGGGCTGAACCGGGCCCGACCAGACGTTGAAGCCGGACTTGTTCACGGTCTGCATGTACTCGGGGGAGTTCATGTCATAGTCCATGATCTTTTGCGGACCGGCGAAATACCCCCAGAAATCCAGGCTCATCCATCCGTCGTAGCCCATTTCCAGGCCGGTGGTCAGGCTGTACTCGCTGACGCTCAGAACCGTATCCGTGCCGCGCTGACCGGTCAGCTCATCGTCGAGTTCCTTCCGCTCGGTCAGGTAGGATCCGTTCAGGTAGGGCCGCAGCTCCAGGGTCTTTTTTCCCAGGTCGAATCCGCAGGTGTAATCCAGAAACCACTCCAGCCCCGCGATACGACGCCCCTTGGAGTTGGTCCAGGTCGTCCAGTCGGGGTCGCCGTCCACGGTGATGCGCTGCGTGGCGATGGCGTCTTCATACTCGCTGACAAAATAGGTCAGCGCGCCATTGAACCGTTCGTACGCAAGATCAAGCCCGCCTTCATACGTGGTGCTCTTTTCCGGCTTCAGACTGGAGTTGCCGATGTATTGCTGCCCCCAGAAGGAATATCTGCTGGAAAGCTTGTCGGCCCTCGGCGTCACAAAGGCCGTACCCACCGATGCGCGCAGGGCCAGCCAATCCAAGGCCCAATACGACGCCCCGGCCCGCCAGGTGACATGATCGAAGTTTTTACGGTCGGACTCCACGTCGGCGTAGGCCTTGTTGGCCGAAGCCTTGACCTCGTAGTCATCGTATCTGGCCCCCAGCACCAGGGCGAAACGATCCGTCTCGATTCGCTCTTCGGCAAACAAGGCATATATGCCGTACTCGAAGTCCGGCGAATAAATGCCCGACGTGCCGGGACCTCCGTCGCGCTCCTCCTCGATGCTCGTTGTTTCTCCGCCCAGGGTGAATCGGCCGAAGGAGAACGTGGGCAGGGTGAAATGGCCGCGTACGCCCACGGTGGAGGAGTCGAACAGGGATCTGTCGTACCAGGCGGCATCCTTCATTTCCCGCTCGTGCTTTACGGCATATCCGCTGAAATGCCAGGCCAATTCGTCGGACGGAGCCTTGCCGTCGTAGGCAAAGGCGATCTGGGCATTGAGGTCGTCCACCTTCTGGTCGGACAGGGGATTGTACACCGCTTCGGGGGCGCCGGTGTCGTACACGTCGAAGTAGCTGCCCATGACGTTGAATTCATGGTTTGTGGAAGGCCGATAGGTGATGGAACCTGAAACGGCCCGGTCGTTGTACTTGGTATTCTCGTACTCGCCGTAGCCGGGAGCACGGTAGTTGCCGCGGGAAACAGTGCGCACGGCCAGGGAATACCCGCCCGCATCGTCCTTGAGTCCGCCGGAAACGCCCGCGCTCAGTTTGGAGGAGTCGAACGATCCCACGTCCGCGCCGACGGAACCTGTGGCCTGGCCCCTGCCCCGCCTGGTGATGATGTTAATAACCCCACCCATGGCCGAACCGCCGTACAACACAGAGCCAGGACCGCGCATGATTTCCACCCGCTCCACATTGTCCAGGGGAAAGGCCTCCAGGTTGCCGGTTCCGGCCCGGTGGCCGTCCACCAGCAGAAGTACGCGGTCCTCGACATCGGAGCCTGCCCCGGTAAAGGAACGCACACCGCGCAGGGTGATGGACGTGGAAGAACCGGGATAGGTGATGTAGGTGGCCGGAGTCCGTTTGTTCAGAAAACCGGCCAGGGTGTCGGCCCCGGAACGTTCGATTTCCTTGCGGTCCAACACCTGTACATGGACGGGAAGATTTCTGGCCTTGGTGGGTTCTGCCGTGGCCGTGACAACGACTTCGTCCAAGCGGCCGCCTTCTGCCCTTTCCGGGGAAACGGCCGGCCCGGAACCAACTTGATCCGTAGTGTCCGGACCGTTTTTCAGGGAGGCGGCCTCACTGTCGAGTGAACCCGCAAACAACAGGGAGCATGTCAAAAACAGTGCAGGCACAACGGCCCGCGCGCGACCAAAAGCAAAAAAAGCACGCATGAAGAGAACCTCCGCGTCAATACAGATTGATGACGGAGGCTTCGAGGGAAACAAAATGCCTTCCATTGCAGCCATCAGGCGTCAATAGGAACCAGGCCAAGCCTCGAAGCCCAACTGGTTCCTGCCTTTCGGGCTCGTCTCCCGGCTTAGGGATCATCCTCCGGCCGCGCCTTCCCATGCGGTGCCCCGCACAGTGGCATACTGCGGCCATCGTCCCCCATTACGGTTACGGGCTAGCGCCGGAATTTCACCGGACTTCCGAGGACAGGCAGTCAAAAATTGACTGAAAGAACATCGGGACACAGCATCCCGAACCGCGACCATTCGCAAGCGGGCGTCCCCCCATTCCCTTTGGGAAGATTCCACGGATCGCGGCATTGCAAAAACAAGTACCGGCCGCACCACAGGAAATCAAGCCGCAACAGGGTGGGAATATTTATTCTTGCGGACTCTTCCCGCGCAGGAAGCCGATCTGCTCGCCCCCGGCTTCCCATTTGTCCGTATCCACCTCGTCGATGGCCACCACGGTGGTCTCCGGTTTTTTCCCGGAATACCCACAAGCAGGTCGGTCATCTTCTGGATGAGCCCGGCCTCTTGCCGCCTGGGCCCGCCCTACGGTGATCCTGTTATTCACATGCGGCATGGCGGTGTCTCCTCTTTTAAGACTGAAGCCGTTGCAGACCACGCAAAACTTTTTTTCATTTTTTTTCCCACAGGGGTAAAGAAAGCAAAGTTCCCCGCCGATACGACGAATAAGCGTCTGATCCGTACTTCCTCCTGGGAGGGGACTATGTCTATCTCAAGTATCTCCGGTTCCGGGGGATTCACCCCCTTTGACCGGCAAACATTCGGGGCTCAGGTCGTGTCGGAAACGCTCGACACCCTGAACAACTCGTCGTCCAGCCAGAGCATGGCTCCGGTGGACAAGCAAACGTTCGGCGCGCAGGTCGTGTCCAAGACCCTGGATTACATGAATTCCGGGAGCAACGTGGGCCCGAACAACTCGTCGGATTATGACTTCCAGAAAAGCGTCCTGGACGCTGCGTACTCTGGCAAGGGAACTATGCTTGATCGGATGATCTAACACCCGGATCTGACGCCAAACCACCGTTTGCCCCCGCAGGCCGCCTACCTGCGGGGGCTTTCCAATCTGTTTTCCGGCGAACGGCGGCATGGTCCCGCTGACGCCCCGTCCCCTGCCCCCAAGCCTGTTCCTTCCCTCACGCCGGGACGGACCGTGCAGAAATACGAATTCCATGCTTTGTATTTGACTGTGCTACGTTTTTTTAATTATAAGCACCTTCAAGCCATCATTTCAAATCAAATGCTCGACAAGCTCACAAACCATGGGGAGAACCGCATGAACCGAACCGCCGCCCTGTTTCCCGGATTCCTGGTGACATTTTTCCTGGGCCTTGCGTTGGCCCTGCCCTTTCCGGCCCTGGCCCACTTCGGCATGATCATTCCCAGCGAATCCATCCTGCCGCAAGGCCAGAAATCCGTGGAACTCACCCTGTCCTTTTCCCATCCCTTCGAGGGACAGGGCATGGACCTTGTCAAACCCAAGATGTTCAAGGTGTTCCACGACGGCGAAAGCGAAGACCTGCTCGGCGCCCTGAAACCGGCAAAAGTCATGGACCATGCGGCCTGGAAGGCAGGCTACCAACCAAAACGGCCCGGAATGTACATTTTCGCCATGGAGCCGGAAGCCTACCCCGAACCCGCGGAAGACAACTACATCATCCATTACACCAAGACCGTTGTTTCGGCCTATGACGAAGGCGAAGCCTGGAACACCCCAGTGGGGCTGAAAACGGAAATCGTGCCCCTTACCCGCCCCTGGGGCAACTACGCCGGCAACACCTTCCAGGGCATCGTGCTCATGGACGGCAAGCCCGCCCCCTACACCCGCGTGGAAGTGGAGTACTACAACAGGAACGGCCAGTTCAAGGCACCCCACGACTGCATGGTCACCCAGGAAGTCCTGTGCGACGGCAACGGCGTGTTCACGGTTTCCATGCCCCTGCCCGGCTGGTGGGGCTTTGCCGCGCTCAACGACGCGGACTACAAGATCGAGGGCAAGGACGTGGAACTCGGGGCCGTACTCTGGATAGAACTCAAGCCCTTTGCCACAAAATAGATTGAGCCCGCGAAGCGAACGATGTATGCAAGGCCGGAATCCCTAGGGATTCCGGCCTTGCTGTTCAACAATCTGCAACAATCGGGAGAGCGCCCATGGCCGACGTATCGGGCGGTCCCCAGACCGTCGGTCCCCTTCTGCGTATCCACCCTGCCCTGCGGCTGGCTGGCGCCGGAATTTTCAGTCTGTCCGTGGCCCTGTTGCACACTCCGGGTCCAGCACTGATCGCCTGCATTCCGGCGTTCCTGCTGCTGCCCTTCAGCGGATTCGGCCGCAGGCGCAGCCTGCACCGCCTGCTGGCCACCAACGGGTTCGTCCTTTTTCTATGGGCCACCGTCCCCTGGACATACCCCGGACAGACCATGGCCATGGTCGGCCCGCTGCGCATCACGCAGGAGGGCATCGCGGTCTGCCTGCTGGTAACGCTCAAGGCCAACGCCATCATGGCCGCGTTCATGGCCCTGGCCGGGACCATCCCTTCGCACCGCATGGGACACGCCCTGCAACGGCTCCGTCTGCCCGCCAAAATGTGCGCCCTGATCGCCTTCACCTGCCGCTACTTAGACACCCTTTCCCGCGAATACGTCACCCTGCGTACCGCGGCCACCCTGCGGGGATTCCGACCGCGCACCAGCCTGCAATCCTACAGGACTTACGCCTACCTTGCCGGAATGCTTCTGGTAAAAAGCGTGGAGCGCTCCCAACGGGTGTACGAGGCCATGCGCTGCCGCGGATTCAACGGCACGTTTCACAGCCTGGACAGCACCGAACCCGACAGGCGCGATACGCTTTTTCTCGGCGCGGCCCTGCTGACATCCCTCCTGCTGGTCGCGGCCGACCAACTGATTCTGCGAGGCCTGCCATAATGAACCATCTCTCCGACTTCTCCCTGGAGCTGCGCGAAATCACCTTTGCCTATCCCGGCCTTCCAGTCCTTCTGAACAAGGCGAACCTGCACCTGACCACATCCAGCAGGGTCGGGCTTATCGGTCCCAACGGCACGGGTAAGACGACCCTGGCCCGCATCGCCCTGGGCCTGGCCTCCCCCACGGGCGGACAGGTTTTTTTCATGGGCGCCCCCCTGCCCAACCCGGCCGACGATTCCGCCTTCCGACACGTGAGAGAACGGGTGGGATATCTTTTCCAGAATCCGGACGACCAGCTCTTCAGCCCCACGGTCGTCGAGGATGTGGCCTTCGGCCCCCTCAACCAGGGGCTTTCCCCGGAAGCCGCCCGAGAGGCGGCCAGGGAGGCCCTGCACCACCTGGGGCTGTATGACTTCGAGAAGCGGATCACGCACAAGCTCTCGGGCGGTGAAAAAAAACTCGTGGCCCTGGCCTCCATTCTGTCCATGCGGCCCGCGGCGCTCATTCTGGACGAACCCACCAACGACCTGGACCCGGACACCCGCACCCGGCTCATCCGCGTCCTTCAAAAATGGCCCGGCGCACTGCTCGCCATCTCCCACGACTGGGATTTCCTGACCCAGATAACGACTTCGGTCATGGCTCTCAAACAAGGCAAACTGCAACAGCAGGACGGCAGTTTCTACCATCTGCACCGCCACGTCCATGCCCATGGGGACATGCCCCACACCCATGACGGATAACGCCGGCCAATGTCGCGTCCGCTCAATCCGCAGACAAAAGAGGTGACGACGAATGCGGCATTGAACATTGCGGGCAGAGCCTGCCGTGCGCCGCAAAAAAAGGCCTGAGCGAACCGAAAATCCCGTTTTCCAGAATCGCGAGCCCCTGCAAAATACGTATGCGCATTTTGCGGACACCTCACGAGGCGCCGCCCGCCCCCTTGTAGACGGCATATGATTAGGATAGACTGCCCGACTCCGGTAGGACGCATCCGCATCCGCGCCACACGAGAACCCAAGGAGCTTGCACATATGCTGAACATACTCTGGCTGGCCGTATGTTATATGATCGGCGCGGTCCCCTTCGGGCTGCTCGTGGCAAAAACCACCTGCAATGTGGACCCGCGCGAAGCCGGAAGCCGGAACATCGGAACCACCAATGTTGCCCGGCTTTGCGGCACCAGGCTGGGCATCTTGGTCCTGGCCCTGGACGTGCTCAAGGGCACCATTCCGGTCTGGATCGCCACCGGCTTGAGCGAGAGCTGGTTCTTCCTTGGCCTGTGCGCCCTGGCCTGCGTCCTCGGCCACATGTATTCCTGCTGGCTGGGCATGAGCGGAGGCAAGGGATTCGCCACCATGATCGGCCGCCTTCATCCCCCTGGGCTTTTTCAGCGTCCTCTTTGCCGTGCTCCTGGGCGTGACGGCCATCGCGGCCAGCGGCTACGTTTCCCTGGGCGCCCTCATGTTCGGCGCGGCTCTGCCCGTGTTCCTGTTTGTTTCCGGCAATTTCGGCGTCGCCTTGTTCGCGGCCATCGCCACTTTTCTGCTGTACTGGAAACACCGGGAAAACATCGACCGCCTGGCAGAAGGCAGGGAAAACCCCTGGCGGAAAAAATCCTGATCCGCCAGTCGGTTTTCCATGGCCGCGCTTCCACCCGTTAAGGCGAGGGGAATAAGACCGACACCGATTTTCGCGCCCTGCAACTGCGACGCCCGGCCGCATGCATCGAGACCGCAGGCGCAATTTTTTCGAAATCCCGCCCTCGCGCCCACGGACCCCCGGCTCCGGCTTCCGATGTACCCCGAAGCCCTGTCCGTATTGCCACCGACAACGCGCTCATAAAGGACCACCATGCCCTGCCCGGTTATTCTTCAGCACTGTCCAGACTACGCCGATCCCGGACTCGGCATTCTGCTCGACGACATGATGTATGCGGCGGGATTCCTCCCCGCGTTGGGCACACACGTGCTGGTCAAGCCCAATCTGGTGGGGGCGCGCAACGCGTTGTACTCCACCACCCATCCGCTGTTCGTGCGCCAGGTCTGCAAAGTGCTTCTGGAATACGGAGTGCGGGTGACGGTGGGGGATTCCCCCTCCTTTGGCAGCGCGACGTCCGTGGCCCGGAAAAGCGGATTGCAAGAGGCGTTGCGGGATCTGCCCGTCCGGCTGATCACCCTGGGCCGTCCGAAAAAAATGACACTGCCTTCCGGGCTATCCATAGGAATTTCCCGCGACGCTCTGGAGGCCGACGCCATCATCAATCTGCCCAAGCTCAAGGCCCACAATCAGATGCGCGTCAGCGCGGCCGTAAAAAACCTGTTCGGATGCGTCTGCGGTCCGCGCAAGGCCCTGGCCCACTACCACCACGGCGACGCCGGAACCACCTTTCCGCGCCTCATCCTGGAAATCGCCGAGACTGTTCCGGCACGGCTGCACCTGGTGGACGCCATCACGGCCATGCACGTGCAAGGCCCCATCGGCGGCAAACCTTTCGACATGGGACTTGTGGCGGCCAGCACCAACATGCACGCCCTGGACGCGACACTGTACAATATCCTGGGGCTCACGCCCCGCGACGTGCCGCTGTGGAATCTGGCCGCGTCCCTGCGCAGGCCTGGCGCGGACCTCTGCGGCGTGTCCTTTCCCGAACGTACGCCCCAGGACGTGGACGCTTCGGGCTTCATCCTTCCGGAACGGCTCGCCCCGGAAACGTTCCGGCCCCTGCGTCTGCTGCGCGGCAGGCTGAAAAGTCTGTGGCAGCGGTTCTTCTGAACCATCCCGCCCCAGCCTTCCATCTCACGTCGCCCTGGCCATTCCCAGCCATTCATTGACGCACCGCAAACGATGCGGCAATATTTCCAAGAATCCGCCATCACCCGTGAGCATGGGAGCACCAGGAACCATTCATGCAGCACTTCATCCGCCGCCGCTTCGTCATTGCAGGCCAGGTCCAGGGCGTAGGGTTTCGCCCTTTCGTCTTTCGCATCGCGCACGAGCACCAACTGACCGGCACGGTCTGCAATGCGCCTGAAGGGGTGATATTGGAAATCCAGGGGCCGCCAGACTCCGTGAACGGATTCAGCAAGGACCTCACGGACAGGCTCCCGCCCCTGGCCCGCATAACCAGCCTGCGCCAGGAAGACGTTGCCCCGCTCGACCGGGAAGAGTCCTTTGCCATCCTTGCCAGCAGCGCGGGGCAGGGGCACAACGTGCTCATCTCCCCGGACACGGCCACCTGCGCGGACTGTCTGAACGACATGGCCGACCCGGCCAATCCCCGCTACCGCTACCCGTTCACCAACTGCACCAACTGCGGACCTCGCTACACCATAACCCGCTCCATTCCCTACGACCGGGAAAAAACCTCCATGGCCTGCTTTCCCCTCTGCCCCGCCTGCCGGGAGGAATACGAAAACCCCATGGACCGGCGTTTCCATGCCCAGCCCAACGCCTGCCCGGTCTGCGGTCCCAAGGTCTGGGCATGTCTGCCGCAAAGCGGACAAACCGCCCCGCACAGCCCCGGCCTGCTGGAAAACGACGAGGCCATGGTCCGCATCGCCGCGGAACTTGCCCAAGGCCGCATTGCCGCCATCAAGGGGCTGGGGGGCTTCCATCTGGCGGTCAACGCCTGCGACCCGGACGCGGTCCAGCGCCTGCGCCAACGCAAGAACCGCTGGGGCAAGCCCCTGGCCGTGATGGTTCCCGACCTGGAAACCGCCCGGAAGCTCGGCACCGTCACCCCGGCGGACGAGGAATGGCTGGCAGGCGCCAAACGGCCCATCGTGCTCCTGCGCCAGCGTTCCGGTACGCCCCTGGCACCCGGCATCTCCCCGGACAACGACTTCTTCGGGGTCATGCTGCCCTACACCCCGCTGCACCATGTGCTTTTCGCCCACTATGCCGGGCAGACCAAGGGGCCCGCCGCCCTGGTCATGACCTCGGGCAACGCCAGCAGCGAACCCATCGCCATCGGCAACCGCGAAGCCCTGGAACGGCTGGGGAACATCGCCGACATTTTCCTGCTGCACAACCGGGACATCCTTATCCGCACCGACGACTCGGTGCTGCGCACCCTGCCGGCAAAGGACACGAAAACCCCGGCCACGCCCCAGATGTTCCGCCGCGCCAGGGGATTCACCCCCTCGCCCGTATTTCTGGCCCATGAGGGACCCTGCGTCTTCGGGACAGGGCCGGAGCTGAAAAACACCCTTTGTTTCAGCAAGGGGGACCAGGCGTTCGTCAGCCAGCACATAGGGGACATGGAAAATCTGGAAACGTTCGGATTCTACAAGGAAATCGCCGCCCATTTGCAGGATATTCTGCAGGTGACGCCGGAGCTGGTCGTCCACGACCTGCACCCCGACTATATGACCACCCGTTATGCCGCGGAAAAAAGCGATTCCGCCAGCCCCCCCATACCCAGGATCGGGCTGCAGCACCACTTCGCCCACATCCATTCCGTGGCCGCGGAAAACAAGCACCACGGCCCGCTCATAGGTCTTGCCCTGGACGGAACCGGCTACGGCAAAGACGGAACCCTGTGGGGCGGCGAATGTCTGTACGTGGACACCCGCACGCTGGAGCACCGACGGCTGGCCCACTTCGCCCCCGTCCCGCTGCCCGGTGGCGAGGCCGCCATCCGCAACCCCTGGCGCATTGCCCAGGCCATGTTGCGCACGTGCGGCATCACGTTGCCGCCCTCCCGGATGCCCTGGCTGCCGGCCCAAGCGCAAGCCTCCGACCTGGTGGACCAGATGGTGGACAAGGGCGTCAACTGCCCCGCGTCCACAAGCTGCGGCAGGCTCTTCGACGCGGTGGCCGCCCTGCTCGGCATCTGCCTGGAAGTGAAATACGAGGGACAGGCCGCCATCCGTCTGGAAGCGGCCCAGGACATGGGCGAAAAGGGACGGTATGAATGCGGGTTCGTGGCGGGAAGCGAAGGATCACCGGCCCTGCTCGATACCCTGGACCTGTTTGCCCGGGTTGTCCGCGACCATGCGGACGGAGTGGCTCCCGGCGTGATCAGCCGGAAATTTCACGCCGGTCTCATCCACGGCCTCGCGGAACTGGCCGCGTCCATGGCCAGGAAAACCGGCACAACCGCTGTAGGGCTTTCCGGGGGCGTCATGCAGAACATGACCCTGAGCCTGGAACTGCCTGCCGCTCTCCGGGCCAAAGGACTGCATGTCCTCACCCACACCCATCTGCCGCCCAACGACGGCTGCATCTCCTTGGGGCAGGTTGCCTACGGCATGCGGCTGCTTACGTTGCGGAACAGGACAATGGAATAAATCGGCCCCAGAAAACAGGGGGATTGGTCTGGTCGCGGCCTATTTCAAAAGGATTTCCCTCTCATGCGTCGGCCATGAAATGTGCCTTATCTGGCAATGGGCGCAAATGCGGCGTTCGTCAGGAAACAAAGGTCCTTTGGAGAAAGTTCGATATCCAGCCCCCGCCGCCCCGCGCTGACGAAGATGGTTTCGCAGTCTTTTGCCGAGGAGTCGATAACGGTCCGGAGCTGCTTTTTCTGCCCCAGCGGGCTTACGCCTCCGACCACATACCCGGTGACGCGCTCCACCAGTCCGACCTCGGCCATGTCCACTTTTTTCACTTTCAACGCCTTGGCCAGCAGCTTCAGGTCGAGCTTTTGCATGACGGGAACCACGCCCACGCCCAGCTCCCTGCCACCGTCGGTCACCACCAGGGTCTTGAACACCCGGGCGGGGTCCGCATTCAATTTTTCCGCCGCCTCCTTTCCAAACGATTCCGCTGCGGGATCGTGGTCGTATTCATGGATGGAATAGGAAATCTTGGCTTTTTTCGCCTTGGCGATGGCAGGGGTCATTGCAGCTTTCCTCGATGAAGGGAAGGTCGTTAAAAAACATCCTACCTAATGAATCTTTTGCTCCATGACAATTCCGCAATGCCCGTGAAAGCGGCCTCCAAAGACGGGGAAATTCCGGCCGACAAAAACGCTTCCCGCTTTGCAGGGCGTGGAGAAGGACCCGGTCCGCTCCCCACGCCCTGCGCGCGCAATAACAAATATCTACTCGATGGTCAGTTTGCTGCGGTCGATGACGCCCTTGCGGAGCATTTCCTCCACCTGGGCCACGTCCTTGTCGCCCCGACCGGACAGGTTGACCAGAATGATCTGCTCCTTGTCCAGGGTCGGCGCCAGACGAATGGCCTGGGCAAGGGCGTGGGCCGATTCCAGGGCCGGAATGATGCCTTCGCACTCCGAAAGCATGAAGAACGCGGCCAGGGCGTCCCTGTCGCTGGCCATGACGTATTCGGCCCGGCCAAGGTCTTTCAGCAGGCTGTGTTCCGGTCCCACGCTGGGATAATCAAGCCCTGCGGAAATGGAATAGACCGGAGCGGGCTCACCTTTTTCGTCCTGAAGCATGTACGAATTGAAGCCGTGCATCACGCCGGGCTTGCCCAGACACAGGGTGGCCGCGTGGTCGCCCACTGCCAGGCCGCGGCCCGAAGGCTCCACCCCCTGGATCTTCACGGACGGGTCATCCACAAAGCCGGAAAACAGACCGATGGCATTGGAACCTCCTCCCACGCAGGCAATGATGTAGTCGGGCAGACGCTTTTCAAGTTCCAGCATCTGTTCCCGCGATTCCTTGCCGATGACCGATTGAAAATGGCGCACCATCTTGGGGTAGGGGTGCGGTCCCACGGCCGAACCGAGCAGGTAGAACGTGGTGTCCGCTTCCTGCACCCAGGCGCCCAACGCCTCGTCCACGGCTTCCTTGAGTGTGCACTGGCCGCTGGTGGCGGGAATGACCCTGGCTCCCATCATTTCCATGCGGAACACATTGAGCTGCTGCCGCCGGACGTCTTCCGCGCCCATGTAGACCACGCACTCCATGCCCATGAGCGCGCAGGTGGCTGCCGTGGCCACGCCGTGCTGGCCCGCGCCGGTTTCGGCAATGACCTTTTTTTTGCCCATGCGCTTGGCCAGAAGGATCTGCCCGATGGTGTTGTTGACCTTGTGCGCGCCCAGGTGGTTGAGGTCTTCGCGCTTGAGATAAATTTTGGCACCGCCCAGGCGGGAGGTCAGGTTTTCGCAGAGATACAGGGGGGTGGGACGGCCGGAATAGTGCTTCAGATAATGGGCGAACTCGCGGTTGAACTCGGGATCGTCCTTGTATTCGTCGAAAACGTCGGCCAGTTCGTTGACAATGGGCAGGATTTCCGGCGGCAGAAACTGTCCGCCATACTGGCCGAAAAAGCCTTTGGAATCGGGATAGGTTGTCATTGCGCGTCTCCTTGTGCGCAGCGCCCCGGCCCGGTAATGAAAAACCGCGCCAGCTTGCGCTACCGCGGTTGTGTTGATCAGTTTTCTTGCTCCACCCGGGAGAAAGACTTTATGCCACAGAAACACCCCACGGCCCGTTGCTCCAGGACCGCCACCAAAACCAACCGGTGAGATTGAGGGTGTTCTTGCTGTTCATGGTTTTTTAATGGCACGCCATGTTGCGTTCTGTCAAGCCTGTGGACGGACCTGCCAGCATGGCGGGAGTCCATTCCGGAGCCGGACGGCCCCGTCCGGCCAGCAAGTCAGCCTCTACCCGCACACGTTCGAGAATGGCCGGAGGAATCCGGTCGCACGCACGGGAAACAGGGGTCAGCCCCACACCGCGTTCAGCCAGTCCGAGGCTGTATTCACCATTTTCCAGCCGCCCTTCGGCCAGCAGCCGGGCGGCCATGACCACGGCCATGTCCATGCGCTTGTCCAGGCTGGTCAACACGTGGGCGGTTGCCTGAAATCCAAGACCGGAATCCCCGCCTACGGCCAGCTTGCCGTGCCGGGCCGCAGCCTGAAAAACGCCGGTGTCCGAATATCCCGCCGCCGCCAGAATGACAGAACATCCCGCGTCGTACATTTCTCCGGCAATGAAGCGGGCCTGGCCAGGAGCCTGCGCAGCCCCCATGACGGCCCGCGGCCCCCGTTCGGAAACATAGCGGACCATCAGGGCCAGCCGGGGATTCACCGCCTTCGCGCCCCGATAGAACGCCTCGGCCAGTTCCAGGGATTCCCATCCCGGCTCGCTAAAAAGTACGCCCACCCACTGCGAGTCCTCGACAGCTCCGGCCATCATCCCGGCCAGATAGGCGGCCTCCTGCTGGCGAAAAACAATCCTGGTGACATTGGCGGGCATGGTTCCTGCGGACTTCGCCATGCGCCCCGCGCGTGCCTCGGGCGCATCAATAAGCACGAAGCGCACGCCGGGATGTTGCAAAGCCTTGTCGCGCACCGCATTCTGGTATTCGCCTCCTCCGGCCATGACCACGCCGCATCCCGTATCCAGCAGCCGCTGCACCACTTGGTGCGGTGTTTCATTGCGCATGGGCTCGGCAACCTGGAACTCGATCCCAAGTGTCCTGCCTGCCTTTGCGGCTCCCAGCAGAAGCAGGTCGTTTCCCGCGAAGTCGTCCACCCCCAGGCTGTCCACCGCCAGCCCCACCTTGTCGGCGTGTGCGTTCAATACCGGGGTGCAAAGAAGAAGGAAAAGCAGTGCCGATACAATCCGATGGATCATGAGAAGCCCCCTTGGCGCCTGATCCGCGTGTCAGGCCCGCGAGTCCGGTTCGCGTGGCTTGTCGGCAGCTTCGGGCGGGGAAAATGCTCCGCCGCTCAAACCAGCCGGATGACAGCGCTGAAAAATTGTGACGTTACGGTTACCACCATATGCCATCCCCTTGAAGAGAGGCATTATATTTCCTAACCATAGAGAATTGCCCACTCTTTCGGATAGGTTTCCGTTGAACTCGTCCCGTATATATCGGAAACATCCGCCCGGCACGGTTGCCGGCAAAAACACCGCCCCCTCGCCCCCTGCTCCCTTTCCCCGCATCCGGCCTGTTTTTCCCATAAAAAAGATAATTCGAAATCTCCTGCCAAAAGTTCGCCCTCGTTGACATGAAAGCCCGCCGATGCGTATATACTTGGGGTCTTTGATGGCTGTTTTACTCTCCTTTTCCCCAACTGAAAAATTCTATCGACATGGGAGTTTATAATGCCGCTTGTTTCCCCTAAGGAAATGTTTGCCAAGGCCTACGCAGGGAAATTCGCCGTCGGCGCTTTCAATGTGAACAACATGGAAATAGTCCAGGGCATCATGGAGGCCGGGCAGGAAGAACGCTCGCCCCTTATTCTCCAGGTGTCTGCCGGGGCCCGCTCCTACGCCGGGCAGGACTACATCATAAAACTCATGGAAGCCGCCATGGACCGCACCGACCTTCCCGTGGTGCTCCACCTGGACCACGGCAAGGATTTCGCCATCTGCAAGGACGTTATCGACGGCGGATTCACCTCGGTCATGATCGACGGCTCCAGCCACTCTTTTGAGGAAAACATCCGCGTGACCAGTGAAGTCGTAGAATACGCCCACGAACGCGGCGTGTGGGTGGAAGCCGAACTCGGCGTACTGGCCGGCGTGGAAGAAGACGTCAGCGCGGAAGAACACATCTACACCAACCCGGATCAGGCCGTGGAATTCGTGGAACGCACCGGATGCGACTCCCTGGCCATCGCCATCGGCACCAGCCACGGGGCATACAAATTCGCCGGAAAAGCCAAACTGGACTTCGGCCGTCTGGAAAAAATTTCCAACATGATGCCCCAATACCCCCTGGTACTGCACGGCGCGTCCAGCGTGCTCCCGGAATTCGTGAAAATGTGCAACGAATACGGTGGGGACATCGGCAGCGCCCAGGGCGTGCCCGAAGACCTTCTGCGTAAGGCGGCCACCTACGGCGTGTGCAAAATCAACATTGACACGGACATCCGTTTGGCCATGACCGCCGTCATCCGTAAATACATGCACGAAAACCCCGCCGCCTTTGACCCCCGCTCCTACCTGGGCGCGGCCCGCGACGCGGTACGGGACATGGTCCGGCACAAGATCAAAAACGTATTGGGCAGCTCCAACGCCGCCTAGCGCTTAGAAATATGCGGGGTGTCGGATTCCGCTTTCGACACCCCGCACTGAAAGGTCCAAAAAGAGTTTGTTGTGTGCATGGACCCTGTTGCCAGAAAAACAACACCCGCAAGCCCCGGAGCAAAAAATCCTCCGCATCTTTCGGAATACGGGTCCGTCTTCCCTTGCCAGGAAGACCGCCGGCGCGGACAGACAAAAAACTCTTTCGCTTCAACCTATCGGGGGAATCATGACTGTAAGAGTAGGAATCAATGGATGGGGACGAATCGGGCGCTACCTGGCCCGCATTCTAAGTGCAGCCGAAGAGCTGGAACTTGTGGCGATCAATGCCCGCGCCTCCAACGCGGACCTGGCCTATCTGTTCAAGTACGACTCGGTGCATGGAACGTATGCCGGCGAAGTGGGACACGACGATGACGGACTCATCTTCGACGGCAAACACATCAAGGTCACCCGCCACGGCTTTGGTGAATGGAATTGGGGCGAACTGGGATGCGATCTTGTCATCGAATCCACCGGCAAGTTCAACGACCGCGCATCCTGTGAAAAACATCTCGCCTGCGGCGCCAGGAAGGTCATTGTCTCGGCTCCGGCCAAAAACCCGGACATCACCGTGGTCATGGGCGTGAACCACGACAAGTACGATGCCGCCGCCCACAGCATCATCTCCAACGCCTCCTGCACCACCAACTGTCTGGCTCCGGTCGCCAAGGTGCTCAACGAGACCTTCGGCCTCAAATACGGAACCATGACCACCATCCATTCCTACACCATGAGCCAGCGCGTTCTGGACGGATCGCACAAGGACAGACGCCGCGGCAGGGCATGCGCCGTCAACATCCTGCCCACCACAACCGGTGCGGCCAAGGCCGTGGGCCTTGTGCTGCCCGAACTGGACGGCAAGCTCGACGGCATGTCCGTCCGCGTCCCCACGGCCGACGGTTCCCTTGTGGACCTGGTGGCCGAGCTGGGACGGGAAACCACTGTCGAGGAAATCAACGCCGCCCTGAGCAAGGCAGCCAACGACCACATGGGCTACACGGAAATTCCCCTGGTCTCATCGGACTACATCGGAGACACCCACGGCGGCGTGGTTGACGGACTGTGCACTTCTGTGAAGAATGGTACGCAAGTCAAACTGATCATCTGGTACGACAACGAAGCCGGCTTCACCTGGCAGCTCCTGCGGCTCATCCGCATGGTCGCCGCCAGCATGTAGCTCTTCGCAAGGAAACACGGAGCGCGAATCGGTCGCGCTCCGTGTCCGAAATCGTGCCAGCCACGCACGGCAGACCGCGGCAGCAGACCCCACACTCCCTGCCGCCGCCAAACGGAGCAGACATGGCCATCAAATTATTCGGACTTTCCACCTGCATCCACTGCAAAAAGGCTCGCCAGTTTCTGGAAGACTGCAACGCCGATTTCGAATGCACCTACGTGGACCAGCTCGCCGGGCAGGAGCGCACGGATTGCATCGACGAAATCAAGCGCCACAATCCAGGACTCTCCTTTCCCACCATCGTCTTCGACGACGACAACGTGGTCGTCGGCTTTGACGAAGAAAAAATGCGCAAGGCCATGGGCAAGTAGATGGACGCCCAAAACCTTTTCGACAAGCTCAAGGATTTTCAGGAAAAAAAAGGGTATTATTTCAATCCCGACATGACCTACACCATGCCTCTTCTGGAAAGCCTTCTCGTCAACAAGGAACGCTACGGCTACATGGCCTGCCCGTGCCGCCTGGCCTCCGGCGACTACGAGCAGGACCGCGACATCCTCTGCCCCTGCACCTACCGCGAAGAGGACGTCAGGGAATATGGTGCCTGCTTTTGCGCCCTCTACGTGTCCAAGGGCTGGATCGACGGTTCCACGCCCAAACAGACCGTGCCCGAGCGCCGTCCGCCGGAAAAGCTGCTGGCCGCATTGGGATTGGGATAGGCAAGAAAAACAGAAAGAATTTGGCCAGCGGGACAGCGTCCGTCCATGGACGCCCCCTCTGGCCTTCACCAGGGGCCGTGATGGCCCTTGGCTCCCGTGCCTCGTGTGACAAATTTGGCCCGTCCAGAAGAACTGCGTTCTTCTGGACGGGCCAAATTTGTCACACGAGGGGATTCGTATTCAAAAAAGAACGGACAGGCGTCTAATCAAAGTCCGCCATCAGCGCACCGATATGCACACCGTGCTGGTACGGTTCCTTGTGATAGGAATTCCGGATGCGCCACAGGGACTGCTGGAGCTGGTCCGAGGAAATGCCGTTGCGCACGGCCGCATAGGCTTCGATGAATGCGGCGAGATTGTCGCAAATCTTGAGAAGTTTGCCGTCTTTGGGGTCGAACTCGTTCCGGTTGTAGTCGGTCTGCATCTGCTCGAAGCTGACTTCGACCAGATCGCCCTCAAGACGCGCCACGGTGAGAAATTCCGAGGCGTCCTCAATGCCGAGATAGAATTTCAGCCGCTCGGACAGGCAGGTATGGCCGCCCTTTTCAAGAGGGGAGAAGACCCGGTTGTTCAGGGCGTTTTCCTCGTACTCCCGGATAAGCCCGGCAATGCCGGAAACACTGCGCTTCACCGGCGAGATGATGTCGCGTGTAAGCACTTCGGGCAGATCGTGGAACAGTCCGGCAAAAAAATTGTTTTGCAGTCTGGCCTGGCAGGCGTTGTGTTCCAAGCCGAAAAAATAGACAAAGGACGCCACGATGAACATATGGCCCAGTACGGAGGTATCGGGTACTCGGGGCGTCTGCGACCAGCGGGTCTGAAAGCGCAGCCGGCCGCACAGGCTGGCGAAACGGTTCAGGGTGGAGCCGTGTTCCAGCAGTTCGGGCACGCCGTCAATGTCGTCGTATTCCCGCAGGGAGGAGTGGAAGCTTTGTTCGATGTCCTCCAGTTCCTCGTCCGAGGGATTGAGGTCCTTGATGAGATTGAACTCGTACCGGCTGGCGTAAAGGTGCGAGGCGAACAGAATGCGGCCTGCCAGGTCGTGGTGGTCGGGTACGGCAAGATAGTCGCGCATGCGGGTGCAGAAGTCGTCCCCCAGAATCTGGATGACGGGCATGAGCTGCTCCAGCACCCAGGCGGTGAGGCGCTCGTAGTGCTCGGGAATGGCCTTTATCTGGTAAAAAACGGGCGGCTTGATGTCGGTGATGACAAGGCGGTAGAAATACTCGAAGAGTCCGCCTTCCACGATCCGGCTGCCCAGGGCCAGCTTTTCGGACAGGGACATGTTCTTACTGTTCAGTTCGAAAAGCATCCAGGCGACCATCATCTTGTGGGACTGCTTGTCTATTTCATACAATTCCATGGGGCGGAGCTTGTCGTTCCAGCGTTTCATGTAGGCTCCGGAAAAAAGGAGTTGAAGCAGACTTTTTCTGATGCTAGGCATAGGATAACCGCACTTTGTAAGATTTTTTCGGCAATAAACCGGCTCTGGATGCGATACATTTTCCCCGCAAGGGTATCCCTGCCGGGAACAAAGCTCAAGCACCGTACCGAGGAGGTATGAGAATGATCCTTCGCAAACGCGCATGGGACATCATGCGTGAAGATTTCGCCAAGGTCGACGACCAGGCAACATTGGCCGATGTGATGAAGATCATGCGCGAAAGCCTCAAGGACGCGCCTGAAGCGCACATTGTCGTGGTGCTCTCTGAAATGGGCAATCTCAAAGGTGTGGTCTCTGCATTCGACGTGCTGAAAACAGCCGAAAACATCGTCATCCAGGACCAGTCGCTCAAGGATATAGATGCAACCGACTGGGACGCCGCCTTCAGCCGCGCCTGCGGCATGTGCAGCGGCATCGAGATAACCAAGGTGATGAACAGGAACGTTCCCACGGTCAAGCCCAACGACCCGCTGCTCCTGGTGCTCAAATCCCTGCTGGAGGCCAAGCGCAACTGGGTTGTCGTGGAGGAAGGCGAAAGACCCATCGGCGTCATTATCATCAGCGACCTGTACCGCGAGATCACACGCGATATGGTCGCTTCCTTCTAATTCCGCGTTTCCATGTCCAAGGACTCTGCGCGGCAGTATCTGCCGCGCGGCGAGTACAAGCTCTCCCGGCTTTCCCTCCGGGGCATACTGCGGCTGCTGTGCTACCGCCTGCGGGGGGTGCGGCCCGTGCGGGTGGGCGCCTGCCTGCAATGCGGCGCATGCTGCCGCAACCTGCACCTTTTCCACCGGGGACGCTGGCTGGAAACCCCTGGACAGTTCCAACGCATGGTGAAGGACTGCCCCGGCTACGAACGATTCGAAATCATCGAAGCCCCCGGCCCCCTGCTGCTTTTCCGCTGCCGATCCCTCTCCGAAGACAATATCTGCCTGGACTACGACAACCGCCCTCCCGCCTGCCTTGAATATCCCTCGCTGCACATGTTCCTGCGGCACGGTATCGTGCACGCGAACTGCGGCTATACATTCAAACTGGTGAAGGACTTTTCCGCCGCGCTGAAGCAGGCGGGAAAAGACAAAAGCTGATGCCCGACATGCCGGGACGGTCTCTTCCCGACCCGGAGCAGTGCCTGCAAAATACGTCTGCCTTGCGGAGGATATCGGCCCTGAAAAGCGCGGTTTCCAATTCGCTCACGCCGCTCTTGGCAGCGAATGGCGTGCCGCCGGGCATTCCCTTTTCCGCAAATTGAACGGACGAGGCACAAGTCACCCCCATGGTACTGCGGACAAAACGTCTCACATTGAAACTTCTCTTTTTATGAGTATTAGTTATTGACAAACATTAATTACTTCTCGTATTGACAGGTCATGAACAACCCTTATCAATATAACGTCGCCCATTATCTGGAGGTTCTGGCAATGGACAAGATTCGCCGTGTAAGCCGTCTTTTCCGGTATCTTTTTCAGTCGCTGATGCTGCTGCCTTTGGTGCTTGTATGCTCCTGGCTGTGGATAGCGCCCGACAATGCCCAAAATCTTTTGAGCATAGATCCCCTGCCTCTGAGAATGTACAGCAGCCTTTTCCCGGCGGAAGGACTGGATATATGGCAGCGCCTCCTGGGCATGGCGGCCCAGGTCGTTCCTGCGGCAGTGGACATGTTTCTGTATTGGCAGATGGCGGTTCTTTTCGGTCTGTACGCCAAGGGGGAAATATTCACGGCCCGTAATGTGGCCTGTTACCGTAAATCAGCCTATGCTCTATTGATTTCGCAGGCAGCGAGTCCTTTTTACCAGGCGGCGGTGTCGGTGGTGCTGACCCTCAACAACGGCGAGGGAAACCGTCTGATCACGATAGGCGTAGACACTTACGATCTGGCAAAGATAACCATTGCCGTGGTCATTCTGGTGATCGCCTGGGTCATGGACGAGGCGCGCATGCTCAAAGACGAAGAAGCGCTGGTCATCTAGGGGGCGGCATGGCGATCATTATCAACCTGGACGTCATGCTGGCCCGCCGCAAGGTCGCCAGCAAGGAACTGGCCGAAGCCGTGGGCATTACTCCCCAGAACCTGTCCGTGCTCAAGACGGGCCGGGCAAAGGCCATACGCTTCACCACGCTGGAAGCCATCTGCGGCTATCTTCGCTGTCAGCCGGGAGACATCCTGGAGTACAGGGAAACAGCGGCAGATGAGCAGACCGCCGGCAACCCGCCCGCATGATACCGCCGGGACATGCGGCATCCGCAGGCGTGTCCCGGTTCAGAACACTTCGGCCTCGAACCAGAACACCCGGGCATCGGGCGCGGCATAGGCATCGGAAGGCAGTCCGGCCTTGTTGCAGGTCTGGCGCAGAAAGGTGGTTCGGTCCCATTTCCATTCCGTGGCCACCTGGGGTAGCAGCAGGCCGGAATGAGTTCCCTGCTGGACAAGCAGGCCGTGGCGTCCCACGGTTATCCGCTCCAGGTCCGGGCATATTTCCAGGGCGCTGAGAACGGAAATTTCAATTCCCAGCATGTTGAATTCGTCGGGGCTGAGCGGAGGAAACCGAGGGTCCTGAAACGCCGCGGCCTGAGCCATGGCGTAGACGTTCTCGAAAAGCGGCTTGTCGCCGATGATGTGGCCGATGCAGCCACGCAGATGGGAGCCTATCTTGAGAGTGACAAACACTCCCAATTCCTGACGCAGGGTCTCGCTGGGCGGTTCGGGGACGGCGTTCCGGGTGAAGTCGTTGCGAAGGCCGCGTCGTATGGCAGTGCGCACCAGATCCTTCAGGTAATTTTTTTCCCGATCTTCAAGCTGAAAACGAAACGCTTCGGCTGTCATACACCCTCCCCGCATTACGGGTTGCATTGAAAGTCCTCGCTAAAAATCCTCCAACGGCGGGTTCACCATGTACCAACCATGTTCGTCGCTGCCCGTTGTGGGCTGGTTTCCCGCATCCCGAACCACGACCTTGCGTCCCTGCACTTCCAGACGGCCCCGGGCCATCCACTGCACGGCCTGGGGATAAATGCGGTGCTCGAGGCGCAGGATACGGGCCCCGAGTCTGGCGCCGTCATCGTCCGGCTCGGCCGGAACCACGGCCTGGATGATGATGGGGCCGTTGTCCATCTTGGCATCGACAAAATGCACGGTGCAGCCGGAAAAACGCACCCCGTGGTCCGCGGCATCGCCCTGCCCATGCACACCGGGAAAACTGGGCAGCAGGGCCGGATGGATGTTCAGGACCTTGTTGGGAAAGGCGTCGAGCAACACCGGAGTGATGATGCGCATGAACCCGGCCATGATAACGGCCTCGGCCTGATGCTCCCGGATGATGCGGACCATTTCCGTGTCGTAATCCTCGCGGCTGGAAAAGTCGGTGTGGCTGACCACCGCAGTGGGAATCCCGGCCTTTCGGGCCCGTTCCAGACCATAGGCATCGGGCTTGTTGGAAAGGACCAGACGGATGTCCACGTCCAGCTTGCCTGCCTGCGTCGCATCGATGAGCGATTGCAGGTTGGAGCCGGAGCCGGAGAGTAAGACAGCAACACAAAACGACATCGGTGCTTCCTTTTATTAGACGGCTGCTGAAAAAGGCCCAATAGCTTCGTTGCTGCGCATTTACGCTTCACGGGCCGTATTAAAGAATACCGGCCTCGCTCGCGGAAATGCTGGCGCCTTGCTCTTCAGCCTTTTTGAGCAGCCTAGCGGGACGGCCTAACTAAGTTCATTTTCCAGCTTGCGGTCAGCTCAAAAGCCGGGCTGACCAGGCGCAAGGGATTTGGCAGAGCCGACGTGTATTCTTAAATACACGAGGCGTTGCCAAACCCGAAGCAACGCCGTCAGCACGAGCTTTTCAGCTGACCGCTAGCTTACCGCCCCGACCATGGCGTCTACCAGACCAGCCATGGTGTATTCCTCGGGCGCGATATCCGCCTCAAAGCCGAAGCCTTCCAAAGTCCTGGCCGTAACCGGGCCGATGCAGGCCAGAATGACGCCGTCGCGGTATTTGCGGAACGCTTCCGGCTTGATCAGCTCGAAAAAGTTTTCCACAGTGCTGGAACTGGTAAAGGTGACAAACTGGATTTCGTCGTTTTCCAGGGCCTGGATGACCTCTTGGGGGTCGTTGTCCGCCAGGACGGTTTCATAGACCGGCAGGATGGTCACCTCGGCTCCGGCCTCGCGCAGTTTTTCCGGCAGCACTTCGCGGGCCACTTTTGCCCTGGGAATGAGCACCTTGGAACCCTTCACGCCCTGTTGCAGCAGTCCTTCCACCACGCCCTCGGCCACGTATTGTTCCGGCACGAAATCAGGGTTGATGCCGCGAGCGGCCAGGGCGTCCGCAGTGGCCGGGCCTATGGCCGCCACTTTCCTGCCGCCCAGCACGCGGGCGTCCAGCCCCATGTCGTCAAGGCTGGCCCAGAAATGCTTCACACCGTTCACCGAGGTGAAGATAAGCCAGTCGTACTGGGAAATCTTTTCAATTTCCTGCCGTATGGGCGTGTCGTCTTCGTAGGGCCGGATGGAAATGGTGGGAAACTCGTAGCAGCAGGCCCCGAGTTCGCGCAGCATGGTGATAAGCCCGCTGGCCTGCTCCCTGGCGCGGGTCACGACCACGCCGTTGCCCAACAGGGGGCGCAGTTCGAACCATTCCAGCTCCTCCTTGAGCGTGCAGACCTCGCCCACCACGATCAGGGACGGAGCCTGATAGCCCAGGGCAACGGCCTCTTCGGCCACGCTGTCCAGGGTGGAGACGAACGAACGCTGTCTGCAGGTGGTTCCCCAATGGACCAGGGCCACGGGCATGTCGGCCCGCATGCCGTGCTTCATGAGGTTGGCCGCGATCATGGGCAGGTTCTTCACGCCCATGAAAAACACCAGGGTGCTGGTCCCTTTGGCCAGGGCCTCCCAGTTGTGGGAGCTTTCCTCTTTGGTTGGATCTTCGTGCCCGGTAATAAAGGATACGCTGGAGGCGTAGTCGCGGTGGGTCAGGGGAATGCCTGCGTAGGCGGGGCCGGCAATGGCACTGGTCACGCCGGGCACGACCTCGAAGGAGATTCCGGCCTCCAGCAGTTCCTGGGCTTCTTCCGCGCCCCGGCCGAACATGTAGGGATCGCCCCCCTTGAGACGGACAATGACCAGGTCCTCGTCCTCCATGGCCTTCCGCACCAGGAGTTCGTTGATCTTGTCCTGCGGCAGGGTGTGGTCGCCGCCCTTCTTGCCTACGTATATGATTTCGCAACAGGGTCTGGCCAGCTTGAGGAATTCCTTGTTGGCCAGATAATCGTACACCAGGATGTCCGCGCGTTCGATGAGTTCCCTGCCCTTGACCGTAATGAGGCCCGGATCGCCGGGACCCGCGCCTACAAGATATACCATGCTCATATTGTCTGCCTGTGTTTGCTCGTGAAAATTTCTGCCGCGCCCTAAAACGCCACCACGCGGCCAACTTGCTAGCAAGTACGGGGTTCAAAGATTTTTTGCAACTTGCATGCGCCCCCCTGACCAGACGGCGGGCTTTTGCCGGGAAATCCAGCGATTTTCCGGCCAAGAGCGGCTATTGCCTGCACACACGTTGTTTGATACCAAAGGCAGGACCATGTGTAATGCAAGCAATGTTGGGGTTTTCCGAACGTGCGGCCCCGGCGACAGACCATAGCGGGAAAAAAAATGGCAAAACTTTTTGACAAGCTTCTCGGTTACTTTTCCACCGACCTGGCCATCGACCTGGGTACGGCCAACACCCTGGTGTACGTCAAGGGCAAAGGCATCATGCTGCGTGAACCTTCGGTCGTGGCCGTAAAAAAAGACGGGCGCGGCGGCAACAAGGTTCTGGCCGTGGGCACGGACGCCAAGCGCATGCTGGGCCGTACCCCGGGCAACATCATGGCCATCCGTCCCATGAAGGACGGCGTCATCGCAGACTTTGAAATCACCGAAGCCATGCTCAGGCATTTCATCCATAAAGTACACAACTCCCGTCGGCTGGTCCGACCGCGCATCATCGTCTGCGTGCCCACCGGCATCACCCAGGTGGAAAAAAGGGCCGTACGCGAATCCTCGGAAAGCGCGGGCGCACGCGAAGTCTACCTTATCGAGGAGCCGATGGCCGCGGCCATCGGAGCCAACCTGCCCATCACCGAGCCCACCTCCAACATGGTCGTGGATATCGGCGGCGGAACCACGGAAATCGCGGTCATCTCCCTGTCAGGCATTGTCTATTCCAAATCCGTGCGCGTGGGCGGCGACAAGATGGATGAAGCCATCATGCAGTACGTCAAACGCAAATACAACATGCTCATCGGCGAATCCACGTCCGAGCAGATCAAGATAGAAATCGGTTCGGCCTATCCCATGGAGCAGATCCTGGAAATGGACGTCAAAGGCCGCGACCTGGTTTCCGGCATCCCGCAGAACATCACCATCACCAGCGAGGAAGTGCGCAAGGCCATTGCCGAACAGGTGGATTCCATTGTCCAGGGCTGCCGCATCGCATTGGAGCAGACGCCTCCCGAACTGGCCGCGGACATCGTGGACCGGGGCATCGTCCTGACCGGCGGCGGTGCGTCCCTCAAAGGCCTGGACCAGCTTCTGCGCGAGGAAACCCATCTGCCCATCACGGTTGTGGACGACCCCCTGTCCGCAGTGGTGCTCGGTTCCGGCAAGGCGCTGGACAACATCGAACTCTACAAAGAAGTCACTATTGATTAACGGCCGGTCGCTATCGAGGCCACATGCTTTGACGCCGGTGAACAGATATATTCCTGGAGGCAAGGCTGCATGGGCGGCAGATTCGGAATAAAACGTTGCATCTTCCTGCTGCTTGCGCTTCTCTTGTTGTACCTGAGCCTGTACACATGGAACCTGCGATCCGGTTTTCTCGACTCACTGGCCACCAACACGGGAATGGAAATAGCAGGCCTTGTGCTCAAGCCCGGAAAATGGGTTGCGCATCAGGCCACCAGTTTCTGGGACCGCTACATCTATTTCGTGGGGCTGCGCCAGCAGAACGAGCAGCTGCAGAGCCTTCTGGCCCGATTGCACCTGGAAAACGCCGACCTGCGCGAGCAGGCGCACAAGGCCGCCCTTCTGGAGCGGCTCATGGAATTTTCCCCCGCCGCCCAGGTGGAGCCGCCAGGGCGCAAGGGTTGTAGCCCACCAAATGGGTCCCATGGGCGCCCTGGACACCCTGCTGGTCGACAAGGGCACATCCGGCGGCGTGGACCGCGACACCCCGGCCATCACTCCCGACGGAGTGGTCGGACGGGTGCTCAAGGCCGGTCCCACCAGCAGCACGATCCTGCTTCTGACCGACCCCAACAGCCGTATTGCCGTGCGCGGACAAAAAAAAACCGAACCTCGGGCATTCTGACCGGACAGGGTGCCGCCCTTGGCACGGGTGAGTCCCTGAACGTTCTCTATGTCCCTCTGAACGCCCCCCTGGAAGAAGGAGAGATCCTGATCACCTCGGGACTGGCCGGGTTGTTTCCCCCGGGGCTGCCCGTGGCCCGCATAGAGCGTATCGAACGCAGCGACATTTCCCTGTTCCAGACCGTGCTGGCAACGCCCATTGCCCAGGTCCGCGAAGTCGAAAACCTGCTGCTGCTCAACCGCGTTCCCGATGAACCTTCCTCCAGCCCTCCGCGCACGAACAGCACCTCGCCCACCACAGAGCCGGGAGCGGTGCAGTGAGAAAAGCCTTTTTCTGGGCCGCGGCCACGGTCGCAGCCATATGGGGGCAATATTTCATTCCCGGCGTGGACCTGCTTGCCCCGGTGTTCCTGGTCAGCCTTCAGGAGGAACGGGCCGGGGTCAATTTCTGGCTGTGCCTTGTCTGGGTCCTCATCCAGGAAGGGACCGGCAGCCTTGCCTTCGGGGCGGCACTCCTATTCTACGCCGCCCTGGCCATGGTGTTCTGGGTCGGACGCTGGATGTTCGAAGCCAAGAACTTTCTGTTCGTCTGTATTCTGGCGGTCCTGTCCGGCCTGATGCACGGCGGCGTCACCTGGATCATGGGCATGCTGCAGAATGTCACCATCTCCGGCGCCTGGCTGGTCACCACCAGCCTCTGGCAGTCCGTCTGCTTCATCCTGGTCTGGCTCATTGTTGCCCGGCTGTACACGTTACGAGTCAAGTCCCATGCGTATTCATTATCAGGCTGACGGACAGTACGCCCCGAAACACGGGCTCATTCTGCTGCAAACCCTGATAGTAGGCTTGTTCTGCATCTTCGCCCTGCGCCTGTGGTACCTGCAGATTCACAAGGGCACGTACTATGCGGAAAAAGCCAGGGACAACCGACTTCGCCAGGAATCCATGTACGCGCCGCGCGGCCTGGTCCGCGACCGTCAGGGGCGCATCACCGCGGTAAACGAGCCCGCATACGCCCTTGCCGTTGTCCGGGAAGACGTTCAGGACATGGACGCCACCCTGGAGCAGGTAAGCCTGTTGACCGGAATTCCGGTAAAGGAACTCCAGGAAAAGCTCAAAAAGGACCGCCGCCGGGTCAAACCCTTCGAACCACTGGTCCTGGCCAACAACATCCCCTTTGATCTGGTCGCCCGCATTGAAAGCAACGCCTTTCGCTGGCCCGGGCTGGACATTGTGGTCCGACCCAAACGCTACTATCCACAGGGCGAACTGCTGGCCCACATTCTCGGGTACGTGGCCGAAGCCAACGAACAGGAAATGGAAGAGGATTCCACGCTCGCTCTGGGCGATGCCGTTGGAAAACGCGGCCTGGAACTCACCCTGGAAAACCGCCTGCGCGGCAAGAAGGGGCTGCGCCAGCTGGAAGTGGACGCATCGGGCCGCAAACTGACCAATCTTGTGGTCAAGGACCCGCGCGCCGGGGAACACATCAATCTGTCCCATCGACCTAGACCTGCAGGAAGTGGCAACCAAAGCCCTGAAAGAATATGGACACGAGGGTTCCGTCGTGGTTCTTGAACCGTTCACCGGCCAGATCCTGGCCATGGTGTCCGAACCCAGCTTCGACAACAATGTCTTTGTCACCGGACTGACCCCCGGAACAATGGGCCGTGCTGCGCGACGACCCCGCGCCACGTCCTTCTCAATCGGGCCTACCAGAGCGCCTACCCGCCCGGCTCGGTCTTCAAGCTGGTGATGGCCGGTGCCGGGCTGCACGAAAACATGATCGATCCGGATAAGACCGTGTTCTGCTCCGGCCAATTCCGCCTGGGAAACCGCGTTTTCCGGTGCTGGAAAAAACACGGCCACGGACATGTGGATCTGCGCCGGGGGCTTGTGGAATCGTGCGATGTCTATTTTTACGACCTGGGCAACCGCATGGGAGTGGACCGCATTGAACCGTTCGCCCGATCCTGCGGCCTGGGCAATGCCACAGGCATCGACCTGCCTCATGAAAAATCAGGCCTCATTCCCAGCCGCGAATGGAAGCGCCGGGTCAAGGGCGAACGATGGCAGGGCGGCGAAAACCTGAACCTGGCCATAGGCCAGGGGTATACACTGGCCACCCCGCTCCAGATCGCCCGGTTCATCGGAGCGCTGGTCAACGGCGGCATCATCCTCAAGCCCCTGCTGGTATCCACGGACAGGCCGGTGGAAGTCAGCCGCATGGGGCTGAGCGAGGCAAACCTGGCCCTTATCCTGGAAACAATGAAGGAAACCGTGGACTCGCCCCACGGAACCTGCCGCCGTCTGCGAACTCCGGACACGGCCATCGGCGGCAAGACGGGCACGGCCCAGGTTGTCCGGCTGACCGAAGAGGCCCGGGGTGCAAAGACCGAAGAAATCAAGTACAAGTTCCGGGACCACTCCTGGCTGGCAAGCTGGGGAGTACGGGACGGGCGGGCCGTGGTCATCGTGGCCATGGTGGAACATGGCGGACACGGCAGCGAATCGTCCATTCCCATTGCCAAAACACTGTACGATTACCTTTTCGCCAACCCCGACGGCTTTCCCATTGCCAACTGGCCTTACCGGATGAAGAATTCGACCATGTGGAAAAAAGTCCTGAACTACGGCCGGAAAAAGGAAAAGGAATAATGTCGCCCATTGACCGCAGATTGCTTCTGCACATCAATTGGAGCCTTCTGGGGCTGACGTTTCTGCTCTTTTTCCTGGGCGTGCTCAACCTGTACTCGGCCAGCGGCTTCCGCATGGAAGAAGGCATGGCCATGTATCCTTATTATCAGAAGGAACTGATCTGGGGCATGATAGGGCTGGTGGGCATGGTCCTCTTCATGGTCTTCGACTACCGCCACCTCAAGACTCTGGCCTGGCCCCTGTTCACCCTGACCACCATACTCCTGTTGTACGTCCTGTTCATGGGGAAAATCGCGGGCGGGGCGCAGCGTTGGATTTCCCTTGGTTTTTTCAACCTCCAGCCCAGCGAGGTGGCCAAGATCAGCGTACTGCTCATCGGCGCGCGCATTCTGGCACGCGAGGACGAAAAACTCGACTGGGGCGGCCTGTTCTACGTCAGCGGCATCGGGCTTGTCCTGGCCGCGCTCATCGTATTGCAGCCCGACCTCGGTTCCGGGTTGAACGTGCTCATGATCATGGGGGGCATCATCCTTTTCCGCGGCATCGGCATGCACATCCTCAAAACGCTGGCCGTCATCGTGCCCTGCATACTTCCCCTGGGATGGTTCATGCTGCACGACTACCAGAAAAACAGAATCCTTACCTTTCTGGACCCGGAACGCGACCCGCTGGGGTCGGGGTATCATATAATACAGTCGCAGATCGCCATCGGCTCGGGCCAGCTCACGGGCAAGGGTTTTCTGGCGGGCACGCAGAGCCAGTTGCGCTTTCTGCCGGAAAAACACACCGACTTTGCCGTGGCCGTATTCGGAGAGGAGTGGGGATTTCTGGGACTGATCGTTCTGCTGGGCATTTTCTGCGCGTTTCTGCACCAGATCGTGCTCTGCTCCCGCGACGCCAAGGACCGTTTCGGCGCGTTTCTGGCGGCCGGGGTCTTCTTCTATTTCTTCTGGCAAATACTTATCAACATGGGTATGGTCCTCGGTCTCATGCCTGTCGTGGGAATTCCGCTCCCCTTCATTAGCTACGGGGGGAGCGCAATGGTTGTAAACTTCTGTCTGATCGGGCTGGTCATGAACGTGTCCATGCGGCGTTTCGTGTTCAAAAAGGGCTAGTCCACAGCTTTCGAGGAATCACAATGGCCAAAGACGAAATCAATGCCTTTCTCGGCGCGGGGACCAGCTACCAGGGAAAACTCAACTTCCAGGGATCTGTCCGCATAGACGGAACGTTCCAGGGAGAAGTCACCAGTGAAGGTACGCTGGTCATTGGCCGGGAGGCCGAAGTGGAAGGCCAGATCGACGTCGGCCAGTTGGTCCTTTCGGGCCGCATCAACGGCGAGATCAAGGCCAAGGAACGGGTCGTCCTGCACAAGACCGCCAACATCTTCGGCAGTCTGCAAACACCCGTCCTCGTCGTGGAGGAAGGAGCCATCATCGAAGGCAAAATCACCATGGGTTCCCATCCCGTGGAACCGGATGCGGGCGCCGCATGGGGAAGCGACACACAAAATTAACATTCGCCCCGCGACCGCGTGAATTTACGCACAATCAGACGCCCTGCGCCCTTTAAGGCCGCAGGGCGTCTGCGTTTGGGGAAAAAGCCTTTGACACGCCCGTGTAAATCAGCTAAACGCGCACTATCTCTCTTGAACAATTTTTCACATACTTAACTCGAAAGTGAGGGCGGGCATGATTGATCTCGACGTCACTTTGTTGATTCAGCTCGTGAACTTCCTGATCATATGGATGGTTCTCGATCTGCTTCTGTTAAAGCCCATTCGCGGCATAATCAAAAAGCGGGCCGACCACATGGACCAACAGATGACTGCCATCGAAAGGTTCACAAAGGACGCGTCCGACAAACTGGAAGGCTATGAAAAGTCTCTGGTTGCCGCCCGAACTGAAGGCTCTGCAGAACGCGACAAGCTGAAGGACGAAGGTTCGGTTGAAGAAGGCAAGCTGCTGGCTGCCGCTTCCCAGGAAGCCGCCGGCAAAGTCGCCGCTGCCAAGGGTGAAATCGGTTCCCAGGCCGATGCCGCCAGACAGGCGCTTAAAGACGGCGTTAAGAAAATGGCGGAACGTGCTGCGGACCGAATCCTCAGCCAAGCCTAACACAGTTGAGGAGGGAGTAACCTTGAAGCGCATGCACATTGTAGCTGGTGCGGCATTGCTGGTGCTGCTTATGGCCGGTGCTGCCCTTGCCTCCGAAGGCGGAGGAGAGCACGGCCTTCCTTGGGGTAATTTCATTGCCCGTACGATCAACTTCGTGCTGTTCCTCGGCATCATCTGGTATGCCGCGGGCAAGAAAATCAAAGAGCTGTTCACCGGCCGCCAGGACAAGATCCGCAACGAGCTGGCCGACCTGGACAGCCGCCGCAAGGAAGCCGAAGGCAAGCTTTCCCAGGTGGAGAAAAACATCGCCAACCTGAACCAGGAACGCGATGCAATCCTTGAACAGAGCCGCCAACAGGGCGAGCGCATCAGGGAAGCCATCATCAAGGAAGCCGAGGCCAAGGCCGAACACATCAAGGCACAGGCCGAGACCGCCATCCAGACCGAACGCAAGGTCGCCCTGGAAGGCATTCGCGAAGAAATCGCGGACATGATCGTCGAGGCCACCGAAGAGATTTTGCGCAAGAAGCTGAAGTCGTCCGAACAACAGAAGCTTGTCGACAAATACATCAAAAGGGTGGTGCTCAATTGAGTGGTAACATCGTCGCCAGACGGTACGCCAAAGCCCTGTTCGGGCTTGGAGTCAAAAAGGGCGATTCGCAGATAGAACACTTTGGCAAGGACCTCGCAGCCCTGGCCGAAGCATTCGCCGTATCCCCCGAAGTCTCCGCGGTGTTTCCGCAATCCCATTTTTTCGGCAGAGGACAAGAAGGCCGTCATCGGCAAAATTATGGACAAGCTCAAGATCAAGGGCACTGTCCACAATTTCTGCCTGTTGCTTGCCGACAAGGGACGGCTTGAAGATCTTCCCGGTATCAGCTCCGTGTACGGTGAGCTTCTTGACGAAGCCCAGGGTGTGAAACGGGGTGTACTTGTTTCCGCGGTGGAAATCGCGGACAAGAAACAAGGCGATATCGTGAAACAACTTGAGGACCAATTGAAAGCCAAGCTCGTGCTGGACTTCGAGGTCGATCCCGACATCCTGGGTGGGGTTGTGCTCAAGGTCGGCGACCAGGTACTGGATGCCAGCCTGAAAGCGCAGCTTTCCATTCTGAAAGAAACCATAAGAAGGGGTGAGTAGGGCCATGCAGATCAAAGCAGAAGAAATCAGCCAGATTATCGAATCGCAAATCGATAATTACGAATCCCAGGTAGAAATGAGCGAGACCGGCACGGTTCTGTCGGTCGGTGACCAGATCGCCCGTGTCTACGGTGTCCAAAACGCCATGGCAATGGAACTGCTCGAGTTCCCCGGCGGCATCATGGGCATGGTCCTCAACCTGGAAGAAGACAACGTCGGTGTCGCGCTGCTCGGCGAAGACACACACATCAAGGAAGGCGACCCGGTCAAGCGTACCGGTAAGATTTTCTCCGTGCCCGTCGGCGACGCCGTCATGGGCCGCGTCGTCAACCCGCTGGGTCAGCCCATCGACGGACTGGGTCCCATCGAATCCAACGAACAGCGCGTTGTGGAAGTCGTCGCCCCCGGCATCATCGCCCGTAAGTCGGTTCACGAACCCATGGTCACGGGTATCAAGGCCATCGACGCCATGACGCCCATCGGCCGCGGACAGCGCGAACTGATCATCGGCGACCGTCAGGTCGGCAAGACCGCCGTCTGCATCGACGCCATCATCGCCCAGAAAGACACGGACGTGCACTGCTTCTACGTGGCCATCGGCCAGAAGAAGGCAACCGTCGCCCTGGTGGCCGACACCCTGCGCAAATACGGCGCAATGGACCACACCACCATCATCTCGGCCACGGCTTCGGAACCTGCCTCCCTGCAGTTCATCGCAGCATACGCCGGCTGCACCATGGCCGAATTCTACCGCGACAACGGCAAGCACGCCCTGATCATCTATGACGACCTGTCCAAGCAGGCTGTCTCGTATCGCCAGATGTCCCTGCTGCTTCGTCGCCCTCCCGGACGCGAAGCATTCCCCGGCGACGTTTTCTATCTTCACTCCCGCCTGCTGGAACGGTCCTGCAAAGTCAACGACAGCCTGGGCGCCGGTTCCCTGACCGCCCTGCCCATCATTGAAACGCAGGCCGGCGACGTTTCCGCGTACATCCCGACGAACGTCATCTCCATCACCGACGGCCAGGTCTACCTGGAACCCAACCTGTTCAACGCCGGTATCCGTCCGGCCATCAACGTCGGCCTTTCGGTCTCCCGCGTTGGCGGCGCCGCACAGGTCAAGGCCATGAAGCAGGTTGCCGGTACATTGCGCCTCGACCTCGCCCAGTATCGCGAACTGGCCGCATTCGCACAGTTCGGTTCCGATCTGGACAAGGCCACCCAGCAAAAACTGAAGCGCGGCGAGCGCATGGTCGAACTGCTCAAGCAGCCCCAGTACCAGCCCATGCCGACCCAGGAACAGGTTGCCTCCATCTATGCCGCCGGTCGCGGATATATGGACGACATCCCGGTGGAAGCGGTCAGCAGGTTTGAAAGCGAATTCCTCGCTTTCCTGCGCAACTCCAAGCCCGAAGTTCTTTCCGGCATCGCCGAAAAGAAGGTCCTGGACGACACCACCGAAGGTGCGCTCAAGGCTGCTCTGGAAGAATTCAAGAAAGGTTTCCAGGCCTAGCGGAGGATAAGGTATGCCTTCTCTGAAGGACGTTGAAATGCAGATTAAAGCGGTCAAAAAGACCAAGCAGATCACCAAGGCCATGAACATGGTGGCCTCGGCGAAACTGCGCGGTGCGCAGGCTCGTATCGAACGGTTCGGTCCTTATGCCGACAAGTTCTACGAAATGCTTGGCGATTTGGCTGCCGGTGCGGACCAGAGCGGTCATCCGCTGCTCGAAGTCCGTGAGGAAATCAAGACTGTCGTCATCTTGTTGGTCACTTCCGACAAGGGCCTTTGCGGCAGCTTCAACACAAACCTTATCAACTCCTCTCTCAAGCTTGCCCGGGCCAAGGCCGCAGAAGGCAAGGAAGTCAAGTTCTACTGCGTCGGCAAAAAAGGTGCGGCCACGATTCGCAGAAGCGAATTCGAGGTTGCCACCGCCCTGACCGATTCCATGAGCAACTTCGACTTCACCCTGGCAAACAGGCTGGGAATGGAAATCATCGGGGCCTATCTGCGCGGCGAAATGGACGAAGTCCACATTGTCTACGGACACTTCGTCAACATTGCCAAGCAGACTCCCGAACTCCTGCAGATCCTGCCCATCCAGGGCCACGACGCTCCCGAGGGCGAAGTGGCCAAGGGCGTGTCGGGCGATTACACCTACGAACCTTCCGTGGAAGGTCTGTTGGTGGAACTCCTGCCCCGCTTCATCAAGGTGCAGATCTACAGAGGCCTTTTGGATACCTCGGCCAGTGAGCACGCGGCACGTATGGCAGCCATGGATAACGCCACCAGGAACTGCGACGATATGGTGGATACCCTTACCTTGGAATACAACAAGGCGAGACAGGCGGCCATTACCAAGGAACTCATGGACATCGTAGGCGGCGCGGAAGCGCTGAAAGGATAAGGGGCATTAAAGCTATGAGCGCTAATGTCGGTAAAATAGTACAGGTTATCGGACCTGTCATCGACGTAGAGTTTTCCGAGGGGAAATTACCCTCCATTCTGAACGCTGTTGACATTGTCAACGTAAACAACGAAAGCGCCAAGGACCTCGTGGTCGAAGTTGCCCAGCACCTGGGCAACAACGTGGTCCGCTGCATCGCCATGGACTCCACCGACGGACTCGTCCGCGGAATGGAAGCCACGGACCGCGGCGAAGGCATCAAGGTACCCGTCGGTGCAGCCGCCCTGGGCCGCATCCTCAACGTGGTCGGCCGTCCCGTGGACGAGAAAGGCCCCGTTGAAACAGACAAGTACATGCCCATTCACCGTGAAGCTCCCGGCTTCACCGAGCAGAGCACGGACGTGCAGCTGCTCGAAACCGGCGTCAAGGTCATCGACCTGCTGATCCCCTTCCCCAAGGGCGGCAAGATGGGCCTGTTCGGCGGCGCCGGTGTGGGCAAGACCGTTATCCTGATGGAAATGATCAACAACATCGCAAAGCAGCACGGCGGCAAGTCCGTGTTCGCCGGTGTTGGTGAGCGTACCCGCGAAGGAAACGACCTCTACCACGAAATGATCGACGCGGGCGTCATCGACAAAGCCGTCCTTGTCTACGGCCAGATGAACGAGCCTCCGGGAGCACGTGCACGTGTCGCTCTGACCGCCCTCGCCGGCGCGGAATACTTCCGTGACGAAGAAGGCGAAGACGTGCTTCTCTTTGTCGACAACATCTTCCGCTTCACCCAGGCTGGTTCCGAAGTGTCCGCACTTCTGGGCCGCATGCCTTCCGCGGTTGGGTATCAGCCCACTCTGGGTACCGACCTTGGCGAACTCCAGGAACGCATCACCTCGACCAAGAAGGGTTCCATCACTTCGGTCCAGGCTGTTTACGTCCCTGCGGACGACCTTACCGACCCCGCCCCGGCAACGACCTTCTCGCACTTGGACGGAACCCTGGTTCTGTCCCGCCAGATCGCCGAGCTTGGGATCTACCCCGCGGTTGACCCGCTCGACTCCACGTCCCGCATTCTCGACCCCAACGTTCTGGGCGACGAACACTACGGCGTGGCTCGCGAAGTCCAGATGATCCTCCAGAAGTACAAAGACCTTCAGGACATCATCGCCATTCTGGGTATGGACGAACTTTCGGACGACGACAAAATCACTGTCGCACGCGCCCGCAAGATTCAGCGCTTCCTGTCCCAGCCCTTCCACGTTGCCGAACAGTTCACCGGCATAGCCGGCCGCTACGTCAAACTGGAAGACACGGTCCGCAGCTTCAAGGAAATCCTGGAAGGCAAGCACGACGAGATCCCCGAGCAGGCCTTCTACATGTGCGGCGGCATCGAGGAAGTCCTCGAAAAAGCCAAACAAGCCTAAACCTCGAGGTAACTCATGGCCAACCAGATTCAACTCGAAATCGTTACCCCGGACCGGCAGGTGCTCTCGCAGCCCGTCGATTACGTGGGTGCGCCCGGAATCGAAGGCGAGTTCGGGGTCATGGCCAACCATATCCCGTTCTTGTCCGCCCTGGGCATCGGGAACCTGTTCTACAAGATCGGCGGACGGCACCATTATGTGTTCATTGCCGGCGGATTCGCCGAAGTGAGCAACAACAAGGTGACCATCCTGGCCGAAGTTGCTGAACGTGCCGCGGAAATCGACGTGGAGCGCGCCCGCAAAGCCCGCGAACGCGCCGAAGGCCGCATCCAGCAGCGCAAGGAAGACGTCGAGTTCGCCCGTGTCCAGGCCGCCCTGCAGCGTTCGCTCATGCGCATGCGCTGCCGCAACGCCGCTGAAGGCGCTGGCACCTGCTCGAACGACTAACAGGTTGCAACGACCCCATGCCCGTCGCCCCCGGTGACAGGCATCACAGCACACGCAAAGCAGGCCCCGTTACGGGGCCTGCTTTTTTAAGGACAGGAGCAAATAACCGCTCATTTCCGTCCATACATACCGCGCATCCGCCTAACCGCCTTGCCGGCCTTACACCACAGACCGTGCAAGAATGTGGATTTTTCCCCCACAATCTGCCAAGCTGCCCATACCATAGGGACGCATGGTCAGGTCCCGATCATTAAAACAGAATATATCCCCAACAGCCACGCGGATGTCGCCATATCCATGACAGGTATTTCCAACAACCCGGGACCGCCTCCCGGAAAATGGCGAATGCCAGCGGCAACCTGTCCGGCTGGGATCTTTTTTGGGAGCTTGCTATGAAAAAAACCACCTGCGCACTTGTTCTCGCGGCCGGAAAAGGCACCCGAATGTACAGCGAGACAAAACCCAAGGTCATGATGCATATCCTGGGCGAACCCATGCTCTGGTATGTATACAAGGCCCTCACGCCCGTTTTTCACGATAGGATCCACACCGTGGTCGGATTCCAGGCCGAAGTCATCGGAGACGCCTTTCACGACCACATGGAACGCATGGTCATCCAGGAACAGCAACTCGGCACAGGCCACGCCCTGAAAGTTGCCTGGGAGCCGCTCACGCAGGCTGGATATACCCATTGCCTGGTCATCAACGGCGATACTCCGCTCATCTCCACGGAAACCGTGGAACATTTGCTAAAGGTCGCCAAAAAGGAACAGACCGATCTGGCGTTTGCAACCATAGAGCCGGAAGGTTCCAACGCCTTTGGCCGCGTCCTGCGTGACACGAACGGAAAAGTAACGGCCATTGTGGAAAAAAAGGACTACGATCCCAAGCAACACGGGCCGGAGCCCAGGGAAGTCAATGCCGGAATCTATCTTCTGCGCATGGAGTCCATCGCTCCGCTTCTGGGCTGGCTGAGCAACGCCAACAAAAGCAAGGAATACTACATCACCGACCTGGTGGAATTCGCCATTGCCGACAATCTCAAGGTCGGAGCGGTACAGTGCGGAAACGACGCCTCGCTCATGGGCATCAACAATCCCGCCGAACTGGTGGCAGCCGAAGAACTGCTTCGCAGCCGGATCGTCAGCCGCTATCTGAACGACGGCGTCATCATCCGCAACCCGGACTCCGTCCGCATCGGTCCCCGCGTCAACATCAAGCCGGGCGTGGAAATATGCGGCCCCTGCGAGATATACGGAGAAACCTGCATAGGCACGGGCGCACGCATCAACGCCTTTACCAGCATCCATGAAACCTGGATCTCGGACTACACCACGGTCCAGCACTTTTCCCACCTGGACCAGGCCGTGCTCGGCCACGGCTGCGGAGTTGGCCCGTATGCCCGCCTGCGCCCCGGTGCCGTTCTGGAGGACGAGGCCAAAGTCGGCAATTTCGTGGAAATGAAAAAGGCCGTGCTCGGCCACGGTTCCAAGGCCGGCCACCTGACCTATCTGGGAGACGCTGAAATCGGCGCGGACGTCAATATCGGGGCGGGAACCATCACCTGCAACTACGACGGCAAAAACAAACACCGCACCCTTATCAAGGACGGAGCCTTCATCGGCAGCAACACCGCCCTGGTCGCTCCGGTGACCATCGGGGCCAATGCCCTGGTGGGCGCAGGGTCCACCATCACCAAGGATGTGGCCGACAACACTCTGGCCATAGCCCGGGGAAAGCAGGTCAGCCTCAAGCGCAGAAGCTGAGGCCGGCTGCCCCGGCCTCGGCGATCCCATTCGGCAGGCTGCCGCGAACTGATTACTGGCTCTTGCGGATAAATCCCTGTATGCTTGTTCAAATCCACCGAACCTGTTTTTGTGACAGCTCCGGCAAAACCCTTGCATACAGGATACCATTGGTGTCCAGGAACATGGATATTTTACTCTGAGATCGCGAACTCCCTTGATTTTGCAAGGGGAAGGGGATATTCGGGAACCATGGAACTACTTGAACAACTTGAACGACGTGTGAGCGAGATGCTCGGCAGAATCAAGGAGTTGGAGGAGGAAAACCAGCTTCTCAAAGAAGAACTTCTGGAGGCCGAACGAAAGCAGGAAAATGTAGTTTCCCGCATCGATAGCCTCCTTAAAAAGGTCCAGGGTGAAATCGCCTGACAGGCGCGCTAATGCCTTTGTATACACTGCCGGTGCTCGGTATTGAGATATCCTTCCGAACGGAAGCGGACGCTCAGAGAGTCTACGACGCGAAAGAATACGTCGAAAAACTTTTTGAGGGCCTTAACAAGTCCGGTCTCAACGCAAGCAAGGAAATGCTCTTATCGGTCCTTGCCCTGAGCATGGCTGACGATTACCTCCAGATGAAGAACCGACTTGAGGAAATCGAATCAAAGGTGGGTGCCTTGATCGGCCGATTGGACTGAGAAGCCATTGCCACGATGGGAGTTGCCAAATTTGCCCTGGGAGGTTCGTGATTGTTAAACGATTGCTGAGCCAACAAGTATATACCGGACTTTGCTTCCAACCGCGCCGGTGCGCCTGCCCGCATCTCTGCGGGACGCCTTAAGGAGCGGTAGCGGGGTCCCCCTGAACGCCAGGTTCAGAATGATTAACAACACGGCTTGCCTGGGGATTTTTTCCATATGATACGGCTGCGGCGAATGCGCCGCAGTTGTATCGCTTTCCGCTTTGGCTTCCTCCGTCTTCCTTCTTCTATAACAACGATCCGCCATCCATCTTGCGCTGTCCCGACAGAACGGATTGCATTTGGACAGATTGCATTTGGGAGGAAGCGCGCATTCGCCATCCTTCCCGCGGGGATGCCCACGACGCACCCCTGCCGGGCCGAAAGGCCCATGTTACCCGCGCTCGCGGGTGTAAGGCAAATTCCTTCGACCCCCAGACTGTTTATTCCACAGACAGCGCGGTCCGGGCAGAAGGCCCCCCAACGGGCGGGGATGAAACGCCCGATAGGAATAAAGGAGTAAACCATGTTCTTTGAAGTATTCATGTCCCTCATCATAGGGGCGGCTCTGGGTGCGGCCGGCGGCTACTTTGTCAACAAGCAGCTGCAGGAAAAACGCCTTGGCGAGGCCAAGGATCTGGCAGACAGGATCCTTGAAGAGGCCCGCAAGGATGCCAAGGCGGCCAAGAAGGAAACACTGCTGCAAGCCCAGGATGAAATCTACACGCAGAAAAAAGAATTGGAGCGCGAGTACAAGGAGCGGGACCGGGCCGTAAAGGCCAAGGAAACCAAACTCGCGGAAAAAGAAGAACGGCTGGAAGCCAAACAGGAAAAAGCCGTTCAGATGGAAACCAGTGTTCTGGAATTGGAAAAGCGTCTTACAAAACTGGAACGCGAATTGGACGACAGGGACGAAACCCTGACAAAACGCGAATTGGAACACGAACACAAATTGGAAGAAATATCCGGCCTGACCGCGGAAGAAGCCCGCCAACGGCTCATGGAAGAAATCGAATCACGCACCCGTCACGAAGCGGCCAAAATGGTCCGCGCCATTGAAATGGAAGCCAAGGAGACCGGCGACAAAAAAGCCAAGGAAATCCTTGCCCTTTCCATTCAACGCTACGCCGGCGACTACGTCTCAGAACAGACCGTCACCGCGGTAACCCTGCCCTCCGAAGATATGAAAGGCCGCATCATAGGCCGCGAAGGCCGCAACATCCGCGCCCTGGAAGCCGCAACCGGAGTCGATCTCATCATCGACGACACCCCGGAAACCGTCATCCTTTCCGCCTACTCGCCCCTGCGCCGCGAGGTTGCCAAGCAGGCCCTGGAACGGCTCATCACCGATGGACGCATCCACCCCGCCCGCATCGAGGACATCGTGAACAAGGTCGAGCAGGAAATGGAAGTCAAACTGCGCGAAATAGGCGAACAGGCCACGTTCGACGTGGGCGTGCACGGCATCCACCCGGACCTGATCCGGTTGCTCGGCCAGCTGCACTACCGCACCAGTTTCTCGCAGAACGTGCTCCAGCACTCCATCGAGGTCGCCTTCCTGTGCGGCGTCATGGCGGCCGAACTCGGGCTGGACGAAAAACGCGCCAAACGCGCCGGACTCCTGCACGACATCGGCAAGGCCGTTGACCACGAAATCGAAGGACCGCACGCCGTCATCGGTGCGGACCTGGCAAAGAAGTACAACGAGCCCAAGGACATAGTGAACGCCATTGCCGCGCACCACGAGGACGTGCCTGCCAAGTCCATCATGGCGACGCTGGTCCAGGCCGCCGACTCCCTGTCCGGCGCACGGCCCGGCGCACGCAAGGAACTGCTGCAGAACTACGTCAAGCGGCTCGAGGAACTCGAAGGCATCGCCACCGCGTTCGACGGAGTCTCCAAAGCCTACGCCATCCAGGCCGGCCGGGAAATCCGCGTCATGGTGGACGCAGACAAGGTAAGCGACGACAACACCTACCTGCTCTGTAAGGATATCGCCACACAGATCGAAGAAAATCTGACCTATCCCGGACAGATCAAAGTGACCGTTATCCGGGAAAAACGCTCCGTAGGCTTCGCCAAGTAGGCAATGCCTCCGGCGGCCAGGAGGCGACGGCCTCCTGGACCTGCGATTATCGAGAAGAAAAATCCCCTTGGGCGAAGCCCAAGGGGATTTTTCTTCTCGCAATGCATGGCTCCAAAACAAACCGCCTCCCCTGTGCGATATTCCCGCCGTTCCTTTTCAAACCGGCCCTCCGGTGGGATTTTGCACTCCAGGATGCGGAGAACGCGCCCATGCGCGGCACGCATGCCTCGTCAAAAAAAGTCTTGACACGCACACGACCAAGTGCGTAGTTCTGCCTCTATGAATTCCACCACCTCCTCCACCCACACTTTTTCCTATTTTTATTTTTGGTACTTTTTTAGTGCGGCCTGTGGACCGGAGAGTGGCATTTAGTCGAGTTGCAACGAACAAAGTCACTTCAAAGGGCCGCAGGCATCCGCCAGCGGCCCTTTTTTTGTACCAGGCCGCAGCAGAAAAGCCTGTCCGCCCCGAGAAAAAACAGACGGGGAACATCATGGACAATTCAAGCACACACATCGGCAAAAGCATTCGGTTGGAACGCATCTTCAACCGCATCACCGGAAGAACCATCGTGGTCCCCCTGGATCACGGGGTTTCGGTCGGTCCCATCTACGGCCTGGTGGATCTGCGCGAAACCGTCAACAGCGTGGTGGACGGCGGCGCCAATGCCGTGCTTATGCACAAGGGGCTTATCCGCTGCGGCCATCGCGGGGCGGGCAAGGACATCGGCCTCATCTGCCACCTTTCGGCCAGCACCAGCCTTTCGCCCCGGCCCAATGCCAAGTGCCTGGTGGGCACGGTGGAAGAAGCCATCCGGCTGGGCGCGGACGCCGTCTCCCTGCACGTGAACCTGGGCGACGACGCCGAATGCGACATGCTGCGCGACCTGGGCCGTGTCTGCACCGAGGCCTCCTACTGGGGCGTTCCGGTCCTGGCCATGATCTACGCCCGCGGCAAGGGCATCAACCAGTTCGCCCCGGACACCGTGGCCCATTGCGCCCGCGTGGGCGTGGAGCTGGGCGCGGACGTCGTCAAAGTGCCGTACACCGGTGATATGGAGTCCTTTGCCAGGGTCGTGGAAGGCTGCTGCGTGCCCGTGGTGATCGCCGGAGGCGAAAAACTGGACAGCACCGAGGCCCTGGTACGCATGGTGCATGATTCCATACTGGCAGGAGGACGCGGATTGTCCATCGGACGCAACATCTTCCAGGCTGAAGACCCCAGGCTGCTGGTCCAGGTGCTGCGCGGCATCGTACATGAGGATTGGGAGCTGGACCAGGCTTTGGAACGGCTCAAGGGGTAAGGCGTGTCCACAACAAAACTCATCTACTACATGGCTGATCCCTACGACAAGGACCAGGTGACCATGGCATTGGAATCGGGCGTGGACGCGGTCATCGCCGCACCGGCCCACCTGGACGAAATCACCTCCCTGTCCAGAATCCCGGCCCTGGCTCTGGAAGACATGCATTTCGCATCCATCGACTGCAAGGACGACGAACAGGCCGCCGCCGCGCTGCTGGCCCAGGGGAAAAAGATCTGCCTGCGCCAGGGCGTGGAAATCATCCCCGTGGAGAACCTGCTGGCCGCACGGCGCGGTACGGGCGGAATGCTGGGCATGGAAGTCCGGTCCGGAGAAGAGGCCCGGCTGGCTCTGGGCATCCTGGAAAAAGGCGCGGATTTTCTGGTTGTTCCGGCGGATTCGGCCATGCAGTCCAAGGCGATCGTTGCCCAGGCCAAGATAGGCCAGGGACGGCTGGACCTCGCTCCGGCACGGATTACGGAAATCAGAACCGTGGGACTCGGGCACCGCGTCTGCGTGGACACCCTGAGCCTGCTCGCCACCGGCGAAGGCATGCTGGTGGGCAATTCCAGCGCCTTCACCTTTCTGGTGCACGGCGAAACCGAGGAAAACCCCTACGTCGCCTCCCGCCCGTTCCGGGTCAATGCCGGGGCCGTGCATTCGTATGCGTTCATGCCCGGCGACACCACCCGCTATCTGGAAGAGTTGGACGCAGGCGATGAAATCCTGGTGGTGGACCACACCGGCCAATGCCGCACGGCCGTCACCGGCAGGCTCAAGACCGAAGTGCGACCCATGCTGCTGGTCCGTGCCGAAACTCCGGACGGGCAGGGTTCCGTCTTTTTGCAGAACGCTGAAACCATCCGGCTGGTTCGTCCTGGCGGTGAACCTGTCAGCGTGGTAACCCTGCAGGTGGGTGACGAGATTTTATGCCGACTGGACAGTGCGGGACGCCATTTCGGCATGCGCGTGGACGAAGACATCCGCGAAGGATGAGGAGACAAAGCCGTGTCTGACAATGAAAAGCCAGGAACCAGCCCCACGAACGCCCCGCCGCTCCAGCCGTCGGACGCGCCCTTGGACGAGGCGAAGCTCCTGTCCAGCGTGCGCAAGGAGATCGACGCCATAGACGACGAGCTTGTCGAACTGCTCAACCGCCGCGCCCGCATCAGCCGCCGCGTCGGCCGCATCAAGGCCCGCTCGGGAGGACAGATCTTCAAGCCGGCCAGGGAAAACGCCCTGCTGGACAAGCTGGAGGAGATAAACCCCGGCCCCCTGCCCGGAGCGCATCTGCGCGCCATCTACCGGGAAATCATCTCCTCGTCGCGCGATCTGCAACAGCGGCTCAAGGTGGTCTACCTGGGACCGGAAGGCACGTTCTCCTATTTCGCGGGGTTGGAATACCTGGGCAAGAGCGCGGACTACACGCCCCGGCCCAACATCGAAGGCGTGTTCGCCTCGGTGGCCGGGGGCAAGGCGGATTACGGCGTCATCCCTCTGGAGAACTCGTTGCAGGGGAGCGTGGGCCAGAGTTTGGACCATTTTCAGCAGTACGAGGTCCACATCCAGTCCGAAGTCTTTGCCCGCATCAGCCACAGCCTGCTTTCCAAGGCCTCGTCCTTGGGCGATGTGCGTGAAGTCTTCTCGCATCCCCAGGCATTGGAACAATGCGGCGGCTGGTTGCGGGCAAATCTGCCGCAGGCCCGCGTAACGCCCACGGAAAGCACGGCCGCCGCGGCCCGCATGATAACAGCCAAAAGAAAGAGCGTGGCCGCCATCGGCCATCTGAAACTGGCGGAAATGTGCGATTTGGACGTGCTGGCCTCGCCCATCGAGGACTCGCCCGACAACTGGACGCGCTTTTTCATCATCGGCCCGGAACCGGTACGCGATCCGGAAAACGTGAAGACATCCATACTTTTCACCACGCCGAACAAGCCCGGCGCATTGGCCAACGTGCTCAGCGTGGCCGCCCAGGAAGGTGTGAACCTTTCCAAGCTTGAATCACGTCCGATAAAAAGCGAGAAATGGAAATACGTTTTTTTCGCCGACCTGGAATGCGACCTGTATGCCGACGCCCAGCGCAACGCCCTTGCCCGGCTGGAAGAGGCCTGCCTGACCTTCCGCATTCTCGGCAGCTATCCCAAAGGACCGCAAATCGACGCCAGGCGGCACGCCTGAGCAATGGAGAGCACAGCAATGGCCGAACTTATCCACGCCGACCCCATTTGCATCAAGACCCCGCCGTCCAAATCGGTCTCGCACCGGGCGCTCATTGCCGCGTCCATGGCCGACGGCGTTTCCAGGATTTCCAATGTGCTGGACAGCGACGACCTGCACGCCACGCGCGCCTGCCTGGAAGCCGGGGGCATCGCCATCCGTGACGACGGCGACACCATGGTTGTGACCGGCAATCCCGGGGGACTCGTCGGCGGAACCGACGAGCCCGTCACCCTGGAAATGAACGAATCCGGCACGAGCTGCCGCCTGCTGACGGCCGTGGCCGCAGCCGGAAAGGGATTTTTCCGCATCACGGGCGCGGGCCGCATGTACGAACGGCCCATAGGCGCACTTACCGAGGTTCTGCAACGCCAGGGCGCGGGAGTGCAATGGCTGGGCAAGCCCGGCTGTCCACCCATGGTCATCGACGCCCATGGTTTTGCCGGAGGCAACGACGACGTCAGCCTGGAAGAATCCAGCCAGTTCCTGTCCGGCCTGCTGCTGGGCGCGCCCCTGGCCCGAAGCGCCATGGACCTGGGACTGGGCGGCCGCAAGACCGTTTCCTGGCCCTACGTGGCCCTGACCCTGCAAGCCATGGAAGATTTCGGCGTGAAGGTCCGCATCTTTCAGCGGTGCGAATCCGGGTTTGAAGAAACCGACTGGCACAAGCTGTCCGGGTTCACTCCGGGGCAGGTCCGCTTCCGCGTGGAACCTGGCGCATATACCCCGCAGGAATACAGCGTGGAAGCCGACTGGAGCAGCGCGTCCTACTTCCTGGCTGCCGGATTCCTGGGGCATGCCGTGGAACTGAACGGCCTGCGCCCCGACTCGGTGCAGGGCGACCGGGCCGCCGTGGACATCTTCAAGCGCATGGGAGCGCAGATCTATTTCGACCGCGGCACGCTGCGCATCGCACCGGGCGAACGCGAAGGCGTGGACGTGGATATGGGGTCCTGCCCCGACCTGGTCCCTGCCGTGGCCGTGGCCGCAGCCTTCTGCAACTCGCCCACGCGCATCCGCAACGTGGCCCATCTGCGGCTCAAGGAATCCGACCGTCTGGCCGCGCTGGCCTCGCAGATCGCCAAAACCGGCTGCACCACCAAGTTGTACCCCGACGGCCTGTCCATCGACCCCGTTCCCCTGCCCGCGGGCAAGGAGCTGGAATTCACAACCTACGGCGACCATCGCATGGCCATGTGCTTCACCATCTTCGAAATGGCCCGCATCAAGGTCCGTCTGGACAACCAGGACTGCGTTGCCAAATCCTTTCCCACCTTCTGGAAGGAATGGGATAAAATCCGCAAGGGCAACAAATTATGAGTGCCGCACGGATCTCGCGCATTGCCGTGATCGGCTCCCGGGGCGAGATGGGCTCCCTGTTCATGGCGTCCTGCCTGGAAGCGGGCATGGACGCCGCCGGTCTGGACAAACCCCTGACCGACGACGATCTGGCCGACTTTATTCCGGGCCGGGACCTCGTGCTCCTTTGCGTGCCCATGTCCGTATTTCCACAGGTGCTCCGGCAGGTCGTCCCTCACCTGGACGGCCTACAGATTCTGGCCGACGTCTGTTCGGTCAAGGCCAACCCCATACGCCGCATGCTGGCCGCCTACAAAGGCCCTGTGGTGGGTACGCATCCGCTCTTCGGCGGCAACATGCCCGCTCCCGAGGACAGGCGGGTGGCCCTGTGTCCCGGAATCGACCCCGTGCAGCCAATGGACGACAATGCGGCCCAAAACACAAAAAAAAGCCTGGACGCGGTTGCCGGTTTCATGCAAGAATTAAAGTTCATACCGTTTGAAACTACGGCGAGGGAACACGACATCGCCCTGGGATACATCCAGGGACTCAATTTCGTAACAACAGTGTCGTATCTTTCAGCCACGGCAAGGCAGCCCAATATCAGCCGGTTCGTCACACCGTCCTTTAAAAGACGGCTCGAAGCGGCCCAGAAAATGCTCAACAACGACGCGGAAATGTTTGAATCCATGTTTGAAACCAATCCCTACAGTCTCGATTGCGTGCGCCAATTCCGCTCGCATCTCAACGTTGCCGCCGGCGGCGATATCGACCTGCTCGTTCAGCGCGCCGGTTGGTGGTGGCGTGAGACTATAGATGGGGAGGTTCCTGAGTAAAAACGGCATGTTGTGGCAATTATACAAGGTCGTGTCCTCCCCAGGGGACACGACCTTTTTTTGTACCCGGCAACAAAAACAAAAAACAGGCCCGCCGGTGCGCGCCCGCCGCAGGATTCACCCTCTGAACCTTGCGGACACCACACAAGGAGAAGTTATGCAACCCATCACGTTAAGGCAGACGGGCCGCTGGATGCCCGCGGACATCCAAACCCCCATCAGCCTCTATCTCGGGCTGGTGGGTGAAAACCCAGGCATCCTGTTGGAAAGCGCGGAAGTGGACGGACGGCTCGGCCGCTACAGCCTCATTGCCTGGGACTTCATCCTGACCCTGACCTGCCGGGGAGGCAAACTCGAAGTGCTGGCTTCGGACAGCCGGGTTTCCTCCATAAACCAATTGCACGGTCGGCCTTTCGACCAGGGCGTGCGCCAGGCCATGCAGATGCTGAACATTGCGCCGGCCGATGAATTCTCCGAGCTGCCCGCCATCACCCGTGCCCTGTACGGCTACTTCGGATACGCCATGGTCGGATTGTTCGAACCCAAACTGAGCAGCGGAGAAAATCCCGCCATCCCGCCGGAGGACATCGAGGCCAGCCTTGTGCTCCCGGCCAACGTGGTGCTGTTCGACCATTTGCACCACCGCTGCTGCCATCTGAGCATTTCCAACAACGGAACCTCCGGCGCCGCCAAGATTCCGGAAATGGACATGCGCAACCTGCACCGCAAACCCGAACCCCCCACCGTGGGTGAAATTACTGTTTCACCAGGACGCGAAGCCTACATGGACAACGTAACCCAATGCAAGGAACTCATCCGCCAGGGAGAATGCATCCAGGTTGTCCTCTCCAACCGCTTCGAGGCCCCATTCGAGGGAGACCCGTTCGTACTCTACCGCAGGCTGCGGCAGGTCAACCCCTCCCCTTATATGTTCTACATGCGTCTGAGCGGTCTGGACCTGCTTGGGTCCTCGCCCGAACTTCTGGTTCGCTGCACGGATGGACGCGTGGAAACCCGGCCCATTGCCGGAACCAGGCCACGGGGCGAAACAACGACCCAGGACGACACCCACGCCAAAGAGCTGTTGGCGGACCCCAAGGAACGGGCCGAACACGTCATGCTGGTGGACCTGGGCCGCAACGACCTGGGCCGCATTGCCAGGCCCGGCAGCGTGGAAGTGAAACAGTTTATGCAGGTGGAGCGTTTTTCCCATGTCATGCATCTGACCAGCTATGTGGAAGCCGACCTCAAGGAAGGCCTTGACGCCATGGACGTACTGGCCTCCACCTTTCCGGCAGGTACGCTTTCCGGCGCTCCCAAGGTGCGGGCCATGGAAATCATAGCCGAAAAGGAAAACATTCCCCGCGGTCCCTATGGCGGCGCCATAGGCTGGCTGGGACTGGACAAGGACCGCGTGGACCTGGACACGGGGATCACCATCCGCAGTTTGTGGGTCCGCGACGGCAAGGTCTGCTGGCAGGCCGGAGGGGGCCTGGTGTTTGATTCGGTCCCGGAAACTGAATGGCAGGAATGCCTGAACAAGGCCAAGGCCATCCGCACGGTGGTTGATGGCGAGGGAGACGGCGATGTTTTTACTTATTGATAATTTCGATTCCTTCACCTTCAATCTGGTGCAGGCCTTCCAAGTCCTCGGCAAAAACCCTACCGTGGTGCGCAACGACCGCCCCGAGCTGCTCGACCTGGCCCAAAGCCCGGAGCTGAAAATGGTCTGCATCTCGCCCGGCCCAAGCCATCCGGAAAACGCCGGACTGTGCCTCGAATTCCTCAAGCGGCTGCCCAGCCACATCCCCGTGCTGGGCGTCTGCCTGGGACATCAGATTCTGGGCCATTTCGCGGGAACGCCCGTGCGTCTGGCCAGCCGCATCATGCACGGCAAGACATCCACGGTGCGGCACGACGGCAAGGGATTGTTCACAGGACTTGAAAACTCCATGCAGGTCTGCCGCTACCATTCGCTGGTGGTGCCTGCCGAGAACTCGAAGGTATTGGAAATCACGGCCCGCGCCGAAGACGACAACGAAGTCATGGCCATCCGCTACAGGGACAGGCCTTGGGCCGGAGTGCAGTTCCACCCGGAATCCATCCTTTCGCCCCATGGACCGCGACTCCTGGCGAATTTCCCGCAATCTTTGAGTTAAGGGGACACACCATGAAAGAAATTCTCGAAACCCTGGCCCAAGGCCGCGACCTGAAACGCAGCCAGGCCGATGACGCATTCGGCCGCCTCATGCGCGGGGAGCTCAGCGAGGCGCAGGCAGCCGCCCTGCTCATGGGGTTGCGCGCCAAAGGCGAAACCGCGGACGAGCTGGCCGCCGGCGTGGCCGCCTGCCTCCAACATACCCGCATGGTTCCCGGAATCGGGGGTTCCGGGCAGTCCACCCCACCCATGCCGGAAGTCCGCATCGACACCTGCGGCACAGGCGGCGACAACAAAGGCTCGTTCAACTGCTCCACCTGCGTCGCCCTGGTGCTGGCCGCCATGGGGCACAAGGTGGTCAAACACGGCAACCGTTCCGTCTCCTCCACCTGCGGCAGCGCCGACGTGCTCGAAGCCATGGGCCTGCCCCTGGACCTCGGCCCGGAAGACGTGCCCGCGGCCCTGGAAAAAGACAACTTCGCCTTTCTCTTCGCGCCCAACTTCCATCCGGCCTTCAAGTACGTTGTCCCGGTACGCAAGGCCCTGGGCATCCGCACCCTGTTCAACATGATGGGCCCCCTGCTCAACCCGGCCCGGCCCACCCACCAGATACTGGGGGTGCCGCAGAAAGCCATGATGCCCCTCATGGCCCGGACGCTCGTTGAAAACGGCGTCACCCGTGCCGCCGTGGTGCACGGCCATGGCGGCTACGACGAACTCTGCCCCTTCGGCCCCAACACCATCCTCTGGGTACGCGACGGCAAGATAGAGGAGGAGATCCTCGACCCTCTGGCCATCGGCCTTGGCGGAGGAACGCCCGCCAACGTCCAGGTGAACAACAAGGCCGAAGCGCTCGACGTGCTGCGCGACCTGCTGGACGGACACGGTCCCGTGGTCATGCAGCAGATGCTGCTGCTCAACCTGACCGTCGCCCTCATGCTTCTGGACGACGACATGGACCTGTACGGCGCGACCATGAAGGCCCGCCTGGCCCTCATGTCCGGCGACGCGGGACGCAAATTCCAGGTGATGCATCATGCTGGATAAATTCAGGGCCGCCAAGGCCAAGGAAATTGACACCCTGCGCCAGCTCGAGGCGGCAGGCCGCATGCCTGCACCATTTGCGGGAAAACGGCCCGCATTCCGCACCGTCCTGTCCCGGCCGGGCTGCGCCGTCATCGCCGAATACAAACGGGCCTCGCCCTCCAAGGGCGAGATCAACATGCATCTTACGCCCCAGGAGGTCGCGGCCCTTTACAAAAAAAGCGGAGCAGCGGCCATGTCCGTGCTCACCGAGGAGGCCTACTTCAAGGGACGGCTCGGCTACCTTGCCGACATCGCGGACGCCCTGGGCCGCGACCCGCTGCCCCTCCTGCGCAAGGACTTCCTCTTCGACCCGGCGCAGATCCGGGCCACGGCCGCCACTCCCGCCTCCGCCATCCTGCTCATCGTGCGCATGTTCAAGACCGCCGACGAACTCGCCGCCATGCGCCAATGCGCCGACGACTGCGGCCTGGATTCCGTTGTGGAGATATTCGACCCCCGCGATCTGGACCTTGCCCGCCAGGCAGGAGCCGACATCATCCAGGTCAACAGCCGCGACCTGGACACCCTGCGCACCGACACCCGCAACGCCCTGGATCTGGTTCCCCGGCGCCTGGACAGTGAAATCTGGATCAGCGCCAGCGGCATTCAACACCCCGGCGATGTCACCGCCATGGAAAGGGCAGGCTATGATGCCGTGCTCGTGGGAACCAGCATCATGGCAGCGCCCGATCCCGCCGATTTCCTGGCATCGCTGGTGCGGGCAGGCCGGCCCGAGGTAACATCCTCCCCCAAAGGAGTCCCGCCATGCGCCTGCTCGTGAAAATCTGCGGCCTGACCCGGCTCGAAGACGTGGCCGTCTGCACCGGCCTGGGAGCCGACCTGCTCGGCTTCATCTTCCACCCGGCCAGCCCGCGCCACACCGACCCTGCGCTTCCCGCCAACGTGCGAACCTGCGGAGCCTCCAAGGTGGGCGTTTTCGTGGACCAGACAGCCGACGAAATCAACGATCTCATGAAGCGCGGCGCGCTCCAGCTTGCCCAGCTGCACGGCGACCAGGACCCGGATTTCTGCCGCGCCGTCGGAGGGCAGCGCGTCATCAAGACCTTCTGGCCCTCCCGCTACCAGACCACTGCCGAACTCGAAACCGACCTGCGCCGCTACCAGACCTGTGCGCGCTACTTTCTCTTCGACTCCGGCACGTCCGGCGGCGGACACGGCGCCACACTGGACACCGCAATCCTTCACGGATTGAACAGCCCCCTGCCCTGGCTTTTGGCCGGCGGACTGAACCCGGACAACCTGGATCAGGCCCTGGCCGTCAAACCCAACGGACTCGACCTCAACTCCGGCGTGGAATCCGCGCCCGGCGTGAAGGACAATGGAAAACTCGGCGAAGTGTTCAGGAAATTGGAAGGGGTGAGGTAAAGCGGGGCGCTGCCCCGTACCCCGCCAGGAGGCGACGGCCTCCTGGACCTGCGGTTAACGTTCTTTCAACACAAGTTCACAAAAAAAGGGCCTTTTTCAACAACAGCCCAGGAGAAAAAACACTATGCGCAAAGGATACTACGGACCCTACGGAGGGCAGTTCGTGCCCGAGTTGTTGATGCCGCCACTGCTGGAACTGGAAGAGGCAATGCAGCTGATTGTGCCGAGCCGCCAGTTCCAGGAGGAGCTGGGCGTCTTGCTGCGGGATTATGTCGGGCGGCCCTCGGCCCTGTACAAATGCCCGAACCTGTCCGGGGAACTGGGCTTCGAGCTGTGGCTCAAACGCGAAGACCTGAACCATACGGGCGCGCACAAGGTGAACAACACCATGGGGCAGGGGCTGCTGACCAAACGCATGGGCAAAAAGCGCATCATCGCCGAAACCGGCGCGGGGCAGCACGGCGTGGCCACGGCCACGGCGGCGGCCATGCTGGGGCTGGAATGCGAAGTATTCATGGGCGCGGTGGACGTGGAACGTCAGGCCCACAATGTACGGCGCATGCAACTTTTGGGCGCAACGGTCACGGCAGTGCAGACCGGAACCAAAACCCTCAAGGACGCGACCAATGCAGCCCTGCGCAATTGGATCGGACGGCAGAAGGATACCCACTTTTGTGTTGGATCAGTCATCAGCGCACATCCTTTTCCTGAACTGGTGCGCGATTTCCAGGCCATCATCGGCCGGGAAGTACGGGCGCAGTTCATGGAGCGCACCGGCGGCCTGCCCGATATCGTGGTGGCCTGCGTGGGCGGCGGCTCCAACGCCATGGGCATTTTCTACGATTTCATCCCGGAAAAAAGCGTGCGCCTCGTGGGCGTGGAAGCGGGAGGTACGGGCGAACCGGGTTGCTACAGTTCGGCCTCCCTTTGCAAAGGAACAAACGGCGTGCTGCACGGCACCCATACCAAACTGCTGCAGACCGAGGACGGCCAGATCGAACCCTCGCACTCCATTTCCGCAGGGCTGGACTATCCGGGAACCGGACCGGAACATGCAGGCCTGCATGAAAGCGGACGGGCGGAATACCATCAGATCTTCGACCACCAGGCTCTGGACGCCTTTCAGGTCCTGTGCCGGAGGGAAGGCATCATTCCCGCCCTGGAGTCCAGCCATGCCGTGGCCTGGGTTCTGGAAAACCGCGAATCCATCGCACCGGGCAGCCGCGTGGTGGTGAACCTTTCGGGCCGCGGCGACAAGGACATGGGCATTGTGGAACCGCTGCTTTTCAAGGACATCCAGGAGTAAACCATGAGTATATTGCAGGATAAAATCGAAACGGCTCTGGCTCAGGGGCGCAAGGCCCTTGTTCCCTACCTTCCCTGTGGGTTTCCCGGCCTGGATGAATTCTGGGAGAACATTGCCGAGCTGGACGCCAACGGCGCGGACATCATTGAAATCGGCGTTCCCTTTACCGATCCCGTGGCCGACGGACCGATCATCGAGCAGGCGGCCCAGGAATGCCTGCAACGCGGCGTCACCCTCAAGTACCTAATCCAGGGCCTCAAGGAACGCAAAGGCCAGTTCAAGGCCGGCATCGTGCTCATGGGCTACATGAATCCCTTCATGCAGTACGGATTTGAAAAACTGGGACAGGATGCCTCAGCTGCCGGAGTGCACGGCTTCATCATCCCAGACCTGCCCTATGAGGAGTCCGGGGAGTTCAAAAAGGTCATGGCCGAACACGGACTGGACCTCATCCCCCTGGTCGGGCTAAATACCACTCCCGAGCGCATGGCCCTGTATGCCAAGAACGCTTCCGGCTTTGCCTATTTTGTCTCGGTTCTGGGCATTACCGGCGGGAGCGACGCCCTGCCCGACGAAATTCTGGACAAATTGCGCCAGGCAAGGGAAATATTCCCCGTTCCCATGGCGCTCGGCTTCGGCATCCAGTCCAGGGAACAGATCGCCCCTTTCGGCGACCTGCTCGACGCCGTGGTGTTCGGCAGCGCCCTGATACGCCACATACAGGAAGGCGGCACGCCGTCGGCGTTCATGGCAAGGTTCAAGCAGGGGTGAAAGAATGCGGGGGAGGAGGAAAACTTTGCAAAAGTTTCCTCCTCCCCCACCCTCCTCCCTCAAAAACCTTTTACTGGCTTCACATCAGAAACGTAAGTGCATAGTCCGTTTTGCTTTTAAGGACTTCAACGCCGCAGGCTGCTCAAAAAGGCTTGAGAGCGATGCGGAAATGCGCGGCAACGAAGCTATCGAACCTTTTTCAGCAGCCTGACAAGGAAGACCTCATGGCCTCTCGATTCATCCCGAAAATCACCCCCGAAGACCTGGCCGCCACCCAGGACGAAGGGCTTTGCTGGACCGTTTCCCACGCCTATGCCAACAGCCCCTTCTACCGGCAGCGGCTCAAGGACGTGGGCGTGGACCCGGCGGCAATTCGCGGCGTACACGACATCACCTCCCTGCCCTTCACCACGGCCAACGACCTCAAAGAGGGCTATCCCTTCCCGCTGCTGTCCGTGCCCGAGGAAAAGGTCGTACGTATCCATGCCTCGTCCGGCACCACGGGCAAGCGCAAGGTGCTGACCTACACCCAGCGCGACATCGACGTCTGGAAAAACATGTTCGCCCGCTGCTACGAGCTGGCCGGCTGCACCACCACGGACCGGGTGCAGATATGCGTGGGCTACGGCCTGTGGACTGCGGGCGCAGGCTTTCAGCTGGGCTGCGAACACTTCGGGGCCATGGCCGTGCCCATCGGGCCGGGGTTGCTCGACATCCAGGTGCAGCTCTTGTGCGACCTCAAGCCCACGGTGCTCTGCTCCACCGCGTCCATGGCCCTGCTCATGGCCGAAGAAGTGGAAAAAAGGGGGCTTACAGATCAGATTGCGCTCAAACGGGTCATCTTCGGGGCCGAAGCGCACACGCCCAGAATGCGCCAGAGGTTCGAGGAGCTGTTGCACCTTGAATCCAGCCACGACATCTCAGGCATGACCGAAATCTACGGGCCCGGCGCAGGCATCGAGTGCACGGCCCATGCCGGCATCCACTACTGGGCCGACCGCTATATTGTGGAGATTCTGGACCCGGAAACCCTTGCCCCCGTATCCCCCGGCGAGGTCGGCGAACTGGTTGTGACCACCCTGTGCAAGGAGGCCAGCCCGCTCATCCGCTACCGCACCCGCGACCTGACCCGGCTGCTGCCCGGCCCCTGCGAATGCGGCTGCTCCATGCCCCGCCACGACAAAATTCTGGGACGCTCCGACGACATGATCATCGTGCGCGGGGTGAACATCTATCCCGGCCAGATCGCCGAAGTGCTGCAAGGCTTCAGGGAGCTTTCCAGCGAATACCAGATACGCCTCTTCCGCAAACAGGGCCGCGACCACATGCTGGTCTCCGTGGAAAGGGAAAAGGACGCCTCCGCCGACATGGACCAGAACCTCGCCCAGGCCGTGGCCGAAACCATGCAGAAGCATCTGCTCGTCCGGGCCAATGTCCGCATCGTGGACCCCGGCGACCTGCCGCGCACCTTTGCCAAGACAAAGCGGGTCATCGACGAGCGGAGCCTGGAATAGCGGACCAACAGAGTATGCACGCACGGGGTTTGGAAACGTCCCCCTGTATGCGGCGCATGGAAAGAATCATATAAAAAAAGCCTCCTTCCGGGGAACTTCCCGAAAGGAGGCTTTCAACTCTGTTGAATTTACTGTTCTTTGGCCTGGAGTGCTTTTGCAGCGTCTCTTTGCACCTTGTGCTCGAAGTACTTCTTTGTTTCCGCAACCACCACCGGCGTGAGCATCAGCAGGCCGATAAGGTTGGGAATGGCCATCAGACCGTTCAGCGTGTCCGATATGTTCCAGACAAGGCTGAGCTTGGCCACCGCGCCTATGCCCACAAAGACGACAAAGGCGAGACGGTACGGCAGCACGGCCTTGATGCCGAGCAGGTACTCGATGGATTTTTCCCCATAGTAGCACCAGCCCAGGATGGTGGAATAGGCGAACAGAATAAGGCCGATGGTCACAACATGCGCACCGCCCGGCATGCCGGCGGCAAAGGCGACCGTGGTCAGTTCCGCGCCGGTGAGTCCGTTGGACCAGGCTCCGGTGAGAATCAGGACAAGGCCGGTCATGGTACAGACGATCAGGGTGTCAATGAAGGTCTGGGTCATGGACACCAGGGCCTGCGTTACCGGACTCTTGGTCTGCGCGGCCGCCGCGGCGATTGGGGCACTGCCCAGGCCGGATTCATTGGAGAAGACGCCACGGGCAACGCCCATACGAATGGCCAGCATGACCCCGGCCCCGGCGAATCCGCCGACGGCCGCAGTGGGGCTGAAAGCCTGCTCGACGATAAAGACCAGAGCCGCAGGCACTTCCAGGATGTTGGCCAGGATGATGTACAGGGCGCCGCCCATGTAGAAGACTATCATCACAGGAACCAGCGTGCCGGTGACCTTGCCGATCTTCTTGATGCCGCCCAGAACGACGGCGGCTGTGCAGGCCATGAGGATCAGGCCGGTGCCCCAGTGGGGAACGCTGTAGGTGGCTTCCACGGCGTCCGCTACCGAGTTGGACTGGACCATGTTGCCGATGCCGAAGGCGGCCACCGAGGCACATATGGCGAAAATGGTTCCAAGCCAGGGCATTTTCAGCCCCTTGGACAAGTAATACATGGGGCCGCCGCTCATTTCACCGTGCTCATCAACCACACGGTATTTCACAGCCAGGACGGCTTCGGCGTATTTGGTGGCCATTCCCACAAGACCCGTAACCCACATCCAGAACAAGGCACCGGGACCGCCAACGGCAATGGCCGTGGCCACACCCGCGATATTGCCGGTTCCCACGGTTGCGGAAAGCGCGGTCATCAGGGCCTGAAAGTGGGTTATATCACCCGGCTCATCGGTTGGTTCCTGCCGTTTGATGAGCGCGAGATACAAAGCGTACCACAATTTTCTGATTTGAAGTCCACGCAGCGCAAAACTGAGCCAGGCTCCTGTTCCCACGAGCAGGATCAGCATTGGCGGGCCCCATGCAAAGGCGCCGACTTTTCCAACAATGACGTCGAGAGTGCTTAAAACATCCATGCGTTATCTCCTTCCAGTGTTTCATGAATAAGGAAACCCCATTGAATGGGACCATTGGAGGATCTTTCGCCTGGTTAATTCAGCACTTTTTCAACCGGCACATATTCAAGGTCGAACGCGTCGGCGACACCCTTGTACGTCACCTGTCCATTGACCATGTTGAGACCGGTTTTGATTCCATGATTGTCCAGGGCCGCCTGTTTCCAGCCCTTGTTGGCAATCTGCACGGCATAGGGAAGGGTGGCGTTGGTCAGCGCCATGGTGGATGTGACGGGAACGGCTCCCGGCATGTTGGCGACGCAGTAGTGGATCACGCCTTCGACTTCATAGACGGGGTTCGTATGCGTGGTGGCCTTGGATGTTTCAAAGCACCCGCCCTGGTCGATGGCCACGTCGACGATGACCGCACCCTGTTTCATGGACTTCAGCATTTCACGGGTGACGAGCTTGGGGGCCTTCGCACCGGCCACGAGAACGGCGCCGACCACGACGTCGGCTTCCTGGACCAGTTCGCGCAGCAGCGCGGGGTTGCTCATCATGGGGAAGCAGTTCTTGGGCATGATTTCCGAAAGATGGCGGAGCCGGTCCAGGTTCATGTCCAGCATATAAACTTTTGCTCCAAGCCCGCAAGCCATCTGGGCCGCATTCGTACCGACCACGCCGCCGCCGATGACGACGACGGTTGCCGGGGCAACGCCGGTGACTCCGCCCAAAAGCAGTCCTCTGCCGTGGAAGCTGCGTTCCAGGTACTTGGCACCCTGTTGTATGGACATCCGTCCGGCAACTTCACTCATGGGAGTGAGCAGGGGCAGATCGCCGTGAGGGCCTTCAACGGTTTCATAGGCAATGGCAACGGATTTGTTTTTGATGAACGCACGGGTCAACGGTTCGTCGGGCGCGAAGTGGAAATAGGTGAACACGGTCTGTCCTTCGCGGACCAATTCGTACTCGGAGGGTTGCGGCTCTTTCACATGCATGACCATTTCGCAGTCAGCGTAAATTTTCGCGGGGGTATCAATGATTTGCGCACCGGCAGCCTTATAGGCATCATCCGAAAACCCGCTGCCCACGCCTGCCGCCTTTTCCACAAAGACGTCATGGCCATTGGCACGCATGACCTCGACTCCGGCGGGTGTCATGGCAACGCGGTTCTCTTCCACCTTGATTTCTTTGAGAATTCCAACTTTCATTTTTCCATCTCCCTTTTCTAGTTTAAATTTCACTCCAATTAGAAAAAAAATCAGGTTCTCCACCGCTCCATTAGGCAAACCTCGTGCCATTTTTTTGCAAAACAGAAAAAAAAACCGCCTTACCGGCGGCCTTACCTTGAAGGGCCTGCAACAACAACAAAAATGAAAAATCCTGCACACAGGAGAAGAGGGGAAAAAGACGGGAGAACGGATCAAGGCAAAAAACAAGCGGAAACAGAGCGGTCTGTCATGTTACCAAAAAGCAACAGTAAATATGTCAACATGATAATTTAATTCACTTTATTAGGCTGGTCTGTTTTTATGCCACTGGTCCGATTTACTACCAATAGACAGCTTATACTTTTCCATCTTCTTGAGCAGGGCAGTGTGGGATATGCCCAGATGCTTTGCGGCCTTGCGGATACTCGGGGTCGAGTTGAGAACCTTGAGCAGAATCCCGGTCTCGTAGTCGCGGACAAGATCCCTCAAACCTCGCATTGCGTCATCGGAAGGTGGCTGCACCGGAAGGCTGCTGTTTTCACCGTTTCTTGTTCCCGAATTGAGAAATATGGCATCTTCCCGGATCTCGTTGGATTCACTGAGAATGGCGGCGCGTTCTATTACGTTTTGCAATTCCCTCACGTTTCCAGGCCAATCGTAATTGATCAGTTTTTCCAACGCGCCGGAACTGATGCTCTGGTTGTTTCGTCCCAAACGTTGGTTGAACTGCTGAAGAAACTTGTCCACAAGAAGGGGAATGTCCACCAGCCTCTCCCGCAAAGGCGGAATATGTGCGGTAAGAACATTGATGCGGTAAAAAAGGTCTTCCCTGAACGTCCCCTCTTCGACCATCTCCTTCAGATCCCGGTTGGTGGCCGTGATGATCCAGGCATTGACGGGGATTTCGTCGATCCCGCCGATCCGCCGCACCATGCCGTCCTGAAGAACCCTGAGAATCTTGGCCTGCGGACCGGGGGGCATCTCCCCGATCTCGTCGAGAAATATGGTTCCGTTCTTTGCCGCCTCAAAGAGGCCGGCCTTTCCCTTCCTCTTTGCACCGGTAAAGGCCCCGTCCACGTAACCGAACAGTTCGCTCTCTATAAGCGGTTCTGGCAACGCCGCACAGTTGATGGGAATGAACGGCCCTTCCCTGCCGCTTTCAAAATGCAGGGCCTTGGCAAAAAGCTCCTTGCCCGTGCCGCTCTCGCCCGCAATGGAGACGATGGTCCCTACGGTTGCGATTTTTTTTGCAAATGCGATAAGATTCTTAACGCCGGGACTCTGTCCTATGAAATCGTCAAAGGTAATCTCCAGGGGAGCCAGGACTGCATCGACCATTTCCTTGACTTCCCTGAGGTTCTTCATCACCAGCACGGCGCCAAGAAAATTCCCCTGGGAATCCCTTATCGGCTTTGCAGAGCCGTAAAACTCCACCCTTCCCGTATTGGTCACAACAGATCTGCGCTTATTGACCGGTATCTGCTTTTCAAAACACTCCACGAGAACGCAATCCTTGGGGTTGGATTCAAGGACATGCGTATTGATGATATATTCGTAGGTTTGCCCGAGAATCCTGCATGCCACGCTGTTGGCGGCGTTTATTATGCCGTCGGCGTCCACGGACATAACCCCTTCGCTCATTCCGTCGAACAGAGTGCGGAACCACCTCTCCCGCTTTTCCTGGGGCAGTCTTTCCAGTTCCGCCTTGCTTTCGAATTTGGGCAGAGTCGTAAAAAGCTGAAGCAGGGCATCCTTGTCGATTTCCTCCTCCCCGGTCTTTTCAATCTCCACGGAGACTTTGGCAAAGCCGTCCTTCTGCTCCACCTCCATGCTGACGATGTTCAGACTTTGCTCCACCATCAGCCGGGCAATATCCAAGACGATTCCAATGCGGTCCTCAAAGAGCAATGTAAATTTCAGGTTATGCGTCACAGCCCGTACCCTTTGGCTCGAAAAATCAGCGATGCGTATACCGGACACCTTCACAGTACGGAACCTGCAGCCGGAAACAGGCCGGGGGCGATGCATGACGCCCGCCCGGAGTGAGGGGCCGCATTGGATAAAGGCATTTTCAACTCGCGTGGTTTCGAAGTTTCCGCCCTCAAGAAAAAAAGCAAAGACACGGGGCTGCTCCTTGTTTCGTATAATATATTCCCACCCGCCTGACGAGTTCCGATCCACTTGTCGCGAGGAGAGCGCGTCCCTTCAATCACACGGGCTTCCTTCCGCTGCCCGTGGCAAAATCCACGATCTGCCGTCCCCCGCCGGGGTACACCCTCTGTTCATCCAACGGCGTGGCAGGGACCGGTCCGGGCCAATGCCGCGGCTGGGGGTCGGCCCCTTCCCGGGCCGTCGGCGTCGGCAGGCTGTCCGCCATGACGGGGGAAGCCCTCAGGTCCACGGACATTACCGGCGCGCTGAATTCAATGGGAATGTTGTTGGGGTCAAAGGCGTAGATGGAATGGATGAACCCATGGTCCACGACTTCCGACACCCAGAAGTCCGCCCCTTCCAACCGGGCCTTGAGTTCCCACAGCTCGGTGTCCGAGGCCACGCCGAAGGATATATGGTCGAAGGCGACAGGTCCCCGAACAGGCGCGCCGTGGTCTTTCTCGGGTATGGGCTGCACGCCGGGCCATTCGAAAAACGCGATCATGTCCGTTTTGCTGATTTCAAAAAAATAGTGTCGCGAGCCGGGATTGCCCAGTCCCGCCACCAGCCGCATTCCCAGGAGGTCGCGCCAGAAACGGATGGTGACGTCCATATCCGCGGTGACCATGGCCAGATGGTTGATGCCGGTATACTTCACAACGGGCGCCTCCTTGGATGACAGACTGCTCTTCAGGATGTGCGAAAGCAGGACGGGGAAAATTCCTGGAATGACGTTTACCCCGACAAATGCGCGCGGGGCCGGATTCCATGAAAAAAGGGGACGACCCCACCTCATGCAACCGGCCGGGCAATGTCGGTCGGCTCCCGAAGCATACCTTGTGCCAGGGCGCAACTCAATGGCTTGTTTTCACTTTTCAAAACCTGCAAGTACGCCGTGTGTCGTGCATTTTTGCACAAGCGCCTTGACGATTCCCACTCGGCAACGTATGGCACTGAGAACGGTACAATATGCTCGGGTCATGCCCACTCTGCCGACAGAGCGGGAGTGACCCTTAATACGGCCTGCGGGCCGGTATTCCTCTCGTCGTCAAAGCGAGTTTATTTCCTATGACGCTTATACAGCTTGTGGCGGAAAACAAGGCGAAGGTGCTCGACCAGTGGTATCAGCTGGTGCTTGCGACCTATCCCAAGGAAACCGCCGCGTTATGGAAGAGCAACAAGGACCCGTTCACCAATCCGGTGGGCGCGACCTTTCGCGATGCTCTGGACAAACTCATCGACGGTGTGCTGGCCTGGGAAAACGCCCAGGACATCTGCTCCTATATGGAGGACATCGTCAAGATTCGGGCCGTACAGGATTTTACGCCGGGCAAGGCGTTGTCCTTTGTTTTCCTTTTCAAAAAAGCGGTGCGTGAGGCTTTGGCCAGCCAGATCAGGAAGGCGGATCTGGGCAGGGATCTCGAAACTCTGGACGGGCGCGTGGACAACATGGCCCTGATGGCTTTCGACATCTACACCAAGGCCAGGGAGCAGGTGTATTCCATGCGGGTGCAGGAATACAAGCGGACGCACCACATGCTTTTTCGGAAGGCGGGTTTGGTGTGTGAGGAGCCCTCGATGGACGACGGACTCATGTCCCTCGTGCCGGACAGGCCGGTGCAAGACAAAGAGAGGTAGGGTAGATGAACGCATTTTACTCGTTGTTTCTCATCTTCGCGCTGATCATGGTCGCAATGATCGGAGTACAGGGGGCTCATCTGAGCAGTCTGTTCGCCATTGTCATCCCGTACGCGGCGGTGGCGATCTTTGTGGTCGGATTTGTGTGCAAGGTGATTGGGTGGGCGAAATCGCCGGTGCCGTTCCGCATCCCCACCACGGCAGGGCAGCAGAAGTCGTTCGACTGGATCGAACACAACTGTATAGACAACCCCTCCACGGTGCGCGGAACCATCATCAGGATGTTTCTCGAAATTTTCTGTTTCCGTTCCCTGTTTCGGAACACAACGTCCACCCTGTACAAGGAAGTGGACGGAGAACGTCCGATTGTGGCGTATTTTTCGGCCAAATGGCTGTGGCTGTTCGCCTTGATGTTCCACTACAGTTTCCTGGTCGTCCTGCTGCGCCACCTGCGTCTTTTCACAGACCCGGTGCTGGGATTCGTCACGGGAATCGAATTTGTTGACGGCATTTTGCAGATCGCCACTCCGGTTCTCTACCAGAGCGACGTCATCCTCCTGGTGGGACTTTTCTTCCTGCTGGGACGGCGCATGTTCAGCGGCCGCATCCGCTACCTTTCCAATGCCGCCGACTTCTTCGCCCTGTTCCTTCTTCTGGCCATTGCCCTGTCGGGCGTATACATGCGCTACTTTGCCAAGGTGGACGTCATCGCCATCAAGCAGCTGACCATGGGACTGGTAACCTTCCACCCGGTCATCCCGGAAAATATCGCCGTATCCTTTTACGTGCACATTTTCCTGGTGAGCGTGCTGTTTGCCTACTTCCCCTTCTCCAAGCTCATGCACATGGGCGGCGTTTTCCTTTCGCCCACCCGGAACATGCCCAACGACAACCGCTTCAAGCACCATGTGAACCCCTGGAACAACAAGGTCCAGCCGCACAGCTACGCGGCCTATGAGGACGACTTCCGGGAAGCCATGGTGGAAGCCGGTCTTCCCGTAGACAAGCCGCTCGCCGCGGCGGACAAGCAGGAGTAGAGGAGATAGCCTTATGGGATTCGACCTTAAGCCAAACGAGCTGCTCCAAAACGTGGATTATGACAATCCGCCCAAAACAGGGTGGATGGATACCCCGAACAACTTTGCTCCGGGCAACTGGTGCTACCCGGCCAAGCCGGACATCTATGCCAGCATGAAGTTCCCCAATGCCCGGGAGTGGAACCCTGCCGACAAGGACTGGAAACTTCCGGAAAACTGGCAGGACATCATCCACCGCGCATTCCACGAACGGCTGGATAAATACCGCTCGCTCAAAGTCTTCATGGACATCTGCGTGCGCTGCGGAGCCTGTGCCGACAAGTGCCACTACTTCATCGGTTCCGGCGACCCCAAGAACATGCCCGTCCTGCGCGCCGAACTGCTGCGTTCGGTATACCGCAAGGATTTCACCATGGCGGGCAAGATCCTGGGCAAGCTGAACGGTGCGCGGGTGCTGGAAGAGGACGTCCTCAAGGAATGGTTCCTCTACTTCTACCAATGCACGGAATGCCGCCGCTGCTCCCTGTTCTGCCCCTACGGCATCGACACCGCGGAAATCACCATGATGGCCCGGGAACTCATGCATGAGGTAGGCCTGGGCATCAACTGGATCATGGAGCCGGTCGCCAACTGTAACCGCACAGGCAACCACCTCGGCATCCAGCCCCACGCCTTCAAGGACATCGTGGAGTTCCTCTGCGACGACATCGAGGAATACACGGGCGTGCGCATCAACCCGCCCTTCAACGAAAAAGGGCATGAGATCCTTTTCGTGACCCCTTCGGGCGACGTGTTCGCCGACCCCGGCATCTACACCTTCATGGGATACCTGATGCTCTTCGAAGCCATCGGCCTGGACTACACATTGTCCACCTACGCTTCGGAAGGCGGTAACTTCGGCCTGTTCACCACGGCCGACACCATGCAGAAGCTCAACGCCAAAATGTACGCCGAGGCCAACCGCCTGGGCTGCAAATGGATACTGGGCGGCGAGTGCGGCCACATGTGGCGCGTGATAAACCAGTACATGGACACCATGAACGGCTACATGCAGCACAGCGGCATGACCACACCCAAGAGCCCCATCACCGGCACGGTCTTCCACAACGCCGCCGCCACCAAGATGGTGCACATCGCCGAATTCACCGCCGACCTCATCAAGCACAACAAGCTCGACCTCTCGCCCGAACGCAACAACAAATGGCGCACGACGTTCCACGACTCGTGCAACCCGGCGCGCGCCATGGGCCTGCTGGAAGAACCCCGCTACATTCTCAAGAACGTCTGCAACAACTACTTTGAGATGCCCCCCCAGACCACCCGCGAGCAGACCTTCTGCTGCGGCGGCGGTTCGGGTCTTAACACCGACGAGATCATGGAAATCCGGATGCGCGGCGGCCTGCCCAGAGGCAACGCCCTGCGCCACGTACAGCGCCAGCACGACGTGAACCTCATGTCCTGCATCTGCGCCATTGACCGGGCAACCCTGATCCCCCTGGCCAATTACTGGGCTCCAGGTGTTGAGATTTCCGGCGTGCATGAGTTGGTCGCGAACGCGCTCAACCTCAAGGGCCAAAACAAGCGGGAATTCGACCTTCGTGGCGAGCCCTTCGAAGAGGAATAGGAGGGATTAATCCATGTACCACGGCAGTAAGATAATTGTCGGGCTGCTCGTCTTCCTCGGGCTTGTGACCCTCCCCTTGTGGTCCAACCTGGGTAAAAAGGCGTGGGAACAGCCCAAGCTGCAGCTTCCTTCCAAAGACGTGGCCACCGAGTGCGTCGAAGGCAAGGAATGGATGCGCGAGAACCACATGCAATTGCTCAACGACTGGCGCGACTGGGCCATTCGCGACGGCAACCGCATCTACGTGAGCCAGACCAATCACAAAGAATACGTCATCAGTCTCCAGAATACCTGCATGAAGTGTCATGTGAGCAAGGAACAGTTCTGCGACAAATGCCACGATGCTGCGTCCGTGTCGCCCTATTGCTGGGATTGCCACATCGCTCCCAAGGAGGAGAAATAGGCATGAATAACAGCAGAAGAAACTTCATAAAATACACCGGCGCATCGCTCATGGGTATGGCTCTGGCCGCACCCGCCGTGCGTGCCCTGGCCGCCTCCGGCGGACATTCGCCCGTGCACCCGCGCTCCGAGCAGCTGCACGCCACCCGCTGGGCCATGGTCATCGACACCCGGAAACTGAAACACGAGGCGGACTTCGAACCCCTTATCGAAGCCTGTCACAGCTTCCACAACGTGCCAGACATCCCGACAAGGCAGAATGTCAAATGGATCTGGACCGACGAGATGGAGCACGTGTTCCCCGAGCAGCACAACCCCTTCCAGGCGGAAGAAGCAGAGCACAAGGAATACCTGCTCATGTGCAACCACTGCCAGGAACCTCCGTGCGTTCGTGTCTGTCCCACGCAGGCTACATTCAAACGCGAAAGCGACGGCATCGTCATCATGGACATGCACCGTTGCATCGGCTGCCGCTACTGCATGGCCGCCTGCCCGTACGGTGCGCGCTCCTTCAACTTCATGGACCCGCGCCCCTACATCAAGCACGAGAACAAGGACTACCCCACGCGCATGAAAGGCGTTGTGGAAAAGTGCAACTTCTGTGCGGAACGGCTGGCCGAAGGCAAGATGCCGGCCTGCGTCGAGGCCTCCAAGGGCGCCCTTATCTTCGGGGACCTGGATGATCCCAACTCCGAAGTACGGCATGCGCTCAAAGAGAACTACTCGATTCAGCGCAAACCCAGCCTTGGCACGCACCCCAACGTCTACTATCTTATCTAGGGGGATACGCCATGCTTGAAACTGCATTGAAAGGAAGCAAGTTGTATTGGGCCTGGCTGCTCCTGCTGCTCGTCGTCATGGGCGTCGGCGGCGTGGCCTGGATGGACCAACTCCAAAAGGGCCTGACCGTCACCGGCCTGAGCCGCGACGTGTCCTGGGGCTTCTACATCGCCCAGCTGACCTACATGGTCGGCGTGGCCGCCGCAGCCGTCATGCTCGTGCTGCCCTACTACTTCCATCATTACAAAGAATACAAAGAGATGATCATCCTGGCCGAATTCCAGGCCATCGGGGCGATCCTCATCTGTCTGGCATCCGTTGTGGTCGACCTCGGCCAGCCCCAGCGCATGCTGAACATCGTCTTCCATCCGACCCCGAACTCCGTCTTGTTCTGGGACATGATCGTGCTCAACGTCTATCTGTTTCTGAACCTGATCATCGGCTGGGTCACGCTGGATTGCGTGCGTCAGCGCGTGGCTCCGCCCAAGTGGATCAAACCCTTGATCTACCTGTCCATTGTCTGGGCCGTGTCCATCCACACCGTCACGGCGTTCCTGTACGCAGGCCTGCCCGGTCGCCACTACTTCCTGACCGCCGTTATGGCGGCCCGGTTTCTGGCCTCCGCATTCTGCGCCGGTCCCGCCATCCTGCTGCTGGTGACCATGGTCCTGGAAAAGACCACCGACTTCCGGGCCGGGGAAATCGCCAAGAAAACACTGGCAAAGACCATCACGTACGCCATGTGCGTCAACGTCTTCCTGTTCCTGTGCGAAGTCTTCACCGCGTTCTACTCCAACATCCCCGGGCACAAGCTGCCCATCCAGTTCCTGTGGGGATTCTGGGAAGGCAACGTGAACTACGTGTCCACGCTCATGTGGATCGCAACCTTCGCAGCCCTGACCTCGCTGGCACTGCTCATCCCGCCCAAACTGCGGGACAACAAGGCCATCCTGCCCTGGGCATTGCTTCTGCTGGTTATCGGAACATGGTTGGACAAGGGCGTGGGCCTGCTTATCGGCGGCTTCACACCCAACCCGTTCGAAGCCTTCACTCCCTACGCCCCGACCCTTCAGGAAGGAATGATCACACTGGCCGTCTACGCTGCCGGTATCTTCGTGATCACCATCCTCTACAAGGTCGCCCTGAGCGTGAAGCAGGAAGTAAGATAATAAACGCAGGGGGCTTTGCCCCCTGCACCCCCACCAGGGCCATGATGGCCCTGGACCCGCGATTCCATAATGAAAAATCCCCGGAAACCTTTGGTTTCCGGGGATTTTTCATTATGGAATCGGCCACATAAACACATGCGGTCCGACTTCATCTGCCCAAATGAATCCATCAACCCTGTTCACATGGCAAGGAAACGGCCCGGACAAAAAACTTCATTTTTTGTCCGGGCCGTTTCCTTGCCATGTGATGCGGGCTTCGCTGAAGGGATGATCTCCCCGGCCGCCGGAGGCGACTTCAATGTCTGCTTGCCTACTTCAGCTGATCTTCCCAATCCAAGGTTTCGAACCAGTAGTGGTAGCGTTCCTTGAGCCAGCCTTCGGCTTCGACCACGCGAATCCAATTGTTGAAGAAATTGAGGGTGTCCACATCTCCCTTGCGGATGGCGAAGGCGTTGGGATCCTTGGTAAACGTGCCGTCCAGGGGCAGATAAAGCTTTTCCGCATGGCGCACGGCCATCTTTTCGGGCAGCGGGGCAGAGGCGACCATGGCATGCGCCCGGCCGTTCAAAAGCTCCTGAATGGCCTGGGTTTCCTCCTCAAAGAGGCGCAGCGTGGCCTTGGGCATGTACTTCTGGGCAGCCTTGGCCGCGGTGGTTCCAAGCCGCGCGGTAACGACCACGTCGGGCGAGTTGAATTCATCAAGGGATTTCCTGCCCTCGGCCTTGGCGCGGCTGGCCACGATGGACATGCCTGTTCTGTTGTAGGGAATGGTGAAATTGACCTTGGCGTTGCGGTCCGGACGCACGCCCATACCGCCGATGATGACGTCGAACTTGCCGGTGAGCAGGGCGGGGATGATGCCCGACCATTTGGTGGGCACGAATTCCACTTTCACGCCCATGTCCTGGGCCAGGCGCGTGGCCACGTCGATTTCAAAGCCGATGAATTTCCCGTTTTTGTCCTTCATGGCCCAGGGCACGAAAGTGGAGAAGCCGACCTTGAGCGTGCCGCGCTGGAAAACCTGTTCCACGGTGCTTTCCTGCACAAGCTCCTGCCGCAGGGACTTGGCCGATGCCAGGCTGGCCGACAGAAGCAGGGCGGCAAGCGCCATGGTCCATATCAAAGGAATCGTACGACGCATGGGAACCTCCTTGGTGGATTTGGGGTTACAGAATCTGGCTCAGAAAAAGCCGGGTCCGTTCCTGTTCCGGGTTGTCGAAAAAGCGGTCGACCGCGGCCTGTTCCACGAGCCGTCCGTCCTCCATGAACACTATGCGGTCCCCGGCTTCTCGTGCGAAGCCCATCTCGTGGGTGACCACGACCATGGTCATGCCTTCGCCCGCCAGGGCTTTCATCACTTCCAGGACCTCGCCGATGGTTTCCGGGTCCAGGGCGCTGGTGGCCTCGTCGAAAAGCATTATCTTGGGCTTCATGGCCAGGGCGCGGGCAATGGCCACGCGCTGCTGCTGTCCGCCGGACAGATGGTTGGGAAAGGTATCCGCCTTGTCGGTCAGGCCGACCTTGCCCAGAAGTTCCATGGTGGTTGTTTCGGCCTCCTGCCTGCTTTTCTTCCGCACCAGCACCTGGGCCAGATCGATATTCTGGCGCACTGTCCTATGGGGAAAGAGATTGAAGTGCTGAAAAACCATGCCCACTTCCTTGCGGATTTCCAGACGGTTGGCCTTGTCGTGGTTCAGGGCGAGTCCGTCGATGACGATGGAGCCGGAGTCGATCTCCTCCAGGCCGTTGAGACAGCGCAGAAACGTGGATTTTCCCGAGCCGGACGGACCGATGATCACGACAACCTCGCTGCGCTCCACGCTCAGGGAAAAATCGTCCAGGGCCTTGACGCCGTTGTCGAACGTCTTTTCCAGATTTCGGGCGATCACGATGGGCGGTTCGGATTCGGGGGAGGACTCGTGCATAAGGTGGTGTGCGATGTTCATATGCTATCTCACGCAGGCGCGCCCAGTTTGCGGTCCAACATGTTCACGGCAAGGGACATGGACGCAGTCAGTATAAGATATATTGCGGCCACGGTGAACCAGACCTCGAAGGTGAGAAACGTTTCGGACACAATGACCTGCCCCTGCATGGTCAGGTCGTAGATGGCGATGGTGGAGACAAGGGCCGAGTCCTTGACCAGGGAGACGGCAATGCTGGTCAGGGGCGGAATGATGCGCTTGACGGCCTGCGGCAGGATGACGTGCCGGTAGGCCTGCATGGTGGACAGCCCCAGGCTGTGGCAGGCCTCCCACTGGCTTTTGGGGATGGACACGATCCCGGAGCGGAAAATCTCCGAGGCATAGGCCCCTTCGAACAGGCTCAAGGCAAGAACCGCGGACGTGAACCGCCCGATGTCCAGCACGGGAGAGAGCACGAAGTACATGAAGAATATCTGGATGAGCAACGGCGTGTTGCGGACCGTTTCCAGGTACACCCGGGCGGTCAACCGGGCCACGTAGGAGGACGACAGCCGGAAAAAGGCCGTTGTAAGTCCGATGGCAAAGGCAAGGATGAGGCTTATCCAGGTGACGTGCAGGGTCACGGCCAGCCCGTCCAGCAGAGGTCCGGCCAGAAAGTCCCCCCCCTCCTCGCTGAACAGGTAGCGCGGAATGCGATACCACTGCCAGTTGTACTCGATCCGGCCCGACGCATACACGGCCAGCCCGACAAGCACCAGGGAGAAGGCCAGAAACCGGAATATATCGAACACAGGGTGTTGTTGTTTTTTCATGATGAAGCCACGGGTGCGTATTCAGCACGCACAGTCTCATATAGGGTGTACACGTTTTCTGAAGAATGGGAAGCCGCGGCAGAAATTGACCTATACGATCGTGGACAACCTCGCCGGGCCTGCGCTAAACAGGCTGTGCGGCACACTGCAAGAGAACAGAAAGACATTTCCACGTCAACGTTTCGAGACTGCCATGCCCCTGCGTTACGGCGAAGTCGTTTACGGTCCCGCGGACCGGCCCCCTGTCGGCGAAACAGTCCTTCGCGCCCTGTTGCACGTTTCCCTGGTGTATGGCGGTATCGCCCTCATCCCGGTCATGATCGGCAGGCTGAACAACATACCGGAAACGCAGATCGCCTACGTCACCTTTGCCACGGCCCTGTGCTGCGCCCTGTCCACCGTCCTCCAGGCCCTGCGCGTGGGACCGCTGGGCGCGGGATACGTTCTGTTCATGGGCACGTCCGGGGCGTACCTTTCCTCGGCCTACATGGCCGTGGGCATGGACGGCTTTCCGCTCATGGCCGGAATGGTGCTGCTGGCCGCGCCGTTCCAATTTCTGTTCGGCTATTTCTTTCGTTTTTTCCGCAAGGTCGTCACCCCGCAGGTGGGCGGCGTGGTCATTATGCTGGCCGTGGTGGGCATGCTCAAACACTCCATGACCACCTGGACAGGACAGGACACCGACCCCTGGCACGGCTCGGTGGAATACATGGTCATCGGGCTGGTCACCGCCGTGGTCATCCTGCTGCCGGAATTCTTCGGCGGCAGACGGCTGCGCATGTGGTGCATCCCCATGGGCGTGGTGGCAGGCTACATCGCCTCGGCAATCTCGGGCCAGCTCGACCTGCACGACGTTCTTCACGATCCCTTTTTCGGCCTGCCCGCGGGCCATTGGCCCGGAGTACGCGTCTCCTTCGAAAGCGACCACATGATTCTCTATCTGACATTCGTCATCGCCACCTTTGCCGAATCCATAAAATATACGGGCGACTCCATGGCCGTGCAGCGGGTTTCGCAACCCGCCGTAAAAAAGACGGACTACGGCAGCCTGCAAGGCGGACTGTACGCCGACGCCCTGGGCAAGGTGGCCTGCGGCATTCTGGGCGCGGTTCCCAACCAGGTCCACACGCCCAACATCCCCATGTTGCAGATGACCGGATCGGCCTCGCGCCGGGTGGCTTATCTGGGGGCGGCCTTCATGGTTCTGCTGGCCCTCAGCCCCAAGTTCACCGCCCTTGTCGTGGACATGCCCGCCCCGGTTCTGGGGGCCACGGGCGTTATTCTGGTCTGCCACCTCTTTGCCACGGGCATGAAACTGGCTGCGGGCGATTCCCTCACCTTCAAATCCGGGCTGATGATCGGCCTGTCCCTGTGCGCCGGAATCATCAGCCAGTACGGGCTGTTCTTTCCCGAGCTGACCCCGGAGTTTCTTCGCCCCCTGGCCTCCAACGGCCCGGCCGTAGGCGGCATGTGCGCCTTTTTCCTCAGCGCCCTGATGCGCCTCGATTTCCGGCGGCGCCACGTTTTCAGGGGAAGAGCCTCCATCAACGCCCTGCCCGGCCTTGCCGACACAGCCCGGAACGCTGCCGCGGATTTCGCCCTGTCCGACCGGGCCGCCTCCTTTCTTGCGCTGGCCTGCGAAGAGGTCTTCATGCATTTCCTGGAAAACGCGCCCCAGGGGGAACAGCCCCACGTGCGTTTTGTCATCCGCAGACGGGACGCCCTCCTCGACGTCGTGGCCGAATGCTCCGTCAGCGCGGCGGATGTGGACGACACCCTGGCCGCCAACATGCGCGGGGCGCAACTCCCCGTGCAGCCGGAAGCCCTGGGCCTGTACCTGCTGGGCAAAGTCTCCGCCAATGTCTGCCAGGCGACCATCTCCGGCCGGACCTATCTGGAATTCACCCTGTCCGTGGACTAAGGGGTATTTTCCACCGACCTTGCAGGGACAACCGTAAAACGCTAATGAAAGCGCATGCAGCAAGCCACTACCAGCATCCGGGACATGCACGACGGACAAACCATTGACGGAATTTTCGCCATTGCCGACGCCAGGCAGGCCGAGTCCCGCAACGGTCCCTATTGGAACCTGACCCTGCGCGATGCCACGGGCCGCGTGGGGGCCAAGATATGGAGCCCACTCAGCCTGAGCGTGCCCGCCCTGTGCAGCGGCATGATCGTCCGCATCGGCGGCAAGACAGGAACCTATCGCGACCAGCTCCAGCTCACCGTCAGCGCCATCGACATCTTCGAGGACGAACCCGACGCCGACCTTCTGGCCCGGCTCGTGCCCGTCAGCGATCCGCCGCCCGAAAAGCTTCTGGAATCCCTGGAAGACCTGCTGCGCGAACACCTGCACCACAGACCGTGGAAGAATTTCTGCTTCAAGGTGCTGGGCGACGAGGACATCCGCGCACGCCTGCTGACCGCCCCCGGCGCCAAGGCCATACACCACGCCTATGTGGGGGGCCTGCTCGAGCACACCCTGGCCGTGACCCGCCTCAGCCTGGAGCTGTCCAGGCTCTATCCGGAGGTGGACCGCGACGTGCTCCTTGCAGCCGCCGCCTTTCACGACCTGGGCAAGGCCTGGGAACTCACCGGCGGGCTGGAGCAGGACTTCACCGACCAGGGGCGGCTGCTCGGCCATATCCAGATAGGCCTGGACGTGCTGGCCCCGTTTCTCGCCAAGGCAAAAAACCTGGAGCCGGAACTGGCCCTGCACCTCAAGCACTGCATCCTGGCGCATCACGGGGAACTCGCTTTCGGCTCGCCCAAGCGACCCAAGACCGCCGAAGCCCTGGTCCTGCATTTTGCCGACATGATCGACTCCAAACTCAAGACCTACAACGAATCCTTTGCCGAAGACACCGGCGAAGGCGATTGGTCGCCCTACGTCCGTTCCATGGAACGCTATCTCTTCAAACCTGCGAAGACACCGGGAAACGACACCGAACGCAAGCAAAACAAAGGACCCAGCCAACTATGTTTGTTACCTTTGAAGGGATAGAGGGAACCGGCAAGACCACCCAGATAAAAAACGTGGTGGCCTACCTTGCGCAACACGGCCTGGAATGCGAGCTTACGTTGGAACCCGGCGGAAGCCGCCTGGGAAAACACCTGCGCTCCATCCTGCTGCACATGGACAGCCGCGACCTGACCGGCGAAACAGAACTTTTTCTCTACCTGGCCGACCGTGCGCAGCACGTGGCCACCGTGGTCCGCCCCGCCCTGAATAAGGGCAGATGGGTCATTTGCGACCGCTTTGCCGATTCCACAGTTGCCTACCAGGGCTACGGACGCGGCCTTGACCCCAAGCTGCTGCACCAGCTCAACGACGTGGCCGTGGCTGGCACTTGGCCCGACCTGACCATCCTGCTGGACCTGGACCCGGAAACAGGCCTTCGCCGCGCCCTGGCCCGCAACGTGGCCGACGGAAAGGCACGCGAGGAGGGACGCTTCGAAGCCGAGGCCATGGATTTCCACAACCGCATCCGCGAAGGCTACCTTACCTGGGCGGCCCTGCACTCCGACCGCTTCCGGGTGGTCAATGCCGAACTCCCCCCCGATGACGTGTTCGCCCAGATAAGGCCCCACCTGGACAAGCTGCTGGGGAAATAAAAAGAAAAGCCTCCGGCGGTCGGGGGGGATGATCCCCCCCGAACCCCCGCATTCTGTTTTTCAATGCAAATGGGGACGCGAAACAATGTTTCGCGTCCCCATTTGCATTGAAAAACATCGGGGTTGAAAAAAACTTGCAGGCAAGGCGTGAGAAAAAGTCAAGGACGACGCGTATTTCCAGATACGCGAGGGTTTGATCTTTTTTGAAACAACGCAGCTATCGGGCCTTTATAAGCAATGGGCCAGGCTGTTGAGAAAGGCTGGAGAGCAAGGCGTGAGAAAAAGTCAAGGACGACGCGTATTTCCAGATACGCGAGGGTTTGACTTTTTTGAAACAACGCAGCTATCGGGCCTTTCTCAACAGCCTGAAGGCTTGACCCCGATTATCAGACTGGTTGTCGCACCGGAACTCGTCCGGGTGATGTCCACGCAACCTGCCTGCTCGAGCCAGTCACGGATTTCAGACTCTGTATACGAATCCCCGGCCGGCGTGTTGACCAGCATGTTCAAGGAAAACAGTGTACCGAAAAAAGGCTCGGTACGATGCTCGTTCATGACGAACTCGTCCACGGCTATGCGTCCGCCAGGATTGATCGCGGCAAACGCCTTTTTCAGCAGCTTGGCGTTTTCCATGGGAGAATTCATGTGCAGTATGGCGGAAAGAAGAACCAGATCATATCCCGATCCGAAATCCACATGGTGGAAATCGCCTTCCACTATCTCGATACGGTCTTCCAGGTCGTCCTGGGCCACGAACTGTCGCGTAAGCGGCGTGACCTTGGGAAGGTCGATGATCGTGGAGCGCATCTGGGGATTCCGCCGGCAGAACATCCGGGAATAAATGCCCGACCCGCCTCCCACGTCCAGCATGGAGGCCACGCCATCCAGGCGTATGGTTTCGGCAAGGACGTTCGCCGGCTCGGTCGAACGGTAATCCATGGCCGCGATAAAACGCTCCACTTCATCCCGCTCCCAGGAATGGTCGCGCACGGCCTCGCCCCGGCGAACACAATCCGTAAGCTGCGACCAGCCATGAAACATGGAGGCGATATGCCCCATGGAACGGATGCAATCCGGACTGTTCTCACTGAGATACCGGGCCGAACTGGGCGTGTTGACGTACACCCCGTCCTTCTTGACGATCATGCCCATGGCGGCCAGGGCGCACAGCAGACGGTCCATGGCCCTGGCATCGGACTTGGTGCGCTCGGCAACCTCGTCCGCACTCGCAGGCGCTTCTCCCAAGGCCGTAAAAACTTTCAGCTCCACACCCGTCAACAAGACACGGCTCTGTTGGAAGGCACGGGCAAGCTGCTCAATACGTTCGGCACTCATGCAATCCCTGTTCACGGCAACCCCCCGCATGAAAAATAATGACTTTCACGACCTATTACCCGATTTCAGCCATTTACCGCAACCCGTAAGAAGATGGTTCCCGCCGCCCACACGCCCCTTGTCTGCAAACCGGCAATCCGCTGAACGCAAAAAGGCCCGGATAAAAAGAACGGTACTTTTATCCGGGCACTCTTGCGTTCTACAAACCGCAGGGGCCTGTGCCTCCCCGCCTGTACGCGCTATCCCGCGTTGATCTGGATGCGCTTGGGGGAGTCCTCCGCCCTGCGCGGCAGGTGGATGGACAGCACCCCGTTGTCCATGGAGGCGTTGATCTTCTCGCGGTCCACGGTATCGGCCAGGGTGAAAATGCGCCGAAATTCACACCCGGTGAACTCCATGACCATGAAGTTGCGCTTGTCTTCGCGGGCATGGGGTGACGTGCCCGTGATGACCAGCTCGTTTTCCTTGAGGTCGATGAGCAGGTTGTCCTTGCTCACTCCGGGCATGTCCAGAAAGATATGGAACCCGTCCTCTTTTTCCAGGATATCGGTGGCGGGCTTGATCTTGGGCAATGCGGTTTCGGCTTTTTGGATGTCAGAACTCATGACAGACCCTCCTTATTCCGCAGCAATGCTGATCTTGCGGGGCTTGTACTCTTCGGCCTTGGGCAGGGTGACGGACAGCACCCCGTCCGCCAGCGTGGCTTTGATCTCATCGCGGCTGACCATGGTCCCCAACTGGATGATACGCTGGAAGGCTCCCGTGGGGCGCTCCTGACGATAGTAGCGGCCCTGCTCCACTTTGCGCTCGCCCTTGAGCACCAGGCTTTTGTTGGTCAGGGTCAGGTCCAGGTCTTCCATCGCCACGCCGGGGATTTCGGCGCGCACGTAGATGGCGTGCTCATCCTCGCTGACTTGCAGCGGCGGGTAGGCCAGTCCCCGTTGCGAGGAGAAGAAAGGCCGGGCGAACTCCTCGAACAATTTGTCTATCTGGGTGGGGAAACTGTAGTAGGAACTGAAATCAATAACCATGTGACGTACCTCCTGACGGATCAAGAATGGGTTACGTCAGAATAGATAATCGCCGCCGGGAAGTTGTCAAGCTTTTTAAACAGGACCGATGTTTCCCCGGCTGGAGCGCCGGAGGCAGCCCCCTGGTGCTCCAGCCGCCGGAGGCATGCGAATGTACGTGAACACAACGACTCCCGTCCGGGAGTCGCCGGTAAGGGGCAGGATTTTTCTTCAACCTTCGGAAGCTTCCCATTTTTCCAGGGGTATGGCCTCGTCGATAAGCATGATGGGAATCTCGTCCTTGATGGGATAGACCACCTTGCAGCCGTTGCAGGCGAGGCCGTCTTCCTTGTCCGTGAGGACGAGTTCACCTTTGCATTTGGGGCAGGCGAGGATATCAAGAAGGTTTTTGTTCAGCGACATGAAGGTTCTCCCTGTTGGCTGTCTGTACAAAAAGTATTTTCCAGCTCTGAAATACGTGTTTGCCCCGGGAAGCGCAAGACAGCCATTGGACTTTGCCCGGGGAATGTGGTCGAGTAGGGGCTTGACGTAAAACAATGATTACCTTCGGAAGCGTGTTCATGAGCGAGATAGATCTGCATACCCACTCCACGGCTTCGGACGGAACCATGAGTCCGTCCGAACTTGTCGATGCGGCCACGGCCATAGGCCTGCGGGCCATGGCCCTTACCGACCACGACACCGTGGCCGGGCTGGACGAGGCCCGGCGGCAGGCCGACCGCAACGGCCTGGAATTCATCCCCGGCTGCGAACTCACGGTCAAGCTGGACCGCCGCACCGTGGACATCCTCGGCTACTGGATACCCGAAAAAACCGGCCGGCTCGGCCCGGCCCTGGCATACCTCAACGACGAACGCCGCAAACGCAACGAGTATGTCGTCCAGAGGCTTCGGGGCATGGGCATCGACATCACCTATGACGCCGTGCTGGCACTGGCCGGCGGTACGGTGGGAAGGCCCCACATCGCCCAGGCCCTGATCGCCGGGGGAGCGGCCTCCAGCGTACAGGACGCGTTCAACAGATACCTGGGCACACGCGGCTCGGCCTACGTGGCCAAAAAGGTCTTCACCCCGGAAGAAGCCCTGGAGCTGCTCACAGCGGAACAGGCCACCCCGGTCCTGGCCCATCCCGGCATTTACGGCCTTGAGCTCAGCGCCCTGCACCGGCTCTGCGACAGGCTCAAGGAACACGGGCTGGCCGGTCTGGAGGTCTATTACACCGAGCACTCCGGCAACCAGGTCTACGACTATTCCCGACTTGCCCAAAAGCTGGACCTGGTCTGCACTGGCGGCTCGGATTTTCACGGCACGGTCAAGCCCGACATCCATCTTGGAAACGGCAAGGGCAATCTGGACATCCCATACAGCGTGCTGGAGCAACTCAAGGAACTGCGCTCCGGGCAGGGACTTCCCGTGTAGCGCCATTTTTTTCAAAGATACGTGCTGCAAATACTTGACTCCTCCACCTGGTGTATTATGTATAAGCTATGCCCGAAGGCGGGCCGGTTTCATAGGTTAGAGAAGTCGGCCAGTGAACACCGTAACCAAACCTTTGTGACCGTCCGGTTGGTCCGCTGGGGACCATCCGGACGGTTTGTTGTTTCCGGAAGGCCGCAAGCATCGGCTGGTCCGGCCGTCCCTTCCTGCCCCTCCCGCCCCTTTCCGCTGTTTTTTCTGGACTTTCGCCTGCCACGCGGCACACAATGCCGTCGCCATGAAAAAGATCTGCCTCATCCACGCAAACTGCCAGGGCGATCCCCTCGTCACCTACCTGCGGGCCTGCCCGGACTTCGAACAGACCTACGAGATCCGGCTGCACGTCAATTACACGCGCCTGCCGGTTCCCTCCTCCGACCTTGAAACCGCCTCGGTCTTTCTGTACCAGCACCTTGAAAAGGAGTGGAACGAACTGGCCAGCGAGCGCCTGCTCGGACGACTGAAGCCGGACTGCGCTCCCCTGTGCATTCCCAACATGTTCAGCAAGCACTGCTGGCCATTCTGGTTCGGTCCGCCGGATTTCGTGTACGGCGACACCCTGCTGGACAGCCTTATCGAGCGCGGCCTGAACAAGAGCCAGATCATGTACCTCTACCTGGACAGTCCCCTGGTCCTGAAGCAGGATCTGGAAACCATCCTGAGCCGGTCCGAGGCGCATGCCAAGGCCAAGGAAGCCCATACCCCCATCAAGTATGCGGACGACATCGTCCGCTCCTTCCGCCACACCAGCCTGTTCTACACGCCCAACCATCCCCGCCGCGTCCTGACCGACCGGGTGGGGCGGTACGTGCTGGATTTCCTGGGACTGCCTCCGCTGGAACAGGATGCGTTGGACGGTCTGGAAGAGCACTACGACGAATGCGAACTGCCCATCCATCCACGCATCATCGACCACCTGGGGCTGACCTTTGTGACACCGGAAACGGAATACATGATCTACGGCAGAAAAAAGACCTTTGCCCGGTTCGTGGAAAACTACGTGGATTGCCGCCTGCTGGGAATCGACGACTTCGTGTCGTATCTGCGGTTGAGATAGGGAAAGCAGGGCCTCCGGCGGCCGGGGGGATTCTCCCGCACCCCCATGCTGCTGAAAACGGAAGGGGAAAAAATCAGGTGTTGCCGAACCGCCGGGCAGGCAGATGCCTGACTATTTTTCCAGGGGCTTCACCAGGATGACCACCCGCCGGTTGCGCGAACGATTTTCCGGAATAGGATCGCCCCTTGTGGAAAGGTTGGGAACCACGGGGCGCGTATCGGCCAGCCCCATCACCCTGACCTTGTCCTTGGGCAGGCCGTCGTCGATAAGCCTTCGGGCCACCGCGCTGGCGCGGGCCGAGGACAGTTCCCAGTTGGAAGGAAAACGGGAGGAATGCATGGGAACGTCGTCGGTGTGGCCCTCCACGATGTAATCATAATCTGCGGCATTCTGCACCAAAGGCCCGGCGATCTTAGCCATGACCTGTTCCGCCCTGGGTGTGAGTTCCGCGCTGCCAGAAAGAAAAAACACTGCGCCCTTGAGCTCGATGGCCACGGCGTCGGGCCGCATGGACAAACGCACGGTATCCGCATCCAGCTTGAGCTGACGCGCCAGTTCCAACTGCACCTCGAACAGGTTGCGGGCCGGAGCCACGGACATGCTCACACTGTTGGCCACGGGCGCGGCCGCCTTGGATTTGCCGCCCATGGCGGTGGACAGTGATTGGGCCACAGTGGAATATTTCTGGTTGTCGATCTTGGAAATGGCCAGGATAAGCACGAAAAAACACAGCAACAGGGTCATCATGTCGGCCAGGGTCAAGGCCCAGCCGTCCTCGTCGTCCTGCTTGCGCTTTTTTTGAAAAATCAGTTCGTTCATGCCGTGCGCCCGCCTGCTGTCGGAAAAAATGAACATGTTACGGAAGACGTCCCTGCCGGTTGCCGTGCCGGACAAATCCGGGGCACGGAAAAGACAGGGGGCTAGCGAATCGGGTCCATCCGCCGTTTCTGTATGGACGCCCAGCGCCGCGGCGGCAGGTAGCCCTTGAGCTTGTCCATGACGATGGGCGAGGGGGTCTTGTCCTTGATGAACAGGATGCCGTCCCGGATCACGGACATCATGATGACGATCTGCTCGATGCGCTTCTCCACCTTGATGGCGATGGGCAGGAAAAACAGGTTGGCGAACAACGCGCCGTACAGGGTGGTGGTCAGGGCCGTGGCCATGGCCGGACCCAGCCGGGTCATGTCGGCGCTCATGGCCTGCATCATGGCGATAAGCCCGATGAGCGTGCCGATGATGCCGAAAGCCGGAGCGAACTTGCTCATGGTGCGGTAGATTCCGGCGGCCGAGGTTTCCTGCTCGTAATACTGGTGGATGCGGTTATCCAGAATTTCCCTGATCTCGTCCTTGGAATAGCCGTCCACGAGCATTTGCAGGCCGTTGCGCAGAAACTCGTTGTCTATGCCCTGAAGCATTCTTTCCAGGTGCGGCTCCCCTTTCTTGGAGGCCACGTCCGAAAGATACACGCACTCGGAAATATAGTTGCCGATCGGCAGTTCCTCGGCCCCCAGGGCCATGAGAAAAACCTTGAGCATGCGCATGACCTCGCGCAGGGGGTAGCAGATGAACGTGGCGGCCAATGTTCCGCCCAAAACAATGGCAATGCCCGGCAGGTTGATGAAAACCATGACGTCTTCGGTGGAAAAATACGTGGCGACGCACAGGATGCCTATGCCGAAGACAAAGCCGAACACCGTGGCTATATTCACCGTCACGCCCCCTTTATGGCCCGGACCAGATCAAAAAGTTCTTCCTGAAGATCCTCTGCTTCGGCCTCGTCCACGAATTCCTTGCCCTGGGCTTCCTTTTCCACCACCTCGGCGATCTTGCGCGAAAGATTCGCCATGATTTTCTTCTTGGCATCGTCCTCGGCAATGGTCAGAAGCACGCCGAGTTTGTAATACCCCAGCTTTTCGAAAACCTGCTTGAGCGTGGCGTTGTCCACGTAAACGATGTCGTCGATGCCTTCCAGCTCGTTCAGGGCCTTTTTCTTCTTTCTGACCTTCTTGAAAAATTCCGGGTCCTGCACCTCGGCCCATTCCCCGGCCCGTTGCTTGTGGACGAAAAAAAGGGTTTCCGGAATCTCGCCGTGGCTCATCTTTTTGTAGATGATCTCCGGGGTGGTTCCGACATCCTCGGCAAACTGGAAGATGTCCACGTATTCCAGCTCCGTGGTCAGGGAAAAGCTGGTTTTCTGCAGTTCCTTGTGCAGATTCTGGGTGACTTCATGAAACGTGGCCGGATCGCGCAATGTGAGATACCGCTCTGGAAAAGCAGCCCGCTGGCACTTGAGGCTGGTTATCTCGATGACCTTGATGCTGTGAAGTTTCTTGAGAATGGTGTCGATTTCCAGCTGACTGACCAGGATGATGCTTTTGATCTGCTTGCAGACCTGGTTGTAGTTCAGCCCCAGGTCGTAGTTCTGCGTTCGTTGCCGTTCTTCCATGGGCATGCGCTGATGCAGGGAGAAGAACAGGTCCAGAAGCTGGCAGACGCTGAGAAACGAACTCTCGTACACCTGGTCGGGAATAAGCTGGGTGGTCTTTTCCAGGCGCCGGATAAGAGCCTTGGTCAGAAACTGGATGGTTTTTGGACACTGATTGAGCAGATTGTACAGAACAGGCTTGCTCAAAACCATGAGTTCGCAGAATTCCGCAGCCTCGGCATTGGCGGTTCTGCGGCTTCCGGCCAGAATGCCCATCTCCCCGAAAATCTCGCCTTCCCCAAGACGGTCCAAAATGACCTTTTTCTTGTTCATGGTGCGGAATATGTTCACCGCGCCCTTGCGGACCATGTAGGCCACATTGCTCTCGTGGTCTTCCTTGAAGATCAATTGGCCCTTGTAAAAGCTTTTGATGTTTGTCGTCTGCGGTGGCTTGATCATGTTGAAACAGCGACTCCCAAGGTCTTGGTGTGGCGGCAACGATATTCAGCCTTTTTAAAATAAGGGAAAACACCCGCCAGCGCAATGGCTGCTCCCGACTCTTTTTCAAACACTCGTTCAAAGCGGAGACTGTTGCCCCTCACCGTCGGGAAAGCATTTTCCTTGGAATGGAACGAAGGCTTTGCTATGAAAAGGCAATAAAATCCATATACAGCCTGAAAACGTCGTACTCGTTACGCCAAAAAGGGGAACCACCTTGGACCGCCGTATTACAACCCAGGAAATCCGCCTGGCCGATGCCTCCGGCACGGTCCGGGCCAAACTGTACATCGGTCCGGAGGGAAAACCCGTTGTGGATGCCTTCGATGCCACCGGGATGATGGTCTCCCGCACGGATCTGTGCACCCTGGTTCCAATGGATCACGCAAGTCCGCAGCCCCGTTCCCCGGAACGCAAGGAAAACATCTTCGAATACCAGGAGCGCATCGAGGCCCAGGTTCGGAAATGCCCCGCGCCTCCGATAGTATCGGGGCACAAGCTGTACCTGGACTTTCGCGAGAACGAAACCGAGGCGGGTGCCCGCTACCTCAACGAGGTCATCACTGTTTCCAGCGAAATCGTGGACGTGCAGATCCGCGAATACGGAGACATTTTCGTGGGACTCAAAGGCATTTCCAACTTCAATTCGGAAGTGATCTGCTATTTCACCCAGAGCCAACGGGAAATGGTTTCCCAGCTCAAGCCCGGCATGAAGATACGGCTCAAGGGAAAATGTACGGAATTCGTCAACAACCGGGTCAAACTGTGGGGCTGCCTGCCGGCGGGCTGAGTCCGCCATGGGTCCAACGGCAGGCGCGGCGGGAGCTTTTCTCGCCACACGGCGGCAACACGGGCCGGGCATTTCGCAGCTTCCCCGCAATATCCGCCGGAACTTCCAACGATTCAAAGGAGCCAGCGTGCAGCACACCATTTCCGCACTTGTCCACAACCGGACCGGCGTCCTGGCCGACATGGCCGGAAAATTCAAGGAGCACGGGGTCAACATCAAAAGCATCTCATCCGGCGAAACGGAACGCCCGGAGATTTCACGCATCGTCATCAGCGTGGAAGGCGACTGGGAGGTCATCAAGGACATCCGCCAGGCCGTGCTGGACATGGACGTGGTCATTGCCGTGGACGACCTGGACCGGCGCGACTTCGTGGACCGGGAACTGGCCCTGATCAAGGTGGTCATGGACCGGGACTCCACGACCCAGCTGATGCAGATATTCGAAGTCTTCCGGGCCAACGTGGTGGGAATGGGAACCGGAACCATCACCGTGGAAATGACGGGCGACGAGGAACGGGTGGCCGCGTTCATCCGCATGCTCGTGCCCTTCGGCATCAAGAGCATGTCCCGCACCGGGATGATCGCCCTCAAACGGGGGGATGAATAGTATGGCCCGCTCCATCCGGCCGCTCCACCTCTCCGGGAGGCGCATGTGATGCTCACATCCCTGGAAGGGGTGGTTCAGGCGGTTCTCGACGGCGGTTCCCGGCCGCGGGTGGCCGTGGCGCGCTGCGCCGACACCTTTGTCCTCCGGGCCGCCCTGGACGCCTGGGACCGCGATCTTGCCGAGCCGATACTTATCGGCGACATGGACAAGACCGCCGACGTGGCCCGCGAACTAGGCCTGGACATCGGCGCGTTCCAATGCCTGCACGTCACGGACGACACCGTGGCCGTGGCCGAGGCCGTCCGCCTGTACCGGGAAAACAAGGCCGACCTGATCATGAAGGGACTGGTTCCCACCAGCACCCTGCTCAAGGCCGTGCTCAACAAGGAAACCGGCGTGCCGCCCAAGGGGATCCTCAGCCACGTGACCGTTTTCGAGGCACGGGGCGAAAACCGCCTGATGCTGCTTACGGACGCCGGGGTGAACATCCGCCCCAACCTGCAACGCAAGGCCGACATTCTGAACAACGCCCTGGGCGTGGCCCGGGCTTTGGGCATGGAACGGCCCAAGGCAGCCATTCTGGCGGCCACGGAAAAAGTGAATTTTCCGGCCATGCCCGCCACCCTGGATGCGGACCTTCTCGCCAAAATGGCGGCCGAAGGAGCGTTCGGCAAAGCCGACGTGGCCGGTCCCATGGCTCTGGACATTGCCGTCAGTCCGCAGGCGGCCCGCACCAAACGCGTGGTCAACGCAGTGGCCGGATGCGCCGACATCCTCTGCGCGCCGGATATCGAATCCGGCAACATTCTTTACAAGGCGCTTTCGAGCCTTGTCCGCGTACCCATGGCGGGCGTGGTCGTCGGCAGCGCAGTGCCCGTGGTGGTTCCCTCACGGGGAGACCCTTCCCAAAACAAATTCTATTCGCTGGCCCTGGCCGCCTATCTCAGCAGGAGGGAAGTGTGACCCCCTTTTTTTTGACGATCAACCCCGGCTCCACTTCAACCAAACTGGCCCTGTTTCATGGCCGACGTACGATTTTTTCCGAAGAGATTCCTCACACCAGAGAGCAGCTCGCCCTCTTTCCCTCCGTCTTGGAGCAAAAGGACTATCGCAAGAGCGCCATCAGATCCTGTCTGGCCAGGCATCGGATAGGGCCGGAAAAAGTAAGTGCCGTCATCGGCCGGGGCGGCCTGCTGCGCCCGCTGCCAGGCGGAGTCTATGCCGTGGACGAGGCCATGCTCCACGACCTGTCCACGGCCCGCTACGGGGAGCACGCCAGCAACCTGGGGGCCATCATCGCCTGGGAACTGGCCGGGGAGTACAAATGTTCCGCCTACATCGTGGATCCGGTGGTCACGGATGAAATGCGGAACCTGGCCCGCTACACCGGCCTGCCGTCGGTCAGACGGCGGAGTGTCTTCCATGCCCTGAGCCAGCGGGCCGCCGCCCACCATGCCGCACACGAACAGGGGCTGGCTTACGAGGAGGGCCGCTTCATCGTGGCCCATATGGGAGGAGGCATTTCCATCGGAGCGCACGAACATGGCCGGGTGGTGGACGTCATCAACGCCCTGGACGGCGAAGGCCCCTTTTCTCCGGAACGGGCCGGACGCCTGCCGCTGATCACGGTTCTGGACATGCTGCAACGCGGGGAGGAAACACCGGAAAGCCTGCGCGGAAAGGTGCTTACACGGGGGGGGCTTTTCGCCCACGCCGGAACCAACGACCTGCGGGTCATCGAGAAACGCGCCCAGGATGGCGAGGATGCCGCCGCGGAACTGATCCGCGCCATGGCCTATCAGATCGCCAAGGAGATTGCCTCCATGGCCCCCCCCCTGATGAACGAACCCGGTGCACGGATCAATGCCATCGTGCTCACGGGCGGCTTGTCGCGCAGCAGGACGCTGACGCGACTCATCCGGGACAGGGTCGGTTTTCTGGGGCCGGTCGCGGTGGTCCCGGACGTGGATGAAACACGGGCCATGGCCGACGGCCTGACCAGGGCGTTGCACCGTCACGAGGAAATTCACAGGTACGCGAGTGCGGAAGAACCGATGGGCTGACAGGCCGGCGTGTTCCGCCATTGTCTTTTGACCTTCCCGGACGGCAGTGGCCGGCAACAATGCGTTTTCCCCAAAAAAAATGCCCCGCGGGGAGCGGGGCAAGGGGGATGGGATGGAGAACCAGGCTCGCTTGGAGTGCGTTCCTAGAAATTTTGTCTATGTCAAAAGCTGTCGTGCGACAGCCGGCAGCGGAGGGAAAAACCGGCTTCCCTTCCGAAGGGCGCTTCCCTAGAAGGAAGCGGCGAAAGAGTATCGGGCAGCGTTGAACACGCCGGACTTGTTCACGGAAGGGACAGCGGATTCCTCAGCCGTCGCCTTGAGCAGGTTGGTCAATCCGGCAGTGGTGCAGACGTCTTCTTCCGTGGCAAAGAGAATCTTGCTGTTGACCGCATAGGACTTGATGCGGTTGAGGGCCTGCAAGGAACACTTGCCGCGCCGGGGCAGGTAGATGATGGCGTCCATATATTCAATAGTCATGTTCAGGGCGTGGTCGCAGGTGTCAGCGAAAAAGGCCTTGCCGCCCCAGGCGGATGCAGCCGCCTCGATTGTTTCGCGGACATTGGGATTGGCAGCCACAACCAGAATTCTGCTATATTGTGTGTACATTCTGTTCTCCTTGGCGGGATAGTGCCGCGCCCTTTGCCTTCTTCTTAGGCATAACCCGTGCCAAAACGAACTATTTCTTTTCTTTTTCAAAAAACTACCGCAAGTCGCCTATTTAAATGAACAAAAAAATCCCCCCGCTTTTTCCATGGTAAAGCGGGGGGATTGCATTTTCGGTTCCACTCTTCAGTTCGACCGCATCATTTTGAGCTGGTTCATCAAAATGATGCGGTCGAAAGCGTCTCACGTCAAAGAATCTGGATGGAAGCCAGGTTGGCGTTTTTCCAGTCCGGGGCAAAGGTGAAATCCCCCAGCCGTACGACCGGTTTCATTCCCGACAGCGAGTTGATGCAGTACACATGCTGGAACGTATCCAGACTGCGCAGCGGGATGGGCTGTTCGCGCACGGGCAGAACCTGCATGGCCCTGCTCAGGGAAATGGCCTGCAGCGAAGGTCCGCAAGGAGGCGTATAGAATGCATGGCCGTCGTAAAAAACCAGGGAGGCATCCGGGGTTTCCAGGATGTTCCCCAGGGGGTCGAGCAGAACGGATTCGTCGCAGCCCTGCCGGAGCGCATACTGGTTGGCCAACACGAAATGCATCTGGCTGAGCGCCCGGTGCTGGCTCAGGTAGCTGACATGCACCCGCGGGTAGACGGCCAGACTGTATTCCTTGTCCGGCTGCGGACTATAGGCTTCCACAATCACCATGGGCTCTATCCGCCGACCGAAATCCATTACGGGGTAGACGATGTCCACCCGCGCCTGCTGTTCCTCCAGTCCGTTCCTGCGCAACAGGGCCATGACCGTCTCTTCAAAGGGAATCTTGCGGTACGGCAGGCCAAAGGTATCCATGGATGCGCACAGTCTGTCCACATGGGGGTCCAGACTGCGGATGCTGTGGCCGTTGTAGAGAATGGTCTCGAAAAATCCCGCTCCCTGGCGCAGACACGGTGCTCCGATATCCACGGTCAGGACGTCCAGAACATTGTCACGGTATTCGTCCCGGTAGAAATAGATCATGCGGCCTCCCGTGGCCGGCTGCCGGGCTGGGGCCTCCAGAACAAGGACTCCGCCCTTTGCCGCCCAAGAAACGATGTCACCCTCACAAGCAATGCCACGACCACGAGCGCGAACAGCAGGCGCCCCCAGAACAGGCCGGAAAAGGCCCCGCCGATGAGCATGAGCAAAAAGGTGTCTTCAAACAGGGAATGGCAAAGTCCCATGAGCGACAGACTGAAAAATATGTCGCTCTCGTCGATGCTTCCCGACCTGGCCTCGTGGATGATCAGCCCCCCCCCGTAGGAAAGGCCCATGGTCAGGCCGATGATGGTGATGGACGATGCCTTGGGTCCTATCCCCATCAGTTTGAGCACCGGGCCGAGCAGGCGGTTCATGAATTCGGTCAGCCGGATGGCGTCGAACACGCGCATCAGGGCGACCAACCCCGATATGATCAGAAATATCCAGCACAGGTTCGTCAGTTCGCCCAAGGCCCAGGCGGGCAGGGAAACATCCGCCCGTCCCTCGGGAGACCAGAGCATGGCCGCCGGCCCCTGGTTCGTCCCGGTGAACGCATAGATACGGTCCAGGCAAAAGCCCAGCACAAGCGCTCCGCCTACACGCAAAAAAAACTGAAACAACATGCGCGGGCCTGATTTTCCCACGATCTTTATTTCTATGGGCAATCCGTGCGCCACCAGGATCATGGCTCCCAGCACCGTGGCCTGGGCGACCGTAAGGGGATGGTCCCCCCACAAGAGACGCCAGCACGATGATGCCGCCGTAGATGTTGTTCACCAGGGCCGTGGCCCAGACCAGCCCCATTTCCGGGGGCAGTCCCACCAGTTGCATAAACGGGGAGAGCGGCCAGGCGAGATATTGTATCAGGCCGAGTTCCTTCACGATCTTCACGATAACGATGATGGGGATCATGATCTTGAACAAGGTCAGCGAAATGGACCCGGATTCCTTGAAAATATCCCGGACGGCTGTTACGGCTTTGTTCATTGAGGTATTCTATCCAGCATGATGTTGTTGTCGCGGAGGCATCGGCCAAACAGCGGTTTTTCCCGGATCAGACAAATGGTCCGCCCGGTTCCGTTCCCAGGACAAAGGACGCGTTCCCCTGCCCTTTGTCCGTTCCCGACTCCTGGCCGGAGCAAAACAATAGCGCGAACCTACACGGAAAGGACCGAATACGGCAATACCGGAAAACATCCCTTTCCGCACTCCATTGCCTCGCGAGTCCGCCAGAAAAGAGAAAAATGTTTCATATTCCTCTGAAAATCCCCTCCATCCTCACACCAAATCAACTTCAACCAACTCATTTCCGCGATATCCAATTGTAAAATTGGACAAATCAACGTAGATCGATAAATCATAACTTCACGCGCGGCCGGAGCCTTTTCCAACAAGGACCGCTATTGGCCGCAACCCAAACTTTACACTGGAGGACCCCCCAATGCATAAAACCCTGCTCACGGTCTGTCTCGTCCTGTGCACGGCCTGTGCGGCCTTTGCCGGCACGGCAAAGGACACGTTCGTCTATGAGGGATACGGAACCGTACACACCCTTGACCCGGGCACCGCCTACGACGTCGAATCGCACCAGCGCATCAACACCATCTACGAATCCGTGATCGCCTTTGACGGAGCCGCCACGGACAAGTTCGTGCCCATGCTGGCCACCGAGGTTCCCACCGTGGAAAACGGCGGCATCACCGACGGTGGAAAGACCTACATCTTCAAGATACGCAAGGGAGTCAAATTTCACAACGGACAGGTCATGACGCCTGAAGACGTTGCCTACTCCATAAAGCGACACATGATCGTGGACCAGCTGGGCGGGCCCTCCTGGATGATGCTCTCGCCCATCACCGGCCACAACACCACCCGCGACAAGGACGGCAAGATCATCCCCGGAATTTTCGAACAGATCGACAAGGCGGTCACCGTTGACGGCGACACCGTGCGCATCACGCTGCAACAGCCTTTCCCACCCCTTCTTGCCGTGCTGGCATATTCCTACGGCGGCAGCGTCCTCCCCAAAAAGTGGGCCGTCGAACAGGGCTGCTGGGACGGTGACATCACCCACGCCGCCAAGTACAACAACCCCGCTTTCGGAGCCGAACCCCTGCAAAAGGCCGCCTGCGGCACCGGAGCCTACACGGTAGCCAAGTGGACACCCTCGGTTGCCTTTTTCTTTGACCGCTTCGACGACTACTGGAATGGCAAACCCGCCATCAAGACCGCAATTTTCCGCTATAACAAGGAATGGTCCTCGCGCAAATTGGCTCTGCAGAACGGCGATGCCGATCGCGTCCAGGTGGACCAGCAGTTCGCCCCGGAAGTCATGGACATGGAAGGGGTTCAGGTACATGTGACCCCACAGCTTTCCGTCAGCGCGGCCCTGTTCTGCCAAAAGGTGAATCCAGAGGGAAATCCGAACATCGGCTCGGGCAAACTGGACGGCAACGGCATTCCCCCGGACTTTTTCTCCGACATCCATGTGCGCCGTGCCTTTCTGCACTCCTTTGACCGCAAAATGTACGCCGAGGACGTCTGGAACGACACCGTGGTCATGCCCACGTCGCCTAACGCCCAGGGCCTGCCCTATTACAAGGAAGTTCCCGTTTACGAATTCAGCCCGGAAAAGGCCGCCGAGGAAATGAAAAAAGCCTGGGGCGGCAAGGTCTGGGAAAAGGGCTTCAAGATGGTGTTGACCCACAACACGGGCAATGCCCAGCGTGAAGCCGCAGCCCACATGCTGGCGGAAAACATCAATTCCCTGAATCCCAAATTCCAGGTTGAAGTCCGCAACGTGGACTGGAAAGACTACACCGTGGTCTACCGCAACTACATGTATCCCATCTTCATCATCGGTTGGGGCGCCGACTACCCCGATCCGGACAATTTCATCTTCACCTTCATGAGCTCCGAGGGTGCCTACGGCAAATTCATGGCCCAGCAGAATCCCGAAGTGAACAAGCTGGCCATGGAAGGACGCTTTGAAACCGATCCCGCCAAACGCAGTCAGATCTACAACCGGTTGCAGGACATCTGGTATGAGGACGCCATGGGCTGCATGCTCTACCAAAAGGTGGAATACTTTACCTACCGCGACAACGTTGAGGGCTACGTCTTCAACCCGGTGTACGACAACGCCTGGGAAGATATCAAAAGACTCCGCAAGAAATAGACCGCCAAACCTTTAGCATCCTTCCTTCCGGCCTCTCCGCGGGGCCGGAGGGAATACCCCACATATTATGACTGCATATATCATAAGACGCCTGGTCTTTCTGGTCTTTGTCCTGTTCGGCGTTTCCGTGCTCATTTTCGGCCTGCTCATGACGTTCTCTCCCGAACGCCGGGCCGCCGTGTACGTATCAAGTCCGCAACAAGCCGAAAACATTCCCAAACTCGTCGAAGAATACGGCCTGAACGATCCCATGCCCGTCCAGTACGGCCGCTGGGTGAGGGAAGTCGCCTCCGGCAACCTGGGCTGGTCCCTGGTGGCCGCACAGCCCGTCGCCACGGCCTTTTTCAACTACTTTCCGACAACCCTCGAACTGGCCATCTTCTCCTCCCCCCTGGTCATCATCATCGGCATCTGGCTCGGTACGCTCGCCGGGGTGCACCGCGACACCTGGATCGACCACGGAACGCGGATAGGAGCCATTGTCGGCTGGTCCCTGCCGACCTTTCTCTTCGCCCTGGTCCTGCTCATGATCTTTTACGGATATTTCGGGATGTTCAGCCCGGGCATCATCTCCAACAAAACCTCCCTGTGGGTGCTGGAACATCCAAACGAATTCACCCGCTATACCGGAATGTACTCCATTGACGGCATCCTCAACGGCCGGTTCTGGATCACGATGGACGCCATCAACCATCTTGTGCTCCCGGTCGTCACCCAGATCATCGTTGTCGTGGCCCTGCTCATCCGCGTCATGCGCTCCGGCATGCTGGAGGAGCTGTCCAGGGACTACGTGATCACGGCCCGGGCAAAAGGGGCGGACGCCCACACCGCCATGGTCCATGCCCGCAAGAACGCCCTGCTGCCGGTCATCACCATTGCCGGGCAGCTGGTGGCACTCTCCCTGGAAGGCTCCATCGCCGTGGAGGTGGTCTTCAACCGCCAGGGCATGGGCTGGTGGATCGCCGAGTCCGCAACCCAGCTCGATATGCCGGTACTGATGTGCATGTGCATGTTCATCGGACTGGTCGTGGTCATGTGCAACCTGATCATCGACATCATGTACGCGTATGTCGATCCGCGAATTCAACTCCAGTAGGAATACGACCCATGGAAACCACCACCCTTCCCCAGGAAGAACATGCACCCCAGGAGCATCCCAGAATCCGGGAGCTGAAATTCACGCTCTCGCGCATCTTCCGAAACCCGTCCGCCATCATCGGTTTCGCGCTGCTCTTCTTTTTCATCGGCGTGGCCGCCGGCGCTCCCTATCTTGCGCCTCCGAAACACGACTACGCCCCCTACCAGATGCCCCACAAGGGCTATACCCCCACTCCCAAACCGCCCAGCGCCACGAACATCTTCGGCACCACCGCGGGCCAGTACGACATCTACTACGGCATTGTCTGGGGAACCCGCACCGCCTTCAAAATCGGCCTCATCGTGGTTCTCTTCGCCGGAACGATCGGCATCGGGCTGGGGGTCGTCGCCGGATACTTCGGAGGCTGGTTCGACGAGATACTCATGCGCATCGTGGACATCGTCTGGGCAGTCCCGCTCCTTGTGCTGGCCATGACCATAGTGGTCGCGTTCGGGCGGGGGCTGGAAAACATCATCCTGGCCCTGGCCCTTGTGAGCTGGCGCTGGTACGTCCGCGTCATGCGCTCGGAGGTCATCAAACTGCGCAATGCCGAATTCGTCCAGGCCGCCAAGAGCATGGGCGTTTCCGACCTGAAGATCATCTTCCGCCACATCCTGCCCAACTCCATCTACCCGGTGCTCATCATGGCCTCCATGGACATGGGCTCCATGGTCATCTCGGCCTCGTTCATGAGCTTTGTGGGACTCGGCGCGCCCAAGGGCTATGCCGACTGGGGGCAGATGGTTTCCCTGGCCCGCAACTACATTGTGGGACCGCCCGATGATCCGCTCAAATTCTGGTATGCCATCGCCTTCCCGGCAGCCGCCATCATCCTGTTCGTGCTGTCCTGGAACCTCATCGGCGACGCCCTGCGCGACGCCTTCGACCCCAAGCTGAGGCGGACATAACCCATGGGCACGACACTGCTGCACGCAAAAAATCTGGTCACCAACTTCTACACCTACGAAGGAGTGGTGAAGGCGCTCGACCATGTGTCCCTGCGGGTCGAACACGGCGAGACATTCGGGCTTGTGGGGGAATCCGGCTGCGGCAAATCCGTGGCGGTCCGCTCCATGCTTCGCGTCATCCAGGCTCCAGGCGTCATCGAGGAAGGCGAGGTCTGGTTCCACGAGAACCCGGAGGACCTGACCGGCATAAACCTGCTCTCCCTGCCTGAGGAACGGATGCAGACCATGCGCGGCGATTCCATCTCCATGATCTTCCAGGAACCCAACGCCGCGCTGAACCCGGTCATGACCATCGGCGACCAGGTGGCGGAATCGTTCATGTTCCACCGCATGCGCTCCATGTGCGAAACCGTGTTCAAGGCAATCGAATCCGGCGATGGCGCGCGATACGGCAGCCTTGCCCGGCTGTTCAGATTCGCCTACCGTATCGGCTCCAAAGACCCCAAGGCCCCGCTCCTGAGGTTCATGGACCGCCTGCCCCTGCTCAAACGATGGAAAGATCCCATCAAAAGGGAAGCCCTGCGCCGGTCCGCGGAAATCATCGGCAAACTGGGCATCTGCAACCCAGAGGAACTGTGCACCCGCTACCCGCACAATCTTTCCGGCGGCATGAAGCAACGCATCGTCATTGCCATTGCCCTGGCCTGCAATCCCACGCTGCTCATTGCCGACGAAGCCACCTCCAACCTGGATGTGACCATCCAGGCCCAGATCCTGGAACTGCTCACGGAGCTGAAAAGGAAAATCATCTCCTCTGTTCTGCTCATCACGCACGATCTGGGCGTTGTGGCCGAAACCTGCGACCGCGTGGGCGTCATGTATGCAGGAACCCTGGTCGAGGTGGCGGACGTGAAGACCCTGTTCAACAATCCGGCCCACCCCTACACCAAGGCCCTGCTCGATTCGGTGCCGCGTTTCCGCGTCAAGGGAAGGCTGGCGACCATAGACGGCGCAGTGCCCAATCTGGTGACCCCGCCCGAAGGGTGTCGCTTCAATCCCCGCTGCACTCGGGCCACGGATCTCTGCAGAACGCAAAAACCAGAACTTGCGGACCTGGGCAACGGCCACCATGTGGCCTGCCATCACCTTGAAACGACCGACGCCACGGAATAGCCGCATGGACACCATCTTAGAAATTCAGAATCTCAAGAAATACTATCCCATCCTGGGAGGAGTGCTGCGCCGCCCCGTGAACGTGGTCAAGGCGCTCGACGACGTGTCCCTGGACATCCGCCGCGGCGAATGCCTCGGCGTGGTGGGAGAATCCGGCTGCGGCAAGACCACCGCGGGCAAGGCCATCCTGCGCCTGCACGATCCCACGTCGGGACGGCTTATCTACCACCCCAGAGACTCGGACGAATCCTTCGACATCGCCTCCATGTCGCCCGGGGAAATGAAACGTCGGGACATCCGCCACAAACTCCAGATGGTCTTCCAGGACCCGACCACCTCCATGAACCCCCGCATGCTCATCAAGAACATCATCGCGGAGCCGATCAGGGAAAGGGAACGCCTGGGAGCGCGGGACATGGAAGCCCGCGTGGTCGATCTGCTGCGGCTCGTGGGGCTGACCAGCGACCATCTGCTGCGCTACCCGCACGAATTCTCCGGCGGCCAGCGCCAGCGCATCGCCGTGGCACGGGCCATCGCCACCAACCCGGAGTTCCTGGTCATGGACGAACCCACCTCGGCCCTGGACGTTTCCGTGCAGGCCCAGATTCTCAACCTGCTCTCCGAACTGCGCCAAAAGCTGAACCTGACCTATATGTTCGTCACCCACCATCTTCTGGTGGTGAAGTACATCTCCACGCGCATCGCGGTCATGTACCTCGGAAAACTGGTGGAGCTGGCGGAAACCGAAGACCTCTTCGCCCGGCCCCTGCACCCGTACACACATGCCCTGCTCTCGGGCATCCCCAATCCCGACGTGAACATCACCAGGCAACGCATCCTGCTGGAGGGCGACGTGCCCTCGCCCTTGAACCCGCCGGACGGCTGCCGCTTTCACACCCGCTGCCCCTTCCGCATCGACGTCTGCCGGGTTTCCGAACCCCGGATACGCGATGTCCCCGATGGGGGAAGAGAGCACAAGGTGGCCTGCCACCGTGCCGAAGAGATCGCCAGGCTGGTTGGCGACAAGTACGGCACGGGAAATCACTGTTAGACCATGGTCAATCAGACAGGCTGTCCGAAAACGCCCCCGCGTCGCAAAAGCGGGGGCGCTTTCGTTTCAAAGACTGCCCCGCTGCCCCCCGCGATCTCATCCTACGATGCCTACCGGCCTTGAACACGCTCTCACCAAAAAACGCTGCAAAAAAACGTCCTCTTTCTTGACGCAACCTCACCCGCATGTCATATTTGATATAAAAAGAGCGATATCGCTTGCATACTCATGATGACCAATCACACCGTCTCTCAATCCCATTCTTTGAATTGATACGAACGCACGCAGGTATTCAGACGATGCTTTTCTAAAAAAAGCGTCATCTGGTCATGAAGTCGAGGAACACAGGAGGCCCGGTATGTTGTTCATGCACAAGGACGCCGAAAGATGGCCCGGATTTGCTGTCTATTCCGGAAAACGGCCCAAGGGTAACGAAATGGACTACGTGTTCGTGCGCCCGGAAGACAAGGCCGCCGTAATGAATTATGTTCGCCCGTTGGCGCTGGAACTCGGCGTTCCCGGGGAGGCCCTGCCCGGACTTGAGCATGTGTTGGAAAACTGGCTTCAATCGACGGAATTCGATCGGCAACAAAAGCAGAACATCTACAACATGATGGCCCACGAAGGCATGGAGGCGCGCAGAGCACAGGGGATACCAGCCAACTGGCGGTACTACAACAACTATACCGACCTTGTTTTGGCATTGTACGGGGAGCTTTGTTCGCAGGACAATCTGCTGGTAGAGGACAACGTGGCGGCCTACCTGTTGGCATCCCAGAAAATCACCGGACTTCTGAGGGATGTGGCGGGAAAAATCACCGTTCATGCCGAACACATTTTCCCTGAGCCCCGCGACGCATTGGTCCAAAAAGCCTACAAAGACCTGCACCCGCACATCAGGACATGGGAGGACTGGAAGGCGGGATTTCCGACGATGACGCCCAGGGAGCTTGTCCCTGTTCTCTACGACATCACCATGAGCTTCAAGGCGCCTCTCAACTGGACAGAGCCGTCCATGGATCATGGAAAAATAACAAAAGACAATATGCGGATGAACGTCAGCACCCCAGAGGAGGACTTCTACTGGACTTCGCGGGCGAGATGGGCGGCCGTACCCATCTGGGCGGCACCCTCATACACAGCGCAGCTGATGCTCCTTGTGGCGAAAAACGCAGGGGCGGAAACTGATGAAATATTGGCGTTTGCCTACGGCATATTCGCCTATTGGAATCAAGTGTATCCGCATACGGCCACGCCCATTCACCGTATGTACGGCGTCATGACGGCCGCACAGGAATTCGGCGTTCCAGCCCTTTCCTGCGACCCGAAAAGGATGTACATTTTTGCTATTCATTTTGGCGCACTCCACCAAGCAAAACTTTGACTGTCCGTCGGCGGCAACCAAAGCAGGAAGCTCCCTATCTTAAAAAATGCCTGAATTTATAAACCCGGCACCGCAATCGACGAGGGCCGGATTTCGTCAAGTCCCAAACGAGTCACCCGTTCCGCCGGCTGTTTCTTTGGCGCGACAACGCTGTTTCATTGCGCGCCACAAGACTGAAACAGGGCCATGCAAGAAACAACCGGGCCAAAAGGAATACGGCAATCAACGGCTTTGGTTGTCACATACATGAAAAACAATTATTGAGAAGCGACGTCTGGACAGGAGGGGTAGCCTGTTCCGGGCCAACAGCCGTCCAAAACAGGAAGGACCCATGGATTTTCCCGGCCTTGTCGAGCAGATAAAAGGATTCTTTGACGTTGTTTCCACAGACGTCATGAACACCCACATCAATGCCAAGGATCTGCTGATCTTCGGTGCATGGTTTGTCGGAGTCATTGCCTTTCTTGTTTTCATCTACATAAATCGCCATCGCATCCGTTACAACATCCTTCTTTACTTCAAGAGCCTTACGGAAGGAGGCTTGCGCCGAAACATTCTCAGCCTTCTCATCAAAAAAAAGTATCAGATAGACCTCTATTTTGAAGACGGGGATAAGAAATACATTTTATGCAAAACGAAAATGGTGGGAATATCAGGCAATTCACTCAAAATGAAAGTTCTTCGGAACATTGCGTTGCATCCGAAATACAAAGGACAGAAGATACTCTGCTTTCACAGGCCCATCATTTTTCTGTACTGGGTGTTCAACAGTTTCCACACCTATCCGACGCAAATTGAACTCCACTCCAGCCCGGAAAAAATACTGCTGAATCTGAAGATGCCGCTCAAGGTGGATACGGAAACACGGCGTGTTCATTCCCGCATGCGCATAAAAAATCAGGACCTGGTAAAAATCCGCGGGTGGGTGCGCTGGACAGAAATGGGAGCGGGCAACAATTTCCGTTTCATGCAACCGCACTTTCAGATCGGCTTCAACGGCAAGGGGAAGACACGTTCCTCGGGTCGGGTGGATAATCTTTCGGTGGGGGGCATACGCATGTCCGCCCATGTGGACAGCATGGAGCGGAAGCCGGTGGAAAACGACGATGTCTGTCTGGAAATATTCATCTTCGACCGCCAGAACCGCGAATACAAAAGCCATCTGCTGCGCAGCCGCGTGCGAAGCCTGCAATTGGACAACAGGGGCTACCTGCACATGGGCTACCAGTTTGTCGCCATAGGCAATACAAACCCCGTGAACCGCCTGCTCAAATGGGATGTGTTCGAAATGCTTGATGGATGCGAGACGATCGCCCTGGCCATGGAACGGATGATCCCGCCTGCGCCAACGCATAAAAGAAAATAAGATGGCAGCCTATTCCGCCTCTTCCACGGACTCCCCCGCTGCTCCACGAGCCTCCGAAGCCCCCAACTCCGCAACCGCTGCAAGCAATTGCGTCTTGGTAAAGGGCTTGGCAAGAATCCGGTCCGCGCCCAACGCCTTGGCGTAACTCAGATATTCCTTTCCCGCCAGCTTGCCGCCTCCGGAAATAGCCAGAATGCGGGCCTCGGCACAATGTTCGCGCAGCTCCAGAATGGTCTCGATACCGTCCTTCCGGGGCATGAAAATATCTACGATCACCAGGGAGAACATCCCGCCTGCAAACAATTCCAGCCCTTCACGCCCGTCCCGGGCAAGGGTCGCGCTGTGGCCGGCGTTCTCCAGGTAGTGCCGGATGAGCTCACAAATGGACGGATCATCGTCGATGACGAGAATTTTGCTCATGAACGTTTCCTGTTGTATGGCTATCCATGGATGAAATCTGGGAACGGCAATGAAAACCATCCTAGGAACGAATCATCTGCTTGGCAAGACCGGCCCTGCATTGACGGATTTCCAACCGCAAGCTGCTTTCGCGTAGATTCCCCAGAAGAACAAACATTCCCGAGCAGTTTAGCGCAAAAAGCTCTTCTGTTCCACGAAAGAAGAGCTTTTTTCCCAACATAATAACATGCTTTCGCATCTTTTCAAACCTGCAGCAGATATTTGGAGGCCCCCCATGTTTCGGCAGGAATTTCCAAACGCCCAGGTTGGTCGTTGAACAGCCCCTGGTGCGAAGAAACGGTCCATGCGCCCGCCGCAGCCTGCTCCCTCAGGCTGCGGCGGGCGCAAAAACCCCCTGTGACCGCAAGCTCCGGGCCTTGTTTCAGCCCGAAATCATGTCCGGCACGAACCGCGGCAAGCCGGCCATGCAACTTCTGCAACGCCGTAACCGGCCAGAATGAACACTCCCAGCACCAGGTACAGAGTGGAAAAGCCATAGGCATCGCCCAGTGCCCCAAAAAACGGAGCCGTGGCCAGCGGAACCAGGATGAACAGACTGCTCAACACGGCAAAGCCTGTTCCTGCATATTTTCCGGCACTCACCCGCATCATCTGCGTGAATCCCCAGACGTTCACTCCACCCATCAGGATGTTGTCCAGAGACAGCAACAGCCCTGAGCACCAGGATGAAATACCGGCCTGACGCCCCAGAATGACCGTATACACGGCCAGGCTGATCATGGCCCAGCTGAACAGCCTCATAAACGTCCTGGGGCCGAAGCGGTTCAACAACCACCCGCAGAAAATGGTTCCCAAGAGTCCGGCAGGATAGCCGTAACACATGAGCAAGGCGCCTATTTGCGAGGACGGCACTCCCAGATCGGCCAGAAGCGGCATGCGCATCTGCAGGCTGACAAAGGCAAAGGCGGTCGGCGCAATAAGAACGGGAAGCAGCCTGCGCACATCGGCCCGGCCCAAAAAGGCAAGAACCCCTTGCTTCTCGTTGTTTTCCGCCTCGGTTCCACTGTTTTGCACCGGAGGAATCTCCTGATGTAAAAAGGCGGGAAGACTCAATACGCCAGCAGTTCCACCAAGAATCAGGCAGACACTTTGCCACCCCATGGATTCATGCAGGTACAACATGAGCCCGCTGCCCAAAATCATTCCGGCAAACCGCGCCCCGGCCTGCAATGTATTGCCCCAGGCACGCTCCTCCGGCTTCAGAATGTCCGTGGCATACCCGTCCACGGCAATGTCGTTGGTTGCCATGACAATGTTGAGCGCAAGCAACAGGCCGTACATTGCGACAAAATCCGTGGATGGCGGAGTCTGGGCCACGCAGAACAGCAACCCCGCTCCAACCCATTGCAATGGAAAGATCCAGGACCGCCGCCTGCCCAAGGCAGGCACATACCAGCGATCCACCCATGGGGCGCCGAAAAATTTCAAGGCCCATGGCAAATGGAGAAGGAACAGTATGCCAATGCTTTGCAGCGACACTCCAGCCTGCCGCATGATCACGGGCAGGCTTCCGAAAACAAAGCCCAACGGAATGCACTGGCAAAGATACATGGAGGCCAGAAGCCCCCCCTTGAAGACGGCTGACTGTCCGCAGTGACCGGCTTTTTGAATTCCGCACCTCCGGCAGGAAGCAATATGGAAAATGGCGTGCATGGGAAGACTCCTCTTATTTTTCCGCAAAACATGGGGCGCAGAAGAAACCCACTGTAAATGAGTTTCAATATCGACAGCTACCCGGAGAAAACTATTTTTGCCCTCCAAGGGCCGGACTTCACACAAGGCACGGCAACTTCTTCCTTAAAACCGATATCCCACTGTCAGCCCGATGGTTCGCGGCGGACCATATTCCGCAATACCCATCTGGGTATTTTCAAAACTCCGGTATTCCTGGTCAAAAACGTTTTTCACCCACACATAGCAGTCCAGCCCCCTCCACTCCATCCCCACCTTCAGGTGGACCAGTTCATAAGCCGGGCTGCGCACATTGTTTTCATCATCAAAATAGCGCGGCCCCACTCCGGCAAGATCGGCCCTGGCAAAGAACGTCAGGTCGTCCTCCAGGGGAAACCTGTACTGGGCGGCAAGGTTGTAGGTGTACTCCGGAACGCAAAAAACCTGGTTGCCCTTGTAGTCCACACCGGTCACGCCATCTTCGTATTCGTCGAAACGCGCATCCATGTAGGTGAAGGAACCGCTCAACTCCAGCCCCGGGAGCACCGCGTATTTCGCCTCGGCCTCCACCCCCTGGCGGTGGGATTTTCCGGCATTGGCAACATAGGACTGCATGTTCCGGGCATTGAACAGGGCAAGCTGCTCATCCTGAATATCAATGTGGAACAACGACAGATTCAACATGAGCCGCTCATCAAAAAACATGGACTTTGTTCCCACCTCATACAGCCAACTGAATTCCTCGCCGTACGCCTCCTCCCCCGCAGGCGCGGAAAAGCCATTGAACCCGCCGCTGCGGTGTGCTCCGGCAAAAGTGGCATACAGCATTTGCCCGTCCGTCACATGCCAGGCAACGGCCAGCTTGGGCAGAACAGCGGAAAAATCCTTGGAGGACGACAAGCTGCCCCGCTGTACAGGGGATTGCCCGTCCAAGGTATCGCGCAGGATCGAATCCGTTTCCGCGCGTTCATGCTCGTAGCGAAGACCGGCCGTCAGATCGAGCTGCTCCCAAAGCACGTACGTGGCCTGCCCGAACACGGCTGCGCCGTCATTGGTATTTTCCGCGATGAACGCCCTTTCCCCCGTGCCCTTGAGGGGATTGGACGGGCTGTTGGCCATCCCTGGACGATAGATGTTGGTATTTGTGCTTTCCGTGTCCAGGTGAAAATAGTTTACCCCGGCCTGCCATCGAAGCGGCGACGGGCTTTCGACCGAAACCAGCCTGAACTCCTGGGAAAAATCCTTTTCCTTGACCCGGAACTTTTTGCGCATCAGGTCCAACGGGCTGAAATCCGCGTCAATGCGCTCATCGCTGTCGTAGTCGCGATAGCCGGTCACGGACGAAAGTTCGGCGAAATCCATGGCATAGGCCGCATTCAGCGACGTGCCCCAGCAATCGTTTTCCTGCCGTCCTTCATAATCATGCGAATAGTGGTAAGGATCATCTTCCTGTACCAGCCCTTTCATGACCAGGGGATTACGTTCCGTGCGCGAACCGGAATATGCGCCATCGTCATGCCATTGCCCGTCCAGACTCAGGGTAATGTCCCATTTGTCCGTGGGCAGAAACCGCAGCTTGAGCCGTCCGGCCTTTCCATCCATATGCCGCCCGTCCTTACCGTCCGGCCCGTCCGTGGGGGTATCGTTTTCCATATACCCGTTCTCCTCCGAAGCCATCCCGGCAAAACTCATAAACAGGATGTCTTCAATGAGCGGAACCCGGACCGCTCCCTGGAGTTCCTTTTTCTCGTAACTGCCCACAGTGGCTCCCAACCTGTACACAGCCTCATTGTCCGGCTTTTTGGTGAGAACATTGATAACCCCGCCGATGGTATTCCGGCCATACAGCGTCCCTTGCGGTCCCTTGAGCACTTCTATGCGCTCGATGTCGAACAGCGGGAAATCGAACATGTAGGACTTGGAATAATTCACCCCGTCCACGTAGTAGCCCGTGCCCGGCTCCCCTGTGGGCAGGCTTTTGATGCCCCGCAGGAACATAAGGCCGTGGCGGCGGCTTCCGAAGCTGTCGAACTCCAGATTGGGAACATGGCGGGAAAGGGCTTCTGTGGAATCAATGCCCGCATCCTCTATGGCGACATCGGAAAACGACGTGATGCTGCCGGGAACATTTTGTATGTTTTCCTCCCTTTTCTGGGAGGTCACCATCACGGTATCCAGCCTGTAGGCATCCTGGCTCTCCACCTCTTTTTTCCGAATTCCTGTTTCCTCGGCGCATGTTTCGCCTCCGATGGACAGTAATGACAGAACTATCAAAGCAACAAGACATATACGCATGGCAACCTCTGCATTCAAAAGAACCCTGGAATTTCCTCCTCACGCCAGATGACACTCCATCCACAGGATTAAACTTTGGATGGACTTGCCGATGGTATGTCCTGAACTGTATTTCATTCTACTCATGGACGTTTAGTTTTAACCTTGGAACACTCGGAATGAATAAAAAAGCACGGCATGCACATTGTGCATGCCGTGCTTTTGATGAAATCATCCAAAAGCCAGTATCTTCAAATCATGGACAATATTTTGTATTTTTTAAGCGGCACAGGGATTGCTGATAGTTCTTCGGGAGAACGCCAAAACGCTTTCTATACGCCGCGCTGAAATGGCTGAGATTCGTGTATCCCAGGCTCCATGCGACCTGACTGATATTCAAATCGGCCCCGTCCAGAAGCTGTCGCGCTTTTTGCATTTTGAATTCGCGCAGATATCCAAAAACAGTGGTCCCGTACATTTCCTGAAATCCGGCCTGCAACTTGTTTATGCTCAAGCCCAGCCGTTCCGACATGGAGGCCAGGGTTGGCGGAACAGCCATATCTTCCATAAGCATCTTCCGAGCCTGTTCGACCTTTGCCCTGTCGTGAGGGCTGAGCATGGTACACCCCCGGCTTCCTCTGCTTTTGCCCCGCATCATCCAAAGCAGTTGCAGCCCAATCAGTTCCAGCGCCTTGCCCTCCAGCAACACATTGCACGGCAACTTGGCGCGCACCCCGTTGAACAGCTCGTGCGCGGCAGACAGGCAGAGGGGCTCCAGGGGCCCCCTGTATACGACGGATTGCTCGGATTTGCCCTCCATGACATTGCGCAATTGCCGTGGCGTGCTCTCCAGATCGCTTCGGAGAAACTCGCGCAAAAGCCCGGGCGCAACATGCAGATGCAGAATCCGGACCGGCGCAAGCGTCGAAAATGCCATTTCCCCACATGCCTCCGGCATGTAGCCCAGCCCTCCCTGCCCGGCCAGATCCAAACCCCTTTCAGATTGCCCAGGAAGCTGCCGGCCTTTGCCGCAAAGCCCCCCGGAAAGAAAAAATGCAAACTCTATCTGCCGGTGTTTTTTGCAATAACTGAACCGCAATGGCCTTCCCGGACACGTATCCACCAGACTGACCCATAAGCCGGACCGAATCTCCTTTTCAGTCCAGGCCGCCCTGAGCCTGTCCGCGTGCTCTTCCGTTTCCAGGCTGAACGACCTGAGAAAGGACGGCACGGTATGTTGCGGCGTTTCTCTTTTCCCGGGTCCAGTTAAGGGAAGCGGCTGTGAAGCTTTTGTCTGGAGCAAGAGATCCCCTGCCTTGCATGATATTGAATATTAATATCAAATAAACAAACCCTTCCTCTTTGTCAAACCGGGAAGGCTCACCTTTCCTTCCCGGCGGATGCATTGGAAAAGAACACTTTTTCCTTGTCCGACCAAGGGACTGATCCGCAAGGGTGTGCCGAATCCTGTGCATTTCCTGGAATCCGCCAGCCAGCCATGTCTTCGGCTTTGCCCGCCCCGATACCCGATCGTCCGCGTCCGCCTCATCCGCTGGCCTTGATGATCGTCGAATGGCACGTCCGTTAAAATGGTTTCATTATACATGCAGCAGAACCAGCGGCACGTCGCATGGTGGGCAGAGTCCGCCATGCACCGCCAAAACCGGCGTGAGCGAGCCTGAAAACCGCGTTTCCCCGATTACGCCGACCTGGAAAAATACCCACGCATATCTTACGGGCAGCGCCCCTGAACACACCAGCCAAGGACAAGCCGAAGGACATATCAGTTTGCATGTTGCCGTCATTGCCAAGGCCCCTGCCGCAACTCGGTTTTGGTTGCCAACCATTTGGAAGTATGATTTGAGATACGAATTGTGTATTTTCGGATTGCAGCGAAAGACAGCGATCCGACAAAATTGAATGCCCTTGTCGTTCCGAGCATCGAATGCCATTTTTTTCTTTCCAAACTCTTTACTTTTCGTTTATGATCAAAATAATAACAAACCAAACTTTTTATCCGAATTAATTTTTCGTTTGTGAACATCCATTCTCCAACCTCCACAATTCAGCCCTGACGGGATCCGCGTGCATCCGGGGCCGAACCCCGTGGGAACATCGACGGTGGATATATTTTTCAAAACAAATTAAAATATAAGACTGTGCAGTGGACCGGAGTACAAGAACATGTACACCAGGGGATTTGTAACCGAAAAATCATAAACACCGGCAACTGATCGCCTTTTGAGAATGGGACTGACAAGCAAAGTATGAATGGCCCCAGGACCTTTTCCCTGGAACCTTCGCCAGCCAACCTGGCGTCAACACAGAACAAGGCAGGTTATGTCATGAGCACTCAGAGACTCTACAAGACCATTTACCACCTGGCCAAAGTGATCAACTCCAGCCTGGATCCGGCAAAAGTCCTGAACGGCATCGCCGAGCAGGTTGCCCTGGCCATGGAGGCAAAGGGTTGCTTCATCCGCCTTCTGGACACCAACACCGACATGCTGCTGCCCAGCGCCTCGTACGGCCTGAGCGAACGCTACGCGCAGAAGGGACCGGTGCAGGTGGCCAAAAGCCGCTTGGACCAGGAAGTTCTCAAGGGCGAAACCGTGATGATTGCAGACGTCACCAAGGACGACCGTTTCCAGTACCCGGCCCAGGCCGCTGAAGAAGGACTCGTCTCCCTGGTCGTCGTCCCCCTGACCTCGGGCAGCGACAAGGTCGTGGGCGTGTTGCGCGTCTACTCCGGTTCCCCCCGCACCTTTTCCCAGGAAGAGCTTGATTTCCTGTCCTGCATCGCCAACCTCTCCGGTCTGGCCCTGGAAAATGCGCGCATGTTCCAGGCACTCAAGCGTGCCAGCGACCTGGCCAAGGAATTCCACTACCGGACATTCGAAGACTGATCCGCACCCTGCGGCATTTTTTCACCTCTGCGCGACCGACGTGCGGCAGAACGATTTTTAACCAGGGGCGTCTTTGCCCCGGAGGAACAAGATGAGCAAGATCCGCGTAGGCATCAATGGCTTTGGCCGTATCGGCCGCCAGGTGCTGAAAACCATATGGCAGTATCACCGCGATACCATCGAAGTCGTGGCCATCAACGACCTTTTCGACATCGGAACCAACGCCCACCTGCTGCAACGCGACACGAACTACGGCAACTTCGCACCGCAGATCCGCGTGGAAGGCGACACCTTCCATGTCGGCGACGACTTCACGGTCAAGAACTTCGCGGAGCGCGACCCGCGCATGATTCCCTGGGGCAGCCTGGAAGTGGACGTGGTGGTCGAATCCACCGGCATTTTCCGCACCGGCCCCACGGCTTCCCAGCATATTGAAGCCGGAGCCAAGCGGGTGATCATCTCCGCTCCCGCCAAGGACGAGGACATCACCGTGGTCATGGGCGTAAACCACACGGATTACGACCCGCAGAAGCACTTCATCCTGTCCAACGCCTCCTGCACCACCAACTGCCTGGCCCCCGTGGTCAAGGTCATGCACGAGGCCTACGGCATCAGCAAAGGCGTGATGACCACCATCCACTCCTACACCAACGACCAGCGCATCCTGGACCTGCCCCACAAGGACCTCCGCCGGGCTCGCGCCGCCGCCTGCAACATGATCCCCACCTCCACCGGCGCAGCCAAGGCCGTCGCCCTTGTCATCCCGGAGATGAAGGGCCGGTTCGAAGGCTATTCCGTGCGCGTTCCCACACCCACGGTCTCCCTGGTCGACTTTGTGGCCGTCCTGGAAAAGGACACCACAACCGAAGACCTCAAGGCGCGCCTCAAGGCCGCGGCCGAAGGCGAACTCAAGGGCATTCTCGGCTATTCCGAACTGCCGCTTGTTTCCTCCGACTTTGTGGCCGACCCCCGCTCCAGCATCGTCGAAGCCGACTTCACGGTTGTGCAGAGCGGCTCCCTGGCCAAGGTGTACGCCTGGTACGACAACGAATGGGGCTACTCCTGCCGCGTTGCCGACCTCATCCAGTACATGGCCGAGCAGGGCATGTAACTCTAAAAACGTAATCCCCTGCAGATTAAAAGCCGGACGAAGAATCTCTTCGCCCGGCTTTTTTGCAAACTTTTCTGTAACATGGTTGCGGAAGCCCCTGGCCCTCCTGGCTGTACCGCAACAACTTCGTCCTGAAATTCCAGCACATTGCGCGAGCTTGTGGCATTGCCGTTGTTGGCCGATGAAGTTCACCCGGCTGTCACACGCACCATGCGCCGGGGCACGAAGAATCCGAAACGCGAACCTCAGTCGTCGCTCCCGCCCGACTCCCCGGAATCCCCGCTTCCGTCTGAGCTCTCGCCGTTCCTCTCATCGTCTTTCTCCTCCACGTCCCCTGCCGTGACCGGTCCGTACATGTACGGATTGTGCATGTACCCCGAAGTGGTGTTCGCGCCCCGACTGCCCGACCGCCCTCGGCGGCCGGTCCTCGCGGCACGAAAAGCCACTCTCCAGAGGACGAACAGGCCGGCCAGGATGAACAGGGTTCCGCCGACAAGTCCTCCTTCCAGATTGTTATCCACCATGCCGGTGACCACGACCAGAACACCAAACAGAACCAGCGGCACCCCCAGGACAAAACCGAACAGACGGCGCAGCACGGACGGCCCGCGCCCCCTGTCACCTACGGTCTGCCGACGAAGACCGGACGCTTGTCCCCCGCCCTGGCCCTGCGTTCCGTTCCCCATGCCAGGGGACGCCCCTCCGCGCAACACGGCGCAGGCGTCGTCAAAACCGAGCAGACGCCCGGCTTCCCGGCAAAAAAGATTGCGTCCCACCGGGGAGAAGTGCAGCAGCCCGAATTCCGTCGCGACCGCAATGCTCGGAGGACAATACGCTTCAGGCAACGTGTCGGGCAGGTCCACATCCACAACGTGCTTCAGCGCGTTCTCCACGTCGCTCAGACTCATCCGCCCCCTGGAAAGACTTTCGCACTCTCCCGTGGCATGTCGCCAGTCCCGGCTCAACCCCTGGGTTTCCACCTCATAATAGTATTGCATGGATCCTCCCCGGCGTGTGATGCTCTGGTATTGCACTGCACAATACATTCTTTTCAGAACAATGAACACCGGGAAGCGCCACCGGCGCTGGAAAAATCATGCCGGGGAAAAATCAGAACGGCTGGTCCTGAACCGGATCAGGCACAAACTCGGGGACAAACGAAGGGGAATTCTCCATGGAATCCCGGAACTGCTCCACTGCGGCCTCGGCCCTTCCCGGCCTGTCGAAATGGGCGATGTGCAGCAGGGCGTCCCCCTTGTAAATGGAAGGAAGCGTCTGCTTGCCGATGATGATGCCTTCCATTTCCGGATACACGGGGTGTTCCTGGGCGGAAAAAGGGTCGGCCACGGTACCCAGAAGCTGCTGTTCCTCCACATGCTGGCCGAGCTTCACCACGCAATTGAACAGCCCGCTCACAGGGGCCCGGCACCAGGAGGTGGACCGGGCCACATGCAGCTCGCCAAGCCGCCTGCGGCGGGAAACCGGCAGCATTCCCAGATGCTCCATGACCGCAACCACGCCGCGTATGCCCGCATTGATGACCATGCCGTCGAAACGCAAGGCCTCGCCCCCCTCGTAGAGCAGGACCTTGATTCCCCTCTCCATGGCGGCCTGGCGCAGGGAACCGTCCACTCCGGGCGAGTCGATGACCACCGGAGCCGTAAACGCCCTGGCCATGCCGTTGCACTCGTCGTCCGCCATGTCGCCCCGAACATGGGGCAGATTGACACGGTGGTTCGACCCGCAATGCAGGTCTATGCCGTGTGTGCACCGAACCACGACCTCTTCCATGAACACCCCGGCAAGCCGGGAGGCAAGCGAGCCTTTTTCGGAACCTGGGAAAAAACGGTTCAGATCGCGCCGGTCCGGGAGATAACGGGAATTCATCATGAACCCGTAGATGTTCACCACCGGCACGGCAAAGAGGGTGCCGCGCAGATTGTGCAACCGCTTGAGCCGGACCAGTCGGCGGACGATCTCCACCCCGATGATCTCATCCCCATGCACCGCACCGGAAACAAACAGACTCGGCCCCGGCCTTTTGCCGTGAAAGACATGCACGGGCATGGACGCGCCGTTGCGCATGAAAAGCTCCGGGACCGGCAGCATGGCGGTGGCATGGCTGCCGGGCGCAATCTCCAGGCCTGCAATGCGTACCGGAGCACGGTTCCCGATTCCGGCCACGGCTACCCTTTGCCCTTTGTGCGGCTGCCGTCGGTTTCGGCTTTCTTCTCTATGAACATGATGATGCGCTCGGCAAGGTTTTTTCCGGTGGCCTTTTCAATGCCTTCCAGGCCGGGAGAGGAGTTCACCTCCATGACGACCGGGCCGTGGTTGGTGCGCAGCAGGTCCACACCGCAGACGTTAAGCCCCATGATCCTGGCCGCACGTGTGGCGGTGGAGCGCTCTTCAGGCGTGATTTTGGCTATATTGGCCGTTCCGCCCCGATGCAGGTTGGAGCGGAATTCCCCTGCCGGAGCCTTGCGCTCCATGCTGGCCACCACCTTTCCGTCTATGACGAAACAGCGGATGTCCCTGCCCTTGGCTTCCTTGATGTATTCCTGCACCAGAATGTTCGCCTTGAGTCCCTGAAAGGCCTCGATGACGCTCTTCGCGGCCTGGCGGTTCTCGGCCAGAACCACGCCGATGCCCTGGGTTCCCTGCACCAGCTTGACCACCAGGGGCGCGCCCCCGACCATCTCTATGAGATCTTCGGTGAATCTGGTGGAGTTGGCAAAGCCGGTCACGGGCAGGCCTATGCCCTTGCGGGCGAGAAGTTGCAGACTGCGCAACTTGTCCCGCGAACGGGTAATGGCCACGGATTCGTTCACGCAATACGTTCCCATCATTTCGAACTGGCGGACAACCGCCGTTCCGAAAAACGTGATGGACGAACCGATGCGCGGGATGACCGCGTCAACATCGGTAAGCACCTCGCCCTTGTAATGAATCGAAGGATTGTGCGAGGTGATGTTCATATAACAGCGCAGAGGGTTGATCACGAGCACCTCGTGCCCCCTGGCCTTGGCTGCTTCCACCAGGGCGGTCGTGGAATACAGTGTTTTCTTGCGCGACAGAATGGCTATTTTCATTTTTCCCCTTCAACGGAATACAACGTCAGCGGGCTCATCCTGCCCGCCAGGAAAGAGAGTTGAGGATCTACCAGAAGGTTTCCGCTCATGGAACTTCGCCCGATGAGCATGCGGAATTTCATCTGGTCCCGGTTTGCCAGCGTCAACTCAATAGGCCAGCTCCGGCCCGCAAGCAGTATGCGGGTCTGTATAACATATCGACGGTGGCTGATTCCACCCGAATTCTTTACATTTCGTTGCTCCAGCTGTTTGGCTTCGCAAACCACCGAGACGTCGTCGCGCCCCTGGAGCGGATGAATGGCAAAGCGCACAAAGCGCTGCCCATTTTTTTCAAAAGGGTCAATATCAAATGCGTGGATGGCCGATGTTCGTGCCCCGGTATCCAGCTTGACCTTGATCGCGGGAATGGCCAGATCGGGCAATGCCGCCCATTCCCGCCAGCCTATGAGCATCTTGGGAAAAGATGCGTCCTGAACCATCGCCCCTCCCTTGCCCCCGGCCGGGCAGCCTACTGCTTTGCCCATGGTTCGCCGATGGCGCAGCTCTCCTCGCCCAGATCCACGTCGATGATCTTGCGCGGCCGCATGCCGATGCTGTTGTGGTATCCGGCCCTGCGAACACGGACCCGGCCCACCTTCTGATGCAGATGCTCCAAGGCGGAACGGATTTCGTCCTGGGCATGGTTGGTCAGGGCCAGACCTGTTTTCCCGATGTCGTCCACAAAGACCCGGCGGGGTTCCTGGTCGTCAAAGCCGATGTCGATGAGCGATGCGAAATATTTTTCCAGCGGAGCCAGCACGTTCTCGATGAGATCGGCCATGTCTTCCACGTAGTAATCTTTATCCATGAGTTCCCTCCCGATGTTTATCCGCTCAGTATGTCGCCAGGCCCTGTCTTGGCAAGTTTTTACAATAACACCCAATCCGCTGGAAAAACAGGAAAACAAGAATCTTTGACCAAACAACACGGCCCTTTTTTCTTCCGGACCATCCCCTGCACAGGCATGGCGTCAGGGGATAGTCGTTTTCTTTGGGTCGTTAATGATGTAGCAAATGTAAAAAAAACCGTCCCATCCCCCGGGCATGGCGTCCCACATAGATAAAGGAGTTGAAAATGGAAATATGCCGCATCGAACACGACTGCATCGGCAATAGAGAAGTCCCGAACGATTGCTGCTATGGGGTGCAGACCCTGCGGGCAGCCGAAAACTACCACATCAGCAACATTCCCATCAGCCAGTATCCACGGCTCATCGACTCCCTGGCCTACATCAAGATGGCCGCGGCCCATGCCAACAACCAACTCGGCCTGCTTGACGACAACAGGACCAAACACATCTTCAAGGCCTGCGAGGAAATCCTGGACGGCAAACTCTACGACCAGTTCGTGGTGGACGTCATCCAGGGCGGAGCGGGAACCTCCACCAACATGAACGCCAATGAGGTCATCGCCAACCGGGGCCTGGAACTCATGGGGCACAAACGCGGCGAATACGCCCACCTGCATCCCAACATCGACGTGAACATGTCCCAGTCCACCAACGACGTGTACCCCACGGCCCTGCGCATCACGCTCATCACCAAGATCCGCCTGCTCATCGAAGGCATGGACTATCTTAAAAAATCCCTGGAACGCAAAGCCGAGGAATTCAGCGGCGTCATCAAGATGGGCCGCACCCAACTGCAGGACGCCGTGCCCATGACCCTGGGGCAGGAGTTCGCGGCCTACGCCGTCATGGTGGGCGAGGACATGCAGCGCCTGCAGGAAGCCAAGGACCTGGTGCGCGAAATCAACATGGGCGCCACGGCCATCGGCACAGGCCTGAACGCGCACCCCGAATACGCCGATCTGGTCACGGAAAAGCTTTCCAGGCTCATCGGCATCGACCTCATCAAGGCCGACAATCTGGTGGAAGCCACACAGGACACGGGCGCGTACGTCCAGCTTTCCGGCGTACTCAAACGCGTGGCGGTCAAGGCCTCGAAAATCTGCAACGACCTGCGCCTCATGTCCTCCGGTCCCCGCTGCGGATTCAATGAAATCAATCTGCCGCCCATGGCTCCCGGTTCCTCCATCATGCCCGGCAAGGTCAATCCGGTCATTCCCGAAGTGGTCAACCAGACCTGCTTCTACGTCATCGGCGCAGACATGACAGTGACCATGGCCTGTGAAGCCGGGCAGCTCGAACTCAACGTCATGGAGCCGATCATCGCCCACAGCCTGTTCAGTTCGCTCATGTACCTGCGCAACGCCTTCATCACGCTGGCGGACCGCTGCATCGACGGCATCACCGCCAATGAAAACGTCTGCCGCGACTACGTGCGCAACAGCATCGGGCTGGTCACGGCCCTCAACCCCTACATAGGCTATGAAAAATCCACGGAAGTGGCCCACGAAGCCCTGACAACGGGCGGCTCGGTGTACAACATCGTGCTGGCAAAGGGCTACCTTAAAAAAGAAGACCTGGATGACATCCTTTCTCCGGAAAACATGATCAAGCCCCGCTATTTCCACGAAAAGAAATAAAGGCGAAGAGCAGGAAAAGAAGTGCCTCCGGCGGCCAAGGGCCATGATGGCCCCTGGACCCCGCATCTTTGCGGAAGGCAATCAGCGGGGCTGATTGCCTTCCGCAAAGGGACGCCTTCAAGAGGGGGAAAGATTGCGCAGCAAGGCTGTTTTTTCGGAGAAAAGAAACTGAAAGGACAGGAGAAAAGTTCAAAACCGGCGCGTCATTCCTTCTGCGCGAAGGCTAGAATCTTTCCCGCTCCCCACATGGGATTACGGGCCATCAGGTCTTTGACGGCAGTTCCCGCCATAAGAACCGCGAGAAACAGGGCTCCGGGAAAACAACCTCGCGCCCGTTCCGCTAGATGATATCCAGCCGGGTTCCCGGCGCGTTGTTCCGCCGGGTAAAACGCACCCGGGCGATACTCAATTCGCGGGTCACGTCCACAGCCCATCTGTCCGAGGTGGCCAGCGCATTGATCACCTGCGGCAACTTCCCTTCCAGCACAAGAAACTCCACGACACCGGCATCCGCCTGCCGCAACAATTCTTCCATCTCCGGAATCATGCCACAGGATTTTTCCGTGTAATCATACACACGCAGCTCGGTCATTGATCTGCTCCCTTTTTGTCGCCTTGCGAATGCCTTTGGGCTTACAATGCTCCCCCCGCCTGATCAAGAACGTTTTTCATATTTTTTTTTCCCAACTACCTGACTTTGCAGATTTGCACGCTGAAACGAAAACTATTTCAACAACTTTTTCCATTCAAATTTTCATGAATATAAAATTCATATTATGACACGAAATGAATTACTTATGAATTACGTTTTTATCATGACAAGTAGCATAAAGCATCATCGTGTTTTCATTTTTTTGTGAGAAAAGATAAAATACTTTCTAAATGACTGACAGATCATATTTTTTTGAGATGATTAAAAAGAATTGTAATGAAATCATTTTGTTATCATATATGCAGCTTATAATACCATCAAAAAGAAACCCACATAAATTTTCATCTTACCAAGCCTTTAAACAAGGGAGATATGAAATGAAGAATGTATGGTTGAAATATTGTTGAACCGGAAGATTCGCTTCCTCTCGTCATAAAAAAACGTGCCGAATACAAAAAATGGCAGGCTGAATTGAAAATTATCGTTGACAAAAGAATGACTAGATGTAATTCATTAAGCCCATCTGGAGGATGACAATGAGTCGCAAAGTAAAATCCGTGCGCGTGCCGGAAGAATTCTCCCACCTGGACTTGTCCGGCATGATCCGCGAATGCGAACGGTATCTGCGCGATCTTGAATCCGCGACCATGCTCAGCAGCCAGGGCAACAAAGAAGCTGCCGAGGCGCTAATAAAAACCCGTCAGATGGACCTGGGACGCAAGATAGGAAAGAAAATCTGGGAAGCGAAAATCCGCTTCAATGACTCACATAAGTAAGGCGCCTTGTCCGGCGCCCTCCGTCACATGCCCGGTCGTCCTTCGGACGGCCGGGTTTTGTTTTTTATGGCAGCAACAAAGGGTGCGGGTCCAGGGGCATCCTGTCCCTGGCGGAATCCGAAGACACCACCAGCGGCAGGATACGGGGCGCCCCGCATCCTGCCACTGATCCAAACACACGCCCTTTTGCATGGCATTCAGGGAGGGGCCGAAGGTTCAAAACCTCTCATCCCGACCAGACATTTCTTAAGAATAGGACCGGCTAGCTGAGATGCTGACCGGTTCTTTTTTTTGTGGTGAACCGCGTTGTCAACCTGGGTGGATTGAGTGGCAAAAAATTGAAAGAAGGTGCGGTACCCCCCATTCATGTGCTCCACTACTTGATGAAGACCCTTTCGTACGCATTGATATAAAAAGTGGCTTTCTATATTCTATTGAGGCAGTCCACTGTTGAGATTATAAAGCGGGGATGGGAATGCACAAAAAACTAGATACAATAAAAGAAATAATGTTCTGGTCTTATGCGAATCTGGCCATGGCCCATTCAGCAGTAGAAAAAAGGCAATTTAAGTATGCCACTTATAATTATATGATCAGGGCAAAACTCTACAGAGGTCTTATGGACGGAGATATGAATGTTGGAACACTTTTTGATGATGAGAAAATAAAATTAGCGTCTGGCAATGTATGCAGCTACTGTGGAAAAAATGAAAACTTGGCGCTTGACCATATACTTCCTAAGAGCAGTGGTGGGAAGGACACCGGAGATAATTTGATCTATGCCTGTAAAGCATGCAACGGTTCAAAAGGTAAAAAGGACATGATGGAGTGGATGGCTTCGAGAAACACATTCCCCCCTCTTTTGGTCTTAAGAAGGTACTTGAAGTTAGTAATATCTTACTGCGTAAAAAATGATTTGCTTGATCTTGATATATGTAAAGCCAAAACCCTCAATCTCCCTTTTCCAATCGAGTGCATCCCTTTGAAGTTTCCTGATCCAAGTTCATTAATACTAATGCATGGAGACCGAACAGTCTTTGGAAAGCATGGTTGAGCAGAACGAGTAGCAGGCTTTTGAAAATGCACTTATGGAAGGCCAAGAACATGGAGGAGGTGTTGACAGGGCTGGTAAAAGTGATGTGATAGCAGCGGGATGTGGAGTGGCAGACGTTTGATTGCTGGTCAAGAGGGCTTGTCGCAATATGTAAGCTCACTTTCTTCAAGATTCTTTCAAAATGATGCAATATCGGGCATCATGGAATAATGAATATGATTTACCTCACCTCTGAGATGCGTGGACATTTACGTTCTGCTTTTACTTCAGCCCGAGGACGAGCTCGAAAGCGTGAACAGCCATTCGATTTAACAATGGAATACTTAGAGTCTGTGTGGAAACACCAGAACGGGCGGTGCGCTCTCAGTGGTCTCACGTTTAGCAATGAGGTCTTCCAAGATGTGTTCGTAAAGAAACCATTTGCGCCGAGCATTGACAGAATAGACTGCCTTGGCCCTTACATTCAGGGTAATATTCAACTAGTTTGCACAGCTGTGAATTTCGCCCGGGGACAGTGGGGAGATGATGTCTTGACGCAGATTGCTTATGGAATCGTTGAAACAGAGAAAAATAAATACGAAGATTGGTGGAACGGAAAAGAAGCTGAACTGCAAAGTGCTGAAGAACTTCTTGATACACTCGAAGGATCTGAGCGACAATATCAGAGGCATCGAATCGCTGGCTTGAAAGCTGCTATAACAAAAGGTCCATCCCGCCTTAGGTCTGCTGCCCGTCGGGCTTTAAAAAAACGAAAACAGCAATAGGAAGCAAAATAAGCACATTTCGGCTGGACAAATTTCATTTTACTCTCTCCCTTGCCTCCAATACCAATAAATATTCTATCTCAGGCATGGTCAAACCCGGAGGCAGATCATGCAAAAAAACACCAGCGTCACGCTCGGACCGCATTTCGACAATTTCATTTCCAACCAAGTGAAGGAGGGGCGATTCAACTCTGCCAGTGAAGCGATCCGCGCGGGATTGCGGATTATTCCTTGGAGAAGCTGTCCGCCGAGTTGGACGGTTCGATGCGATTTCGGCTTACCAACGAGGCGTATGCAGACCTCAAGGATATTGCCAAGTATACGCAGGCGACTTGGGGAATTGAGCAGCGCAAAGAATATCTTTCCCGATTGGACCGATCCTTTCACTTAATCGCGGAGAATGTCGGAATCGGCAGGAATTGCGATCACATCCATCGCGGGGGTCCGGGGGGAATCATTCCCCCCGGCCGCCGGAGGCACACTCTCCTCCGCGCCGCAGGCCCTGCCATTCCTCCGTTCTCCCTGCTCTTCTTCGTTTCCAGCCGCCGCAGGCCCACCATTCCTATTCTTCGTTCCCCTTTCCCCTCACTTCCAACCTGTGGCCAAGCCCCACGCCTTGGGGCGTGACCACGGCGGTATAGGGCCAGGCTTCCACGCCTGCGCTCAGGGCTTTGAAGAACAGCCCGGCGTATTCCGGGTCGATGTAGTCGGCAGGCGCGAAACATTTGGCGCCTGCCAGCGAGACCAGATAGAACGTGGCGACACGGACCCCCTGGGCTGCAAGGTCCATCAGCTCGCACAAATGCTTTTGCCCACGGGTGGTGACCGCGTCGGGAAAGGCGGCGGTGTCGTCTTCGACCATGGTGACGTTTTTCGCTTCCACCCAGATGGTTCCGTCCGGGCCGTCGAACCTGGCGTCGAGGCGTGAATTGCCGATGGCGGCTTCGCGTTTGAGTTCTGTCGCCCTGCCCAGTTCGGGCAGGGCCTTTTGCGCAAAGGCGGCGTAGAGGATCTTGTTGGGCATGGAGGTGTTCACGCAGCACCAGGCGTTGTTTGCCCATACGGCTTCCAAGGTCCAGGCCAGCTTGCGCTTCGGGTTGGGCGATCTGGAGATAAGCAGTGGCCGACCGGGCCGCAGCAGGCCGAGCATGGAGCCGGAATTGTTGGTATGCACCCAGAATTGTTCCTGCCCGTTATCCACCATGACGAGAAATCGCTTTTCACGACGAATAAAGCGCACCTGCTGCACAGGCTCTTGGAATTCAACAAGTAAATTCATTTTTTCTCCGACGTAAACATATTTTCTGCTTAAAAACACTTCAACATTTTACAACTATTTACAATTTTCAATAGTGAACAGTGTTTACTTTTTTCAAGTGCCTTTTTATACCCGCCTCATGACACCCCACTGCCGAAAAAGACTGGGCCGCGACGCCATGAGAACGCTGATCATCCAGACCGCAATGGAGCTGTTCGTCGCGGGCGGCGAACCCAACGTGACCATGCGCGGCGTGGCCGCCGAAATAGGCTACACGCCCGGCGCCATCTATCGCTATTTCAAAGACAAGGAGGAGCTCCTCGGCGTACTGTGCATTCAGGGGCACCTCGAATTCAATTCCTATATCTGGGGACACCATCATGCCCGAAAGACCAATTCCGGATCGCCTTCCCCTGCCGACCCCCTGGAAACACTCAGCCTGGCCACCCGCAAGTACATTGAATTCGCCCTGGACAACCCCCGAGTGTACGAACTGCTGTTCGCAACGCGCCTGCACGACTTTGCCCCTTCCCTGATCGCAAGAAAAAAGACACAGGAATTCCAAGTAACGCTCAAGTCTTTTGAAACCCTGGTGGAGTATGTCGGCCTGTGCATGAAGAACGGGAAAATTCATGCGGACAATCCTTTGAGTGCCGCCCTGAGCCTCTGGTCCAAGCTGCACGGACTGGTCATGCTGCTCCTGCGCGAGCGATTTCTTTTTTTCAATCTGGACCAGGACGACATCATTCAACGCGTTCTGTTCTCAAACTGCACAGTGGAGTGGGAAGCGCAATGCGTTATCTGAAAAGCATCATCACCTCCGTTCTTATGCTGGCCCTTGCCGGATTCGCATCGGCGCAGGCGGCGCAAAACGCCACTGCCGTGGCCCAACCCGCTCTTTTTGAACAGACGCTGACCGGATATACCCGGGCACGGCATGTCATGGAAATCGCCGGGGAAGAGTCCGGGCGATGCCTCAAGGTCTTCGCGGACGTAGGCGACACCATCCCCTCCAACGGAATATTCGCCACACTGGACACCACGTTCATCGACCTTTCCATCCGCAAAAACGCCGCCGAGATAAAGCGGCTGCAAAGCGAAGTGGACTACAACGTCAAAGAGACCGACCGCTACACCGGGCTTGTCCAACAAGGACTGGACGATCAGTCCTCGCTCGACAGCCTGGTCAACCGCCGCGACAAGGTCATTCTGGAGCTGGAAGCCCTCAGGATAGAAGAAGCCAACCTCAGGGAACGGCGCGCCCGGTTCGTCATCACGGCCCATCCGGGATGGCGCGTTTCCGAGCGGAATGTCGAACCGGGCGAATGGGTTGCCGCCGGAAAGATCGTGGGCAAGGCCGCGGACTTCCAGACCATGCTCGTCCCCTTTGCCTTCACGCCGGAGGAATTCGGATTTCTGCGCCGCAAGAACGGCTCCGCACAACTTTTTTTCCCTGATGAAGGCAAGAACGGGAAGATGATCCCGGCCAGGGTGGAACGCGTTTCCCCCACATTCGACCCCGCAACCCGCAAGATAAAGGTGGACCTTTCCGTTTCCGAAGGGCTTCAGGAAAAACGCGGCGGCCTGCGCGCCATACTCACCGTGAACCTGCCCGACCCTTCCGGGGCTGTCTACCTGCCTGCGAAATGCGTACAGGAACGGTACGAGGAACACTGGGCGACCGCGGCAAACGGAACCGCCCTGCGCGTCGTCTTCCTGGGCAAAGGCCCCAACGGAACCGTCCGCGTGCGCTCGCCCCTGGTGCATCCGGGCCAAAGTTTCCTCATCCAGCCGGAGTAACCACCCATGCGCCCTTTCCTGCAATTTTTCCTGCGCCAGACCGTTCTGGTCAACCTGCTCTTCGTGCTGTGCATGCTCGTGGGCGTTTTCGCCCTTGGCGAGCTGCCGGTGGAACGCTACCCCAACGTGCGCATGGGCGATGTCCTCATCACCACCGTCCTGCCCGGCGCATCGCCTCAGGACGTGGAAACCCTCGTCACCCGAGAGATAGAAAAGTCCCTCGACGACCTGCAAAACGTTGAATACATCCAATCAAAATCCTATCGCCAACGCTCCCAGGTCCGGGTCAAATTTCTGGACGACACCGATTATGCCGGGCAGTTCGACGAGCTGCGCCTGAAAGTCCTGGGCGTGATGAAAGAGCTGCCCGCAGGCATCGACCCGCCCCACTTCATGGAAGTGGACGTCAGTCAATGGCTGCCCGCGGTCAGCATCAACCTGATAGGCGACCGCTCCAACCGCACCCTGTCCCTCATGGCCGAGGAAATGAAGGTGGACCTGCGCCGCATCCCCGGCATCAAGGAGGTGGACCTCCAGGGGGAATTCACCCGCGAGTTCCATGTGGACCTCGACCCCGCCCAGCTGGAACGTTACGGCCTCACGTTCGAGGAGGTGGCTTCGGCGCTCCAGGAAACCAACCTGTCCGTACCCGCGGGAAACTATGAAAACGACTCCGGCGAATTCGTGGTGGTGGTGGACGAACGATTCCGCAACCGGGAACAGATAGCGTCCACCATTGTCCGCCGCGACCTGGACGGATCGTTCATCACCGTGGGCGATGTCATGCGCAATGCGCGCCTCGCCTTCCGGGACCCCACGGTCATCAGTTCGGTCAACGGCCAGGACAGCGTCACCCTGCGTCTGCTCAAAAGCCCTCAGGGGAACGCCCTGGACATTGTTCCGGCAGCCCTTGAAATCGTCGAGAAGTTCCGCCCCTCACTGGAAAAGGAAGGCGTTGAGATCGTCATCAGCCAGGACCAGCGCATCAACATCAACGACGCCCTGGACACACTCGGCTCCAACATGCTCATCGGCATCGGCCTGGTGGGATTGCTCATCTTCGTCTTCATGGGACTGCGCAACGCCATCCTGACGACCGTGGGCATCCCCTTCGCCTTTCTGGTGACCATGATCCTGATGTGGATCACGGACAACTCCCTCAACGAAATCACCCTGTTCTCCTTTGTCCTGGTCTCGGGCATCATCGTGGACGACGCCATCGTGGTTGTGGAGAACATCTACCGCCATGTCCAGGAAGGAAAACAACTGCAGGAAGCCGTCATCGACGGCACCTCGGAGGTGGCCATACCGGTCATTGCGGCAACCTCCACCACGGTTGCCGCCTTTCTGCCCATGCTCATGATGAGCGGTTCCACCGGGGAATTCTTCGCCCAGATACCCATTGCCATCACCTACGCCATTGCCGCGTCCCTGTTCGAAAGCATCCTCATCCTGCCGGCCCACTTCCTGGACCTGCCCGGCGCCAAGCGGATGGTCCATGCCGCGCACCACACCCACACCGTGGAACACGAACGCTGGATAATGGCCACCATCCGGCGCGGTACGCAATCCATTGTGAACTTCACCCTGCGGCACCGCTTCGTGAGTCTTTCCATGGTGGTCGCGGCCTTTGTGGCCGCCGTCATCATCATGGGCCTGTCCCTCTCCGGCAAGGCTTCCCTCATTCGCATCAAATTCTTTCCCGACGAGTACACCCTGTATTTCGTGGAACTGGAAGGTCCCATGACCTCATCCATCCAGAAAACCAATGAAAAACTCAAAAAAGTGGCCCGGCAGATCGAAAAACGCGGTCCCGGCGAATCACGAGCCATAACCGGTCAAACCGGGTTCGTCATCGACGAGGACTACCAGCCGGAATACGCAAACAACCTCGCCCACCTGGCCGTGGAGCTTCCCCCGAAGTCCGAGCAGATCTTTACCGACAACCCGGACAACGATCCCACGCTGCACCTGGAGAACATCCGAAGCTACCTGGCCCCCCTGGCCACGGACGGCTGGTCCATCAACATACGCCCGGAACCGGGCGGACCTCCTGCAGGCAAGGACATCAACATCCGCGTGGTGGGACCGAACCCCGAAAACGTCTACCGACTGGCAAAAGCCACCTCGGAATTTCTCCAAAACGATCCCCAGATAGGTCCCGCCCTGGTCAACTTCGGCGACGACCAGGGACGCCCCAACCGCGTCTACCGCTTCAAGGTCCGCCAGGAAATGGCCTCGGAATACGGCCTCACCAAAGCCCAGGTGGCACGCCTTGCGGGCAGTCTGCTCGATGGCCGCTATGTGGGCGAATTCCGCACCGATGACGACGACATAGACCTCAAGCTGCGCATCGCACCGGAACTCCTGCCCCAGCCGGAGGACGCCCTGGCCATACCCGTGATCCAGAACCCCTCCGGTCCTGTCCGCCTGCACGACCTGGTCAGCGTGGAGTCCTACACCGAGCCGAACATGCTGGCCCGGTATCAGAACAACCGGGCAATCACCCTTACAGCCAACCTGGACCCCGCGGCCCAGCTTTCCGTTCCATACATCGTCAACAAGATCAGGGATCACTACGCCACCATACAAACCGACTTCCCCGGCGCGGACCTCGGATTTTCAGGCCAGTTCGAATCCACACGCCGCTCCTACACCTCGCTCATGTACGCCTTCATCGTGGCCCTGCTGGTCATCTATCTCATCCTGGCCACGCAGTTCGGCTCCTATGTTCAGCCGGCCATCATCATCAGCGCCGTGGTCTTCTCGCTCATCGGCGTCATCTTCGGAAAACTCGTCACCCAGGGGCTGTTCACCATCAACAGCTTCATCGCCACGGTCGGCGTCACCGGCGTGGTGGTCAACGACTCCCTGGTGCTCATCGACTTCATCAACCGGGCCTATGCCAGAGGTCTTTCCCGCAAGGAGGCCATCCGCGAAGGCATACGCGTCCGGCTGCGGCCCATCCTGCTGACCACCCTCACCACCACCCTCGGCCTGTTGCCCATGGCCATAGGCCTGCCCACCTACTCCATCGTCTGGGGGCCCATGGCCTCGACATTCGTTACCGGTTTGTGTACCGCAACCTTTCTGACGCTCTTCATCGTACCCATCGAATGGGACATGCTCATGGGGTTTCATGAATGGGTCGCCAAACGAAAAGATCGCAAGGCCGCCCAAAGCACTGCACCAAAGGATTCCGAAAATGCGTAACGTCTGCGTCTTTCTCGGCTCAAGCCCGGGGAACGCCCCCATATACGAACAAGCCACGCGCCGACTGGCGCGCGCCATAGCCGAACGCGGACTGGAGCTTGTCTACGGAGGCTCGGACATCGGGCTCATGTCCGTCCTGGCCAACGAAGCCCTTGAAGCCGGGGGCCGCGTTGTCGGCATTATTCCCGAAAGTCTCTTCAACAAGGAAATCGCCCACAAGAGCCTCACCAAAATGGTCGTGGTCCGCGACATGCTCGAACGCAAAAAGACCATGATAGAGATGGCCGAGGCCTTCATCTCCTTGCCCGGCGGCTTCGGCACTCTGGACGAACTCTTCGAAGTCGTCACCTGGAGCCAGCTCGGCTTTGCGCCCCGCCCCTGCGGACTGCTCAACGTCAACAACTACTACGACCACCTCAACACTTTTCTCGACCACATGGCGGACGCGCAGTTCGTGGCCCAACGCCACCGCGACATGCTTCTCTGCCACAACGACCCGGATACGCTGCTGGACATGCTCGAATCCACGCCCCTGCCCGTGCCCAAGTTCGGGTAGCAGAAAAGACAGTGCCTCCGGCGGCCGGGGGGGATGCCCCCCCGGACCCCCACATTTCGTGCAATGAATTTGAGGGCCATAGAAACAAGCTACGCTTGCCTCTATGGCCCTCAAATTCATTGCACAGATGGCCGTTTAAGAATTTTTTTTTAAAAATGCGGATTTTGCACGAGAAGAATTGACACTCCTTTCTCGGCCTCTCGTAATGCGGGTCCAGGGCCATCATGGCCCTGGTGGGGGGTGCAAGGGGGCAAAGCCCCCTGCCCTCACTCACATCTCCGTAGCGGCCTTCTCCACATCGTCCTTAAACCCCTGGCGGACGGCGAGGAGTTTGTCTGCCAATGCGGGGTCGGCCAGGGCCAGGATCTGCGCGGCCATGTAGGCGGCGTTTTTGGCTCCGGCCTTGTCGAGCGCGACGGTTCCCACGGGGAATCCCGGAGGCATCTGCACGGTGGCCAGAAGTGCGTCCAGGCCGTTCAGGGGCGAGGCATTGATGGGTACGCCGATGACGGGCTTGATGGTCTTGGAGGCAACCACACCGGCCAGGTGGGCGGCCATGCCTGCGGCACAGATGAAGACCTGGCAGCCTTGGGCTTCCTGATCCGCAATAAGCCTGGCTGTGCGTTCGGGCGTGCGGTGCGCCGAGGTTATGGTGAAGAGGTGGTCTATTCCCAGGGAAGTGAGCACATCGGAGCAGGGCTGCATTTTTTCCTTGTCGGATGCGCTGCCGATGAAAATGGCCACACGGTTCATCTCAGGTGTTCTCCCATTTTTTGCCTTTGTCGCCGATGTCGCGGCGAACATAGCTGTTTTCAAAGTGTATTGCGTCCACGGCGGCGTAGGCGCTTTTCTGTGCTTCCTCCAAAGATTCGCCCAGGGCGGTGACGCCCAGAATGCGGCCGCCGGAACTGAGAATCCCCTGGGGAGTCCTGACGGTTCCGGCCTGAAAGACTTTCACACCGCCGACTTCCTCGGCTTTTTCAAATCCGGTGATGCGCATGCCCTTGGGGTAGGCTTCGGGGTAGCCCTTGGCGGCCATGACCACGCACAGGGCGGTTTCGTCACTCCATTTGACCTCGATTTCATCAAGCCTGCCCTGAGTGCAGGCCTGCATGATCTCGACCAGATCGGTATCCAGACGCATCATCAGGGGCTGGCATTCCGGATCCCCGAAACGGACGTTGTATTCCAGCACGCTGGGACCGTTTTCCGTCATCATCAGACCGGCGTAGAGCACGCCCACAAAGGGGTGCCCCTTGGCCTCCATGGCACGGATGATGGGAATGATGGTTTCTTCGGCCATTGTTTCATACTGGTCTGTCGGCAAAAGACCGGCCGGGCTGTAGGCGCCCATGCCGCCGGTGTTCAGGCCGGTGTCGCCCTCGCCCACGGCCTTGTGGTCCTGGCTGGAAGGCATGCACTTGATGTTGCGGCCATCCGAGAATGCCAGAAAGGATACTTCCTCGCCCACCAGAAGCTCTTCGATGATGACCTTGTCGCCGCTGGTCCCGAACTGCTTGTGGACCATTATCTGTTCGATGGCGTGGCGGGCGCGTTCCTTGGTTTCGCAGATGATGACGCCCTTGCCTGCGGCCAGGCCGTCGGCCTTGATGACCAGAGGCACGCCTTTTTCCTCGATGAATTCCAAGGCGCGGTCCGCATCGCGAAACATGGCGAAATGGGCCGTGGGTACGCCATTTTCCAGCATGATCTGCTTGGAAAACGATTTGCTGCCTTCCAGCCGGGCGCAGTACTCCGTGGGACCGAAGCAGGGAATGCCCGCGTCCTTCAAAGCGTTTGCAATCCCCAGGGTAAGGGGCAGCTCCGGGCCGGGAACGACCAGCCCGATGTCGTGGGACCTGGCAAAATCCACAAGACCGCGCACGTCGTCATCGGCGATATCCACGTTGATGCCGCACTGGGCGGTTCCGCCGTTGCCCGGCGCAATATAGATGGTATCGGCCTTGGGACTTTGGGCAAGTTTCCAGGCCAGGGCGTGTTCACGTCCGCCCGAGCCGATCAACAATATGTTCACAGCGTCCTCCCCGTGGCAGGCTGCGGGAGCATGCCCGGCAGCTTGTTGGTAAAAAAGGCAGCCTACTGAAACCAGGGGGCAAAGGCAACGGATTCGGGCACACGCCCCTTCCGGTTCATCCCGGTCCGGCGGCTTCTCCATTCTTTGCACTGGACAAAGAATAATTCCAGATTACATTCGTGCCCATGGCACAACAATACATTCACATACACGGCGCACGGCAACATAACCTGAAAAACCTCACTTTGGATATCCCGCGGGACAAACTTGTCGTCATCTGCGGTCCGTCCGGTTCGGGAAAATCCACCCTGGCATTCGACATCGTCTATGCCGAGGGGCAGCGACGCTACGTGGAATCCCTTTCCGCCTATGCCCGGCAGTTCCTTCCCCAATTGGACAAGCCCGATGTGGACAAGATCGAAGGCCTGTCTCCGGCCATTTCCCTGGAACAGCAGGCAGGGTCGCGCAACCCGCGCTCCACAGTGGGCACGGTAACGGAAATCTACGACTTTCTCCGTGTCTTCTACGCCCGTCTGGGCAAATTTTACTGTCCGGGCTGCGGCAAGCCCATTGCAGCCATGACCCCGGACGAAATCGTGGACCGCATCATGGAGATGGAGGCGGGAACCAAGTTTCTGCTGATCGCCCCGGTGGTGGAGCGCAAAAAGGGCACGCACAAGGATCTGCTGACCAACCTGAAAAAAAACGGCTTCATGCGCGTGCGGGTCGACGGCGAGGTGATGCAGCTGGACGACGTGCCCGAGCTGGAAAAGAACAAGCGGCACAATATCGACCTGATCGTGGACCGGCTGGTGGTCAAGGAAGACATGCGCAACCGGCTGGCGGACTCCCTGGAACTGGCCCTGCAATGGGGTGACGAACGGATCAGCATCGCCCTGGCAAGCGGTGCGGACAGCGGGTCGGAGAAATTCTTCAGCACCCTTTCCTCCTGCCCGGAGTGCAACATCAGCCTGCCCAAACTTTCGCCGCAGCTTTTTTCCTTCAACAGCCCGCAGGGGGCCTGCCCGAGCTGTTCCGGCCTGGGCAGCGTGGATTATTTCGAACCCATGCTCATTGCGCCCAACAAGGGATTGTCCATCCGCAAGGGCGGAATTCTTCCCTGGAAGAATCCCAAGCTGCTGGGCCGGCAGGAAAAGGGGCTGACCAAACTGGGCGAACGCCACGGCTTCACTTTGGACACGCCTCTTGCCGATTTTTCCGACGCGGCCTGGGACGCCCTCTTTGATGGCGATTCCGGCGCGGGCTGGCCCGGCGTTCTTCCGCTGTTGGAGCAGGGCATGCAGTTCGGCCCCATCTGGCGCGACGAGCTTTCCCGCTTCCGCCAGAGCCGCCCCTGCCCCAAATGCGATGGCGCGCGCCTGCGCGACGAGGCCCTGGCCGTGCGCGTGGACGACCTGAACATGCACAGCTTCACCACCCTTCCCATCGGCCGCGCCCTGGACTGGCTGCAAGGCCGCAGCTTTGCGGGCCGCGACGCACTCATTGCCGAGCCGCTCATGAAGGAGCTGACCCACCGTCTGGCGTTTCTGTCCAACGTGGGGCTGGATTACATCAACCTGCACCGGGAGATGTCCACCCTTTCCGGCGGCGAGGCCCAGCGCATCCGTCTTGCCGGCCAGCTCGGCTCCGGGCTGGTGGGCGTGACCTATGTTCTGGACGAACCGTCCATCGGCCTGCATCCGCGCGACAACGAACGGCTCATCAAGACCTTGCGCCAGCTCCAGGGCCGGGGCAACACCGTCCTGGTTGTAGAGCACGACGAGGAAACCATCCTGGCCGCCGACCATGTACTGGAACTCGGACCCGGATCGGGCTGGCTGGGCGGCGAGGCCGTATTCCAGGGCACGGTGCGCGACCTGCTGGACAAGGGCGAATCCCTTACGGCCAAATACCTGCGCGGCGACATCTCCATCGAACGCCCGGAAAAACGGCGCACCCCCACCGGCCACATCACGCTCAAGGGCGTGCGCACCAACAACCTCAAGGACGTGGACTGCTCCATCCCCCTGGGCTGCCTCACCTGCGTCACAGGCGTGTCCGGCTCGGGCAAGTCCTCCCTGGTGGTGGACACGCTCTACAAGCACATCGCCCTGGCCCAGGGAGTCAAGGTGGACAATCCGGGCCAGCTTTCCGGCATCGAGAACCTGGAGCAGGTGGAGAAGATCATCTCCATAGACCAGACGCCCATTGGCCGCACCCCGCGCTCCAACCCGGCCACCTACACCAAGATATTCGACGAGATCCGCAAGATCTTCACCGGAACCAAGGAAGCCAAACAGCGCGGCTACAAGCCGGGCCGGTTCAGCTTCAACGTGCGCGGCGGACGCTGCGAAGCCTGCAAGGGTGACGGCCAGATCCGCGTGGAAATGCACTTTCTGCCCGATGTCTACGTGACCTGCGATGTCTGCAAGGGCAAACGCTACAACCGTGAAACCCTGGACGTGCACTTCAAGGGTGCGAACATTGCCGAAGTTCTGGATATGACCGTGCGCCAGGCAGCGCAGTTCTTCGAAAACCACCCCGCCCTGCTGCGCCGCCTCCAGGTGCTTCAGGACGTGGGGCTGGAGTACATCCGCCTGGGACAGCCCGCCACCACCCTTTCCGGCGGCGAGGCCCAACGCATCAAGATCTCCCGCGAGCTGGGCAAGCTGCGGCTGCCCGGCACGCTCTACATTCTGGACGAACCCACCACCGGCCTGCACATGCACGAGGTCGGCAAGCTCATCCAGGTGCTGCACAAGCTGGTGGACAAGGGCGCGACCGTGGTGGTCATCGAGCACAACCTCGACGTGGTGGCCGCGTCCGACCACGTCATCGACCTCGGCCCCGGAGGCGGCGAATTCGGCGGACGGATCGTGGCCCAGGGAACACCCGAGGAGCTGGCCGAAAACCCGGCAAGTGTAACGGGTGGATTCTTGGTGAAGTAACAGGGGGAAAAGGGAAAGGCATACGGGGGAGGAAAAACCTTTTTCGAAAAAGGTTCTTTCCTCCCCCCCCTTTTCCAAAAACTTCTGGTCGGGACGCGTCGACCGGGCATCCCCACTGTTTCCGGAAAAATCGTCGCACCTGATGCTCAAAGGCAGGCCAAAGGGAGCCGTGACTTCCCATGACCAGCCGTCTCTTCGCCTTTATTCCTTCCCTTTCCGTTCAACCGCCCAACGTCTTCGCCTCCCCTGCGAATCGCGGGGGATGATCACTTCCCCGGTGTTTCTGTTCCCGCTTTCACGCGCAAATCATGTTTTGCCAATTCGCGGGGAATGAACTGCGAAAACAGCAGGGAAACGGCACTCAGAAACGTTCCCCCCATGAATATCCAACTGGGATGGATGCTCCAGGCAAGGCCGCCCAAAAAGGGAATGATTACCGCCGCAGTATGGTTGATGGTGCCCCCGATAGCCATGGAAGAGGCGATGTCCTTGGGTTCGGCGATCTTTTGGAAGAACGTATTGATGGCGATGGTGAAACTGTAGACGATGTGGTCCAGGATATACATGCCCGCGACCAGAATTTTGCTGTCGCTGAACGCATAGCAGCTGAACACCACGAGAAGGACCAGATATTCGAAGGACAGCATGTTGCGCTCTCCGAAGCGGTTCACCGCCTTGCCCACGAGCGGATTGGCGATGGTGGCGATGATGTTGTTCACCACAAACAGGATAGTCACCTCCTGGATGGAGAAACCGAATTTGGTGATAAGAAGAAAGACGGCGAATGCCACAAAAATCTGGCGGCGTGCCCCGGCAAGGAAGGTGAGCACGTAATACAGCCAATATCTGCGCTTGAGAATCATCTTCTTGTGCTGGATGGGAATATCGACTTCCTTTTTGCCTGGCTTGAAGAAAAAACCAAGGCAGCCGAGCCCGACAACAATTGCCCCCAGCACGAAATACATGCTCTTGTAGGTCATGAACTCCGAACACACCAGGATGACGAGTCCGGTGGCGATATTGGCGATTGCCCCCATCCCCCTGAGCTTTCCAAGCACAAGAGGGGCCTGATGTATATTGAAGTATTGCAGGGTCAGGGACTGGTTCAGCGTCTGGTAGTAGTGAAAGCCGGTAGACATGAGCAGGGTGGTGAAGATCAATCCGTAGAATTGCGGGAAAAAACCGGTCGCCCCGATTCCCGCTCCCATAATGGCGATAAAGAGCGCGGCCAGCTTGCGTTCGGTTATGAAGGGCAGCAGGCAAACGACCAGCAGGGCTAAAAGTCCTGGGACTTCCCGCACCGACTGGATGACGCCCATTTGCTGCCCGCTGGTATGGCCGATTTCCACGGCAAAATTGTTGAACAGGGTGCGCCATCCCTGAAGCCCGAGCGCCGACGCGATCGTCAGGATGAAAAGAAACAGGTACATGCGATTTTTCAATGTCATTTGCGGATCAACCTTATTGGATTGTGCGACAGAGCGTCGGCAAGAGACTTTCAACGACTATTCATTGAAGCGGCTGAAACAACGAATCGCGACGGATGGGCGGATCGCCCACGGGAAGAGCCGGCACCGCCAGGATGGTTTCGTCTTGGGACGCGGGACCACAAAGGCCACCAGGGCGTAGATACGCCTGTAGGAAACCATGGACAAGTACAGGATTCGTCCCGGAACACGGCTGGCGGGTTCTCCCCCCTCATTCCCGTCGGTTCGGCCGGGGCTGCACTCTTCCGGCTACCGCCTGGTCAGCCCGTATTTTTTAAGCTTGTACTGCAACGTCCTGCGGCTGATGCCCAGCAGATCGGCGGTTTTCTCCCTGTGTCCTCCGGTGGATTGCAGGGCGTTTTCCAGGGTCTGCTTTTCCGCCTCGTCAAAGGAGGCGACGGAAGGCGGGTCTGAGAAGAACCGGGGGGCGTTTGCAAAGGATCCGGAGTCCCCGGCCGCGAGCCTTGCGATGGTGTCATGGAGCCCGGGGGGCAACAGGTCGGGCGTAAGCATGTCCGAACGGGCCAGCACCAGTGTCCGCTCCAGCACGTTTTCCAGTTCGCGCACATTTCCCGGCCAATCGTATTGCGAGAGTATCTCGAGGAATTCCGGGGAAACGGAACGCACGTCCATGTGGTTTTTCACGGCCAGACGGCGCAACAGAAAGCTGGTCAGCAGGGGAATGTCCATCTTGCGCTGGCGGAGCGGAGGAATACGGATTTCCAGGACATTGAGCCGGAAATAGAGGTCCTCCCGAAAATTGTTGGCAGCGATCTCCTTGCGCAGGTCGCGGTTGGTCGCGGCCAGAACGCGCACGTCCACAACCACGGGCTTTATCCCCCCGAGAGGCTCCACCAGCCCTTCCTGCAATACGCGCAACAGCTTGGCCTGAAGGGACTGGGGCATCTCGCCTATCTCATCCAGAAAAAGCGTGCCCCCGGACGCCAGCTGGAACCGTCCGGGCTTGTCCTTGACCGCGCCGGTGAAAGCGCCCTTCACATAGCCGAAAAGTTCGCTTTCCAGGAGTTCGCCCGGCAATGCCGCGCAATTCACCTTGATGAGCGGCCCATCCTTGCGCAGGGACTGGGCGTGGATCTTCTCCGCCACCAGCTCCTTGCCCGTGCCGGACTCCCCGAGAATAAGAACACGGGCCTCGGTCGGCGCGGCCTGGGCTATCAGCTCGCTCATCTCGCAGATGGACGGACTCTGCCCTATGATGCGCGGTCCCTGCTCCTGGTCCACGACGCGGGATTTCAAACTTTCGTTTTCCGCCAGAAGCGCACCGTACTGCGCGGCCTTGAGCAGCACGGTTTCCAGCTCGTCGTTGTCGGCGGGCTTGGTCAGGTAGTCGAAGGCCCCCTGCTTCATGGCCTCGACAGCCGGCCCCACCGAACCGAACGCCGTGAGCATGACCACAGGCACGGCCGGATACGCCTGCCGCAGATGGCGCAGGACTTCCAGCCCGTCCATGCCGGGCATCTTCATGTCCAGCAGGACCACATCGGGCAGGGGAGACAGCCCCGAAGCCACGAACGACAAGGCCTGCTCTCCGTCTTCAGCCTCGGTCACGTGCCAGCCCCGTTCCGCCATTACCGCCCTTACCATCAGGCGGTGCCCCGGTTCGTCGTCCACCACCAGCAATCGTTTTTCACTCATGCGCGTTCCTGCTCCTGTCGGTTCCCTCACTTTTTGCGGCCATGACAAGGTATACCTCTTCACGGAATACTTTTCCAGACAGGAGCGGCCCCTTGATTTTCATGTCTTTTTGCGCAAATAAAGTGTACTTTCGCCGCCGAATCGACACACATACGATTTTTATCGGAGCAAAAAAACATGGCCGATCGGAAAAAACACATTGCAGACCGGTACGAACGGGAGTTTGTCCAGGTTGTCTGCCCCATATGCCGACGCACCCAGATCATCGCCCTCCCGGAAGAGACCATTCCCAAATGCGAAGACTGCAAGGTGGAGATGGTCATCAACGAGGTGCTTACAGAGGGAAAATACTAGCAGGCTGTTTTTCAACGGCCCGCCTCTCTGAAAAAATCAATATGGAGGATAAAATGTTCATCAAAACCATGCGGACAGTCGTTCTGGCCCTGCTTGCCGGGTTGCTTCTCGTCTCCGGCGCGCTGGCCGACGACATTGAACTGGCAAAGAAATCCACTGTGGAATCCATTCTCAAGCGCGGGGAACTGCGCGTCGGCTTCGATGCGGGATACCTTCCCTTTGAAATGACCGACACGAAAGGCAACTACGTGGGTTTCGACATCGACCTGGCAAAGGAGCTGGCCAAATCCATGGGCGTGAAGTTCGTGCCCGTGAACACCGACTTCGACGGTATGATCCCCGCCCTGCTCACGGACAAGTTCGACATCATCATTTCGGGCATGACCGTGAACCAGGAGCGCAACCTGAAGATCAACTTCGCCGATCCCTACATCGTGGTCGGACAGACCATTCTCATTCCCCAGAAGCATGCGCAGAAGATCAAATCCTACCGCGACCTGAACAGCTCCCTGTACACCGTGGTCTCCCGTCTGGGCACCACTGGCGAGCAGGCTGCCAAACGCATGATCCCCAAGGCCACCTACAAGTCCTTTGACAAGGAAGCCGACGGCGCCCTGGAAGTCCTCAACGGCCGGGCCGACGCCTGGGTCTACGACTTCCCCTTCAACGTGCTGTTCAAGGCGCAGCAGGGCAAGGACAAGCTGGTCCACCTGGACGCCCCCTTCACCTACGAACCTCTGGCTTTCGGTGTCCGCAAGGGCGATCCCGACTTCCTGAACTACCTGAACAACTTCCTGCGCCAGATCAAGAACGACGGCCGCTACGAGCGCATCTACGACAAGTGGATGAAGTCCGACGCCTGGCTCGGCCAGGTGCAATAAACCATTCGACATGATCCGACCGGGGCCTTGCGCCCCGGTCGGATTGATTGCAAAGTACAATTTGACAGGCTGTTGAGAAAGGTTTGAAAGCAAGGCGCGAGAAAAATTCAAGGGCGACGCGTATTTCCTGATACGCGAGCGTTTGAATTTTTTAAAGCAACGCAGCTGTCGGGCCTTTGTCGGCAGCCCGACCGGGGCCTTGCGCCCCGGTTCCATTTCCGATAGCCAACCCCTGCACGACAGAACAAATCCATCAACCTTCAAGGTGCGAGCAACATGAGACAACGCTCAGGACTGGACCGCCCAAGAAGCCCCATGTGGTACGCCATGTGGAAGGCCGTCTTCTTTCTGCTCATCATCGGCGGCCTGTTCACCATATGGGCGGCCAGCGAGTCCGTCGAATACATCTGGCGCTGGAACCGCGTACCCCAATATTTCTGGAATGAGCACACCGTGGACGTACGGGCTGAAATCCAAGGCGACGTATCGTCGATTTTCAGCAAAAAGGGCGCAAACTACGTTACGGTAAGCGGACCTGCCGACCAGGAAACCTACGACCTGCACAAAGGCGAAAACATGGTGTCCGAAGGCGACATGGTTTCGCCCGGCGACATCCTGGGATCATACAAGGTCAGCGAGCCGGGCATCATGCTCCAGGGCTTGTGGATCACGCTCAAGGTCAGCTTCATCGCCATCATCTTCGGCATTGTCCTGGGGGTGCTCACCGGGCTCATGCGCATTTCCCGCAACCCCTGCTTCCGCTGGATGTCCATAACCTACATCGAGCTTATCCGCGGTTCGCCATTGCTGGTGCAGATTTTTCTGTGGTATTTCGTGATGGGAACGCTCATCAATTCCATACTGGACAAGTACGGCATCGGGCACATTCCGCCGCTGTGGTACGGAGTCATCGCCCTGGCCATTTTCACGGGCGCGTACACCGCGGAAATCGTCCGGGCGGGCATCCAGTCCGTACACCGGGGCCAGATGGAAGCGGCCCGCTCCCTGGGCATGTCCAATGCGCAGGCTATGCGCAAGGTCATCCTGCCCCAGGCGTTCCGGCGCATCATGCCCCCTTTGGCCGGGCAGTTCATCAGCCTCATCAAGGACTCCTCGCTGTTGGGCGTCATCGCCATCCGCGAACTGACCAAGGCCACGCGCGAAATCGTGACCTCCAGCCTGCAACCCTTTGAGATGTGGATCGTCTGCGCCCTGCTCTATCTGGTGCTGACCTTCACATTGTCCGTCTTTGTCCAGTACCTCGAACGCAGGGCGGTGATCCGATGATGATTCGCGCAGAAAACGTCTGCAAATACTTTTATGTCCCGGAAAAACTCGAAGCCCTGAAAGACGTCTCCCTGGACGTGAAGGCCAGCGAGGTGGTCGTCATCATCGGTCCTTCGGGATCGGGGAAATCCACGTTCCTGCGCTGCCTCAACCGCCTGGAATACGCGGACGAAGGAAGCATCCAGATCGAGGGCACGGACATCCTCGCGCCCGGCTGCGACATCAACGCCATCCGGGCGGAGGTGGGCATGGTTTTCCAGAGCTTCAACCTCTTTCCTCACAAGACGGTCCTGGAAAATCTGACCATGGCCCAGCTGACCGTGCGCAAGCGCGGCAAAAAGGCCGCCAGGGAAAAAGGCATGGCCCTGCTGGAAAAAGTGGGCATTGCGGAAAAATTCAACGGCTATCCGGAGCAGCTTTCGGGCGGACAGCAGCAGCGGGTGGCCATTGCCCGTTCCCTGGCCATGGACCCCAAGGTCATGCTCTTCGACGAACCGACCTCCGCGCTGGACCCGGAAATGGTCGGCGAAGTTCTGGACGTCATGAAGAAACTGGCCATGGAAGGCATGACCATGGTCGTGGTCACCCATGAAATGGGCTTCGCCCGTGAAGTGGCCGACCGCGTCGTCTTCATGGACCATGGAAGGATTCTGGAGATAAACACCCCGGACGAATTCTTCGACAACCCCCAGGACGAACGCTCCAAGCTTTTTTTGAGCCAGATTCTCTGATTCCCCGATCATCGGACTTCAGGGGCGTTTTCCGGCCGGAATGACCGGGGAACGCCCCACTCCCTCCATCCCATGGCAACCGCCTGATTCTTTTTTACCCTACCCAGAAGGATATGTTTAGGCTACATTCCCGAATATGAGGACATTCACTTCCATCATCCTGCTTGCTGCCATGTTTCTCTGCTGTGGCCCGGCCCGTGCGGAAAAGCACATGTTGCTCGTCGCCCTGCAGAATCCGCCCATGACCTTCGCCATGCCGGACGGACAGGCCGGGGGATTCAACGCGGTGATCTCCAAAGAGGCGCTGCGTCGCCTGGGATATTCCGTTGAAATCCATATCGTCCCCTGGAGCCGGGCATTGGCCATGGTCCGGTCCGGCCAGGCGGACGGCATCATCGACGCGGCCTTCACGGCCGAGCGCTCCCAATATCTGCGCTACCCCGCGACCCCGATCTACGAGGAGCGTTATTTCGCGTTCCAGCGGGCCACGTCCGACATACGTCTCGACCCGGACCTCACGGGGGCAGGCAACCTGACCGTCGGCATCGACCAAGACTACTTTTACGGACGCCGCCTCACCTCCCTGCTCACGACCCCGACCTTTGCCAGGGTGGAAGCAACCGTGGGCATCGAATCCAACATCCGCAAGCTGCTCAACAACCGGGTGGACATCATCATCGAGCAGGCCGGACCGCTCTGGTCCACCGCCAAAAAACTCGATGTGGACAGGGAAATCAAAACAGTGCCTTCCCTCCAGGACGGAACGCCCCTGCTTTTGAGCATTTCCAGGGCATACCTGGCATTCTCGAAAAAAAAGGTATCCCGCGAACTTGTCGACGAATGCAACAAGCACCTGAAAGACATGCGAGACGAAGGGTTTTTCACCAAAATCCGCCAAGCCTACGAGTAGGAACATCGTTCCCAGGCCGGCCTCCACACATCGCGCCGGCGTGCGGCAATTCCTGCCTGCGGGCTGGTGGTCCCGCAATCTCCTGCTCTTTTAAGTCCGTGTTCCGCGATTTCGGCCACGCCGTTGCGATATTTCAATCCAGCCTGAAAAACTGCCCTGCAATCTCGGGCCCCTCTTAACCTAGCCGCTGTTCCGGTTTCCACAGATAAGATATTCTCTATTTGATTCCCTTTTCTAAAGATGCCGCCGCTCCTTCTTTTCATCTTTGCACGGCCTCTGTTTTGTGTAATGATCCCATAGCCCATTGCCAGATGAACAGCGCACCGTTCCCCCCGTTTTCCGCGGCCTTCTCCAGGCCGAAACAACGGTGGCCCCCCTTGTGAAGACGCTGTCTTTCCAGCTCTCTCCGGTTGGGCATGCTCTTTTTTTTGCAGCCACCCTTTAGCCATCGTTCAGGAGAAACCATGCGTTCCTTCACTGCACTCTTCCTCCTTGCCCTGGTTGTTTCCATTTTCGCAGGCTGCGGCAGCGGTTCCGACTCGTCATCGGAAGACGCCCCCCTTGCCGTCGGGCAAACGTCTTTCGACTCATCCGGAGGCCAAACCACGCTGACGCTCAATGTGCCGGACGGAACATCCTGGAGCGCCACCAGCCCCAGCACCTGGGTAACCCTGGACAGATATGCGGGAACCGGCAGCACGACCATGCAGGTGAAGGTGGACCGGAACATCATTCCCGGTGACCGCCGGGCAAACATCTCCATTGCGGGCCAACAGGCGCGCATTGTCCAGACAGCAGGCAGCGGCGCGGTTCCCGTGACGTACAGGTCGGCCTCCTTTGAATTGCCCGACACCATGACCGGTACCACCCCGGGCGCATGGACATACGCATCCCCGGACAAGCTGCTCGAACTCAAGGTCGGCTCCGATGCCGGACACGTGGACCTCAACGCCATCGAAACCAGCTACGCCGCGCTCGACGCCGCCCATTTCAAATTGCGCCGCCGCACTCTCATTCATGGCCTCGACGCCTACATGCAGGAGTCCGTTCCGGACCAGAACGGCGTATGCAAAGGAACCATCTGGCTCAACCACAAAACAGACTGGTACGTCTTTGCGACCAAAACGAAAAATGCCGACCTGCTCTACGTCCTGACAACATCCTTGCAATTTCCGCAATAACAGAGGGGGAACATACACATGCGAAAACTCGTCACGACCATCGCCGGCACCTTCACGGCCATATGCTGTGTCTTGCTCCTTTCCCTGCCCTGCGCGGCAGGACCGACAGGCACAAGCGGCAACACGACCTTTCCCATGGGATCGGGAACGTGCGATTTCTATATCACGGGAACCGACCTGGTTTCCACGCCCGCCCCCAACATCACCCTGGACACGGACACGGTCAGCGGCAGCACGGTCTTCGGTTTCGACCCTGCCAAATCGGACAGCACAAAGTGGCATATCGTGGCCTATCCCGCCCCCGTGAACAGCACCCAGGCCACCCACGACATCCACATCATGTGGTTTCCCGGCGGCTCGACAAATCCGCCCGCCACCGTGGTGCTCAAAAACGCCATCACCTTTGAGCAGCCCACGCCCCAATGGATCGCGGTTTCCCCGCTGACCGGGGTCCCCGGCGCAACCGTGCATATCGACGGAACCCAGTTCGACAGCACCAGAACCTACTACGCCCAGTTCGGACCGGAGGCCCGCGGACGCACCAACGCCACGGCCAATTCCACGGCCAGCGACGGTTTTTCCGTGGTCGTGCCCGACCTGAAAGGCGCGGGACAGGTGGCGGTCGCCGTCTACGAGGAAAGCATCCCGGCCAATGCCAGCACCATCATTCCCTTTAACGGAACCAATCCCAACGCCCGGTACTTCACCTACACCAACACCTGCCCGGACAGCCTGAACGGCACGGGCATCGACGTGGGAGCGGGCCGCATCCAGACATTGCGCCAGGCGGATTCCCGTTACCCTCTGAGCACTCCCGACTGCGGCTGCGCCAAAGCAGACATCGTCAGCCCCATTCCGGTGAACAACGACAAGTTCGCAGTCACCACCGCCCTGGCAAAACCCTACCGGATCCATTCCTGGGCCAGCGGCATGATCTGGGCGGACAACACCACGCCCTGGTACAACCCCTACGCCCTGCCTTCCGGCGGAACCGCGCGGCAGACCCCGGTCTATGCCGACCCGCTCATCGCCTGCTACACCAACGACCAGGGCGACAACTACTACCAGCAATCCACCAGCCCCAACACCGCGGACAATGAACAGTCCGTGTACGGCAAGGGATTTCATCTGGCCATGCCCAACCCGGCCATGGACTCCGCAGCCACCTACAACTCCGGCACGGACAAAAACGGATACAACCAGGACTGCGCCGTGAAGAACGGGGCCGACGACACCATCCAGGTGGGCCTTTCCCAGATGGGCGTGTGGCGCGACACCCTGGTGGTCTACCCCACCAACGGCACGCTCGACCCGGCTGCCGAGCCGCGATACCTGCCGGCCGCTGCCAAGGCGCACAGGCAGGGCGACTTTGACATTGAATTCGTCATGGACGGTCCGGGCTTCGACGCCGCCAACCCCAGCACCGGCGAATACCTGAAAATGGGCCTTGCCCAGGGCTCGCCCTTTGCCCAGTTCACCACCTACGGCACGCCCGGCGTCATGGTCGCGGGCGTCTTTCCGCGGGTAAGCCCCACGGACGATTTCCACGGCATCTCCGCGGTAAAACAGTATGCCGTATCCGGCGGCGGGACCCTGAACTACGTGATCCTGAACCAGCAGGTGAACTCCATAGGCTATGCCGCAACCGGAGTGGGCCGCCAATTCACCAACTGGGTCAGCTTCGCCCTGCTCTGGGACCCCACAACCGCCTCCCTGACCACCCAGAACGGCACGGACGGAAAATCCTACCTGCACCTTGCCTTTACCACGCCAGCCGCCCTGAACCACTTTGTGGTGGCCGGACTGCCCAACCAGATGGCCAACACCAAGGGCGTCGCCTACGACCCCACCCTGGCCGACAACTGGCTTCAGAACATCGCACCCTATGCCTTCAACTACTTCACGGACTCCACCGTGGCCTACAAGGTGGGCAAAACCCTCGACGGACAGCCCGCCCAGGCCAACCACGTCAATGTCTACTACACGCCCAGCCTGCAAAGCGTCGGCCCGGCCAGCAGCGGCAAGACCGTGTTCCTGCTTCAGCCCATGCACTATGCCGAGGGGTTCAAGGACGGCAGAAAACGGCCTCTCAACTGGGACGGGTCCTTCCTGAGCGCCACGGGCACGGTCTGGGCCGATCCGCTCAAGACCAAATACTGGATAAACCGGGGCAAGCTGGAAGCCATGGCCGCAAGCTCGTTTGACTGCACCTACGTGTTCCCCGGCATCCTGCCCGGTTTCCCGTTCATCGACGCGTCCGCAAGCCGCACCAGCGCTGCGGGCAAAAGCTACAACCTGCGCCAGATGGCCGCGGCCATGATCGCCCAGAACTACTACCTGAGCGAAGAGGAAGGCACGTCCTCGCCCGCCACCACGGCAATGGACGGCAATGTGCCCGAAGACAGCTACAACGTGTTCAAGACCTTTGTGCGCAGCGCGAAAATGTTGCCCATGCTCCTGCACATGCAGGACATCAACGCCACGGTCCTGGGGCCGGATTACCACATCGGGACCCCCACCACAGGCAAGCCCTTCAGCGGGCACAACGCCCTCGCCGCCTTTACGGACAACCTTGCGGATGCCTTTGCCTACTACTTTGGAAAATCGCCTCGCTGCTCCAACGGAAACAAGGATTCGTACTACTATTCATATTACGATCCGGGCACGAGCCACCTGCTGGTCTACCCGGCCACCGGAGCCGCCGGACAATGGCCCACCAACCTGCGCACAGGCGGCGACTGCACCCCCCAGATCTGGGACGGGTACGGAACCGTGACCATGCTCAACGACCACCAGTACACCTACGGGTATCCCATCCTGGCCGCCTCCATCCTGAGCATGGCCCTCAAAGACCCCGACATGCCCTCGGAAATCGCCAACCAGAAAAAACTCATCAACTGGTGGGGCAAGGACAATTGGGGCGGCATCGTGGACCAGATGGTCATGGACATCGCCTATGACCCGGCGGTGACGAGCTGGTACACGACGACGGGCCTGAGCTACCCGAAAATGGAATGGATGGACCAGTGGAGCGGAATCTCCTGGGTGGACGGTTTCATCCAGAACTCCCTCACCGGCCATAACGCCAATTCGCCATGGGAACAGGTCCAGGCCTGGGCAGGCATCCTCATGTGGGGACAGACCACGGGCCGCCAGGATGTGACCGACCTGGGCATCTATCTGTACACCATCGGCCTGTACGGGCTGGAAGCATACCGCTACAACACTCTGGGCACGTTCGTTCCCGACTCTCTGGGCGACCACCGCAGCGACGGCACGTTCCTGGTCAAGGCGACCCAGAACTTCGGGCCGGGCGGCAGCAGGACGGACGGAACACTGCCCTACTTCGACGAACAGACCGTGACCGGCAAAACCATGTTCGACCGCCAGATGTCCGACACGGCGGACGGACAGAAAACCATGCGCGTGACCTACATCTTCCAGAGCCAGCTGCGTGCCGACAACACCTACAACCAGACCCCCATAGGCCAGCAATACACCTCCACCTATCCCATTGCGCCGTGGAGCCTGGCCATGACCCGCGACCGCGACTACATGACCGTCTGGGCCAAGGCCATAGCCAACCAGAACGGCAAAAGCCGGTTCACGGCCAACTATGCGACCAACAACAACCTGCTTTACGCCCTGCTGGGACTGGACCAGACCGCGTCCTGGTATCAGGGCAACGTGGAAAATCCCCTGCCGGTCATGGACGGAGGGCAGCTGATAACCTCCTACAACTCCTCGGCCTTCCAGTTCACCCAGGTGTCGCAGGCCTCCCCCTACGACTGGTACTGGAACAAATGCACCTGGTCGGACATCCCCGGCATGCCCATCTGGCAGAAATTCGCCGCGGACAACAGCACTGTTGTGGACAAGCTCTCCCTGTACATATCCAACGACAAGACCCTGCCCGAGCCGTTGCTCGACTTCTACACCTTCGACAAGTACGGCCAGCCCGACTTCTCCATATACGCAACGCTCAACGACGGAAGTCTGGCCCCGCAGGCCATGGCCTTCAACAAGAACGGCAAGATCACCTGCATGGCCTACAACCCGGACGCCGCGTCCCGGAAGTTCAACTTCAACAACAGCTCGGGGTCGGTTGCGACCCTGACCGTGCCGGGATACAGCCTTGGGGTTTCGCAGTAGAAAGACGGTGAAAAAAGAATACAGACACAGAAAAGGCCGCTCCCGAACGGAAGCGGCCTTTTCTGTGAGGACGGTCCATTGAAGAAGGAAAAAACGCCTCCATGATCCGGGAGGATGGTTCCCGCCAGCCCCCCGCATTATGGAGATTGCAAAGAGGAAAGGCAGAGGCTGGAACAGCTTATTCCTGGCACCATGTAGTGGCCAGGTGCTGCCATTCCCCCTGGCGGTACTTCGCGTCGTCCACAACATAGACCACGCCGCCGCGCACCCGGTGCTCCTCCAACGTCCAACAGGCCTGCAGGGCAAGCTCGTTGGCCGCGTCATGCGCCGCGCCCACTCCGAGAACGATCGCGGGAGGGGAGACATTGCGCAGATAGACATTCTGCACGCCCGACAATGTGGCAAGCGACTTGCGGGCTGCCTCCAGCCGCAACGTGGAACGGCTCACGCTCATTTGCCCGTCCTGACTCGTGCCCACGGCATTCCCGGAACCCGGCAAAGCCTTGTCCGACGGATAGACGATTTCTCCGGCATCCCTGTAGGCCTTGGTTTCAGCTGCATCGGGCCAGTAGCTCCGAGGGGGACTGCGTTGTTCCGCACGCTGCGCCGAGAGTGCGGCATGTTCCAAATGCGACTGCTCAAGGCGTGCTTCATCTGCCTGGCGCGAGGAAATGAAAAAGAGAAGGGTGAACACGATACACGCCACTCCAAAGACCAACAGGGTGAGGGTTCGTTCCAGGGGACTGACCTGTTCCGAAATCTCATCCTCGGGATCGAACCATTCCTGCCCGTCCTCGTCTCTTTTCTGATCGGGATTCTGAAAGCCGATACGCAGCAGATTGGAAGCGAACACACCTATGGAAGCCAAGGCAAATACGGCGAAAAGACTTTGCATGGCACAACTCCCGGCTTGATTCTCGCGGCACCGAGGGGAAACCGGATTATTGGGCAAGAATACATCAAATACTGACTGGTGCAATTATTTTTTCGGCCGGAAACGAGCGCTCCAATGGGCAAAAGATTCTTCCCCAAAAGGCTGAAGCCCTGTTTTCGCATACCAAGACCCCCCTGGATGGGGATGCTCATCCAGGGGGGCCTGGTATGCGGATTCGCAGGCTCAGGAGACCGTATCGAAAATACGGGTTGCCAACTGTCGTTGAAACGACCTGGCGAAGTTGTCGGAATGGACGAAAAAGACGCCAAAAAGTTCAACCCCGACTCACTTTGTCCTTCCTGCACGGGAGGATTGAACTTTTCGCAGCAATGCAGTCAGCGATCGTTTTTGAACGGCCTCACACAACACCCAGCCGCTTCATCTTCTTGCGCAAACCTTCCCGGCTGATGCCCAGACGGCGGGCGGCCTCGGCCTTGTTGCCGCTGGTCTGGGCCAGGGCATTGCGGATCAGTTCGGTTTCCGCATCGGCCAGATTGACGCCGCCCTGCCGCGGCATGCCGTGGCATTCCGTCTTTCCAGCCGCTCCCGACCGGACCTCGGGGGAAAAATCCTCCAGACGGATGACTTCGCCGTGCGAAAGCACCACGGACCGCTCCACCTCGTTGTCCAGCTCGCGAACGTTGCCGGGCCAGGAATAGCCTTCAAGCGCCCCGCTCACATCCGGGGCGAGGCGCTTGGCTCCAAAGCCCATGCGCAGGGTGTGTTCCTTGAGAAAATAGTTCAGCAGAAGCGGGATGTCATTGGTGCGCTCGCGCAAGGGGGGCAGGTGCAGACGCACCACATTGAGACGGTAGTAAAGGTCTTCCCTGAATTTTCCGGCCTCCACCTCGGCCCGCAGATCCTTGTTGGTTGCGGCCACCAGCCGGATATCCACGGCAATGGGCTTGCGCCCGCCCACACGCTCGACCATCCTGTCTTCCAGCACCCGCAGGATCTTGACCTGGCTTTCCAGGCTCATGTCCGCGATCTCGTCCAGGAAAAGAGTGCCGCCGTGGGCCTGTTCGATGCGGCCGATGCGCATCTCCACGCCCGTGGCCACGCCGCGTTCAATACCGAAAAGTTCGGCCTCGAAAAGATCCTTGGGAATGCTGGCGCAGTTGAGCGCCACAAAGGCATGTTCATTGCGCAGGCTGTTGTAGTGCAGGGCCTTGGCCACAAGCTCCTTGCCGGTTCCTGTCTCGCCGGTGATGAGCACATTGACCGGAGTGTCCGCGATTTTTTCCACCTGCTTGAGCACCTTGACCATGGACTTGCTTTGCCCGATGATGCGCCCCGGAGAGAACTTGGAGCGCAGCGTTCGTTTGAGCCGCTTGTTCTCCTTGGCCAGGCGCAGGTGCATCTTGTCCACTTCGGCCTTGGCCGCCCGAAGCTCTTCGATCATGTGCTCCAGGCGGTACTCCCTGGCCTCGACCTTGACCAGCATCATGCCGAAAGCTTCGGCAAGTCCGGTCACGGTTTCCGGATATTTGCCCACGCGGGTCATCTCGAACAGGTCGCGGGCCTCGGTGAAACGGCCTCTGGCAATGTCTTCGCATATCCGGGACAAATGGCCCAGGAGTTCAATATCTGCCTTCATTCCCGCCTCCTTGGGGGTTCGGGAGGGATGGACGGAAAAAGGGACCGGGAAGAAAACCTGTCCGCCATGCGCCAATATTTTTGGCTCCCAAGCCATACATTTTTTTGCAAGAACTCGCCAGTCACCTGCAAACAATGTAACCGCAACGCCATGGGACCGATTCATTGTTGCGGTCCCTGCAGCCACCAACAAGTGAGAACATTATGGACCAAGGAAAAACCGTCAGCGTCTCCCAAACGGAAATGGCCGTGCGCATGATGCCCCAGCAGGCCAACCCCGCAGGCAACATCCACGGCGGAGAAATACTGCGCTACATAGACCTGGCAGCTGCCACGGCCGCCATGCGCCATGCGAGATGCGCCGTGGTCACCGCCTCCATAGACCGCATGGATTTCCGCCAGGCCGCCCACGTGGGCGAGCTGGTCACCTTCATGGCCAGTCTGAACAGCGTGGGAACCACGAGCATGGAAGTGGGCGTCCGCGTGGAAGCGGAAAATCTCTACACCGGGGAAAAGCGCCATACAGCGTCGGCCTACCTGACCTTCATCGCGGTACAGGACGGCCAGCCCAGGCCCGTTCCCCCGCTGGTCCTGGAAAACCCCACCCAGATCCGCCGCAACGAGGAGGCCAAGCTGCGCCGCAAGATGCGCAAGGGCGAACGGGAACGGGAGAACATCTCCCAGGCGGGCGTGGGCTGAGTCCGGACCGGCCTATTTCACTCCGTAGGCCTTGAGCTTGCGCTGGAGCGTGGCAAGACCGATGCCGAGCAGTTTTGCCGTCTGCGTCTTGTTATGCTCCAGAACGCCGTATGTGTTCAGAATGTGCATGCGTTCCAGCTCGGCCAGGGGCAGAATGTCGGCTGCCTCTTCTCCCGTGCGCAAAGGCATTCCGCCGACAACGGCCCCCATCTCTTTTGCCGGCAGATTGAGGTGGTGCGGTTCGATGGGACCTCCCTGGGCCAGATTGGCCGCGGCTTCCATCAACCCTTTCAACTCGCGCACATTGCCGGGCCAGTCGTGGCCGAGAAGACGGCGCAGGCTGTCGTCGGTGATGTCCACCTTGTTGCCCAGCAGCCCCAGAAAATGAAACGCCAGGGGACGTATGTCCTCCTTGCGCTCGCGCAACGGAACCAGGGCCAGACAGGCGAAACGCAGCCGGTAGTAGAGGTCCTTGCGAAAGGTTCCCTTGTTCACCAGGGCCTCGAGATTCTGGTTCGTGGCCGCGATGAACCGCACGTCGGCCCGCACCGACCGCGTCTTTCCCACCGGTGTGTATTCCCCCTCCTGGAGGATGCGCAGCAGCTTGCCCTGGATCTCCAGGGGCAGATCGCCGATTTCATCCAGAAACAGCGTGCCTCCTTTGGCCATGGACAGATACCCCGGCCTGTCCTGAATCGCTCCGGTGAACGCGCCCTTGGCGTGGCCGAAGAATTCCGATTCGAAAAGCGTGCCGGACAGGGACAGCATGTTCACCGGCACAAAGGGATTATCGTGCCGGGGGCTGGCCTTGTGGATGGCCTGGGCCAGCAGTTCCTTGCCCGTGCCCGTCTCCCCGGTGATGAGCACGGGGATTTCCGAGCAGGCGTGCAGCTCGGCCTCGCGCAGCAGGTTGTGCATGCGTTCTCCCGAAGCCACTATGCGGCTGAAGGCCGTGGATTTGGCCGCTGTACTGGGCGTGTCCTCCACCTGGCGCAAAAGCAGGTGGTCCGCCATGCGCTTGTGTTCCAGGGCGCGGCGCAAGACCATGACCAGCCTGTCCGGCCGCACCGGCTTGACCAGATAGTCATAGGCCCCCATTTTCATGGCCTGGATCACGCTGGGGATGTCCTCGTTGGCCGTGACCATGACGCACATGGTCTGCGGCGACCTGGCGTGAATGATCTCCAACAGCTTCAGCCCGTTCATTCCCGGCATGACGATGTCCAGCAGGACGGCGTCGAATGTCCTGGTCTCCAGCATCTCCACGGCGGCCAGCGGATCGGAGACCGCCGTGACCTGCCGGAACCCGTCGAGCCGCAGCTTGCGCTCCACGCTGTTGAGAAAATGCTTTTCGTCGTCAACGACCAGAATGGACCCGGTCATGCCTCCTCCCTTTGCCGCACAGGCAGTCGCACAGTAAACGTGGTTCCCAGATTCTCGGCACTTTCCACCCCGATAAACCCGTTGTGTTCCTCGATGATGCGGTGGGTGATGAACAGCCCCAACCCGGTTCCGGACTCCCCTCCCCGCGAATGCTCCCCGCCTCGGGTCGTGAAAAACGGTTCGAATATCCGGTCCATGACTTCGCGGCTGATGCCGCGCCCGTTGTCCGAGACCTTGACCTCCACCTCGTCCTCCGCTTCCAGGTGGCGTACCTGCATGCGGATGAGGGAGTCCTCCTTGTCCGCGGCCTGCCCGGCATTGAGAACCAGATTGATGAGCACCTGTTCCATGCGGCCGGGATGCATCTCCACCAGGGGGAGGTCCTCGACCTCCACCTCGAAGGTGCGCACCATCTTGCGGATTTCGTTGTCCACCAGGGAGGTCGCGTTGGCGATGACCGCACGCAGGTCGGAGGGCTTCTTGTCCTTGACCGCCTGGTCCCTCACATAGGTCTTGAGCCTGGAAACGATTTCCGTAATCCGCGACGACCCGTGCTCCATGTCCACGATGATCTGGTTCAGGTCGTCCAGCGCCGTATCCAGGGACTGCCCCAGAAGCTCTGTATCGCCCGCCGCATCCATTTCGCGGAGGGCCTCGCCGATCTCCCGGATGTAGTCCTGCAACACGGGCAGATTGAAGTATATGAAATTGTTTGGATTGTTGATCTCATGCGCCACCCCGGCCATCAAACGCCCCAGGGAAGCCAGTTTCTCGGCCTCGAACATCTTTTTCTCGGCATCGCGCAGCTTGATTTCCCCGCGCAGCTTCTCGGCCCGGCGCTGCTCTGTCAGGTCGGAGATAAAGGCCACATGGCCGGCCAGGCGGCCCCCCTCCTCCCTGAGCGGGGTCAGGTTGATGAGGACGGGAACGCTCTGTCCCTCGTGGTTGACCATCCCCCCCTCGAAACGAAGCCTTTCGCCCCGCAGCAGGGCCGAGGCCTTGAAGCGCATGAAGTCCCGCGTCGGCCTGTCCATGAAATCCCCGGGCGAGTGGCCCCGGATTTCACTGCGCGTACGGCCCAGCATGGAGCAGGCGGCGCTGTTCATGTCCGCGATATACCCCTTGCTGTTGGTCAGGATGAAGGCTTCCGCCGCGGTTTCCACGCTGCGCCGGTATTTGGCCTCGCGGTTCTTGAAACGGATTTCCGCAACCTTTCGGGCGGTATTGTCCACGGCAATGCCTTCAAAAACCTGTTCCCCCTGCCCGTTTTCCGCCAGCCGGATGTTCATGAGCACCCACACGGCCTTGCCGCTCTTGCGGCGCATGCGGATTTCATAGTTGACCACAGCGCCCTCGGAAATGATGGCCGCCGCCATGCGCAGCCTGTCCGCAGACTCGAAATAGATATGCTCGGCCAGATGCGGCCGGGAAAGGAGATCGTCCGCCGAATCATACCCCAGAATGCGGGCCATGGTCGTGTTGGCGCTCAGGAATTCGCCGTCCGGCGTACTCTGGAACATTCCCACCACGGCGTTCTCGTACAGCATGTTCAGGCGTCCCTCGGCCTGGACCAGCCCGGTCCTGCACGACCCCAACTGTTTGTCCGCATGGGCGCGGCGAAGCAGATGAACGGCAAGACCGCTTCCAAACCCCATGGCCGCGCCAACGAGCAACGAAACAATATCCGGTTGCATACAAAAATTCCTGTAGTGAAATATTGAGCGGGGGTATCATACGCATGCAAGGCGGTCCATCCCCGTATAGCGCCCCTTACCGCGGCTCATCATCAGTAGAGAAAAATCGGCAAAACCCTTACGGATTGTCTGTGCCTACAACGACAGACAATCCCCATTCCGGTTTCAGGCAACAAGGGCTGCCTGTTCCCCTCTTCTGGCAGATAACCCTGTCGGCTTATGCGGCGGGCATCTTCTGCCTGCGTTCTCCCGCGGCCGCCGCCATGTTTCTTTGGCTTGTCTGGCAGACGGGCGCGACAACCCGAAAAACCCTGTCCGCAGTGCTTCTGGCGGCAGCCTTCGGACTGGGGGCGGGCCATGGCTGGATCCAGCTTCCCAACGTCCCCGCCATCCCGGACTGGGTGGGGCATTCCCCCAAGGTGACCGTGTCCGCCATTGTGGACGAACTTGAAGGCAAACCGGACAACCGCCTGCGCGTCCTGCTGAAAAATGTCCGCTGCACGCTGCCCGACGGGCGGACAACCAGTCTTCCGGGACGCATGGTCTGGACCTGGCAGTATCCCGCTTTCCGCCCGGCTCCGGGACAGACCGTGACCCTGCGCGCCAAGGTCACGCCGGTTCGCGGCTTCATCAACCCCGAAGGCTGGGATACCCGCTTCCACTGGCGTTGCAGGAATGTTTTCTTCCGCGCCTACACCAGGGGGGAAAAGGCCGATATCCGCCTGACCGGACAGCCCGATAATCCCCGGTCCTGGAGCTTCCGTCAACACCTTCGCCAGGTCATGCTCCAATCCCCAGCCTCACCCGGCCGCGGCCTGCTGCTGGCCTTGCTGACCGGAGACAGAAGCGACCTGCACGCCTCCACCGTTGACGTCCTGCGCCAGGCCAGCCTGTCCCATTCCCTGGCCCTGTCCGGGCTGCACCTGGGCATTGCCGCCTCCCTGGGATTCCTGCTGGCCTCCCTGCTGGCACGGTTGCGGCCCTCCATACTGCTGCGCCTTCCCCGCCCCAAGCTGGGCGTCGTCCTGGCCGCGCCCATGGTTCTGGCCTATGTATGGCTGGGCGGGGCAAGCCCTTCGCTCCTGCGGGCCGCCGTCATGTTTTCCTGCTTCGGGCTGCTGCTTCTCTTCGACCGCCCCCGTGTCCTGCTGGACGGACTCTTCCTGGCCCTGGGACTTATCCTGGCCGTCAGCCCCCTGTCCGTTTTCGACCTGGGGCTGCAGATGTCCTTTCTGGCGGTGGCGGGTATTGCCGCGCTCGCCTCCCCCCTGCGCACGGCAGCCGACCGCCTGTTTGGAACACCGGGGAAAAAAAACAACACCCCCTGGTTCGCTTCCCGTGGAGCAGTCCTCGTCCGCACCGCCGCCCTGTGGATATTCGGGCTGATCGGATGCAGTCTGGCCGCCAACATCGCCCTGCTGCCCGTCAACCTGGAGGCCTTTGGCCGGATTCCGCTCGGCCTGTGGTGGAACGCGCTCTGGCTGCCGATTCTGGGACTCGCGGCCATGCCCCTGGGATTTCTCGGCCTGCTTCTGACATCCCTGCCCGACTTTTTCGGCCTGCACGCGCCGGCCTCGGCCATATTCAGCCTGGACGCCGCCCTGCTCGACGCCGCACTCGACCTGCTGCGCAACGCCCGCACCACCGGACTCATGCCCGTGGCAGCGGGCGTTCATCCCGGCTGGACCGTCATTCTGGGCTATTATCTCTTCTGCCTGCTCTGCCTGGGCTGGCTGCAAAACCGCAAGGCTCCCGGGCTTTCCCGGCTGGCCCTGGCCCTGTGTCTTCTGGCCTGGCCCGTGGCCGTCCAGGGCTGGCAAAACCTGCATGGCGCAGTGCGCCTGACCGTGCTGGACGTGGGACAGGGACAGGCCCTGCTCGTCGAACACAGCGGCCGCAAAGTGCTCATCGACGGAGGCGGCACGTTCTCGCGAACCTTCGACATCGGCGAGGCCGTCATCGCCCCGGCGGTCTCCACGGGTACAGGCCCAAGGCTGCGCGCCATCGCCCTGAGCCACGCCCAGCGCGACCACAGCGGCGGACTGCTCTACCCCATGGCCGCCCTTCCCGTGGACAGCCTGCTGCTGGGCGACGGACAGCCGCTCTCCAAGGATCTTGAGAAACTTCAGCATCTTGCCCGAAAGCGCGGCATCCCCATGCGCCGCATGACGCCCGGCCAAACCGTGGACCTCGGCCAGGGAGTCCGCCTGCGCTGCTTGTATCCGCCGCAGGGCCGACAATTCCCCGATCCCAACGACTGCTCCCTGACCTTTCTTCTCGAATGGAACCGGCGCGGACTGGCCATGCTGCCCGGCGACCTGTCCGCGGCTCCGCTACGCGACATCCTGAAAACCCACCCCGGCCTGTCCTTCGACATCCTGATACTGCCCCATCACGGTTCGGACACCGGAGCATGCCCGGAGCTTTACGATGTGCCCGGGATACAGACCGCCATTGCCAGTTGCGGTGCGTACAATCGCTACGATTTTCCCGGCCCCGGAGTCCGACGGGCCCTGCATGAGAAAAAAATCCCCGTGTATTCCACGGGTACACACGGCGCAGTCCGCGTAATCTGGGACAGTCCACAGACCCCGGCCCGGATATTCTCTATGGAACGCGCTGCAACCCATTGACTTCCTTCATTCTTCTTGCACCGGGAACAGGCCGATGCCATACTTCCCCAAAGGCGTCCGAGAACCTCGCCCGGAGACACCACCATGTTCAGATTTTTCCCGTGCCTGTTTGCCGCCTTTCTCGGCCTTTGGTTCTGCCCCCCCGCCCCGGCGCACCCCCCGGAAAATCCAGGCCGGGTCCCGGACCAGCCCGATCTGCTTGCCCATGTCCACTGGAAAACGGATCCCTTGAGCATCCAGCACGAGGCGCAATGCTCCAGAAGACTCTCCATTCCTCTGCCGCCCGCCTGCAAAGGGCAGGACGTGTACTACTCCATCCGGGGAACCGACCCTGATCAGGATTGCCAGTGCAGGCTGTGGGTCGAATACGTCAAGAAGAGCCGCTCCGAGGCATCCCGCCTGCACGTGCAGGGAAACACCTGGTACAAGGGCTTCATGGGGTCCATGACCGCCGCCACAACACGCCTTGTGCATGTGGACTGCCTTTCGGGACGTTTCACGCCCATGCGGATTTCCCTCACCCTGCACTGTGCGCCTTCAGACCGAATCGACGACACCTTTGCCAGGGACCTGGAAAAATTCATCCAGACCCGGTAACGCTTCCTCCGCTTGCCAGAAAGAATGCGTTTCAGGTATGCAATCCGTATGAAGAATTTTTGCCTTTCCCTTCCGCGAACACATTGCGTGTCCGCAATTCTGCCGGGGCTGGCCTGGGTGCTTGCTTCCGCCATCCTGCCCGTACCGGCGGCAGCCGCGGAAAAGGTCGTGGAGGTGATGTCCGCCACCTGGAAAGGCGAACCCTCCGGCATGTTCGGCGACCACCAGGCCAGGGAGAAATCCGCACTCAACCTGCCGCCCGCCTGCAAAGGGCTGAACGTCTACTACACCATCACGGGCAACGACCCGGAACAGCAAACCCTCTGCCGTCTGAGCGTGGCCTACGGCTCGGGCGGATCGTCCCTGGCTGAAAGCATCCCCGTGCACGGCACGGAAACAAAGGCCGGCCGGATCCCCTCGGTGCTCACGGAACCCCGGCGGCGGCTCGTTGCAGAATGCCTCAGCTCGGACAGGTTCCGCGTCATGAACGTGAACATCCGCGTAAGCTGCGAAGGCGGAATGGACCGCAACGAAGAATTCAACAGCGACCTGGAAAAATTCCTTCGGACCGAATAGTCACCCCGGCAGCGCATCCTGTTCCCGGCCCGCTCCTACAATGCGCCTTCAAGCTTCAGAAGCCAGCGCTTCATGTCCACCCCCGGCCCGAAACCTCCCAGCCTTCCACCGGAAGCCAGCACCCGATGGCACGGCACGACCAGGGGCCAGGGATTGTTGGCCATACAACCTCCCACGGCCCGCGACGCCTTGGGCGACCCGACCCTGACGGCAAGTTCCTGATAACTGACCGACTCGCCCGCAGGCACACGCAGCAATTCCTGCAACACCCTGCGGCGGAAATCCGTTACCCGGTCCCAGGCAAAGGGCAGATCCGGCCATGTTACCGGCTCGCCATGCACATACCTTTCCAGGGCCCGTTCCAGCTTTTTGCCGTTTTCCGTAAACGCCGGGCAGTCGCCTTCACCTTCCGCCCAGGCCAGGTCGACCCGCTCCAGAATCCCGCCATCCCAATACAGGACCAACCGCAACGGCATGACCTCGATGACTTCCCGCAAAATCTCATCACCCATGACAGTACCTCTGCCTGTTACAGCACGCGCTCCTGGCGCAACACCCCGGGCATCTCCCCCGCAATATCAAACCACTCCGGCATTTGTTCCCCCGCGCCGCACAACCGCCCCTGCCAGGTTTCGCGCCGGACCATCTCCTTGCGTATGGAGCCCAGCAGCCCGCCCTTGTTGGCAGCCCATTGCGGGGCGAGCAGCTTGCCTTCCAGGGCGTCGCCGCTCAGCCGGTGCACCACGATGTCAGGCCGCAGCCGCTCCACTCCATCCAGCAACGTCCGCACAAATTCGGCATGCTCCATGGGTTCGAAAAGACCTGCCCTCCAGTCCCGGGCCAGGGCGCAGCCCTTGCAGATGAACAGATTGTGGAACTTCACCCCGCGCACCGGCAGTCCGTTCACAAAAGCCACCGTGCGCATGGCGTCTTCGTGCCCCTCGCCCGGCAGCCCGAAAATCACATGTGCGCAGACCTTCAGCCCCAACGCGTCCGCCCGTTCGCAGGCCCGCGCGAACATTGCCGCATCATGCCCCCGGTTCACCCGCGCCAGGGTCGCGTCGTTGGCCGACTGCAATCCCAGCTCAAGCCATGTCTCCCCGGAGGAATACTTTTCCAGAAGCTCCAGCCGCCCCCCGTCCAGACAGTCCGGCCGCGTCCCCAAAGACACGCCCTCGCAACCCGGCAGCCCTGCAATGGTCCGCAACACATCCTCGACCTTTTCCAACGGGCCGTGCGTATTGGAAAAAGATTGAAGATACGCCATAAATCTGAACTTCCGGCGACGTTTCTCAAAAACCCTGATCCAATGGTCCCACTGAGCGGCCAGCTCCATGCCCTGTGCCAGCAGCCCCGAACCCGAGCCGTGCGGGCTGCAGAACGTGCACCCCGCACGCGAAAGAGTGCCGTCCCGGTTGGGGCACGAAAAACCAGCGTCCAAAGGGACCTTCTGCACCCTGCACCCGAAGCGCTGCCTGAAATATGTGGACAATGAATAATATCGTACGGCGTCGTTTTCCATGCCACACCATCGTACAATGCTCCGCAACAGGCAAGACCAGAGGCAGAGCCTCCGGACTCCGCCAGGCGGTAACGCCCACCTGGACCTGCGATATATGACAACAGTACAGTCCAACAGGTCAGCTAGGCGCCACGTAAAGGAAGTTCATTGACCGCTTGTCCCAAGCTCCGAAAAACGTTCTCCATGCTCATACTTGTAAATTCATCCTGCCATTACTCCGCGAGAAGCAAGCCAGCTTGTATACGCTTGGGCCATGGAAGCCTGGTTCAGCCGTCGTGAGTAGCCAACCATTTCCCTGGCCATTTCGTCGAGTTCAATACTCTCAAGATGCACGTAAAAATCTAGGATTTTCCTTCCTTCGCGCACCATTGTCTCATTGCCAGCCCTGGTGGCCGCATGATGCAGACGGTCACCATTCATTTTGGAAGGAAACAACTTTGTCTGCAGAAAACGAATCGAAACAACAGATTCAAAATCTCCAGCCGCCTCTTTCAGTCTGACCAAGTGCTCGTACGCCGGAGAAAAGAGAGGCTCTTTTGCCATCATGGCGGTGCACTGGTCCTCTTCAGGCAAACCATCTGCACGAAAAAAAACACGTCGAAGCAGTTCAAACCGACGATCCGGCAGTTTTGCATAGGGCATCAGATGTTCGTTCAATGCCAGTTCGTATCCGTCCTTTTGCAGATGATAATGAAAATCAGGAAAAAGATCCTTCAGGCAGCGTTTCTTGAGAATACGCGCATTGTCCTTTTCATGGTCATGGCGCCCGGGGGTCTGGCTCAGCAGATGATATATCTTACTTTCAGGGACAATAACTATCGAATAACCGCATTTGCGTACGTGTACGCTCAAGTCCAAATCCTCGCCTCCGTTGATATATTCCTCGCAGAACATGCCCACCTCGAAAAAAATGTCTTTCGAAAGAAGTATGGCGGCTCCCGTGAGAAATTGTAACGCACGCTTTTTTCTCACAACAGGATGCTCGATGGGGAAATATTCATACAAGTGCGCGGGGTGCAACTGAGGCATGCAAGCGACACCAAGATGCTGCACGCGCTCTCCGTATGACGAGGCGGAATCCGGATATGCAAGCAAAGGGCCTGCCATACCGACTTCATCTTTCATGGAAGCCATCAGAGGAGGGTACCAATCAGACGTCAACACCGTGTCATTATTCAAAAAGAAAAGATAAGTCCCCTTCGCGTGCCGAGCTCCCAGGTTACATCCGGGACCAAAATTGATATTCTTACCAAGTCGAATCACCTTGAACCGTTCGCTGAACAACGAGACCCCATACTGTTCGAGTTGGCTTGCTGTCTCGTCCGAAGACCCATTATCCACAACAATGACCTCATACTCTATTTGGGGAGCGTGCTTTTGCAATGAAACAAGGCAATCTCGCGTCAGTGAAAACTGATTGAAAACAGGAATAATTATGGAAAGTACGGTATGATCCACAAAAACCCCCTTGATCAGCAAGAGGAATCACAACAAAATCTATCAAGAACAGCACTCGCCCCCCGCAGATAAAACAACTGCAGCAATTTTTCGTCGTCCAGATCAAGGGATACACCATCGACTAAGAAATAAAATCAAGGCCGACGCGTATTCTTCCGTATGCAAGGATTTGATTTTTCCGATTCAACGCTCCACCCCCACCAGGAGGCTGATCCCTCCTGGACCTGCGATTCTACAAACAATACAAACTGCGTCGTCGCAGTGCGACGCCACGCCTACCTGTCCTTATTCGCCCCATGCTTCCGCAACCATGCCGACCCAACCGTGCCGTTGCCGAACATGGCGTCCACTGCGGCGTTGTCGCCGGGATGCATAAAAAACCCCTGGCCAGTGCGAATGGGCGTACCCAGCCTGAGCAGGTCGGATACGGCAAGAAAGGTGAACCCGTGGGCTTTGAGCTGGCGTATGATTTGCGGGAGATTGGTATTGGTCAGCCTTGGAACGCCGTTGCCGTGGGCCAGCAGGATGGAGCCGGAAACAATGGAGCCGGGAGGAAAGCCGGTGGCAATATGGCTGCGGCTGGTATGGGGAAAAATGGACGGCAGTTGCGGTTCTTCGCCCTGGCAATCCCAGAGGATGGAAGTAAGGCCTAGTTCGGCTATGAGCCGGACGGCCGGGGCAGAGGACCGGGCATACGGCAGGCGGTACAGCGTGGGAACCGGGGGAACGGCGGCCATCTGGGCGGCAAGCCCGGCCCTGGCGGCGCGCTGGGCGAGTTGTTCACGCAGCAATTCGTACTGGGCCTGGGTAAAAAGGATTTGGTCCCGCATCTCGGCCTCGGTCATGACGCCCATGTTGCCGTGGGTCCAGTTGTGGTTGCCGATTTCGAAAAGCGGATCGGCCATGAGCTGCATGGTTTTTTCCGGGTGGTCGCGCATCCACTTTCCTCCGGCAAAAAATGTCGCCGGGACATTTTCCTTGCGCAGCAGGTTGACCAGCTCGGCATTGTAGCCGCTGACGCGGGTGGCGAGTTCGCACAGGTCGAAGGTGAGCGCGACCACGTTGGGATTCGGGGCCGAGGAATTCATGGACCGAAAACGCTCGAAAGGAATGGCGACCGCCCGGATGTGGCCCTGTCGGGCGGGTGGAACAGACGGCAGAACGTGCTTTGGCCGGCGGCGTTCCGGACCTGAGAAATCCGGTATCTTCAAGGCTGGCTGGCCTTTGATGTCGTGCGGGGTTCCGGCGAGCTGCCCGGGAGTCCAAAGGGAGTGGAGGAGGCTGGACGCGACCTGCCTTTCAGATAATTTTTTGTCCGGCGGTGTACTCTCGTCCTTTGCCGTGCACCCCACGGAAAAAGCCAGAACCAATCCCAGGCAGATGAGTATCGGGCATCTCAGGAAAAAAAACTTCATAGGGTGATAATGCATTGCACTCCCGTCAGTCCAAGTTCAGAACAAGTCGCAGCATATCCCGAAGCCGTATCCCGTATTCAAAGATCGGCTCGTCATAAATTGTCCGTAAAGAAATCCTTGATAACGGAGTCCGCCCTGAATCCGGCCCGTTGGTAAAAGGACCAATTGATAACCGAAAGTTCCTGTGCCCAATTCGAGAAATCCAGCCCCGCTGCGGCCTGCTTCCTGAATGACGTATTCCAGAAGTTTTGTGCCGATCCCCTGCTTTTGGAAATCCGGCCGAACCGCTATGTTGTACAGTTCGGCACGCTCTTTCCGAATGGGGCCAAGCACGCAAATGCCCACGGCCTGTCCATTCTTTTCCGCAAGATAGCATGTGCTTCCGGCCAGGTATCCACGAACGTTTTTTTCGGACGGGTCCGCTTCGAGAAGCAGATCCATCGGTGCTTCATCCGTTGCTATCCTTTTCAAAATCAGCATTGAGCATTTCCTTCCATTCAAATGTCGAGCTGACGACATTACCCTCGGCCTGTTGCAACTTCAACAGGGATTTGGCTGCTGCCCCGGCACCGCCTTGCAAACCAGGTATCCGATGCAGATCAGGGTGCGAGCCTTTGGCTCGCACCCTGATCTGCATCGGATACCTGCGGGGGTCCGGGGGGAATCATTTCCCCCGGCCGCCGGAGGCATCTTTCCCTTTCTTCCATTTCAGATCGGGGGTCCGGGGAGCCACGCTTGCGCACAACTCCCCGGAGGGCACTCCCCTTTTGAACCGGCTTTAAACCATCCTTCCCTTACATCCTCCCCCCTATGTCATCAGGGCCTGCTTGCCGCTGATGAGACCGGGGATGACCGACGGATCGGCCAGGGTGGAAGTATCTCCAAAATCATCCTGCCCCGTACTGCCTGCGGCGATCTTGCGCAGGGACACGGCGCATGATCTTGCCCGAGCGCGTCTTGGGCAGGCCGTCCGCAAACTGGATGACTTCGGGCGCGGCAATGGGACCGATTTCCGTACGCACCCAGGTGCGAAGCTCCTTGCGCAGCTCCTCGGACTCGTCCACGTCGCCTTTTCAGGGTGACGTAGGCGTAGATGGCCTGGCCCTTGATTTCATGGGGCATGGCCACCACGGCGGCCTCGGCCACGTCCTTGTGGGCCACGAGCGCGGACTCGACCTCCGCGGTTCCCATGCGGTGTCCGGAAACATTGATGACGTCGTCCAGCCGTCCCATGATCCAGAAATAGCCGTCCTCGTCCTGACGCGCGCCGTCCCCGGATTCGTACATGCCGGGAAAACGGGCGAAATAGGTGGACTTGAACCGTTCCGGGTCGCCGAACACGCCGCGCAGCATGCCGGGCCAGGGCTTTTTGATGACAAGGTGGCCGCCTTCGTTGGCGTCGGCGTCGTCGCCTTCGGCCCGGACAATGGCCGCTGCCACACCGGGCAGGGCGCGGGTCGCGGAACCGGGCTTGAGCGGCGTGGCATAGGGCAGTGCGGAAATGAGAATGCCGCCTGTTTCAGTCTGCCACCAGGTATCGACAATGGGCAGTTTCCCCTTGCCCACGTTCTCGTGATACCACATCCAGGCTTCGGGATTGATGGGCTCGCCCACGCTGCCGAGCACGCGCAGGGAGGACATGTCGTGCATATTCGTCCACTGCATGCCTTTCGCGCATGAGGGCGCGGACGGACCGTGGGCGCGGTGTAGAAGATATTGACCTTGAACTTTGTCCACAATGCGCCAGAAACGGTCCGGATTGGGATAACTCGGCACGCCCTCGAACATCAGACTGGTCGCGCCCAGGGCCAGGGGACCATAGACGATGTACGAATGGCCGGTGATCCAGCCGATGTCCGCCGTGCACCAGTAGACGTCGTTGTCGTTGACGTCGAAGACAAGCTGGGTGGTGTGGGCCGTATAGGCAAGATACCCCGCGGTGGTGTGGACCACGCCCTTGGGCTTGCCCGTGGAACCGGAGGTATAGAGAATGAACAAAGGGTCCTCGGCTTCCATGGGTTCGCAGGGACATTCGCCCTTGATGTCGTCGGCGGTCATCTGGTCGTGCCACCAGGAGTCGCGGCCTTCGGTCATCTCGATCTCGTTGCCCGCCCGGCGCACCACCACGCACTGCTCCACGCTGGGGCACTCGGCCAGGGCCTCGTCCGCATTGGGCTTGAGCGGAATGGTGCGCCCGGCCCGAAGAACCGCGTCCGCCGTGACCAGGACC
>CAXXPO010000014.1:0-105885 GCA_963665185.2 Desulfovibrionaceae bacterium | reverse complement strand
GCCCGGCAATGTGCGGGAACTCAAAAATTTCGTGGAGCGCATGCTGATAATGCACGCCGGTTCGCGTGTGGACGCGGGCGACCTGCCGCCGGAACTGCGCGGCCCTGAAATGGAATCCGTACTCCTTCAGGACAGCCTGTTCGATCCGGACGGACAATCCGACATCCTGCCGTCGGATCTCAAGACGGCCCGCGCCCTGTTCGAGGCGCGCTTTCTGGAAGCCAAGCTTTCCGAATGCGGCGGCAACATCTCGCGACTGGCGGAAACCGTGGGCATGGAGCGGTCCTCGCTGTACCGCAAGCTCAAGGCGTACAACATCCAAACGTCGGAATAATCGGAAAGAATCCGTCTGACCGACCTGGCCCGGTCTGTGCGCCGGACCACGTCACTCCTGTCCACAGTGGGAAAAAAACCATCCGCGCCGGTTGCGCCATCCGGCGTCAAGGCTGCGTGTTGGTGAACAATATGGCCTGGTCGAAAAAGACCTCGCTATCCGGTACCCCGGGATAGGAAAGGAAATCCCCGTCCCGCGCCGAACCGGGAAACGGCCCGATGGTGGTGCTGTTGTCCACGTATATCCGGAATCCCATGAAAACCCTGTCCCCGTTGTTGAACCCCTTGTAGCTTCCGTCCCGGTTGTAGGGAATGGCAAAGGTGCTGTTGTCCCGGGCAGTGCGGCAGAATTTGTAGGCGTATACCGCAAGTTGGTCCCCACGGCTGGCGTCGGGGAGATACTGCTTTGCCGTGTCCGCATAGCTGACGCGCCCCGGAGCATCGGCAGTAGGGGGTACGCTTGTTATGCCGCCGATTCCGTTCAACGCCTCGACACCGTAGCAGCTGACGTTGGCGTACACGCCTTTGCCGGTTTTATCGTGCATGGCGCCGTAGACCACGATCAGATCATCATCGTGCAGGGTGAGTTCCTCTCTGGTCTGGAAGTACAGGGTATCGTTCGTCTCCCCCAGCACATTGGTCCCGGAATCAATGGCATCCCGCCCTCCGGGATACATCCAGGTGCTGGTCGTCAGGATTTTCCAGAAAGCGTACTCCGGGCCGTGTTTGGCTATAATCGAATTCTGCAGGCGTTCGACCAGGGCCCCCAGCCCGGCAACATCCTGTTCAAGGACGAATGTCTGCCGTTGACGCGGGGCTGGCGTCGGGATGGGGTATGCCGCCAAAGGCGTTTTCGGAGTCAGCCGCAGAATCTCCAGCGGCGGACTGTTCACATAGCCGTCCTTGTCGCTGTCCCGCTCGAACAATGTCGCCCTGTGGAGAAACGTGAGCGCGTCCGCCGCCATGCCGAGGCCGAAGCGCACTGTATCCGCAGGAAGGACAAGCGTGAGGATGGCATCTTCCGAGATTCCCGATTTGCTAGCCGCCTGCACCACCCGGTCGCGGGTGGTCTGGTTGCTGCACACGATGAGCACGAAAAACCTGTTGAACGGCGACGTGCTCCCGCCGATATTGTAACTGTTGATGGAGTCCCCGAGCCGGGCATAGATTTTTCGTACCGTAGGGGTCTTGTCCGGGTAGTACCGATTCATCAGATAATGCTGGTAGCTGAAATATTTGCATTCCGGAGGCGTGTACCCCACCCAGACAAAAGCCTCGTCCTGATCCATATACAACCCCAGCGGCAGGCGGTTGAACTCCTGGGCGCGGGGGTGAAACGGGGTTCTGCGTGACCAGGTACGGGTTGTTGGCATTGTTCCCGTTGCAATCCGGCATGTACCCGGCGGTGTACATGTCGATGGCGCTGGTCAGGGCTATTTCGCCCTGGCGGATGTGGAAGTCGTCTTCCAGGTTTTGCGCAATGCCCCGGGCTTCGGGAACACGATATCCAATGGCATGCGGCAACGGCAGGGCCACATCCAGGGACGTGCCCTCCGCGTTCAGCAGAAGGCTTCCTCCCACCGCCTTTGCCAGAAAATTGAGCGGTGTCCAGCAGGTGCCGTCCTCGGAAATCCGAAGCGGCGAATCCATGGCGACCTTGTCCGCCGAAGCGAATCCCGTGGTAAATCCGGCCGATACGAACGATATCTTGTTTCCGTATTGGAGCACCATTCCGGGGGTGGGCGGGTTGGCCATGCTGAAAAAGGAAAGCCCGGAAACCATGCTGGCGAATGCCCCGGCATCGACGAGCGTCTGCCCCGATCCGACCACTATGGCCGGAAGCAAGGTCCGCTGCTGCACACCACCGATGCGCACGCTCAGGGACCTGTGGCTGACCGATGCGTCAGAGCCGCCTCCGCCGCAACCAGGCAGAATGCAAAGAGTCAGTGCGACTGCAGACCACAGCAGGCTGCATGCTTTTGCTTTCATGATACGTCCCCTCTCCTCCCGAACAGGATTTTTCCGGGGAGGGGAACGGCCCGCAACCGTCAGATCCTCCCGCGCGGCAAAGACGGATGTGACAAGAGAAACATAGCCCTATCCTTTGCAGCTTTCCCCGACAAGTCCGATTCCCATGACCTTGGCCGGGGAATCCGTGGTATTCCAGACACAGTGAAGTGTGTTTCCCGGCACATGTATGCTTTCAAATGCGTCCACCACGCGCTCCTTTCCGTCGGTGGTCACGGTTATCCGGCCCTCCAGAACCACGAAGAGATGGTCGTGCGCATGAACGTGTGCAGGAGCGGGTCCCCCTCCCGAGGGGGCGATGACGGCAATGGCGCAGTCCCGTATCTGCGCGTGGATGCGGCCAGCTACTTTCAGGGCGGAAAAACCGGTATGCCCCGGGGGAGTGGTCCAAACTTCGGGTGCGGCAGCTGTCATCTCAATTGTCCTGCGGGGTTCTTTCGACCAGGCGTTGCGATATCGTCAGAATCCTTTTCCCGAAAAGATAGCTGAGAACAAACGCAAGGGGCCAGGCAATGAGGAAACTGCGCCCCCAATTCCAGACAAGCCGGTCGGTGAGGCCCAGGTTGATGGCGGAAAGACTGCCGGACATCAGCAGTGCCATGAATCCCGCCATGAGAATGGAGTTCACCAGCTTGAGCTTTGTTTCAAATTTCATGGAATACCTCTCGTAAAAAAGGGATGATTGAAAAAGCAACGACGATCTCGCGGATGCCTACGGACGGCCTCCCGAATTTTCAAACCACGTCATGTGTCCGGAGTTCCTTTGCTCCGGAGGCAATATCCCGCAAAGAAAGATGTCCACCACGTTCCGGGCGTAGCCGCGGATCTCGTCGTCCGGATACGCATCCCTGATTCCGAAAAGCAGGGGCGCGCGCAGGTGCAGCAACATGGCGATGAAACAGAAGACCTTGCGTTCCACATCGTGGATTCCCGGCACATGTTTTTCAACGAACGACTCCAGCATTGCACAGGACCGGCCGGGACCATTGGCATAAAAGACGTCTCCCACGCCCGGCGCTTTCCTGCCCTCCGATACGAGCAGCCGGTAAATATCCAACTGCTCCGGCAAGAGGTGGAAGCGTAGAAAGCGCACGGCATAGTCGTACAATTCAATGCCAATGTCCCGGGAGCCGAAAACATGGGCTGCCGGCACGCTCTCGGCGCACGACTCCAGGGCGGCCCGAAACATGTCCAGTTTGGACGGGAAATATCTGTACACCGTCTGCTTAGTGACTCCCGCCCTCCGGGCGATGTCGTCCATGCTGGCCCCGGCAAAGCCATCCCGCAAAAAAATCTCCCGGGCGGCCCGCGAGATGACCTCCTGCTTTTTCAGGCTATTCTCAACTGCTTTGGACATTCCTTCCCCTGGCGCGATGTCCGCGAAATGCGTTTACGTATTTCGCGGAACAATCACGATGACAAAAATTCGGTTTTCAAAATCGCCATGCCGCTCCTGGCGGAGATTTCCCCCGGCCCGCCGTGTTCCATGTCGTATTCACAGGCAACCTCCATGCAGGAGGGCCGGGCGGACGCGGCACTGCAACAGGAGATACCACCACCATATCATACCGTCAAGTATGTATTAGCAATACTGCACAGTATGACACAAGCCGTTCACGGAGGGCAGGCAGAAACGCACTACCGCATAAGCCAGTGCCGGGACACCAGCAAACCCGGCTCGCCTTTTCACGGAGAGATGACAGACCAAAGAGAGGAATTTCGGATAAAAAGCACACGCCCCAGGCAAAAAAGGGAGGCGTGCGACAGGCAGGAAAAAAATCACCCCGGCCCTGAGCCGGAAAGACCGCCACGTCCGCACAGGCTGCTTTTCAACAGCCTGCCCCCAAAAGAATCACACGCCCCCGAAAATCAACCACGCCAACCATACGCCGACAAGCCAGCCCAGAATGGAACAAGACGGCAGCGCCACAAGAAAAAGCTTTACATGCCGGCCAACGCCCATCTTTCTTTTTCCCGCAAAATCGGAACGTACGGCCTTCCGATTGACTCCGCACGGCGCAAGGCGCACCATCGACACCATCGACACCATCGACACCCTCGACACCCTCGACACCCTCGACGGGCCGTTGCCCCGCCCCCGGATGGCGTCATGTGCTGCCTGAACCATAGAACCTGCACTCCCCCTGCGTGGAATGAGCCATTGAAGAATGGCCGGAGCCACACACCGTTTCATTTGTCAAAAGGTGGAACGTGGCGGCAACCGCCGGACGAATCAGATGCCGCCATGCCTTTTGAGCCACGCGAGGCAATCTTCCCTTGTAAGAAAGCTCTCCCCTTCCTCCCGCCATGGTCCCCACGGATACCCGTGCGGGCACTCGGCATACAACCTGCGGATGCAGGGCGTCGGGCAGATCCCCCCCCGCGGACAGCCATTCTGCCCTGCGTCACGGGCTGCGGTCCGCCCTGCCTCCTTTCGTCCGGGTGTCGCCCCGGAAGGACTCTTGGGATCGAAGGACATGTCACATCCTCGCCTCGGAAGATGTGAAGTACGGCTCGACCTTGAAATCCGGCTCGTACTTGGAAAGTCGCCGCCGCAGGGTTCTGTTTTCGGCGATCAACTCTTCCTTGGTCTGCGTCTGACGCGGCAGGAGCGCGACGGGAATTCCCATGTTCACAAATTCCTCGTGAACCTTTCGGGGCATGGTGGGTTTTGAGAGGTAACACCGCAATGTGACCGGCGCCAGCCCGGTCCTCGCCGCCGCAGCCTCAATCCGGTCAGGGTCCAGGGGGTTGTCGATCAGCCATTTCTTGAGTTCCCGCTTGCGTTCTGACATTTTTCTCAATACCTTCTTAAAAATTTGCAATACTGGTCAATGTATCGCTTTTTCTTTTTATTCCCTCAAAAATAGCAAAAAGAACGCACGTGCCAACAGAAAAACCGCAAGTAAGAACCCCTGAAGAACGGAGAATATCCGTTAGTGAACGTTTCAAGATACTTATTAACGGCTTGAAGCTTACAAGAGCGGAATTGGCCTCGCAACTCGGAGTACGTCCCCAAACCATCGGCGACTACTGCTCCGGAAAATCCTATCCCTCCGCCAAGATACTCATCCTGCTGGCCGAACAATACGAAGTGAACACGAACTGGCTGCTGACCGGAACAGGCGAGATGCACGCGAATCCGCAATCCATGAAAGAAAATACAGCATTTTCCTGTATGGCCGACGCCCTGCGGGACATCGTCTACGGCGAACTGGACGCCGCTCCGGAACGGTTCGCACGGGCCGGCGGCATCACTCCGCAGGAACTGGCCGCCATACTGGACCGAAAGATGTCGCCGCCCGCGACCGCCCTGCGGAACTGGGCGATCCGATACCGCATCAACATGAACTTCCTGATTGCGCAGATCGGCTATCCGCTTCTTACCAGGGGACAATACGAACAGGACGGCCCACTCATGCCGTTGCGCCGCAAAAACAGGGAAAACAAATACCCGGAGCATTGCGACAACCCAGACTATGCGCAGGACGCGGAATCCCTGGGGAGCCCCCCCCCGCCCCCGGCGGGGGGGGAGGACGCCCACGGACGGTTCCTCCCGAACATGTCGCCATCGGGCATCCTCCCGCCGGGAACGGAAATTCCCATCATCGGACTGGCGCAATGCGGCCTGTCCGGCTGGTCGGCCAGCACCAAGCTGGCAGTGGCGACCTCATCCCCCCTGCTTCGCCAAGGCGTCCTGGCGGCCATGGCCATTGGCGATTCCATGCTTCCGGCAGGCATTCAATCCGGCAACATCGTCTACTGCGACCCCTGGCTCCCCCCGCAAAAGGGAGATCCCGTCCTGGTCCGGCGCAAAGGACTCACCGCGCAGACCGAAGGGGATGCGACCCTCAAACTCTGGGAGGGGCGGGATGCCGACTGGATATATCTGAGGGGCTGGCTGCCCAGAAAAGAAGGACAACCGCAACAGGAATTCACCATCCAGCAATCCCTGGCCGAGGTCGTGGACATCGCCCCGGTCACGCTGGTCCGCCGCCGGGCGTAGAGAGGTCCCGGCCCCGCCTGTCCTTTGAAGAGGGTGCCGCACCGGTGTGCGAAAACGCAAAGGCGTCCGCCCCATCCTGCCGGCAAAGGCCCGAAGCTGCGGCGCCATGAAAGAATTCAAGGACGGCGCGTATCGGAAGCCACGCGCCATCCCCCGTGAAAACAAAAAATGCAGGGAAAACTCCGGGGGGCTTTCCGGCACCCTGCCGGGGACCGGGGACGGTCGTCTCAATCCGCGGCCAAAGCCCGGACAACGGCCAGGGCGGAGCCTTCCCCATCCATGGCCGCGGAAACAATGCCTCCGGCGTAGCCGGCCCCTTCGCCGCAGGGAAACAACCCGCGAACCTGAATATGTTCGAGCGTCCGCCTGTCGCGCGGTATGCGCACGGGCGAACTGGTGCGCGACTCCACGGCCAGGACCTTGGCTTCGGCGGAATCGAATCCCCTGAACTTGCGGCCAAGCTCGGGCAGTGCCCTGCGCAAGCTCGCCCCGACAACGGACGGCAGCAGTTCATGCACAGGAGCTGGGTATATGCCCGGAATATAGGATGTTTCCGGCAGATCGGCGGAAATTCTACCGGCCACGAAGTCGTCAACCCGTTGCGCAGGGGCCTTCAGGGTCGTGCCGTCACCCGCCTCGAACATGCGTTTTTCCACGGCCGCCTGAAAATGCAGCGCACGCAGGGGATCGCCGTTCCCGCCGACGTCCTCCAGACGGATTTCCGCCACCAGTCCGGCATTGGCATAGGGGGCGTTGCGGGCGGCCAGGCTCATGCCGTTCAGCACGAGTTCGCCGGGCGCGGTGGAGGCGGGAACAACGTATCCGCCGGGACACATGCAAAAGGAAAAGACTCCCCGTCCGTCCACCTGCGTGGCAATCCGGTAGCTGGCCGCCGGCAGGTTTCCGTGCCTGGGCGACTGGTGGTAGAAAATCCTGTCGATGACCGCCTGGGGGTGCTCGATACGCACACCCATGGCGAACGGCTTGGCTTCCACCGCAATGCCGCGGGCAACCAGGGCGCGAAAGATGTCCCTGGCCGAGTGGCCCGTGGCCAGCAGCACGGCATCGGCATAAACGCGCTCGCCGCCGTTGATGCGGACTCCGGCCATCCGCCCTTCCTCCAGAAGAAAATCGTCCACACACGCGCCGAAACGGACTTCTCCGCCGCAATCCACAATGGCTTCGCGCATTCTGCGCACGATCCGGGGCAGCATGTTGGAGCCGAGATGTGGATGCGTGTCGATACGGATGTCGCCGGAAGCGCCATTGGCGATGAAGAGATCCAGCACCCTGCCCACGTTGCCCCGCTTGCTGGCACGGGTGTAGAGCTTGCCGTCGGAATAGGTTCCGGCCCCGCCCTCTCCGTAACAATAGTTCGAATCCGGGTCGATCTCCCCCCGGGTATAGATCTGCTTCAGATCCTTGCGCCGTTCGTTCACGTCCTTGCCGCGCTCGAGAATCACGGGCCGGATGCCGTGCTCCAAAAGGGTCAGGGCCGCGAAATATCCGGCCGGACCCGACCCGACAATGACCACCCGGCGCTCCCCGAGCCTGACCGGTCTGAACACGGCCCCCTGCGGTTCGACCGCGTCCGGTTCGCCCACGGCAACCTGGAGCACGAAAAGCGGGCGCTTGGAACGGGCGTCGATGGAACGCCGCGTGACGCGGGTTGAAACATCCCTGTCGTCGCCCACGCCAGCCTTTTGCAGAGCGGCCCTGCGGATGGCGTCCGGCTGGTCGATGAGGTCGGGGTCGAGCTTCACTTCCACGGAAACAGGCTTCATGGCTGCCTCGATTGGCTGGGTTGGCTGGGATTTTCAACGAGTGTGATGTCCGCAAAATATGTCTACGTATCCTGCGGAGGACCGCGATCTGAGAACCGCGGTTTTCAGGTTCGCTCACGCCGCCTTTGGCGGTGCATGGCGGGCTATGCCCACCATGTGGCTTGCCGCTCGTTCTGCTGCATTTATAATGATACGAATGTAACGAACGCGACACGAGCGGAAGTGCGGGGTGCGGAACATGCTTTGCCGGCCTGGAAAATCAATCCCCGCAGTGCAACGCACAGGCTGGACGCTGCCACGGCATCGGTCACTCCCCTTGGGGGCGGCCGGAGGGTACAGCAATACCATACGGCATTCAAGAAAAGAAGTCAGGCCGAACGGGTCTGAAAAACACGCAACAGACCGCATCACGGCGTCTCTCCTTTCCCCCGACGGCAATACGGCCTGCCCCGGCGCCCGGACCGACTCAGTCCTTGCAGCCACACCGCCCAGGCCGGAATGCCTGTAGCGAGAGGTCATCTCGATACAGGCATTCCGCAAAAAATGTTTGCCTAAATTTTGGAATGCAATATAGTCTGGGCCAAATACGCATCAACCAATGGAGACCTGCATGGGAAAAGAATGGCTGACCCTATTTTTCGGAAGTAGCCAGATAATGAAATACTACCTCCAGCAGTCCTACAAGAATTCTTGTTTTCTGTGCTCCCTTGCCATGTTCATCAAAAACACAAACCCTCAAGTAACCGTCAGTGAAAGTACCGTAATGGACAGCGCCCTTCTGCTGATGAATCAGGGCAGAGTCCCTCAACACAGATTGAAACCAGACTATTTCAACCAATACGGGATAGACGACAAAACACTAGGGCTTCAGCTCCTCCAAAAAAATAAACTTATCCATATCCCGTATTTCACTCCAGCCATAGAAAACAAGGCGAATGTGGAAGAATTCGCATCCCGGTTGAACACACTCCCGATCGGAAGTTCGGCGATCCTGGGCCTCACCCGCTACGCACAAGGCCACTCCGTACTCTATACGAAAACACCGGAAGGCCCCATTCTTCTCGACCCCGCCGATCCCACCTTCTGCTCAATGCTTGAAAACGTTCCCGAACCTCTGAAAATCCACAAAAAAGGGCCATATGAATACTATCCCAGGCTTATCCCGGAGATCGTGAATATCAATGGGAAGTGTAAACTGCTCGATAGACAGTCGACAGTCGGCAGCATCATCGTACTTCCCCATCAAAAAATATAACGCGCACATAAACGACAGGACCATACAAACAGAATATCCTGGCGCCAAAGAGATGCCTTTCCGGCTATCCTCCCACTTTTTCCCAAAAATCCGGCCACTGTTCCAACAGCAGGCGCAGGGCATTGCCGCGATGTGAGCGGGCGTTTTTTTCTTCGCGGGTAAGCTGGGCATTGGTGCGGCCGAGTTCTGGATCTGTGAATACGGGGTCGTAGCCGAAGCCGTTCTCTCCAACGGGCTTGTAGCCTATGCGTCCCCGCCACTGTCCGCGCGCGGTAATGATTTCTCCGTTGGGTGCCACGGCAGCGACCACGCACACGAACTGCGCGCCGCGTTTCTCGTCGGGCAGGTCGCCGAGTTCACCCAGGAGCTTGGTGTAATTTTCTTCGTCCGTGGCATGCTCGCCAGCGTAGCGGGCGGTGTAGACGCCGGGCCGTCCGCCCAGGGAGTCGACTTCAAGGCCGGAATCGTCGGCAACTGCGATTTTGCCAGTTGCCTTGCACACGGCGCGGGCCTTGATGAGGCAGTTCTCCTCAAAGGTCTCTCCGTCCTCGACGATTTCCCCGATCTCCGGGTATTCCGCCAGACTGCGCACTTCAATGCCGAACTCGGACAGCATCTGCTTCAGTTCGACGACTTTGCCCTTGTTGTGCGAGGCCAAAACTATTTGCGCCATATTCCCTGCTGCTCCCTTATCTCGTGGTAATATAAAAAATTCTGGTTTGCCCCCGAACACGGACAACAAAAAAGAACCTTTACCCGATGGTTCGGGCGCGCGTCAAAACAGCTTTATCAGGTCCTCGGATGCATCCACAACGACCTGCGCCCCTGCTTTGGCAAGCTCGTCCGCGCCGCGATATCCCCAGGCCGCCCCGACGCCGATCATCCCGGCATTGGAGGCCGTAAGCATGTCCACATCCGAATCGCCCACAAAAAGCGTACGCTCCGGCTCCACACCCATGTTCCGGGCAAGGGCCAAAGCGCTGTCCGGCGCGGGCTTGAGAGGCATGTCGTCACGCCCTCCCCGCACTTCAAAGAAATTCGCATGGGGCAGAAATTTGCGAATGGCATCCTTGCTGAACTTCTCCGGCTTGTTCGAAAGTACGGCGTACTTTTTCCCCGATTCTTCCAGCTTGTGAAGCGCTTCGACAATTCCAGGGTACGGGGTCGCAACGGTGTTCAGCGACCGGTTGAATTCTTCCTGAAGAATGGGGGCCAAACGGCTGAACACTTCCTGGGTCTGCTGGTCCGGGGGCAGCATGCGCAAAGCAAGTTTCTTTGCTCCGCCGCCTACAAAATGCTTGTATGCGTTCACAGGGTGCGTCGGATACCCCAAACGGGCCAGGGCATCGTTGCCCGCGGTTGCTATCTCTTCCAGAGTGTACAAAAGGGTACCGTCCAAATCGAAAATTGCTGCTGAAAAGTCCAATGAATTCCCCATAGGTAGTATATTATGTGTATTCAGAAACAACGAATGTTGTCTGCTCGATCTCGCGCCAGATATCGTTGCTCCGGGCTTTCGCTTCGCGGGCTGTATTCTGCACATCTTGTCTGGATGCCGCAATGGCGGGCAAGGGTGAAAGTTCAGCCTCCCCGACGTCACACCGCTTTTCTTTATGAAAAAGGATTTCAGCCGGGCCGCAACCCGACATTATTCCTTGAGCCGGTTCATAAAGACTGCCACGGTTCGTTCCGCATGGCGGACAATATCCTCGTGCGTCGGAACGGGAATAAGCCCCACAAGGACGTTCATGCGCAGGGCAAGCAGAGTGCTGAGAAACATTTTTGCGGCATATTCCGGATCGTCAACATGAAATTTCGTGGTTAAGAATTCTTTCAGACAGTCCGCCGTCCTGTGCGGGCCAAAGGCAAAAAAAGCCCGGGTCAGCTCCGGAGCTTTCGGCCCTTCCGCAACCAAAAGGCGCACCCCGGCCAAGTGATCTTCGGACATGTGCAGCTGGAGAAAGCCAATGGCAAAACGAGTAAGGGCCTCGTACGGGTCTTCCCCTGCCAGTTCTCCCTGAAACTGCCTGTCCAGGCCTGCCCGCCGGGCTTCAAGCGAAGCCTGGAACAGCACCTCCTTTGAAGGAAAATACCTGTACACGGTTTGCTTGGTCACCCCGGCGCATTGGGCAATCTTGTCCATGCTGGCTCCAATATACCCATCCGTGCGGAAGGTTTCCTGGGCAGCCCGGATAATATCGTTCCGCTTCTGCTCTTTTTTCTGTTCGCTTTTTTTCATGCCGCTCTTCCTTTCAAAAACAAAATCATACTAGTCAGTATGTTTTTCTTGACACGGATCACGAAAGCTCTCATTACCACACTCATAAGTATGATAACACAAAGGAGCACCCCATGAACATTTCGTCAGTAAAGACAATACTTCCCGACAACGACCATGGAAAAGGACGGCTAGCGGCCTTGGGAGGCGGACTCCTCCTCAGCTTCGACTCCGTCTTCATACGTCTTTCCGGGGTCGGCGGCGTAGATACCGCCTTTCTCTTCGGTCTGTTCTCCGCCATTTCCATGGCCCTGCTCATTCAGATAACAGACCCCAGAGGCCTTGTGCGCACATTGGTGGAGAGCGGTTGGCCCGTCGTTGTTTCGGCGCTCCTCATTGTGGGCAGCGCCTCGACCTTCGTGCTCAGCATCAAGCATACTTCCGTGGCCAATACGGTCTTCATCATGAGCGCCCGCCCCATTTTCACCGCTCTGGTCTCTTGGATTATCCTGCGGGAAAAAACGCAAAAATCCTTATGGCTGGCCATCGCAGGCGTAATATTGGGCATCTTTATCGTGGTCAACGGCTCGCTGAAAGGAGGAAATTTCCTTGGAGACGGCTTTGCCATCATCACGGTTTCCTGCCTCGGCCTTAACGGAACATTATGGAGAAAGTACAAAGAAATCAGCAGGCTCGCCGTTGTTGGATTAGGCGGTCTCTTTATCGCCCTGGTGATGTTCATTCCCTCTACGCCCTCCAACTTCAGCCTGAATACCTGGCTGATAATGGGATGCATGGGGCTGTTTTCCGCTCCCCTCGGGCGGGTGCTGAATGCGGTCTCGTCCCGCTATATACCGGCCGCGGAAATGGCGACACTCACCTTGATCAGCGCCGTGCTGGCTCCGGTATGGGCATTTGCCTTCTTTAACGAACAGCCCCCGCTCACCACCATGGCGGGCGGCGCGGTCATCCTGGTATCCATTTTCTCTTATGTCCTCAGCACCAGTACGAAACAGATTCACCCAAAGATGCCGGCAACCGTGTCTCCTCAAAAGTAGGCCACCCGGGGACTGGAGGCGCTGCCGCAGCATAAAGACTGGAGGCGCTGCCTCCAGACCACCGCCAGGAGGCAACGGCCTCCTGGACCTGCGGTTTAAGCACACGATAAATCCTAAACACAGTAGTCTGCTCAAAAAGGTACAAGAACAAGGCGTAAGAAAAACTCAAGGCCGACGCGTATTTTCTGATACGCGAGGATTTGAGTTTTTTGAAACAACGAAGTTATTGGGCCTTTTTCAGCAGACTAAAGGGTGAGGGGGCAAACCTTTTTAAGAAAGGTTTGCCCCCTCACGCCTCTCCTACGCCTCGTCCTGTTCGCGGATTTCGGCGCGTTTGATTTTGCCGGAGATGGTCTTGGGGAGTTCGTCCACGTAATTGATCACGCGAGGATATTTGTAAGGCGCGGTGACTTTCTTCACATGGTCCTGGATGTCCTTGGTCAGTTCTTCCGAAGGAACGTATCCCTGCCCCAGCACGAGCGTGGCCTTTACAGCCTGCCCGCGCACGGGGTCGGGAATGCCGGTGACGGCCGCCTCGACCACTGCGGGATGGGTGATGAGCGCGCTTTCCACTTCAAAGGGTCCGATGCGGTAGCCCGAACTCTTGATGAGGTCGTCGTTGCGGCCGAGGAACCACAGGTAGCCGTCCTCGTCCATCCAGGCCTTGTCGCCGGTATGGTAGTAGCCGTCGAATTTGACGGACGCGGTCTTTTCCGGTTCGTCGAGATACCCGGTGAACAATCCGAGCACCTTGCGCTCGCCGTTTTCATCGGCAATACGGATGCAGATTTCCCCTTCCACACCGGGGGCGCAGACATTGCCTTCCGGGTCGAGCAGGTCCAGCTCCCAGCCGGGTGCGGGTTTGCCGATGGAGCCGGGCTTGGGTTCCATGAAGGGCAGGGTCGCTATCTGCAGACAGGTCTCGGTCTGGCCGTACCCTTCGTAGATGGGCAGCCCGGTGGCTTCCTTCCAGGCCAGAAATACACTGTCGTTGAGCAGCTCGCCCGCCGTGGTGCAGTGGCGCAGGACCGAGAGGTCGTACTTTTTCAGGTCCTCGCGCACCATGAACCGATAAACCGTGGGCGGCGCGCAAAAGGTGGTGACCTTGTGCTGGCTGATGAGTTCAAGCAGCTTGCCCGGTTCGAACTTGCCGCGCAGATCCCAGACAAAAACAGCTGCTTTTGCCATCCACTGGCCGTAGAACTTGCCCCAGACAGCCTTGCCCCATCCCGTGTCGGCCAAGGTGAGGTGCAGGTCGTTCTCGTGCAGATCGTGCCAGTAAACGCCCGTGGTGTAATGGCCGAGGGGGTACTCGTGGGTATGTTCGACCATTTTGGGCATGCCGGTCGTGCCGGAGGTGAAGAAAATAAGCAGCGGGTCCTTGCCGCCGGGCGTGCTGGCCGTGCGCGCGTAGGATGCGGGCGCGGCCTTGACAATATTTTCGTAGGACGCCCAACCGTCGGAAATGAGGTCGCCGTCCACCTGGACCAGAACGTTCAGGGTCGGACAATCGGCGCGGGCGGCTTCAATGCGGTCGGCCACGGAATTTTCCACGACAACGCCCTTGATCGTGGCGTAGTTGACGCGGAATTCGATGTCCTTGGAGGTGAGCAGCGCGGGGGACGGCACGGGAACCGCGCCGATGCGGTGCAGGGCCAGCATGGCGACCCAGAACTCCACGCGGCGGTAAAGAATGAGCATGACCCGGTCGCCCTTGTTCAGCCCCTGGACCTTCAGGGCGTTGGCAAGGCGCATGGATTCGTCGCGGAAAAAGGCGAAATCGTATTCATGGCGTGTTTCATCGGGACCGACGTGGACCATGGCGATTTTTTCCGGGCATGCGGCGGCCAGTTCATCCAGGGTGTCAAAGGCGAAGTTGTAGTTTGCAGGCACATCGACATGGAATGTATCCAGAAAATCCTTGTAGGATTCAGGCTTCAAACGGGTAGTCACTTTTTTTCTCCCTTGTGGCGTAGGACAGTGTCGCGTTCGCCGATGTAAAGGCTCTGCAGATGCGCGACATCGTGGTCTCCGCAATATGCGGCGAGACAAACGGCAGATCGGATTTTTCGTGTGGCATTTCGCGAAAGGATGTTGTTTCCGAAAAACACCACACTAGATAATCACGTCCAGAAACTCTGCTTCCTTGCCGTCCAGACCGCGCAGGGCATGGGGAATATGGGAGTCGAAATAGATGCTGTCCGAAGGTTCGAGCACCGTGACCTTGTCCTCCAGGCGGATTTCCAATTTTCCGCGCAGCATGTAGATGAACTCCTGGCCCGAATGGTGGTTGAAGTTCATCTCCTCGGATTCCTTGGGGGGAACGGTGACGATAAAGGGTTCCATCTTGCGTCCGGCAAAACGATAGGCCAGGCTTTTGTAGCCGTAGTCCTTGCGCCGCCGCACATCCAGGCCGCCTTCGCCGCGCACCACGGTAAAGCCCTTCAGGTGGGAATCCCCGCCCGAAATAAGCACGGTGGTATCCACCCCGCAGACCTTGGCCACGTCAAAGAGAAAGCTTACCGGAATTTCGTGCAGCCCGGATTCGTAGTTTTCGATCTCTTCCACGCTCATGCCTGTTTTTTGGGCCATATCCTGCACGGACATGTCCACGGCATCGCGCAGAGCGCGGAGCCTGGGCGCTATTTCCTCATACGGCTTGCTCATTTGCGCATCTCCTTGAGCGGGCCGCCCGAAACAAACGACGGCCCCCCGATTCTGAAAAACTGGAAAAAATGAAGCCGGACTACTCCTTGGCTTCCGGAAACAACTCCTCTGCCATTTCCCGCAGCTTGTATTTCTGGATTTTTCCGCTGGCGGTCATGGGATATTCATCCACAAAAGCGACATACTTGGGAATCTTGTGCCAGGCGATCTGCCCCCGGCAGAAATCGCGCACATCCTCGGGCTGCATGTCCGCACCGTTCTTGAGCCGGACAAAGGCCCCGACCTCTTCGCCGTACTTGCGGCTGGGCACGCCCGCAACCTGCACGTCGGCCACGCCGTCCAGGGAATAGAGAAACTCTTCGATCTCGCGCGGGTAGATGTTTTCCCCGCCACGGATGATCATGTCCTTAAGCCGACCGGTCACGGCGAAGTAGCCGTCCTCGTCCATGGTTCCCAGGTCGCCGGAATGCAGCCAGCCGTTGGCGTCTATGGCCCCCTTGGTGGCTTCGGGATTATTGTAGTAGCCCTTCATGACGTTGTAGCCGCGGCAGCATATTTCGCCCTGTACGCCGGGAGCGCATTCCTCCCCGGTTTCCGGGTTCAGGATGCAGACTTCGATTTCCGGCATGGCGCGGCCCACGGTTTCGGTCTTGCGGCGGATGTCGTCGTCCACGCGGGTCTGGGTCATGACGGGCGAAGCCTCTGTAAGGCCGTAGCAGATGGTGATTTCCTGCATGTTCATGACGTCCATGACCTTGCGCATGATCGGCACGGGACAAGGGGAGCCGGCCATGATGCCGGTGCGCAGCGAGGAATAGTCGAAACGGTTGAAGAGCTTGTGGTCCAGGATGGCGATGAACATGGTCGGCACGCCGTACAAGGCGGTACACTTTTCCTGGTCCACGGCAGACATGACGTCGAGGGGCTTGTAGGTTTCCGTGATGACCATGGTGGCGCCGTGGTTGACGCAGGCCATCACCCCCAGCACGCAGCCGAAACAATGGAACAGGGGCACGGGAATGCAGACCCTGTCCTTGTTGGTGAAACGCTGGTTCTCGCCGATCCAGAAACCGTTGTTGCCGACATTGTAATGGGTCAGCATGACGCCCTTGGGAAACCCCGTGGTGCCGGACGTGTACTGCATGTTGACGACATCGTGCGGGTCCAGGCTGTCCTGGCGCTCCTGGTATTCCTGCCGGGTGACCATGGCCGAAAGGCTCAGGATTTCCGGCAGGGAGAACATTCCCCGGTGCTTTTCCGAGCCAAGGAACATGACGCGCCGGAGATGGGGGAACTCCTGGCAGGAAAGGCGGCCCCGCTCGCTGGTGCGCAGTTCCGGAATCAGCTCGTGCAGCACCTGCACGTAGTCGGTATCGCGCAGCCCGTCGATGATGAAGATGTTTTCACATTCGGACTGCTTCAGCAGGTAGCGGACTTCTTCGCGTTTGTAGCTGGTGTTCACCGTGAGCAGCACCGCACCGATCTTTGCCGTGGCGAATTGCAGAGCCACCCAGTAGGGCACGTTGGTGGCCCAGATGGCGACTTTTTCGCCGCGCTCGATGCCCAGGGCCATGAGCCCCATGGCGAGCTGATCCACGAGCTTGCCGAATTCGGCGTAGGTCTTGCGAAAATCCCGATCCACATAAATGAGCGCATCGTTGTCCGGATAATTTTCCACTGCCGCGTCAAGCAGCTGACCCAATGTTTTTTCCCGCAATGCGGGCTGTGTCTCTTTCATGCCATTACTCCGGGAAGTAGAGCACGGCATAAATTTCCGCCGGGCTGTCGCCTTCGCATCCCACGTGGTGCGGCACGATGGAATTGAAATAGAGACTGTCGCCCGGCTCCAGAATATGCTCGTTGCGGCCATGGACCAGCTTGACCCTGCCGGAAACCACCACGATGAACTCCTCGCCTTCGTGGCTTGAAAGCTTGTGCTCACAGTTTTCCGGACGGATCTGGATGAAAAACGGCTCCATGTGGCGATCGGTCTTTCCCTTGCCCAGCGAATGGAAGGACAGGGCGGGGTCGCAATGGCCGCCGGGACGCATGGTCAGAGCTTCTTCGCGCTCCGAGTTGCGGATGATGAGCGGATCCACATTTTCCTCGTCGTCCATGAATGTTCCAAGGCGCACGCCAAGGGAACGGGCTATCTTGATGAGAGGTCCCAACGAAGGGTAGACGTCCTCTTCCTCCAGGGCGGTGATGAACGCCAGGTCCAGCCCGGAACGGTCGGCCAGGTCTTCGCGGCCGAGTTCATGCTTTTCCCTGAAAATCCTGATTCTCTCGCCGAGTTTGCTCTTCCCCATGGTAATCCTCCGTTAAAAGGGGGTTTTGCGTACGCTTTGGTTATGACAAGGGTGAACGGGGTTCCGCCGGGGCGAATACCATATCGTTCGCGGCACGGGACCAAATAATCGATTAACGGGCGCGCACACCCGGCAGGCGGTCGCCCTATGGAATGAATAGCCGGGATGACCCGGAAAAAGGGGGGGGGATGACCGGCAACGCCGGACAGTTCGAAAGAAAGGGGGTATCAATCGGCAAAGCTTTCAACGGCCTGATCCACTGTGTCGTAGATTTCAAAAACCTTGTCCAGCCGCGTCAACTGAAACAGCGCCCTGACTTCGGGAATCATGCCGGCTATGATCAGGTCGCCGCCCTTGGCCGCAACCACGCGCATGGAACCGACCAGTGTGCCCAATCCGGAAGAATCTATGAACGGCACATTGGACATGTCGAGCACCAGACTTTTGTTGCCCTCTTCCAGACAGTTCTGAATCTGTTTTTTCACGCCGGGCGCGTTGTCGCTGACAATGCGTCCGTCAAGCCTGATAATGGGAATATTTCCAGTGGTACCGCTCATTGCCTCTCCTGAACCGTGGCTGATGAAATCGGCACGACTCTACGCCAAGACGCACGGAGAGGCAAGGGCTGCCTGCCGGTTCGACTTGGTACCCGTCCCGTCGGCAGCCCCGAAAACCCGGGGGAACATTGGACGGCGCGGCAGCCGCTGTCGCGGTCAGGCCGCGTTCTCCGCCACGTTTCTGCCCACGGCCCGCCGCAGAGTGCTCAGCCCCCTGGTCACCATGTTGCGCAGCGGGTTTTCCGGGCGGCCCGCTTCCTGGCCGGTCAGACGGTACAGCAGATCCCCGGCCTTGGGCAAACCGGGATACTGCGCCAGGGCTTCGTGGAGCACCTCCACGGCCTGGGCGCGTTCGCCAACGATATTATAGGCCCAGGCAAGGCAGCTCACCACCCGGTCACTCGCAGGCGTCAGCTTGACCGCCCTGCGCCAGGACAGGATGGCTTCGGGATAATCGCCGTCCTTCCACAAGGAAATGCCCTTCTCGTAAAAAGGATTCACCGGAAATTCACGGGCCTTGCGCAACTCCAAAAACGTATTGCGCGTTTCCAGAAACCGTTCCTGGTCCGCAAAAATCTCCATGGCCCGCTTCAGGTTGTCCAGATAGCCCCGTTCGTCGCCCATGCCGCGGCAGGCGCGGGCAAGGCCCTCGTAGGCTTCGGCATAGAAGCGGTTCACGTCGATGGCCTTGCGGAATTCCGCAGCAGCCCGGCGGTAGGCGGCGTTCATGAAATTCAGCTGGCCCAGCTTGTAATGGCGGCGGGCAGGATGGCGTTCGTTGACCGTGTCCACGGGATCGAGAACGGCAGCCTGGTTGCGCCGGGACGGATCGTCCTGGTTGCGCCGGGCGCGTGCCTTGGCAAACATCACGGCCATGTTTCCGGGATAGGAGCAGCTCTGCATGGCAAGGCGCGTCTGACGCTCGAACGCCTCCTGCGAATAGGGACGCACCAGATACCCGGAACAGCCCGCAGCCAGGGCCTCCAGCACGTCGGACTCCTCCGAACCGCCGGAAGCCATGAGTACGGCCTGCAGGGACAGCACGGGATCAAGACGCAGCCGGGCAACAAATTCCCGGCCCGTCATGTCGTTCAACTGATCGTCGCATATGACGATGTCCGCGTTGTTGGCCCCCAGATATTCCAGGGCCTGTGCGCCCGACCCGAAAATCTGCACGCTTGACGCGCCCGCGTTGCCAGCGGCCAGACGGTCCATGCGCGCCTGGCCTTCATGCCCCGAAACGATGACCACCAATTCCAGTCCCTTCAACATATGCGGCTCCATGCTGCGGAAGTTTTTTCCCTTTCAGCTCTCTTGATGGCGTGAGTTGCAGCAATGATGCCAGGAAAAGGCACGGAGCCGGGCGTTTTGAAGGCCAATTGTATGGACACGGAAATTACCCCGGTTTAGGATGAACCAGCCCCCGGCAGCGGCAGCGATGGGCAGGCCGTTGAAAAAAAACGCAAGGGAAAGGCCGAACAATGCATGACCCGTCCCGAAAACCTCCCGGCGAAAACGCCCCTGTCTCCTCCGATGATTCCCCTGGAACCTCCCCCCCTGGTTCCTTTGGCGGTTCGTTTGAAGATCAGGCGCGCGATCCTGCCGGGATTGTGGATTTTCTGGGCAGGACACTGCCCTTTTCCGACCTTCCCGAGCAGACGCGACGGGACCTTGCGCGGCGTTGCACCATCGACTTCATCCCGCGCGGCGAGCATTTCATGCACCAGGGCAAGACCGAGCTGGACAGCCTGTGGCTGGTACAGCGCGGCGGAGTACGGCTCTTCCTGCGCCAGGGCGACGAGACCGTGTCCCTGGCAGATTTCCGGGGCGAAGGCGGGGCCTTGGGCGCCCTGGCCATGATCCGGGGAGACAAGGCCGGACTGAACGCGGAAACCGTGGAAGACACTTTTTTCATCCGGCTGGAAAGGCAGGCCTTTCTGGACCTCGTGGACAAGCAGCCAGGCCTGGCCCGCTACTACCTGAAGAGCTTTTCCGAAACCTACGCGGCCAAGGCCTTTTCCGAATTGCGCCAGTGCCGCATCAGCCCCAAGCCGGAAGCCAGCCTGTACCTGTTCACGGCCAAGGTGGGCCGGATTCTGCGGCGCGACCCCGTGGTCATGGGGGAAAGCGAAAACATCCGCAGCGCCGCCGAAACCATGGCCCGCGAACATGTGGGGTCGCTGCTGGTGGCGGGCGACCAGGGCGACATCCGGGGCATCGTCACGGACAAGGACTTCCGTTACAAGGTCGTGGCCCAGGGGCTCAACTACAACTGGCCCCTGCGCGAAATAATGACTTCGCCCGTGGCCACCATCCGGGACGACGCCACCTGTTTCGACGCCCTGCTGATGATGATGCGCGACAAGATCCACCATCTGGCCGTGGTCCGGACGGACGGTCCCACGGGAGCCGCCCCCAAAGGCCTCGGAAGCATCAGAGGCGTCATCACCTCCCACGACATCCTGGTCCTGCAGGGGCGTTCGCCCTTTTCCCTGTACCGTGAAATCGTGGCCGCCACGAATTTCGAAAACCTGTACGAACTCGGCCGCAAAACTCCCATGGTCATCCGGACGCTCATGGAGGAAGGCGCCCGGGCCGACAACGTAAGCCGCATGGTGGCCGTGCTCAACGACCTTATCCTGGAACGGCTGCTGACCCTGTGCATACGACGGGCGGGTACGCCTCCCGTGCCTTTCGCCTGGATACTGCTGGGCAGCGAAGGCCGCCGGGAACAGACCTTCCGCACGGACCAGGACAACGCCCTGGCGTATGCCCGCCCCGACAAACCAAAGGAACAGGCGGAGGCGGCCGCCTACTTTGCCGACCTGTCCGAGGCCGTCATCGACCACCTGGAGCGATGCGGCTTTCCGCGCTGCCCCGGTGACATGATGGCATCCAACCCCAGATGGCGGAAGACCGAACAGGATTGGCAGACATATTTCCTGGACCTCATCCAGCGGCCCGAACCGGACCACCTGCTGCACGCCACCATATTCTTCGACCTGCGACACGGCTTCGGCGACCCGCGGATGTGCGACCGCCTGCGCGCCACCATCGCCTCCCATGCCCCGCAAAGCGGGGTGTTTCTCAAGCTCCTGGCCCGCGACTGCCTGCGCCAGAATCCGCCGCTGACGTTTTTCAAGAATTTCATGGTGGAAAAGGACGGCCGGCACAAGAACCGGCTGGACCTGAAAAAACGGGGCATCATGCCCTTTGTGGACTTTTCCCGTCTGACGGCCCTGTCGGCCGGGGTTCACCGCACCAACACCCTGGACCGCCTGCGGGCAGTGCACGACAAGGGTGTAATCAGCAGCCAGCTGTTCAACGAAATCCGCGAAGCCTACGCCTTCATCACCCAGATCCGCATGGTGCATCAGCTCCGCTGCATGGAACAGGACAGGGAACCGGACAACTACCTGGACCCGTCCCGACTGACCGAACTGGAAAAACGCACCCTGAAGCAGGCCTTTGCCGTGCTGGGAGAAATGCAATCACACATCCGGGACACCTTTCGTCTGGACATGTGATTGCGGAAAAAAATCCATGCAGGCCAAGTGCGTCCCGTGTTATGCTTGATTAGTTACTAACAGTTAGTTATGCAAGAAGCATGAACAACCACCCATCGGAAATAAACCCCTTCGTGCTCGAGGCGCTTTCCCCGGACTCGCCCTTTTGCGACCGCCGGGAAGAGTATGCCCAACTGTTGCGTGACGCCCGCGACCACACCAACGTGGTCCTGCACAGCCCCCGGCGCTACGGAAAGACATCCCTGGTGCTCAAGGTCCAGGACGCATTGCGCAAGCAGGGGTATCTCACCGTCTACGCCCACCTGTTCGGCGTAGACTCGGTCTCCGACCTTGGCAACCGCATCGCCACGGCTTTTTTCCGGGCGGTACATGCCAAGGAATCCTTGCTGGACAAAGGCAGGCGGCTGCTCAAGGGGCTGGCGGAATTCCGCCCCGTGGTCCACGTCCGGCCCGACGGATACGACCTCACCGTGGAGCCGACCCAGGCAGCCCCCATGCAGCGGCTGGAATCCGTGCTGCTCGAAATCGGGGAATTCGCCGGCAAGGGGCCGTATCCCGTGCATGTGGTTCTCGACGAAATCCAGGAGGTCTGCCGCCTCAAGGAATCCGCGGCCATCGAGGGCGTCATCCGGGGAGCCGTCCAGGGACAGCCCTGTTCCTATGTTTTTCCCGGCAGCCGGCGCGGCATTTTGCTGGCCATGTTCAACAACCGGAAACGGGCTTTTTTCCAGTCCGCACGCATGATGGAACTGCCCCCCCTGCCGCACGGCGACGCGGTTCTGTTCCTGCAGGAGCAATTCCAGGCGCATGGCAAAACCTGCGACGCGCAAACCGCAGCAGCCCTGGCCCGGAAGGTGGACCACTATCCATATTATATCCAAAGCCTGGCCAGGGAGGTCTTTGATCTCGCGGGCCAGACAATCACCCTCCAGCATATCGAGCAAGGCCTGCGCAAGGTGCGGACCGCCGAACGCTACGCCTACGAGGCCGTCTGCAACGGACTCACCCCCCACCAGCTACGCTTTCTCAAGATGTTGGCGCATTCCCCCCTGGAAAAGCCCTTTTCCGCAGACGCCCTGCGCACGGCCGCCATGTCCCAGGCCGTCGTGCAAAACACCATCAGGAAACTGGGCGAGGAAGACCTCATAGAAAGAAGCTGCGGAGCCTGGAGGATAGTTGACCCTGTTTTCGCCCTGTGGCTTCGGGACATATGAACACGACACCGGAGGCTTCATGCCCTTGCGCCGCGCCCTCGGGCTGCTGAAGAAAAAACCTCAGGAACATCCGCTCCTGCAAGCCAACGATGCGGCCTGCGCCGGGCTGCACCGGGGCATGGTCCTGTCCGACATCCCCTTTGTGGTGTTGGACACCGAACTGACCGGCCTGGAACCAGGCAAGGACGAAATCGTCTCCATCGGCGGGGTCTGCGTGGACAGCCTGCGCATCCAGGCGGGCAAGACCTTTTATGCCGTGGTCCAGCCCCGCGACGGCCTGAAAAAACTCTCCACCCTGGTCCACCGCATCACCCCGGACCAGGTGCGGAACATGCCCCGGCTGCGCGCCGTTCTGCCCGATCTGGTTCACTTCGTTTCGGGCCGGGTCATCGTGGGCCACAACATCGGCATGGACATGGACTTTCTGAACCGGGCGCTCAAGGACGTGATGCAGGGACGGCTGAACAATCCCAGCCTGGACACCATGCGGCTCGCCAAGGCGCACCAGGAGTCGCAGAGCGGCTATTATGAGCGGTTCGACCAACGGGCGGCCTTCAACCTGGCCCATCTGAGCCATGTCTACGACCTGCCGTCCTACCCCGCGCACAACGCCCTGGCCGACGCCATGCAGACCGCCTGTCTCTTCCTGGTGCTGCTGCGCAAACTTCGTGACGGCCGCCTTGGGAATTGGGGAGATCTGGCCCGGATATGATTTTGTTGGCTTCCCTCCAGCCCGCAACTGCACGGTCAAAGACATCGCCGACAAGCAGGAGTCGACGGCAATGTACGGTCGCTCCCGACGGGAAAAGCGACTCTCCGGACTCCCTCACGGAACAAGGCGAAAGGTTCATCCCATGAATGGACTACCCGAAATCTCACCTGAAAATCAGGGAAAATCAATGTATCGTTCTTGTCATCCCCGCCTGTTTCATCTAAAAATCAATGCAGTGAGGTTGAACCATCTAAATGGAGAAACATGTCATGCGCAAATTTTCCCTTACCATTCTGAGTCTTGTTCTGACACTTGCATTCTGCACCGTCGCTTTTGCCGAAGGACCAAAAGTAACCCTCCCTGGAGAATTGAATCTGGCCCAGGCCCAAAAGATATTGCAGGCCGCCGTTGCCAAAGCAACCGCAATCAAAGTTCCGATGAACATCGCCGTGGTAGATTCCGGCGGGAATCTGAAAGCATTTTACAGGATGAACGATGCATTCATCGGAAGCATCGATATCTCCATTAAGAAAGCTATCACGGCAAGGTACTTCAACATGCCGACCCGTGCATTGGGTGCAGCATCACAGGTAGGCCAGCCCCTTTATGGCATCGAGGTCAGCAACGACGGGCTTATCGTGTTTGCAGGCGGGGTGCTGCTTGTGGACAAAAACGATGTCGTTGTTGGAGCCATAGGCGTCAGCGGCGGAAGCGTTGATGAAGATGAATCCGTTGCCATGGCAGGCGCCGCTGTCCTGAAATAGAAGAACCCCGCCCACATACCCCAGACACCCCCAAAGGGGCGTCCCGGAACCGGGGTGGCCCTTTGGGGGTGTCTTTCGGTAGACAGCCAGCTTTCAAGCCCCCAAAAACATACGCCGTCCGAGCATGGGAACAAGGCAAGGACCGGCCGTGCCGAGGACAGCGCGTCCGAGCGAAAGAACAAACGCCGTCAACCGCCTTGACAATACCCGGACTTGGCGTAGTCTTGGTACTCTGAAAATAGTATCTCCTTGAAAGCAACCTGGTGCGCAGGACATCATGAGAAATCACAGGAATCTTTCCCTCTTTGTCTTCCTGATAACCTTACTCTTCAGCTCGTCTGCAACTGCCGATGCCGAGAAAAGAATTCTTGTGATCCAAAGCTACCACCCGACATTGTCATGGACGCGCCAGTGTGATGAAGGAATTGCAGACACGCTTGGAAAACAATATAAACTTGAATTTTTCTATCTTGACAGCAAAAGATTAAGCTCCCTGGAAATAGAAGAGAAAAGCAACGAGGCATACTCTTACTTTAAATTATACAGGCCGGATCTTGTAATGATAGGTGACGACAACGCCCTTCGCCTACTCGGAGCAAAGATAGTTAAAACAGAAACTCCAGTTGTTTATTTGGGGATAAACAACAATCCACGATCTTATTTCAAAGAAATACCGGGAAATATTACAGGCGTTCTCGAAAGAACGCCCGTTTTTCCGGCGGCAAGAGTTCTCAAATCATTACTTCCTGCCACCAAAAGAATTCTGCTTCTGTTCGACGACAGCCCGACAACGGATTCGATCCTTTCAGTCACATTCAAAAAGAACAAATCCATTTCGATAGGTGGCGTTCTGCTTGAGTTCAAGGTTGCATCCAGCTGGGAAAACTGGATGAGGATAATCTCCGAGGCAAAGGAATACGACCTGATAATGGTTATAACCTTCCACACCTTGAAAATGAAAAATGGAACCCACGTGGACGTAACGGAAGTTATCGACTGGACTTCCGCCCACAGCGCGGTCCCTGTTTTCTCCTGCCAGGACTACACTGTGACGAAAACAGGCACGGTTGGCGCATACACCCTTTATGGCTACCATCATGGACAGGCCGCAGCTGAAATTGCAAAAAGAATTCTTTCAGGGGAAAGCCCGGGCTCCATATATCCGCTGACCGACAGCCGCGGAAAACTTTATCTCAACAAGGAACAGGTGGACAGGCACCACATTGCCGTCCCGAAAAGCCTTCTCGGGGATGTCGTCTTCAGGTAGGGAACCATCCCGGGGGGGCTTCCGCCCACCTGGAGCGAAACGGTTTTCCCCGCGCCGTTTTTCGTATCCCCCCAACGGAACAGCTTTGCCATGCAGACCATCCATTGCTTCATCTCGGGCCGCGTCCAGGGCGTCTGGTTCCGGGGATGGACCCAAAAGACCGCCCTGGCCATGAATATCACAGGCTGGGTCCGCAATCTGCCCGACGGCCGGGTGGAGTGCATGGCCAGCGCGGAACACGCCGCGCTGGAAGAATTCCGCGCCAGGCTTGCCAAAGGCTCCCCTTTTTCCCGCGTGGACACCCTGGAATGCGAAAAAGTCCCCGCTAGCAGGAAATTTGCAGGGTTTCGCATCCTGGGTTGACACGTTCCGACGGTTCCCATGACTTTTTTTTCACGACTTTTTGCATAAAATCATCCTTTTTCCCTTTACGCCCCTCCCGAAGTGATTATTAACTTACATCTGGCAGACATTTATCCCTGTTCGGTCTTCATTTTTCTCTTTCCACAAGGCTGACAAGGCACTCCAAGCGATATATCCAGGAGGTTCACTCCCATGAGCGACGAAAACAAACCCACCACGCCCCCGGAACTCGAATTTCAAATCGAGGCCGAGGACCTGATTGACGACCAAGACGAAAAGGCCATGGATATTCCCGAAGTCGTGCCGGTGTTGCCTGTACGAGACATTGTCGTTTTCAACTACATGATCCTGCCCCTGTTCGTGGGCCGGGAAAAATCCGTGGAAGCCGTCAACGCCGCGCTCAATTCCAACCGGTTCATCATGGTCCTCACCCAAAAGGACGAGCAGGTCGATGACCCGCAACATGCGGACCTGTACACCACGGGTACGGTCTGCATGATCATGCGCATGCTCAAAATGCCTGACGGCCGCCTCAAGGTTCTGGTGCAGGGCCTCTCCCGCGCCAGGGTCACGGAGTTCACCCAGGCCGACCCGTTCCACCAGGCGCGCATCGAAATCGTCGAGGAGCCGGAACCCGAACCCACCACTCCCGAAGAAGAAGCCCTGATGCGGGCCGCGCGCGAACAGAGCGAAAAGATAATGAGCCTGCGCGGCATCTCCACCCAGGATATTTCCAGCGTTCTTTCCAGCGTGGAAGATCCCGGGCGCCTGGCCGACCTCATCGCCTCCAACCTGCGCATCAAGGTCGATATGGCCCAGCAGATTCTGGAACGCGAAAATCCGGTCGAACGGCTGGAGCTGGTCAACAACCAGCTGGCCAAGGAAGTCGAAGTCGCCAGCATGCAGGCCAAAATCCAGAACATGGCCAAGGAAGGCATGGACAAGGCCCAGCGCGAGTACTTTCTGCGCGAACAGCTCAAGGCCATCCGCAAGGAGCTGGGCGATACGGGTGGCGAGTCCGACGAAATGGAAGAACTCAAGGAAGCCATTGCCAAGGCGGGCATGCCCAAGGAAGTGCAAAAGGAATCCGAAAAGCAGCTCAAACGCCTGGAATCCATGCACCCGGATTCCTCCGAAGCCACGGTCATCCGTACCTACCTGGACTGGATGGTCGAACTGCCATGGAAAAAGGCCTCCCGCGACCGCCTGGACATCAAGGAAGCCAAGACCATTCTGGATGACGACCACTTCGATCTGGAAAAGGTCAAGGAACGCATCCTCGAATACCTCTCGGTGCGCAAGCTCAACCCCAAGATGAAGGGACCCATCCTTTGCTTCGTGGGGCCTCCCGGCGTGGGCAAGACCTCGCTGGGCCGCTCCATAGCCCGCGCCCTGGGACGCAAGTTCCAGCGCATGTCCCTGGGCGGCATGCGCGACGAGGCCGAAATCCGCGGCCACCGGCGCACCTACATCGGAGCCATGCCCGGACGCATCATCCAGAGCATCAAGCAATGCGGAACCCGCAACCCGGTCATCATGCTCGACGAAATCGACAAGCTCGGCGCGGACTTTCGCGGCGATCCCTCGTCAGCACTGCTCGAGGTCCTGGACCCGGAACAGAACAATTCCTTTTCCGACCACTACCTCAACGTGCCCTTCGACCTCTCCAAGGTCATGTTCATCTGCACGGCCAACGTGCTCGACACCATCCCCGGCGCCCTGCGCGACAGAATGGAAATAATCCGCCTGCCCGGATACACCGAGCAGGAAAAAGTGAAGATAGCCCGACGCTACCTGCTGCCGCGCCAGATCGAGGAAAACGGACTCCAGGCCGAAGACGTGTCCATGAGCGACGCCGTGCTCGCCAAGGTTATCCGCGAGTACACGCGCGAGGCAGGCCTGCGCAACCTGGAACGCGAAGTCGGCAGCATCTGCCGCAAGCTGGCCCGCCGCAGGGCGGAAGGCGAAACCGGACACTTCCGCGTGACAGCCAACATGGTCGGCAAAATGCTCGGCTCCGCCACCTTCCGCGAGGACGACCACGAACTGGAACTCCCCGCAGGCGTGGCCCTCGGCCTTGCCTGGACACCCTATGGCGGCGAAATCCTGCACATCGAGGTCACCACCATGCCCGGCAAGGGCAAGCTGACCCTTACCGGACAGCTCGGAGACGTCATGAAGGAAAGCGCCCAGGCCGCGCTCACCTACGCCAAAAGCCATGCCAAGCAGCTGTCCATCACCACGGACCTGGACAAGGTGGACCTGCACGTGCACGTGCCCGCAGGCGCAACGCCCAAGGACGGCCCCTCCGCGGGCATCACCCTGGTCACCGCGCTCATATCCGCCCTCACAGGACAGCCCATCTGCAACAACACCGCCATGACGGGCGAAATAACCCTGCGCGGCCGCGTCCTGCCCGTGGGCGGCATCAAGGAAAAAATTCTGGCCGCCGTCACCCGCGGACTCAAAAGGGTCATCATCCCGGTCCAGAACACCAAGGATCTGGAAGACATCCCCAAGGAATTGCGCCGCACCATAGACATCAAGACAGTGGAACGCATAGACGACGTATGGCCCCTGGCCTGCGAAAAATTGGACTAAGAATGCCTCCGGCGGCAGGGGGAGATGATCTCCCCCTGGCCCCCGCGATATTTTCAGGCGCAACCGTCCGGCGCGAATGCGCCGGACGGTTGCGCCTGAAAAATTGAGGCGGACGGACAAAGTGAGTGCGCCTTTCCGCTCCCTCCCTCGCAGAGCTTCCTTCCTTAAAAACCGCGCCATCCACGGCCCGCCTCACCTCCCGTACCATCGCTCAAAAGAAAAAAAATTGTTTTTTGTGAAAACATTGTTGACAAGAAGACCGCTTTGAGGCAAAAACGCTTCTCCAACAGCGTGGGGCTGTAGCTCAGTTGGGAGAGCGCTTGAATGGCATTCAAGAGGCCGTGGGTTCGATTCCCTCCAGCTCCACCACAAAAATTTCTTGCGAAAAGACCTGATTATCCTTCAAGATAATTAGGCCTTTTTTTTGCGGTGCCCCTTCCGGTGAACCGGGTATGAACATTTCCATCTTTGCTTAGTACCTTTTGCAAGGGGCCGCTCTCGCGGCCCCTTCTTTGTTCTAAGAACGCTCGGGATTTCTTAACCAAGCCATCCAAAAGCGTTTACGTTAAAATTTGGATTTTGTAAGCTACTCCGCCATCACTGCATTTTTTGACGAAAACCGGCCCCTTTTGAATCAGCACCCTTTGAAATTCCCCTGACTGGACTGCTTTCTTGCAAATATGATCTCCGCTGACATTATCGATGTCATAGGGATCATATAAAAACTTAAGATGCGTGCCCCCATCAGTCCAGACAGGGTTTTTTATTCCAAACCACTCATATCCCTTGATAAATTCTGTAACATCATCAGTTTTAGCCCCGAACAACTCAGCGATGTCCTCGTCACTCAGTTCCGGAACTCTGTGCTCGCTCCCAGCCTTGTCCTCCGGATAGAGGTGTTCGTTGAAGATATGTCGCCGCAAGTCATCACGAGAATCAAAAGTCTTACCGCAACCTTTGCATTTAAAATTTGCCATTTTGCCCTCCCCTGCTTACGTGTTCTGGCGTGCCCTCCCACAGGGCAGCGCTGCCTTAACCACTTGCGCAGAACTCCAACCCCTTATACAATAAAACAAATTTATAATCATACATATCAGATACAGAGGCCGACAAGCAACGCAAAAGTAAAAAGTTGGTTCGGAAAACTGAACCACAAGCGAAGATAAAAAAGCGTATTCTTCCATACGCGAAAAATTGAATTTGCTGCGGCAACGCCGCTATCGAGCCTTTCCTGTCGGCCTCCCCTGCCCCCGCGAGGGGGGCGACTTGGTATTGGCATCGACGCGAACAGGGTTATCCGAGTTTCAATCCACGCCCCCGCGAGGGGGGCGACCAAAGCATTCCACGCCGCCAACATTCTTTCTGCGGTTTCAATCCACGCCCCCGCGAGGGGGGCGACTCCGATGCAGAAGGCTTGCGCTTGGACGGGACATGGTTTCAATCCACGCCCCCGCGAGGGGGGCGACCCAACCCAACCCAATATTTGTTCTACTAACGTAGTTTCAATCCACGCCCCCGCGAGGGGGGCGACCGCCGTGCAAGGGGTTTTCCGGGCTGCTCAGCCAGTTTCAATCCACGCCCCCGCGAGGGGGGCGACCGCCGTGCAAGGGGTTTTCCGGGCTGCTCAGCCAGTTTCAATCCACGCCCCCGCGAGGGGGGCGACCGCCGTACAACTCCGTAAGAGCAACACCGCTGATGTTTCAATCCACGCCCCCGCGAGGGGGGCGACCAGACCGTGGTTGACGAGACGGCCACCGGCTCCAAAGTTTCAATCCACGCCCCCGCGAGGGGGGCGACCCAAGAGATACCGGGAAGAGCTCCAGCAGGGAAGTTTCAATCCACGCCCCCGCGAGGGGGGCGACTGTGCGCTCGGCAACAAAGAACATGCAACAATTTCCAGGCCGTCTCTCGCGAACCTTCAGAGCAAGAGCACACAAAAAATACTTTTTTCCGCCTTCCTGTTCCAACACCCTATAATCCAAAGGGAAAAACAATGTGCGAACCTCCCAGGAAAAAACGAACAGCTTGGGGTTCGCACATCATACAATAAGCGTGTCTTCCTCCGGGTCGTATGTAGCTCCTGCGCCATGGTGTTCTATGCGCCGCTGCCAATTTTTCCCGAGAAAATAAAACCGCAAGTTATCGTTCTCTTCGTTATAGGCTTCAAGAAGCTTGTGGCGCAACGTAGCCCACTGGGCCGGATCAACAACGCACTCGAACACCGAATATTGGACCCGCTGTCCGAAATTCTCACATATTTTGGCAATGCGGCGCAGCCGTTGCTTGCCTCCTTCGTCTTCAAAACTGACATCGTAACTGACCAAAACAAGCATGATTCACTTCCAAAAAAATGGCGGATAGCCATCCAGATCGCCCCGCAAATGCCGGGCAAGAAGTTGTGCCTGAACATGAAACGCCAGCCCCAATGCGAAACGCTCTTTGAGAAACGGATGGACAACCTCAGTTTGTTTCCGCTTTTGCCAAGCGCTCAAAACAATTTTCCGCGTATCATCATCCATAAAAACTGCTCCGCTTTCTTTGGCAACAAATCCACGGGCAGTGACTTCTCCTCGATTCACAAGCGAAAGAACAAGCCTGTCCGCCATGAATGCGCGGAATTCTTCCATAACATCCAAAGCCAATCCGGGCCGTCCCGGGCGGTCTCGGTGCAGAAAACCCACTTGCGGGTCCAGCCCCACAGCTTCCAATGCCGAACGGACATCGTGCGCCAAAAGGGTATACACAAACGAAAGCAGGCAATTTATCGCGTCCAGTGGTGGACGACGGTTACGGCCGGAAAAGACAAAAGCCTCATCCGGCTGCAGAATCAACTCATTGAACGATCCAAAGTATGCATTGGCGGCCTGCCCTTCCAATCCTCGGGCTTCATCCAAACACACGGGGTTTTGCAAACGATGGGCGCAGTCATCCAACACAGCAATGGAAGTGCGGACTGTCGCGGAATGTACCTTGTCTTCATGGTCGCGCAGGCATCGCCGCAACACGGCCCGGGAGTTGGAAACCTTTCCCGCAAGAAACGCACGTGCAAGATGGGCCGAGGCTGGCTCCTCGTCTGCACGGCGATACTGTTCCCTGCGCAGCAAAACATTTCCGCTCTGTGGTCCGCGAACCCCTGCCAGATAGCGTCCCCGTTCCGTCAAAAACGAAACGGCAAGCCCCTTTTCCGCGCAATGGCCCAACAAAAAAGGACTGCACAACACATTCCCGAAACAAACGACACCATCAAGGACATGCACGGGAAAACGCTTTTTCTGCCCATCTTCAGCGCGAACCACAATGCACTCGCCATCCTTGGACAGGTAACTGCCCTGCGACATGACATAGAGGGTGTTGAGCATTTTCTTCACGGATCAAGCCCCCTGCGCAAATATCTTTCCACGCTGCCCGAACCGGATTTGGGCATACAGGTCGAACAAAGTGAGCATCCGCGGCAATGTTTCCCATACACTGCGGCGGGGGTGGTGGCAGACTGAACCATGGCATGCATGGCCTTACATTGCTCCACCACGTTCCGGCGCAATGACGCGCCAAACATTACCCGCTCCCTGCGTCTCGGTTTGCCGTAGAAAATGGCTCCCTCCGGAATCTCCACCCCAACCATTTCCTCCAGGCACATGGCCTGGGCGCAAAGCTGGGCACCGTCCCAGTCTTCAATCTTGGGGCTGCCCCGTTTGTACTCCACAGGATATGGAATATTCCGGCCATCCGGTCCGGGCCGCATTTCCACCACATCGGCCACACCGTACAATCCAAGGCTGTCGCTGCGAACCGGCACGGAACGATCTTCCGCAACTCCTGCGCGCCGCCCGGACATCCCGGAATCGGCACGCAGGTGCAGAATACGCCCTTCCGCCGTAAAACGGTTTTCCACCCAGACCTTTTCCACATGAATGAGCGCGCACTGCCGGGGGCAGTACATATAGTGCTGCAATGCGGAAAGAGGCAGGGTAAACATGACCGTTCCTTGGCTGACGGTTGAAAAACAGCCTCTTAAAACTTGATGTCCACAGATACGCTTTCAGGCAGAGCGGTCTGATCCACGCTTACCTGATAGTCGGCAAAGGCCCGGGCCGGGCCTTCGGAGGCCGGTTTGCGCTGTACGCTGACGGCATCAAAGAGTTTATGTGCCGGAGCATTGCCCAAAGCATCCTGATGTTTAAACACAACAAGTCCGCGTGCACTCATCTTGCCACGGGCAGCGGAGTGATCGTGCTCGAACATATTGGCAAGCGCCTGCCAAAGCAGTTCAAGGTCGCTCTCGGAAAAGCCCGTGCCCTTGTCCCCACTGGCAAGATGGGCGGAAATGTACCCTTCGGCGCGATACAGGGCATACGGGACAATGTACTTGCGGCCCATGGTGCGCTCTTTTTCCAAATCCTTCTCATTGGTTACGGCCATGCGGGTGATGCTGATTTCCGAAGGCATAATCGGTTCAACACTCTTGGCAAATGTCAGCTGCACCGGCCCACGGACCTGTCCGCAGTTGACCTCGGTGGTCATGACCGCCCCGAACGTGCGGACATCGAAAAAGTTGTCGCACATCCAGCGGGTAAGTTGGCGTGCCTTTTCCTGCTCTTTGGGCAGTTTCTTCTTTTCCGACTTCAATTCCAAGGCCTTGTATGCCATCTCGTTGCTGCGGTTGAGCACGGATTTTTCTGCCACATAGATGTTGAACCCTTCCTGTCCGGACTTGGCTATTTCCACAAAATTTCGGATTTTGCGTTTAAGGCAAACATCCGTCACCAGACCGTGCCCGGTTTCCGGATCAATGCGCGGCATGTTGCCTGCGTCGGGATCGCCGTTGGGGTTGCCGTTTTCCACGTCGAAAAGGTAAACAAATTCGTAGCGATTGGTTATGGCAGTCATGGTTTAGTCCTCCGTGGTCTCGGATTTAGAAGTATAGAAATTTTGACGCTGCTGATAGTATCCCAGAACAAACATCCCCTGCTTCTCCAGGGTAAGTGTGGCGGGAAACCCGGTGGACGCATCCATGGAACCAAGTATTTCCTGAATGTCCTTTTCCATATTCACGGCACGGCCGGGGCTGCTTTTACGAATTTTTGCCAGGCCGTGTTGCATGTTTCGAAGAATTACCGGAAACGTCCGGCCCGGAGTGGCCGAAGCCGCGCTGAAAAAACGGTCTCTTACCGTACAATTCGCTCCACTTACAGCTTCCTCCTGCACCTTTTCCACAATGGCGAACAGCCTTCCCAACCGGTAACCTATGTTTGTGATGTCCTTGTCGAGAGCCATGGGAATCTCCTGGGGTTTGTTGCGGTATTGCTGGTGGCGAACAAGGTATGCCTTGATGATGCAGGCGCGCAGGTAGTTTACCTGCTTGTCTGCACGAATGCGGCCGAGCGCGGCGGTCAGCAGCGTTCGGGGATAGGGTTGGTTCAAAAGAATGGCCCGAAGCAGTTGCCCCCCAAGCAGCGGAGAGATGTTGCGGGAATCCCTCTGGGCAGCCAGCTCCTTAAGGAGCCACCAGGGCCGGGGGTGCTCTGGCTCGTTTTCAAAACTTCGTTGCAACCGAAGAGCCTGAAAATGCGCTCCAATGTTGGCTGCCATGCTGCCGACAGTTCCCACATGCCAAAAGCGAACAGAAAGCCGGGCGGCATTGGGGGCAAGCCCAAGAATATAAAACGGGACGTCCGGGTCGCCCAGCTCGTCCGGGTAAACGCCCTTGGTTACGGCGGTGAGGTATTGTTCCAAACGCAACGTCAGGTCGCTGTCTTCCGCCTCTCTTGCCCCCATGGCATGGCCAAACATGCTCACCGCCGGCACGGGCTTGTCCGCCCAGAAAACAACCGTGGTATCGCCAACCTGCACTTTGTGGTCACTGCCGGGAGCAAGCAAACGGTTGAGAACGGTGGTGTAGGCAAAGGCGGCACGTTCCGAGACCGGCGCATTGAAACTCTGCTTTTTTCCAAAAGAGCCAGCCGCGTCAAAATTAAAGGAAACAAGTGCGGCTCCAACTGGTTGCGCCCCCATGACCCCCTTGATGGAAGCATGGGTTGCCGGAATGGGAACATTTTCCTGGCCCGTGACAAGACACATGCCCTTATGCTCGGAACCCTGGGCATCCAGGTATTGTATCCATGCCTTACGAAAAGCTGGCCGGTCATGGAGAAATTCACGGTCGCCGTCCAGCCGGAACACGACATTCTGCCCCACCATGGCATCCCATTGCTCCATGACGGGTGCGTCGTCCGGGTTCCAGTTTTCTAGAAAAGCCAGCAATGCATGCGCCCCCACGTCATCGACACCTTGCAGCACACGCCGGAGAAGTTTCTTGAAAGCGGCGTGTGTTTCCGTGGTGCGTTCGGGCTTGCCTTTGTCATCCGCTCCAAGAACATACCCTGTGTTGTCCCAGGCAAAGTTGGAGGAAACTCCGGCTGTTCTCTGCACCGGTCCGGGGACTTCCAGGCGCAAAGCCCGGCCATCCGTGCGCAGGTCCATGGGCGTATCCACAAGCTGCCCCTGCCGGTCGAGCGTCAGGCAAAAATGAACGCCCTGCTGGCCAAACCCGAATGCCGGAATTTTGCTGTCTTCATCCCTTGCCAGCCGGTCGTAATACTCGTTGAGTGCGTGCAGGATCATGCGGTTTTCACCTCGCTCGTGCTGCAATCTATGATGCCGTTGACCATGGTTGGCCGAAAGAATCGCGGTGTCATGGCTTCGCCATAGTCCAGGTCATACAGCATCCAGCCCAGGTCGCGGTCCGGCTCTCCTGCAAGCTCGGAAAGAGGAATGTCCTCGGGAACAGGCTCGAAAAACGCGGCAAATTCCCGGCACCCGAGGTAAGGGCGGTGAAAGCATTGCCCCCTGGCGGTCCGACGGTTGAACATGTCCAGGTGTTTGCCGTCGTTGCGGTCTTCAGTGGATGTGTAGTTGAATTCAGCCTCTATAATGTATTCCACATTACGCAGGACCATGGCGGCACGCTGTTGGCGATTTTCTTCAACAAACATGCGCAAGGGGGTGCTGCCGTCGTTCATGGCCTTGCTCACGTTGCCTTTTGGTATTTTCGTTTCCACCTCATTGCGTCGGATGTTGTCGAACCGGATGGGCTTCATGACGTGAATGCGCTGAATTTTCCATTGGATGGATGGTTTCCAGTAAATCGCCTCCAGAATTCCCCGTGCCGCAGAAGGCGTCATGACATCATAGCTGACGCGTTCCGCCTTCATTTCCGGGCGGGTAAAACAGGCGTACTCTCCCCAAACCTTGAGTCGTATTCCACGGGACATGGATTTCTCCTCCGCGTTTGCTGTGGCTAAAAAATGAACTCGTCCGGCGACCGCGCTTCCACCGGCACCACAACCCCCAATTCCTGGTCATACCTTTCACTGTCGAGCAAAACAGGATATATTTCGTCCATCATTTCAATAGCTCCGGCCTGGTTCAATGCCGCAAACTGATATGGATACACCTGCACGGTGAACTGCTGCAGTTTGCGCAAAATGCCGCCTTGATGTTCAGCATGGGGCAACGCCTGGATGTGTCGCTCCGCTTCTTCATTGTAAGGGATGATCACCGGGACCATGTCGCTTTGTATGAGTTTGAACTTTCGAGCCGCGTCACGAAACGACCAGTTGCCAGCGGCACTCTGAAAGTCCGCCATGATGTTTTCCGTGTCGAGCTTATCCTGTTTGAGCCAATAGGTGTTGGCAAAAAAATCCCAAATGGCATCCGGGGCAAAAGCATCCTTGAATCGGCGCAAGGTGCTACAGGTATGCGATGCAGCCTGCTTGAAAGCCGGAACAATACCCTCTTCCGGCGTAAAAATGGTAACACCCCCCAGCGTCTTTCCCTTCCCCTCGCGGTTGCACCGTCCGGCAGCCTGAACAATGGAGTCCAGACCGGCCATTTCCCGGATGACTTCGGGAAACGACACATCGACACCTGCTTCAACCAATTGAGTGGATACGACACGGCACGGTTCTTTTCTGGACAACGCCCCTCGAATGTCCTGCAACACCTTGGAGCGATGCGCGGGACACATCAGGGCGCTCAGGTGACGCGCCCCGGACTCTTCCCGGACCATTTCAAACAGTTCCCCTGCCCGTTTGCGAGTATTTGCAATGCACAGCACCTGCTCACGTTCGCGGATCATTTCCGCCACTTCCGCCAGGGATTTGCTGCCCACGTCGTTAAGCCGGGTCCGCTCAAAGGCTTTGTGCATGCGTTGCGGGGCGGGCGCTATTTCCCGCACGTTGTCCAACCCCATTTGAAAATCATCGCGTTTGTTCAGGGCGGGTTGCGTTGCCGTGCAGAGCACAATGCTGCACCCGTAGTTACGTGCCAGCTCGTCCAGAGCGCGCAGGCACGGTGACAAAAAAGGCACCGGCAGCATCTGGGCCTCATCCAGAATAATAACCGATCGAGCCAGATTATGCAGTTTACGACAGCGTCCCGGCTTGGCGGCAAAAAGAGACTCGAAAAACTGTACATTGGTGCTCACCACCACGGGAGCGTCCCAGTTTTCCGTAGCGAGTCGATGGCGAAGTGCGGCTCCGGTCTGGTCGGCATTTTGCTGCGCCGTTTCGGACGACAATATTTTCTCGTCAAAAGTACTGTGGTGCTCAATAACCGCGCCAAAAATATCACGAAACACCTTTGCATTTTGTTCAATGATGGATGTGTACGGAATTATGTACACTACCCGGCGCAGGTTGTGGCGCACGGCGTGGTCCAATGCAAAAGCCATGGATGTAAGCGTTTTTCCACCGCCAGTGGGGACGGTCAGCGTGAACAGCCCCGGTTCGAGCTGCGCATTCGAACGGCAGTGCGCAAGAATTTCCGAACGCAGTTTGTTTATGGGGGTATCCGCTTGAAATGAAGCCAGCCGGACGTTTAATGCGTTTTGCAGAGAGGCGAGCGAAGGGCCGGGCAATCGTTCGGCATTCTTGGTGGGATCGACGAAGTGTTCGGTATCGAGAAAATCCGCATCCACCAGAGCGGAATAAAGCATGCGAACAAAGAAGGATGCCTGAAATCCCTGCATTTTTTCCGTGGTCTCAATGGGAAAAGGGGGAAGTTCTGTTTCCGCCAGCGGATCGGGAATGTCGTCCGGTGGCATTGCCGCTTTGGAAAGAAGGTCTTCAAGGCTCGGACTTGCCGTGAACGTGCTGCCGGAACGCCTGTTGGGGAGTCCGCCATGGTGCCCGGCAATACAGAAGGCTGGGAGAATTCCCAGCGGTCCGAATCGCTCGGCGGCTATTTTTGCCCCCACGCTTTTATGGTCCACATGGGCATTGGATTGGGACAGCAGCTTTTTTTGAAATTCCGGACGATATTTTCCTATGTCGTGCAGCCGTCCTACAATCCGGCCCCACTCCTCGGCATGAAAAAAAGTGGCATTCTCGGCAGCCTTGTCAGCAACGTTTTGAAGATGATCTTCTAAAAGCTGCCAATATTCCGGGCCGTTGTCCTGTAGTGTGTGAGCAAAGAACTGCATTGGAGTTCCTTTTTTTTCATTAATCTATGAATTTTTAATTCCCTTATTATAACTCGGCTATAAATCATGCAAGAATGACTTCCTATGTAATGAATTATTATGTGTTTGAAGATGAGGTTGTGTATTTATTTCTTAATTATATTCTGACATTATGGGTTGTCTCAATATTCCATCCCCCGCCTTATCTTCATCATCATCTTCGCCATCGTCCTGATAACTCCGCCAGTTGCCTTAAAGACTTGCTCCGATTCGTTCTGCAAGTCCTGGCAGCCCTCCACCTGGCGTTCCAGGACGTTCAGGCGCATGTCCTGCCGGTCCAGCCGCCGGGCCTGTTCCAGTTCCATCCGTGCCGGGGTTTGGGATACCTGGTGCAAAAGTACGCTCATGGCTCATCTCTCCAGTTGTATGGCTGCCTGGCCCTGCATTTCCCAGCCTGTTTTGGCCGTCACGCCCTTGGGCAGGATGATGATGGCCCTGTTTGTTGTTCACCAATTGCAAGCCCCAAGTCTGGATTTTGCTTTCCTCGCTTTTCAGCCGTGGTATCTCGGAGGTGAGCCGGGCTACATCTTGGTTGAGGGACCTCACACGCCAAGTCGTTGAGCTATGCGGAGTTCGACCATACTTCATGGATGCTTCAGAACGTGTCGAGAATCCTGTCTTCAAGACAAGATATATCAAAGGTCACAAAGAATGGCGTATCTACTGGATGAGAGCGGATCTTAAATGGCCTCTTTATGAGCCATTCCCATATGCAGAGACTCTTGAAGATGTCCTCGATGTTATCAAGGAAGATAAGCTCTGCTGTTTTTTCGGGTAACAGTACCGGCGAGTCCGAAAATCACCCCCGAATTTCCCTTCCTGAAGGCGCAGATTGTCATATAAAGCACGGGGAACCATTCACCCTCAAAAATCCCCAAAAATATCGGAAAAATATTCCCAATGCACAAATTTACTCAATGAGTTCAATGATTGAATCGTACTTGTGCGGCTTTGGGAGTAGGATGCCGGGAGTTCAAATCCCCTCGCCCCGACCTGATAATTCAAGGGCTTACAGCATAATTTGTTGCAAGCCTTTTTTCGTGGGGAACCGCATGGGGAACCTTTTGAAATTTTACTGGTTGGGATGGAGGGGTAATGAAGACTTTTGGATTCCTTCATGTTTTTGAGCATTGTCATTCATTTCATGTTCCTCGTCATCTCCACGCCATCCGGTCAATCCCCAGGCGAATAAAGAGTCATCTCACTTCAGATACACCGAACAGCATTCAAAATTCGCCCTCACCTTTTCAAATAAAGAGAAGCAGGTAACGGACGAGCTTAATTAAACTTTTTTCAATTTTATGGGGAATAGTGTGAGAACGCTGTTTTGGGCATGAAAAAAGGGCCTCTCGCTCATCGCGAAAAGCCCTTAAATTATCTGGTACCGGGAGCGAGACTCGAACTCGCAAGGGCGTGAACCCGGCGGATTTTGAGTCCGCTGCGTCTACCAATTCCGCCATCCCGGCATCGGAAAGGATTCTTCTACGGATTGTTACGCCTTCTTGTCAAGAGCCAAAACACTCACGGTCAGACTCTCTGCTTGTTTCCTGTGGGCTGTCGTGCTAGCGCAGTCGGATTCTTTGCAAGGTGGAATACTATGTCGTTTCTTCCTATTGGCACATTGGTCAACGTGGGTGCCGTGCTCGCGGGAGGCGTCGTCGGACTCGTGCTGGGCGCGCGTTTCCCGGAACGAGTGCGCAACATCGTGTTTCAGGCTCTGGGGTTGTGCACTTTCGCCATCGGCATGAAAATGGCCCTGGTATTTGAAAGACCGCTCATCGTCATTTTCAGCATCGTGCTGGGCGGCATCATCGGGGCGCTCTTTCACCTGGAGGACTTCCTTTCCAGCCTGGGCGACCGGCTCAAAGCCCGCATCAAAAACAAGAACGCCATGTTCACCGAAGGGCTCATCACGGCCAGCCTGCTGTTCTGCATCGGCTCCATGGCCATCCTGGGCTCGTTTGACGAAGGACTGCGCGGCGACCCCACGATTCTACTCACCAAATCCCTGCTGGACGGTTTCGCCTCCATCGTGCTGGCCGCAACCTACGGCATGGGCGTGATCTTTTCCGTCATTCCTGTATTCATCTACCAATACGGGCTGACACTTTTCGCCAGCATGTTCCAGGACGTGTTCAGCCCCGCGCTCATCAACGAACTTACCGCCGTGGGCGGCATATTAATTATCGGCATCAGCATCAACCTGCTCAAGCTGACCTACGTCCGCCTGGGCGACCTGCTGCCCGCCCTGCTCATGGTGGTCCTGCTCGGACTTTTCCTGCTGTAGCAGAACCATCCCGCGCAAAGAGAAACAGCCTGCAGGATCGATTCCTGCAGGCTGTTTCTCTTTGCGCGGATGCCCAGGATGGGGCGGTCCAAAAATCAGGCCTTGTTCAGATACCTGTAGATGGTGGCTTCCGAAGCGGCCAGACTTCCGGCCACAACAGCCACCGCCCCCTTGATCAGAAACACCCCGCGCCGGTTCAGTTCGGCCACGATGTCCATCTTCTCTGCCGGTGTCAGGCGTTCGGGCGGCACATCATATCCGGCCAGGACTTCGCGAACCATGGTCGCAGTCAGATCCTCGATGGAATCATGAAAACATTCGGCCGTCCGGGTGTCTTTGGGGGGTCGGCGTTTTTTCCCCAATCCGCCGACCCGGATGATCTTGTTGAGCAAATCCCGCGCATCCACAAGCTTGGACATGTCCATGTTCAGACAAAGCATGCCCTGCAGCTCGTCATCCAGATTCTTGATGAAAAAAGTGGCCGAACGCAGAGGCCTCCCTTCCTTGGACGTGGTTTCATAATCCATGACGAAATCCGTGTCTGCAAACTGCCTGTCCTTGACGATCTTCAGCGCCAGGTCCGTCATGGGAGCACCCACCTTGCGGCCCGTGATATGGCCGTTGGCAATCGCCACCACGGAACGCTCCAGGTTGTTTGTATCATGGAGGACCACTTCGCAGTCCTTCCCCATGAAGGCTCCGAGAAATTCTACCAGGGGTATGAAATCGTCAACTGCACAGCGGGTTTTTGAACCATTCTCCACATCAGTCTCCTTGGCACATTGGGGATCAGCCTCAATCTGAAAAAAATTTATTATGCTGCCAAAAAGACACTGTCAATCCGATCCGAAAAACTCACGCTACGGAAGGGCCGCCGCACAGCATTGTTTTGCCTTTTTCCCGAAGTGTATTATATATTATGGTACAAAAGAAATCCGTAAAAATGCAGTGCAAGGATGCGCCGCCAACCGACAAGAAAAAAGGAGAAGACCATGCGGATGGGAGATATGACATTCGGGCAGTTGGACCCTGGTCCCACTGTGGCCCGGGATCGTAATTGGCCGGCGGTGCGGCCTGCCGAACGGATGATGAAAAACCAACTGCGTGCCCAGATCGGGGGATTGTACGCTGGCGCCGGCCTCGACAACCCGGAACGTCACCCCGAAATGCCGACCCGGATCATCCAGTTTTTCGTCTGATCGGTCCGTTCCGAAAAATGCGACAGGTTCGACGCCGTTCACGCCCAGACACGAAAGCGGCTGTTTTCCGCTCCAGCCCCGAGCCGGGTTTCCCCGTGGAGTGCGCCTTCAATTCGCAGACATGAAAACTACCTGCAATGCGACACGGAAAAAGGTGGCCATGGTCCGCCATGCGGCGCAAAAAGGGCATAAACAGACTGAAAATCGATTTTTCCGGGATCACGACCCCCTGCAGAATACGCAGACGTATTTTGCGACATCCCCCTAGCTGCGGGAACGCGCCCTGAAATACAGCACCAGTCCGGCCAGCCCCACCAGCCAGCCCAGTCCGCCAACGATCTCCGCTATCCCCGGCGTGGGGTCCAGTGCTTTGGCCAGCATATGGCGCAGCGGTCCGAGCCTCTCTTCCAGGGCCTTGTCCACGGTCTGTCGAACAATCTTTTCCATGGACGCCTGCAAGGCGGCCGATCCGTCGGTTGCCAAACCCGTTGTCGATGTTTGCGGCGACGCTGTCACAGCATAAGGCAAAGGCGATGCATCGGGCACGCTGGCAGCCGAAGGCGATTCCACGTCCTGTCCATTCAGGTAGTCCGTCGGCTCCAGAGCCCATTCTCCCCGATGCCCTTCCCCTGCATCCACGACAACCCGCAGGGCCAACTTTTGCGCCGCCGCCTTTTCCGGCAGAACAAGACGGGCGATTCCCTCATCGTTTGTCTGGACGGTGACCAGCTTTTCCCCTGTCTTCACATCCTCCAAAGACACAGGACAACGCTTGGCAGGCCTCCCCTTGCCGAATCCCGCTTCGGCGACAATCTCGTTGCCTTCGGTCCAGGCGTAGATTCTCACCCGATGCGCCCAGGCATTTTCAACGCACAGGCACACGCAACTCGCAACAACCAGCACACAGGCCGCAAACGCCTTCATGATTCGCTCCTCGGATCCTGGATCAGCAGTTCCGGTTTCACTTTTGCAAGAAAACCGTAGGCAAACATGGTCACAAATCCCTCAATAATCATGATCGGCAAGTGCGCTCCGGCAAGTACCTTGGCAGAGGCGACAAACCCCTCATCCGACCCGGCAAGCGCGATAGCCGTGAAAAAGGCGGAAAGAAACACGGCGAAAAAACCGCAGCCGAACGCGGCCAGGGACCTTCCCCCCATTCCCCTGTCCAAAAGAGGCCGGAAGACATAATAGCAAAGCACGGCAGGCGCGGCCATATTGAAGGTATTGACGCCCAGAGCGCTCAACCCGCCATACTGAAACAGCACCGCCTGCAACAGAAGGCCGGTAAGAATGGCGGGAAAAGCCGCCCAGCCGAGAATGATGCCGGCAAGCCCGTTGAGCACAAGATGCACACTCGCCGGACCGGCATTCACATGGATGAGGGAAGCCACGAAAAAAGCCGCCGCCACCAAGGCGACGGTCATGACACGGTCATAGTTCATCCGCTTCAGGCCGATGGCTGTTCCGCCGACAGTAAGAGCGGCTCCGGCCAGTAAAATCGGCCCGGATAAAACACCTTCTGATATATGCAACTTCGGCCTCCCAGGCTTTCGACAGCCGGAACACGGCATACGATATTGCAAACCGTAATACGTGCGCCCCACTCCTTCTGTCAACTCTCAGGCATGCGCCGGGAAAGATATTCCGTCCGTTTCGCAAATCCTGAATAAACTTACACCTTTAATGGTTGCAGAAGCCTATGAATGATGCCACAAAACCTCTTTACCACTACGACCAAGTTGGTCTAGTCTTGCGCATGACGCTTGATCCGGCTGAAATATTGTACGAAGACGGTTACATACGCATAAGCCACCAAGCCGTGACCGTAAAAGGATACGACCTGTTCGGACGGGACAAGGAATTTCCGCTCCGGAACATTCAGCGTGTGCAGATTCGTCCGTTGAATTTCCGGACGGGCAAATATCGGGTTATGGGAACTGGTGACTTCCGAACATGGTTGGCGGCGGATACCGGAAGGGCTTTCCGGGAGGTGGTTTTCGTGCTGCATCCTTTCAAAGGATGGTGGCGGGCAGGCTTCAGCGTGGAATCTGTGGAAAAGGCCACGCAAGCGCTGAAAGCTGTTTCGGTTCCGGTTTCCCATCCCTTGTGATTTTTGAAAAAAATCTCCCACATACACTTCCCAACCGCCTGAACGGGGATGCGATGGATCACGAACGGCAGTTCCACGGCAATGTACAGGTTCTCTTCATCAAGGAGCGCGAACTTGGTTTTGACGTGAGCCAGCGTTTCAAAAGGCTGCTGCGCGAATACATTGCTGCCTCCGCCGGTCCCATGGTGGTCTGCCTGGAAAAGGTGGAATTTGTCGATTCCACCGCCCTGAGCGCTCTTCTTGCAGCACAACGCTGGCTTCAGCAGGCCGGGCATCCATTCTGCATCTGCTCCATCAGCGGTCCGGTACTGCGCATCATCCGGCTGACCTCTCTGGACAAGCACCTCAATATCCAACCGGATATCACTAAGGCTCTTGCCTCCATGCATCCGCCGGAACGCGCATCGGGGAGCTCCCCGGAACGGTAGACGGGAGGACGGGAATCGCCAGAAGCCGTGGTTCGGCCCGGGACAGCGGCCTTCAAGCCGCCATGTTCGCCAGCCATTGCCGTACGTTTTCCCTGCCCTTCAGAAGCCCTTCCACAGCGCGGGGATCAAACTGGGTGCCGCTGTTGGCCTGAATCTCCAGTATGGCTTGGTCGAACGACATGGCAGGCCTGTACACCCTGTCCTCTATCATGGCGGAAAGACTGTCGGCCACGGCGATGATCCTTGCTCCAAACGGGATGTCCTGCCCCTTGAGTCCGTGAGGATATCCCTTGCCGTCGTATCTTTCGTGGTGGTGCAGCACCATGTCTACAATGCCTCCCTGCCCCGAAAGCACCTTGACCGGCCGAAGTATGTTCGCCCCGATGACCGGGTGCTCCCTGATGCATTTCCACTCCGCATCGTTCAATGGCCCCCGCTTCTGCAGCACGGCGTCGGGAATCCCGATTTTCCCGATGTCATGCAAATGGCCGGCAATGTGGATCTGATCGGCCATTGCCGGAGGCATTTCCAGGGACAGGGCGATAACCTGGCTGACGATGGCCACCTGATCCGAATGGCAGGCCGTGAAGGAATCCTTGGCATCAATGGCCGTGCCCAGGGATTCGGCGAATTGATGGATGGTCACGCCCAGTTGGGCGCAGGAACCGCTCAGCCCCGCGAGTCTTCGCGTGTCCAGTGTGTTTGTTGTCACGATGTTCTCCGTTGCGGGGACGCTACATGAAGTGATTCTCATTATCAATACTAATCTGGCATCAAAAAACCAACTTCCCCGCAAAAATCCACCGTCCCGCCGCCACCGGCGGGACGGTCCGCTTCCCCGACTATCCGGCAGAGGCCGCAGGCGCCCCTGCCAGCCCACAGTATCCCGGATCGGAATCCGAGGTCTTGTCCTTGTGCACAAAGCGCCACATCATGCACATGGTTCCCTGGCAGAACTTCATCTTGTCGTCGCTGGTCTTGAGCAGAGGGCAGTATTTGAATTTGGCCTCATTGGGGGGATAGAGCATCGTGATCTCCGTAAGTGTTCAAAGTTTCCATCTGTTTTTCCGCAGGCGTCTGACGGTTGCGCAGCCAGCAGTCCTCACCGTGTGATCGCGCCATGCGGAATCAGCCCGCGGCCTCGAAGAAGGAATTGGTCCAGACGATGGACTCGTGGTAACATTTGGCCACGCTCAACGGGTCCAGCCCCAAACGCACGATGGTGCGGTCCAGCTCCTGCCAGTTTCCCGCTTCGAAATTCCTGGCGAGCGCCAGCCAAAGGCTGTCGCCCTTCATCAGTTCGAGCCTGAGCTCCTTATCCAAAGGCAGGTGCTCCAACACGATCTCCATGGGCAAATCGAGAATTCCGTCCAAAAGCGAAAAAAGCCCCAGAAGAAAAAGCCCGTCGGACGCGTCCTCGGAGTCGGAAAGCGTCTTGGCCGCAGTATCAAGAAACCGTCCCCGCTGGGCGGACAGGAAAAGCAGTTCCTGTGCCTTGTCTTTGGGCGCCATGTCCGTGAACAGCACCAGCCGGAGCCAACTCTTCATCTGCCGCCACCCCAGGATGACCACGGCCTGCCGGATGGAGGAAATATTGCGCGAAAACCCGAACGACGAGGAGTTCAGCAGGGTCAGCAAGCGATAGCTGATAGCCACGTCGGCCTGGATGATATCCGAGATTTCATTGAAATCAGCATCTTCGGATTCAATCAACCGGAAAAGCCTGAGCCGGGCAGCCTGGCTCGATGACAAACGCCTGCCGGGAACAATGCGCGGCTTTTGAAAAAAATGCCCCTGAAACAGGGAAAAACCCAAGCCCTGCAGGTCGTGATACATGTCATAGGTCTCTATGCGCTGGGCCACCAGCTGGGCATTGAATTCCCGCAGGTCGTCGAGAATGACGGCCAGTTCGTACCGCTCGCGCCCCAGAACATCCACCTTTATGTAATCCGCCATCTTGAGCAGTTCGCGAACACGGCCCGGTGCCACGCAGCCGTCCACGGCTATCTGGTATCCGGCTTCGCGGAGCGAAGATATCTCCCTGTAAAATTCCGGGGAATACTCACTGCGGCATTGCACTTCGATGACAACCATCTCGGCCGGCAGGGCGTAAGGAACGCGGTCGAGAATGGTCTGCTCGGTGAAATTCACGCACAGTTTCAGGGCCCCCATATTCTCCCCGCCCATGATGAGGCAGGCATCGGCCGCGACCCGGAGCGTTGCAGCAGACTCGTCCACAAAATCGGCACGCTGCGCCAGCATGCTGCTCCGGTATAAAAGCTCGTATCCCCAAACCTTGCGGGCGTCGTCGAAAATGGGTTGCCGCGCAACGAAAACCGCCTCGTAGTTTTTCGTTGCCCCGTTGTCTTCCTGCCCGTTTCCCTGCCGATTGGTCATGACCCCACCAATGTTTGTGTTCCCGCCTGTGCCGAGAGTGCGTTGAATCCCCGGAAGAGTAAAGCCGCACCCCCAGTGTAAACCATGCGAAAATCCATTGGAAAGCACTATTTTTTAAGATTTCAGAAAGAAGCGAACCATGTGTCTGGTCATTTTCTTTAACAAAAACTTTTTTACACGATTGAAAGAATGCTTCGCTTAAATTGCAAAAATGTTTAAATAACATTTTTTTCTACATCATTTTACACTTTTTATTTGCTCTGTTTTCAATTTTGTGGAATTTGTGACTCCTCACAACCAAATTGTAACCTTTCAATTTGGAGCGGAACAATATCTAGCTTGCTACGGAGGATACATCATGTTCACCTGGCCCCAAAAAAACGATGTCCTTGGTTCCGTGAACCGGGGCAACGCCATTGAATCCGGACTCTGCACCCTGTGCCGGGCAGACTGTCAGGGTAAATGCGAAACCTGGCTTTCCAGCCTGCGCGGCCGCGAAATGCTCTACCCCCGGGACTTCGGCCTGGTCACCGCCGGCAGCGGAAACACGACCCACGTGGGTGTTTCCTACAACTCGCTGCGCATCCAGGGACTCAACTACGGCTCCTTCGGCATGACCCGGAAGCCATCTTGCGGCAAGGACGACTGCCTGTTTACAGACGTCAGCCTGGAAACGTCCTTTGGCGCGGAGGAAAAGACCAAGGCCCGCGTGCCCTTCATGACCGGCGCACTCGGCTCGACCTTTATCGCCGCCAAATACTGGGATTCCTTTGCCGTGGGATGCGCCCTGGTGGGAGCGCCCATCGTCATCGGTGAAAACGTCGTAGGCGTGGACCGCGAATCCATCATCAAGGACGGACGCATCACCAAGGCGCCCGAACTCGAACGCCGCATCAACACCTACATGCGCTATTACGACGGCTACGGCGCCATCATTGTCCAGCTCAACGTTGAAGACACGCGCAACGGCGTGGCCGAGTACGTGGCGGAAAAATACGGCGACAAGGTCATCATCGAACTCAAATGGGGCCAGGGCGCAAAGGACATCGGCGGCGAAATCGAGGTCACCAGCCTGGACTACGCCCTGTTTCTGAAAAAGCGCGGCTATCTCGTGGACCCCGATCCCGAGCTTCCCCAGGTTCAGGAGGCCTTCAACGCCGGAGCCATCCACTCCTTCGCCCGCCACAGCCGCCTGGGATACACCGACCTGGCCACATACGAACAGGTGCGCGAAAACTTCATGACCTCGGTCAAATACCTGCGCTCCCTCGGGTTCAAACGCATTTCCCTGAAGACCGGCTCCTACGGCATGGAAGCGCTGGCCATGGCCATCAAATTCGCCACCGAGGCCAAGCTCGACCTGCTGACCATGGACGGCTCCGGCGGCGGAACCGGCATGAGCCCCTGGAACATGATGGAAAGCTGGGGCGTGCCGTCCATCCTGCTGCACGCCAAGGCCTACGAATATGCCTCCATCCTTGCCGCCCGCGGGGAAAAGGTGGTGGACATGTCCTTTGCCGGCGGATTCGCCAAGGGCAGCAACATCTTCAAGGCGCTCGCCATGGGCGCGCCCTTCGTAAAGATGATCTGCATGGGCCGCGCAATGATGATCCCCGGCTTCCTGGGAGCCAACATCGAAGGCGCGCTCAACCCGGAACGCCGCGAAAAGATATCCGGCAACTGGGACAAGCTGCCCGCTTCCGTTTCGAAATACGGCTCCAAGCCCGAAGAAATCTTTGCAGGCTACCACGATGTGGAAAAAAAGGTCGGAAAGGAAGCCATGAAGGACATCCCGCTCGGCGCTGTCGGCATCTGGTGCCTCGTGGACAAGCTTTCCGCGGGGCTGCAACAGCTCCTGGCCGGCGCACGCAAATTCAACCTGAATGAAATCACCCGCGACGATATCGCCTCCGGCAACCGCGAAACCGAACGCGAAACCAAGATTCCCTTCATCACGGAAGTCATGGACGAAACCGCCCGCAGAATCCTGAACATGAAGTAGGAAGAAGCCCCGGCCAGGAAGATCACTTCCCGGCCGGGGCCTCAGAATCAGCGTTCCGTCAGCACGGCTCCGCGCAATACGCAGACGTGTTTTCGGACGTCACACTACGCGTTCAACGATTCATAGACATGGCCCACAAGCTTCTCAGAGGGCGTCAGGGTCTTGTCGCCCGGATTCCACTTGGCGGGGCAGGCCTCGTTGGGATTTTCCCTGAGGTACACGTTGGCCTTGATCTTGCGAACCAGTTCGTCGGCGTTGCGGCCCACATTGTAGAAGTTCACCTCCGAGGACACGAGCACTCCGTCGGGGTTGATGACAAAGGTTCCCCGCAGGGCCAGGCCGGTTTCAAAGTCATATACATTGAAGAAGTCCGCCAATGAGCCGGTGGGATCGGCCGCCATGGGAAAACGTACGTTTTCCAGCAACTTTTCGCTCTGCCTCCAGGCCAGATGGGCGAATTCGGTATCCGTGGACACGGAAACTACTTCGCAGCCCAGCTTCTTCAGTTCGTCATATTTTCCGGCCAGATCTGCCAGTTCCGTGGGGCAAACAAACGTGAAGTCCGCCGGATAGAAGAACAGCACTGTCCATTTGCCGTCCGCCATGGCTTTTTCCAGCTCGAATTCCCCAAAAAATCCTTCTTCCGGATCAAACGTCTTGAGGGTGAAGTTGGGAACCTTCTGCCCCAGGGAAGCTTGTTCCGGAAAGTCTTCATGATCGTGGTCGCAGCAATCGTGATCGCTCATAGCGCTATTCTCCTATTTAGTTATTAATCCTAGTTGGTTTTTGTTCTTTAACACACAAAGCCCCGGTTGCCAACCTCTGTCTGCCCGCTCCCCCCAAAAAAATCTCCCTGCGGAAAAATATTTTCCGCAGAACACGCCACAGCCGCTGACTGTTGCATTTCTGTTGCACCTCCCCGAAAAACCGCCGCCATCTTGTGACGGGCTCCTGGACAAGGGGTAACGGACGCGTCACCGGTCTGTCACCCCGGTTGGCTACCATACGGCTTCGATAACGGCGACTGTTCCACCATACAAGGAATAGGTTTGTTCAACGCGAAATCCATGGCGCACAAGGCATCCAGCCAGTCCGCCACCTCTCATGAACCGCCTGTACATTTTATAATGATGTATTCCCGCAAGGCGTTCCACCGGCAAAGCGGCCAGGGTGAATACCCGTCCCCAAAATCCGCTGCCTCTTGCATGGTCCGCAACGATCAACCGCCCTCCCGGCTTCACCACTCTGCGTACCTCCCGAAGCATTCCCCCGATAACATCGGACTTGTTTTCATGCAGAGCAAGACATATGGTGACCATATCAAAGGAGGCCCGTTTGAACCCTGTCTGGGCAGCGTTCCCCCTTACATATCCAATGCGGTCAGACGCCTGGGCCATGGCACGGCACAACATGGCGGCGGAACCATCCAGGCCTGTCACGCGCAAATCCGTTCTGCCTGTCCCCGGTATGTCCGCCCGGCCAGCTTGTGCCAAAAGACGACACAACGCCCCTGTTCCGCAGCCCATATCCAACACCCGGCATACCGGCCCCCCGTCCCCGGTTTCCAGCCCTTCATGCACTGTAGCGCAAACCGCCCTGTACACCGGGCGCAGCAACGGCCCCACGACCCTGTCGTACGACCGGGCAATGCCCGCGTATGCATCGGATTTCGTCATGGTCTCCTTCGGGAGTTTTCCCCCTTCCCCACAACAGCCAACGTAGGATGATCCGCATGGAAAACAAAAAGCATTTTGTGGTGGACACCAACGTCCTGCTCGAAGATCCCGAATGCCTGCACAGGCTTCGCAACGGTGCGGAAAACGAAGTCTTCATCCCCTACCACGTTCTTCTGGAACTCAACAAGTTCAAGAAAGATCCACGGCTGGGGCACATCGTCAGCAAGGTGGTCAACACGCTCAACGAGAGCAACGGCCAGTTCACCATCATGAACACGGCCAACATCTCCGAGGCCTTTTCCAGCCATGTGGACAACTACATCCTGGACGAAATCGTCCAGAGCGGCATCACTGATCCCATCCTGGTCACCAACGACAAGATTCTCAAGCTCCAGGCCAGCACCAAGGGCATCCGCAACGAGGATTACAAGGAATCCCTGCCCTTCCGCTCCGATGCCGAATTCTACACGGGATTCGTGGAAAAACGCGAGGACGTCATCCACAACTGCTTCATGTGGGATGAGGGCAAGCCCGTCTTTTTCGGACCGGACGGCGAAAAGACCGTGCACTACCAGCACAAGATATGGAGCGTCACCCCGCGCAACATTTTCCAGAATCTGGCCATGGAACTCATGACCAGCCCGGGCATAGACATCGTTTCCATCCAAAGCGAGGCAGGCTACGGAAAAAGCTTTCTGGCCCTGGCCTGCGCCCTGCACCTGGTGCTGGAAAAGAAAAGCCACCAGAAGATATTCGTGGTCAAGCCCATGATCGAAATCGGCCAAAAGCTCGGCTACCTGCCCGGCAGGGTCGAGGAAAAAATGGAGCCGTACACCAAATACGTGACCGACCTGGTCATGAAGCTCCACGGCATGCGCCCGGCCAACCGGATCTTCACCAATCCGGAAGCCTACCCGCCGCAGTTCGACATGAAAAAATTCGAGCTGCTGCCCATGGCCTACATCCGGGGCATGAACATTGAAAATTCCGTGGTCATCCTGGATGAAACGCAGAACATGTCACGTTCCGAAGTCCGCGCCCTGCTCTCGCGCATGGGCGAGGGCGTCAAATGCTTCTGCCTGGGCGACACTCGGCAGATCGACAACCCCTATCTGAACCAGGAAAACAACGGACTCAACTGGATCGTCAAAAAGTTCAAGGGAAACGAACTGTACGCCCACCTCGTTCTCAAGGGCGACAGGTCCCGCGGTCCCATTACGGACCTGGTCATCAAGTCGGGGCTGTAACAAACGGAAAGACAGCCCGCGGCCAGAGCGATTCCCGCTCCGTACGCTTCCGCCAACGGCAGAAGGCCCCGGAAAATGCACTCATTTTCCGGGGCCTTCCGTATTGGTTTCCTGCCGTGGTTATTCAAACGGCATCTGCATGCGCGTCAGTTCCTGGGAAAGCTTGGCCGCCTTGGCAGGCTTCACGAAGTTGAGGATTTCACCGGCTTGCCTGCCGCGCATGCCGGACAGAATTTTGACGGCGGTCTTTTCATCCAGCTTGTCAAGCGCATCGGCCGCGTTCTTGGACTTCATGTTGCTGTACACGTCCACGAGATGCTTGAATTTCTTGTCCTGCACGGAACGGGCATCCTCGAGCATTGACTTGATGCTCTTTTCCATGGCCGAGAGCTTTTGTATCTTGAGGTCGATTTCACGTTCCAGATTGCGCAGGGATTGTTCATGGCGTCCCAGTTCCTCTTCCTTGCGCTTGAGAGCTTCCCAATCGGCCGGGGCCATATTGGCGGGCTTGGCCGGAGCCGCGGCAGTCGCGTTGGCATCGGCATCCGCGGCCAGGGCGGGTGTCGGCTGGGCCGGAACGGCTTTGGCTATCGTGCCGGCAACCGTGGCCGCCCCCGGAACATCGGGCAAGCCCAGATGCTGGTCGAGAAGATCAAAGCCGATGGCTCCGACAAGGCCGAGCTTTACCAGCCCGACAAAGAGAAGAACCTTGAAAATCCTAGAGATTCGGGTTTTCGTAGAGGATGGTTGACATTTCGTCGTAGTTCTTCTGCTCTTTAAGGAGTTCTTCTTTGACATATGCTTCCGCCTGATTGGTCTTGAGTTTTTCCAGGAGCTTGCGGTCTTTCGCCTTGGCTACGGCCTCGTTGCGGGCGCGGGTGACCTTGTTCGCCAATTGATTGAGCAGCAACTCGGCATGCGAGATGTCTTGCAAGAGCCGTTCCTTGTAGTTCCGCCACAGCCACAGGTCGGCCGCGCTCAGGTCCGGCTTGTCATAATACGAGGCCGTGTGTCGGTCCAGCATCGCCCGCAACTTCTCCAGGGTCTCGTACTGGGCCTGGTATTCCTGGCGCGCCTTGGCCAATACCATCATGGCCTGCTCTTCGAGCTGACGGCGGTATTCCAGGATCTTCTGGAGTTTGAAAGCAAACGGCTTGGGCATGTGCGGCCTGTCTCCCCGTTGTTTTCCACGGCGTGGTGTCGGTTTTCCGGCGCTCCCGCCGGACGGCAAGAAGAGGAAAAGCAAAAAGCAGGCCGAAAGGAAAGGAATCTCGGAAAATAGCATATATATAACAGAAAGATTGTTTTATCATCAAAAAACAGCGTAATCCTGAATATTATAGGGAATTTTCTCCATATTCTCCTTGAAAAAATTGTCTGACCCTTTGTAGCTCTTCACAGCGACGTTCGACAGTGAAAAGTTCTCTGCGAAAACGCTCTTTGGATTCTCCTTTCGTCAAAGCTGCCTTGTCTACAGTTCTGTTCCTAGTTTCGTCTGTATAATCTTGATAGCCCAAAGCAAGCAACTTTTCGATTACGTCTGCAATAGCCTCGTAATCATCAACAGGATCTGAGAATATTTGAGGATCAGTCACATGGTCGTGTGTGGCTAAAAACCATGTCTCAATGCAGTATGTGGCCACAACAAAAAGAATCTGGCGATCCTCAGGCATACCAAGCCAAGTCATAATGGCATCGCGGCAATATTCTTTCCGATTTGTTCCTGAATTTGTAAACGACACATCCAACCCAGAGATTTGTTCTGCAATATCTGAGTCAAGGTGGATAATAATACCTTTTGGTGCCCTAAAAGCCAGTATGGTCTCCAAGCGTGGTGCTGGTGGTGCTGTAGGATGCGGCAAGTTATCCAGGTTAACGCCATTAGCCGTAAGACTTGTCCGTTCTTCTTCACTCATCTGGGCTTCTTGCGGGACACCATTTTTTTTACACCAAGAACATACTTTTCCCCATCCTCCACGTTCTCTTTTCCCGCTCGTTTCGTCCAGAGCAGGACATTCGAGTACAAGCTCAATTTTTTTGTTATAGCCAGCCATAAACTCGGTCAAAACGATCTTGAGAACTTCAAAATCGGACACGCCTTCACAAACAACTAGGTATTCATGCGGATTCACGACATTATTCCTGATGAATGGCCCCAATGGACCCAGACAGCCATAATTCAGACAGTTTCATGTTGGAGACCAGTTCACTCCAGCGTTCTCGCGTCATCCCATCTGGTGGTTTAACGCGTCGAATTTGGCTACTGCCATCCTCAGAACTACGCTCCACAACAAATAACCTATGCTGATCATTAAAAAGATCCATAGCGTCAAGCGTTGTCGGGTTATGGCTCGTCAGAAGAATTTGCTTTCCTGGATCATCTTCAAGGAACAATGCCATCCTTCTGACAAGGGAAACGACAAGTCCAGGATTTAGTGCGCTGTCAATATTATCAAGTGCAAAAAATGGAGGAGATTCATGATGGACTAAAAGACAGAGTGCAAAGAGGGCATATAATACCCCCTCGCTGACATCATAGGCGTATAAGTCGTTAAACTTTTTATTCATAAAGCTGTCTACAAACGCAACAACAAAAGGCTGCGTATGTATTTGCTGGGATTGAATTAAAGGGTCGGGATTTGCACATCCCACACTTTGAACCCACTTAAACATTTTCGCCAACATTAGGACTGTATAGTTGGTTTCTTTTCTACTCATTGTCTGTAAAGCGGTAGCGAGACTGCCACCGTACAGCCCAAGATGTTGTTGTCGGCTTGTGTCTATAGAGATTCCTTGTAAGATGGGAGTAGAAGGTGCGTATATCCCATATCTAGACATGTTGTATAGCGAATCCTGTACATTTTCTGGCATTGCTCCAGAAGCATCTGCCGCTAAAAGGATGCTGCTATTGTCTGTTGGCTTTTTTACGACAGGATGCTTGTTAACAGTGGCCCCATTGTGGCTACGACCAGCATATTCAATTCCCCCTTTTTGGTACAAAAGCTCATTTTTATACGAAAAAGGATGCCTACTCCCATTTTTTCCAGGAATAACCGTCACATCGTAGTGCAGATCATCCGCCATTCGGGACTCAATACGAATTTCTTGTGGCCTCTTGACATACTTGAAAGAACTTTTAAATACTTCCGGTGTAGAAAGCCTTACACCCCTTTCAGAAAGACCATTATAATTCATGGTTCCTGAAATCGCCATGGAGAGCATTCCAATGGCCTCAAGGAGGTTGCTTTTTCCCACGCCATTCTCACCGATAAAGACATTAAGCTGCCCTAGTTCGATTTTCACATCCCGAATAGATTTGAAATTTTTTACACGTAATCCGGTGAGAAGCCTCATTCTGTAAACTCCTGCCATCTTAATTTTAAAGTCTCATAACTTATTTTTACGAACCTACAACTCCCTACATGAAAAAGTCAATTTTCTTAGGCACTACAGGCCGGAAGCCGTTCCGCCGCCCTTCTACCTTCCCTGCAAATACGCCTCGCAACGCACCTTCACGTTCTCCCGGATGTTGTTGAAAAAGAAATCATAATCGTAGCGGTGGTACACTTCCGGCCCCATGGACATGTTCAGCTGCTTGAGGATTTCCGGTTCGGGCGTGGGAATCTCCAGCACGCGCTGGCCGTTCCTGTCGGCAATGTGCGCGGCTGTAAAGTGGTCCACCTCCAACGCCTTCCCGTCGTTCAAAAGAATACGCGCCCCCCGGTTTCGGCTGGCAGGGTATTGTTTGGAATCCGTGGTCCAGGACAGCGGGTTCACGCAGACCGCGCCCTCTCGGACCACGGGCGATACTCCGTCCGGACCGACCGTGTTCCAGGTGATGAGCGCGCCGGTCCGGTCGGGCCGCCGGCTCAGTTCCAACCCCATGTCGCGCAGGTTCTTTGAAGTAAAGGTCCATCCGGGCATGTATGCGGCCACAAGCTTGGATCTCTCCAGCATATCGGGATGGCGCAGCAGCACCTCCAGCAAGGCGTTGGACCCCTGGCTGTGGCCTGCCAGGATATACGGGCGGCCATTGTTGAGATGCTTCAGATAATAGGCAAAGGCGGCCTGCACATCGTTGATGGCTGCTTCCATGTAATGCGCTTTCCGGGCTTCAGACATGGACAGCACTTCGATGTTCATCTGCCGATAGCGCGGGGCAAACACATTGCAACAGCCGGAAAATGCGTCCGTCATCCAGTTTACGGCTTCGCGGTCCGTCCTGGCGTTCAGTTCGGCGTCGTCCAGGTCGGCGTTGTATTTGCCATTGGACGGAGGGCCGTAGGTGGTGGGATGGACGAAAAAGACGTCGATGGGATGGGTGATGTCATTGGCCTGAATGGACCAGTGGGCAGCCCGGGAATAATCCGTGGCATTGGCAGGTGCGCCGAAGTCATGTTGTTCAAGGGATTTCCGGCAGCCCGCAAGGGCTGTCAGCGTCAGGCATCCGATCAGGACGACGAAAAAAGAGAATTTACGCATTGCATATCCCTGTTTTTGAAAAAAGCCGGATGGCCGCTGCTGCGTCCATCCGGCTTGAGGGTAGAGTCGTTGCCGCACCTATTTTTTCAGATAGGCATGGATGCGGTCGGCCGCATTCTTTTCCAGGTTGCGATACCAGAACGCATAGTCGTACTTGTGATACACGCCCGGAGGAAAACTGCCCAGCGGAAGCTTGTCGGGCGGCGTGGTCACCAAGGCGCCCGTCTTGGGATCTATCTGCGCCCCGCAATAATGGGGCACGTCGCGGACAATGACGTCCCTGACGTCGTCGTAGAAGACCGCGCCCAGGTTCAGGGACTTGTCTGCCGGGGCATCGCTGGTGGACCACAGCAACGGGTTCACGCAGGCCGCGCCCGGACGCAGAACAGGCGATCCCGTGGCGCCGGGTCCCTGCGTGTTGTAGGTGATGATCACCCCCGTGTCGTCGGCACGTTGGGCGATCTTGAACCAGGGGTACTTCTTCAGGTCGTCGGGAACAATGGAATAGCCGATGACATATGCGGCCACCAGCCGCTTTTGCAGGGCGGGATCGGAAAACCGGCGGCGCAGCAGGTCCACAAGCACCACCGAGCCCTGGCTGTCGCCCGCCAGAATGAAGGGACGGTCCGGGTTGAGGTGGTTCAGATAGTAGTCGAACGCCCGGTGCACGTCGTCCGCGCCAATGCGGAAGTACGGGTCATGAAAGGTGTCCACCTTGGGGTCCAGCACCGTGAAGGACACCTGGCGGTAAAACGGGGCGAACAGATTGGCCGAACCGGAAAACACCCCTGCCTGGGCCGAAAGAAGATGCACGGCACGGGCCCGCAGGTCGTCGCGCCGGATGTCCATGTTCTTTGGGAATGACTCAGGATAGATGGTCGGGTAGACGTAAAAGACATCCACGGGCTTCTCAATGGACGCGGGCTTTCCCGCCCAGGCGTTGTCCTGCGCATAATCAGGACAGGGCGGAACCGCCTGTTTCCCTTCCCTGGCGACGTCTTCGGCGGCAAAGGCGGTCAAAGCCCCGCAGACCAATCCCAAAAGACAAATCAATACACTCAAAAATTTCATTTCCCCCCCATGGAGCGTGTTGTTGAGCCTCCAGCACCGCTTATGGAAAATGCATTCTCAAAACAGGCCGCAACCCCGCGAAAGCACATTTTCGTTTTCTGAAGGATATTACTCCAATGAACGGAAAGCATATTCTTATTTGCAAAAACAAGTCAACACCGGTTCCCAAAAAGGGCGTGGCGAAAAAAGGAGCTACAAAACCCCTCCGAAAAATCAGCGGGGTACGGCGTCTACAGTCCATTGCCCCATCCAGGGTGCAGGCGCGCTGATTGTTCGCCCGTCCGGCAGGAGCACGTGAGCAGCGTGCAAAAGGAGCCCCAAATCGCAGGACGGCCCACCGTATTTTCCGTCCCCCACCAGAGGAAAACCACGCGAGGCCAGCTGCACGCGGATCTGATGCGTCCGCCCTGTGAGCAATTCCACAGACAACAGTGTGGCCGGAATCCTGCCTTCCCGGAAACCGATTGCCCGAACCCTGGCCAGGGCGGTTTTGCCCTCAACGGCATGGGCCACAACCTTTTCCCTTCCGGGCATTCCCTGTTTTTCCAGGCTGTCTTCCAGCAACATTTCCCCGGTGTGAGGCCAGATACCCCGCACCCAGGCCAGATAGGTCTTGCGTATGCGGCTCTGGGCAAAGTCCCGGCTGAGTTGTTTGAGCGCGGCATGGGTGGTTCCCGCCAGCAGTACGCCGGTGGTGTCGCGGTCCAGTCGATGCACGGGCGCGGGGATGAAATCCGCATCGGCAAACATGGCCCTGAGCCGCGTCGCCACGCTGTCCGCGTGTCCGGTCCCTGGCTGGGAGGGCAAGCCGGCGGGCTTGTTCACGGCCAGCATGTCCCGGTCCTGAAAAATGATCTCCAGGGGAGGGACTCCATGCGGTACGGGGGGCTGGGACTCTTCAGGCAGGAAGGGAGGAATGCGCACGTCCTGGCCTTCGGCCACCAGGACGAAAGGCTTGCAACGCCTGCTGTCCAACCGCACCTGCCCGGTACGCAGCCAGCGCATCAGGGCCGAGCGCGGCACGCCGGGCAGACGCCGTTCCAGAAAGCGGACAATTTTTTGCCCTGCCTCGGCGCGGGTAACGATGATGTGGGTTGCAGGCATGACTGTGCTTTGGTGCGATCGGTTACGTATCTGGAAAATTCAACTTTTCAATCAGGTGCAAAAGCAAGGCGCAAGGACAAGGCAAGCCCAACCCTGGTAATCGCGTATTTCCCGATACGCCAGGGTTTGCGCTGTTTGCGGCAACGCGGCTGCCGTGCATTTCTCAACAGCCTCTCACCCCATGAACCCGGGCAGCCAAAGCACCAGCCCCGGAAAAAGAAGCAACAGCAGGATACAGGCGACAAAGGCGAACATGAAATAGGACACGCCCTTGAACACGTCGGAAAGCGGCACTCCCGTGGCCATTGAGGCCACTATGAAGGTGCTTACGCCCACGGGCGGGGTTATGGCTCCCAGCGTGGTCACCACGGTGATGAGCACGCCGAACCAGAGGGGATCGTAGCCCAGCCCCTGGGCCACGGGGAAAAAGATGGGAATGGTGATGAGCAGCAGGGCCAGGGCGTCCATGACCGCGCCGCCCACGGCGTAGACGGCGCAGATCATCAGGATGACGACCCACCCCGGCAGACTCAGACCGGCGGTCCATTGGGCGACTTCAAAGGGCAGCCGGGTCACGGCCAGAAAACGGCCGAAGATGATCGCACCCAGCACGATGACCATGATCATGCTGGCCACGCGCAGGGTGTCCATGAGCGCCTTGCCCAGATCGGACCGCGACAGGCGGCCGCGCAGTCCGGACAGGACAATGGACAGTCCGGCGCCTGCCGCGCCTGCCTCGCTGGGGGTGAAGAACCCGGCGAACAGCCCGCCCATGACCAGAAAGAAAAGCACCAGCATTTCAATGGATCCGGAAAGGGAGGTTATTTTTTCCGTCCAGGTCGTACGGGGACCGGCAGGACCCCATGTGGGATGTTTTTTACACAGATACCAGATGGTCGCCATGAACAGGCCGGTTAAAATCAGACCGGGAAGCACCCCGCCCATGAACAGCTTGCCAATGGACACCCCGGTTTGCAGCCCGATGATGATGAGCACCACGCTGGGCGGGATGACCACGCCAAGGGTCGCGCCAGAAGCCACTGTCCCGGTGCTCAGCACGGGGTTGTAACGGTATTTCTTCATTTCCGGCAGGGCCACGGTGCTCATGGTGGCGGCCGTGGCCGAGTTGGAGCCGCTGATGGCCGAAAACCCGGCGCAGGCCAGAACCGTGGCCATGGCGATGCCGCCCCGGATGGGTCCCATCCACACGTAGGCCGTGTGGTAGAGGCGTTTGTTCACTCCGGCGTAGAAACAGACCTGCCCCATGAGGATGAAGAGCGGAATCACGGTCAGCCCGTAGGAACTGAACACGCCCCAGACCTCGTCTCCAAGCAGGCCCAAAGCCACGGGCAGCCCCTTCACATACCACAGGCCGCCGAAGCCGACCACGCCCATGGCGAATCCCACGGGCATCCGCGCCAGGAACAGTACGGCCAGAAGCAGAAGAATGCCGGTAAGGCCGATTGCGCCAAGGCTCATCGGGCGTCCCCCTGCGGCTGGGTGTTCAGCAAAAGGTGCAGGCTGTCCACGGCCATGGTCATAGCCATGGAGGCACAGCCGACCGCCACGGCAATCACGAACGGGTAATACGCGAAACGCAGGGTTTCGGAGAGTTCGCCCATGTCCACCATGAACATGGCCACATCCCAGACCTGCCAGGCTGCTGCGGCAAAAAACAAGGTTCCGGTAAGGGCGCAGAGCGCATCCACTGCCCGTTCAAACCAGGGCGGAAAGACCCCCTTGAGCACGCTGACGGCAATGTGCCCTTTGGAAAGCTGGGCATAGCCGAGGGAAAATCCTGCCACGACCGCGCCCATGAAGCCCATCAGTTCGAAAGTCCCTTCGACAGGGCTGCCCATGGTGCGCAGCACGATGTTGCCACAGGCCAGACAGACCATGCCCAGCAGCATGGCCGCGGCCAGAAAGGCGAGAACCCTGTTGGCCCAGAGGCGTATGAGATCGAGATATTTCATTGTATGGGCAGGGCCGGGAAAGCCCGTGCGGTAACGGATTCAGCCGGCCCTATTTCCTGTGCTTTGCAGCCGGAAAGGACGGCTATTTTACGGGATATTCCTTTTCGTACCTGGCCTTGAAGACTTCCAGGTCGAGGAGGATCTTTTCTGCGGGCAGCCCGGCCTTGTTTGCGGTTTGCTGCCATTCCTGCACAAGGGGTGCAATTTTGTCCTGGGCAATCCTGTACTGCTCCTTGGACAGGTCGATGATTTCAATTCCGTACTTTTCCCTGGACCATTTCAGGGCCTCGTCCACGTGTTGGTCCATATACTGTCCCGTCCACAGGGCCTGCTCGCGCCCCAGGTCGTTGAGGACCTTTTTCGCGCTGTCGCTCAGGCTGTCCCATTTGCGTTTGTTCATGATGACGGCAAAGGGATAGACCGGCAGGTCCATGACGGTTTCGTAGCGGCAGCTTTCCGCGAAATTCATGTCCTTGAGCACTTCAAAGGAAGTGACAAATCCTTGAATGACGCCTTTTTGCAAGGCCTCCGGGACTTCAGGCATGGGCATGGCAACCGGGGTGGCGCCCAGCTTGGACATCACCGAAGCCAGGGTTCCCGAAGCGCGGACCTCGTAGCCTTCCAGGTCTGCCAAAGAACGAACCGGCGTCTTGGACATGATGTGCGAGGGCGCGGAGGTGAACATGGTCAGCACTTTGACCATGGAAAATTCCTTGGGCTGATACTTCTGGTACAGATCCCAAAGGGTAAGGCTGGCAACCGTGGCCGAGGTGAAGCCCACGGGCAGATTGCAGGAAAAGGAGAACGGAAACACGCCCGGCTGGTACGACATGGAAATGCAGCCGATGTCGGCTTGTCCCTTGATGACGCCACGGTACATGTTCTTCGCGCCCAGCAGGGTCCCGGCCGGATAGGTCTGGACCTTGACTTCGCCGCCGGTGCGCTTCTCCACTTCCCTGGCCCAACGCTCCATCTGCACACAGGGGAAGGTGATGGCCGGAGGAAAGTTGGCATAGCTCAGGCTCACGGACTCGGCTCGCGCGGTCGTACCTGCCAGCAGCAGGGCTGCCAGAATGAACACGGCGGCACACAGGGAGGACGCGCGGCGGGCGACTGGACGCTTCATGGGTTTACTCCTTGCACGGAAACAGGTAGGGCCGCAGTTCTGGAACCATTCGACAATTGCGGCCAGGACAATGTCTTCGGATGATCGAGACATGGGGTCCGATTCTTGAATCCTCTGCGATATAGCCGCATTGAACAAAGGATGCAACGTGTGAATCCAAGGAATACCACAGCCCGATACTTCCGTTTCGTGTGCGCCCCGGAGGAAACTCCCGTTGTGCAGGCCTTGCTGGCCGCCCAGGGATTCTCCTGGAACGACCTGGACATCTCGCCGCTCTGCAAGGAGCTGGCGGACGAACCCACCCCTCTGGGCGACAGCCTTGCCTCGCGTTTCGGGCTTCTCTACATCCAGGACAAGTCGTCCATGCTGCCGCCCCTGCTGCTTGCCCCGCCCCCGGGGGCCATGGTGCTGGACATGTGCGCCAGCCCGGGCAGCAAGACCGGACTCCTGGCCCAGCTGGTCGGACCGCGGGGATTGGTCCTGGCCAACGAACCGTCCCGCGACCGGTTGGCCACCCTGCGCCAGAACCTGCGCCGTCTGAACCTGGCCAATACCGCCACCTGTTCGTATCCCGGCGAAAAGCTTCCCCTGGAAAACGATTCGTTCGACCACATCCTGCTCGACCCTCCGTGCAGCGGATGGGGCACCACGGACAAGAATCCAAACATCATGTCCCTGTGGAACGACGACAAGACCGGACAACTGGAAACCCTGCAACGCCGCCTCCTGGAACGGGCCGCGGATGCGCTGGCTCCGGGCGGACGGCTGCTGTTTTCCACCTGCACCACCAATGTGCGCGAAAACGAGGAACAGGTGGTCCATGCCCTGGAGCACCTGGGGCTGGAACTTGTGCCTCTGCCGCCGGTTCCCGGACTGATCTTCGAAACGCCCCGGCTCGGGTTGCAGGGGGTGTTGCGCGTGGACATGCAGGCCAGCCGATCCCAGGGATTTTTCATGGCCTGTTTCACCAAGCCGGGGCAGCCTGCATCTTCTTTTTCCTCTTTCTCGTTCAACGTGCCGGGCAGGCCCGTCAATCTTGCCACACTTGCGCCGCAGGACCCGCCGGCCGAGCTTTCCGCCCTGCCGCCGGGCCGGCTTTACGACTTCGGCGGCAGGGTGATGCTTCTGCACGAACAGGCTGCCAAACTCCCGCCCAAACTGCGCTGGCAGGGATTTCCCGTGGGCAGGGCGGCCGGAAAGACCTTTCGCCCCGATCCGTCCATCCGCCAGCTTCTTCCTGCCTGGCGCGAGGGAATGGGCCTGAACCTGGACTCCATAGAGCCGCTGCTGGCCCTGCTTTCCGGACAAAGCCTGGAGGCTCCGGCCAAGGGCACGGGGCTGTACTATCGCGGCGTGCCGCTGGGGAGGTTCTCCCGCAAGGGCAGGCGCGCTCTGTCAGGCTGCTGAAAAAATGCGTGGGCTGTGTTGTTTACGCGCCTTGCCCTCCCGCATTTTTGAACAGCCTGCATGTTTCAACAGGTTGTCAGGGCGCGCACGTTGTTCCCGGATTGTTTTCAGCCGTGCCCCCGGTCTCGAAAGGAATTTTCATGGGCAGAACGAAAAAAACCGTCGTTCCCTCTCCCTCGACGCTTTCGATCAAAAGGTCGCCGCCGAGAAGCTTCACCAGCTTTCTGACGATGGAAAGTCCCAGTCCTGCCCCTTGATAACGCCGGGTCATGGACCCTTCCACCTGGTAAAAAGGTTCAAAAACAGCTGCGATATCTTTGTCGGCGATTCCTATCCCCGAATCGAGGACAGAGAACAAAGCCTTTATTTCGAAATCCGAACAGCTCTTGATCTTTTCAATCTCAATGCGGACATATCCCTTGTCCGTAAATTTTATTGCATTCCCCACAAGATTGAACAGTATCTGCCGGAGCCTTGTCTCGTCGGAAATAACCTTCAAAGGCATCTGGGGATCGATGGAAAAGGTAAAATCAATTCCCTTCTTCAGGGCTTCACTCACAAATACATCTACAATCGAATCTCGAAAGGAAGTAAGCTCGAACTCGTCCTCACTCGCCACCATTTTGCCGGCTTCCAGTCTCGAAATATCCAAGATGTCGGACAACAGGACCGTCAGTCGCTGTGAAGACTGAAGAGCCGTACCGGCATATTCGCGTTGCTCCCGTGTCAAATCCGTTGTTTCGAGCAATTGAAGCATTCCCATGACACCGTTGAGCGGAGTGCGTATCTCATGGCTCATGTTCGCCAGAAATTCTGATTTTGCCTTATTTGCCGACTCGGCCAGTTCCTTGGCCGCGCGCAAGGAATCCTCAGTCCTCTTGCGCTCGGTGATGTCGATGACAAAGACTTCATAGGCTGCGCTGTCTCCGCCCTCGCCGACAATGGCCCTGCCGCGTATCTCCACCCGGATATCACTGTCGTCAGCGCGCTTGAACACACATTCCGGAAAATGCCCTTCCCCGTTGGTGCGGATGAGCTCCAGGTGACGGTCCCACTCCTCCGGATTCCGGTAAAGGTCGTGGCCGACATGTCCCACCCGCTCGACCATGTCGTCGGGAGAAACATACCCGAGCAGAGTCCCCAGATGCTGGTTGACGCTTTGCAGTTCACCCTTCGGCGAGATGCGCATGATGCCGAGAGGCGCGAACTCCACAAGCTGCCTGTATTGCGATTGACTCATCTCCACGCGCTGCCGAACCTGTCTGATCTCATCGACCTTCTTGTTCAGCTTGCTGCTCAGAATCGAGGTGTATTCGCTATCGAGACTGCTTTTGTCCTTTTGGGGGGCGGAGGAAACGCTTAAGCCCAAGGAACGGTGTTCCTCCAGCACCTTTTCGACCTCGCTCAGAAAGGCATCCACTTCCATGGGCTTGATGATAAACCTGGACGCTCCGATGGCGTAGGCATACCGGGATTCGGTGTCTTCCGTATAGGTCGCGGTGTAGAAAATAAAGGGAATGTGCCGCAGCTTTTCATTCTCCTTGCACTTGCGGCACAAGGTAAACCCGTCCATCTTCGGCATAAGGATGTCCGAAATGATCAGGTCCGGCGAATGCTCCTGAAGCAGGTTCCACGCTTCAAGGCCGTTTGACGCACTCAATATCTCCGCCCCCTGGCTGGTAAGCAGAGTCTCTTGAAGCACCCGGGAATTCTCGTCGTCTTCCACTATCAAAACCAAAGGGGTATCCATCGTCATGCGCTCTCAAGAAAAGACTGGATCTGCTGTATAACCACGTCCGGGTCTATGGGCTTTTCAATATATCCGTTGCACCCCGCATCCAGGAGTCTCTCACGGTCTCCGGCCATGGCGTATGACGTCATGGCAATAACGGGGATGGACTTCGTCTCCTCCGCAGCCCGAAGCCTGGCCAGCACCTCCGTGCCGGGGATGTCCGGCAGCTGAATGTCCAAAAGGATAAAGTCCGGCTGCTCCGCAAAAGCCTTGTCAAACCCTTCCAGCCCACGCATGGCGTAACTGTATTCATAGCCGTGCGCCTTCAGGATAAAGGAGATGAGCTCCCGATTGTCCTCGTTGTCTTCAATGATCAAGGCCCGCTTCATGAAGCTTTTCCTCCTTTCCTCCATTCTCCATGGCAAATACCTCCAGATTGACCGGAATACGCATGCCGAACGTGCTCCCCCGGCCCAACTCGCTGTGCATGAACACCTCGCCGCACAGCATTTCGGAGATAAGTTTTCTGGTCAAATAAAGCCCCAGTCCGGTTCCGCCGGCCTGGACCTTCAGATGAGATTCCATCCGTTCGAATGCCTCGAACAGCCGGGGCATGTCCTTGTCGTCGATGCCGATGCCCGTATCCGTAACGCTGATCTCCACAAAGCCGTTCCGACGGACGACACCCAGCGTCACCGTCCCCTGCACCGTGTACTTGATGCTGTTGCTCAGAAAGTTAAGCAGACTCTGGAGAACCCGTTTGCGGTCCGTCTTCATGGAAATATCGCCGTCCATCTCGACGTGCAGCGTAAGGCCTTTTTTTTCCCGCTCGGGTTCGACAACGGTTACGGCCTCCTGAATCAGGTCGGCCAGGGAAAAAACCTCAATGTACACACCCACCCGCCCCGATTCTATTTTTGAAATGTCGATAACGTCCGTGATCAAAGCGAGCAAATGCTTGGCAGACTGGAAAACCCTGCGCAACTGGTCCTTCTGAACGTCGTTCAGGTCTCCCGCCAGGCCCTTGAGGATGACGCCGGTGAAACCAATGATGGAATTGAGCGGCGTGCGCAGTTCGTGGGACATGGAGGCGATAAACATGGACTTGAGCCGGTCGAGTTCCTTCAGACGGTCATTGGCCACGCGCAGCGCCTCGGCGTTTTCCTGGAGTGTCCGCTCAAAGTCCTGTCGCATGAACACGTTCGTGAAAACCTGCCCCGTAAGCTGCAAAAAGCCCGTTTCGGCACCTCCCCACCTTGCGCCGTCTTTGGAAAAGGTGACTCCAAGAAGGCCCATGACAAGACCTTCATAGCTCAAAGGCGCCTCGGCAAGAGAAGCGACGCCCTTTTCCTCGAGCCAGGTTCTGCCGGATTCTGGGCCGGGTTCCAGAGCCGACACCGAAGGAATGACGACCATTTCGCCGTTCTTGATTTTTTCCTCACGCCATGAAGCAAGGATTTGCGTCAGCCCAGTATCCTCGCAGGTCACGCCGTCGTCCCCCTCCGCCACCTTCCAGGTCGCTTCGCAACGGAATTCACCGGAAGGCCCAAGGCGCAAAAGGTAGACGGCATCCGCCCGGAGTGCCTGCCCTATCAGCTGCATCGCCCCCTGCATGGCGTGGTTGATGTCCTGGTTCGGAAGGCTGCCGAACTCGGTGGAAATCCTGGTAAGTATTTCTTTCAATTCATTGGTGTACCGCAGCCGCGCCTCCACCTTCCTTCGTTTGGCGACCTCTTTCCTGAGGTTGAGGGTCCATGCCAGGATGATCAGAAGAAGAATGCCGCCGCCGATTGCCGCGTTGACAGCGTATCTTTTGACAAGGACCGGATCGAGACCGGTCTTGAACTCAAGACCTACCCAGCGTTGCATGATGGCCTGCTTTTCCTCCGGCGTGATGGACAGCAGCGCCTTGTTGATCATCCGGACCAACTCCGGCCAGTCCTTGCGAACCGCAAAGTAGAGGTTCGATTGACGCTCTCCTGCGGGAGCGGCAACCTTCAGGTTTGTCAGGTCGAGAGCGCGAATCCAATACGCCACGGCAGCGAGATTGCCCACCATGGCGTCAGCGTCCCCCTGGGAAACACTTTTCAGGACATCCCTGAGGCTCTTGTACTTCACAGGACGTATGTCCGTATTATCCAGAAGGAATCCCTCATGGGAGGTGTTCTGCTGAACGGCGACCCGCAGGCCGGCAATGTCGCCGAGTCCTGTGATGAACGGCGCGTCCGTCCGGGTGACCACAACCCTGCTGTATTGCGTATAAGGTCTGGAATAACGCAAAAAATCCAGCCGGTTGTCCGTCTTCCCGACACAGGGGAAGAGGTCGACCTTCCCTTTCCGCGCCGCGTCCATGGCCTCGTCCCAGTCCAGGTTGGGAATCCGCTCGAATCTGACCCCCAAACGATTGGAAACCAACTTCACGTAGTCGGAGGCAATGCCCCCGAACTCGCCATGGGCTCCCAAAAACTCATACGGAACGAACTCCGGGTCCACGGCAAACCGCACCACGGGATGCCTTCGAACCCAGGCCTCCTCTTCCTCTGTAAGGACGATGCGCTCGTTGCCGCCTTTGGCGATCAGATTGGAAATCCCGGGGGAGCCTATAACCAGATATCGATCCAACACCCTGTAGTATACTGAATTGTCATCCTGTTTCAGTTCCCTTAGTTCCTTGTCGATGGCGGCCTTGAGTGTCCTTGTCCGTTTGCTGTTTTTCGGAAACGCGAAACGCAATTCAATGGGATTGAAAATGATGGAGGTCTTGCCCACGTTATAGTTGTTTTCAAAGACCACCCCGTAAATACGGTTCACAACGCCCGCGTCCGCCAGTCCCGTGTCCAGCAGTTTGAAAACATCCTTATAGGAGGCTTCCTCCAGATACTCGGCGGGCTGGACGTTGAACCGTTTGAGCAGGCTCTTGATTCCGTCCTTGCCCGTGGTGTGAATGCTGCCCTTCATGACCGCCACGCGCAGTCCCTGCAAATCCGTGAGGGTCTCTACATCCAGATCGGCACGGGTGTAGACAGCCCCCCAGTTCAAAAGCACATTTTCATCGTTGAAGACGAACTTCTCGGCCCGGCCCTTGGTATATGCGACATCGACCATAATATCGATCTTGCCTGATTCCAGCCGCGACAGACATTCGCTCCAGGTTCCGCCCACGTATTCGATCTTCCAGCCCTGCCGTTCGGCCACGGCATCAAGAAGGTCGGGGAAAATCCCCGCGTATCCCCCCTCCGTATCGAAGAAAATCTTGGGATAGTTGTCGTATGCCCCCACCTTGACGACCTGAGGGGAAGCCATGTCCTTGGCGACGGACGAAGAGGAAAAAAAGGCCAGGAAAAAAAGAACACACACAAGTGCTGCCATCCATCGACTTCGGGCATTGGCGAAATGCAGAATGGGGTCCATGGTTCTCCTCGTTTCGGGAAAAACCGCACTTTCTGGAAGTATTAAGAACTCCGGCTCTTCCATGTGCGTCGGGGGTCGTCCTCTGCAACCGCGTTCTGCTCAGGCAGACGCAAAAAAACCGGTTATCCATAATTGCCACGCATGTTACACGCGGGTCGGATTTATAACAAGAAATATGACGGATGGATGATAAATCTAAGAATACCGGCTTGGTCCTGTGCCGGTTCCAAAAGAATGGAACGGTCAACCGATGGCCGCACCGATCAAAAGAGGTTTTCGTCGAAACCCGGGTGGCCTTTTCGATTCTTTAGGTGGGATGGCCGGCCCCATTTTGTGCTTTTCTGCCTGGAGAATGATGACATTCCGGGCATCCCCCCGGCCAGTCGAAACGCGCTGTGCGGCACTCCCTCCGATGAAAGCGCTGCCTGAGTGCAATCCGTTGTTGCACCTCTGGCAACGATCGCCGCGGCGGCACACCATGTGCCCCCGCGGCCAGATGAGATTTTGTGTTGATTCCCTTTTGTGCGGCTCATGTCGTGATCGCCGCCCCGCTTCCCCCTTCTATGACCGCGCCAGTTGCAGCGTATCCACGGTGCCGGTTTGCATATCCAGTACGCGGATGGCGTGGTTGTTGGTGTCGGCTATGTACAAGGTCCTGTCATGCACGCACAGCCCGCCGGGTTCAAAGTAGCGCGCATGCCGCCCGTTGATGTGTCCGCGTCCCTTGCCGCTGAAGGCCATGCACACGCCGCTTTCGGGGTCGATGCGTTTGATCTTGTTGTTGTAGGTGTCGGCCACGTAAAGCAGATTGTCGAACGGCGAATAGGCCACGCCCAGGGGATGCTGAAGCAGAGCGGCTTCGCGCGGCCCGTCCGCGTCGCCGAACTCGAACAGCCCCTGGCCGACCAACGTCTGCACCACGCTGCCCGAAGAAATCGGGGCAACGCGGATGGCGCTGGCTTCGGCATCGGCCCAGAAAAGACGCGGAGGAACAGCGTTCCGGCTGCAGGCCAACCCGCTGGGCTGGGCCAGAAGGCTTTGCTCCACAGGGCCGTCCACCAGGGCTTCGCCTCCGGTTCCGGCCCAGGGGCTTACGTGGTTGGTGCGGGTGTCCAGGGTCCATATCTGGTGGCTGCCGGCCATGGCAATGTAGAGTGTTCCGCCCACAAGGCAGACATCCCAGGGGGAATTGAGCGCGGTTTCCGCGCCGGGACCTGCAACGCCCGGATACGAGGAGGTCTGCACTCCGGTTCCGGCAATGGTTTCCACGCTGTTGTCCGTGCGGTTGATACGCCGGATGGCATGGTTTCCCGTGTCGGCCACGTAAATGAATTTTCCGTCCGGGCTGGAGGCGCACCCCTGGGGCGCGTTGAACCGGGCCTGGTCGAATGGGCCGTTGGCAAAACCCGGCTCCTGTCCGCCGATAAAGGCCTGCATGCGGGCCAAGGGTTTGCCCTGGACAAGTTGCGCCAGGACAATTCGATGATTGCCGGTATCGCTGACAACCAGGGTGTGATCGTCAGCCATGCAAACCTTGCCGGGAAAATTGAGCAGGGCCGGTTCCTCCATGGGTTGATGCGCCCTAAGGTTCAGCGGGGTCGCGTTCAATGTTCCGTCCGCCGTGGCGCTGTCGATAAGTCCTCGAATCAGAGGCGCGAAGGCGTCAAACACCCCTTCGCCGGAACGCGCGGCCTTGATGTTTCCGTCAGGGCCTATGCAGACCGTCGTGGGCCAGGCGCGAACTCCGTAGGCGGTCCATGCGGCGTAGTCGCGGTCGTTGACCACGGGGTGGGTGATGCCCAGGCGACGGACCACGGTCCGCAGATTGGTGCTCTCCCCTTCGGCTTTGAATTTCGCGGAATGCACGCCCACGACGACCAGGGAGGAGCCGAACGTTTTTTCCAGGGCATGGAGGTCGGGGAGAATGTGCATGCAATTGATGCAGCCGTAGGTCCAGAAGTCCAGCAGGACCACCTTGCCCCGCAGCTGTTCCATACGCAGCGGGGCGGGCGTGTTGATCCATTCGAGTTCCAGGGGAAAATCAGGAGCCTTCATGCGGAGTTTCTCCTTGTGTTGCACAGCCGGGAGCATGCAAGCGATTTACGGAATACGAGAGGCGGCATTACCGGCATTCGTGCCCGCTGTTTCGGAAAAGAAGCCGAAACATAACAAAAATGGCGTCTTGACTTGCTTCAATGCCGCTTCTACATTGGTGGCATCATAAAAAATGGGGTTCCATTGTGACAGGGAAAAAAATGCTTTCCATAGCCAACATTTCCAAGGAATTGAACATTCCGGAATCCACCCTGCACTATTGGAAAAACCGTTTCGCAGAATACCTGCCCAGCATCGGCCGTGGCCGCCAGAGGCGCTACAGGACCGAGACCATTGAAATCTTCAGGACAATTTCCGAGCTGCTTAAACTGGGCCATACGACAAGGGACGTCAAGACCCAACTGGCCGACATGTATCCCCTGAACATAGACCCCGCCCGGTCCGCCAATCCGCCTTCCCAGACAATGCCCGCAATGGCCCAGCCCCAGGAAATGCAATTGCAGACAGCCGTGGCCGTGGGTACGGAAATCGCCAAGGTTCTGGGCGAAAAACTCGGCCAGGCGCTCAACGCCCTTTCTTCGGGAATGGCTCCCGAGACAATGGAACGCATGCAGCAGGGCATGCGGATGCTGGAAGACCAGGCCAGGGACATGGAATCCCTGCGCGGTGAAAACATCCGGCTGCACAATGAAATGCAACACATGCGCGCCGAACTGGAAACCCTTCGGGACCAGCAGAAGCAATGGACGCAAGCCGTTTCAACCCCCGACGGCCACGGCGCTTCGGCCCGGGAAGACAATGGATTGAAAGACAAGCTGGAAATTCTGGAGGCCGAACTCGTCCGGCTTCGCAAAGACCGTCGGGACATGGAAAAATTTCTGCTGGAAAAAATCAGCGCCTCGAAAAACCCGTAGTCCCCCTCTTTTCGGGGCCAGCCCGATCTCTGCCCAAGCACTGTTTCCGTCGCTCCAGTCATCCAGGAACCAATTTCTTCAACCGGCAACCATTCTGCGAGGTGAACCATGGACCCGTTACAGGGAAAAACGCTCGTCATGCCCGTAGCCAGCATGTATAACGACCTGGAATTCTGGTACCCGAAAATCCGCATGACCGAAGCGGGAGCAAACGTCGTGGTCGCCGGCGCCAAAGCCGGGGAAACCTACCAAAGCAAGGTCGGCCTTCCGGCAACCGCCGACGTGGCCTACGGCCAGGTATCGCCGGACGGCGTGGACGGGATCATCATTCCCGGCGGCTTTGCCCCGGATTTCATGCGCCGCGACCCGGACGCAGTGAAACTGGTGGCCGGACTCGCCAGCCGGAACAAGCTGGTGGCGTTCATCTGCCATGCCGGATGGCTTCCCATCTCCGCCCGGATTCTCAAAGGCAGGACCTGCACTTCCTATTTTGCCATCAAGGACGACATGGTCAACGCCGGAGCCGACTGGGTGGACCGGGAAGTGGTTGTGGACGGAAACCTCGTTTCCAGCCGCACCCCCGACGACCTCCCGCGTTCTGCAAGGCCATTCTGGAATTTCTGCAGAAATAGGCTGCCTGTCCCCCGCCCCGACCGGAAAACCCCACGGCCCGCAGTTGCCTTGCAGCTCGCGGGCCGTTCAGACTGTCCCTGGCGTGCCCAATTTGAGCAGGACTTTTCCAATGATAACACGATTGAAATTGCATTCAATACTTGGTATCCAGTCTTTATACGGAGTCATACCCGAAAAAGTCCGCACCCAAACGAACGAGCCGGAAAAACATATGGCATTGTACAATGTATACAGGGGCACGAACTTCCGATCCACCTATCTTGTCCTGCGCCAGGACGAACACCCGCAGAACGTGGTCCCCTTCAACCTGCTCTTTCTCTTCGGCGTCCTGGAAATAGCCAGAAAAGGCATCCGCCACTCGCACCTTCCCTTTGCCAAGGGAGGACAGGAGAAAATCGTCCAGTTCGTGGAGGAAAAAGGCTTCTGCTTCTACAAGTGGCCCGGGAAAATCATGGGCGAAAGCCTGGGCGACGTGCTCGACCCCACGGCCTGAACCCTGCCGACCTTCGTCTTTTCGCCTTCCCCGATAGTGACAACCCCCTGCCGCGTTGCTATAGTTATGGTTGGCGACCGTTTTCAGGGAGAAACCATGAGCGAGTATATTTCCATTGCATACGGCAACGGCCTGGAACCCCATGCCGTCGATCCCACCGTGGAAGCCGTCACCCGCCCCATAGCGGATGAGCCGCTTGTGCTGCCTGCTCCGACGCCCCGCATCCAGACGGACGTGAACATCACCGGCGCGTTCATCGACACCATGGCCTGAGAGTCCGTCGGAAAAGCAACACTGTCACGGACTGCCGGGCAAGAATTGTTTTTCCGAACCACATCCCTCCCCCTCGACTTCTCCCTGTCCGCTCCGCCGCCCGGCCCTCCCAGCCCGGCGGATTTTTTTTTTGCAAAAATTCCTCTGTGCGAAATCCTTCACCCTTATGAGTGTAAAGATTTAGCGTATTATTAGCCTCGTCGTTGGTTGATGAACCACAAACCACCAGGACGAGGCATGACGAATACATCTTTTCCACCAGATGCTCGCGACACGAAAAAATCCCTTGCACACGATCTCCAGGAGATGTTCGGCGCGACCCGCACGGCTCGCGCAACCATTGAGCAGCGCTGGCTGGCCGACCTGCGGCAGTACAAGGGACAGTACGACCCGGACGTACTTCGCCGCCTGCACCCAAAGCGCAGCAAGGCTTTTGTGCGTCTTACCCGCTCCAAGGTCCGCACGGCGGACGCCCGGCTCATGGACCTGCTCTTTCCCGGCAATGGGCAGAGCAACTGGTCCATAGACCCCACCCCCATCCCGGAACTGGATACCGCCCGCCAGCGGAAGATCATCGCCAGGCTGACCGAACGTCTGGGGCGTCCGCCCGAAGACGTGGAAATCCGCTCCGCATGCGAGGAGGAAGCGCAATCGGCCTGCGTTGCCATGACCACCCTGATGCGGGACCAGCTTGCGGAAAGCCGCTACCGGGAAGTCATCCGGGACGTCATCCACTCCGGCAACCTATACGGAACAGGCATACTCAAAGGTCCCATGGTCGAACGCCGCATCTCCCGGCAATGGACCCGCACCAGCAGGGGCTGGCATCTCCTCAGCAAGCCCGCCCTGCGCCCGTTTCTGGAATTCGTGCCGGTATGGGACGTCTTCCCGGACATGGAAGCCCGCGAACCTGCCCAGGCCAGGTTCATTTTCCAGCGCCACGTCATGAGCCGCTACGACCTGGAACGGTTGGCCGACCGGCCCGACTTCGAAAAAAAGGCCGTTCTGGAACACCTCCGCGACTTCCCGCAGGGCAACGGCGACCCCCTGAATTTCGAGCGTGACCTAGCCAGCATGGGCGACACCCCGGAAAAAATCGCGGCAAACGCCTGCAACGCTGTTTCGGACCAAAACCCGCGCCATGAAATCATCGAGTTCTGGGGGTTCATACAGGGCCGCGACCTGGCAGCCTGCGGCGCGCAGGTGGACGAGGCCCTGCACCACGAAGAGGTTCCCGCCACCATCTGGCTGGCCGGCAACCGCATCATCAAGGCCGCGTCCTCGCCCCTTACCGGTGTGCGCTGGCCCTATTACTTCTACTACTTCGACAAGGACGAAACCTCGATTTTCGGCGAGGGGCTGGCCTCCATAATGCACGACGCGCAACAGCTCTTCAACGCCAGCATCCGCGCGCTGCTGGACAACGCCGCCATTGCCGCCGGACCGCAGATAGAGGTGAACCAGGACCTGCTGCCCGCGGGCGAAGACCCGTCCGACCTCTACCCCTTCCGCATCTGGCTGCGCTCCGGGCCGGGCGCGGAGTCGCAGTCCCCGGCCCTGCGCGTCTTCACCCTGCCCAGCCACACCGAGGAGTTCATGGGCATGGCCCGCATGTTCCAGGAATGCGCCAACGAGGTCACCGGCATCCCCGGCCTCATGGCCGCCGAGCTGGACAAGGCCTCCAGCGGCACGTTCCGGGGTCTGTCCATGCTCATGTCCCAGGCCTCGGTCACGCTCAAGGACCAGGTCAAACACTTTGACGACGGCATCACCCGGCCTTTCATCACGGCCCTGTACCACTGGAACATGCGCTTTGCGGACCAGGATGCGGTCCGCGGCGACTTCCGGGTGCGGGCTCGCGGCCTGACCAGCCTGGTGGCCCGCGAACTCTACGTGGACCAGCTGGAACGCTTTGCCAAGGCCACGGCCAATTCCCTGGACGCGCCCTGGATACGCCGCGGCGAACTGCTGCGCCGCATGGCCGAAGCCCTGGACCTGGGCGCCGACGTGGTGCGCGACCAGCAAAACGATCCCGGCGCGCAGGAGTAGCCATGCAATCCAAATCCTCCCCCCGGGACATCCTGGACCAGTGCCGCCGCGACCGCGACAGTGAAACCGGCGTGGCCTTCCGCCGTCTGCTCAAGGCCGCCCGCGCCGACTGCCTGGACGAACTGGCCCTGGCCGAAGGCGTCCGGGTGCACCGGCTGCAAGGAGCCATCCTGACCATTACCGGCCTGCTGCGCGACATCGCCGCCACCCCCAGGGAACCGGAACAGCGCGACGGCGCATACATCTAATGTCGCGCCAGTTCAATCCGCAGAAAAAACTCCCTGCGCCGCAAAAAGCGGCGTGAGCGAACCGAAAACCGCGTTTTAGGAATCAACATCCTTTGCAAAATGCATGTGCGCATTTTGCGGCCATCACACAAGGAGAGTTCATGGCCACCAAGACACCCGCCACCGCCCGCCTGCACGCCGACAACAGCTTCAGCCCCGGCCTGGAACTGTCTGACAACTTCAACATCTCCCTGTGGGGGGAATTCAGCGCACGCGTCACCATCCAACGCTCGTTCGACAACGGCCGGACATGGCTGGACGTGGCCCGCTTCGACCGTCCCGTGGAGGCCATGGGCTTCGAACCGGAAGGCGCAATCTACCGCTTCGGCATCAAACCGGGCGAGCACACTTCCGGCTCGGTCTTCGGGCGGCTGGGCCAATGATGCGCTCCCCGGTCTTTGCCAGCCCGATCCGCCGGAGGCTCTTGGAGCCGACGGTTCTGGAGCCGCGGTTCTGGAACTCCGTTCCCGCACAGCCCGAACCGCTCAGGTGCCCCGGCCCGGATCACGAATGTCCAACGGCCCTGATCCTCTCGCACCCCCCTTTCCAACCTGAAAACAAAACCCTGCCCAGGAGGCGAAAATGACCACACCCAATGTAAATGTAAACGTGAACATCCATGACGATGACGATGCGGAACTGGCAAAAGCATGGGCAATCAAAACCGATGGCCCGGTTGAATGCGACGAATACTCCGCCAAATACCATGCCCAGTCCGCCGCTGCCGACCGTGACGCAGTGGAAAAAGCACGCGATGAAATCCTGGCAGCCACCGGAGGGCGCAAACCCGGAGAACCCAACGGACTGGCAACCCTGGACGAAAACGGCAAGGTGCCTCTGGAACAGCTGCCCGGCGGCAGTTCCAGCGACATTGATGCCACTGCGATTCTGACAAAACTTAAAACCGTTGACGGCGCGGACAGCGGCCTGGACGCCGACCTTCTGGACGGCAGGAATGCTGCCGACATTGTTGACGAAGCCGTCGCCAAGGTCACCAACGGCGCCCCCGGCGCTCTGGACACCTTGAACGAACTGGCCCAGGCCCTGGGAGACGACGCCGACTTCGCCGCTACCGTGACCAACACCCTGGCTGGCAAGGCCCCCCTTGACCATACGCACAGCTGGGAAAGCATCACGGGCAAACCTGAAATCAACGGAGCGGTCTCACTTCAGGGACCCACCATCATTCCCAGCGACTCGCCTTCCACCTGGGCCATCACCGACTATTCGTCCTTTGCCGAATATGCGGTGTCCGCTTCGCATGGCACGGCAAGCATTACCGGCGATTCCGTAACCTGGCTTCCTGCGGAAGCAACCACAGCGGCGACACAGACCCTGACAATCACCAAAGACGGAATTCCCCATGCTTTCACAGTATCCGTCACGGATGCCATCCACAATCCCAACATCATCGGGGTGGCAAACCTGGATGTGAACGTGACCGGCGGCACCTGGGCCTACATCGACAAGAACGGAGAACCCGTCACCCCGACCACCGATTACTTCAATACCCATCCCGTGTGGAGTGGCATTCAGGACGTGGCCATCGAAGGCCAGGCCATGGTCAAAATCCCCAAATTCTACGTCAAACGCGCTGCCATTTCCGGGGGACAGTACGACGGCAAGGAAGCGTGGTGGATCAGCGACAAACCTGCTGCCGGATTCCACATTCATCCCGCCTTCCGTGATGCAGGGGAGGATATCGATCAGGTTTACATTGGGAAATACCAGGCGAATTACAACGTATCGAAACTGGTCAGCACCCCTGGAGTCATGCCTTCAACAGGGTATTCTCTCACAGAGGTTCAGCTTGCCGCAAAAGAGCACAACACCTCTGGAATCACCGGGTTCATGCTCTGGTCGGTTTACCACCTCGCTGCCGTTCAGTGGCTCTACCTTGTCGAAAACGCGACCATGGACAGCCAAACCAAGACGGGAATGGGAAAAGTCGGAGAAGGAACTCGTCCTGACGATGTTGACGCTGCGGAGGTGGCGGAAGCCACCTACCGAGGTATCGTCGGACTTTGGGGCAATGTTCTTCAATGGATCGACGGACTCAAGACAGTGGCTTGCAAAGTCCACATTTGGGACAACGACGGAAAACAGGAATGGATCAACACGGAACAATCTCCTGAAATACTTAACAACTATATGTACCCATTGACTTTTCTGGAAAATGAAGGCTCCGGATACAATCTGGCGGATGTCTTTGTCGGAAAAACTGGCGCTACGACCTCCTCCAACGCCAATACTCCAGACCACCAGTATTGGTACGGTGATTCATCTGGATTCCCTCAGGACGGCTTTCCCTTGGCAGGAGGAACACTTGGTTGGCTCAAAAATGCTGGGCTGTGGGGTATCCAAGGTGCCAAATCCGCGTCAGTGAAGTACAATTATTACGGCTCCCGCCTCGCCAAAATCTAACCAGCCATGCGCACCATTCGCAAGATCATCCTGCACTGCTCGGATTCGCGCTTCGGCAATGCCCAGCTCATAGACCAATGGCATCGCGAACGCGGCTGGGACGGCATCGGCTACCATTACGTCATCTGCAACGGGCAGGCCGCCCCCCACGGCAAGTACGATCCCGCATGCGACGGTCTTGTGCAGAACGGGCGTCCGGCAGAACAGCCGGGCGCCCATGCCAAAGGCCACAATGCGCATTCGCTGGGCGTCTGCCTTGTGGGCAGGCGGCGTTTCACCGGCCTGCAGATGGTCGCCCTGTTCGGCCTGCTGCGCACCCTTGGCAGGCGCCACGCCCTCTCGCCCGGGGACGTCCTCGGCCATTGCGAACTCACCACCGGCAAAACCTGCCCCAACCTGCCCATGCCCTGGGTCCGGGACATGCTGGCGCGCGAACAATAGGAGCACCCCCATGACCTGGAAAGACATCGGGAAAGCCATCAGCGGAGCCGCTCCCGTCCTGGCCGGAATCCTCACCGGGCCGGCCGGGCTGGCCGTCAGCGCCGCCGGGACCCTTTTGGCCGAATGTCTGGGCGAAACGCCCGACCCGAAAAACATCGCACAACGCCTGCAAAACGACCCCAAAGCGCTCCTGGCACTGCAACGGCTGGAAAAGGAACGCGAACAGGACATCCTGGCCTTCCGCCGGTTTCAGATCGAGTCCGGCGTGAACAACCAGTCCAACGCACGCCAGCGCGAAGTCGATATGGCCCGCGCAGGACACGGCGCCGCCTGGACCACCTCCCTGGTGGCCGTCATCGTCACCGCCGGATTCTTTGTCATGCTCGGCTTTGTCCTGGACCAGGAGCAGGTCTCCCAGGCCGCGCTGCTGCTTCTCGGCAGCCTTGGCTCCGCCTTCGGAGCCGTGGTCAACTACTATCTGGGATCAAGCATCGGCAGTCAGGAAAAAAACCGTCTGCTCAACAAAAACTAATCAGGGAAAAACCATGAGCCAACACAACACACCCGCCGCAAACGCGGATGCCGGCCAGTTTCAAACCTCGTTCAACGAGGCTGCGGCCCAAAAGACCGACGGGGAATCCAAGAACACTCCAGATACCGCCCCGGCAGCCTCCGGACAGGACCTCAACACCCTGCTCGCCACAGAACGCAGCGAACGCGAAAAACTCGAAGCCCTGCTGCGCAAGGAACGGGAAGCCGCCAAACAGAACGCCGCCACCCGCTCCAAGGCCCCGGACAGTTCCCGGTCCCCGCGGCCCGATGCGCAAGCCGACGAACGGTTGATCCGCTCCTTCCTCGACGCCAACCCGGACATGGAAGCACCTTTGTGCGCCCTTGTCCGGCGCGAAGCAATCCAGGCCATACGCCCCCTGGCGGAAGCACTCATGGCCGAGCAGCACATCCAGCGCATCGCCCAGGCCCACCCCGACTGGAGCAGTCTGGCAAAAAGCGACGAACTCACCTGCTGGATAGACGAACAGCCGCCCTACATCGCCAAGAGCCTGCACCAGGTCGTTGCCGGCGGCCATGCCGATGACGTCATCGACCTGCTCACCCGCTTCAAGGCGGAGCTCAAGGCCAAAGCCACGGCAGACAACGACGCCCAGGGGAAAGACTCTGCCACGGCAAACGCCCTGGCCGTGCCTGCACGCGGCTCCGGGCTGCCCAAGTCCGCGCCCGACACGGAAGACTTCAGAAGCGCCTGGCGCGAAGCCGTCTCCCGCCGCGAATAGATCCCGCCGCAACACCGCAGACCTTTTTTTACCAAATCATCTCAGGAGAACATCCCATGGCCAACACCGCATACGGAGACATCTCTCCCCGTACCGCCGCCTTTGCCGCAGCCGACATGCTCAAACGCGGCCTGCCCCACCTCATTCTGGAACGTTTCGGACAGGCCAAGACCCTGCCCGTCAACTCGTCCAAGGTCGTCAGCTTCCGCCGCTACAATTCCCTCAGCTCCACGCCCTCCCCGCTGCAGGAAGGCGTGACGCCCGAAGCCAAGAAACTCTCCGCCACGGACGTGTCCGCCAGCCTCACCCAGTACGGCGACCGCGTCACCATCACCGACGTGGTCATGGACACCCACGAGGATCCCGTGCTCAGCGAAGCCGTGGACGTCCTGGGCGAACAGGCCGCGGAAATGATAGAAACCGTGCGCTTCAACATCCTCAAGGCCGGAACCAACACCTTCTACGCCAACGGTTCCGCACGCAACGCGGTCAACTCCCCCCTCACCCTCACCACCCAGCGCAAAATAACCCGCGCCCTCAAACGCCAGAACGCACGCAAGATCACCCGCGTGCTGCGCTCCACACCCGAATTCGGAACCCAGGCCGTGGCCCCCGCCTACATAGCCCTGTGCCACCCGGACCTGGAAAACGACATCCGCACCATGAACGGCTTCGTCCCCGTGGAATCCTACGGACAGACCACCCCCTATGAATCCGAAATCGGCAAGGTCGAAGACGTGCGCTACATCACAACCACGGTCTTCGAACCCTTTGCCGATGCAGGCGGCGACACCAGCGCCATGCTCTCCACCAGCGGAACCAAGGCCGACGTCTACCCCGTCCTCTACCTCGGACGCGACGCCTACGGCATTGTCGCGCTCAAAGGCCAGAACGCCATCACACCCATGGTCGTCAACCCCCAGCCCTCCGACTCCGACCCCCTGGCACAACGCGGCCATGTGGGCTGGAAATCCATGCAGACCGCCGTCATCCTCAACGATGCCTGGATGGTCCGCGCCGAAGTGGCTGCTACGGCCTAGCCGCGAGAGGGAGAAGAAAGAAAGAGTGCCTCCGGTGGCCGGGGGCCATCATGGCCCCCGGACCCCCGCATTCTGCGTCGCGGTTTTCCGAAGCGGAAAACCGCGACGCAGACCGGCTGAAAGAGATTCTTTGGCTGTCGATCAACACGCAAACCCTCCCATCAAAAAATTCCGGAAGGGGGAGCGCGAGGGGGAGAACCTCTCGATTGACCGGATGCGCAAAGGACGTCCTGTCCTTTGCCTGGACCGGCTCCGCGAAAACGCGGTTTCGCTTCGCCTCACGGTGCTGCGCACCGTTCCACCATCCTGGTGGAATCTTGAAAGAGGTTCTTTGGCTGTCGATTATCACGCAAACCCTACCATCAAAAAATTCTGGAAGGGGGAGCCCGAGGGGGAGAACCTCTTTCAAGAGGTTTCCCCCTCGCCATCCCTCTCCACAAGGAGATCCCAATGTCCAAAAACACACACGAACGAGTAAAGGTGAGATTCCACGCCCAGGAAGGCGGCGCGGGCAACGACGACATTTTCGTGTCCGTGAACGGCCGGGCGTATTTGATCCAACGCGAGCACGATGTGCTGCTGCCGCGCGCGGTTCTGGAGGTGGTGGAAAATGCCGAGCAGACGATTTTCGAGCCTTCGGGCGGCGGCGTGCGCGCCCGGCGCGTGAAGCGTTTCGCCTACACCGTGCACGGAGCGGCCTGATGAACGCGGGCGACATTGTGGCGCGGGCCGCGTGGATATTGAACGACGCGGACCACACCCGCTGGAGCGAAGCCATGCTGTTGTCGTTCATCGGCGAGGCGCAGGGCCAGGTGGCCCTGGTGCGGCCCGACGCCACAGCCCGCACGCAGGTTCTGGCCTTGGGCGCGGGCACGGGGCAGCGGTTGCCCGAAGACGGCCTGCGGCTGCTGGACGTATGCCGCAACATGGGCGCGGACGGGAATACGCCGGGCCGGGCCGTGCAACGTGCGGACCGGGAAGCCCTGGACGCCTGCATGCCGGACTGGAGGTCCGACGCTCTGGGCGGCGAGGCCCGGTTGTGGGTGCATGACGAACGCCAGCCCAAGGTGTTTCAGATTTGGCCGGGACGTGCCGCGGACGGTCCGTGGCACGTGGAAATCGCCTACAACGCGGCCACGCAGACACCGGAAACCATCAATGACCGGCTGGCGCTGGACGACTGCTTTGCCGGGCCAGTGCTGGATTACGTGCTGCACCGGGCCTTTGCCGTGGATGGTGGCTCCGGGGCGGGCCGGGAACGGTCGGCCACCCATTTGGAGGCCTTTGCCCGGGGCCTTAACGCCAAACTCTCCGGCGACATGCTGGTAACGGGAGCCGTAGGCCGGGCAGGTCTGGCCGAAACTCCAAGGAGCGCATCATGAGTGTTTCGTTTCGCGAATTTCTTCCTCTGGTCCAGCCCGAAGTGGCCGGATGCCCGGAACCGTTGGCCCTGGAAGCGGTGCGTCAGGCAAGCCGTGAAATCTGCCTGAACACCCGGATATGGGTGGAGACGCTGGGACCGGTGAACACCAGGGAGAACTGGCCGAGCTATGCCCTGGTTCCGCCTGCCGGAGCCGAGGTCGCCATGCTGCTGACCGTCCGCCTGGACGGAATGGCCCTTATCCCGACCTCGGAAATGTTTCTGGAGGCCAACTGGCCGGGCTGGAGCCTGTACGCCGGGCAGCGGCCCAGCCATTACCTGATGGAAAAGGCGGCCACAGTGCGGCTGGTTCCCATGCCCGATTCGGAACGGCAGATCACGGCACGGGCCGCGCTGCTGCCTGCCGCCAATGCCCTGGAAACATGGGACGAACTGTGGACCCGCCATGGCCGGACCGTTGTCCATGGCGCATTGGAACATTTGCAGGCCATGCCCGGCAAAATATGGGCGGACCCGCAAGCTTCGGCGCGGCACGGAGCCTTGTTCCGCAGGGGCTGCGTCAACATCCGGGCCGAAGCGCTCAAGGGCCGGGGGACCGAATCCCTGACGGTGCGACCGCGCTCTTTTGTGGCCTAATCCGCCATCCTGCAACCATCTGGAGAATTTCATCATGCCCGCTCTGTTCAGCAACAACGCCGTAGCCCGGCTGGCGCAGAACATAACGCCCTGGGATACGACCATCCGGCTGGAGGACGGCCTGAATTTTCCCCAGCCCGCAGCGGCGGGCAAGGAACATTTCCAGGCCACGCTCACGGCTGCCAATGCCGTGGAAATCGTCCGCGTCACCGCCCGCGAGGGCAACACCCTTACCGTGGTCAGGGGGCAGGAAGGTTCGGAAGCCGGCGCCTTCAGCCAGGGCGACGGCCTGGAACTGCGCCTGACCGCAGACTCCCTGAGCCGCTTCATCCAGACCGAGGCCGTGGACGCGGCCAGCACGTCCGTGTTCAAAAACATGCACTTCGTGGCTGCCGATCCGTTCATCACCGACCACGGCGACCCGTCCGTACCCGGCTCCCTGGCCCATGTGCTGGCGGGAATCGGGTCGGCACGGGCGCATGTGGAGCTGCCTGCCGGACACACCTATCTGGTCTGCCGGGATGTTCACATTCCGCCCACGGTAACCGTCAATGCGCGCCACGGCGCGGTCGTCAAAGTGCTGAACGACAAGACCGTGACCATGGACGGCGTGCTTTCCGCCGGACCTTACCGCATCTTCGACGGCGACGGCACGGTCGGCGGAACCTTTGCCGGGCAGAGCGTCTTTCCCCAGTGGTGGGGCGCCGTGGCCGACGGCGCGACAGACGACACCCTGGCCCTGAACCGCGCCCTGGCCTGCCCCCGGGTGCGCCTGCCTGCGGGAACGTATCTCATCTCGTCCACGCTTCAACTCAACAAGGGAACCAGCCTCAAGGGCGAAGCCCCGGACTGCGGCTACATGGACTGGGACAACGACCACCAGAAAGCCACGCCATCCTATGCGGACAAGGCCACCATCATCCAGTACCGGGAAAACGAACACGGTCCCATTTTTTCCGGGGCGGACAATTGCTCGTTCCGGGACATGGTCTTTCGCTGCGGCCAGAACCGCATCACCACGGACGGCTTTTTCAACACGCCCGGCAGCCATATCCATCTGGACAACTGCAAGTTCGAGAACCTGGACCACATCATGTCCGGCAGCAACGCCTCCTACGGGGGCATCAAGGCCGCGAACTGCCGCTTCTTCACCTGCGGATGGGGGTTCGTGGGCTGCCTTACCGACTGCGTGTTCACGGCCAACACCTTCACCAGTTGCGCCAAGGGACTGGAGTTCGGCGAAGGATCGGGCTTCAACATCGTGCAGGGCAACCGCTTTGAATGGTGCGACGAGGCCATCTTCATCTACCGGGGCCGATCCAACACCATCAGCAACAACATCATCGACGCGGCCAACCATTGCGGTCTCAAACTCCAGGAAGCGTCCAGCACAGCCATTACCGGCAACGTGTTCTGGCGCAACGGACGCAAGGCGGCCGACGAGGAAACGCGAAGCCACATCGTGCTCAAGGGCGATTGTCTGTCCAACCGCATCGTGGCCAACGTATTTCTGAAGGGCGGACCGGACGACGGTTCCGAAGCCGCCTGGCCGCAACACATCATCGAGGTGCTCAGCGGAGCCAATGCCACCAACACCTTCATGGGCAACGACACCGTAAGCGGATGCGTGTCCATGCCGTTCAACGCGCCCTACTGGAACTCCACGGACTCCCTGCTCATAGACGCGGTCCACATCCGCGGCCTGGGCGCGCCCGGCATGTCCAACGACAACCTCATGGAAATCCTCAAGCGCATCGCCCATGTGGCGGCCGCGCCCGTGGAGGTGGTCATCTACGAAAACCGAAAATTCACCGCCTACACGGACCTGCGCCCGGGCCGCATACGCATTCGCGGCGTGGGCAACCCCACCCTGGAAGACACGGCCTCGGGCCGGGCGCACAGCCTGCTTGGCGTGGAAAACGCCACCTACGGCCAGGCCTTCGGGCCGCCCGTGCAGCTCGCCACCTCGCCTGCTCCGCCCTCTGCCGGATACTGGCAGAAAGGGTCCGTGGTCTGGAACAGCGCCCCGGAATCCGGCCAGTCCGTGGGCTGGGTCTGCGTCGAGGCCGGCCCTCCGGGAAACTGGAAAAGTTTCGGAACCATTTCCTGACCGCTGTCCCGAACCGCACGGTTTGCAACAGCCTTTCATAAAGAATCCTGTTCCTTCACACGCAACGGAAAAACACCATGCGCATCGCCATAACCCACTTTTCCGGGGAAATGCCCCGTCTGGACCCGCATCTGCTGGACCCGTCCCAGGCGCAACGCGCCCTGAACTGCAAGCTCGGTTCGGGCGCGCTCATGCCCTGGCGGGAACATGCCGAGGTGGAGCGTCCGGCCAAGCGCGGCGTAACCCGCACCCTGCATCTGCTGGAAGGACGCTACTGGCTGCACTGGCCACGCCGGGTGGATTGCTGTCGCCTGCCCGTGGCCGCGTCCATCCAGGGCCAGACCGTTATTTCCGGTCTGGACCGGCCGCGTCTGACCGACCTGGACCTGGCCGCCGACGGCGCGGGCAGGTCGTACCCCCTGCGCACCCGTCCCCTCGGGGTTTCCGGTCCGTCCATACCGCCGCAGGCCGCTACCGGCTCGGGCGGCACAGGAGAACCGCGCAGCCTCAGTTACGTCTCCACCTTTGTCAACGAGTGGAACGAGGAAGGCCCGCCCAGCCCGCCTTCGCCGGTTCTGGAGGCACGCCGCGGCCAGACCGTGGACGTCTTCAACCTGGAACAGCCACAGCCGGACTGGGGCATTGCCAAACGCCGCATCTACCGAACGCTCACGGCCGGCACCGGCCCGGCCATGTGGAGGTTCTGCGCGGAAATCCCGGCCAGCCGGTATTCCCATACGGACAAACTGCCCGACGAGGAGCTTGGCGAAACCATGGAAACCGCCCGGCATATCGCGCCTCCTGCCACGCTGCGCGGCATCATCGCCCTGCCCGGCGGATTCCTGGCCGGATTCAGCAACAACGAACTGCGCTTTTCCGAACCCTACCAGCCATGGGCCTGGCCCCTGGAATACGGCCTGCACACCGACCACCCCATCGTGGCCCTGGGATGTTTCGGAGCAACATTGGTAGCCACCACCACGGCGCATCCGTATGTGGCATCGGGCAACCATCCCTCCGCCATGAGCCTCTCCCGCCTGCCCGACCGGCAGGCCTGCGTGTCCCCCGGCGGACTGGTCTCCCTCAACGACGGCGTGCTCTACCCTTCGCCCGACGGTCTGTACTTCATCGGCAACAAAGGCGGACGCCTGGCCACCCGCGAGCTTCTGGACCGCGACGCCTGGCAATCCCTGAACCCCGAATCCATGCACTCCTGTGTGCACGACAGCCGGGTCTTCACCTTTTACACCCATCAAAAGGAGACATCGCCGCAACCGCAGCCCGGCCTCTCGCCCGGCGCGCTCATCAACGGACCCACGATCAATGGCGGCGCCCTGGCCGCATCGCCCACGGACGGACAGCCCTGGACCGAAACATTCCCCCAGGGCGGCGGACTCATCTTCGACTTTTCCACGGAAACGCCCGTGCTCACCTTTCTGGATTTCTACGCCGCCGCCGTCTATGCCGCACCGGAAACAGACACCCTGTACTGCAACCTGCCGGACAGCGAAGGACAAAGCCGCATCTGCGCCTGGGAACACGGGGACAAACCCCTTGTCGCGATCTGGCGATCCAAGCCCTTCCGCCTGCCGCAATCCGCCAGCTTCGGCGCAGCCCGGCTGGACTCGGACTTTGCCCACGGCCCCGTAACCCTGCGCGTCCTTGCAGACAACGTCCTGCGCCTGGAAAAGAGCCTGTCCGACCCCGGCCCCGTCCGCCTGCCCGCAGGCTTCACCGCCAGCCGCTGGGAAATCGAAATCCAGGGCGCGTCCCGCGTAACCCAGATAGTCCTGGCATCCACTGTGGATGAACTGGAAGAGGGAGGATGAGGGAAAAAGAAGAGAAAGCGAATGTGGGGAAAGGGGAAAACCCTTTTGAAAAAAGGTTCTCCCCCTTCTCCCACACCCCCATCCCCTTTCCCAAAACTTTTGTCGGCTCAAGGAATAAGCACATAGGAAAAAATGACTACCATCCAAAATCCATTCGGAGACGCTCATGAACAGTACACCAACCGCCGACAACTCCAACCGCATCTGGCGGGAACTGGAAGCACAGCGCGCCCTGGCCCAGGAGTCCCGCGAAACACTCATCCGCCTGGAAACCCGACTGGCCGACCTGACCCGCCACCTGGAGGAACTGCACAACGGAACCACCATGCCCCGCTGCACTGCACACGCCAGCCGTATCGACCACCTGGAAAACAGCCTGCAAAGCCTTTGCACTAAGATCTGGCGGTTCGCCAGCGTTCTGGCCGTTTCCATGACCATGCTCGGCATAACACGCCTCTGGGAGATTATGACCCAATGAACACAACCAAACGAACACTGCCCAGCATTCCCGACATCCCCCACAACGCAGATCCCCTTACAGCGCCCGCACTGCGCGCACTCAAGGAAATTGCCGAAATCCGCGAAGGACTGCGCGGCAGTCCACAGGACAAGGCCATCACCCTGCGCGATCTGTACGCGCTGGGGCTGGTGAAAGAAGGAAAATAGAGACACCCAGGGGAAGGTTCCCCTTCCCCCGCACAACCGCCTAACCATCCCTTGCCGGAGAATGTCTCTTCCCGACACCAGCTTCCGGCTTGTCTTTTTCCGCATGCGGAAAAGAACGAGCCGGAATGCGGGGGGCCGGGGGAGATCATCTCCCCCGGCGGGGGTCTGGGGGAGCCCCCCCAGCCTACGGAGTACACATGAACACCGAACTGAACCACCTGACCCATGCCCTGCGCGGCGACCTGCAGGCCATAAAATTTTGCGACGATCTGTTCGCCCTGACCCAGGTCTGGGACGATCTGGTGGACGGCGACCGCGAGGTCGCGCCGGAAACCGTGAACAGGACCTTCTGGCGGGCCTTGGTGGAGTTGCCGCAAAATCCTTTTTACCTGCGCAACCTGGAAGATCTGCGGCCTTTGCTGCGGGGATTCTTCAACGACTGGTTCGACGCCAACTCCCTGGAGCATGGCGACGTGCACGAGCGGACCCTGTCGTTCGTACTGCGCGACGCCGTGGGCAGCGTGGTCAGCCAATGCGCGTATCTGGTGGGCGGCTATGAATGGATGCGCCAGGTTTCCCCGGACATCCGGCGCATGATCCACGACGAACGACTGGAAGACTACCTGAGGGGGTTGAAATGAGCGGCATAGGCGGCGCATTGGGCGGTTTGGCCGGGCTGGCCGGGTCGATCTTCGACTTCAACCAGTCCATGGACGCTTCCGACATGAGCCAGGGGTATTACGACCAGATGGCTTCGGCTGCGCAGGCGCAGACCGGCATTTCCCAAAATCAGGCAAAATTGGCCCGTGAGCAGTGGGAACGCTACAAATCCCTGTACGGTCCGGCCGAGACGGACATGGTGCGGGAGTACCGCAACGACATCTCGCTGTACCGGCCTTTGAAGCAGACCCAGGTGGAAGACGCCATCAAGGACCTGAGCCTGTACCGTCCGCTCAAGGAGGCCATGGTGAACGACTCCATGGCACGGCTGGCCCGGTTGCGTCCCATTGAGGAACAGCTTGCCCGGGATGCGGTGGAAGGGGTGCAGCCGGATGTGGCGGGAGCCATGAGCCGGGCAAGCGCGGACGTGCACAGTTCCTTTGCCAAACAACACGCGGCGGACAAACGCAGGACGATGGGGCTGGGGCTGGACCCGGCCATGGGCGCGTACATGGACCGACTGGGAGGGTTGGACGAGGCGGCGGCCGAAGCTTCGGCCCGGACGCTCGCCGCGGAACGCGAGAGGGACCGGGCGCGGGACCAGACCCTGGCGTTGCGCAGTTCCGCACTGGGCCTGCGCAGTCTGCCGTCCATCTCGTATTCCGGCGGCCTGGGCACCCCCACGTACGGATTGCCGTCCAATACCTCGGGCAGCGCCATGAGCCTGTACAATTCCGCGGCCTCGGGGCTGTCGGGCGTGGCAGACCTGTACGGATCACTGGCCACGCAGATGGGCCGGACAGCGGATGCGCGTCTCGCCTCCAGCCATGGGCTTTTCAGCCAGGCGTTGAATTCATTTTCCTTGTGATGCGAGTGGGCTATCCACCGTATACCAGAGGCACGACCAGGGGCAGCCAGATGCTTATGGCCACTGCGGCCAGGATATTGAGCAGCAGCCCCGAGACCAGCAGGACGGGCAGCCGCGCCCCTCGCATTTCGCCGAAGGCCAGGGCATTGGCCGGCGTGGCAATGGGCGTCATGAATGCGCAGGTGGAGGCGCAGGACACGGCCAGCATGAGCGGCAGCGGCCCGCCCGGAAAGGTTGCCCCCAGGGCCGCGGCAAGGCCGAAAAAGGCCGTGGCCACAATGGTGTTGGAAAAGGCCTCGGTAAGGAACATGACGCACAGGCACAATGCCAGAATCAGGACATACGGAGGCAGACCAACGGCCCGGGCTTGCAGAGTCCGGGCCGTTGCATCGGCAAGGCCGGAAATCTGCACCACGGCCATGAGGGCCAGGACGACCGCCAGGAAAAACAGACCGCGAACGGGCAGGCCGCTGATACAATCCCTGGGCCGCAGCAGGCGAAAACCGGAAAAGGAGACGAAACACAGGCCGACAAAACCGGCTGTGAAGCCCACGGAAACGGCGACACGCGCCAGGGACGGCAAAAAATGCAGGGCCACTGCCAAACTGTCCAGACACCAGAAAACCAGAAACGCGCCCACAGCTGCAAAGGCACGACGCTGGGCAGGCGAACAGGAAGGACGTCGCAACGAGGCGAGCGAACCAATGTTTTTCACGGAACACAGCGGCACGGCCACGTACCGGGCGCACAACCAGGCAATGCAAAGCAGCATGGCGACCAGGGGCAGGCTCCAGACAAACCAGTTGCCGAATGTAATCCGGTCGGACTGGGGAAGCTGGAAGACATCCAGGGCAGCCAGGAGCAGCAGGTTGGCCGGACTGCCGATGAGCGACCCCATGCCGCCGATGTTTGCGCCCCAGATGATGCACAGACAGGCCAGGGTGGCGGCGTTGCGGGATTGGGGCGGAGAAAGGGAAAAAGCAGAAGCGGCGGATTCGCTGGAGGCGGGGGAAATTGCCCCCCCGTCCCGCACGGATCTGGCCAGCGGCAGCAGGGCCAGCACGCTGATGGCATTGGGCAGAAACAGGGAAAGCAGGGCCGGAGCCAGAAGCAACACCCAAAGGGTGCGTCCGGGCCGGTCCCGCTTTCCTGCGGCGCGCCCGAACAGGCGCGGCACGATGTGACCGGTCAGGTCATGGACCGCCACCAGCCGGTAGACCAGATACCCGCCCGCGAAAAGGCAAACCAATGGCAGACGGGCATACAGCATGCCGCAGACGACATCCCGGAAAAAAAGCATTACCGCCGCAGGGCTACTGCGTCATGGTGAAATCCACCGTGACCACGGAGCTGACCTTCTTTTCGATGGTGGACGTGTCGTATACGCCGTAGCCCGCCACATCCACGGAATCGGGCGGAGTGATCTGGAACACGCCCTGCCGGGCCGACTTGATGCGTCCCACCTTGAGTCCGCTGCCCGCGGCGAACTGCTCGGCCCGTTCGCGGGCGTTGCGCGTGGCTTCACCGATAAGCTCATTCTTCACGCTGGTCAGGTCGGAGCAGAAATATTCAGGGGACCGGGCCATGAGATCCACGCCTTGACTGATGATCTTCGAGCTTTTCTGGGCAATGCTCTGAACGACCTCGACCTTGCCGGAGGCCACGTTCAGGTCCTGCTCCATCTCATAGCCGGCGATTTTCCCTGTGGAACGGCCCTGCTGGTCGTAGACGTTGATGGACATGGTCCGTACCGGGGAAACGCTGACCCATTCATCGGGAACGGCCGACGCCTTCAGAAACGCCAGCACCTTGTCCATATCCGCGGTCAGGGCCGCGTAGGCGGATTTGATGTCGTTCCCGCGGGTACGCACCGTTGTGCTCCAGACGCCCTTGTCCGCCCGGACGATTTTTTCCGCCACGCCTTTCACATTGATGGTGTTTTCCTGCGCCTTGACCTGCAAGATGGTGTCCGAAGCTGTCCAGGCGGCGTACACTATGGCCGCGGCCAGGAACAATCCCAGAAAAAACAGGCCCTCGCGGGTTCCTTTGCTTTCCATTGTCTCGACTCCTTGGGATGGATGCGCTGCACAGGCTGTTAGCGACAACCTGCCGGAATCTGGAAAAAGAAACCAGATGTACCTGCTGAATCATACAACATTGCGCGGTGCGGTCAATGGAAAGACGGACTCTCCGCCCTGCGGCTGCAAGAAAGAAATGCGGATGGATCAGGCCGAAGCCGCTATGACCCTGTCCACGGTTCTGGACAGAGCATCCAGATCGACGGGCTTGGCCAGATATTCGTCCATACCTGCGCGCATGAGTTTTTCCCTGTCCTGCGCCATGGCATAGGCCGTGATGGCAATGATGGGAATCCTGGATTTTTCCCCCAGTTCTTTTGTCGAACGAATGGCCAGGGTTGCGTCAAGCCCGCTCATGAGCGGCATCTGCACGTCCATGAGGATGCAGTCGGCCGGGTGCGCCTCCAGAAGCTTCAACACTTCGCGGCCGTTGCGCGCCCCGTGCACGGTGTACCCCTTCTGCTCAAGATAATCGGTCAGGGATTGCAGGCTTGCGGCGTCGTCCTCCGCCACAATGACGCTTCTCACCCCGCTTCTTTCCGAACCGGACGCATCGGCCCGCAACTCAGAAGCCGGTCCCTGAGCATCGCCGGAAGCGGATTCCGGGTCGGCTGATTCCCGCGGCTGTTCCGCAAGTTTGACCCGGATGGTGAAATACACGCTTGTCCCCCGTCCCTCCTCTGAATCGACGGCAATGGTGCCGCCCATCAGTTCCACCAGCTTGCGCACGATGCCAAGTCCCAAACCTGTGCCCTGATATGCCTTGCGGTAGGAAATGTCCCCCTGGTTGAAGGGCATGAAGACATCCTGCACCTTGCCGTCGGGAATGCCCACGCCCTGGTCGCTCACTCTGAAGCAAAGCAGAACCCGGTTGTTCCTCCGGCCATACGGCAGCATGAACGCCTCAATGCCGATGGTCCCCTTTTCCGAAAACTTGACCGCATTGCCCACAAGATTGAAAAGAACCTGCCGCAGACGGCTTGCATCCCCCTGCACCACGTCCGGGACGGTCCGGTCCAATGCCCAGGTTATTTTGAGTTTTGCCTCGGCAGCCTGCACGGCAAAGGTCTCGGCTGCCGAAACAACGACGTCCCGGACCTTGAAAGGTGCCTCTTCAATGTGCAACCATCCCGCATCCATACGCGAAAAATCAAGAATATCGGACAGAATGGCCAACAGGTTCCTGCCCGTGGTGCGCGCCATGTCCACGTAACGCCTCTGGCTCTCGTCAAGCTCGGTCATCTCCAGCAACTGGAGCATGCCGAACATGCCGTTGAGCGGCGTGCGGATTTCGTGGCTCATGTTTGCCAGGAACTCCCCCTTGCTGCGGTTGGCGGATTCCGCGGCATCCCTGGCCTGAATGAGTTCCTGCTCGTTTCTGTACTGTTCGGTGATGTCCTCGGCAAGCCCGTCAATGTACATGACCTGCCCGCGCATGTCCCGAACGGTCTGAAGCCACAGGCGGGCCATGAAGACATGGCCGGAAATCCGGGCAAGATCGAGTTCGCGCACCGTCACATCCCGACGGGCCATGACTTCGGCCAGAAGCTCTCCGTATCCTTCCTGCAGAAAGTGCATGTTCAGTCCTGACAGGCGCAACGCATCCAGGGCGTCCCGCCGGGAAGGATATCCCAGCATGCTGCACAGCGCCGGGTTGATATCCTTGATCCGTCCCCGGGGCGTCATGCGAAAGACTCCCACCGGGGAATTCATGAACATCCCCCGGTACCGTTCTTCGGCCAGACGCAATGCCTCCTGGGTTCTCTTGCGTTCCTCCAGCTCCCGGTGCAGCACTTCCGTGCGCCAGGCAACCTTACGCTGCAAGACCAGGTTGAAAAGCCCGGTGACCACGGCTCCTGCCGCCAAAGCCAGCAAAAGCCCCGCAGCCAATCCCACGATCCAGTCGGAAATGAACCGCCCCTCCAGATCGAGGGCGATCCACTTGCGGGTGACACTCCGGATGCGGGACTCCGGGATACTGTCCAGGGCCTTTTGCAGGATAGCCCCGAGAAGGGGCCAGTCCTTGCGGGAACCTATGGCCAGGGGGTATTCGAACCCGGCATTGCCCGCCACCTTCAGGTTGGGCAACCCCTCGTCCTCGATGTAGTATGCGGCCACCGCCAGGTTATCCACAAGCGCGTCGACCACGCCGAAGGACACGTCGCGAAGCCCGGCCTGGATATTGGGCACTTCGACGATGTCGAACTGTCCCTCGTAATTTTCCCGCACGTATTTTTCCGCGGTGTAGTCATTGATGACCGCCACCTTGCGGCCCCGCAGATTTTCCATGTCGTTTCCGCCATGAAAACTCTTGGCCGTGATGATGACCAGCGGCACCGTTATGTACGGACGGGTGAAATCGAGAAAGGCCCGCCGGTCCGGGTTGTCCACGATGGTCGGGGCGATGGCGGCGCGGCCGTTGCGGATATCGTCCAGCAGGCTGGACCAGTCCTTGGCGGGCCTGTACACGAAACGAATGTCCAGGGACTCCTCGATCATTCGGAAGAGATCCCTGGTCAGGCCGTCGAAGTTGTTCTTTTCATTGAGAAATTCAATCGGTGGAAATCTGCGGTCAAAAAGAACGATCAGTTCCTCGGCATGGCTGTCCAGCCACTGGCGTTCCTGCGGGGTCAGACGGGCCTTGCGGACCTGCTCCTCCCCGCCGCATCCCGCCCCCGCCAACAGAAGCAGCACGGCAAGACAGATGCCCCAGCGGAAGATGCGATGCGGCCACCGTCGTTCCGATTGTTTGTCAGGCAGGACGGACATCATGTTGCTCACCTTTTCGATCCACTTGCGGCCAATGCCCCAAAAAAACACCTCCGAAAAAAATCCGAAGATTTCCAGCACCTCAATCGTAATGTTTCCTTTTCAAAAGCAATATGATTTTTTGACTTTTTTCTCCGGAAGGGGCCGGGGAACGACAACCGCGGAAAGGCTGCCAGCTCCGTACGGAAAAAGACGTTCCAAACACCGAGGCCTTGTTTTATCATTATATGGTACATGGAACGTCTTGCGAAAAAATGTCGCGGCAACAAGCTGATTTTCAAAACCTGTACCAAATGGCGTATTGCCTGCGCCTGGACGCTGCATGGAGTTTTTTCCCTGCCCACAGCGGGAACCTGGGCAATGGCATCGCGCCCGTCTTCATGTTACCCGTATGTGACAAGACGATTTTTGCAACACAGCCTTTGTTTTCCGTGGGTTAGGGCTTTTTGTAACGCAATCGTAACAATTGATTCGTCAAACCGTAATGTGACCGTGGGATGGAATACTCCAAAACTAGGGAGATAATAATGCCCAAGGAAACCGTTCTTATAGTCGAAGACGACGAGGATATTCTGGGTCTTTTGGAATATAACGTGGAGGCGGCGGGATACCATCCGGTGGTGGCCGCCGATGGCGCAACCGCCCTGGCCAAGGCCCGCCAGCACAATCCCGACCTCATCCTGCTCGATCTCATGCTTCCGGGAATGGACGGCTTTGAAGTCTGCAAGGAGCTGAAAAAGATGCCGGAAACCGCTGCCGCGCCCATCATCATCCTGACCGCCAGGGGCGAGGAAGTGGACCGCATCGTCGGGCTGGAACTGGGCGCGGACGATTACGTGGTCAAACCTTTCAGCCCGCGCGAAGTCATCCTGCGCATCAAGGCCATCCTGCGTCGCAACACGCCCACGGAAGCCTCCAGACAGGTCTGGAAGCAGGAAGGACTGGCCGTGGACCTGGACGCGCACAAGGTGGAAGTGGATGCCGAAGAGGTCCAGCTTACCGCCACGGAGTTCAAGCTGCTTTCCGAACTCATCCGCAGCCAGGGACGGGTGCAGACCCGCGACCAGCTGCTCAATTCGGTCTGGGGGTACGAGTTCGACGGCTATGCCCGCACAGTGGATACCCATGTCCGCCGATTGCGCCAGAAGATCGGCCAGTACTGCAAGTTCGTGGAAACCGTGCGGGGTGTCGGATACCGCTTCCGGGGCTGATCCGTCATGGTAAAAAACATCTCGTTCAGGGCACGGCTCCTCTGGAGCTTCCTCCTGCTCATCGTCATATCGCTGGCGTTGCCCATGTGGTATTCCGGCCATGTCGTCAGCCAGGACCTCCAGGTGGAAAGCGAAACCGATGCCCGACGCCTGATCAGGCTTGTGGGCCGCATGCTTGAACAGGACATCGCCTTCAAGGATGCGGAAGCCCTGAACCAGTGGTTCAAGGTCGTGGGCACGGATCTCAATGTCAGGCTGACCTACATCGCCACCACCGGCAAGGTCGTCGCCGACTCCGACGTGCTGTATCGGGATCTCGACAACATGGACAACCATGCCCACCGCCCGGAAATAATCTCGGCCATGTCCGGGAAAATGGGGCTGAGTTCCCGCTACAGCGACACCCTGGGTACTCGCCTCATCTACATTGCGGACAGGATTTCCCCGGCCAGCAACCTGCCTTCCGGCGTCCTGCGCATCGCCATGCCCGTGGCGACCCTCATGGACCGCAAGGACCGGCTCATCGGCAACATCCTCATAGGCGTCACCCTGACGTTCTTCCTGGCCGTGCCCCTGTGCTGGATCATCACCCGCTATCTCGGGCGGCAGATTCAGAACATGACCGACATCGCCACCGCCATAGGCGAGGGCGACTACAACCGGCGCATGCTGTTCTATCCGGGACGGGAATTTTCACCGCTGGCCCGCTCCATCAACCGCATGGCGCAGAGCATACGGGGGCAGATCCAGACCATCACCGAGCAGAACCAGCAGCTCGAAGGCATCCTGGAAAGCATGAAGGAAGGCGTCATGGTGCTGGACACCGCCGGACGCATCCGCTCCTTCAACAAGGCCATGCAGGGCATTTTTCCCAAAATAGCGGACGGCAGGGGCAAGAAACCCATCGAGGTCATCGTGGACTCCAGCCTGCAACAGGGGTGCGACATGGCCCTGTCCGAAGAAGGCTCCACCGGCTCGCGGATGCAGTCCCTCCAGATAGAACCGGACAGCGGCCACGTCTACGATGTGAGCATCGTGGGCCTGAAAAAGGCGGAAACCGAACTGGGAGCCGTGGTCGTGTTTCACGACATCAGCCAGCTCAAACATCTGGAGCGCGTTCGCCGCGATTTCGTGGCCAACGTGTCGCACGAGTTGCGTACCCCGCTGACGTCCATCAAGGGGTATGCCGAAACCCTGCTGGACAATGAGTCCGGCACGTCCAAAGCCGCGGCCAGATTTCTTGAAGTCATCCTCAAGAACGCCAACCACATGACGAAAATCGTGGGCGACCTGCTCAGCCTTTCCCGGTTCGAGGCAGGCAGGCAGAAGCTCGAAATCCGCAAGGTCGATGCCTCGGCAGCCGTCACCTCCGCGTTCCGGGAATGCCAGCCCCTGGCCGACGACCGGAACATCACCCTGAACAACCGTCTCCCCGAGGGGGGCTTGTGGGTACTGGCCGACTTTGACAGGCTGGTGCAGGTCTTCCGCAATCTGGTCGAAAACTCCATACGGTACAGTCCGGAAAATTCCACCGTCAACGTGGGAGCCACGCCCCAGGAGGAAAAGGTCGTTCTCTGGGTCCAGGACAACGGCCCCGGAATTCCCGCAGCCGAGCAGGACCGGATATTCGAAAGGTTCTACCGCCTGGAATCGCACAGAAACCGGCTTCCCGGTTCTTCCGGGCTGGGCCTGGCCATCACCAAGCACATCATCGAGGGGCACCACGGGGATATCTGGCTGCAAAGCCCGGCGGAAGAAAGCGACAAGGGAACTATTTTCTTCTTCAGCTTAATGAAACCAAAACGCAACACATCCGCAACGAAAGGTGCGCAGGATTGAACGTTCTGCGGTTCGTCGCAAAGGATAAAAAAATATTCCTGGCAACAAAACATCTGGGAAAGGACGGTCTACATCCATGAGCCAAAAAATCAAGATGTGCGCTCAGAAGCTGGATTTCTACTACGGCAATTTCAAAGCGCTGGATGCCATCGACCTTGATTTCAACGCAAATCAGGTGACGGCCCTTATCGGCCCTTCGGGTTGCGGCAAAAGCACGTTCCTGCGCTGCCTGAACCGCATGAACGACCTCATCCCCGGAACCCGCGTGGAAGGATCGCTGACCCTGGACGGAAGCGATGTCAACGACAGCAAGGTGGACGTGGTCGAACTGCGCCGGTGCGTGGGCATGGTCTTCCAGAAACCCAACCCCTTTCCGAAGACCATCTTCGAAAACGTGGCCTACGGGTTGCGGGTCAACGGCATCAACGACCAGAACCTCATTGCCGAACGGGTGGAAGTGAGCCTCAAGGGTGCGGCCCTCTGGGACGAGGTCAAGGACCGCATCAACGAATCCGCGCTCGGCCTTTCCGGCGGACAGCAGCAGCGGCTTTGCATCGCCCGTGCCATGGCCGTGGAACCCGAGGTGCTGCTCATGGACGAACCATGCTCGGCCCTGGACCCCATTGCCACGCAGAAAATAGAAGAGCTCATCTTCGAACTGAAGAAAAACTTCACCATCATCATAGTTACCCACAGCATGCAGCAGGCAGCACGTGTCTCCGACGTCACCGCCTTCTTCTACATGGGCAAGCTCATTGAAACGGACAAGACGGAAACGCTGTTCACACGGCCCAAGAACAAACAGACGGAAGATTACATCACCGGACGTTTCGGTTGATCCATAATGCGACGACGGAGGATTGAAAAACATGGAATCAAAACTGCATCTCGAACAGGAATGCGACCTGCTCCGCCTCAAGGTGCTGGAGATGGCCGCCACCACCCAGAAGGCCCTCGGCATGTCGTTGCAGGCCTATGTTGACCGCAATACGGAAATGGCCCAGGAGGTCATCGACAACGACTGCAACATCAACGAACTCCAGTACACCATCGACGAGAAAGCCCTCAGGCTGATGGCCCTGGACCAACCCGTGGCCCGCGACCTGCGATTCGTCCTGGGATGCACCTACATCGCATCCAACATGGAGCGCATCGGCGACCAGGCCGTGAACATCTCGGAACGCGCCCTGCTGCTCTCCCAGCGTCCGGCCCTTCCATACAATCCACTGATGGACGAGCTGGCCAAGACCGCACAGTCCATGCTCAAGATCGTCATCGACGCGTTCAATGCGGGCGACCCGGACATGGCCCAGAAGGTCTGCGAAATGGACTCCAAGGCCGACACGCTGAACCTGAAGATCCTGACCCACTACATCGAGTACATGATCCAGGAGAGCCGTTCCGTGGAACGCGCCGTGCACAACATCATTTCGGCCAAATGCCTGGAACGGGTCGGCGACCTGTCCACGAACATCGCCGAGAACATCATCTTCATCATCAAGGGCATTGACATCCGCCAGACCTGCCGCCCGTACTAGGCAGCGGACGCGACCGGAAACGAAAAATCCCCCCGGACACCGTCCGGGGGGATTTTTTTGCGGGCAGGGTGCCGCGGCAGGCGCGATAAGCGCCCAGCCGCCCCATGGTCGAATCACTCAACGGGCAATCATGGCCCGCAGCAGCTCCGCGCATCGGCGGCTGTTGTGGCTCATGTCGTGCAGGGTGAAGATAACGTGAATAAGCTGGTACACGTCGCGGAAATCCATGTCGGAACGGTAGACTTGCGCAATCAGCGGGTACTTCATGCGCGAAACCTTGCGGTGGTTCCTGCGAACGTTGCGCATGGCCTCCTTGACCACGTCGCGGGACGTCTGCTCTGCGTAGACAAAGGCGATGGTTTCCTGCAAGGCGGGCCCGAGCAGTTCCATGCTGGCGAAAACGTCCTCGAGAAAATCCAACAGCTCGCCGCGAAGTTCGGCCGGTACGGTCACCGGACGCATCGCCAGCCAGTAGATGCATTCCTGGGCCGCATCCAGAACATTGTCCTGGGTGGTGGTGTATTCCAGAAACAGGGTCTTATCCACGGGCATGAACAGATTGCGCGGCAGCTTGTTGCGTATGCGACGCTTGATCTTGTCGGCCCTGCTTTCCAGGGCGTCCACTTTCAACGCCAGTTCCTGGTATGTACGGCAAGGACCTTCCGCCACGAAACAGGTCAGTGAATCCTGGACCATATCGAGGCATTCGGAAATCGTGTCGTAATGCTCCCGCAAGCCTTCGAGCGGGGAGCGCGTGGTCAACATGCCGAAAAACGGGAATTGCATATGCGTTCTCCTTGCAGGCGCCTTAAAGCACCGTCCATTTCAGTATCTGGAATATTACAATACAGGTGAAGGCTGCTATGGGAACGGTCAGCACCCAATAGATGACTATCTTTCCCAGCACTCCGAAATCCACAGCCTGAAACCCCCTGGCCAATCCCACCCCGGTGACAGCCCCCACGGCCGCATGCGTCGTGGACACGGGCAACCCCAGCTTGGAAGCGGCCAACACCGTGGTGGCCGCGGCAAAGTCCACGGCGAATCCGCGGGTGTTGGTCAGGGTGGTGATCTTTTCCCCCACCGTGGCGATGACCCGGCTGCCCATGAGACCGATGCCCACGGCGATGCCCACTCCGCCCAGAACCAACATGGACATGGGCACGGGAGCCTGGGCGGACAGGGCATGACTTTTCGCCAACAGGTAAATGGCCGCCACCGGGCCGATGGCGTTGGCCACGTCATTGGCTCCTTGCGACAGGGCCACATAGCAGGAGGTGAAGACCTGCAACTTGCGAAAGATGCGCTCCACCGCCTCCGCCCCTTCCTCCGGGTCCGGGACCATGCGGCGGGCCAGATAGCGGCCCGCGAGCCAGACGACGAAACCCAGCACCGCCACCAGCAGCAGGGACGCGGGCAGGGGCAGTGCCAGCTTCTTGCCGACCGGCGTCTTGTACATGAAGGACAGCCCGATGAGGATGGTGGTCAGCCCCAGCCAGCGCGGCGCCCATCGAATCGCCTTTTCCACGAAGTTCCTGGCCGCGAAAATCCGCCATCGGATATGATGGAAAATCAGGTAGGCGATGACTGCGGCAAAAAAAGGCGAAATAATCCAGGACAGCACGATCCCGCCGAGCTTGGCCCAGTTGACAACCTCGGGACCGCCGGCCACGAAGCCGAAGCCGAGAATGCTCCCCACGATGGAATGGGTGGACGACACGGGAAGGGCGGTGAGCGTGGCGGCCAGAACCCAGAGCCCGGCGGAAAGCAGGGCCGCGAACATGCCCAGGGTCATGATCTTGGGGTCGCTGATGCTGGCCGGATTGATGATGCCCTTGCTGATGGTCGCGGTGACCTGGGACCCCAAAAAGGTCGCACCCACGAAATTGAGTATCCCGGCTATGAACACGGCCTGCCGAACGCTTATGGCCCGGGCGCCCACGGCCGAGGCCATGGAATTGGCCACGTCGTTGGCCCCCAGATTGAAAGCCATGAGAAAACCGGCAAAAAGCGAAAGCACAAGGAAAATATCGTAAAAGTCCATGGATTTCGTGTTCCTGCGTATGCGGAAATGATGCCTGGAACCAGGCGATGTCGATTTGTCGCAAAGACTGTGTTAAGAATATTGAGAATTAAACCACACAGTCATCATATCGTAACGCAATCGCAACATGTTTGCAACAACACGAATGTGCCGTTGCATACACCAAGGGAAACGTGTTTTGTCTCTTTCTCTAACAGCTCACAAGGAGAGTCCCATGGCCAGCAAAAAAACCAATATCGAATTCGCGGCCGGACCAGCCGAAATTCAGGACATCCTGTCGCGCCTGGGCAGGGCATTGGAAACCGGCAGTCTCGATCTGACCGGCGAACCAGTGGATGTATCCGATTTCAGCGCGGTAAAGCTCACGCTCAAGCGCGATGCCCAGGAATGCCGGGTTTCCGTGCGCATCAAACACGAACGGTCCGCAGAAACCATGGAACCGGGCGGGCTTCCCCGGTACAAGGAACTGAAGAAGCGCATGAAAAAGCCCTGGAAGGCCCTGCTGGAAATCGCGGAAGCAGGCCAGATGCCGGCCCCGGCCCAGTTGGAGGAGTTCATGGGCGAATGCGAACTCATGATATCCTACCCGGACGAAGGCGAGGACTACTACGCGGCCTTCAAGGCAACCATGCAGGATGTGCAGGCCGCGGCCGCATCCGGGGACACCCGGGAATTCGCCATGGCCCTGGCCCGCATGGATGCGGTGAAAAAGCAGTGCCACGACGAGTACAAATAGCCGCGGCACACCCGCCATCCCGCCTCACCACGGCTCCGGCCCGCGCTTTTCCGTGACCCGGGAGGCGCGGGCCCCGGCCGGATGCCGCCATGTGAGACGCCCGGAGACACAGGGTCGAAATTGCCCCGTAACAAAAACAAGCTATGGATACCCATCATGAAGATCGTCAAGACCGCCCCCGAGGACGATGCCCGCTGCGCGGGCATCGATACCGCATCCATCCCCAAGGAAATCACGGAACGGGATACGGAAATATTCTTTCGAATCATCTCGACGACGCTGAATGCAACCCAATGCAAGCAGATCACCGAGCCTCGCAACATCTACCCCAAGCAGGAACACGTTCTGGCGGTGCACTGGCATCCTGAATTCGTGCCCATGGAGCTGATCGTCAAACGCATCGACACCATGTTTCCCAACCGCCGGACAGAACTCCTGATTCCCACGCAGCACAACGTGCTCATGTCCCTGAACGGATACAGCGGCGTGGAGGTGGACTGCTACTCCAGCGGGTTCAACCGCAAGGTCCAGCTCCTGCTCCATTTCAAGGAACAGAACGTCAAGCACGCGGACACCCTGCGCTCCATGCTCGCGCACACGTTCCAGTACCGTTCCTCGCAACTTTTCGACTTCATGCATTCCGTGGTCTCGCCCGACATGGAGGAACGGGTCCAGAAGGCGGCAGCCGAAACCAACACCGACGCCGACATCGTCGAATTCACCCGCATCCATACCGTTAAGATACAGACGTTGTTGGAACAGAACTGGTCCCAGGTTCCCCGCGACTCCATCAAGAACAAGCTGCTGCGCAACTTCTTCGACGAACTGCGCACGGACTACGGCGACGGGCTTATCAACAAGTCCCAGGTCTTTCTCAAGGCGGTCAAGGACATTGTAAAGTCCCACTTTTCCCTGAAATTCTTCTACCGCGCCTCGGAAATCATCGAGGAGGCCAGGTCGCTCGGGGCGGGAATCATCATCCCCCACCCTGAACAATTCTGGCCCATCCTGCTTGCCGATTACGACGTGGACGCCATCGAGGTATGGAACCCCCAGTCCCGCGAATACACGGAATTTCTCATCAACGCGGTCAACAATCGCAACCGCTCCCGCCGCAGCGGGGAAAGGCCCGTGCTCATCAGCATGGGGGACGATTGCCACATGAGCGAAAAGACAAAGGACCCCAGACACCAGAACGAACAGAAGGCCGCCCGTGAAATAGGGCTGCAACCCGCATGGGACGATCTTGCCGTGCGCAAGAGCCTCATCCTGAACAACATGAGCCGGGCCAAATTCATCCAGGAATACAAGGCCCGCCTGGGGTAACAACATCCGGCCCGAACGGTCCGGATTTACGTGGAGAGCGACATATGAGCGACGATCTGAAAAGCTTCAAATACGATTCCGTCCAGGACATGGAAACCATCACCGCCTACCTCGAGGCGATCGCCGAAGGCTTCCGCTCGGGAAAACTTCTGTTCGCCTCGCAGGACAAGGAGGTCGTGTACCATCCCCAGGGCCTGGTGGGGCTGACCATCGAATCCAAGAAAAAGGGCGCGCGGCGCAAGCTGAGCATCAAATTCGGATGGAAGGAAACCGACGGCGAAGAGACCAAGGATACCCCCCCTCTGGTTGTCAAGGCTCTGCCAAAGGATCAGTAGGCCATGCAAGATCTGGAACAGAACATCCGCTTCATGCTGCTCGACGTGACCAAGCAGGTGGAGAACACGTTGGAATGCATCAAACATTCCAGCCAAGAGGCCGTGGACAAGGTCCGCAACCGCGACAACTACATCGACAACATGAAAAGCGTCGTGGAAAACATCTGCTTTTCGCGCATCCACGGCGACAAGCAGATAGACAAACGCGGCGTGGACAGGCTCCGGGCCGCGCACATCATCTCCAACAACCTGGAACGGCTCGCGGACCACGCCGTGAACATCGCCATCCAGACCCAGTACCTTACCGATCCGGCATTCATAACCCGGTACGACTACCAGCCCTTCTTCGACGAGATATTCGCCACCCTGGACATGATCTATTCCGCCCTGTTCAACCAGGACATGTCCCTGGCCTTCAAGATATGCATGAGCGAGCACACCCTGGACACCCTGTACAAGGGACAGTTCGACCGCATTCTCCACGAACTGCGGGCCGGCGTGGAAACCGGCAACCTGGTGACCACCCTGTTCACCTTCCGCTACCTGGAACGCATCGGCGACGCCCTGCTCAACATCGGCGAGGCCGTCATCTTCTTCATCCTGGGGGAAAAATTCAAGATCCGCCAATACAACGCCCTGCGCGACACCCTGTCCGCCGCGGGCCGCGAAGTGCCCATCAGCAACGTGGAATTCCAGTCCATCTGGGGAACCCGTTCGGGCTGCCGCATCGGCAAGATCAAATCCCAGGACGCCAGGGATGGCGGCGACGACTCACGAGGGGTCATCTTCAAGGAAGGCGAGCCGAAAAAACTTCTGCAGGAAAAGAAGAACATCGAACGCTGGCAGGAAATCATGCCCGGCCTGCCGCCAAAGGTGGTCGCCCTGCGCGAGGAAGCCGATTCCGTCTCGCTGCTCATCGAGTTCCTGGGCGGCTGCACCGTGCAGGACGTCATCCTGACCGCGGATGAGGAAATCATCCTGAACACGCTCTTCCTGGTGGAAAGCACGGTCCGGGAAACATGGAACCAGACCCTGAAAAGGGAACCCGCCTCGGGCTGCTTCATACAGCAGGCCGAAGCCAGGCTGCCCGACGTCTTCCGGCTCTACCCGGAGTTCGACACGCCGGTCATGTGCATCGGCAACACCACCATTCCGCCGCTCAAGGGGCTGATAGGCGAAGCCCGGCGCATCTGCCAACAGCTCCCGGCTCCTTTTTCCGTGTTCATCCACGGCGATTTCAACATCAACAACATCGTCTACGACCACCAGGAACAGCGCATCCACTACATCGACCTGCACCGCTCCCGCGACACGGACTATGTACAGGACGTGTCCGTCTTTCTGGTTTCCAACTTCCGGCTGCCCATATTCGACAGGCAGGGACGCGACAGGATCGAAGTGGCCATGCGGGAGATGCTGCGCTTTGCCCGGGAATTTGCGGAACAGCACGAAGACACGACCTTCCAGGCCCGATTGTGCCTGGGGCTTATACGGTCGTTTCTCACTTCCACCCGTTTTGAACTCAACCGCACGTTTGCCCGCAGCATGTACATGCGCGGCGTCTACCTTCTGCGCAAACTCGTGGCCCACAAGGGCAGTTGGGACGACTTCAAGATCCCGCTGCACGTTCTCGGATACTATTAGCCCCCAAACACGCTGCAAGGCCGGGGAAGGCCCATACGCTTTCCCACACCCTCTCAACGTTGGCATAGGAAATCTGACATGAAAAAAATTGCCGTGGTCGGCATTCCCGGAGGATGGTCCACAGAACGTCTGGCAGACGCGGTGGAAGCCAAAACCGGAGAACGGATTCTCATCGATATGGGCCAGGTCCGCATGAACCTGGAGGACAACACGGTCTGGTGCGGCGAACTGGACATGACCAAACTGGACGGCGTGATCGTCAAGAAAATCGCGCCCTCCTACTCGCCAAATGTCCTGGACCGGCTGGAAATGCTGCGCATGGTCGAACAATGCGGCGTACCGGTCTTTTCCAAGGCCACCAGCATCATGCGCCTGATCGACCGTCTGAGCTGCACCGTGGGGTTGCGGCTGGGCGGAATCCCCATGCCGCCCACGACCATCACCGAGGACATCGAGGAGGCCATGGTCGCGGTGGAGGAATACGGGCGGGCCGTTTTCAAGCCGCTGTTCAGCTCCAAGGCGCGCGGCATGACCGTCATCGAACCGGGCACGGAGATGCGCGAACAGATCGAGGACTTCAAGAACGAAGGCAACCAGGTCATGTACATCCAGAAGATGGTTGAAAACCCCGGCATGGACCTGGGCGTCACCTTTCTGGGCGGGGAATACGTGGCCACATACGCCCGCAAGGGCAGCGGAAAAAGCTGGGACAACACCACCCGCACCGGCGGAAAATACGTGGCCCAGAATCCGTCCAGGGAAATCATCGACCTGGCGCACAAGGCACAGGCGCTGTTCGACATGTCCTTCACCTGCGTGGATGTGGTGGAAACCCCGGACGGTCCCCAGATCTACGAAGTTTCCGCCTTCGGAGGCTTCCGCGGCCTGCTCGACGCCAACGGCCTGAACGCGGCCGACCTCTACGCCACTCACGTTCTGGAGCGCATATCATGACCACGACCATCTCCCCCATTCCCGGTTCCGTGATGGACCACGCCGCCGAACACCTGAAGCTGCATCCCGTGTCAGCCCACCTGGGGCTGCGCTTCGGAGACACGCGCATTGACGTGCACTCCAACTCCGACGAACTCATCGCCAGGCTCAAAAACTATTACCGCGATTTCCTGGGCAGGGACGGGGAGGCCGGAATCAATGTCACGGCCCTGGAATGCCCTGTCGTGGAAACCGGGCTTGAGTACACCATCAAGCAGCCGGACCCGGGCAAAACCCGCATCAAGGAAGAATTCGTCGATTTCGCGGACGGACGCATCGTGCGCAAACGGCTGACAGGCATGGTCTACATGTTCGGCAACGACATGCAGCTCGCCCTGGGCCCCTGCCTGGAAAACGACAACCAGGTCGTCAATTTCATCAACAACCGCTTCATCGAGCGCCTCATCAAGCGCGGCTGCCTGCTCTTCCACGCCTCGGGCGTGGCCGTGGACGGCTACGGCCTGACCATGGCGGGCTTCGCCGGCATGGGCAAATCCACCCTGGCCCTGCACATCATGCGGCACGGCACGGACTTCATCTCCAACGACCGCATGATGGTCGAACGCTCGGACGAAGGACTCGTCATGCACGGCCTGCCCAAGATGCCCAGGGTCAATCCCGGCACGGTCCTCTACAACGATGCGCTCAACCCGGTCATTCCCGAAGAGGAGCGCAAACGCTTCGAAGCCATGCCCCAAAGCGAACTCTGGGACCTGGAATACAAGTACGACGCCTTCATCGACGACTGCTTCGGGCCGGGCAAATTCCAGATCAAATGCAAGATGGCCGCCCTGGTGCTGCTCAACTGGAAACGCACCAACGACCCCCTGGTGGTCAGGCGCATCAACCTCGCCGAGCGGCCCGATCTGATGCCCGCCTTCATGAAGGATCTGGGGCTGTTCTTCCAATGGGACGCGGCCACGCTCTCACGCGACTTCTCGGAAAATGCCTACCTGGACATGCTGGCCGACTGCCCTGTCATCGAGCTGTCCGGCGGCGTGCATTTCGAGGAGGCGGCCAAAGCCTGCGTGGATCTGCTCAAGAAACTCTCCGCATAAATCAGCCGGCAAACAACGCGGCGCAAGCCTTGCGGGAAGGATCTTCCGGATCCCGCAAGGCTTTTTCCCGCCCGGAACGTCCGCAAATGCTGGCATCCCCCGATCAAAAGGGGTAAGAAAACCCATGCTTTCGGACAAACCATACACATTGGACCGCGTGGTCCGACTGGCCCTGACCGGCGGACTCGCCTACTTCCTGGTCCGCCTGCTGGGGTATCTCTCGGACGTGCTGCTGCCGTTTTTTCTGGCCCTGCTCCTGGCCTATCTCGTAAATCCCCTGGTGGTGCTGCTGCAACGCCGCCTCAAAAGCCGGTGCTGGGCCGTTCTGGCCAGCCTGCTGCTGGTGGGCGCGGCGGCCGCGACGGCCGTCTGGCTGCTGGCCCCCCTGTTGGCGGAGGAGTTCAGCCGGTGCGCCCACATCATAT
>CAXXPO010000013.1:0-84118 GCA_963665185.2 Desulfovibrionaceae bacterium | reverse complement strand
CCGTCCCTGTATGGAACCTACGAATCCAGAGGATGGATCAACGAAAAAGGAAAAGCTTCCAAATGGCCTGTCTCTGCGGCGGTCCCCGAGGCACCCGGCCCGTCCGCTCCCGTGGGGGATTCTATCGGCCCGCACTTTTCCGGTCCCTCGGTCCCGGCACAATCCCGGACTTCCGTCCGCGTCTCCTCCCCGGTCAGCACGGCCCGGATGGCCAGCAGCTCGGATTCGATGTCGCGCATGATTCCGGCGCGGCTGTCCTCCGCAAGCTGTTTTTTTGCCCCTTCGATGGTCAGGCCCTTTTCGTGCAGCAGATACTGGATGCGCCGGATGGTGCGCAGGTGTTCCTCGCTGTAGGCCCGTTGCCCGGACGCCTTGCGCAAAGGCTCTATCTGCTCGAATTCGGACTCCAGAAACGCAATACATACGGCTTGACCCCCAAAATTCGGGCAGCCTCGCCTATCTTGTATGTCTTGTAGCGTGAAAGGTCATCCATGGGCGCACTGTACCCGGCCCGGCCCGGTTTGCAAAGAGATGGACCACAAACAATTTCGGGCGGGCGGGTCAGCGGAAATGGTTCAACTGGGCCGCAGCCTCACAGGTGGCGACCAGGTCGAGTCTGTCCAGATGCGGTGTCTCGTAGTAGCCGAACTGCGCAAAGAGATCGGGATGGCGGCGCACCAAGTCCCATTCGTCGCGGTTCAGGGGAATGCTGTCCCGTGATATATCCGATCTCCAGGAGTCGAAACACACCTCATGCCGCCGGGACAGAGGCGCACCGGGCAAGGGGCAGAGCATGAACACCTGGCTGCGCCGTACACCCGCCCGCAACAGACTGGCATGCAGATTGAAGGTGGCGTTCACATCCTCCGGGCGCTCCCAGGAAAACCCTACGATAAACGAAGTCTCCACATCCAGTCCCTTTTCCAGAGCCAGATGAATGACCTCCAGTTCGCGCTCCAGGCAGACGTCCTTGTCGATTCTGTCCAGGGTGTCCTGACTGGCGCTTTCCACACCCACGAAGAATCCCCGGCAATTGCTCCGCGCCAGGAGGTCCACGTCGTCGTCTCGCAGCCTGTCCACCCGCATGGCGCATCCCCACTGCATGTCCCCTGCATGCTCCCGCCAAACGTGGCAGAACTCCCTGAGCTTGCCGGGCGGGCTTCCGAAATTGTCGCCGATGAAGCCGAAACAACGTATGCCGTGGGTCCGCCGCAACGCTTCAGCCTCCGCGACAATGCGCTGGGGTGATTTGCGCCGCACGAGACGTCCCCAATAGGGCTGTGTGGCGCAGAAGGCGCAACGCCCGGGACAGCCTCGCGCCGCTTCCAGGGGCAGCCCCATGGGGGCGACCCGATCCAGGGATGTACCGGGCAGGAAGCGAGCGTATCCATCGGGAAGCACCAGGGGCAGGTCGTCCAGATGCCGGATGAATTGCCGCCCGGGCAGGCCGTGCCGCCTCGAGTGCACGCCCGGCAGGGGAGGAAGTTCCCCTGCTCCGGAGCACAGGCTTTGCACCGCCAGGGCAAAGGAGGTTTCCCCTTCCCCGGTGAAGACAGCCTCGACCTCCCCGAACGCATCCAGAATCCGCCCGGAAAGGACCGAGGCATGCGGCCCGCCCAGCCAGATGCGCAAAGCGGGCCGTCGTTGCTTGAGCAGGCGGACCAGGGCCAGGGTGTGGTGAAACGAATTGCAGACCGTGGAAAGCCCCACCACCTCGTAGCCGTCGAGCCCTTGCTGCCCGAGCAGGGCATCGGCCAGATCCATGGAGCCGGAAAAGACCATGCCCTGCAACTCCTCCCCTACGGGCAGGATATCCACCCGGCAGGGCAGTTCCGCTGCCGCAGCCTGCAATGCAAGCTGTCCATAGGGAAGGTGCGGCTGTATTTTTCCGCCAAGGACATTGGGCGAGGCGATCAGCAGAACGCCGGGACCTCCGTTCCCCGAAGGTCCGGCCGGACCGCCCGCAGTCGAGGACGGTCCGTTCTCATCCATTGTGGAAGGCGTCCACAAAGCCATTCCATCCCGTCCTTTTGTTGAATTCCAGGGCGGCATAGCGCTCCCTGATCTTGTCCGGGAGCGGCAAAGGAGGAAACATGACGGACAAACCCGTAGCTTGCGGGAACCCCTGGGCCCGGTTGGCGAAGACCGCCTGCCCGCAGGCCCGGCCGACGGCCTGGGCGGCGGCCGCCACGGGTCCCTCACCGTCCAGCCGGGCATGAAGGTTGGCGCAGAAATGACCGATATCATAAAACGATTCGCCAAACCGGGTGGCTTTCACCCTGGCCCGATGAATGGCCCTGAAAACGGCCGGATCGTCAAGCCCGGCCGTCATTTCCCGGACAAGGTCCTTGAACGCGGTGCCCACTTCGTCCAGTCGGTCCGTGGACACGGCAGACACGCAGGCGGGCTTTTGCGGACTGAATCGCGACAGGAAATGACGGCAGACCGCCGTGCCCACATCCCGGGAAGTGGGATTATCCAGCGCCTGAATGTCGGCCAGCACCAGGTCGTAAGGCCACCCCATCTCAGGTACGGGAGCTTCGGACCCCACGTAGACGTCGCACAATCCGGCAAGTTCGGTGGCGACTTCCACGGACCCCATGTAGCAGGCGTCGAATCCCAGCACCCGAAGCCCGTTGGTGACGAAAAATCCGTGCAAGGCATTGCGCAGTTCGTCCGTGGTCAGGGAATCGTCCTCGGTGAAATCGAAACCCACGGCCTTCCCCACAAGTTCGGCCTGGGTTTCGAAGTCCAGCGCCCCGGAACCGTGGCCCCAGATAATCAGGCTGTACTGCTCGCATTGCAGCGCGTCCACGGCCCAACGCAGAAATTCCAGAAGATATACGGGATCGCCGGTGTTGATGCCTTGCGCCTGCTTTGCTCCGGCGATTTCCCGACCTGCACGAAAGGCCACGGAATAGATCCCCTCGGCCTCGTCCGGCGGGGAGTGGAACTGAATGGCCATGGGCCAGCCTTGCCCTGACTGGGCCGCCCGGATTTCGCGCAGGTCGTTGAGCCTGCCGAACGGGTTGAGGTTGTTGTCCGCCGCCATATAGATGAGCAATCCGTGCGTGTTCACGCCTCCTGTAACCATGCTTCTCCTCCTTGCATTTCCTGCACCCACGTGCAGGGAGTCATCTTATGCGCACGGCCGGAATACCGCCCGAAGACACAAGGGTTGCATTGCCTGTAGACAAAGCTGCACCGGGAACAGGGAACCATGTGCGGCGCGCCCTGCTTTCTCAACTTGAGACGACGAAAGCGGCGGTACGGTTCCATGTCCAGAATTTCATCGAACTCTTTTTCCGCCAGCGTGGGCACCTGATACAGAAACTCCGCCAAAACTTCCGGCCAGGCCACGGCCGCGGAACAGGGCAGCAGAGTACCGTCAGGCAGAAGCCGAAACTCGGTGCTCAACCCGTTGCACCCGTAGAAGACCGGCGGCAGGCCGGCTCCCAAAGCCCGGTTGAAGTATTCGGCCACCAGGGGTTTGAGTTCATGGACGAACGGCAGGCCCGGCAAAAAATCCGGGGCGTAAAGCTTGGACATGAAGCCGAACCACTCGGGTGCGCCGTAGGCAAGTGCGGACAAGCCGGGTTCCGGCTTGTCCGGCACGGCCAGCTCCTGGAAGATCACCCGCACGGCGCCCAGGCGCTTCGCAAAATCGAGTATCCGGCCCGGATGCAGGCCGGTCAGGGCCTGTCGGGTCAGGGTGAAGGACACGCTCAGATCCACACCCGGCAATTGTTCCGCGCACGTCCGCAGGGCCTGCGTCACGGCGGCGAACACCCCCCGTCCGCGGATGGTGTCCTGCGGAGCGGGTTCAATGGCCTCCATGCTGAAGTATATTCCCCGCAGATGGTCAAACAAGGAGAGGCGATCGATGAATTCCCGATCCAGGCGGGTGGCGTTGGTGGTGAACGCGGTGCGGATGCCGCATGCATCCGCCATCTCCAGCAGGTCGGCGAAATCGCTTCGCAGGGTCGGCTCCCCACCGAAGAAATGAATTTCATCCATTCCGAACCGCGCACACCGCCGCACGATGTCACGACTCTCTCCCTTTTTGAGTTCCCTGGAAACCAACGGGTGATACGCCCTGGAAATACAATGGGCGCAATGCAGGTTGCAGCCTTTGGTGAGTTCCCAATCCAACCTTTTCTCCACTCGGATCATCGTCTTTCTCCGGAAGGAGCTTCCTGAAGCCCGGGGCTTTCCAACCAAGCCCCGGGCAGGCAGCGGCACACACCCTGCCATGGCGTCCCGCCTTTAGAAGTGAACGTGGATTCCCTTGTCCGCACTGGAAATGGTGTTTGCGACCTCTTGCAGGAAATCCCGCTTTTCCTCGACGCTCAAGTCCACATTGGCAGCCGCGAAGACCATGGTCAGGGCCTTGTTCAGGTCCTTGAGCAGTTCAGGATTTTCCTGCAACACTTTCAGGCATGTCTGAACGTTTGAAGAAGCCATGCGATCCTCCAAAGGGTTAGAGATTTTGGACACGGTTCCTTTTAACACATCATCGCAATTTTATTCAACAGATTTATATAAGAAATACGTATTAAATACGCCTATGACATTAAAAGCCGCATGAAACAACGTTTCAGCGGCACATTGCTTTTTTCAATGGAACGACGCAGGTTCTATCGAAAAATAAAATCTCTATATTTCAGATGGATAGATGAGCGATGCAACCCGTCTCTAAAAAGGCTGCAAGATGCAGCGCTATCCAAGCCGGCTCTGCCGCCTCCCGGCAAGCGCATTCCCAGGACTCCTTCCTGTCGGCTATGGCCCTGGACACGGCAAACGTGTATACAGACCTAAAGATCACAACAATGCGCCAACAAGGATGTGTCCAATGACCGAGCTGAAGGGCAACACGCTCAAATGGGTGAAAACGGCCCATGTTTTCGCCGCCTGCATGTGGGGCGGCGCGGCACTGGCCCTGGTGGTGGTCCAATTCGTCCTTGCCCCGACCACGGGAGACGAACTGCACTATCGCGACCTGTGCATGAAGGTCATCGACGACTATGTGGTAGCACCGGGGGCACTGGGATGTCTGGCAACGGGACTGGTCTTTGGCCTGCAAACCGGTTGGGGCTTTGTCCGCCACGGCTGGATCGTGATCAAATGGGTCATGAATATCGGCTTCATCCTGTTCGGGGCGGTGTACTTCATCCCCTGGCTGAACACGGCCGAGCGGCTCTCGCGCCATATGGGCATCCAGGCCCTGCGCAACGAGGACTACATCCACGCCCACACCCTGAACAGCGTCATTGTCCTGCTTCAGGCCGCCGCCCTGCTGGCCCTTGTGGGGCTGACCATTTTCAAGCCCGGACTGTCCATGCCGGGCGCGCTTTTTCGGGCTAAAACAACGAAGGAGCCTTAAGGGAGCGCACGTTGCCCGTATCGGGCAGCTCATCGCCGTATTGCCCTCCTCCGCTCCAGCTTCCGGCGTTCCGGTTCATGCCGCCGCGCTCCTGTGTGGGAGACGTTCCAGCCTGCGGGGCTGGCGGTTCAAATTTCGTGGCCGGCGTCTCTTCCCGGCCGGCCCTATCCTCCTGATATTCGCCGTATTCCGGTTCTTCCTGATTGGACAGGCTGCCGTGGGCCGACAGTTCTCCAGCACCGGACCCGTTCCGGACCCGGTTGGAATACACGCTGATCTGCACCATGTACGGCACGATACGGTCGAAAAGCTGCTCCAGACTCAAGCCCGAGAGGTCAACATGCCGCTGCATGGCCTGCGCCGCCCCCGGAACCATGGAGGCCAGGGCACGCAGATACTCCACCTTGACGCAGTAGTTCACGTTCTGCGGCACCACGCCTATACGGTTAAGGAAAAATTTGTCGTTCAGCGAGGCCACCACCACCCCGGCCACGTTTCCGTTACGGTTTATGGCCGCCCCGCCGCTGCTCCCCGGTTGGATGGGATTGGTCACCTGCATGGTGTTGGGTTCGTCCGACGGCCCGGAAAGCGCGCTGACGACCCCGGTGGTCAGCTTGCAGTTCCCGCCCAGGGAGGTGGGCAGAGGGTAGCCCGCCGTGATGATTTCCTGCCCCACGCGCACGTCTTCGGACCGGGCGAAGCCGAAGGGGGGCGGTCCCATCCCGGCGAGCATGGCCCCGGCGTTTTCCAGCCGCAGAATGGCCAGATCGTTGCGTACGTCCCGCCCGACCACCCGGGCCGGATAAATTTTTTCCAGCGTGGAAAAGCGTACCTTGATGCGGCCTTTCCTTTCCACCACATGGTTGTTGGTCACCACAAGGCCGGAGGCGTCCAGCAGAAAACCGCTGCCCATGGTCATGGGCGGGGAGTCCCCGTGGCCGGGCGCGTCGAAATGCCGCGGATAGGTGCGGATGAAAACAACCTTGGCATTCTTTCCGGAATACGGATCGGACGACCGGAACGTGAGCACCCCGTTCTTGTCTATGATGAAGGTTCCGCCGGAAACGCTCTTGTCCCCCCAGCCCAGCTTTCCGACATAGGCGTTTTCATGGGCCGTACGCTTGATATTGAGCATGACGTCGCCGATTTTCCAGGCCGGGCTGTCCGATGACAGGACAATGCCCGCGTAATCGCGCTTTCCAGGAACCAGACTGGAAAACACGGCAACTTGCATGGCGTCGTCCCAGCTGGCCCAGATGCCTTCCACCCGCTGGAGCGTGCCTCCGTGTTCGTCGTAGTAACGGACAAGATCCCCGCGGCTGCGGTCGATATTTTCCCATTCACCAGCAAGGAACTGGTCCTTGGCCTTCCTGGCCTGGGGAGAGTAGCCCTCATACGATTCGAACACCCCGGCCAGGGCCCGGCCCACGGCTTCCAACGCCTGCTCCCGAGGTTCCAGAAAGCCCCCTCCGTATTCGGACTCGCCACGGTAGACCACCCTGCCCGTGGTGTAATCCACCAGCCGAACCTGCGCCCGCGCCGACCACTCCTGGGACAGCACCCGGACCTCCAGGCAAAGCGCCTTTCCCCGTTCGTCCAGGGGCATGGCCTGGACCCGGTACGGACTGACGACCTCGAATCCCAGGCCGCCCAACATTCTTTCCAGCTCCATGGAAAGCATGAGGTCGTCCCCCTTGTCGTCCAGCATGACATATTTGTAGGCGTTGAGTTCCACGCCCTGGTCGACGCGATGGTGGGATGTTCCACATGACGCGCACGACAGGCAGCAGACGAGGGCAAGGACGAAGAAGGGATATGCCAGACAAGGTCGGATTCGCATGATCTCGGTATGACCCATCCGGAGAAACCCGTCAATATATTGCCCTATTCCTGCAATACAAACAAAACCGGCCCATGGGCACCACTGGAAGGAGCACACCGTCTTCCCCTTTTCCCCACAGGCCGGGCGTTATTTTCCCAAGCGGCGGACAAAAAGAACTTAAACGGTAGGAAAAACGGGACGGTACACGATTTTTACTCCGCCCGCCACGGCCTTGTTCAACCAGTAGGCTTTGTGCTATGGCTCGGCTTCCATACATTTCTGGAGGAATCATTCTTACATGATAGGCATATCGAAATTATATTGCGGTTCAGTGGAACCCTCGGACGCCCTGCGTTATGGCCGCGAATCCGGCAAACTGCCGTCGCATCTGCTGCAATTTTCCAAGGACAAGAAGCCTGTGGTGGTCTGGAACATGACCCGTCGCTGCAACCTGCGTTGCGTGCACTGTTACGCCCAGGCCGTCGATCCGGAAGGAAAAGACGAAATCTCCACGTCCCAGGCCAAGACCATCATCGACGATCTGGCCCGGTACGGCGCTCCGGTCATGCTCTTTTCCGGCGGCGAACCCCTGGTGCGCCAGGACCTGGTGGAACTCGCCCACCACGCCACGGACAAAGGAATGCGGGCCGTCATTTCCACCAACGGCACGCTCATCACCCGTGAAAAAGCCAAGGAACTCAAGGAAGTCGGCCTGTCCTACGTGGGCATTTCCATGGACGGCGGCGAAGAAGTCCATGACCGCTTCCGAGGCGTTCCCGGAGCATATAAAAAAGCCATCCAGGGCATTGAAAACTGTAAGGCCGAAGGGCTCAAGGTGGGATTGCGCTTCACCATCAACAAGCGCAACGCCCAGGAAATCCCCACCCTCTTCCAGATGCTCGAGGATTTGGAAATCCCGCGCATCTGTTTCTACCACCTGGTCTACTCCGGGCGCGGTTCCGAGCTGATCAAGGAAGACCTTTCCCACGAGGAGACCCGCGCGACCGTTCACCAGATCATCGACCTGACCAAGGCCCTCTACGACAAGGGCAAGGAAAAGGAGGTCCTGACCGTGGACAACCACGCGGACGGTCCCCTGGTCTGGCTGCGCCTGCTCAAGGAAGACCCCAGGCGGGCCGCCGAAGTCCTGGAACTGCTGTCCTGGAACGAGGGCAACAGCACGGGCCGCGGCATCGGCTGCATTTCCTGGGACGGCCAGGTCCATGCCGACCAGTTCTGGCGCAACCACACTTTCGGCAACGTGCTGGAACGCCCCTTCTCGGAAATCTGGGACGACCCCAATATCGAACTGCTGCACAAACTCAAGAACAAGAAGCCTTACCTCACCGGCCGTTGCGCCACCTGCCGCTTCATGGACATCTGTGCGGGCAACTTCCGGGCCAGGGCCGAAGCATACTACGACGACGTCTGGGCACCCGATCCGGCCTGCTACCTGACGGACGAGGAAATCAGCGGCGAACCGGTCATCAGCAAGGGCACCCGGGCCCAGCAGGCCTGCGGCTGCGACGACTAGTGTGATGTCCTCAAAATACATAGACGTATTTTGAGGAGGACCGCGACCAGAAAAACGCGGTTTTCAGGTGCGCTCACGCCGCCTTTGGCGGTGCATGGTGGGCCGCCATGCCCACCATGTGACGTGCCGCTCGTTACCGCATGTATAATGATGCGGATTTAACGGACGCGACACGAGTGTTCTTCTAGCCACAACCGAAAGGATACTATCGCCATGGACTTCTTCAGAGGACGCAGACTGCGCATGACTCCGGCCCTGCGCAGCATGGTCGCGGAAACCACCATTGAACCGCGCAACCTCGTCATGCCCTACTTTGTGGCGGAAACGGACGACGATTCGTTCGCCAGGCCCATCGGTTCCATGCCCGGCCAGTTCCAGCTGTCCATTCCCAAACTGCTGGAGCGCGTGGCCAAAGCCGTGGACAACGGTCTGACCTCATGCCTGCTGTTCGGCATCCCGGCCCACAAGGACCCGCAGGGGTCGCAGGCCTACGCCGACGAAGGCATTGTGCAGCAGGCCATCCGGGCGCTCAAAAAGGCCCATCCCGGCCTGTGCGTAATCGCCGACACCTGTCTGTGCGAGTACACCTCGCATGGCCATTGCGGGCTGGTACGGGGAGAGGATATCCTCAACGACCCCACCCTGGACCTGCTGGCCAGGGCCGCCGTATCCCAGGCCAGGGCCGGAGCCGACATCATCGCCCCGTCCGACATGATGGACGGCCGCGTGGCCGTCATCCGCGAGGCCCTCGACCAGGCCGGATTCCAGAACATCCCCATCATGTCCTATGCGGTCAAATACGCCTCGGCCCTGTACGGCCCGTTCCGCGAAGCGGCCGAGGGCGCGCCCAAATTCGGCGACCGCAAGTCCCACCAGATGGACCCGGCCAATAGCCGCGAGGCCCTGCGCGAAGCCGAGGCGGACATGCTGGAAGGCGCGGACATCCTCATGGTCAAACCCGCCGGAGCCTACCTGGACATCATCCGCAGCCTGCGCGACAACTTCGCCGCGCCTGTGGCCGCCTATCAGGTGAGCGGCGAATATTCCATGATCAAGGCCGCCGGCCAACTCGGCTGGATGGACGAAACCAAGGTCATGTGGGAATCGCTCATTGCCATCAAACGGGCAGGTGCGGACATCATCCTGACCTACTTCACGGAAACGGCTCTCGAAGAGCTGGCGAAAAAATAACCCTCCCGAACTTCCGACCTCCCCTGCCCCGCGCCGGGGAGGTCGGGGCGGAGTCCATATCTATGCATAAACATCCCCATGCCCAGGGTTCCGACCCCATGGCCGGTCATTCCGGTGCACATCCGGGCGGCCATCCCGCCGGTCATCCCAGAAAACATCCAGGCAGCCATCCCGGTCACAAGCCGGGCATGAAGCTGGAAGACGGCTCTCCCGCCTGCCGCCTCATCGCCTGGGAAATCACCCGTTCCTGCAACCTGGCCTGCAAACACTGCAGGGCCGAGGCGCACCTGGAACCCTATCCCGGCGAACTCACCACGGCCGAAGCCAAGGCGCTCATCGACACCTTCCCGGACGTGGGCAATCCCATCATCATTTTCACGGGGGGCGAACCCCTGATGCGCAAGGACTGGCCCGAGCTGGTCAGCCACGCCAAATCCCTGGGACTGCGTTGCGTCATGGCGCCCAACGGCACGCTCATCACGGCCGAAAGCGCCCGGCTCATGAAGGAGGTGGGCATCGAACGCTGCTCCATTTCCATCGACGCACCCGACGCCGCCAACCACGACGAATTCCGCGGCGTGGCCGGAGCCTTTGAAAAATCCATGCAGGGCATCCAGTACCTCAAGGACGCGGGCATCGAATTCCAGCTCAACACCACGGTCACGCGCAACAACCTGTCCATGTTCAAGGACATCTTCCATCTGGCCGAAGACCTGGGTGCGGCCGCATGGCACATCTTTCTGCTGGTCCCCACGGGCCGGGCCGCCGACCTGGGCGCGGAGGTCATCTCCGCCGAAGAGTATGAAGACGTGCTCAACTGGTTCTACGATTTCCAGAAGACCACGAACATGCAGCTCAAGGCCACCTGCGCGCCGCACTACCACCGTATTTTACGGCAGCGAGCCAAGGAAGACGGCATCCCCGTCACCTTCGAGAACTTCGGTCTGGACGCGGTGAGCCGAGGCTGTCTGGGGGGCGTGGGTTTCTGTTTCATTTCCCACACCGGACAGGTGCAGCCCTGCGGCTACCTGGATCTGGATTGCGGACAGACCAAGGAGACCCCGTTTCCGGAAATCTGGCGCAAGTCCGTTCCCTTCAATGAATTCCGAAACCCGGATTGCTACAAAGGCAAATGCGGTGTATGTGAATACGAGCGCGTCTGCGGCGGATGCCGTGCCCGCGCCCAGACCATGCGCGGCCACTACCTGGAAGAGGAGCCGTTGTGCTCCTACCAGCCGCAAAAGGCAAAACTTCGCGAATCGAAAAAGGACCGTGCCTGATGGACAGCACAGACGCCGCCATCCTCGACATCATCCAGTCCGGCTTTCCCCTGGTATCCCGGCCCTATGCCGCCGTGGGCGAAAGAGTCGGGCTGACCGAGGCCGAAACCCTGGCACGGGTGCGAGCCCTCAGGCAGACAGGACTCATCCGACGGATCGGAGCCAATTTCCAGTCGCGCAAGCTGGGCTGGCATTCCACCCTGTGCGCCGCCCGAGTGCCGGAAGAACAGATCGATGCATTTACCGCCGAAATAAACCGGCACACCGGCGTCACCCACAATTATCTGCGCCGCCACACCTACAATGTATGGTTCACCTACATTGGCGAATCCGAAGAGTATGTGGCCAGAAAGCTTCAGGCCGTTACGCAGAAGACAGGAATCCCCATCTTGAACCTGCCCGCCACCAAGATGTACAAGATCAAGGTGGACTTCAAGATGAAGGGAAAAAACATCAAGTGATCCAAACAGATAAAGGACATCCTACGCATGAGCAATGACATCATCCTTTCGCCGTCGCTTCTGTCCGCCGATTTCAGCCGTCTGGCAGAAGAAGTCAAAGCCCTGGAAGCGGGCGGTCTCAAATGGGTTCACCTGGACGTGATGGACGGCCAGTTCGTGCCCAACATCACCTATGGCCCTCCTGTCATCGAATCCATGCGAAAAGAATGCACCCTGTTCTTCGACTGCCACCTCATGATTGAAAAACCCGAACGCTACATCGTGGACTTTGTGGAAGCCGGAGCGGACATGCTCGTGGTCCACGCCGAAGCCACCAATCACCTGGAACGCGTGGTCACCCAGATTGCCGATCTGGGCGTGAAATGCGGCGTGGCGCTCAACCCGGCAACCCCCCTGGAAGCCGTCAAATATCTCATCCCGCAACTGGACATGGTGCTCATAATGAGCGTCAACCCAGGATTCGGCGGCCAGACCTTCATCCCCTTCTCGCTCATGAAAATCCGCCAGCTCAAGGAAATGATACTCAGCGCGGGATCGGACACCCTCATCCAGGTGGACGGCGGCGTCACGCCGGAAAACGTGGCCGATCTCGTGGACGCGGGAACCGACGTGCTCGTGACCGGTTCGGCCTTCTTCAAGTTCCCCCCCTACGACAAACGGCGCGAACTCTTCGAATTTCTTGCCCATAACCGGTTTGCCCAGGACGGTATGTAGGCGGCCGCAAAAGGAAAGGAAGGACGTCGCTGACCGCTCTTGAAGGAGCCGGAAAAGGATTCGCAAGACGACGCCCCGGATGCTCCGGAAGGATTCCCCGGAAGCGCGGCCCCCGGAAAGGAAGCCACCATGGTCAAACCGAATCTCCGACAGACCATTGTCATCGGAATCGCCATCTTCACGCTCGCCTTCGGCGGCATTGCCCTGCTGTCCCTTTCCAACATCAACCAGCTTCAGCAGGAAGTGGCGCTGGTGGAGCATGCCGACGACCTGCGCAACCTGATCCTGGAAATCCGACGCGAGGAAAAAAACTTTTTTCTCTACCACGATACAGCCCTTTTCTCCCTGGGACGAACAAACCTGGAACGGGCAATGGCCGAACTGGACACCCTGTCCGAAGAAATCGGCAAGCCTCTGGGAAGACGGCAGGGAGAACAACTTCGGCAGGGACTGAAGGCCTATGGCGAACTCCTGACACAGATAAATGCCGCCTTGCAGAAAAACAAGGTCGCGGAAAACCATCCGGCCGCCCAGGCCCTGCGCGAGACAGGACAGAACATCGTGGAGTACTCCCGGGCCATTGCCGAATTCGAACGGGAAAGCATCCTGGGCATCAACCAGAAACTGCGCATGACCCTGATCATTTCCATGGGCGTGATCGCGGTGGTGGTCTTGGCCCTGGTGCTGTTCGTGTCCAAAAGCATTCTCCGTCCGCTGGGCAAGGTGCAGGAGGCCACCCGACAGATTGCCAGGGGCACCTTCGTCCCCTTGGAAATCAGCAATGCCCACGACGAAATAGAACAGGTCTTCGTGGCCCTGAACTCCATGGTCGAAGAGCTGAAGAAGCGCCAGATCCAGTTGGTTCAGGCCCAGAAACTCTCCTCCATCGGCACGCTGGCCTCGGGCATCGCCCACCAGTTGAACAACCCGCTGAACAACATCTTCACCTCGGCACAGCTCCTGGTGCAGGAAACCACCGACCGGAGCGAATTCTCCGCAAAAATGACCGGAAACATCCTTCAGGAAACCCTCAGAGCCCGCGACATCGTCAAAGGATTGCTCGAATTCTCGCGCCACCAGGATTTTTCCCCGGCCACCTGCCACCTGCATGCCGTGCTGCAAGGGGCCGTACGCCTTGTTTCCAGCCAGACAGGTGCCAAAATCGCCATTGACGTGAACGTTCCGGACAATCTGATTCTTTCCGTGGACAGGCAGCGCCTCCAGGAGGCCTTCATCAACCTGATCATCAATGCGATCCAGGCCATCGGAGACAATGCGGGGCGCATCGGCATCCGGGCGCGGGAAGAGGAAGGGCACGCCGTCATCTCCATTTCCGACACGGGCGCGGGCATGTCCTCCGACACGTTGCAGCGAATCTTCGACCCGTTCTTTTCCACCAAGGAGGTGGGGCAGGGCACGGGGTTGGGCCTGTACATCGTCTACGGCATCATTGAAAAACACCAGGGCAACATCCGGGTGGAAAGCAGTCCCGGCACAGGCACGACCTTTTCCATCCGCCTCCCGTTGCTGCAGGAGAATACGGCATGAGCGCCCCCTCCATCCTGGTGGTGGAAGACGAAAAAATCGCCCGCGAGAACCTGGTCCACGTGCTCTCCGCCGAGGGATACCAGGTCCGGGCCGCGGCCTCCGCCGAAGAGGGGCTGCGCGCCATGGACAAGCACGAATACGAGCTGGTCATCACCGACCTGATGCTTCCCGGAGCCGACGGGGTCCACCTGCTGGAGCGCACCCGTTCCCGGCATCCGTCCACAATGGTCATCCTGATCACGGGTCATGCCACGGTTCCCAGCGCAGTGCAGGCAATGCAAAAGGGAGCGCATTCGTACATCGCCAAACCGCTCGACCTGGCCGAACTGCGACTTCAGGTCGCCAAGGCCCTGGAACAACAGGCCCTGGTCGAGGAAGTCCTGCGCCTGCGCAGGATCATTGCCCAGGGAAAGGATGATTTCCCCATGGTGGGACAGGGCGACAGCTTCGTCCAGCTCAAAAAAACCGTGAAGCAGCTGGCCCAAATGAACTGCAACGTCCTGATCCAGGGGGAAACCGGAACGGGCAAGGAACTTCTGGCCCAGGGAATCCACCAGCTCAGTCCACGCGCCGACCAACGGTTCATGGCCGTCAACTGCGGTACCTTCACTGCCGAACTCATGGACAAGGAATTGTTCGGCCACGAAAAAGAGGCCTTTACCGGTGCCCAGCGCGGGCAACAGGGGATTCTCGAGGTCGCGGACGGGGGAACGGTATTTTTCGACGAGATCAGCGAACTGCCGCTGAACATGCAGGTGAAACTCCTGCGCGTGCTGCAGGAAAGAAACTTTCTGCGTGTGGGCGGAACAAAGGAAATTTCCGTGGACATCCGGGTGATAGCCGCCACCAACTGCGACCTGAAGGAGCTGGTGGACAAGGGCGAGTTCCGCCAGGACCTCTACTACCGGCTCAACGTCGTCACCCTTCAGGCCCCGCCCCTGCGCGACCACTGCGAAGACATCCCCGTCCTGATCGGCCATTTTCTTGAAAAGCACCGCCAACCGGGACAGACCGTTACCTCCGTGGACCAGGAGACCCTGGACATCCTTATGCGCCACTCGTTTCCCGGCAACGTGCGAGAACTGGAAAACATCGTGCAGCGCGCCCTGGCTCTGGGACGGGGAACTTCGTTCACCCCGGACCTCCTGCCCGCCGATGTCCACGCCGCACAGAACGAGGAAACCCCGCTTCCCACGCTGGAAGAACTGGAGGAATCCCACATCCGCAAGGCGCTGGCCGCTTCGGGCGGCAACAAGAAGCAGGCCGCCTGGATTCTGGGCATAGACCGCGTTTCCCTTTGGCGAAAGATCAAGCGCTACGACCTGGAATAACCTTTCCGTGGAATCCCAAAAGAAAAATCCGTTCAGACCGGCCTGACAGGTGGCGCAAGGGCGATGCGGGCAGCCTCCTGCATGTCGGAGACCAGCCGGACATCAAGATCCCGGAGAACCTCGTCCTCCATGGTCGCCAGCACCGGTCCGCTGCCCTGCGGCAGAATGACCACATCAATTCCGGCCTGTTGCGCGGCCATGAGCTTTTCACGGACGCCGCCCACGGGCAGCACCTCGCCCAACAGGGACAATTCCCCGGTGGAAGCGACGTCCTGCCGGACCGGACGCCCGGTAAGCAGGGACAAAAGGGCCAGGGTGATGGCCACTCCGGCGGAAGGCCCCTCCTTGCTGACCGCTCCGGCCGGAATATGAACATGGATGTCCGAGGTCTCGAAGAAATCCGGCCTGATGTCGAAATCCACGGCATGGCTTCGGATGTAGCTGAGCGCGGTCTGGGCCGATTCCCGCAACACCTCGCCCAGCGAACCGGTCAGCAGGAGCTGCTTGTTGCCCTGCATTCGGGCGGCTTCCACAAAGATTATCTCCCCTCCGTTCTCGGTCCAGACCAGGCTGGTGGTCAGGCCCACCTTGGCCGCGGCCCTGGCCATGCTGGAGGAAAACAGGGGAGGCCCCAGCAGGGTACGGGCCGTTTCCGCATCCACCACCACGTTCCGCCCCTTGTCCGCCAGCACCTGACGGGCCAGCTTGCGGCACAGCGATGCCAATTGCTTGCGCAGACCGCGCAAGCCGGCCTCCCGCGTGTACTCCGTGATGACGGTACGGATGGCCTCCGGCAGAACACGCACCTTTTTTTCATCCAGCCCGTGCTGCTGCAATTGCTCCGGCATCAGATACCGGGAGGCGATCTCGAACTTCTCCCGGCGGGTGTAGCTGGAAAACTCTATCACTTCCAGCCGGTCGCGCAATGGAGCCGGAAGACGCTCCACTGCGTTGGCCGTGCAGATGAAAAGCGCCCCGGACAGATCGAACGGCAGCCCCATGTAATGGTCCACAAAGGCGGCGTTCTGCTCCGGGTCGAGCAGTTCGAGCAGCACGGCCGTGGCATCGCCCTGAAAGTCCTGGACGATCTTGTCCATCTCGTCGAGCATGATGACCGGGTTGCGCGACCCGGCCTTTTGCACTCCCTGGATGATGCGTCCCGGCATGGCCCCCACATAGGTCCGCCTGTGGCCGCGCAGTTCTGCCTCGTCGCGCAGTCCGGCCAGACTCAGTCGAAAGAACTTCCTGCCCATGGCTTCGGCAATGGCTTTGCCTATGGACGTTTTGCCCGTACCCGGGGGGCCGGTGAAGCACAGCACCGGACCGTGCAGACTCTGCGCCCTGCGGCTCTGCTCCAGCAGCTTGGCGACATGGTCGCGCAGTTTCGTGAGGTTGACGGGTTTGCCAAGATACTGGTCCGCACCCTGCTGCATGGCGGCCACGGCCGTCTTTACCGTGGCGTATCCGGTCAGCATGACGGCCTTGGTGTCGGGCCACTGCTTGCGCAGCACGCCCAACAACTCCAGCCCGTCCATGCCTTCCATCTTGAGGTCCGAAACCACGATGTCCGCAGGCTGTTTTTCCATGGCGGCCAAGGCTTCCAGGCCGTTTCCCACGGCGGTGACGTCATACCCGTCGGACTCGAAGACAATGGAAAGGTTCTCCCTGGCAATGACCTCGTCGTCCACCAGAAGAATGCGGGGAGGAGAGGTGGCTCGCAGATTTTTGACCGCCAGGAATTCGAGAATCCTCTCCTTGACCAGGCGCAGACCGTGATGGCGGGCATTGAGAAGTTCCTCGGCATGCACGATGTCAAGATCGTCCTTGGTCGCGCTGTTCCACGGCAGGGAAAGCAGAAACTCCAGGTAGTTGAAGCCGATGGCGTGTTCGGGCGAGGCAGGATCGACATGGGCAAGGCGGTCGCATTCTGCGCGGGCCGCTTCCAAGATTTCCAGGGGAAGTCCGGCCGATTCCACCTGCTCCCGCAGAAGTTCCCGCACGGATGGCGGCGGAGGGCTGTCGCCGCCATCCTTTACCGGGGCCCCCCCCGCAGAATGACCACCGGTATGGCCGTCATCCTGCGGAACCGGAGCTTTGAGGGAAGACTTCCTTCCCAGACCGAACCAGTTCATGAATGGTCGCCTCCCTCGTGTGCTGCCCGCAACATGCAGACGCATTGTAAGAAACTGTCTCCGGCTGTCGAAAAACAGGCTTTCCGATCCAGGACATTGCCATGTATCATGCTGCGTCCGGCCTGTTAAGGTTGCAATCTGAAACATCCGACAGGCAGCCGTGTTTCTTTATGTAACAAATCCTCCTCCACCTCCCTTCGAAAACGAACACCCCCTGCAAGCCTTGCCCCCAAGTGTCTTTGCCAAAAGACTCCACGGTGGTTTTCTTCATGGAGCGCAGATTCCTCCCCCAGCCAAAGGCCATTCCCTTCAAAAGGGCTTCCCGGATGTTGCATTATGTAACATCACACCGGCCGCAACACCAATTCCTCCGCATCAAAGTTGCAGAATGCATCCTCAAACACCCCAACGACCTTGCCCAAAAAGTAAAAACAGCGTTATTTTGAAATGTTACGTGAAATATTTTTTTTGGCATGCGTTTTGATCAATAGAAAGCGGGTTACCAGGCCGTGGTTCGGCCTGGAGCGGACGAGAAAGGTCTGCAGGGGCATTCCCCCAATATGGAGATGTCCCGCACGGGTTGCAGGAAGATTATCTGGGCAACCTTGTCACGAAAACGTCCGGGAAGGGCTTTTTCAACATCCAAAGTGACAGAAACGCAACCTCCAACAACATAGGAGCGAACATGGTTCTGTACATGACAATGAAAAACTGGGTGGACAAGTACTATCAAGGGATGGCTGATACACACTGCAATACCTGCCACGTAGGGGCCTGGTCTATTTGCCGCGAACAGTATTTGCTGGAAAAATCAGGAGATGGTTCGATGAAGACGTTCTTCCAGAGATTCACGAGAAACAACTCTTCGGATGCGAACGCAGCACTCGCGCAGGAAGTCCAGAACGTGCCGGAATGTGACCGGCCGCAATGCAAGATTCTTGTCGTCTGCAAGGGAAGCACTTTTTCCCAGGGAGTCATTGATTACGCGATAGACATGGCTACAAAAACGCGCAGTGCACTGGTGGCCCTCAACCTTGATGAGGATGAAAGCGACTTTGCGGGATTTCAGGCCCGGGCGGAACATGACATTCAGCGTTTCGCATACAAGGCATCCGCCTCCGGCCTGCATTTTTCGCATGAAATCCGCCACGGCAGGGAAGACAGCGTCATCGACCAGTTATACAAGGCGGATTCCGACTTCCGTTATGTAGTGGACGACTCGGCCGCAGTCTGCAGAAACAAAAAAATCATTCCCGTCTACACCCGGGCGACGTTGCGGGCCAAATAGCCTGGGCGCCCGCAACGTCACACCTTCGAAGGACAACATCACATGACCCCTGAAATCCTCATGGTTATGGCCGTACTCGTTTTCGCTGTCCTGCTGTTCATATTCGAATGGGTCCGGGTCGATGTCGTCGGCATCATCATGATGGTCATCCTTCCCCTGCTCGGTCTGGTGACACCCAAACAGGCGATCAGCGGCCTGAGCAGCAACGCCGTCGTTTCCATCATCGCCGTCATCATCATCGGCGCAGGACTGGACAAAACCGGTGTCATGAATTCCATGGCCCGCGTCATCCTGCGCTTTTCCGGAAAAAGCGAATCACGCATCATGGCCCTCATTGCCGGAACCGTGGCTTTCATCTCCGGCTTCATGCAAAATATCGGCGCGGCCGCCCTGTTTCTTCCGGCGGCCAAACGCATAGGCAACCAAACAGGCGTCCCTGTGGGGCGCCTGCTCATGCCCATGGGCTTCTGCGCCATCATAGGCGGCTGTCTGACCCTTGTCGGCTCCAGTCCGCTCATCCTGCTCAACGACCTCATGGTGGTGGGAGGAAAGCACTACGAAGCGTTCGGCCTGTTCAGCGTCACCCCGGTGGGGCTGCTCCTGGTCATCGCGGCACTCCTCTACTTCATCATTTTTGGAAGGTTCATCCTTCCCAGCAGGGCCGAGGAGGAAAACTCCGGCCCCATGTCATCGGTGCTGTCGAGCACCTACAGCAATGTCGGCTCCCTGTTCGAGCTGCACGTTCCGGACACATGGGACCGGAACGCCCCCCTGCATGCCCTGGAACTTCGGCCCATCTACTTCTGCACCCTGGTCGCCATCGCGAGGCGCGGAGGCAATGTCCATATCTTCGCCCCAAATTCCAACGAGATCATTCACCCCGGCGATCATCTTGCGGTCGTGGGGCCGGAGGAATTCGTGCACCATATGGCGGAAGACATGGGATGGGCGCTCCAGCCGGAGCTGATTTCCTTTGCCGAGGAGTTGTCCCCGAACAACGCGGGGATATTGGAAGGGCTCGTGACGCCGCGTTCGGAGTTCATGGAAAAAACCCTGTCCGACCTCCGCATCAGGGAGCGGTTCCAGGTTTCCCCACTGGCCATCTTCCGGGGAGACAAGATCTTCGTTTCCGGGCTGACCGACATCGTCATCAGGTCCGGCGACGCCCTGCTCCTGCATGGCCGATGGGAAATGTTCCACATGCTCAAGGGCCTTCCCGACCTCGTTTTCACCGAAAGCGTCAAAGGAGAGCTGCTGCGCACGGAAAAGGCAAAGGTGGCCCTGCTCTGGCTGGCCGTGGCCCTGACCATGATCCTCGGTTTCCACGTGCAGCTTTCTATCGCGCTGCTCACCGGTGCTCTGGGCATGGTCCTGACAAAGGTGCTGACCATTGACGAAGCCTACCAGTCCGTGGACTGGATGACCGTGTTCCTGCTGGGCGGACTGATTCCCCTGGGCATGGCCTTTGAAAACACAGGGGCGGCTAAGTACATCGCCGACACCATCATGGCCGCGCTGGGAACGCCCTCCCCGGTGCTGCTGCTCACGGTCATCGGCATTCTGACGTCCTTCTTCACGCTGGTCGCCTCCAATGTGGGCGCGACCGTGCTGCTGGTTCCGCTGTCCATGAACATGGCCCTCAATGCCGGTGTGGACCCGCGTGTGGCGGCCCTGACGGTTGCCATTGCCGCGTCCAACACCTTTGTCCTGCCCACCCACCAGGTCAACGCGCTGATCATGCGTCCGGGAGGATACCGTACCATTGACTACGTGCGCAGCGGCGCGGGCATGACCGTGATCTACATGATCGTGATGATCAGTGCCCTGATGATGTTCTATTAGAATGCAACTTCCCAGGTGCCGGGACTTCTCCCGGCACCTGTTTTTTTTTGCGCCCCCCCGTATTGGTGCTTGACGACGAGCCAGCACAGTAACATCAATACGTATTTGCTGCGCCACGGGAAACGCGGCTGGCGTCGTATGCGCCAGACGCTCGTGGCGCTTTCCTGTTGACATCCCAAAGAGGCTGAAATGAAAACTTCACTTGCAAACAACTTTGTCCAGACGTTTCTCGGCAGCGCCCCGGTATGGTACAAACAGGTCATTCTGGGGTTTCTCGTCCTCAACCCGATTCTCATGTTTACGGCCGGCCCTTTCGTGGCAGGCTGGGCCCTCATCGCGGAATTCATCTTCACCCTGGCCATGGCCCTGAAATGCTACCCGCTTCCCGCAGGCGGGCTGCTGGCGCTGGAAGCGGTTTTTCTGGGAATGACGACCCCGGAAATAATCTACGAGGAAGCGCACAAGAACTTCGAGGTCATCCTGCTGCTCATCTTCATGGTGGCAGGCATCTACTTCATGAAAGATTTCCTGCAGTTCACCTTCACCCGTATTCTGGTGCGCATCCGCTCCAAAAAGATGATCGCCCTGCTCTTCTGTCTCGCCGGGGCCTTCCTGTCCGCCTTTCTGGACGCCCTGACCGTGACGGCGGTCATCATGGCCGTGGCGTACGGCTTTTACAACGTCTACCATCGCTTCGTATCCGGCAGAAGCTCCTCGGACTCCCATGATCTGAACTCCGACGACCAGGTCAAGGAAATCAACCGCTCGGAATTGCTCGAATTCCGCGGTTTTCTGCGCAACCTCATGATGCACGGTGCGGTCGGAACCGCCCTGGGCGGGGTCTGCACCCTGGTGGGTGAGCCGCAGAACCTGCTGGTGGGAGGAGAAATGGGCTGGCATTTTGTTCCGTTTTTCCTGCATGCCATGCCCGTGACCATGCCGGTGCTGGTGGTGGGGCTGCTGACCTGCCTGGCCGTGGAACAATTCGGATTGTTCAGCTACGGCGCCCAGCTCCCCGGCAACATCCGCTCGTTCCTCCTGGAGACCGCCGTGCAGATGGAGGAAAAACAAGGGCAGCAAGGCAAAATCAAGCTCGTCATCCAGGCTTGTGCGGGCATCTGGCTGATCGTCGCGCTGGCGCTGCACCTTGGCGCTGTGGGTCTGATTGGCCTGTCCGTGATCGTCCTGCTGACCTCCCTGACAGGCGTGGTGGAAGAACACCGCCTGGGCCATGCCTTTGAAGAGGCCCTGCCTTTCACCGCCCTGCTGGTCGTCTTCTTTTCCGTAGTGGCCGTGATCCACTCCCAGGGATTGTTCGCGCCGATCATCGAATACGTGCTCAGCCTGAAGGGCCAAAACCAACTTGTGGCCTACTACATTGCCAACGGCCTGCTTTCCTCCATTTCCGACAACGTGTTCGTGGCCACGGTCTACATTTCCGAGACCAAGCTGCACTTCATCCACGTGCTGGATGCCATCCAGGGAACCGGCATGTCCGGCCAGGCGCTCATGGACAAGCTGACCGACCCCCATGTGGCCCGGGCAGACGTCCTGGCAACGCTTCCCCAGGCCGTGGCCGCACAGGTCGGTCCCATCATGGAACAACTCGACAAACTGGCCGTGGCCATCAATACCGGGACCAACATCCCGTCCGTGGCCACTCCCAACGGACAGGCCGCCTTCCTGTTCCTGCTGACCAGCGCGCTGGCTCCGGTCATCCGCCTTTCCTACGGCCGGATGGTCTACCTGGCCCTGCCCTACACCATCACCATGTCGCTGACCGGATTGGCCGCAGTCTATCTGTTCCTGTAGGCACTTCTCCCCGAATGTCGGGACCGAACTCCCGGACATTCTGTCAAACAAGGTGGTAACGTCTGTCCAAGACCTCCATCGAGCGGGTTGCCGAAATTGCGGATTCGGCAACCCGCACCTTGTTTCTCTTTCCGCTCCTTCCCCTTTTTCCGCCGACCGTCTCTTGCCAAATCAATCCGAAAGTGTATGCTGGCAGCTATAGAACCACCGAAGGAAAATGCTTGTCTACCTTTTCAATCGGAAATATCCTTTTCCAAGGGCTGGCATCCGCAGTGCCCTCAACCACCCGACAGCAAACAAGGAGACTCTCATGCTCAGTGAACAAATGGCAAACGCATTGAACGACCAGGTAAAATGGGAGTTGTGGTCCGGCTACCTGTATCTGTCCATGTCCGCCTATTTCGAGGACAAGGGACTGCCCGGTTTTGCCCAATGGATGAAGAACCAGGCGGGAGAGGAACTCTTCCACGCCATGAAGATGTACGATTACATCAACGAAGGGGGCGGCCGCGCCGTCCTTCAGACCATTGAAGCGCCGCAGAGCGAATGGGAATCCCCGCTGGCAGTGTTCGAGGACGGCCTGGAACACGAAGGCGTGGTCACGACCAAGATCAACGCACTGATGGATCTTGCCCACGAACTCAAAGACCACGCCACGGCCAACTTCCTGCAATGGTATATTGCCGAGCAGGTGGAGGAGGAAGCCAATTTCAGCGACGTCGTAGGCAAACTGAGAATGGTTGGTGACGGCGGCGGCATGTACATGATGGACAAGGAGCTGGGAACGCGGGTTTTCACCTGGCCGGCTCCGGGAACTGCCCAGTAGATCGACATGGACGACAAGGGCTGGAAAACCGGCCCTTGTCGAATCGTATCCCCCCGACTGCTTCCGGAGGAGTCATGTCCGACGTCAACATCGTTATCGGCGGCGAAGCCGGCCAGGGGCTTGTCACCATCGGCGGCCTCATGGTCAAGGCCCTGGTGCGCAGCGGTTACGAGGTCCATGTAACCCAGGACTACCAGTCCCGCATCCGGGGCGGTCACAATACCTTTCAGATCCGTTTCGGCCCGGAACCTGTTCTGGCCCCGCGCGAAAGCGTGGACGTGCTGGTGGCCCTGTCCCCGGAAACCGTGGAGCTGTACAGGGAAAAGCTTTCCAAGCGCGGCGTGGTGGTTGTGGACGAAAACGTGGCGGAGAAATTCCAGGATACGGACCTGCCGCGCATGTTCCGCGTTCCGTTCAGACAGCTTGCGCCAAAACCCTTGTATTCCAACACCGTGGCCCTGGGCGTCCTGGCCTCCGTGGTCTGCTCGGACATGGAAATACTGGAAAACCTCCTGCGCCAGACGTTCGGCAGGAAAGGCGAGGAGGTCGTGGACCAGAACCTCGAGGTGCTTCGCGCTTCAGCCGCCTGGAAAGAAAAACACGAAGCCCTGTTCGAATGTCCCGCACCGCCCGCGCACACCGGTCCCCGTCTGGCCCTCAACGGCAACGAAACCATCGCCCTGGGCGCGCTGGCTGCCGGATGCAACTTTCTTTCATTCTACCCCATGACACCGGGCACGTCCGTGGCGCTCACGCTCATCAAGCATGCGCAGGAAACCGGGCTTGTCGCGGAACAGGCCGAGGACGAAATCGCAGCCATCAACATGGCGCTGGGCGCGTCCTATGCCGGAGGGCGGGCCATCGTCACCACCTCGGGCGGGGGCTTCGCCCTCATGTGCGAAGGCATCAGTCTGGCGGGCATGATGGAAACGCCCGTGGTGGTGGTCGTTGCCCAGCGGCCCGGACCGGCCACGGGCCTGCCCACCCGCACCGAACAGGCCGACCTGAACATGGTTCTGCATGCGGGACACGGGGAATTTCCCCGCGCCATCTTCGCGCCGGGCAATGTGGAACAATGTTTCCACCTGACGCACCGGGCATTTGATCAGGCCGAGAAATACCAAAGCCCGGCCTTTGTGCTCACGGACCAATATCTGGCCGACAGCTACCGGGCCGTGACGCCATTCAATCTGGACAATCTGCCGCCCGTGACGCGGCCTGTGGGCGTGCCGGAAAATCCGGCCGGCTACGAGCGCTTCGCCCTGACCGAAAACGGCATTTCTCCCCGCGCCATTCCCGGTCTTTCCGAGGCCCTGGTGGTGGCGGACTCGGACGAGCACACCCCGGACGGCCACATCACCGAAAATCTGGACATGCGCGTGCAGCAGCAGAACAAGCGCATGGGAAAGATGTGCAACATGGCTGCGGACATCATCCCCCCGGATTATTATGGCGACGAAGATGCGGACCTCGTACTGGTCTGCTGGGGATCGACCATGGGCGCCTGCCTGGAAAGCATGGGGGTTCTTCGCGGACGGGGCCAGAAGGTCGGCGTCCTGCACTTCAGCCAGGTCTTTCCCATCACCCCGGAGCAATTCATTAAACGACTGCATTCCGCAGCCAAGGTGGTTTTCGTGGAAGGCAACAGCACCGGACAGTTTGCCGGACTGGTTCACAGGGAGACAGGCTTTGCACCGCAGGGGATGATCCTGCGCTACGACGGCCTGCCCTTCACGTCCCGTTACCTTCTGGGTGACCTTGCCCGCTTGTACATGTAGGAGGTTCGCAATGTCCCAGATTGAAAAATACGGCGAATTCGAAACCGCCTGGTGTCCCGGCTGCGGCAACTTCTCCATCCTCAAGGCCCTCAAGCCGGCCCTGGCGCGGCTGGACCTGGACCCTCACCAATTCTGCCTTGTCTCGGGCATCGGCCAGGCCGCCAAATCGCCGCACTATCTGCGCTGCAATGTCTTCAACGGCCTGCACGGACGCAGTCTGCCCGCGGCCCAGGGCATCAAGCTGGCCAACCCCGAGCTGGCGGTCATTGCCCAATCCGGCGACGGCTGCCACTACGGCGAAGGCGGCAACCATTTTCTGGCCGCGCTGCGTCGCAACATGGACATGACCATGCTGGTCCACGACAACCAGATATACGGCCTGACCAAAGGACAGGCCAGCCCCACCACCATGCAGGGGCAGAAGACCAAAACCCAGCCGTTCGGCGCACCGTCCATGGCCTTCAATCCGGTGGCCGTGGCCGTGACCATGCAGGCCGGATTCGTGGCCCGCGGCTTTGCCGGGGATGTGGACCATCTGACCGGGCTGATCGTCCAGGCAGTGCAGCACAAGGGATTCGCCCTGGTGGACATCCTGCAGCCCTGCGTGTCATTCAACAAAGCCAACACACACGCCTGGTACAAAAAACGCTGCTACCAATTGGACGAAAACTACGATCCCACGGATTGGAGCGCGGCCATGCACAAGGCCCAGGAATTCGGCGACGCCATCCCCATAGGCGTTTTATACACCAACGACAGACCCGCCTTTGCCGACCACATGCCGACCACCCCCAAGGTCCTGGCACGCCACGAACCGGACAAGGCTGTTCTTCGCAACATCCTCATGAGCTATGCATAAAAACATCACCACCCTGCGCATGGCCGTTCTGACGGCGGCCATGCTGTACGCCCTGGCGCCGTGGTCCACCATGTTTCCGGCCACGCCCGTACATGGCGCCGCCATAGACAGTCCCGCCCTTCCTCGCGCAGGTGATGCCTTTCCCGACCAGACGTTCACTGCGCCCGCGCAAAAGAATCGGGCCGAATACCTGGGCGTGGCTGCCAACGCCACGTTCGCCCTGTCAGACCTCAAGAGAAAATACATCCTGCTGCAGCTGTTCAATGTCTACTGTCCGCACTGCCAGGCCGAGGCCAGGGAATTCAACCATGCCTGGAACCTGCTTTCCCGCCCGGCATTGGCGAAAGACCTGTCCTTCATGGCCGTGGCCGTCGGCAACAGCCTCTTTGAGGTCAAGCTCTTCCGGGACAAGTACAACGTGGCCCACCCCGTGGTCCTGGACCCGGACTATGCCTTTCACGAAAACGTGGGATCGCCTGGGACCCCCACATACTTCCTGCTGAAAAACGACGGCGCCAAAGGACTGAAAGTGGTCTGGGTGCTGGAAGGCCGATATAAAAGCCCGGATCAATTCGTCGCGGATGTGCGCAAGCACATGGGGGAATAGGCCATGCGGCCCATTGCACGCGCCTTCTCCGTCTTATGCCTGTTTCTTGTCCTGTTTTTTTCCGCTCCCGCCCTGTCCAGGGTGACCGATGTCTACGATCCTGGAAAACTCCCGCCCACGGACAGCCGGGTCAAGGTCCGGGTGGGCCAGCAGGCCCCGGATTTCGTCCTGCCCAGCATCACGGGGAACAATGTGCGCCTGTCCGACTTCCGGGGCCGACACAACGTGGTGTTGTCCTTTGTTCCGGCGGCCTTCACCCCGGTCTGCTCCGAACAGTGGCCCGGCTACAATCTGGCCGAGGAACTTATCAGGCAGAACAACGCGGTCGTGCTGGGCATCACCACGGACAACACGCCCTCGCAGTTCGCCTGGACCCGACAGATGGGGGGAGTGTGGTTTCCCGTGCTTTCGGACTTTTTCCCCCACGGCAGAACCGCGGATGCATACGGGGTCCTTCGCTCGGACGGCACGGCGGAACGGGCCGAAATCATCATTGATACGCAGGGCATCATCCGCGACATCAAGGTGCACGACATCAATGCAAGGCCGGACCTGGAACGCCTGCTCAAGGAATTGGAGCCGATGGGAACGGTCCGATGAATTCGTTGCACCCACGGACCGCAACATCCCCCGAGGCAAGGGCAGGACTGTAAATCCCCGGAAGCGGCATCGTGGCTAAGGGCAGTCCGAAGGTGATGACGCCGACCATGAGCTGCCACATCACACCGCCGCAGTGGTGAAACACGGGGCCGGCGGATTTGTTCCGCAAGCACCATTTTTTACGCAGCAAGCCTACCCTCCCACCGAAACGTTCGGGCAATGCGGCGCAACCACGGCCTTTAAGGCCAGCACATGGTCGCGCTTCGGCGGAATCACGCCCTTGAGAGCGTATTCCCGGTCCAGCTGTTCCCACTTGGGTTCACCCAGCCGGTGGTATGGAAGGAGATCAAGCCCCTGAACACCTTTCCCGAGCTGTTTCACGAATTTCGCCGTGGCTTCTATGTTTCCCTCCGAATCATTGCATCCGGGAACCAGCGGAATCCGTATGCGCAATGTCTTTCCCATGTCTGCCGCCATTTTGATATTGGCCAGAATCTGTTCATTGGGCGAGCCGGTGAGTTCCTTATGCCGGGCAGAATCCATATGCTTGATGTCGGTGAGTACGAGGTCGGTATGTCTCAAGACCTCGGCGAACGTCTCCTTCGGACACAGGCAGCAGGATTCGATGGCCGTGTGCAGGCCGCGTTTTTTCGCTTCCTGCAATGCTTCAATGAGAAATGCCGACTGCAGGGTAGGTTCACCGCCAGAAAACGTCACGCCTCCTTCGGATGTCTGGTAGAAAAGGCGGTCCCGCTCCACTTCCTCCATGACCTCGTCCACGGTCATGTAGCGGCCCACGATGGTCATGGCTCCGGCATAGCATTTTTCCACACACTCGCCGCAATACGTACATTTGTCGCGGTCTATCTCCACACGGAAATCTTCCCCGATGACGATGGCCTGTTCCGGGCAGAGCGTGGCGCATTTGACACACCCTATGCAGTGATGGGGAATCCGCATGATTTCCGGGCCGGGGTTCATTGATTCCGGATTCTGGCACCATTTGCAGCGCAACGGGCACCCCTTGAGAAAGACCAGGGTGCGGATGCCCGCGCCGTCATGGACGGCAAACCGCTGTATGTCGAAAACCAGGCCGGTCAAAACAGCCTTGTCCTTGTCCTTGAGGCTGAACCTATGCTGGCGTTCTTTCCATCTCATATGCAATCCTGTCGTTAGCGCTCCCGGTCCGCCCGTTTTGGGGACGTTTCGATACAAGGACGGACCGGAAGCTTTGGAATATGATCAAAACCTAGAACGTCTGCTCGGTACGCGCCAGGATGTCGTCCTGCAGCGCCTTGTCCAGCGCGGTAAAGAAGGCGCTGTAGCCCGCCACACGGACGACGAGCCCCTTGTACTTCTCAGGGTTGGCCTGGGCATCGAGCAGGGTCTCCCGGCTGACCACGTTGTACTGCACATGGAAACCTCCGTTCAGGAAGAAGGCTTCGGTTACGGCCTTGAGACTTTCCAGTCCCTTTTCGCCTTCTATGGCGGAAGGATGGAACTTCTGGTTCAGCAAAGTGCCGTTGGAGGCGATTTCATGGTCCAGCTTTGCCACGGAAAGCACGGACGCGGTGGGACCGCAGGTGTCGTATCCCGAAATGGGGGATACGCCGTCCGCCAGCGGAGTCCATGCCTTGCGGCCGTCGGGAGTGGCCATGACCACGGAACCCAGCGGCACGTTTGCCGAAGCAGGATACAGTCCGGGCTGGAACCTGCCGCCGCGGGGGTTGGTGTATTTGTTCACTTCCCGGCAATACACCAGGGCCGCTTCCTTGGCGATTTCATCCGCATAGTCGTCGTCATTGCCGTACTTGGGAGCACGATTGACCAGCATCTGGCGCAGGTCCTCCATCCCTTCGAAATCATTGGCCAAGGCTTCCTGAAGTTGCTCAAGGGAAACAGCCTTGTCGTCGAACACGAGCTTCTTGACGGCGGTCAGCGAATCCCCGGCATTGGCCACGCCGACGCCCTGGGGACCGGTGAAGTTGTAATGCGCGCCGCCCTCCTGCAGGGACCTCCCTTCCGCGATGCAGTCGTCCACAAGGGAGGACAGGAACGGCAGGGGGCAATGCCTGGCATGGGACATATCCACGGCGTTGTCTGCCGCGGCCATGAGCTTGACGAAATAGGCGGTCTGACGGGTGTAGGAATCCATGAAATCGTCAAAGGACTTGAAGGTCTTCAAGCTGCCGGACTGAGGTCCGATCTGCTTGCCGGTGCGCTGGTCCACCCCGTTGTTGAGTGCCAGTTCGATGATCTTGGCCATGTTGAAAAACGCCGCGTCGTGCCAGCCTTCGGTCTTACCGCCCACCTGGGGCTCGACGCAGCCGATGATGCCGTAGTCGCGGGCGTCTCCGCGCTCAAGGCCGCGGGCCAGCAACGCAGGCACTATGACGCGGTCGTTGTAGTATGCGGGATACCCCATGCCCATGCGGCTGAGTTCCGCAGCCTTCTTGTACAGCAGATCGGGTGTGCCCTCATGGATGCGGATGGAAAGGGACGGCGCGTACAGCTTGGTGTTGGCGCTGGCTTGCAGAACCAGAAAGGACATGGCGTTGGTCGCATCGGAACCGTCGCGTTTCTGTCCGCCCACGATGAGGTTCATGAACATGGGGTATCCGGCAAAGACCATGGTGGAATTTTCGTCGCGGACCTTGTTCAGCTCGGAAAATTTCACCCAGAGCATGTCCAGCATTTCCTGTGCCTGCTCCACGGAGATGGAGTCGTTCTTCAGGAACGGATTCATGTATTGGTCAAAACGCATGGGCGAGATGGAATGGCCGTTGGACTCGATCTGAATAACCAGATGAATGAACCAGAAGGACTGCAACGCTTCCTGAAACGTTCCGGCCGGCTTGGCGGGAACCTTGCGGCATATGCGGGCTATTTCCTGAAGTTCGGCCTTGCGCTCTGGGTCCTCGCAGATTTTGGCCTTTTTTTCCGCAAGCTTGGCAAACCGTTTTGCAAAGGCGATGACGGCCTTGTTGGCGATGATCACGGACTTGAGGAAATGCATCTGGTTGAGCTGGGCGGGATCGGCAATGTCCAGGGTGGCCAGCTTGTCCTGCGCCTGGACGGTGATGGCGTTCAGCCCCAGGTTGATCACTTTGTTGTAATTTACGGAAATATGGCCCACGCCGTTGTAGAAATAGTTGCCCACCGTGTAGATGACATCGTTATGGGCCTCAAGGGATTCCGGGGGCATCAGCTGCGAAGCGATCTCGTTGACGGTCTTGCCTTCCCAGTAGGTGAAGGCCTCGCGCAGTTTCGCCTTCGCATCCTCGGTAATGAGAAACACGTCGGCGGTTCTCTGGGCAAGACGGTCCAATTCCTCTTCGACCCATTTGCAGGAAAATTCGGGAAAAATCGGGGCGGAACGGGGCATGGAGCATTGATTGCCGACAATGAGTTCATCGTCCTGGATGAATATGGACATGCCGGAAAGGATTTTCTCCAAGGCCTTGGCCCGGCGTATGGGCATAGGCTCTCCTTCCGTCTCCTTGTAGGAGTCCGTGATCAGCACCGCCCTTTCGGGGCAGACCGCCGGAGTCGTCTCCAGAAAACGGGCGAGGATTCTTTCGACACGTTTGGAAGGGCCGACTGTCTTGGGGATTTCCACATTGGGGTTGGTGGTCATGGTTCCGTTCCTCCATTAGATGTTTATTTCCCAAACCGCTTTTAAGCTGGAATCAGCCTGCCAGCCCCGTATCCGCATGGGATGGCGAAACCGGAGACCGGGCCTGGAACGCGAACCCGCTTTGGGCTCCATCGGAGGATGATGCCTCGCTGCTTTTCCGGGTTCACTTCGACTGCATCCATTAAGGAAAAAACGTGCCATGAAAAATTACACCAACCATTACAGGATGTTGCCAATACCCTATGACTTCTCTCCCCATACAGGACAGCCTTGCGGACGTCAGCGAAAGTTGACGCGAAAGACGTTCACGCCTTGAACAAGGCAAAGTAACGTGTTTAATATCAATATGTTAAACAGACTTGTTACTTTGGTTGACAACACGTTTGCAGCGGTTGTCATTCTGTAGGACAATGTCCGTGCCGAATGATTCCGCCGGCAATCGAAACGGAAAACACCTGCAAAAGCCGTATGCACATCTGGCTGAAATAACGGCCCAAAACACTATGGATTATTGCGCATCCCCTCCCGCGAACGTATTGTCCAGCCGGTTGCGGGACCGGAGCACGGAGGATGCGATGGCATTGAATATGCTGTGGTCGATGTTATGCCCCCCACACTGGCATATGATGCAGACAACTCCTTAATGGAAAGACAATGGATTCAAAAAAGAACAATGTGAAAACCATCCCTGTCCGGCAGGACTATGTCCTGGAAGAGCTTAGAATCCTGCGCGGACGGATTGCAGAGCTGGAGGCGTCCAAGACAATTCGCGGCAGTTTCAGCCGGGCCGGCAAAACCAGGGACGAATTGCCAAAGCCCGAGGACGAGGGCGCGGAATACAGTTTTGAGGACTATTTCGATGTGGAGGCCCTTCAGCGGATTCAGGACTCGTTTTCCAAGGCGACCAATGTCGCCTCGATCATCACGGACCTGGACGGCCGTCCCATCACCCGGCCCAGCGGTTTCTGCCGCCTCTGCGGCATCATCCGCGGCACGGAAAAGGGGTTGAAGAACTGCATGCGCTCGGATGCGTCCTTCGGCACACGAAGCCCTCTGGACCCCATCATGCGTCCCTGCCTCAGCGGCGGACTCTGGGACGGAGGAACCAGCTTCTACGTTGGAGACCGCCACATCGCCAACTGGATCATCGGCCAGGTGCGCTGCCCCCCGGTCAATGACGACCGGGTCAGAAGATACGCCCGGGAAATCGGAGTGGACGAAGAGGAATTCATGCAGGCCCTGTCCGAGGTTCCGGTCATGCCACGGGAACAATTTCTTAACGTCTGCAATGCCCTGTGCCTCATCGCCCACCAGATATCCATCCTGGCCCGCAAGAATTTTTTGCAGGCCCAGGCAATTGCCAGACGGAAGGTGGCCGAAGCCGCGTTGCGGGAAAGCGAGGAACGTTTCCGCCAACTTTCCCAGTCCACCTTCGAGGCCATCTTCATCCATCACCAGGGCGAAATCCTGATCACCAACGAAGCCGGACAAAACCTGTTCGGCTACTCACAGGAGGAATTCGCGGGGCTGAACATCGACGATCTCGCCGATCCGGAATTTCGCGACATTGTGCGGGAGCACACGTCGAACAACAATACAGCCAGGTTCAATGCGAATTTTCGTTGCCGGGACGGCAGGGTGCTTATCTGCGAAATCCAGCAGCGCGACATCATTTTCCAGGGAGAAAAGGTCGGGGTCTGCGCCATTCGGGACATTACCGAACGCGTGGAATCCGAACGCCAGACCAAGGAAAAGGAGCAGCAGCTCATCCAGGCGGACAAGATGGTCTCGCTGGGCGTGCTGGTTTCGGGCATGGCCCACGAAATCAACAACCCCAACAGCTTCATGACCCTGAACCTGCCGCTGCTGGAGGAAATCTGGAACGACATCACCCCCGTTCTCGAGGACTACTACCATGAGAACGGGGAATTCCTCGCGGGCGGCCTTGAATACTCGGAACTGCGGTCGTTCATGCCCGACCTGCTTTCCAGAATGCAGGAAGGAGCCAGCCGAATCAGCGGAATCGTCAACAGCCTCAAGGACTATTCCCGGTTACAGCCCGGCGAACTCATGTGGGATGTCGACCTCGCCGATGTGATTTCCAATTCCCTGCGCCTGCTGGAAAACCTCATCAGCCACAAAACAGATAGGTTCAAGCTCGATCTTGCCGCATCACTGCCCCCGGTCCGGGGGAATTCGCAACGTCTTTCCCAGGTGCTCATCAATCTGCTGGTGAATTCCTGCGAAGCCCTGACCGACCGCAGCCAGGGAATCTATCTCTCGTCCGCCTTCCTCCAAAAGGAAAACAAGGTGGAAATCGTTGTGCGCGACGAGGGGGTGGGCATTGCCGAAGAACACCTCACCAAGATCATGGATCCGTTTTTCACGACCAAGCGCAACAGCGGTGGCACCGGTCTCGGGCTGTCCGTCTCCTCCACCATTGTCCAGGAACATGGCGGGGAACTGGAATTTTCAACTCCCCCCCAGGGCGGGACAGTCGCCCGGCTGACGATTCCGGTGACTGGCAGAGGAGACGAACATGCATAGGCCAACCGGCATCACCCCGCGATTTCCCCTGCTGCTGGTGGATGACGAGGATTCCTGGCTGCAAAGCTTCAGGGCGACACTGCGTTCGCAGGGAATCGACAACATCGTGCTGCTGAACGACGGCACCAGGGTCATGGAAACCATTGCGCAACGCCAGTTCTGCGCCGTGGCCGTGGACCTGATGATGCCCGGAATTTCCGGCGTGGAGCTCATCCCGCAAATCGTGGAGGAGCACCCGGAGCTGCCGGTGCTGGTTATTTCCGGACTCAACGAAATAAAGACCGTGGTCAACTGCATCCGCAAGGGAGCATTTGATTTCATCGTCAAGACCGAGGACCGCAACACCCTCATCGCCGGAATCCGCCATGCCATAGAAATTTTCGAGCTGCGCCAGGAAAACACCTCCCTGCAGAAACGTTTTTTCAAGGACGGGCCGGACCGTCCGGAACTGTTCGCGGACATCGTCACGATCCACAAGGACATGTTCTCCATATTCAAATACATCGAGGTCATTGCCGAAACCTCGCGGCCGGTGCTCATCACCGGAGAATCCGGGTGTGGCAAGGAGCTGGTGGCCAGGGCGGTGCATAAGGCCAGCGGACGGAAGGGAGATTTCGTGGCCGTGAATATCGCCGGACTGGACGACAACATCCTGTCCGACACCCTGTTCGGCCACAAGAAGGGCGCGTTCACCGGCGCCACAGAAACACGCATCGGACTGGTGGAAAAAGCGAAAAACGGCACCCTGTTCCTCGATGAAATAGGGGATCTCAGCCCGACCTCGCAGACAAAGCTGCTGCGCCTGCTGCAGGAACATGAGTTCATGCCGCTGGGATCGGACATGGCCAAACGGTCCAGCGCGAGGATCATCACCGCCACGCACCGGTCCATTGCCGGGATGCAGGAGCAGGGAACATTCCGCAAGGACCTCTTCTTCCGACTGCGCGGACACATGCTCGGGATCCCTCCGCTCAGGGAGCGAAGAGAGGATCTGCCGCTTCTGCTTTCCCACTTTATCGATGAAGTCCAAAGGGAAACCGGGCCGGAACTTGAGGCCGACGTGCATGAAATATCCTCTTTTCTCGAAAACTACCCCTTTCCCGGAAATATCCGGGAACTCCAGAACCTGGTGCACGATGCCGCCAGCATCTGCTCCTACAGAAAACTGCGGCCGGAACATTTCAAGAAACTGCTGGTCGTGCCCGGAGAGTCCTTCGAGGAAAAATTCAAGCCGGCTCCGGAAGAAAGCATCACCTTCGGCACCCGGCTCCCGACCCTGCAGGAGGCACGGGCACGGCTTTTCGACGAGGCCCTGCTGCGCACCAAGGGGAACCAGTCCAGCGCGGCCCAGCTCATCGGGGTGACCCGGCAGGCCGTGAGCAAATATCTGAAAAAAAGTGAAGAAAGATAAACGCAAAAGCCGCCGCCCCCATGCTGCCCATTGTCTTGAACAATCCCGGATCGAGCGTCTGGCAAGGCGTTTCAAACGTAAAACGACTTCCCTGCCCAAAATCAGCACACAAAAACAGAGGCCGCCTGATCTTCTGGCGGCCTCTGCGTTAAACCCCCGGGGCACCGGAGAAAAGCATTCCCCGGAAAAACCTTGCTCAACTCTCCTTCGTCTCCCGTACCTTGAAGAACAAACTGTACAGCACCGGGCACAGCCCCAGGGTCAGCACCGTGGCAAAGGACAGGCCGAAGATGATGACGTTGGCCATGGGCCGCCACATCTCGCCGCCTTGCAGGGACAGGGGGATAAGCCCGATAACCGTTGTGCAGGCGGTCATGAGGATGGGCCGCAACCGTTTCTGTGCCGCCAGAAGCAGGGCGTCGTAGGGCGCAAGCCCCCGTTCCCGTTCGCGCTCGATGGCGTCTATGAGAATGATGGCATTGTTGATGATGATGCCCATGAGGCTGATCATGCCCAGCATGGCCATGAACCCGAAGGGCGAGTCGGAAAGCAGCATGCCCCAGGTGATCCCTATGTACATGGGGGGGATGGTCAGCAGAATGATGAGCGTCCGGCGAACGGAATTGAACTGGCTCATGAGCGTGATGAGAATGAGCGCCATGGCCAGAGGCATGCCCACCAGAATGGAGGCCTCGGACTTCTGGGCTTCCTCATCCTCGCCTCCGAAGTGGATGGTGTATCCTGCGGGCCAGTCCGGTTTATCGCGCAGAGCTTCAACCTGCGGCCGGACCTCGTTCAATATCTCGCTGGCGAACCGGCCAGAGACCGTGGCCTTGACCGTGAGCGTCCGGGTCTGGTCCCGGCGCCGGATGTTGCCGGGCTGCCAGGTCATATGCGTTTCCGCCACCTGGGAAAGCGGCAGGCTCAGTCCGCTGCCGTAGGAATGGACGTTGATGTCGTTCAGTCTGTCCAGCCCTTCGCGCTCGTCCTGAACGGAACGGATGACAATGGGGATGAGCGTGTCGCCCTCGCGGTATTCCGTGACCGGCATGCCGGATATCTGGGTGTTCAGAGACAGGGCGATGTCCTGGCTGGAAATGCCGGCCCTCTTGGCCCGCTCCTGGTCCACGTCCACCACCAGCTTCTTGGTCCATTCGCCCCAGTCGTCCCAGATGTCCACCACGCCGTCGGTCCTGCCCAGCACCGCCTCCACCTTGTCGCGCAGGGCGAACAACTGGTCCATGTTGCCGCCGGAAAGACGTATCTGGATGGGCGCTCCCACGGGCGGTCCCAACTCCAGCATTTTCACATCCGCCCTGGTGTCGGGCAGGTTCGTCTCCACGAAACGCCGGGCCGAGCGCAACAGGTTGTGGGCGTCCTCCAGGGTCTCGGTATTGACCACCAGAAAGGCGTAGTTGGGATGGGTCTGCTCGATGTTCATGGCCAGATACCAGCGCGGCCCGCCATAGCCCGCAAAGGTGGCCACGGAATCCACGCCGGTCTGGTTGCGCAGGAAGTTCTCCAGCTTGGTGACCCTGTCCACCGTGGTTCCGATGTCTGTTCCGTACGGCTGCCAAAAATCCACCACCACCATTTCCCGGTCGTTCGGCGGAAAGAATATCTTGGGCACGTACTTGAAGGCGTCCATGGAAAAAAGCGTAAGGACCGCCACCAGCACGACAAAGACAATGCGATTACGCAGGCACAGTTTGAGGAACCCGCGGTATGCAGAATAGAAAACGCCCTTGAATTCCTGGGCATCGGGTTTGACCTTGAGCACGTAGAAACACAGGTAGGGCACAAAGGTCAGGGACAGAATCCAGCTGGAAAGAAGGGTCAGAGTGATGACCGTGAACAGGGAAAGGCAGTATTCCCCGGTTTGCGACTCTGCCGTGGCAATGGGCATGAAGGCGAAGACGGTCGTCAGCGAAGCGGCCAGCAGAGGCATGCGCAGATTGCGGACAGACTCGATGACGGCCTTCATGCGGTCCTCGCCGCGGCCCAGCCTTACCAGGATGTTTTCACTGACCACCACGCCGTTGTCCACGAGCATGCCCAGGGCGATGATCAGCGAGGCAATGGATACCCGCTGCATGACAACGTCGAAAAACGGCATGAGCGCGATGGACATGCAGATGGCCATGGGCACGAGCAGCCCGGCGACCAGGGCGGTACGCAGTCCTGCGAACAAAAGCATAACCACCACCACGAAGCCGAACGCCTCGTACAGGTTGATCATGAAATCGCCGATGGCCCCGTCCACGAAGCGGGGCTGGAACGAAACATAGTCGAAGTCTATGCCAACGGGCATACGGGTCTGGAGTTCATGGAGGGCCTTGTCCAGCTTGTCGCCCATCTCCACGATATTTCCGCCCTTGGCCATGCTCACGGCCAGCATGAGGCAGGGCTTCCCGTTGTAGCGGGTAAGCTGCGAAGGCGGGTCCACAAAGGTCCGCTCTATAGTGGCGATATCCTTGAGCTGGATGTTCTGGGCCTTGCCCGGCAGACTGATGCTGGTTCCGGCCAGCTGTTCCAGGCTCTTGAACTCGCCCGTGGGTTCTATGACCACCCGCTCCGGTCCCACCAGGGCGTTGCCGCCGGGATTGATGGCGTTCTGCTGTTGCAGGGTCTGCACGATATAGGCCGGACTCACGCCCAATTCGGCCAGACGCGCATTGGAAAAATTCACGAAAATGCGTTCGTCCTGCACGCCATGGCGTTCCACCTTGGCCACGTCGTCCACCCGGAGCAGTTCGTCGCGCACGTCGTCGGCCACGTCCTTGAGTTCGCGGTAGGAGTAGCCGTCCCCGCTGACAGCGACGACAATGCCGAAGACATCCCCGAACTCATCGTTGACGAACGGCCCCTGCACACCCTGCGGCAGGCTGGAACGCACGTCGTCCACCTTGTTGCGCAGCCTGTCCCAGATGGGCTTCATGTCCGTGAAGCGTTCCTGGATATGCACGTAGATCAGGGACATGCCGCTCAAGGACCGCGACTCTATGTAATCGAGTTCCGCGATTTCCCGGATTTTCTCTTCCAGCCTGTCCGTGACCAGTTCTTCCACCTTCTGCGGGGAGGCGCCGGGAAAAACCGTACTTATGACAGCAACCCGGATGGTGAAATCCGGGTCTTCCAATTTGGAGATGTTCCGGTACGTGCCAATGCCCAGAAAGACGATCGACAGGATGATCAGGGCGAAGGTCCGGTTGTTATCTATGCACCAACGGGTGGGGTTCATTGCCCGGCTCCTGTGGAGTCCGCGGAAGACGGACGGGTGGACGGGATAGACCCGGACGGAACGGAATTTTCAGCCTCCGGTTCATCCATCGTACCGGTCGCCGTGCCGTTGAGCAGCAAAACCCTCTGGTTCTGTTTCAGACGGTGCACCCCGCGCACCACCACCAGTTCGCCGGGCCGAAGATCGGACGATGTGCGCAGCATGATACCTTCCGCGCCCAATCCGGCAACGTCCACACTGCGGCGGACCACGGTGTTGGAACCGGTATCCACCACCCAGACGTACCGTTCTCCCGTGGAGGTGGAGGCCACCGCCTGGGACGGCACGACAAGAAAGCCGTCCGACTCCTGCGGCGGCAGTTCCAGGCGAACTTCGCCGATCATGCCGGGCAGCACCCGCCCGTCGTCGTCCAGGATTTCAATTTTGAGCGGATAAGTGGTCAGCCCGCGCGATTCCACACCCACTTCGACCACCTTGCCCTGATACCGCCGTCCCTGTATGGCCTGAAAATACACGCTGGCGGTATCGCCCTTGCGCATGCGCCCGATGAGCGATTCGGGCACGCCCACGGTGATCTCCATGGACTCCCCGCCCGTCAGCAGGGCAATGGGCTGGCCCGCCTGCACGGTCTGGTGAACCTCCACCGGAACCTCGGCGATTGCACCGCCCATGGGCGCCTTGAGCGTGGTGTAGCGGATGCGGGTCCGGGCCAGCTCCAGCCGCTCACGGGAGGCCTCGACCATGGCCTGGTTGGATTTGAATCCGGCCCTGGCATTGTCCAGAGACTCCTTGCTCACGTTGCCCGCCTCGTACAGGTAACGGGCGCGTTCATAATCGGCCTGGGCCTTGTTCAGCGCGGCCACGGCCTGAGCCAGACCGGCCTGGGCCTCCTTGGCCTGCAAGCGGAAATCGTTGTCGTCCAGACGGGCGATCAGTTCCCCGCGCTTCACACGCATGCCCACCTTGACCGGAAGTTTCTCCAGTTCCCCGGACACCCGGAAACTGAGCTGGGTCTCGATGCCCGCCTTGGTCACGCCGGTAAAGACCCGGCTGCGGGTTTCCAAAGGTGGGCCGACCCGAAACGTGACCACGGGACGCGGCTTGCGCGACACGGATTCCTGGGAGGTTTCATTGCAGCCCGTCAGAAATCCCGACAGGGAAAATATGCAAAACAAAACCAGAACGACCATACCACGTCTTTTCATCAGAAAACTCCTTGCATTCCCTGGCTGGTCCGGGTGCTGTTCGTCTGTTCCGAATCCGGCCGGTCCGCCTTCCCAAGGGCCTGTTCCATGGCCTGCACAAAGGCCTCGCGTTCGCCCGGGGTGCGGTCCACCTGCATCCAGGAAATGGCCCGCTGATAGCGCAGCATGTCGGCCACATAGGTGTAGACGGCGATGACCGCGTTCTGCTCCTGGGTGATGGCCTGGTTCTGGGCGTCGAGCAAATCCAGAATGGATGCCTTGCCCCGTGTATACTTGTCGCGAACCACGGAAAGATTCCGGCGCGCGTTCTCGGCGGCCGACGCGGTCAGTTCGATGTTGGGCCATGAATGGCGCAGATCGTTGACGCGCAAAAGCACTTCCTCTTCCGTGACCTGACGGAGCTTGTCCAGCTGGGCCCGCAAAGTGCCGAGTTTGGTCTTGGCCAGTTTTGTGGCCTGGACACGGCCTCCGCCCTCGAACAACGGCAGGGTCAGTTGAAGGCCCACGCCCCAGGTGTCCTCCTCGGCGCGGTAGGCCGGCTGCAGGGCGTCCTCCGTACCGGAACGCTGGGCATCGAGCAGATGGTCGTATTGCAGGCTGGCTCCCAGTTTGGGCAGGTAAAAACTGCGTTCGTTCTGCTCCAAAGCGAGTTCCTGGGCCTGGATGCGCTTCTCCAGCGACTTGATGCTGTACCGCTCCAGGGCCACCCGGCGCGAAAATTCCCTGGCCCGTTCCAGATCATGTGCATCGCGCACTGCATGAACAAGACGCCCGTCCAGGAAGCAGCGGCCGGCTCCCTTGGGGCCGATGGGCTCGGCATCCCATTTCATGTTCTGGTCCACTCCCAGGGCGCGGTTGAGCCGGGCCAGGGCGCTGTCCTCATCGGCCATACGCTTGATGTACCGGCTTTTGGCCTCGGCCAGCGAGGCTTCCCATCGATAGACTTCTTCCGGACCGGACACGCCGACCTTGTAACGCACCCTGGCAAGCCTCAGGTTGTCCTGGGTCAGACGCAGATTTTCCCGGTCGATGCGTGTCATGGACCGGGAAACAAGAAGATTCAGGTAGCTCAGCCCTGCCGACAGCATGACATCTTCGCGCCGGGCCTTTTCGTCCAGCTGGGCGCTTTCCAAAAATCGGCGGGCCTGGCGGAAACGGCTGATCATGGAGTCGTCGAAAATCATCTGTTCCACCTGCACACCCGCCGTGGTCTTGGCCCAGGGAACGCGCCCCTGGTTGGTGGTGGAACGGTCCTGATCTATCTGGCTGTACCCGGCCACGGCGTTGACTTGCGGCAGCATGGGACTGGCGGCCGCATCCTTGTTCTGTCCGGCCTCCTGCGTGGCAAGCCGGGAAAGGGCCATGTCCACATTGCCTTGCGCGGCCATGCGCATGGCGGTTTCCAAAGTCAGAAAACTCCCCCTGGCGGTCGGCTTCCAGGATTGACCGACAACCTCGGCGTCCAGAAGAACTTCGTAGGGCGGGGAGAAATCCATGGCACTGGCCGTATCCATGTTCAGAAACGTCTTCATGTGTACAGGCAGGTCAACCGGCAAATCCTCGGGGGCGGCTCCGTCCAGAATCTGCTGGATGTGCAGGGCCACGCGCCGGGCCAGCCGCTTGTCCACATCGGGCAGGCTTCCGGCAAGTATGCCGCGCCGCACGTCCACCTCGCCCATCAGGGAAAAGGTGGGAATATTCCGGGACTTGAGCCCGTCTATGAGCTTTTGCCACTCCGCCATCGGCATGCTGAACGCCGGGGTCAGGTAGACGCCCCTGACACGGGGCGGTATTCCGGCCAGCGCGCTGTCGGCCGTGTCCTCCATGCCGGAAATCGTCAGCTGCACTCCTTCTTCCCCGGCGATATCCCCGGCCAGGGCAACCGCGCCGGGCATGGTTTCCACAAGCCGTGCATCGGACAGGGCGTGGATGGGGCCTTTACCGATAAGCTCGGCAAAACGACGAAAATCCTGGCGCATGTGGCCGGGAATATAGACGAAGTTCAAATTCCTCTTTTGCGAGCGCATGTCCGGCGCCACGGGCAGGGACAAGACTTCCTCGTCCAGATGGAATCCGGCCACCACGGGGACGGACAAGATCGCCTCGGGGCTGGCGGCGTACAGCGTGGGCAGCAACCCCGCGCTCAGGACCATGTCCACACCCGGCGTTGCCATGGCCGCTTTCATCCCCCGGGCGGCCCGTTTTACATCCCAATCCGCGCAAAAGGCCGGATCGCGCAGGAAAACGATCTTCCGCTCCTTGCCCAGCAGCAGACGCAGTTCCTCCCGCACCCCGGCCAGATAGTTCTCCAGAAACGGACCGGCCCCATCGGAAACCACGGCAATGACAACTTCGCCTTTGTCCGCCATCCCGCCTGGCGTCATGCCTGACGAGGCGATTGCGGGCATGGCCGCGCAGACACACGCCAGCCACACCAGGCTGGCTGCACTGAAACGCAAAACCAGGGCGGCACAGGACCTGTCCGCGATGTCTCCAACGAAATTCATGGTGCAATCCTTGGCGAGGGTTATTCAAAAACATCCCGATCCATGCCCCCCCATGGCGCACAATGCGCACGGGACGCTGCCTACCTGCAACCATCCGCATCGGGCAGACCGAGCATGCGCACACCTATGCAGGCGGCCTGTTCGGCAATCCGGCTCATTCCTTCCTCGCTGTAGTCTTCCCAGCCCAGCTTGCGCAGAACGTCCACCCGGCACATGGCCCAGGTCAGACACATGTTCAGCAGGGCATGTGAGATAATGGTGTTTTCCGCCGACCCGGCCTTCTCCCCCGTGGCCGCCTCGGTCAGTCGACAGATGGCGTTGTGTATCTCGTAAATGTACCCGTCGTAGATGCGGGTGTAGACATCGGATTGCTGAAGGGATTCACGCTGAATGAGCATGGTTTCCCAGTCGCACCCCTCGTACACCAGCGCGCTTTCCACAACGGCCCGAAGCAGGACCTTGGCCCCTTTGGAGAGTGCGGCCTTGTCCTGGCCGGAAGCGGCTATCAGCAGGTCCATCTGCTCGATGAGCGGATCGGCCAAAGCGCGGACGCTGGTGATCAGATCGTCCACCACCGCATCCAGCAACCCCTGCTTGCTTCCGAAATGATAATTCACCGCGGCCACGTTCGCCCCGGCCTCGGCAGCCAGGGAACGGATTCCCGTGCCATGATACCCGTGCAGCGCAAAAAGCCGCAACCCGGCCTTGAGAATCCTGGCCCTGGTTTCCTCACCGCGAACGCTTTGCTGGTCCGAAGCGCCCTGGCCCGAAACGCGTTGCGTTCCCGGACCGCCCTGCCTGAAAATTTGTGTTGTGGTCATGTCTGTCTTCCTTGGGTTGTTTCGCGAATAACAAGTAAAACAAACAAACGATGAAGTCAATCAATCGTTTTAAAAGGACGATTGAATCAAATGTTTTCTTTCCAAACACGCCGCAAAGCAGATATGCTTCCGTATGCACACACCACAACCATTCCCCCTCCGGTACATTCCCCGCCTCATGCTGCTGTTGGCCCTGGCCTGTTGCACCGCCTGCGCCGGACGAACCGGCAACACCGTCCTGCAAGACGCCTACACGGGCACGGCCCGCATGTCCGCCCGCATTCAGGACCATGTCCGGGCACTGGCCGATATCGGTCCGCGATGTCTGGAAAAACCCGGCTCCCTGTCCGCGGCGGCGGATTACATCATAAGCCAGCTCCGGGCCATGGGGTATCCGGTACGGCAGGACGCATATTCTACCAGCCGGGGACAAAGCGTCACCAACCTGGAGGCGGTTGTGCACGGAGGCCTGCTGCAAAAGGAATCGATCCTTGCCGTGGCCCACTACGACACCGTGGCCGCATCGCCGGGTGCCGACGACAACGGGTCCGGCGTGGCCGCGCTTCTGGAAATCGCCCGCCTGGCCCGCCTGCGCAGCTTCAAACGCAGCCTGCGTTTCCTCTTTACGGTCAACGAGGAGCTGCCCACCCTGCGCAACAGGGAAAAAGGGGCCGTACGCCGGGCACGTCAGGCGCGCACGAACAAGGAAAACATCCGGGCCGTTTTGGTGGTGGATTCGGTAGGCTGTTATTCGGACCGTCCAGGCAGCCAGAACGCGACCTCGCTCAAGGAATTTACAGCGGACAAAGGAAATTTCCTGGCGCTCCTGGCCCTTTCCGGCACAAACAAAAACAAAGCCCTGCTGCCCGGCATTGCACAATCGTTCGCCAGGCAAAGCACGCTCCCCGTCCGTTCCGTCACACTGGGATGGGGCAGTTGGCCCTATTACTCGGACATGGGCGCGTTCTCCGACATGGGATATGCAACGGTCCTGGCAACCGACACCGGTCCGCTACGCAATCCCCACTATCACAAGGACTCCGACCTGCCCGACACCCTGGATTATTCTCGCACCGTCCAGGCCGCCAGGGGGCTGGCCAACGCCCTTTTCGACCTGGCTTCGGAGTAGGCCGGCTATTGAGGATTCTCCTGCGCAGCGTAGAACTTGTTGTAGACCAAGGTCAGACACAGGGCGAACAAGGCCGCGGTGACTCCGATGGCCACGTCGAAAAACGGCGGCGCAGTCAAAGACAGACGCAGCAGCAGAGTGGATACGGCATAGCCGGAGTTGCGCAGCACTGCATGAAAGGCGGGAAGAAACTGTTGGGATATGAGCACCAGAAGGATGTCGCTGAAAATGAGCACCGTGTAGAATGCCTCGAAAAAATGAAACGGCTTTTTTCCTTCCAGCACAAGCAGGCCGTTAAACAGGGCCAGCCCGGCGAAACCCACCAGAAGGCTCAGGGAAACCATTTTTTTGGAAGCCACGAATTTATAGCGGTCCTCTCCGCTCATGGGGGCGTTTTTGGCTTCCGAAGCGCGCGTGTAATACCCCAGGATGAGAAATATGAGCAATGCGCCTGTGCCGTCGGCAAAAATTCGGTAGACGATGTCCATGTTCCCGGCCAAGGTCACAGGCTCGGGCAGAAGAACGAGTTCTTTGAATGAATTTCGCAAAAAAATCAGGGCAAGAATCTGCAATTGCTTGCCCACGGAACGGGACACGGAACAGGGCAGCGCGAAAATAAGCCCGATGACTTCCATGATAAGCACCAGGGTGAAGGCCACATCCACCGCATAGAAATGGCGCGTGGGCGTGAGCCCTGCAAACGGTTGGGGCAAAATCCCCTGGCGGTTCAACTCGATACCCAGCAACGCTCCCAGAAACACCAGAACCAACCCGCCGGTGACACTTCGATGCACTTCGGCCTTTTCCCAGAAGGCATGCAGGGGATCGAACATGTAGGTCACTGTATCGTATATTTTCATCGTTTCCACCCCGTCGTTTGTTTTATCAGGCCCGGCGTTTGCCTCATGGAACGTTGTCCGTCCGGATTCGCCGGAAATCCGGCCATTCCGGCACTCCGAACACCCGAGAACATTTGACAGACCTGCGCGCTATGGTATCCATATTGTGGTCCATGTCCACTGCAACGACAGTCCGGCATGCAGCCACCCGCAGCCCCTGGTCCGCAACCGAAAAAGGAGAGCTCCGTGTCCTCCCGTCCCGACACAGTTCCCGGCCCGTTCAGCGAGCCGCCTGCCATAGAACGCTTTCTTTCGCCCATCCGGGCCTTCATGCACGTGGAAGCTTCCAGCGGCTTCACACTCATGGCCTGTCTGGCCGTTGGCACTCGTCTGGGCGAATTCCGCCTGGAGTCCCCTGTACAATACGCTCTGGGACATCCCCCTGACCGTGGGCATCGGTGCAACCCCACTGTCCAAGCCGCTGATCCTTTGGATCAACGACGGACTCATGGCCATATTCTTCTTTCTGGTGGGGCTGGAAATAAAGCGGGAGGTCCTGGTGGGCGAACTCAACTCCCTGCGCGCGGCCGCGCTTCCCGTGGCTGCGGCCGTGGGCGGCATGGTCGTGCCCGCCCTGATTTTCGCCCTGATGAATTTCGGCCAGCCGACCCTTTCCGGCTGGGGCATACCCATGGCCACGGACATCGCCTTCGCCCTGGGCATTCTGGCCCTGCTCGGCAACCGGGTTCCGCTCAGCCTCAAGGTTTTTCTCACCGCCGTGGCCATCGTGGACGACATCGGCGCGGTGCTGGTCATCGCCCTGTTCTACACTTCGCACATATCCCTGGCATTCCTGGCAGCCGGCGCGGGACTGGTGGGCTGCATGGCCCTTCTGAACCGGCTGGGCCTGCGGGCCACGCAGGTGTATCTGGTCATCGGTGCGGCGGTCTGGTTCTGCGTGCTCAAATCGGGCGTCCACGCCACCATTGCCGGGGTTGTCTGCGCCATGACCATTCCCGCACGCACGCCTTGCCGCGACCAGAACTTCGCCGCCTGGGCGCGCCTGCTCATCGGACGGTATGAAAAATCCCACGACCCGGACCAGACCATCCTGACCAACAAGAAGCAACTGGAATCCCTGCACGAACTGGAAGTGGCCTGCCGCAAGGCCGATGCGCCGCTCATCAGGCTGGAGCACGGGCTGCACCCATGGGTCGCCTTCATGGTCATGCCCATTTTCGCCCTCGCCAACGCGGGAGTCGGCATTTCCGGGGAAATGCTGCCGCAACTCGGCCACGCCCTGCCCCTGGGCATCTTTGCCGGACTCATCGCGGGCAAACAGATAGGCGTGACCCTCGGCGCGCTTCTGGCCATCCGCCTGGGCTGGGCGCAGATGCCCCAGGGCATGAACCTGCGCCACCTGTACGGAGCAAGCTGGCTGGCGGGCATAGGATTCACCATGTCCATATTTATCGCCAACCTGGCCCTCCCCGGACAGGAAGCCGCCCTGGAAACCGCCAAACTTGGTATTTTGTGCGCCTCCCTGGTGGCCGGACTGGTCGGGTATCTGATCTTGCGGGGCACCGGCAGGAAGTGAGCCGGGCATTACGTGCGCATATCCTCCGGCAGATGCGCCACATCAAACCCGCTGAGAAACATTATGCTTCCCGGTTGTATCGCCATGACCGCCGCATTGGGCATGTACGCCCCCAAACGGAAATGGCCGAACGACTTCATGGCCGCACAGGTGGGCTGAACGTATCCGGTCAGCAGCATCCAGGCCACCATGCGCAGGAACTTGCCATGGCCGAACACCACGGAAAATCCTTCCTGCCCCCGCAGCCGCTCAATAAAAAGATTGGACCTTTCCATGGCCTGCACAAAACTTTCGCCATCCCCGTCGCTCGCGTCCGGCTCGCACCGTTCCCAATAGGCGTCCACAAGCGGCCTGCGCTCCGTGGAAGTCGTCCCCGAGTAATGGCCTGAATCCAGGTAGGTGAATTCCTGCACCGGCCAGACTTCCACCGGAACGTCGGGAAATCGGTCCATGGTTGGCCGGGCCGTCTGTTCCGTGCGCACAAAGGACGAATGGACGATCACGTCCGGCGCATGGTCAAAACGCGCTGCAACCGCCGCGGCCTGTGCCCTTCCCAAATCGGTCAGTCCCGAGAGCCCGGGACTGACCGTGGGTTGCCCCGCATTGGAAACGCTTTGTCCGTGCCGAACACACCAGACGACCGGCCCACCGGTCATCCGGCCTTTTCCCCGACGACGTACGCCTTGACAATGACCACCGGCGTGGCCGGAACATCGCGATATTGTCCGGCGGACTGGGTGGGCACGGACGCGATCTTGTCGACGACCTTCATGCCGCCCACCACCCTGCCGAACACGCAGTATCCGAAGCCCTTGCGATTTGGCGCGGTATGATTGAGGAAATCGTTATCCTTGAGGTTGATGAAGAACTGATTCGTGGCGCTGTGGGGGTCGCCCGTGCGGGCCATTGCCAGCGTGCCGCGCGAGTTGGGGACATCGCTTCTGGCTTCGTTGGCAATGGGCTCGCGTGTCTCCCCCCGGCGCATCATGCTGTCGAAGCCGCCGCCCTGGATGACGAAACCGCTGATGACGCGGTGGAAAATCGTGCCGTCGTACTTTCCTTCACGCACGTAGCGCAGAAAATTCTCCACGGTCTTGGGCGCCTTGTCGGCAAAGCATTCCACTTCGATGTTTCCCAGGTTCGTTTCCAGCACCACCCTGGGCATTCCCGCCGCCGAGTCTGTTGAAGACTCCGCTGCCTGCAAAACCGCGGGAAGGACGAACAGACAGGCCAGAACCATACTCAAAATACGTTTCATGCAATTTCCTCCGCAGGGGCATGACTTCCACCCCGGCTTGCAATAGAGTCTAAATATCATTGTCCTTGGGACTGTGGTCTTCTACACTTTCCTGCAAACGAGGAAAACCCCCGGAGTGTCATCCATGACGGCTATGCACGCACCCCACGTTCTGGTGGTGGACAACGACCTGAGCACGCGCGTCCTGCTGGCTCGCCAGATTTCCCCCGCCATGGAGCTCGACGTGGTTTTCGCGGCCTCCGCCAAGGAAGCGCTGCGGGCCATCCACGAGGCAACCCCGGAAATTGTCATCCTGGATTTTTACATACCGGATATGGACGGCCTGCAACTGACCCGCACCATACGCGAGGAGTACGGGCCGGACGAACTGCCCGTCATGTTCCTGAGCACTTCCAGTGACGTGAACATGCGTGTGCAGGCGTTCGAGGCCGGGGCCAACGACGTCGTGACCAAACCGCACCAGAAGTCCGAACTGCTGGCCCGCCTGAACTGCCTGCACCGCATGACCACCATGACGCGGGAGTTCGAGACGCGCCGGAAAAGGTTGGCCGAGGAACTTTATCTGGCGCGTCATGTCCAGAAACAATTGCTCCCGCGTACCTTCAACTTCCGGGAACTGACCACCAACGCCCTGTACAGGGCGCATGACGATGTGGGCGGCGACTTTTACGACGCCTGGGAGGAAAACGGCGAAGTCCATCTGATCATGGGCGATATTTCAGGCCATGGCGCGTCCTCGGCCATGCTCATGGCCGTATGCAAGGGGCTGCTGGCCTCTTTCGCCCATTCCGCGCATCCGCCGAAGGAACGGCTCCAGCGGATGAACGCCATCCTGTACGACATCATGGACTCGGGCGGGCTGGATATGTACGTGACCCTGGTCTATGCCTGCATAGACCAATCACGCCGCCATGTCCGCATCATTTCCGCGGGACACGCCCCGACCTACATCATGGGAAAAAACACCACCGAATCCATCAGTGCGACCTGCCCGGCCCTAGCCCTGTTGCCTCAGGTGCAGTGCGTGGACGTCACAAGGGACTTCATGCCCGGAGACACCCTGTTGCTTCTGACGGACGGCCTTCTGGAACTGCGGCGCAATGGGGAAATGTTCGGAGAAAAGCACATGCTCCACGCCCTGAACAAGGAAACCTCGCCCGGCATCCTGATCTGCGCCCTGGTTCATGCCGCCCTGGAATTTTCAGGCGGAGTCATCACCGATGACGTTGCCATACTGGCTGTGCAGCGCAACCGCCGAAAAGCGGCAGGTGCGAACGGAACAGCCGTTGCCACCTGCCCGCCTCCCGACGGGGCAACATCCGGTTGAAAAAGCTACTCGGCGGAAAGAGCGGCCAGCGCCTTGGCGCGGTCATCGAAAACCTGAAAAATCGTATTCAGCGTCACCACGCTGACGATCTTCTTTACATACGGATGCAGAGCGCACAGGACCAGGGCATTGCCCGTCCGCCCCTGCACTGTCTTGTTCAGGGCCACCAGGGCGCCGATGGCCTTGCTGTCCATGAAACCGACCTTTTCCAAGTCCACCACGACCCTCTGCACGGAGGCATCTTCTGCGGCGTCCTGCAGCTCGTCGCGAACTCCGGCGCAATTCGTGTAGTCCATTTCTGCTTCATCGACCACTGCAACGAGAATGTTGCCCTGCCTGGAAATGTCAACACCCATTATCCGCTCCTTGCCTGTTTTCCCTGCACAACAAGACGTATGTCGGCAGGTTGTTGAAAAACAGCAGGTCGCCGCAATCCCCCCTCCGGAATGGTCGGCCCGGAACTACAGCTTCGCCAGTTCCTCTTTCAGCCCTTCAAGATACGCCGTCAAAATCTTCTGGTCCACGTCTCCCATATGACCGATGCGGAAACACAACCGCTTTCCAGCCTCTTCCTGACGCTGGTTCAGCTTGGAATAGCCGGGGTCGAACAGGTATCCACGCGTCCGCATGGCTTCCTTGATCCGCTTCAGTCCTTCAATGCCCATGCCCAAAGGCGGGGCCACGGACGTAACCGTGGGCGAACGAAATCCCTCCTCGGCAAACGGATCGAAACCATCCACTGTTTCCAGCCATTGCACCGCGATCTCGCGCATGGCTTCATGCCGCGCAAACCGGTTGGCAACGCCCTCCCGGTTCACGATGTAATCCAGCTGCAACGCCATCTGGTTGACCAGCGTGGTGTTTGGCGTGGTCAGGGTCTGGTGCTCCCTGGCTTTTTCCGCCTGGGACAAAATATCCGTAACATACCCGCGGTTGTCCACCTTGCGGGCCTTTTCCAGGGCTTCCTCGCTCACAAAGCCGATGCCGAACCCGGCAGGCAGTCCGAGGCTCTTCTGCGTCGCCGTGCAGTACATGGCCGGATTGGCCTCATCCAACAGAATGTCCGCACCGCCGAAAATGCTCACGCCATCCACCACGGGCAGTGCGCCGAATTTGCGCACCAGGGCGCACAGCGAAACAATGTCGTTGACCACGCCTGTGGATGTCTCGTTATGCGTCAGCGTGACCACTGCGGGACCATGTTCGTCCAGCGCGTCTTCCAGCGCGTCCGGATCAACGGGCTGCCCCGGCTCGGACTTGAGCAACACCGCATCCTTGCCGTTGTATCTGGCAAGCTTGTGGAACAGTTCGCCGAACGCGCCAACGCTCACATTGAGCACACATTCGTCCTCTCCCACCAGGGAACGCATGGAGGCTTCCATGGCCGATGTTCCCGATCCGTTGAACAAAATAGGCTGGAATGCATCGGACCCTGCAATGGTCTTCAGATTTTCCATGATGGGCACAAAACGCTTGGCTCCCTCCGAGTCGCGATGGCCGAATTCGGGCAAAGCGCCCGCCTGACGAACTTCCTCACGCAGATGCGTGGGACCTGTAATCATAAGGGTGAGATCAACAAATTCCGTAGGGTTCATGCACGTACCGCCTCTCGAAGAATAAGGGAAAAAAGGGACCAGCCACTCATCGGGGGGCGTGGTCCCTTTTAGGGTATAGTACGGCTCGGCGACAAATGTCCAGATACAGCACCTCTCCGATGCAGTCAGGACGAACAGACATTCCGCGAAGTGCGGATCATTTGCCCTTTTCGAAAAGCTGGCCGAGCTTGTTGACAAGCATGGACTCCAGGTGCGGCGCACAAGCGGACACCGGGCAGTTGGGAACCTCCGGGCTGGAACAGCGCCAGGAACCGGAATACAACACGGCCTTGGCGCCCGACTGCATATCATGCACAACCATGTGCAGGCGGCCGGAGCATTCCGAACCTTCGGGATGCAGGCTGGAAACATCGCCCACCTGCACATATGAGTACGTAGGAGGGAGATCATACCCGCCCCACGGTCCAAAAACAGGGTCCATCCAGTCCGAGGCGGCATCTTCGATCTGGCCGATCATCTGATTGGTCGGATCCAGGCAGACAAGGTGCGCCTCCACCCTGTACCGCGCATCCCCGCCGCCCGGCACGTATTTGTAGCCCAGGGATTGCAGCACTCGGATGCCCTCGCGCTCGAACGGCAGGACAAAATCGTCCTCTTCCTGCGGCGAACCTCCCCCATTGATCAGATCATAGTTCTTGACCCGCAGGTCAAACCCCGCGCCCGCCTGCGGCGCAAAATCCGCCATGGGTTTCATCACGAAATTCTTCTTTCCGCTGCAACCGGCCAGCCCCAAAGACACCACCAGGCAAAGCGCCAGGCACAAACTCCGTATCCGCATGTCCCGCTCCTTTTATTGTTGGCCGCCAGAGGCCCACCTCCGGACTCCGCCGGGGGAGCGATGCTCCCCCCGAGCCCCTTTTTTCCGTTTGCGGCTGCGGTTAAAAACGCTGCACATTCGCAGCCGCAGCCGCAGCCGCAAACGATAAACATGGCCCGGATGGTGGAAGGTTACGCCATGTCGCCCTTAAAAAAAGGGCACGTTTCACAACCGGCAAAAAATCAATGCTGCTCAAAAACGTATGAGGGCAGGGCGTAAGAGAAATTCACACCCGCCGCGTATCCTTCATGCACAAGGACCTGAATTTTATAAAACAACGCAGCTGGGCCATTTTTTCAACAGCATTGCCTACTTTTTCACCCATCCCCGCCCATGCATGCAACCGTCGAAAAGCTGCTGGCGTTGCATGTCGATGTCGTAGTCTTCCATTTCATCGACCATGTAGTTGCCGCTTGTATAACGCTCATTGTTCCGGGGCCTGGGAAGCTGAAAATCGACCTGCTCCCGGCAGAAGGCACTGTCCGTACGGTAGGCGGCATTCATTTCGCTTTTGTCTTTGTAGTGATGGTTGACCCATCCGGGACCGCAGCCGGAGACCAAAAGAAGGAAAAGAGACACGAGAAGAAGTCGAAATGCCATGGATGCTCCTCTGAGGTGTTCAAAAATTACCGGACGGTGCCACGCATGCAGGGGACGTCAGGTTGAGGGTGTCGACGTTTTTCCAGTCGTAGATTTGCGGCCGCCCCATGATGACGAACCCTTCGTCCTCCACCTGGAATGTGCCCAGGCATCCGGCCTGAAAGGTCTGTCCCTGGCTGCCGTCGGTCTGTTTGGTCTTCACGGCATGCAGGGCATAGAGGGTAAGGTAGCCGAGATTCCGGGGAGACCAGTAGACAATGGAGGGCACGTAGCCCTGCTGCACGGCCCGAACCACGGAAGGCACGGCCCCGATGCCGATGACCGCGGTTTTGTTGCGCAGCCGCAAACTGTCCTGTGCGGCCTGTGCCGCAGCTTGCAGAGCCGTGGGCGTGGTGCAGACCAGGACCTGCAGGTCCGGGTTTTCATGGATCAGCCCAAAGGCTTCGTTGTAGCTCTTTTCGTATGCGTCATTGCCGTAGACCACGTTGAGGTTGCGCAGTCCGGAAAAGGTGGCGGTATCCAAGAGATCGAGCAGCCTGCGCACCAATTTTTTCTGGTCCGAAGCTTTGGGGGCACCGGCCAGAATGGCGATGGTGGCGTTATGGCCGCCGGTGATGCTGGCAAGACGCAAAAGTTCGTACGTGATGAGGGAATGGGGCGCGGGCCGGATGTGAAGCGTTCGGGCATCGGCATTGACTTGCGAGTCGAAGCTGACCACGCTGATCCCGGCCTGCTTCGCGGCTTTTCCCACGTCGGACAGGGTCAGCCCGTCGTCCGCGGCAATGGCGATTCCGGAAATGCCGGATTGGACAAGCTGTTTGACCATTCTCGCCTGTTCCCCGGCATCCGCCTGCTTTGGTCCCTTGCAGGAAAAGGATACGCCCAGCTCGTCCGCCGCCTTTACCGCTCCGGCGCATATTTCCCTGGCGTAAGGGTCCTGGTCCAGCTTGGTTACCATGGCGTAGCGGACATTCCCGGCGGACTGCCGTTCAAAATCCGATCCCGCTGGGGGCGCAGTCTGTCCGGCCGGATAGGCCACAGGCTGTTTTTTCCCTCCGCCGACGCATCCTGAAAGACCGAGAAAGACCAGCCCGAGCGCCATCAGCAGAAGAAAAGATGCGGAACGGATGCAGTTCATGAGGTATCCGCTGTGTGATGGTCCCAATACGGCAACTGGACGCAAATCCCAAAAATCAGGAGTCGTCCTCAAGGTTCTCCACAGGGACATAATCGTACTGCCCGACCCCCTGCACCAGAACGAAGCGGCAGGCTTTGTCGCCGGAGCACACGGCCTGATGGGGCCGCCGGGCTTCCACCGGGGCACGGTCGCCGGCCAGCAGCAGCGCGCCACCGGTGGGACGTTCGAATTCAAGCTCCAGTTCCCCGTCCAGACAGATGAACGTATCCGTGACGTGGCTGTGGTAATGCCAGGGAATGGTTTCGCCCGGTTCCAGAGTCATTTCAACCACGCGGACGTCTGCAGTCTGTACCAGAATGTCCCGTTTGAGCACATTTTTAAACTCTTCCATGAAATTCCTTGTCCTTGTGATCCTACCTGGATGCGGAAAGCGGGGCAGGGGCTTTATTGTGAATCAGTGGCCCTGGTCAGTTCGGTGACATTGCTTTTGGTGAAAAAGCCGTCGAACCCGCCATAACGTTGTATATACTCATGTACGAGGAGCGTATTGGGACTGGGCTGGGAAAAGGTCTGTCTGAGGCCGTCTTCCGGGGAACCGACCAGATCGACCAGGAAGTCCATGCCATTGTTCTTCAGCCCGCGGAACGTCTCCTCGATGCGCTCCGTATGAAATGCTATATGGTGAACCCGGGTGCCGTAATTATGAATATATTTCTCCGTCGGCCCGGATTCGTCAAGACCGGCGAACGGCTTGATACCGGAAGTGAAGACCTGGGCATAATCATCCAGCGAAAGTCTTGCCACGTTCGTGATGGAGTTGAGCGACTCCACGTAGATGGCGAATTCGAACTTGTAGCTGGTCAGGCTCATGAATTCAAGAATGGCCGGATCGCGGTCCTGGGCACGCACCCGCGCAGCCGAGTGGTCAAGGTAGGAGATGTTGTCCAGATGCGCAAGGTCTGGTTTGGCGAATGTCCAATCCAGAGGGCGCGATATGGGGGCAATGTACTCCCCTTCCCTTTCAATCCACTGGATGAAGCCCAGTGAGTTGCCCGTGTAAATGGAGGGCCGGGTCTCCACATACAGATAATTCGGAGTTTCCACAACATCCTCGGACAGGAAGACCACGCCGCGCTCGCGCTGGATGCGGTGATAGGCACGGACGTCGCGGCATTTGAAGATGAACGTCTCCAACCGGGTGTCGGGTAGAATATCGGCCTTCGGTCCCTTGTTGTAGTGACGGAAGGGATTTTCCACTGTCTTGCGGCTGCGCATCAGAAAATCCGCGCTGTTGTCCAGTTTGAGCACGCAGGTGGTGAAGTTGTCGTCTTCAAAGGCGCTGTCGAACCGCAACCCGGTGGTTGCCAGATATTCCCGGACAGCCGCCTGAAGATTTTGCGGCTGGCAGTTGACCACAACGGCTTCCAGCCCTCCGGTCAGTCCATCCAGCCCGGCCGCATGCCGATCTTCGGCAGCCTGGGCGGCCAGGGTTTCGAGACGTTCGTCCGAATTGCTGAATGCCCCCATAATGTCCGCCATATCGCCCTCCCTACGGTTTGCCCTGCCGCCTCTTTCCGGAGGAGGCATCCCCCCGGAAAGGGGCGACAGGGCTTTTTCAAGCAGTCAGGCGAACAGCCTATCATTCCAAGCCGAGTTTTTCCATGGTCAGATGTTTGCGTCCCGCAGACCGCAGGATATGGACCAATTCCTCCCTGTCGGCCAGACGGCTGGAAGCCAGACGAGAACACATGGAAGCCACGCGCTTTTCCTGGTCTATGTATGCCAGGACCACGTCCTGCACGTCCTTGACCTCGGTGACGGTCCGCACCCATCGCAGCCCCTCGGAATAGACCATCCGGGCACCGATGAAATGGGCCACGAGCGCCCGCAGATGCGTGGCCGGAATTCTGTCGAAGATGCGGTCCTGATAAAGCTGCACCAGGACGGACGGACAATAGGCCAGAATCAGGTTGCGCATCGCCTCGCTGCGCAGGAAGTCGTCATCCTGGTGTCCGAGATAGGCGGCCACTCCGTCGGCCAGGCTGTTGATGGCCTTGGATATCTCGTGCGAAATGGACGTAAGCAGGCGTTTTCCCCCGGCCTGTTTGAACTCCCGGAACAGAAGACGGGCCTCGTCTCCGGCCCTCACCGCCAGAATGTCGAGCACCTCGGAAACAAACCTGCGACGGATGGCCTTGAATTCGTCCGCAGACAGTGTCAGACCGGCCAGAATCTCGTACGAGGAGCAGATGACCCCGGTCTTGTTGGCACTGGACCCCTGGATGGCCAGCACCCCGGCCTGTTCCAATTCCGCGCGGGCAGGCTTGGAAATGAAGATGTTGGCCCCTTCCACGATGATACGGCTGGAAGGCACTCCGTCCGCGTCCAGATAGTTCCGCCAGTTGTCCATGTTGATCGTGTCGGGCCGTCCCCCGGAGGGAATGAAGACATCGGCCTTGACCGTGTTGTGCAGCTCGTTGCGGATGCGCACGTTTTCCGGTTTGTCCGCGGCGACGACAAAGGCGTTTCCGCCGGAAAGCCTGGCGGGATCGAAGTTGGCGATACCCGTTTCGGCCGCAATGAGCCGCCGGAGTTCCTCGTGGTCCAGCCCTTGGGGATCAAAGGCCGCTCCATGCCCGTCGGTGGCGGCCAGGATACGGGCGTTTTTCCCATAGCGGTTCATGAGGATGAGCATGGCGTTGGAAGCCACGTCGCCGCGCGTTCCACCTGTCAATTTGACGCTGAACGGCTGGGTGTACGGGTCGATTCCGGTAAAACGCAGAGCCTCCTCCATGAAGACGATGACCCCCAGGCTGGTCACGCCGTACTGCTTGTGGCTGATGCCGGTCTCGGGCTTGGAACTCATGAAGGCGGCGGGGTAGTCGTAGCCGCGCTCCTCGGCCCGCTGCACGATCCAGTTGATATGGTCCGCGGTGATGTTTTCATCCGGTCCCAGGAAAATGATCTCCCGTTTTCCCAGATAGTCGCGCACACCGGGCAGCGGTTTGCCGTCAGGGCCGGCCACGATCAGATCCAGGAAGGAGTTGACCATGCTCTTGACGCACAGGCTGCGGTCCGCGTTCGGCCCGAGCAGAATAACGGCCTTGGAACCGCCTTCCGGGATGTCCTTGTTCTTGTCCTGCTGGGTCCGTGCCAGGGACGCGACCTCATCGAACAGACGATTGGATTCCAGTTCGAAACGGGCCTGCGATTCCGTGGGAACCAAACGCACGCCGCCCCTGGCCGTGTCGCGGAAACGGACATGGAATCCCAGGCAACGGGGGCCGTGGAAGAAATAGACGCCGAACGGCTTTTCCCCGTCAATGGGCGCTTCCAGAAAGTCGGGATCGATACGGAAGGAAAGGCCGAAGCGACTGTCCAGAAAGTAGTTGGTGCGCAACGTGAAGCGCACGAACTTGACCATGGTGGAAAATATGGTCCGCTCATCTTCCTTGGGCAGATCGGCAATGGCCTGCACCAGCGCGTCTTCCACGGACTCTGCGGCGCGATCGCCGGCACCGGGGCACGGTTCGAACCGGGTCTCGAAATACTCCACCAGCTTCGCGGCCACGGCCGGATTGCCCAGGGCGGCGCGGACGATGCGGTCCGACGCGAACTTGTACAGGTCGCCCTTGATGAGGAACTGATGGCTGAACTCGCACATGGCCTGAAGCAGCATGACGCGGCGCATGGACCACCCGTCCCGGTCGGACAGGATATCCAGACCGTGCCGGGCCTTCCACTTCGTCATGCACAGTTCGTCACGGGTCTGGCACCAGCGGGGGGATTCCTCTGTGAGGCATTCGTCCTTGCAGTTCACGTAGAAGCTGATCATCAGGTATTCACGATCGCCGTCATTGAAGATGTCGGCATAGGCGCGGTCGATGTTCAGGACCTGTCGCGCCAGAATGCGGACGGCCTGCTGCAGCACGCCCGACTTGGGCGGTGCGGCCATGTTCAGGCAGATGCGCTCCACTCCGGGCTCGAAACCAGGTTCCAGCGTGGCTTCCGCGGCTTCGCTTCCGCGTAGCCGCCTGTAGGCGGCAAAATGTCGCAAGGCTCTGCGCAATTCGAACTTGTCCACATAATCCTGGGAAGCGGAACGCAGAAATGCGGCAAACTCCTTGCGGTCCTCCACGGACAACCCCGCTTCCTGGCCGCCACGTCGGATGGCTCGGCGATAAGCCCCGCTGCGCGCGGAGCAGGCAGTCCGGGGCGAGATATGCACATCGCTGATGCGCAACCGCTCGTCCTTGCTGGTAATGACGCGCAGGGTCTGTATTTTTTCCCCGCCAAAACGGTCCAGGATATCCAGAAGTTCCTTGATCCATTTTCCCGGAGTTATGAAGGTGAACGCCGTCCCGCAGGGACTTTGCAACACCACGGTCTGGTCCTCGCCTGTCAGGCGGCAGGAGATGAGGGCCTGGAGATGCCTGGCCTGGTCCTCCTTTCCATGGGTGCGGAAGTAGTATTCAGGGAGATTTTCAAAAAACCAGGGCGCAGTCTGTTTTGCCGCCTCGCCATAGTCACGCCGAACGCGCGAAAGCATTCGTCCGAAATCGGGCCGTTTTGCGTGGGCCACGTCAAGCCTCCTCGAACTCTAATAGGTTTGCCGGATTTACACCTTTTGCCCCCCTTCGTACCCCCAGTCAACAAATGGTTTTCCGGTTGGCGCAAAGCAGCAAAAGCGGCAAGAATACGGTCAGAGAGAGTCAGGGGAAGGCTTTTGTTTTACAAAATTATCCAAAAAGAGGAAGAACTGGCGGCCCTCTTCAAAGGCCGGATTGATGTGCAGGGCTTTGTGCAGAAGGCTGAGTGCCTGGGCGGGGCTGCCTTTTTCAAACATCGCACGGGCCATGTTGTAGTAAAGATTCTCGTCCCCCCTGCCCAGCTTGAGGGCGCGGGAATAAAATTTCAGGGCCTGGGCGCACATTCCCGCCTTGCGCAACCGGATGCCGAATTCGTTGAACAAATGCTTGTGCGCCTGTTCGAAGGCGGCGTCCAGCGTGACAAGCCGGCGAAAGACCATATCCGCCATCTCCGTTTCCGCACGGTCCAGGTAGACAAGCCCCAGGCCGAACGTAGCCCTGATGTTCTTCTCGTCCACGCGCAGGGCGTTCTTGAACTCCATCTCCGAGCTGAAGAGCTTTCCGTTCTCCCGGTAGCGTTCCGCTTTGGCGATCGTCTTGCCCAACTCCCGCATGGCTGGAAAAACGGTTTCCTGATAAAATTGAGGTTCGGGAACATAGGAGGCCAGAAATTCGTCGAGAGGAATTTCCCGGGTCTGGCCGGAGGGAACATTGTTCTGATTGATGAAGGTGACGCTCACCGTGCTGTCGGAGCGCTGCTCCGCAAAGACGAACATCTTGTTGCGAATGGCCGTCTTGGTCGCACCAAAACCCGCTGTGGAGCGGACTTCACTTGAAAATGCCCCATGGATGCACACCACGGACTTCTTCTGGGCGGCCAGAGGTCTCATGACTCCCTCGGTTGTTCGTATCGAAGGGGCGGATGCCATTTATATGACCAAATACCCCAGGCCAACATAATTCGCAACACAATTGGAAAAATCGAATACCTTTATGATCATGCGCATTATCAATACAAAGGGTTTTCCAGCATAGATTTTTACAATACGACATGCTTGGAAAAATTCTCCGGCCCGCTCACTCGGGCGGCTCACCACCACCATGGCCTGACGTCCTCCAGGCGTGACAACGTCCAAGGTCATGTCGCTGCCGTGCATGGCGTTCCATTCTTCCGGTCCGACCTGCTCCACCTGGCAGTCCTCCAGCGTACAGTTCCTTTCGGCCAGGGCGGCCCGCAGATACCCCTCCAAAATCCGGAAAAATTTTTCGCATGCTGTTCCATTGTCTTTCCCGACGATGTTTCCGTTGTCCGGCAGTGCCCCCAGCACATGGGCCGCCCCTGGGCAGAGAAGAAAGCTGAACACGAACGCGCACCCGCCCTGCACCCGGCTTGTGAACCGCATGCAAACCGTATCCGGCCCGGCCTGGATGACTTCGGCTTCCGGCAGCAGCTTGACGTTCCGGTCCACAAAACGGACAAATGTTTTTTGTGCGGCCTGCATCAGGGACAGGACAACCTTGTAGTCGTCAATGCCGGTCAGAATGCTGGATACTGCCTCGGAACGCTTGCGCTCCAGGCTGTAGTATTCGTCCATCAGTTCGGAAAAAATGTCCGCATCCAGGAATCCCAACTGCAGAAGCGATTCTCCCAGGTAAACATTGGTCACACGCTGACGAAACAACAGGTCGTCCAACTGGGGACGGCTGAGCATACATTCGGCCACGGCGATCTCTCCGAAGGGGCGGTCGTCCTCGGCCTGCCGGACGAAGATCCGGTCGGTCTGGTCCGTGGTCATAAGCCCCGCATCCACAGCCAGTCCGCCGATCCTCCGGTTGATCCGCTCCTGGTATTCCAGCCCCTGGAAAAGCTGCTCTTCCGTGATTACGCCCTTATGAAGCAGATACAGTCCGAGATAATTGGCCGCCATGCACAAGCCTCCAGAAATGTTCGTACGCTGAGTCGACGATCCATGCTTCCGATGCAGTTCCAACACGTCCCGCATCCTGCAGGAAATTGCTGAAAATCTTCCATAGCGAACATTATCTTTTTTTGCGTTTTTTCTCAATGCCGGCAAGGGGTTTCCATGCCTTTCCAACGTCCGGGGCCAATCCGGCCCCTTTTTCAGCAACTAATCCGCCGGACCCGGCTTTGTCTGACGCAGAAGGCCCATACGAGACTTCCTGAAAAGGTTCTCATCGTTTATTTTGAAGATTTGAAGACACACGCGTGGAAGTTCAGTGGCCGGACCAAGATGCCCAAGCACCGCATCCGCATTTCGAACGTATTGAGCATGTCCGCCTGCACCCCAAATGACACGCACCTTCTGTTTCCGCACACCTGCTGAAACGCCCGGAACATCCATGACCGGATGTTGCCTTCCGGCCGGGTGATGACGTATGCAGCAAGGCCATAACGAACCCAAAGGAGATTATATGTCCGACGACCCCAGCGGCGCCATACTCCAGCGCGACAAGGAAACATTCGCCATTGTTCCCCGGACCCCGGCCGGTCTGCTCACGCCCGACCTTCTTGAAACCATCGCCAAGACGGCCCGCGACTTCAACATCCCCATCGTGAAAATCACATCGGGCCAGCGCATCGCCCTGGTGGGCGTGCGCAGGGACGACATCCAGGCCATTTGGGAACGACTCGGCACCGGTGTGGGACGCGCCGTGGAGCTCTGCGTCCACTACGTCCAGGCCTGTCCGGGCACGTCTGTCTGCCGCTACGGTGTACAGAACTCCCTGGAACTCGGTTTGCAACTCGAAGATATGTTCCAGGGCGTGGACATGCCCGCCAAACTGAAGTTCGGCGTTTCCGGCTGCCCCTTCTGCTGCGGGGAAAGCTATGTGCGGGATGTCGGGCTGATCGGAACCAAAAAAGGCTGGACCGTCACCTTTGGCGGAAACGCGGGCAAGCGTGTCCGTCAGGGCGACACCGTTGCCGAGGATCTTTCACACACCGAGGCCGTGGATACGGTCCGCAAACTGGTGGAATACTACCGCGAAAACGGACGCAAACGTGAGCGAACGGCCCGTTTCGCCCAGCGAGTGGGCGTGGAAGCCATTCGCGAAGCAATCCTGCCCGTTGCCGAATAACAAGAGAATCCGGTTCCCGACCGTTTCAAGGGAAGCCGGGTGAACTTCCCGTGTCGGCCCGACAGATTCGCATGCCGAAGATGTTTTGCGGAGAGGACACGGGATGCGGCGGGCCACTTCGCCAGCCCCTGCCTTTCCCGGCCTGAGCAAGCTGAAAGCCAGCTTTTCGGCATGACGGATTTCCGGAAATTCTGCGGACACCACATCAGCCGGACGAGGTGCCGCGCCGGAACAGGTCCCGAAACGAATCCTGCCAGCTTTCCAGTACCTGCCGGAGATAGTTCAGATTGTTGCGGATGGAGGATTCATATGGATTGGGTTGGCCCATTTCGCGAAAATGGACCGTCATGAAGTCCGCCACCCCGGAAAAATCATTGTCCAGCCGTTTTCTGGCCACCTGCTCGTAAAACCCCTGGGTCTTGCGCAACAGGTCCAATTCCGAGTCGAATCCGGGAATGTCGGCTTCCGTGAACTCGCGGTACAGATAAAAAAGTTTTTCCAGGTAACGGCGATCCGCCATCTGAGCCAACAGGTCCGCCGAACCGAGCATGCGCCCCAGCAGAACACCTTCCTCGCTGTGAAAATGCAGGGTGCTGCAATCCGTACGCAGGTCCGTGCAACGGATCATGTTGCCGCTATCGGCAAGTTCCTCTTCGGTAAAACCGTCCTGCGCAAGATACGCGTGCAAAAAGGCGATGCCGCGCTCCTCGTGTCCGATGGTGTATTTCGCTCCCGAGCCTTCGCGGTCGTCCTCGCGCTGGATGTAGCCGATATCATGAAAAAGAGCGGCCAGGACTCCCAATTCCGGTCCCTGCACGCTGAACTGCACGCCGGCCAAAGCCGCTCCATGCATCAGCCTGGCCATGGCCAGAACCACGGAAAGCGTGTGGTCAAGATCGTGGTACAAGGTGTTGCAGGCCTGATATCCAGGATATTCCCCTCGAAAAAGCCGCAACGTGTCCAGAAAGGCGCGCCCAAAGGTCCCCCCGACGGGAAGCGGATCGGACGGAGTGTCCCCAGCTGATTCCGACCGGGCTTCCGTTTGCGGATGCAAACGCTGCAGGAGGCTCATGATCTCATCCAGGACGAGTCCCGGCGGCATGCCGGCGACCTGAACGTTCGGGTGCAACTCGTCGGGAACACCGGCCTCATTGCCCGCAGGCCGACGGGAAGGAGCAGTATCCAATGGAGTCACAACATCTCCCGAGATAGATTCGAATATATTTCCCATAGTGACACAGCGTCCGGAGCAATGCAACTCCGGCGACAAATCCGGAGACGCAACGACAGGGGGCCTCTTTGAAAGGAGACGTTTTCCGTCAGTCAAAGACAAGATTACGGGAGTCAGAAGATGCTGCCGAAAATCTGCCCGGTCCAGGCCATTGCCTCCGCATGGTATCTGGCGGCGTGGGACGGATCCAGACCGTGGTCGGCCAGAAGGTTGTCCAGATTCAACCAGTTTCCCATTTCCAGCTCGATGACCATGTCCAGCCAATGACGCATGGAGTTGGACTCCCCGGCCAGGGCCTGGACAAGCTCGTCCTCCAAGGGCAACTCCTCCAGCAGTTTCTCCATGGACGTTCCCATCATGGCGTCCAGCAGGGAAAACAGGCCAAGCAGGAACATGGATTCCGGCAGGTGGCGCACACCGGGTTCGTTTTCCCCTATAAGCTCAAGGAACCTGGCCCGCTTGGCCGAGGTGTAGGCAAGTTCGCTGGTGAGGCTGTTGGACGACAGGTCGGCCATGACCACCACCCTCAGCCATTGGGCAAGCTGCTTCCGCCCCAGAAGCACCACTGCCTGCTGGATGGACTCTATCTTGTTGGGCAGGGAGAACGAGGCGGAATTGATATAGCGCAGCAACCGATAGGAAAGAGACATGTCCGCCCCGATGAACCGGGAAAGGTCGGCCACCTCGAAATCGTCCCGGCTGAGTTCCCGCAACAGCTGCACCTTGGCGATCCGGCTGGTGGAAATTTTCTTGCCCGAAAGCACTTCCGGCCTGCAGAAGAAATAGCCCTGAAACAACGTGAATCCCAGACTGCGCGTCAGTTCGAAAACCTTCAGGGTTTCGACCTTTTCGGCCAGCAGGACATTCCCATAGCGTTGAAGATTGGCCGCCACGTCCTTGATGCGCGCAGTATCCAACTGCGGGATGTCCACCTTGACGAAATCCACGATCCTCAGAAAAGGCTCGAATTTCTCCTCCCCCGCGTAATCGTCCATGGCCAGTTTGTAGCCTGCCTTTTTCAACCGGCTGAGGGCCTCCAGGACTTCAGGATCGGGGTCCACGTCCTCCAGTACCTCGACAACGCATTGCTGGCTGGGCAGGGCAAAGGCGGCATCATCCAGAAGCAGTTGCCTGGGGAAATTTATCAACATCCGCTTGTCCGGTGCCAAGCCTTGGGAGGCAAGGACAAGACCGTCGGCAATGACCCCCAGCGTGGCCGCGTCCTGGTCGCTGATGCAGGCCGTGGTGGAGTCTCCGCAATGACGGTAGAGCAGCTCATAGCCCCAGATATTCTTCACCGCGCCAAAGATGGGCTGACGCGCGACAAAGACCGAACCGACTTTCTGGGGGTCTGACAGCAGCGGCATTTGCTCTACTCAGGGGGCTGTGGGCGGACCATCCAGTCCGGCCTGCAACGGCAGTCCGCAAATCAGGTTGGCGTTGGCCAGAGCCTGTCCGCTTGCGCCGCGGCAAAGGTTGTCTATGGCGGTAACCGTCAACAAACGTCCTGTCCGCGGATCGACCACCAGCCCGATATCGCAGAACATCGTACCGCGAACCCAGCGGGTTTCGGGCAGTTCTCCCAGGGGCAAGACGCGCACCCAGGGCGCGTCGGCATAAAAATCAGTGTACAGGGCGTGGATTTCCTCGGCAGTGCTGTCCTTGGCAAGCCGGGTGTATATGGTGGAAAGGATGCCCCGGCTGATGGGCAGCAGATGGGGGTTGAAGGAAAGCGCAATGTCCGTGCCCGCGGCCAGGGAAATCTCCTGCTCTATTTCCGGGGTATGGCGATGCTTTCCCAGATTGTATGCCTTGAAGCTGTCGTGCACCTCGCAGAACAGGGTTCCCACGGAAGCCTTCCGCCCCGCCCCGGTGGCCCCGGACTTGGAGTCCGCCACAATATCCGTGGTGTGGACGAGATTATTCTTCAGGGCCGGATACAGACCGAGAATGATCGATGTGGGGTAGCAGCCGGGGTTGGCCACCAGCCTCGCCTGGGCCACCTCCCGGGCATTGATCTCGGGCAGTCCGTACACGGCCTGGGAAAGCAGCTCGGGATGTCGGTGCTCCAGGCCGTACCATTGGGCGTACACCCGAGGGTCATGCAGACGGAAATCTGCGGACAAGTCCACCACCGGAACCCCGGCCTGAAGAAGTTCCGCAGCGAAGTCCATGGCAGCACCATGGGGAACGGCCAGAAAAACCACATCGCAGTTGCGGGCCAGATCCTCGGGCTCGGGCACGCACACGGTTACGGCCCCGCAGGACGTTCCCCGCAGGCCGGGGAACAGATTCCCCAGAACCGCTCCGGCCCGGCTGCGCGACGTGGCGCGGACAAGCCGCATCCGGGGATGGGTTGCGAGAAGACGAGCCATTTCCATGCCCGTATAGCCGGTAACGCCGACAAGTCCTGCCCTGATGTCTTTCATGAATGTTTCCGAAAACATGTTGCACCGACGTCCGGCTCGATCCACTCCGGAAGTGCGGTTTTGTTGTTACAGAAAAAATGAACCACGCAATTGCCTTGAAAATCCGCCGTACGAAAACGTGGAACAGCCCCGAATCATCGGAACTTTGGCCCACGCCCCCGAGAGTCGCCGGGACGTCGGCAAGGCCTCCTAGGATTTGGCCACGAACTTCAGGCGCAATTCATAAAGAATGTCGTCGAGAAGCCGTTGTTCGTCCGCTTCCAAATTGCCACGGCTCTTACATTTGAGCATGCACAAAATGTCTATGGTATGTTTGGCAAGCTGTATGTTTTCCTCGATACGGCCGGTTTCCGGAGCGGGTACCTCGCCCAAGTGTACCATGGCCGAAGAGGACAGGGAAAGAACAAACGTGGAAAACGTGGCCTCGGGCATGATATGCCCCTGACAGCCGCATCCGGTGGTGTTGTCATTGCTCATGATCGGTTCCTCGAAAAAAGTATTCAAACATGCGTGCACATCATCGGAACGGTCTCCCGGTCCGGGAAAGCCGTTCCTGCGAAGCGCGCAGCCTACCTGGCGTCATTCCTGCGGACGTGATCCATGATGGCCTTGAAGACCTCGTCCACCCCAAGCCCCGTGGTGTCCACGGTCACGGCGTTCTCCGCCGCCCGGAGCGGGGCGATGGGACGATTGCGGTCCTGCGCATCCCGGATCTTGATCTGCAGGGCGATCTCGTCGATGTCCGCATCCTCGCCCATACCCTGCAATTGCAGATAGCGTCTGCGGGCGCGCTCTTCAATGGATGCGTCGAGAAAAAACTTGTCCGTGGCGTCCGGGAACACCACCGTTCCCATGTCCCGGCCTTCGGCAACCAGAGAAACATCGCGCCCCATGGCCTGCTGGGCCGACTTGAGAAAACTTCGAACCGCGCCGATGGTGGCCACATTGGACGCCCACAGCCCGACCTTTTCCGTACGAATGACCGCGTCCAGAGGTTTTTCATTGAGCAGCAGGGCCGAGTTCGCCCCCTGTCCCTGAAGACGGAACTCCAGCTCCCGCAAACGAGAGACCAGGGCGCTCTCCTCCCATTCCCAGGCGCCTTCGCCCAGGCTCCAGGCCACGGCGCGGAACATGGCGCCGGTATCCAGATAAGCCACTCTCATGGCCTCGGCAACACGCTTTGCCAGGGTGGTCTTGCCCACGCCGGCCGGTCCGTCCAACGTCACGATGCGACGGCTTTCACTCATGCGAGAATCTCCTCAAGGGCGGTGATAACGGCCCGATTTTCCTTGTCCGTTCCAATGGTCATGCGAATAAGATCAGGTCTGCCGTAGCTGTCCAACGAACGAAGTATAATGCCTTTGTGCAAGAGCTTTTCAAAAAGGGCAAGCGCATCCGTCGGCGGCTGGAACATAAGGAAATTCGCCTGGGACGGCCAGACCTTGCAGCCCAGAGCGGACAAGGATTGCGCCAGATACTCCCTGCCCTGCCCGTTCACCCGGAGCGTTTCGTTGTAAAAGACATCATCTTCCAGGGCGGCCTGCCCGGCGTGCTCGGCCAGTATGTTCACACTGAACGGAAGACGTACGCGCAAGGTGTAGTCCGCAAGCCAATCGGGCATGACTCCATACCCCAGGCGCAATCCGGCCAGGCCATACGCCTTGGCCATGGTACGCATGACGCAGGTGTTGGTCATGCGCTCCAGCCGGGGAACCACGGAATACCTGGCGTACGGCTCGGCAAAATCAATGTAGGCTTCATCCACCACCAGCAGTGTCTGGGGCGGCAGCTTGCGGGCAAAGGCCTCGATCTCGTCGGCGGTGAGCGCCAGACCGGACGGATTGTCCGGCGTGACCAGCACGACCATGGCCGTGTTCTCGTCCGCTGCGGCCGCCAGTTTGTCCAGGGGGAAGCTGAAATCTTCATTGAGAGGCACGCTGCGATACTCCACGCCGCACAGTTTGGCTTGGATGGGGTACATGCTGTAGCAGGGATCGAAGGCCAGGATATGGTCCTGCCCAGGCCGGCATTTGATGCGTATGACCAAGTCAATGATATCGTCCGAGCCGTTGCCCGCCACGACCATGTTTTCGGGCACACTGAGTTTGCGGGCAATGGCTTTGACAAGGCCCGGAGTGTTCACGCGCGGATAGCGGAAAACACCGGCGGCATGGTCGGCGATAGTCTTTTGAACCACAGGGGAAGCCCCCAGGGGATTTTCATTGCTGGCCAGCTTGATGATATTGGACAGCCCGTATCGTTCCCTGATCTCGCCGATCGACAGACCCGCGCTGTAGGCTTTGAAGGACGGGATGACATCCCGCACTGTTCTGACGTCTTTCATACCGTATATCCTCCGGAAAAGCATTGTTGTGAGCCAAAAGCCGGGCAACGGTCAAGAGCGGTTCCAAAGGGAAGAACGGCAGTTCGCCCCTTTTTTTCACAGACGGCCCAGAAACATGATCCAGATTTCCCCAAAGAGAATCGCCACGCAATGAAAAATCGCCGGATGGAGGGACAAAAAACACCTTGCAGTCGCACCTTCTGAACAACTGTTTGACATAAAAACCGCTGCAGAAAAAAAACAAGTGCATCATCTCTCTGTGTGTTCTCAGCGCATCCCTCCGAAAAAGCGTTGCCTTCCGTTCCTTCCCAGAACTTCCACCGCTTGTCTTCCCGCCCAAGACAGGCCCGTTCCAACGGGTTGCGCATGCAGGAGACACACCTCGCCTGCATTTTGACCGGCCTGAACACCTCCGGGAGGTTTAGCTTGTTTCATACCCAGTACAACAGAACAACTTGGCATAATTCCGTGCGATTACAACAATAAAAACAGACATTGAAATACCTATGAGTTGCATAGCTATTCATTCTATATTAGATTCCCGCCATGTTCCATAATCCATCGAGTCCGGGATACCCCCGAAAGACTGTTGCAGCAGGGGCATGGTTCGCCAGCTTCATGGCAATATGTGCGCTCACCGCCTACAGTTTTCTACTGTTCCACGCCGTGGTCGAGATGCTGAGCGTTTCCATTGCCATCGGCACGTTCTTCGTTGCCTGGAACACCCGCCGCATCATCGAAAACGGTTACCTGCTCACGCTGGGCATCGCCTTTGCTTTTGTGGGATTCGTGGACATGCTGCACACCCTGGCCTATCCGGGAATAAATGTTTTCCCCGGATTTTCTGGAGAGGAGCTGGCCACGGAATTATGGCTTGTCGGCCGCTTCATCCAGGTAGGGGCCATTCTGGGCGGTCTTGCCTTTCTTCGCCGCAAAGCTCCTGCGGGGAGCTTGTTCGCAACCTTCCTTCTGGGCACAACCGCCTTGCTCGTGCTTGTTTTCTCAGGGCTGTTTCCCATCTGCTCTATCGCAGGACAGGGATTGAGCCTCTTCAAAATCGGCAGCGAGTATTTCATCTGCCTGGCCCTGATCCTGGCCATGATTTCCATTTACGGAGCAAAGGAGGAATTCGACCCGCTCATAATCCGCAATCTGCTTCTTTTCTTTTTCTTCTCCATCATTGCGGAGTTGTTCTTCACGCTTAACGTCGATGTGTCGGGCTATTTCAACGTGCTGGGCCATCTTGCCAAACTGGCCGCCTATGTCTTTCTGTACAAATCGCTCATCCAGACCGGACTCGCCCACCCGTACGCCGCCCTCTTCGGTCGGCTCAAGGCTGCCGAAGCCAAGTACCGTTCCATCTACGAGCATGCGCCCATGGGCATCTACCGTTCCACCCCCGAAGGAAGATACCTGGAAGCCAACCCGGCCTGCGCCAGAATATTCGGTTACGACACGCCGCAGCAGATGATCGAGGAAATCAGCGACATTGCCCGGCAGGTCTATGGTTCCGCCGAACAAAGGCGCGCCATACTGAATTCCCTTTCCCCGGACATGCACTACAGTATATTTGAATGTGCCATGCGCCGCCGGGACGGGACATGGTTCGACGCCCGTCTTTATATAAAGAAAATCGAGATCCCGGGTGAGGCCACTATTTTTGAGGGAATAACCCTGGACGTGAGCGACGTGAAAAAAGCCATGAAGGAACTGGAGTACGAGCGCACCAAGTTCATTGAAATGGTCGGAAATTCGCCGGACCACATCATCCGCTACGACTCGTCCTATCGCAGGCTCTACATGAATCCGGCAGTGGAAAAGGCCTTTGCCATCAAAGCCTCCGATTTTCTGGGCCGGTCCTTTACGGAAATCCGTATGCCCAACGGCTCGGATGCGACTGAATTCATCCAGGCCCTGCGCACGGTTTTCGAAACAGGCGTGGAAGGCGTGCTGGAGCAGGAGCTTCAGACCGTGCACGGAAAAATCAATCTGGACATGCGCCTCTCCCCCGAATTCGGCCCGGACGGAAACGTGCGAACCGTGCTCATGAGCGGTCGGGATGTGACCCCGTTTCGCGCCTTGGAACACCAGCTCCGACAGGCCAAGGAAACCGCCGAATCCGCCAGCATGGCCAAAAGCGAATTTCTGGCAAACATGAGCCACGAAATCCGCACCCCCATAAGTGGCATACTCGGCATGACCGAGCTGCTCGGCAAAAGCGACCTGGATGAAAAACAACGCCAATGCCTGGCCATGGTCACGGATTCGGCGACATCCCTGCTGACCATCATCAACGACATCCTGGACCTGTCCAAAATCGAGGCCCGCAAGTTCGAACTCAAGCCCGTTGATTTCGACCTCATGGAGGTCATGAGCAAAACCCTGGCTCCTTTCGAGGTGACAGCCAAGGCCAAGGGCCTGAACCTGCAGATGGAAATACCGGACACCCTGCCCGAGGCGGTGCATGGCGACCCCGACCGCCTGGCCCAGATCATCAAGAACCTGGTATCCAACGCCATAAAATTCACGGACACGGGCAGCATCAATGTCCGGGCGCACTTGGCCGCGGATCTGGGGGACGGCAAGGAAATCCTTTTTTCCGTCAGCGATACCGGGGCCGGCATTCCCAAAGACAAGATCGACGACCTGTTCAAAAAATTCAGCCAACTTGACGGAAGCTACTCCAAACAACACGGCGGGACAGGCCTGGGGCTGGCAATTTCCAAAAATCTGGCGGAACTCATGGGCGGCCGCATCTGGGTGGTCAGTGAACCCGGCACGGGCAGCACGTTCTTTTTCACCCTCTGTTTCACCAATACCAGGGAAACCCTGCGCAAGGCCTTCAGCAGTTCGGAAAGAAAGACGCCGTCGGACCGGCCCGCGGACGGACTCAAAATCCTCCTGGCTGAAGACAACCTGGTCAACCAGATGTTCATGGAGGAATTCCTGACCGAGGCGGGACACACACCCGTCATCGCCCGAAACGGACTGGAAGTGCTTGAGCTGCTCAAACGCCAAAGCTTCGACCTCATCCTCATGGACATCCAGATGCCGGAAATGGACGGCATAGAGGCCACCCGCCACATCCGCAGCTGTTCCGAAGAGTATGTCGGCATCCCCATCATCGCCCTGACCGCCTTTGCCATGAAAGGCGACAGGGAACGCATCATGGCTTCGGGTATGGACGGATACGTGTCCAAGCCGGTGCAGTTCGAGGAGCTGTACAACATGATCGACCGGGTTCTCTCCGAACGTCGAAGGGGTGCCATTGACTTTCTGGACTGCCTGGAAAATGTTTCGCCGGAAATCATGGACAACTCTTCCCTGCGTGCCCGCTTTGACGGCAAATGCCATCTTCTTCCCGGCCTGGTGGAGACATTCATCCACCAGATGACGGAACACGATCAGCAACTTGCCCTGGCACATGACGAAGCCCGCCGGGAAGACCTGCGGCGGCTGGTGGTCGAACTGACAGGCCTGGCCGGACTGCTCGGCGCGGTGGGCGTACGGGAAATATCCAGCAAGGCCGCCGCCCTGCTCTCGGACAATGCGCAGGATCTGGAGTGCGTGAGCGAAGTACGGAAAATGATATACCGCACCCTGGAGGCACTGCAAAGCTGCCACATTAGCTGACGGACCGCTGCACAATCCGGCGGTTGCCGTGCTGCCTCAAAAAGTTCAACCCCTCGCGTACTCAGGATACACAAGGGGTTGAACTTTTTGAGGCAGCTACCGGCTCCGCAGAAACACGGTCCTGCCCCGCCTTATGGGGCTACATGCCGACGCGGCATCCGCCACGCTCTTGAAAGAGGGTCTATTACCGCACACTCTTCGCCTTTTCAGGCTTCCTTGGCATTCTTCTCGTAAAACCAGCTAGTTCGCTTCGGCCTTCAGTTCGGCAATCAGCTGCTGCAGCTCCGCAGCCTGGTGCGCCAGTTCGTCCGAAGCCTGCGCGGTTTCGGCAATGGCGGCGGACGTCTGCCCGGCGATCACGTTGATCTCTTCCACGGAACGGTTGATCTCCTCGGAAGTGGCGGATTGCTCCTCCGCAGCCGCCGCGATGCCCTGGATACGGCCAGCGGATTCCTCGGCCCCGGCCACGATCCCTTCCAGAACCTCGCCGGAATGTTTCGACAATCCGGCAACCTCTTCGATGTCCCGCACCACGACGTCCATGGACTGGATATTGGACTGGGTTCCGCCCTGGATGGTGCGAATGGACTGGCCCACTTCCTTGGTGGCGTTCATGGTTTTTTCCGCCAGCTTGCGCACTTCGTCGGCGACCACGGCAAAGCCCCGCCCGGCATCTCCGGCGCGGGCCGCTTCGATGGCCGCGTTGAGCGCCAGGAGGTTGGTCTGATCGGCGATGTCCTCGATGACGGTCATGATATGGCCGATGGATTCCGCCTGCACGCCCAGGTCGTTCATCTTGGCCTTGAGGGTCTCAGCCTGCTGCTGCACCTTGGTCATGGCCGTGACGGTCCGGTTGACCACCTGGGCGCCCTCCAGGGCGTTTTCCTTGTCCCGCTGGGCCTGCTCCGACGTCTGGCCCGCGCTCCTGGCGACTTCCAGGACCGTGGCGTTCATCTCCTCCATGGCCGTGGCGGTCTGGGTTATGCGGTCCTTCTGGTGTTCCGACCCGGCCAGAACCTCGGCGGCCTGACGCGAAATCTCCTCGGACGCACCGGACACCCGCTCCACGATGAATTCCAGCTTCTGCGCGGCCTGGAGCATGCCCTGGCTGCGGGCCTGTTCCGCCTGCTTCCTGGATTCCTCCGCGGCCAGCGTGGCCTGTTCCGCCTGGAGGGTCTTTTCCTGGGCCAGTTTGTTCTGGGCCTCGATCTCGGCGATATTGTCCTTGAGTTTGACAGCCATGACGTTGACGGCGTCTGCATGGCGGCCACTTCGTCGCGTCCCCTGGGAACGAGCCGCACATCCAGATTGCCTTCGGAAATGCTGTCGATGGCGGCGGCCGTGTCGCGGATGGGGCGGGAAAGAACGGTTGCCAGGAAAACAAGCACCCCCAGTGCGACGACCAGACAGAGCAGTCCGATGAAGGACAGGTTCCAGGCCATTTCCCTCGCATGGGCGTAAATGATGCTTTCAGGTACGGAAATAACTACGCCCCAAGCCTGCGATGTCCGACCGAAGGTCATGGGCACGACAAGACGCAAAGCCCCTCCGGAAAAGTCATGAAACTCCTTGCCCTGCTGCACGGCCTCGAGCATGGCTTCCCGAGTTTTCCAAGGCATCGGCCAGGGGCTTGCCTGCCAAATCCGCCTTGCCGGTCATGGCTGCCAACCGCACCCTCATGGCTGAACAGGGTCATGGTTGCCATGCCTTCGAACACGGTCATGGAGTCGGACAGTTTCTGAAGAAACTCCATTCCCAAGGTCCACACCGGCAACCGCCTGGCTCTTCCCGTCTATCTTCACGGAACCGCCAGGCTGACCACCATGGTCAGCTTTCCGCCGATATCGTAGGCAAAGGGTTCCAGAACGGTCTCCAGCCCAGTGTCCCTCGGCTTCTTGTACCAGTCGTCACTTCCAGGGGACTCGTAGGAGTTGCATGGCTCCAGGTGCAGCCCCCCCACTTTGTTCCAATACGGAACGAAACGTCCGTCGGCGTCATGCCCCTCCGCGTTAATGAACTCCGCGTCCTTTCCGTCAAAAGCGTTCGGCTCCCAAACGGTCCATGCGCCAAGCAAGTCGTCGTTACCCACAGACACCTTTTTAAGCATTCGCAGCAGCTCCCCGCGGGAAGGCTGTTGCTCCACTTCCTTGATGCCTGCAAAGGTCTGCGCCAGAGTACGGGCCGCTCCAAGTCCTTCGTCGAAACGAACCTTGATGCGCAAGGATTCAATGACAGCTGCTTCCCGAGCCTGCAACATGGCATTTTGCAGGGCGTCCTCTCGTGCCGTATAGGTTGCATAGCCGATCACCGCCAACATGGAGAGCAGCAAAAGAATGCCCGCATACAAGCCGATCTTTACGCGAATAGAAGGTAAGTGATACATCTGTCTCCATACATCCTTAAGTTTGACGTTTTCCCGGTGACGTCAATCTATCTGCCGAATGAGCATCTCTGTTCCAAATTCCACTTTGGCAACATCTTACCGTTTATTCAACAACTTATTCTTGCAAAAAACCAGCGCCTCCGGAAATGCCGACGCCACGGACCAAAAGTCCAAAAAGGAAGGATAAAAAAGCAGCGGTTCTCTTTAAAAGAGAACCGCTACGGATTGATCACAAACGGATTACAAAACGCGATCCGGCAATCTGTTTCAAAAGACCTGAGAACAACGCAAACAAAATTCGAAAACAATGCGCATTTCCTGATGCGCGAGGGGCGAACTTCTAAGGGCGGTGCACCTACCGGGCTTCGGCCTTCAGTTCGGCAATCAGCTGCTGCAGCTCCGCAGCTTGGCGCGCCAGTTCGTCCGAAGACTGCGCGGTTTCGGCAATGGCGGCGGACGTCTGTCCGGCGATCACGTTGATCTCTTCCACGGAACGGTTGATCTCCTCGGAAGTGGCGGATTGCTCCTCCGCAGCCGCCGCGATACTTTGGATGCGCCCTGCGGATTCCTCGGCCCCGGCCACGATACCCTCCAGAACCTCGCCGGAATGTTTCGACAATCCGGCAACCTCTTCGATGTCCCGCACCACGACGTCCATGGACTGGATATTGGACTGGGTTCCGCCCTGGATGGTGCGGATGGACTGGCCCACTTCCTTGGTGGCGTTCATGGTTTTTTCCGCCAGCTTGCGCACTTCGTCGGCGACCACGGCGAAGCCGCGCCCGGCATCTCCGGCGCGGGCCGCTTCGATGGCCGCGTTGAGCGCCAGGAGGTTGGTCTGGTCGGCAATGTCCTCGATGACGGTCATGATATGGCCGATGGATTCCGCCTGCACGCCCAGGTCGTTCATCTTGGCCTTGAGGGTCTCAGCCTGCTGCTGCACCTTGGTCATGGCCGTGACGGTCCGGTTGACCACCTGGGCGCCCTCCAGGGCGTTTTCCTTGTCCCGCTGGGCCTGTTCCGACGTCTGGCCCGCGCTCCTGGCGACTTCCAGGACCGTGGCGTTCATCTCCTCCATGGCCGTGGCGGCCTGGGTTATGCGGTCCTTCTGGTGTTCCGACCCGGCCAGAACCTCGGCGGCCTGACGCGAAATCTCCCCGGACGCACCGGACATCCGCTCCACGATGAATTCCAGCTTCTGCGCGGCCTGGAGCATGCCCTGGCTGCGGGCCTGTTCCGCCTGTTTCCTGGATTCCTCCGCGGCCAGCGTGGCCTGTTCCGCCTGGAGGGTCTTTTCCTGGGCCAGTTTGTTCTGGGCCTCGATCTCGGCGATATTATCCTTCAATTTGACGGCCATGACGTTGACGGCGTTCTGCATGACGGCCACCTCGTCGCGTCCCCTGGGAACGAGCCGCACATCCAGATTGCCTTCGGAAATGCTGTCGATGGCGGCGGCCGTATCGCGGATGGGGCGGGAAATAACGGTTGCCAGAAAAACAAGCACCCCCAATGCCACGACAAGCCCGAACAGTCCGATGAAGGACAGGCTCCAGGCCATTTCCCTTGCATGGGCGTAAATGATGCTTTCAGGCACGGAAATGGCTATCCCCCAGACCTGCGGCGAATTTCCGAACGTCAGGGGAACAACCATATGCAATGCGCCATCGGAAAAATCCTTATACTCCCTTTTTTGCTGCACAGCCTGCAACATTTCCTTGGAATTGGCCGCGATACCGGACAAAGGCTTTCCTGCAACATCCCGACGACCGGTCACCGCGGCCACCTTGCCGGTATGGCAGAACAATGTCATGGTCGCCTTTCCGTCAAACTCGTCCATTCCATCGGCAATGCTCTGCAAAAATTCCGCGCTCAGGTCCGCGCCAACCACGCCGACGCTTTTGTTGCCGTCACGGATGGGCACAGCCAGGCTGACCATCATGGTATCTTTCCCGTTAACCTCGTAGACCGCCGGTTCAAGAACCGTTTCCGCACCGGAGTCCCGCGGCTGGGTATACCATGTATCCTCCCCCGGCTGTTCCAGGGTGTCGCCGGTCCCTTCCAGGTGCAGCCCGCCCACCTTATTCCAATACGGGACGAAACGTCCGGTCCTGGTATGTCCGGGGGCATTCGCGTATGCTGCATCCTTTCCATCGAACGCATCCGGCTCCCACACGCACCACGAACCAAAAAAATCCGAATTGCCGAGTACCAGCTGCTTGAGAATCCCGACGACATCCTCCCGCGAAGGTTCCCGCGAAGAAGACCGGAGGACCTCGAACGTGGCTGCCGTGTTCCGAGCCGCATCCATCCCGAGTTCGAAATGGCGCTGAATCCTGGACGCCTCGATGACAGCCGAATCCCGAACGACCTGGACGGCGTTTTCCAAAGCACTATCGCGCGCCATCTTGACGGCATACCCAATCCCGGCCGTCATGGACAAAGCAAGCAAAAGACCCGCGTAAACTCCGATTTTCGCACGAATGGACGGCAGTAAAAACATAACCCGATCTCCTTTGGCGCTGCAGCCCTGTCGTTAAAGGACCGCCAGCCGTATGCCACACTATTCCGGCGTATGTCGGCACAACGACCATGCCAAAACGTCGGAAAAAACATCAAAAAAACAAATTCATCTTTTTATTTCAACAAAACAACTATGCAGAAAACAAAAACTAACTGTCCAGGACTCCTCTTTTTCTTCATGATTATTCGCATATGCGAACAGATAAAAAAGAAACGAGCTTGATAAAAAAGCACTCCCGAACTAACGAGAAATCTTTTTTTTATCAAGCTCGTCGTCTTTCCCCGCAACATCGCGCCGCCACGGGGCTTCAAATTACAAACAATTACTTCGCTTCGGCCTTCAGCTCGGCAATCAGCTGCTGCAGCTCCGCAGCCTGGTGCGCCAGTTCGTCCGAAGCCTGCGCGGTTTCAGCAATGGCGGCGGACGTCTGCCCGGCGATCACGTTGATCTCTTCCACGGAACGGTTGATCTCCTCGGAAGTGGCGGATTGCTCCTCCGCAGCCGCCGCGATGCCCTGGATACGCCCTGCGGATTCCTCGGCCCCGGCCACGATACCCTCCAGAACCTCGCCGGAATGTTTCGACAATCCGGCAACCTCTTCGATGTCCCGCACCACGACGTCCATGGACTGGATATTGGACTGGGTTCCGCCCTGGATGGTGCGGATGGACTGGCCCACTTCCTTGGTGGCGTTCATGGTTTTTTCCGCCAGCTTGCGCACTTCGTCGGCGACCACGGCAAAGCCGCGCCCGGCATCTCCGGCGCGGGCCGCTTCGATGGCCGCGTTGAGCGCCAGGAGGTTGGTCTGGTCGGCAATGTCCTCGATGACGGTCATGATATGGCCGATGGATTCCGCCTGCACGCCCAGGTCGTTCATCTTGGCCTTGAGGGTCTCAGCCTGCTGCTGCACCTTGGTCATGGCCGTGACGGTCCGGTTGACCACCTGGGCGCCCTCCAGGGCGTTTTCCTTGTCCCGCTGGGCCTGCTCCGACGTCTGGCCCGCACTCCTGGCGACTTCCAGGACCGTGGCGTTCATCTCCTCCATGGCCGTCGCGGTCTGGGTTATGCGGTCCTTCTGGTGTTCCGACCCGGCCAGAACCTCGGCGGCCTGACGCGAAATCTCCTCGGACGCACCGGACACCCGCTCCACGATGAATTCCAGCTTCTGCGCGGCCTGGAGCATGCCCTGGCTGCGGGCCTGTTCCGCCTGCTTCCTGGATTCCTCCGCGGCCAGCGTGGCCTGTTCCGCCTGGAGGGTCTTTTCCTGGGCCAGTTTGTTCTGGGCCTCGATCTCGGCGATATTGTCCTTCAATTTGACGGCCATGACGTTGACGGCGTTCTGCATGGCGGCCACTTCGTCGCGTCCCCTGGGAACGAGCCGCACATCCAGATTGCCTTCGGAAATGCTGTCGATGGCGGCGGCCGTGTCGCGGATGGGGCGGGAAAGAACGGTTGCCAGGAAAACAAGCACCCCCAGTGCGACAACAAGACTGAGCAGGCCGATGAAGGACAGGTTCCAGGCCATTTCCCTTGCATGGGCGTAAATGATGCTTTCAGGTACGGAAATAGCTATTCCCCAGACCTGCCCCGCCTGGCCAAAAGACATTGGGACCACAAAACGCAGGGCCCCTCCGGAAAATTCATGAAACTCCCTGCCCTGCTGCACGGCCTTGAGCATGGCTTGCGAGTTTTCCAAGGCATCGGCCAGGGGCTTGCCTGCCAAGTCCGCCTTGCCGGTCATGGCGGCCACCGCACCCTATATGACTGAACAGAGTCATGGTTGCCTTGCCGTCGAACACGGTCATGGAGTCGGACAGTTTCTGCAAAAAATCCACGCCCAAATCCACACCGGCCACGCCCTTGCTCTTCCCGGCCAATTTCACGGGAGCAGCCAGGCTGACCACCATGGTCTGCTTGCCCCCGATATCGTAGTTGAAGGGCTCGAGAACGGTTTCCTCTCCCGAGTTCCTGGGACTGGTGTACCAGGAGTCGTTGCCCGGATCGTCATAGGAAACACACGGCTCCAAATGCAGACCGCCGACCTTGTTCCAGTATGGAATGAAGCGGCCCGTCGCGTCGTGCCCTTCGGCATTCACAAATTCAGCGTCCTTTCCATCCAGCGCATTCGGTTCCCACACGGTCCAAGCGCCGAGAAAATCCTCGTTTCCGCCCGCGATTTTCTTGATGACCCGCAACAATTCCTTGCGGGACGGCTCAGACTCCTCCTCCCGAATGCCCTCAAGGGCATGGGCCATGGTACGGGCCGCATCCAGCCCCGTCTCGAACCGCCCTTTGATACGCAGGGATTCGACGACAGCGACGTCCCGGGCTTCCCGAACCGCGTTGTCCAAGGCATTCTGCTGCGCCACATAGGTGGCGTAACCGATAACCACCAGCATGGACAACGACAGAAGAACCCCGGCATACACCCCGATTTTCGCCCGAATGGAAGGTAGACTGTACATTTTTCCCCTCATTTTTGTAATTAGGTCAATTTTGCGTCAAAAAAAGCTGGCATTTTTAATTCTAAATCAAAAAAGCAACATTTCCCAGTAAATTAAGTTGGAAAAACATTACGATAAATTCATTGCCATTTTTCGAACAATCCAACAGGACCTTCCCAATTTAATGCTGGTCTGGCCCGCGCCATTCGTGTAGCCCCGAGGCATGGACGGCGGAACAGAACCCTATGCACGCGTTTTTCACCCCACCGACGACAGATTTACAGTCACAGGGCTGGATTTCACCATCACGTATCTGCGTGTCCGGGAACTGGCACGGGAAGCGACACCGAACAGTCCGCAGGCCGTGGGCTATGTCGCGGCATTTGCCCGTGTCCTGGAACGGGCCGAACATGACCGCCAAAAAAACTCCCGCTACGTCTATCGCGAGGCCGCGCAGGGACTTTGCGTCTTCCTGCGCCCGGAAGCACCAGCCGATCTTTCCCGATTGGCCCTGAAAACCCTCCTGCGCTCCTGCTCCGGCGGTACGACGGGAGTTCGCCTGGCCGTGGCCCGGGTTCTCGGCGAATTGGATATGGGACTGCCGGCCTGCCCGGATTGTTCTCTTCCCCCGCTGACCAATTCCCCCTCCATTCCGTTGCGGCAATTTCTGGCCAAACAGGCCGCTTCCGACATCCCCCCCCACTGGCTCGGACGCACCCTGGTCACCCCTTCCGCACAGAATCCGTCCCTGGTTCTGGCCATCAAATTCCTGCGACACGGGGAGCAGCCAGAATGCCTTCAACGCGAAGCCGCCTGGATGCATCGGCTGGCAGACATGCACCACCATTTTTCCGGACGTTTCGCCGTCCCGACCCCTCTCGGCATGGGCGTTTCCCCGGTCTGCCGAATCCACGATGCGGGCATCGCCGATCTGCACCCTGGAAACTGGGCGCTCTGTTATTTGGCCTCTCCAGACTATTTTGCATACCCCAACGACGAACGTCCCGGAAAACTGCCCCCTCCTGAAGACTTTCTTGAAATAATGGGACGCAACGCACGCCATATGGGAACCCTTATGGCCTTGGGACTGACCCACACCGCGCCCATTCCCCTTTTCCACAACCGGGTGCAGCAGGGCCGCCGCAGGGATGCCGGGACCTACCAATGGCATCGCATGGGCAGGCTGGACCAATGGCTGGCCTCATGCCGCCATCCCAATTTCGGACTGTCCGGCCTGCGCGATTTCGAACACATCGAACCACATCAGCGGCAGGGCACGGACCTGTACCACGCCATGGGCACGACCCTGCTCAGCCTTTTCCTGGTAACGGGCAGCTATTTCCGGTTCAGCTCCCCGGAGCTCACGGGACTGGACGCACACAACCGCCCCGTGGACGCCCGCCATCTGTTCGACGCCGAACTGCTACGGCAGGTGATGCAGACCATTCAGACCCAGTTTTACAAAGGATTTGCAGGACACGACATGCCGTTTACCCCAAATTTCGATCTGCCCGGACTGTGCGCCCGAATGATCGAGGAAATGGGGGTGGACAGGCACATGGCCGAAGTGTTGCGCATGGACGACCAGAAAGAGATGACGGACCGGGAATTTACGGATTTTCTCGCCAGCCGGGGATTCACGGAAAAGGATACAGCCGCTTTGCAACGGGGCAGGAAGGACGTGACCGTCCTGACCGGCCCACATCTTGGTGGGTTCAACCGCCCCATATCCCTGCCGGAACTCGTGGAATTCACGGCATCGTCCGTGGGGCTGGCCTGTGCAGGACGCTACGCAGGCCTAATGATTCCCCATACCGTTGCCGTCTTTGCCGACATGTAGTTTTCCCGCTTTACATTCCGTCCCCAAGCTGCCACATTTTCGCGCATGATATGACCAATTGGTTAATTATTTAAGCTGTCTATAACAAAACAGTCAACGGATAGACCATCCCTATGCAGGCTGTCTTTTCCACGGTTTCCTCTGCTTTCATGCAGAGCACACAGAGAATTCCATGCACATAGAATGCATTTCCGACCAGGGCACCGGCTGCATGAACGAGGATTTCCATGTGGTCAGCGGCAATCTCCTGGCTGTTTTCGACGGCGCAACGAGCCTGACATCGGCAAAATACGCCGGAGGACGCACCGGAGGATTTCTCGCCGCGAACATTGCCGGGCAGGCCTTTCAGCGCAACGACCTGCCCCTTCCCGAGCTTGCCCGCCGCGCCAATACGAACATCGCCCACGCCATGAGGAAACATGGCGTGGACAGAAGCGACAAAAGCCTTTTATGGAGCACCAGCGCGGCTGCCGTTCGCCTGCATGAGGATTGTTTCGAATGGATGCAGGTCGGCGATTCCATTGTCATGGCTATTCATGCGGACGGCTCGCATGAAATCGTATGCGACTACATCAACCACGACCTGGAAACCCTGACGATCTGGAAGGACATCTCCGGCACGACCGACCAGCCCATTGCCCAGGCCATGAAGGAACAGATCCGAAGGGTCCGGGCCGATATGAATGTGACCTACGGCGTGCTGAACGGCGAAGACGAGGCATCCTCGTTCTTCCAACACGGCCGGAAGAAGATCGACACGGTAAAGCATGTGCTGCTTTTTACAGACGGGCTGTTCATCCCCACACCCTCACCCCGGAAAGAAGAAAGCTTTCAGGATATCGCCGCACTGTACCTTGAAGGCGGCCTTTCCCGTGTTCGGGACCACGTTCGACACCTCGAGGCTGCGGACGGCCCTTGCAGGAAATACCCACGCTTCAAACAGCACGACGACATTTCCGCAATCGCGGTAACATTCCGCCTGCCGCCATTGTTGTAAAAGCACTTTGACTGCAACAATAACCCCACTCACCCCAAGGAGCCTTGCAATGAAAACCTTGTTTCGCAGTGTCCTCTCTTTGTCGGCCTTGTTGATCGGGATGATTGCCGCCTGCGGATTTTCCCAGGCCGCGTCCGCTCCGCTGGAAGACAAGGTGGTTGTGTATTCGACCCATGGCGAGGCCATGCTGGAAATGGTGGCCGATGCCTTTGAAAAGGAAACCGGCGTACGGGTCGACTTCATCAACCTCAAGGGCGAGCTGGCCGACAGGGTCCGGGCGGAAAAAGGCAACCCCCAGTCCGACGTCATGTACGGCGCGCCTTCGTCCGTGTTCATGAAGCTGACGGAAGAAGGACTTTTCGAACCATGCTCACCAGCCTGGGCAGCCCAGGTAAGCCCCCTGTTCAAGGACAGGCAGGGATACTGGTACGGAACCATCCAGACCCCGGTGCTCATGTTCTACAACAGCGAAATGCTCACCAGGGAGCAGGCCCCAAAGGATTGGAGCGACCTTGCCGACCCCGGATACAAGGACCTTCTCGTATTCCGCAACGCGCTGTCCTCCTCTGCCAGGGCCACGTACTCCTCCCTGTTGCAGCAGTATGAAATGAAGAACGATCTGCCCGGCGGATGGCAATTCCTCAAGGCCGTGGATGCCAATACCAAAAAATATTACGGCAGCGGATCACTCCAGTTCCAGGCGGTCGGCAGAAAGGAGGCGGCCATCAGCTTTGCCGTGCTCAACTCGATTATCGACAACAAAATGAAAAACAACATGCCCCTGGAAGTCATTGACGCCGCCAGCGGCTCCCCGGTCATCACGGACGGTATCGCCTTCATCAAGGAGCGAAACATCCCAACGCGGGCAGGGCATTTCTGGAATTCGCCGGCAGCGCGAAAATCCAGGCCATGCTCGCCCAGAAATTCAACCGCATGCCCACCCTGCCTTCGGCCATCGCTCTGTCTCCCAAATGGATGGCGGAAATCCAGTTCAAGGTCATGGATGTGGATTGGGCCGAACTGGCTGCCAAGCAATCCCAATGGATGCAGCGATGGGACATGGAAATCAAGGACTCCGGCAAAGACGCCAAGTAATGAACGCTGCGCAGAGCGCCATGGGAACCGTCGTCCTGAGGGATGTTGAAAAACGCTTTGACCAGACCCTTGCCTGTTCGCAGATCAACCTGACGATCGGGCAGGGGGAGTTTTTCACCTTTCTCGGACCTTCCGGCTGCGGCAAGACCACCATCTTGCGGCTTATCGCCGGATTCATCACGCCGGACAAGGGAACCATCCACCTGGCGGACCGGGACATCACCCACGTTCCCCCGGAAAAGCGGCACGTGGGCATGGTTTTCCAGAACTATGCCCTGTTCCCCCACCTGAACGTGCGGCAAAACATCGCGTACGGTTTGGCAATACAAAAAAAAACTGCCGACGAAATACGCGCGGCCGTGACGCGCTCCATGGAAATGATCGGTCTGACAGGCTACGGAGATCGCAGGATCTCCGAGCTGTCGGGCGGACAGCAGCAGCGGGTCGCCCTGGCCCGGTCCCTGGCCGTGGAACCCCGGGTGCTGCTTCTGGACGAGCCCCTTTCCAACCTCGACGCCCGTCTGCGCGACAGGCTGCGGCAGGAAATCAAATTCCTGCAAAAAAAACTCGCCATCACCACCATTTTCGTGACGCACGACCAGACCGAAGCGCTCACCCTGTCCGACCGCATCGCCGTGTGCGACAGCGGGCGCATTGCCCAGGTGGGCACGCCGCAGGATATCTACAATTCTCCGGAAAGCGCCTTTGTGGCCGGATTCATCGGCGATGCCAACCTTTTCAAGGCCGACTTCAGCCGGGGAAAGGCCCGAATTGCCCAGGGTCTGGAGCTGCACATGGAAAACGGCTCCACAAACCTCCCCGGCAATGCCCGCTACGTTTCCATCCGTCCCCAGGACATTGCGCTCTCTGCCGCGGACATGGGAACATCCAATACCTTCCGGGGATATCTGGAAGAAATACAGCTCAACGGCATCTGGATCGACTACATGGTGCGCGTGCAGGACACACTCCTGCGGGTGGCCGCCCTGAACACCACAATGCGGCAACACGATCTGCTCCGGGGAAAGGACGTGTTCGTCTCCATACCGGCCCCCTGCATCAAGGTTCTGAGCCGGTGAACGGAATACGAATGCCTCCCGTCTTTTCGAAAAAAAAACGCCATGCCCTCCATCTGCTTGGCATCGGCGCCCTTTTGTGGATCCTGTTCGGGTACATACTCTACCCGGCCCTGACCACGCTGATGGCAAGCCTGCGCCACCAGGACATGCTCACCCTTGCGCGCTATGCGGATTTCTTCACATCGTCGACCAGCCTGGAGGTTCTGAAAAATTCCGTTGTCCTGGGGGCGCTAACGGTTCTCACCTGCGGCGTCGTGGGTACGGGGCTGGCCTTTCTGGTCCACTATTTCGAATTCCCCTGCAGAAACATCATGGACAAGCTGCTGTTGCTGCCGGTCATGATGCCGGGAATCATCATTGTCTTCGCCTTTGTCCAACTGTACGGCGAAAGCGGGCTGGTGACAAAGACCATCGAACATGTGTTGGATTTGCGGGAAGCGCCTTACGACTTTTCCGGGCTGCCCGGCATCCTGTTCGTCCACGCCTACACGCAGTACGTCTATTTCTACCTGACCGTGTCCCTGGCAATCCGCCAGATCGATGGCTCGGCCATTGAAAGCGCACGAAGCCTGGGCGCATCCCGTTTCAAGATATTCACGTCCGTCATCTTGCCGTTCATCGCTCCGGCGCTCATCACCTCGGCTGCCATCACCTTCATGACCGGCATAGGCTCCTTTACCGCGCCCATCATCATCGGCGGCGGCTTCAAGGTGCTCACCACCCAGATCCTGCTGTCCAAGGCCAACAACTACATGGGGCTGGCCGCCACCCAGGTCATCATCCTGACCTGCATTTCCCTGCTCTTCTTCATTTTTCTGCGCTGGTACGAAAAAAAAACGCTGTTCGCCCACTCCGTGAAAGGCGTTCCGTTCCAGCCCGTGCCAATCCCCGATCCGCGGGCCAAAGCGTTGATATTCGGGTGCACATCGCTGTTGTCGCTTCTTGTCCTGCTCCCCTTTCTCACCATCATCGTCCTGTCCTTTGTGGATTCCGGTTCCTGGATGGTCAGCATCTACCCGGAAAAATTTTCCCTGGACAACTACCACGCCCTGTTCACCAAACGGCGGACGTTTCAGCCATTCGCCAACAGCGTGAACATGTCGCTCCTGGCGGCAATGCTCTGTCTTGCCGTGGCCGTGCCGGCATCCTACGTGATAGAAAAAACAAGATACAGATTCAGGTGGGCCATCGACCTGCTGGTCATGCTGCCCTGGGCCATGCCCAGCAGCGCGGTGGCCATCAACATCATCAACGCCAGCAGCCGGCCGAATATCTTCTCCTTCAATTCCGTGCTGGTGGGAACGTACCTCCTGCTTCCCCTGGGGTATTTCATCCGCTCCCTGCCCATAGTGGTCAAAACCACCCACATCGCCTTCCAGAACCTGAACGACACGTTCATTGAAGCGTCCAAAAGCCTGGGCGCATCCGGCAGCACGACATTGCGCAAAGTGGTCCTGCCCATTCTGTACCCGGGCCTTTTGGCAGGCTTTCTTCTGGTCTTCATCCGCAGCATCGGGGAGTACACGGTCTCCGCCTTCCTGTGCACCCCATCCAACAAGCCCATCTCCATCGCCATGGTCAATGCCATCTTCGAGTACAACATAGGGCTGGCCATGGCCTACGGAACGCTGCTCATCCTGCTGACCGCATGTCTGAGCCTGCTTATCGGCTGGTTGCGCCCCAAAGGAGCATTGCAGTAAGCCACAAAAAACGGCCGGAACTGTTCAGTTCCGGCC
>CAXXPO010000012.1:0-22706 GCA_963665185.2 Desulfovibrionaceae bacterium | reverse complement strand
CGACCGTCCAATCGCCCATGCCGCCTTCAGCGCCGTCGAACACAGGGGGCGACGTCACGGGGATATACAATTTTTTCAATTCATAATAATTGGCATCGAGCCGCGCGGAGACGTCCCATGAAGGAGTCAGGGACGTGGCTGTGGTCGTGATGCCGGGATCATCCATGTCTGGCGTGGGCAGGATGTCTAGCACGGCGCCGCTCACGGTATTGAATGACGGCGAAGACGTTATGTTGGGTAGGATATACCACGCATCGCTGGAACTGGACCATCCCATATTTAAATGGTATTCATCCGATCCACCGGTATCCCGAAATCCATCCACCACCACGGCATGTCCCCCCACCGCTCCAGATATGGATAGTTCGGCGAGACGGCCGTAAGCGATATTGGTTTCCAATTGCGTGTAAAAATCTCCCGTGTTGTTCACCCAGGTGCCCTGGGCCCGAAAATAATCGGAAAGGGCCGCGGCAACATGGCTGGTATAGGCCCCCGACCCGTCGGAAGCATAGTCCATATCCACGGCCACGCCGCAGTGGTAGACCAGCTCCCCCACGGCCTGACGCTCGCTTAGGCTTTTTTGACCCATCATGGTAGATGTCCAGGATATTGGCCCAATCATAGGTCGTGCTTCCGAAATCGGCACTGAGCACCTGGGAAGGATCGGAGCCATTGTTCCAGGTATAGCTATAAGAACCCGTGCCGGTCACGGGCCATTGATAGTAATTGAGAATCTGTCCCATGGCCGTGGCCACGCAGCCGCACACGTAGTGGTTGGGCGTTTCGTAGTTAAAGGCGTATTGGCCCCCGCCATCGGTGCTCTGCCCCCATTCTGAAGAGAGATAGGGACCGTATTCGGCTGCGTAGGCGGTACTGACCACAGGCTTGAAAAGCAACTGTCCCGAGGGGCTGACCATCTGACGGACATCATTCCAGGCGGTCGAGGCGGCGCCAATGAGAATGGGCTCCACCTCATTGGCGGCCAGGGCCTCGAACCGGGTGGCCACGTCCTTTCTGAGGATGGACAGCAGGGTATTTTCAAGGGATTCTTGAGCGCTGAACCGGGAGGTTTCAGAATAGGCGATGATGGGCTGGATCCGGTCGTCGGGCGCCACGACGATGAAGCCGGAAGGTTCCAGGTTCAACACATAGGCTAGAACCTGGGTTTGGTTTTCGTCCCAGACTTCTTGCATGGTGGTGGCTGGCGTATAAAAGAGGTCGCTTCGGACAAAGGCCGGCGACGTGTTCAGCCAGGCAATGGCCGCTCGCCGGGCCGTGGGCCCATCCACCGTGCCGGCGTAAAGTGGAAAAAATTGCATAAAGCCCCACCAAAGGGCCAGAAAATGATGCCGCCTCATGACCTCCCCCGTCACCTTTATTCCGGTTTCCGAGCTCAAAAGCAAGCTCCCTGAATCCATCACAGGATGAAAAGCAAGATTCGTACCTATGAGAGCGGAAAAGATCAATCCCAAAGGGGCAGGATAAACAAAAGCCCTCCCGAATGATCAGGAGGGCTGATTGAGACTAGAAACGGGATTGTTTTAACGAACGACGGTCACCTTTTGGGTCTTCACGGTCTTACCGGCGTTGAGAACAATCATGTACATACCGCTGGCAACCTTTTGGCCCGACTCGTCATCGGCGTACCAGTACAAATCATACCGGCCAATGGATTTGGGCTCGGCTACCAAGGTTTTCACCTTACGGCCCAAGAGGTCATAGACCACCAAGCGAACTTCCGCTTTTTTGTCCAGTTCATAACTGACCTTGGTCATGGGATTGCAGGGATTGGGAAAGGTCGGGTTCAATACCGTGGCCTCTGGCCGGGCTTCCAAGCTAATCTCGATGGGATCATAAATATGAACCACACCGGATGTGCTGACGTCACTCAGCCGGTAACGTACCGTCTGTCCATAAGGGGCCTCTTCAATCCCAAAAGGCATAATCGGTGCTGGCCGAGGTATTGCCCTGCCCCTTCAACTCATCGGCGGATTGATAAGAAGCGATCTCGCTCCATCCGGCACCGGCATCCACCGAGCATTCGAGGATAAACCCGACGTTGTCGGTTTCACTCTGGGTCGTCCAGCGGAGCATGACGCCCCCGTCCATGGGTTCGGCCGAAAAGCTGAACAATTGAACGGGGAGAGAAATATCACCTGACCCATTATAGTTATCAATCGTTAACGCGTCACCATCCCCATCCTGCATTCCAGTGTTGGAGGTATCCCAAGTAATACCGGAAGACTGTCCAGCATCATCGATTTGCCATGTTACGGTTAACAGCGTCACCCATGATCCTGTCGATGGGATATAAGCCCAATCCGTTGGATGAAAAGTACATTTAACTTGGAGCATACCACCATTGACTTGAACGATGAACGTATAATCATCGGCGTTAGCTGCAAGCGTCGCTTCTAAAATTCTCATAGGCGGGTACATTTGCCCCAAAGGCAGCAGCGTTCCTATTAAAATACCAATCACAACTTCCCAATCCACCATCTTGACCAAAGCCCTCAGCCCAATCATCAGCCGCATTGATTTGAAGGTCAAACTTATAATATCCGCCCTCTACCCTGGCGGTTATTGATACGCACATCAACATTCTCTGCATAAGAAGAGACCATAAAAAGCAGGCTCAATCCTATGGTTGTAGCAATCTTTTTCATGGCACTCCTCCTAATATTTGATCTAATTAATCCCAGAACTGGCATCTCTATTTAAGCCAGAAACATTAACATCGGTGATACTCACAATACCAGATAGATTATAATCTGTAATATTATATCCAACACCATCTCTATCAAGCAAAGCCAAATTCACATCAGATATTGTGACACATTCCCGAACCATTCCCATCCCCCGCCACCATACCATACACCCCGCTCTCCAGCAGAGCGGCATCTCCGCCATAGTACTGAGACTCGGCCGTAGAGAAATTATAGTCTATTGTAAAAATGTCGCCTTCGTTTACGACTGGATTTGCGGAAGCGCTCATGACGGCCAAATGGTTGCGGTGTTTGATGACAATATAATAGGAATTTTGCCGTTCCACAAACACATTGATGGCCGTGTTGCCATTTTCATCCATGAGCTGGCCATTTTGACTCAACAGCACACTTTGGGTGTACACCGCAGGACCCGACGCCGAAGTGCGTAGCTCCAGCAGTGCCCAGTCCACGGTGCCGCTGGGCAAGGATGACACAACCCGAGGGTCTTCGGTATGGGGCGAAGTCAGAGGCAGGTAACCGGAGGTTTGTAGTGTATTAGCCATGTTATCGGCGCCAGTGTCATAGGGCCCCTCTAAAAAGACCTTGACCGAAAGTTGAACCGCAGACCGAGCCGTGTAGGAACCGGGGCTGTAGTAGCTCCAGTTCTGCTTGAGACGGCGGTACAGGGGGTCGTCCCACTTATTGGGATGGGTATCGGTTAAAAGCGTCTTCGTTGTGAAAGATCTTGAGCGTGTTGTCCGCCAAATCAAAGACGACGATCTCTTCCCGGCTGTCGCCGGACACGTCGGCCACGAAGATGGATTTGGCGTTGATCTGGGGCGTGATGCCCACCGTCGTCCAGACCGGAGCTCCGGTCACGGCGTCAAACACGCCCACGTTGCCGCCGGGGCTGACCCCCTCGCGATTGGCCTGCGATGTGCTCCTTGCCGCTTCCATCCCAATCGATGGTCCAGATCATCTCGATGCCGTAGGCGTCATCGTTGTCCGATGAGGCGGTCAAGTTGAACAGGTCGGGAAGCATGTCCGTCCTGGGCATAATGCCCAATCTGCGAACCCGAAATATCAAAAATCCACGGATGCTGCCCCTGGCCCAGACTATGGGTGTCATAGCGTCCAAAGCGGGATCGGTTCCAGACCTCAATGCCAGAGGAAGAGAAATTGCCGATGGCGCAGTTTTGGGGTTCTGGATCATGGGTCGTGCCAAAATCCAAAGCCGTCGCGGCCTTCCACAACTCCGAAGAGCCCGTGAGCAAGACGGTGTTCCAGCGATCCGTCAGGTGCCCCTCTTCGGTTAGGGCCCATTCGAGACCCGCCAGATCGGGCCGAAAATCGCCGACGCTGACGCCGTCAAGGTGATCGATGAAAACCGTGCTGGAATCGACCCACGTCTTACTGTAACCAACGGAAACGGCCGAACCGTCATCGTCAATATAGTTGCCGCCCACCACTTCGTCCAAGCCGTCGCCATCCATATCCACGGCCAAGAATCCGCCGTGGGCCTGGCCCCAGTATCCCTCGTACCAGGAGTCGCCATCCGTGCCGACTTTATCCTGAGCCACGGACCAGAGCAGCGCCTGGGTGTCTAGGCGATAAGCGTAAAGTGACCGATTGACGTAAAAACGGTACCCGTCGGGCTGGACCGTCTTTCTCAGACTCCTTCATCACGTCGTTGGTCTGGACGATGAGGTCGCGTAGGGCCCAGCCCCCGCAAGTTGACAATTTGGAGATAAACCGCCCGCTGATCGGTGCCCACGGCCACGGTAAATCGATCCTCTTCACTGCCTGAACTGCCAGTGAGAATGAGCACTTCATCAGAGGCATTCAAGGCGACCACCTCCACGGCGCCGTCGCCGTCCACGTCGGCCACGCCAAAGCTGCTGCCGTTGACCTCCTCTTCCAGGGCGATAGCCACCGACCAAAGCAGTCCCCCATCATGGCCATACGCGTACAATGTGGTGGAGGAACGAAAAAGATAATCGGGCGCGCCGTCGCCGTTGAGGTCGGCGGCCATGAAATGGTCCCCGAACCCCGCAGGGCTTCCGACCACCGAGATGACCTTGGGATTGCTGGCGTACTGATTGACCCCGTGAATGGCCCACCCCTTGACGGCCATGAAAACGAGAAAACCTATAACGAGAAATCTATTATTTCGTATTCTCAAAACAGCCCTGCCCTTTTACCAATAATCGATGCTTATGAATTCACACCCGGCCGAGCTCACCGGGAAGGCACAAGGTAAACAAAACACCCTGCATGCTCAAGAGAAAATCGTCAAAGTCTTGTAAGCCGCGAACCTGTCATGTGTAAATGGGTAGAAAAGCAAATCACATGCCAGCCGCTCCAAGGCAATCCATCTGCACAGGAAACCCCATGAATCCATCATAACTAATTATTTTTATTGGATGAGTAATTTGCGATTCAATCGGATCAAAAACCGGATAACCCATTAGAAGGGGATCTTTTTTCCCATTCGCGCTATTGCGATCTTTCCGGCGATTTGCTATGTTATTCCTTGCCTTGATCCCGATTGATCGCGCCACCCTTGTCAGGAGGTTACATGTCCAAATTCGGCCACTGGTTCCGCCGGCCCGAGGACCCCTACCGTCAGGCCCTGACCGAATTCTCCCGCAGCCTAACCCTGATCGTCGACTTTGACCAGTTGCTGGAAAACCTCGAAGGCAAGCTTCGCGAAATCGCCGACATCCCGCGGGTCATGATCCTCCTGCTCAATCCCGAAACCCATCGTTTCGAACCCGCCAAGCCGCCTCAGGAAACGGGTCCGGAATCACCCCTCCCCCCCCCTCGTTTTACAAGCCGACGACAAACTGGTTCAGTGGCTGGGCGTCAACGAGATGGCACTGGTTGTGGAACAGAATCCCGGCGTCGTTCAATTTTTATCCCAGAGAGAGCGGACACTCCTCGAAGCCCACGACGTCCAGATCATCGTGCCCCTCATCGTCATGAACCGCATCAACGGCATGGTGCTCTTGGGCGCCAAGGCTTCTGGATCTTTTACGCGGGCAGAGGTCGATCTTTTAATCACCCTGCTGGGCCAGTCGGCCCTGGCCTTCGAAAACGCCCTGCTCTACCGGGAGCAGAAGCATAGGCTACGCAAGATGTACCGCTCCGACCGTCTGGCTACCATCGGCCAGATCGCGGCCGGCGCGGCCCACGAAATCCGCAACCCCCTAACCAGCATTCGCAGCACCATTCAATATTTAAAGAAGAAGGATCCCGACGACGAACGGCGAGAGATGATGGATGAACTCATCGCCGAGGTGGACCGCATCGACGAAATCATCCGGGGCATGCTCTCCTTCTCCAAACCGGTCAAGCCCCTCAAGGAGAAAGTGGACCTGGCCGACCTGTTGCAGAAAACCCTGAACCTCACGGCCCCCACGGCACGCCGCAACCGGGTCGAATTCCGGTTCCCGCCGCCAGCGGAGCGGATCACCCTCATGGCCGACCCTCAGCAGCTCCGCCAGGTCTTCATGAACATCATCCTCAATGCGGTGCAGGCCATGCCCCAAGGCGGGGATCTGGCCATCGAGATGGGCGCCGTGGCCCTGCCGGATCGCGCCAGCCGCATCCACACCGTCTTCACCGACACGGGGAGCGGCATTCCAGACAGCGATTTGGAGCACATCTTCGATCCCTTCTTCACAACCAAAAACGACGGCACCGGCCTGGGCCTCTCCATCTCCTACGGCATCATCCAGCAGCATGGCGGGGAAATCGAAGTCCGGAGCCGTCACGGCAGCCCCCCCACGGGAACTACGATTACCGTCATCCTGCCCGAAGATAAAAAGGAGTCGCCATGAAAACGCGCCTGCTCCTGGTGGACGACGAAACGCGCATCGTCAAAATCTTGAGCCGCATTCTGACCGAAGAGGGATTTGCCCTGGACACGGCCGACTCGGGCGAGGCAGGCGTGGCCCAGGCGGCGCGTCAGCGGCCCGACATCGTGCTCATGGATCTGAACCTGCCGGGCCTCTCGGGCATCGAGGCCATGCAGCGCATTCTGGCCCTGGATCCCAGCATCCTAACCATCATCATCACGGCCTATGGTTCGATTCACTCGGCTGTGGAGGCCATGCAAAAGGGCGCCTACGATTACGTGACCAAGCCCTTCGACAACGACGCGCTCTTGCTCACCCTGCGCCGTGCCGAGGCCCACGCCAACCTGACCAAGGAGGTCTCGGCGCTGCGCGGGCAGATCGAGGAGCGCTATCGGTTCGAAAACATCATCGGCCAATCGGGCGCCATGCGGCGGGTCTTCGACCGCATGCAGAAGGTGGCCCAGACCGACGCCACGGTGCTGGTGCAGGGCGAGTCTGGAACGGGCAAGGAGCTCATCGTCCGGGCCATCCACCACGCGTCGGCCAGGCGGGATGGGCCCTTCGTGGCCGTCAACTGCGGGGCCATCCCCCAAAATCTGGTGGAGAGCGAATTCTACGGCCACGAAAAAGGCGCCTTCACCGACGCCCGGGAGCGGCGCCTGGGCGCCTTCGAACGGGCCGACGGCGGCACGCTGTTCTTGGACGAAATCGGTGAACTGGCCCTGGACACCCAGGTCAAGCTGCTGAGGGCCATCGAAAACCGGACCATCACCCGGGTGGGCGGCAACGCCGACATCCCGGTGAACATCCGCATCGTGGCCGCCACCAACCGCAACCTGGAGGGCCAGGTCTCGGCCGGCGCCTTCAGGCAGGACCTCTTTTTCAGGCTCAACGTCTTCTTCATCCCCATCCCGCCCCTGCGCCAGCGCGCCGAAGACATCCCCCTCATGGTGGACCACTTTCTGGAAAAATACCGGGAGCAGATGGGATCGCCCGTCATGCGGGTGTCGGAGCGGGCCGTGGCCATGCTCAAGGCCTACCAGTGGCCCGGCAACGTGCGCGAGTTGGAAAACGCCGTGCAGAGCGCCCTCATCGTCTGCCAGGACGAGGTGCTCAGGCCCCAGCACCTGCCCCTGCGGATTCAGGGTTATTCGGTGGAAGAGCCCACCGAGGCCGACGGCCAAGAGGGGCTCGAGGCCCAGGTGCGACGGATCACCGACGACGTGGAGCGGGATCTCATTCTCAAGGCCCTGCGGGACTGCGGCGGCAACCGGACCCAGGCCGCCGAAAAACTCCAGGTCAGCCGCAAGACCCTATTCAACAAAATGCAGCGTCTGGGCCTGGGCGGCGACGAAGAATGACCGTTTTGCCTTGATTTAATCTTAAAAAATGCGTTTCTTTGAGTCCACCCGAAGTCCGACGGCAAAGGGAGCGGACCCGGGCTCGATTACCAATAAAAAAAAAGATCGACTTCATCACTGGGAAAGGGAGGCCCACGCCTATGGAAGGACACAAACCGTTCATCCCCGCCGACGTGACAATCAAGGATTTCAACTTCAAGACAATCATCCTGGGCGTGTTCCTGGGCGCCGTGTTCGGCAGCGCCAACGCCTATCTGGGTCTTCGCGTGGGCCTCACCGTCAGCACAACAATCCCCCTGGCCGTGGTCTCGGTGGCGCTGCTCCGCATGCTGGCGCCGCTGTTCGGCAAATCAACCATTCTGGAGTGCAACATCTCGCAAACCGCCGGCGCGGCCAGTTCGTCCCTGGCCTCGGGCGTGATCTTCACCATCCCCGCCCTCTTTATCTGGGGATACGAAGCCCCCATCTGGCAGATCACAGCCCTGGCCATGTGCGGCGGCATTCTGGGCGTGCTCTTCATGATTCCGCTGAGGAGCTTCCTCATCGTCAAGGAACACCAAACTCTGCCCTACCCCGAAGGCACGGCCGCAGCCCAGGTGCTCATCGCCGCCACCGGAGGCTCGGGCTCGGCTGCCAAGGGCGTGTTCAAAGGCCTGGGCATCGGCGCGGCCTATAAAGGCCTCATTAGCCTTTTCTACCTCTGGCCCAATAAAGTCACCCTGAAGATGCCGGTGATTCCCAAGGCCGAGGTGAGCGTAGAAACCATGCCCGCCCTCTTGGGCGTGGGCTACATCCTGGGTCGACGCATCGGCGCCATCATGGTGGGCGGCGGCCTGCTCTCCTGGCTGATCCTCATCCCCTTCATCGCCTGGAAATTCGGCGACACGGAGATCTTTCCCAACACCCTCGAGTACCTGCGCTCCAAGGGTCTGGACCATGCCATCACAACCATCGGCGGTCTCTCTGCCAAGCAGATCTGGGATGGCTACATCCGCATCATCGGCGCCGGCGCCGTGGCCATGGCCGGCATCATCACCGTGGCCAAATCCATCCCCACCATGATCAGCTCTCTGAAGATCGGCGTCAAGGAGCTTCGCACCAGCGCGGCCGAACTCAACGCCGGCAAGCTGCGCACCGAGCAGGACCTGGGCATCAAGTACGTCATCATGGGCGTGGCCTTCGTGGTGGCACTGGTCACCCTGGTCCCCGGCGTCATCGGCAACCATACCCACATCCTCATGCGCTTTGTCAGCTCCCTGGCCATCGCCCTCTTCGCCTTCATCTTCGTGACGGTGTCGGCCCGCATCGTGGGGCTCATCGGCGTCTCCTCCAACCCGACCTCGGGCATGGCCATCGTGACCATCTTGGGCACGGGGCTCATCTTCAAGCTCATCGGCTGGACCGATCTCACGGGAAAGATTACGGCCCTGACCATCGGCACCATCGTCTGCATCTCGGCCTCCATCGCCGGCGACGTCTCCCAGGAGCTCAAAACGGGATACCTCATCGGCGCCACGCCGCGCAAGCAGCAGATCGCCGAACTCTTGGGCGCCCTGGGCACCGCGGTCTTCATCGCCCTGGCGGTCTTCTACCTGGGCAAGGCCTACGGCTTCGGCTCAGACCAGCTGCCCGCGCCCCAGGCCACCCTCATGCGCACCGTGCTGGACGGCGTTCTGGACGGCAACCTGCGCTGGGACCTGGTGGGCATCGGCGCGTTGATCAGCGTCATCGTCTTCTTCTTCAAGCTGCCGCCCCTGGCCTTTGCCGTGGGCGTGTACCTGCCCCTCTCGTCCATGACGCCGGTCTTCATCGGCGGCCTGTTGCGCCACATCGTGGACAAGCGCTACGGCGCCGACAAGAACCAGGTGGAAGAGGCCCAGGATCAGGGCCTGCTCTTGGGATCGGGCTTCATCGCCGGCGAGGGACTCATGGGCGTGGTCATCGCCATCATCGCCGTGATCCTGTCGGCCGAACCCAAGTACCTGTCCATCAACTATCCCCAGGCTTGGATGGGCCAGGTTGTCTCGGCCTTGGCCTTCTCGGCCCTGGGCTGGTACCTCTACAAAACGGCCATCAAGTCCAAGAAGAAACCTTCATGACCCGTGGGGCGATTCTTGGATCGCCCTGATGGATAAAACGGTCAAGCGGATCGTTAAAGGCCTTCCCCGCGCTGCGGGGAAGGCCTTTTTTAATGCGAAAATCTCTTGCGCCGGCTTGGAAAAGTCCGTATTATTAATTCGTTATCCCCATTATCCATCAACATTCAGGAGCCGAGCATGCCGGGCAAACGCAAGGTATCACAGCATTTTCTTCAGCTCTCCAGAGAGCATGCCATCATCTGGCGCCATGTCAACGCCCTGGACGACGCGTTGAAAAGCAGCGCGACAGTGGCCACCCTCAGCGACCTATTGGACGACCTCTCAGGAGACCTGGCCGAGCACTTCGCCCTGGAAGAAGAAGTGCTCTTCCCGGCGGCGCTCATGGGGCTCAGAGACCTCGACATCATCGACCACGTGGTCACCCTGGCCAAGGAGCACGGCTATTTCGAACGCGACTTCATCGAGCTGAAAAACGCGCTTTTGGCCCTGGACGGCCAGGCTCCGCCGCCCCTCAAGGAGCACGGCCAACTGGAGACGCTGCTTCAGTGCTTTCGGCACCACGCTCGCATCGAGACCGACACCCTCTTTGCCCAGATGGACCGGACCCCGGCCTGCACCAAGATCCTCAAGGGCTTTCTCATCGACTGACCCTTCGTCGCCCCCGCAACCCTGGACAAGGCTCGCCCATGATCAAGCACCGCGCAATCCCAAAGCTCTTCTCGATCCTGATCCTGGCGTTGTCCGCCCGGACTGGAGCGCAAACCGTCCCCCTGCACTTCGAGCGTCTCTCCACCCAGGAAGGGTTGAGCCAGCACTCCATCTACGCCATCCTCCAAGACAGCGAAGGGTTCATGTGGTTCGGCACCCTGGACGGCCTCAACCGCTTTGACGGCCACCGGTTCGAGGTCTTCACGCCTCCCAAAGAGCCGACCCAGGTCAACCAGACCGTCAACGCCCTGATGGAAGATCCCTCGGGCGGCCTGTGGGTGGGCACCCGGGGCGGCCTCTTCCGTTTCGACAGGCAAACCGAACGGTTCGTCAATCTTCACACCACATCCAAACCCTGGGTGGCCTGTCTCTCCCTCGACCCAGACAGCACCTTGTGGCTGGGCTCTGCCACGGCCGGCCTCTTTAAAATGACTCTGGATTCCTTGCGCCTCGTCTCCGTTCTGCTGAACGACGGAACCGACGCGCACTGTCGCTGCTTTTTCAGGGACCGCGACCACCGCCTCTGGCTGGGCACCGAATCTCAGGGAATCTGGATGAAACCGCCCAAGGGAGACGCCTGGCGGCCAAGCCATACCGGAAGCGATCTCCTTCGGGGACCGGTGACAGCCATCACCCAGGACGGCCAGGGCCGCATCTGGTCCGGCGGCCCCGACGGGCTCTGGCGCCGAGAATCCGACGGCCGGTGGACCCGGCCGTTTCGGGATCAAGACACGCCGAAAAACGTCTTGGCCCTGTTCACCGATGACCTAGGCATGATCTGGATCGGCACCCCCCAGGGGCTCTACCTCATCCGGACTGAACGAACGCCGCCTCTCTTGATCCGCATGGATCCCTACCGCCAGGAAAATCCCCAAAACCGCTACATCCGGTGCATCGCCCAAGACCGAACCGGCATGCTCTGGATTGGGGCCTGGGGCGGCCTCTACACCTCCCAATACCACACCAAACCCTTCGTGAACCTGCTGGCCGACTCCCGCGTCCCGTCCCACCTGGGCGGGGCCGAGGTGTTATCCCTCTGCCGGGACTCGCTGGGCGGCCTCTGGATCGGTCATGAACGCGGCGTGGACCACATCCCCTCACGCACCCAGCCCACCCGTCATTACCCGCTGCTTCCCGGCCAGGCCAGTTCTGCATCCCCAAGGTCTTCTGCCTCTTGGCAACAACGGACCATCGGGTCTGGATGGGTTCAGACAAAGAGCTGACCCGCCACGACCTGTTAAGCGGCCGATGGCATCACACCCCCCTGCCGGTCTCGCCGTCCACGGGCCGCGCCGCGACCCCCAGGGCCTTGGTCCAAGGCAGGGACGGCACCCTCTGGCTGGGCAGCACCAGCGGGCTCTTTCGCCTCGATGCCATGACGGGCCAAACCACCCCGGTCGACATCAACCTGGGCTGCCTCGACATCTTCAGCTTGGCCAGGGACGAGGGTGACGGCCTCTATATCGGGACCTGGCAGGGACTTTACCACTACGCCAGTCGGCATGGAGAGGTTGAGTGTATCAACCCAGACACCTCGATCATCGACCTGCGCCGTCAGTGCATCCGTTCGATTTTTCGGGACGACAACCACACATCATGGATAGGCACCCGGGGATTCGGCCTTGTCCGGATCGACAGCACAGGCGCCGTCACGGTCTGGGACAGCCGAGACGGCCTGGCCCATGACTGGGTCCAGGCCATTCAGCAAGATGACCAGGGACGGCTCTGGATTTCAACAAACAACGGCATCAGCCGGTTTGATCCCGCCACCGAACGTTTCAGGACCTACCGCCGTGAGCTGGGCATCGAGAACGCCGAATTCAACATAGGGTCCTCCCTGGAAGACGCCAATGGACGGCTCAGTTTTGGCGCCATGGGCGGCATTGTCGTGTTTATGCCGAATCAGATCCGTGACCTGCCCATGCCCCCCCAGGTCCGGTTCACCGACCTGGAGATCACCGGAGAGTCCACCCATCCCGTATCGGAGACCCAGGAGGGCATTGCCCAAAATTACCCCATCCCCCAAAACGAACCGCTGCGCATCCCCCCCTCGGTTCTGACCATGACCATTCGGTTTTCATCGCTGAGCCTGGCCTCGTCCGAGATGAATGCCTATGCCTATCGGTTGAAGCCCCTGCAGCAGGACTGGCATGCCCTGGGCAACACCAACCACGTCTCCTTTACCCGGCTCAATCCCGGCGACTATGTCTTGGAAGTCAAGGGCGCCAACAGCGACGGGATCTGGAACGAAACCCCCGGACGGCTGTCCATCCACGTGACGCCGCCATGGTACCGCCACACGGCCTTCAGGGTGGGATTGTTTTTGGCGGCTGGGCTGCTCATTTTCACCACCTACCGCGTCCGGACGCGCCAGATCCAGCAGCGAAACGAATGGTTGGCCGCCAGGGTGCGCCAGCGGACGACCGAACTCAGCGACGCCAACAGCAGCCTGGAAAGCGAGCTGGCCCAGCGCCTCAGGGCCGAGGCCCAGCTGCGCCTCCACTCCAAGACCCTAGAAGAGCGGGTCGAGGCCAAATCCAAAGACTTGATGGAGATGAAGAAACGGGAATTCCAACAACAAAAACTGGTGGCCATGGGCAAGGCCGCCAGCACAGTGGCCCACGAGATTAAGAATCCCCTCTCCTCCCTCAAGATGAGCCTCTCGGCCCTGGCCGGACGCCCCAACCTGGATGACCGTGACCTCCGTTACCTAGACCTGGCCGTGCGGGACGCGACCCACATGGAAACCCTGCTCAAAGAGATGCTGAGCTTCACAAAACCCATGCACTTCGAATTCACCTTTTCGGATCTCAACGGGTTGGTCAAGGATGTATTGCGTCGGCAAGAGATTCCCATGGCCCAATCCGGCATCGAGACCACGCTGCTGACGGACCCCGAACTGCCCCTCATGCGCATGGACCCGGGGCGCATCAACCAGGTGCTGACAAACTGCCTGATCAACGCCATGCAGGCCATGCCCCAGGGCGGCCATATCGAGATCCGAACCGCCCTGCTGTTGGACAGCTACGAGGCGCAGGTTCAAATCATCGACAACGGACCGGGCATCGACGAGGCCGATCTGGCTCAAATTTTCGAGCCCTTCTTCACCCGCAAGTCTTCGGGCACGGGCCTGGGATTGACCGTGGCCCAAAAAATCGCCCAGGCGCATCAGGGCAAGCTGATTCTGACGAGTCAGAAGGGACAGGGCACCACCTGCACCCTCACCCTGCCGTTGGACACGGAAAAACAAATTCTCACCGAAGCCGACCTGGAACCCAACCGCCTCTAAAGGGACTCCCACAAAAAAGGGCCGACTCCAAGGTCGGCCCAGCATTCCAAATCTTTAGCGATGGTTCAACGCGCCTGGTTGCCCAGAGGCCACTTCGGCGCCGGCAGCACATGGATGGGCTGCCGCGCGACCTCTTCGCCCGCTTCCAGCACCGCCGTGTAAGCGCCCGCTTCGTAGCGCTCGGTCTTCCATAGCACGCCGTGTACGCCCGGCTCTCCCTTCAGCTCCTCGAACCGCTTGACCTCCTCGCCCTGGCTGTCCTGGATGACCAGGGTCGAAGGCGCCGAACCGTTCACACCCACCCAATAGTAGATCGTGACGCCGCTGGGCGCGTTGGGCGTGTAAACGTGGCGGTCGCCCAACAGTTCGTAGTTGCCCCAAGAGGATTGATCGGAATGGTTGCGCCGGGGCTGGGGTTCCACGGGCAAGAGGGCCACGCCCTGAGACTGGATCTCGGCCGTCAGGCGCTCCAACGGCCAGACATCGGCGATCCACACGCCCCGGCCGTAGGTGGCGGCCACCAGGTCGCCGTGGGTAGGCTGGATGACAAGGTCTTTCACCGGCGCCGGCGGCATGTTGCCCTCGAAGGGGGACCAGGATTCGCCCCGGTTCCAGGAGACGACCACGCCGGCATCGGTGGCCGCGAAGAGCAGGTCGGGATGCCTCCGGCTCTCGACAACGGTGTTCACCGGCGCCTGGGGCAGCCCCTGGCTGAGGGGACGCCAATGCTTGCCCAGGTCATCGGTGATAAACAGATAGGGCTTGAAGTCATCGGACCGGTAGCCGGTCTTGACGGCGTAGGCCCGCTTTGGGGCATGGACCGAGGCCACGACACGGTCCACCCAATGGGCCTTGGGCGCGCCCGCCTTGGCCAGGGCCGACGTGCATTCGGTCCAGTCTGCGCCGTGGTTCGCGGTCACGTGGACCCGGCCGTCGTCGGTGCCCACCCAGATCACCCCCGGTTCGAGGGGGGATTCGCCGACGCTGGTGATGGTGCAGTACATCATGTGTCCCCGACCGGCGATCTTTTTAGCGTCGTTGGTAGTCAGGTCTGGGCTGATGGCCTGCCACTGATCCCCGCGATTTAGGGAGCGGTAGAGCCGCTGCCCGCCGGTGTAGACGATGGCCGCGTTGTGGGGCGACAGGGCGATGGGCGTCACCCAGCAATGGCGAATGGGCGGCTCGCCCTTGGCGGCTTTGGGCGAAATATTCTCCCGCGTGCCCGTCTCCATGTTTAACCGGTGCTGCATGCCGAACTGGCTGGTGAAGTAGGCGTAGCGCCCGGTCTCGGTGTCGATGGCGGTATACATGCCATCCCACAGCCCGCTGATGCACCAGTCCTCCACACCCACGCGTCCCGACCAACTGTTCACCGGAGCCCGCCAGCTCTCATGGTCCTGCAAACCGGCGTAGATGTGATAGGGATCGGCCCCGTCCACGGCCACGCGGTAGACCTCGCCCAGGGGGAGGTTGTACAAGTGGTCCGTGGTTTTGCCCGCGTCATAGGTGGCGTAGAGGCCGCCGTCCGAACCGATGAGCATGTGCCGGGCATCGGCCGGATCGATCCAAAAGCAGCGCACGTCGCCGAACATATTGACGAACCGGTGTTCTGGCGGATAGGCCAGGTCGTGCCAGGTGGCCCCGCCGTCGTGGCTGGTGACCATATTCACCGAGTTGATGAACAGGTTGTCGGGGTTGACGGGGTCCACGCCGATCTGGTTGAAGGAATAGGCCGCCTTGGAGCTGACGTTGTCGCTGGCCGCGTTGCGTTTTGCCCAGGTCTCGCCGCCGTCGCTGGAGCGATAGACCTCACCGCCCACCAGGTAGTCGAAATAGGGGTCCTTCATGGGATCGAATTTCTCGGCGGCCCGTTTCTTCTGCTCCTCCGGCGTCAACGCCCGCTCGTTGAGATTCTCGACAACGGCGTAAAGGATGTACGGATCGGCCCGGTGCACGTCCAGGCCGATGCGGCCGATGTTGCCCGAGGGCAGTCCCCCGGCCAGTCGGATCCAGGTATCACCGCCGTCGTTAGTCCGGTAAATGCCGCTGCCGGGCCCGCCCGCTTCGTAATGCCAGGGCAGCCGCTCTTTGTCATAGGTGGCGGCGTAGAGGACGTTGGGATCGTCTCGGTTGACGGCCAGGTCGATGACGCCCACCTTGTCGCTGATAAAGAGGACGCGCTCCCAGGTTTGGCCGCCGTCGGTGGTGCGGAAGACGCCGCGCTGGGCGTTGGGCGAAAAGAGATGGCCCATGACCGCCACGTACACGATATTCTCGTCAGTGGGATGGATGACAACCCGGGCGATGTGGTGGGAGTCCTCCAGCCCCATGCAGGCAAAGGTCTCGCCGCCATCGGAGGACTTCCAGATGCCGTTGCCCGCGTGGGCAGACCGGGCGTTGCTGGCCTCGCCCGTACCCACCCACACCACGTCGGGATTGGAGGGCGCCACCTCAATGGCGCCGATGCTGCCCGTGCCATAGGCGTCGAAAATGGGACGGAAGGTGGTGCCGTTGTTGGTGGTCTTCCATACGCCGCCATGGCGGGCGGCCACGTAGAAGGTGTATTGGTAGGCGGGATCGGTCGTCTCGGGCGCGGCGATGTCCGAGAGCCAGGCCCCGGCCCGCCAAGGACCGAAGTTGCGGTAATGCAGGTCGTGGAATTGAGGCTGGGCCTGGGCCAGCGCGGCCCCAAGCGTGAGGGATAGGATCAAGGAATTCATAGGGGTGTCTCCAGATTAGAAAAAGGGTTCCGGCCAAATTACGGCAACGGAACCCCATAAGCAAGCCGGACTTATTCTCTAGAGATTAGATTCTTTGAGAATCTGCGCCCATCTGTGTCATCTGAGGATACAATCTTCCGGGATTCGAATCGGAAAGGTCAGGATCATCCAAATCGAAATCGGATTCGAGATCGAAAAAGACGATTTCGATATCGATAGGATTCCAACCTCAAGAGAAGGTCCATTCGATGGCCAGCCCAAACAACGCTATTCGGCCTCTTCTTCCGATTCGTGATGTCCGGCGGCATGGGCGAAACGGGCCTTGTCCTGGGCCTTGAGGTAGGCCTCTTCACCTTCGATGATGCCCTGGTCCAGCAAGGCGGCGATGGCGTCGTCCAAGAGTTGCATGCCCTGGGCCTTGCCGCTTTGGATCATGTTGCGGATCTGGGAGATGTTGCCGTCCCGGATGGCCGTGGCCAGCCCCTGGTTGCGAATCAATATTTCGTGGGCCGCCACCCGGCCCGAGCCGCCGGTGCGCCGCAAGAGCACCTGGGCGCAGACGCCGCCTAGGGTGTCGGAGAGCATGTTGCGGGCCTTCCACTGCTCGTCGGCGGGGAACACGTCGATGATGCGGTCGATGGTCTTGACGGCCGAGTTGGTGTGTAGGGTGCCCAGCACCAGCTTGCCCATGGTGGCCGCGCTCAGGGCCAGGCCGATGGTCTCGTAGTCGCGCATCTCGCCAACGAGGATGACGTCGCAATCCTGACGTCCGGCGTCCCGCAACCCCTGGGCAAAGGTGGGCGTGTCGCGCCCCACCTCGCGCTGGCAGAAAAAGCTTTGGATGGGCGCGTGCACGAACTCGATGGGCTCCTCCAGGGTCACGACGAACCGCCGCTGTTGCCGGTTGATCTCGTGTATCAGCGCCGCCAGGGTGGTGGACTTGCCGGACCCCGTGGGCCCGGTGATGAGAAAGAGCCCAGACCGTTCCTGGGCCCACCCCTTGATCACCGATGGGGTGCCCAGATCGTCCAGGGTGAAGAGTTCGTGGGGGATGAGCCGGAACACCGCGGCCAGGCCGTGGTGCTGGCGGTAGTAGTTGGCCCGAAACCGGGCTTCGCCGGGCATCTCATAGGCGAAGTCCAGATCGCTCTTTACAAGATACCCGGCCCAGTCTGCCGGAGGGCAGATTTCAGAAAGGAGCCCTTCCAAAATGGCGGCGTCCAGCACGGGTTCGTCGGAGACGGCCTGCAAATGGCCGTGCACCCGGATCTTGGGCGGCTGGCCCTGTAGCAGGTGCAGATCCGAACCGCCCGATTGGATGAGGTGACGGAACAACCGCTCAATCTTGGCCATGGTCGGCTCCGGCGTGAAGGTCCAGGCGGGGGGCGAAATCGGCGAAACGCTGGCGCTGGTTGGCCGCGAAATAGGCCTCTGCGCCGGGGATGACCTCCTCGTCCACCAGCGCCTCCAGGGCCTCGTCCAACAGGCGCATCCCGCTGTGTTGGTTGATCTGGATCATGTTGGGCAGCTGGTAGATGCGGTCCTCCCGGATGATGTTGGCAATGGCCGGCACGTTGAGCAAAATCTCCATGGCCAGCACCCGGCCCTGGCCGTCGGCACGGGGCACCAGACGCTGGCAGAGGATGCCCCGAAGCGACTCGCTGATCATGGCCCGCACCTGGTTGCGCTGATCGGGCGGGAAAAAGTCCAACAGCCGGTAGAGGGTCTGGCCGGCGCTGGTGGTGTGCAACGTGGCGAAGACCAGGTGGCCCGTCTCGGCGGCGGACACGGCCAGCTGGGTGGTCTCCCGGTCGCGGAGTTCGCCGACAACGATGACATCGGGGTCCTCGCGGAGCGCGGCCCTGAGCGCGTGGGCGTAGCTCTGGGTGTGCAGCCCCACGGCCCGCTGGCTGATGTGGGACCGGTGCATGGGGAAGACCGTCTCGATGGGGTCTTCCATCATGATGATGTGGTCTGGTCGGGTGCGGTTGATGTGGTCCACCAAGGCCGACAGCGTGGTGGACTTGCCCGCGCCCGACGGCCCGGTGACCAGGACCAGCCCCTCCCGGTAACTGGTCAGCCGCCGGATGGCCTCGGGAAAGTCCATGGATTCAAAGGTGGGAGGCGCCTCGGGCACCAATCGGTAAACCCCGTCCCAGCCCAGTTGCTGCCTGACCATGGAAAAACGCAACCGCCGGCCGTCGACAACCAGACTGGCGTCCAGGCTGCCCCGCTTTTCGGCGTTGCCTTTTTGATCGGGATCCAGCGTACCCATGAGCAGATGGGCTACCTGTCCGGTATCTAGGGCGGCTTCGCCCAGGGGCGTGACGGCGCCATGAATACGCAGCATGGGCGGCGAGCCAGGGGACAGGTGCAGGTCCGAGGCCTGACGCGACGCGGCCTCTGCCAACAAGGCGGCCAAGCTGAAGCCCTCCAGCACGGCGGGCGCAGTCTCATGGACAAGAAGCGGCTCAGCCGGCGCCTCGATTGGCTGCGCAGGAGGCGATAAGGTCGGGGTCTCCTTTTGTGTGGACGCCTCCCACGGCGAAGGGTTGGATGGTTCGGGTTCCTTTTGCCGAGCGGGTTCGGGCACCGGCTTTTCCACGACCGGCTGGGCCGGCTTGCACTTTTCCATCCAAGCCTTGTAGCGGGACTCGATCTGGGCCCCATGCCTGGGATGGAGCAGCTCGCCCTGGACCAGGGCCTGAAGCAGGCTCGTCCCGGATTCGGATGCCAGTCGCGCCTTGACGGCATCCAACTTTTCGAGGGGGACCAGCTGGTTATGTCGAACCATCTTTTCGACAAAGAGATCAAAGGGTGGATCCATGGGCATCCTCATTCATCACCAAAAAAAACAGAAAACGGCAAGAAGCATACCAGGCCCGGGGGATGGCCTTGCGGCCTCATTTCCTGTGAACAAGTCATAAATCGGAGCCTAAAACCCACCCCCATGACGAAGCCTGAACGGTTTGACCAAAAACTGAACGGCAAAGCCAAACGGCCGGCGCGGAAATTTCTTCCGCGCCGGCCGCCCTCCCCCCGAACCGATGCTTGGCGAATTAAAGTTTAAACTGGCCGACCAACGACCGCAAATTCTCGGTCTGCCGGTTCAGCTCCTCGGCCGCCACGGAAAGCTCTTCGGCCCCCGCCGCCGACTGACGCGCCACGGTGCTGATGCCGTCCACGTTCTTGGAGATCTGTTCGGCGCCCGAACTCATCTGCTCGGTGGCCGTGGCGATCTGGTTGATCATGTCCATGGCCTGAGTCACGGCCTGCACGATCTCGTTGAGCTCCTGCTCTTCTTTCTGCGTGGACTCCTGGCCCTTGGCCACCACCGCGCGGGCCACGTCCATGGACTTGGCCGCCTCAGAGGTGTCTCCCTGGATCGCCTTGATGGTCTCGCCGATCTCAGATGTCGCCTTGGTGGTCCGCTCGGCCAGCTTGCGCACCTCGTCGGCCACCACCGCGAACCCCCGGCCCTGTTCGCCGGCCCGCGCCGCCTCGATGGCCGCGTTCAGGGCCAACAGGTTGGTCTGGTCTGCGATGTCTTCGATGACCTGGATCACGACGCCGATCTGATCGGCGCGGCCCGACAACGAGTCGATCATCTCGCCCGTCTTGCCCGAGGCCACGACGATGTCGTTCATGCCCTGCCGGGTCTCCTTCATGGTCTCGGCCCCGGCCTGTGCCTTGGCGTTGGCATTCCCGGCCAGGCCGGCGGTTTGATTGGCGTTCTGGGAGTTCTCCAAGATCGCCGCCGTCATCTCCTGCACGCTGGCCGCCACCTCGCTGGTCTGGTTGGTCTGCTCCTCGGAACCGGCCGCCAACTGCGCCGCCGTGGAGCTGATCTCATTGGCGGCCGTGGCCACCTCTTCGGAGTTCTGGCGCACCTGAAGAATGATCCCGTGGAGCTTGTCCATAAACTGATTGAACCAACCGGCCAGCTCCCCGACTTCATCCTGGCTGTTTACGGTCAGCCGCCGGGTCAGGTCGCCCTCGCCCTGGGCAATGTCTTCCATCATCTCGACCATGTTGTGGATCGGCCTCAAGATACTGCGCGAGACCAATAGGATGATGAGCGTGATAAATCCCAAAATGGCCAAGGCCACCAACGTATTGGTATAGCCAATGCGCCGGGCCGGCGCTAAAAGTTCCGATGCGCTGGCGCCAACGGCCACGGTCCAGTTTGTCAGCGCGTTCTTCTCAAAGGCCATGAGTTTGGACTCTCCGGCATAATGATACTGGATCATTCCAGCACCCTGAGCCATCATGGTCTTCCCGAAATCAAAATCCTGAATTTTCTTCTCTAAAATGTAGCTTTCGTCGGGATGGGTGATGAACCGGCCCAGCTCGTCATACATGTAGGCATAACCCGTCTTGCCCACCTTGATGGAACGGATGAACTTATTGCTGAACCCACTGATCTTGATCCCCGCAAAAAGGACGCCCGCAATGCGACCATTGACCCGCATGGGTGAAGAAAGGACAAAAATGGGGTCTCCTGATGCCTTGCTGATCAGCAGAGGCGAAATCACGGACTGGCCTTGCATGCTCAACTTGAAATAATCCCGGTCAGCCACACTAGTACCGACTTGGGCCGTCAGGGAAGAGGCCTTGAGCAAAGCATCCGGGGCCACCACGCCAATAAGTTCGACGGCCTCATCTTGGGCCCAACGCGCCATGACTGCATTGGCCTGGTTAATGGTGCCCGGCCGGCCATCGGCAAGCACATTCACCATCGTTTCGATCTCGCTCCATTGAATCACTCGCTCTTGCATGTCACTTATCCACTGGCCGATCTGACCCTCCAGAGACACCGCCAGCATGTTGATCTCTTCTTCCACCGTAGCTTGAATGGCTTTGCTGGCATTCCGGTAGGAAATCCAGGTGGCCACGCCCATGCCCACAATGACAACGGCCAGCACGGGCAGCACCAGCTTGCTTCTCAAGTTGTTAAATCGAGTCAGAATCATGGCTCTATCCTTTTTTTATGATCAGATGGCAAATATCAATTCAAAACGCGCCCAGTTGTACGGATCGGCGCTCTCGTAAAAATTGCCAGGCCAAAACCGCTCCCAAAGGAGGTGGCCCGTCCAACGGGGCGACAGATGGTAGTTGAGTTTAAAAATGGCCAACTGCCCCCGACTGTTTCCCGACCCGGCGGCAAAAGCGGAAGTCAACCCCATGGTCTGCGGCGCGAACATCTGGTGCAGGGTGAACAGAAACGTCGCCTGTTTGCACAGGGACCAATCGGCGCTGACATAGACAGACGCCCAGTTGCTCCAATAACCGACCCGCCCCTGCTGCTCCAAGATCAAGGTGTAGATATAGGATTCACTCCACTTGGGCCAGCGGCTGAACAGGGGATCCCACCCTTCATAGTTTTTGGTGGTGGGATCGTCGCCGGAAAGATAGACGCCGCCTAGCGAGGCCATGCGCAGCCGATGCGACTGGGGCTTGTAATCCAGATGGGCATATCCGCCAAATCCGCCGCGATCCAAGTCGCCCAGCTTGCCAAACTGGAGTGCCGCCTCGGCAGTGGCCGACCAGAGCGTCGTCAATGGACGGGAAAACCGTCCGCCCACCGTATAGATGGAAGCATCCAAGGGCCGGGCCGCATTGGCCTCGACCGACTTATATAAACCATACCCTTCCAGACTGCCTTTGCCCAGCTTGCTGGTCATGTACAGACCGCCGCCCTGCTCGTCCTGCTCAATGAGCCCCTGGTCCTGCCCATTGATGAGGGGCAGCACGTCATCGGTGGCGTTTTGAAACCCATAAAACAATGTCAGTTTATGACGATTGGACAGGGCATAATCCATTCTGGCGGCATTGAAATAAATGGATCGCGATCCGTCCAGGGGATTGCCGTCCAACACCAGAAATCCCTCGCCAAAGATCAGATTCTGACGTCCCACCTTGACGGACAGAGGATGAACCCCACCCGTCTCATAGGCGACA
>CAXXPO010000011.1:0-61613 GCA_963665185.2 Desulfovibrionaceae bacterium | reverse complement strand
CTACTCCTTTCGCGGTGCAGTACCCGACGTGCAGGCCGTACTCCGGGCGAAATGGCCGGAGCTGACCTCGGTCACCCTGCTTGAAAACTACCGCAGCGCCCCCACCGTGCTCCAGCTCGCCGCAGGGCTTTTTCCCACCGCACCATCCCTGCGTCCCAACCTGGACATCCCCGGAGAAGCATTTTTTTTCAGCGCACCTGACGCGGCCCGCGAAGCCGCCTGGATCGGCGAACGCATCCGCAAGCTCATCGGCGGCACGTCCCTGACGTTTTCGGAAAGCAACGAGCAAACCCAATCCCCCGGCGACATCGCCATCCTGGTGCGTATCAAAAGTCTCATTCCGCCCATTGCCCGCAATCTGGACCGGGTGGGCGTGCCTTTCACCGTTCCCGCCCAGGAGGCGTTCTGGCGCGAACCGCGCGTGCAGGCCATTCTGGCAGCCGCGGGATCCTTTCTGGGCATGGCCCTGCAAGGCGGCCCTGACGATCTTGACGGAGTGGAAATTCCCGAAAAAATTCTGGCAAAAGGGCCGCAGGGATTGTCCGCCTTCCTGGAAGACGTCCGGCCCTTCGATCGCCTGTTTTTCAAAAGCCGGGCCTTCCGCTGCCTGGAAAAAGGGTTCGTGGAGCACGGCGGATGGGCCGGCCTGATCAACTGGGTCGGATTGCGCTCGGAATTGGAAGAGGTTTCGCACAAGGCGGAAAAGGTGCAGATAATGTCCGTGCATGCGGCCAAGGGGCTGGAGTTCCAGACCATATTCCTGCCTGCCCTGGAAGACGGATTCATGCCCTTTGCGGGAATGAACTTTCTGTCCGGCAAAGTTTCCGGGAAAACCGGAAACATTCCTGAAAAACCGGATGAGGACGAAGAAAGAAGACTGTTTTATGTGGGACTGACCCGGGCCAAGTCCGGGCTGTATCTGAGCCATGCGGCCCGGAGGGAGTTGTATGGTTCGCGGTTGATGCTGCCGCCGTCGCGCTTTCTGGAGGAGTTGCCCCTTGATCTGCTCAAGGCGTCGCAGCTGGTGGCCAAGACCGTGCGTCAGGAAAAATCCCTGACGCTCCTGTAGCCGACCCGCTGGCAGCGCAGAACGCACCGGGTCGGTTGCATTCCGCTGCTACCCGCCAAGGGCACGGTATATGGTCCGCTCATAGGCCCGGCAGACGCGCTGGGCCGTCCGTCCACCCATCCCCCATTCCTTGAGGCGGCAAAACACATGCAGTGGGTTGAAGAGATGTTGAAACATCATGCGCATTCTCATGGCGTACTCCTGGCCCCCGGCAAGGTGTTGAACAGTTCGGTCCGGACTGTTTTGCGGCGGCTCATTCCGGCAAGGTATTCCCTGGCTTTTGAAATGCAAATTTCATACCCAGAAAATATGCATTGATAACCGGAACCTGTCCGCCGAATCCGGAAAACCCTCAGTGGGCTTCCAGACAACTTTGGCGGCCTGTATATGTCTTATCGGCAGAAACAAAATAATATTGACGCTTTTTCAGCATTTATCATGCACCGACAAAAAATCGACTCATCAACTCTTCCCTGGCCATTGGCCGCACCGTCCTTCGTCTACCCGGACACCGTGGCTGGGAATTGCCGCAGGCTCTGCGAGCTGTACCCGGAAATAGCCCTCACCTTTTTCCAGGGACAGGCCTGCCTGGACTACACCGAGGACGACCTGCCCCAGGATCTGGCCGATCTTCCCCTGCGGTATCATGTCCACATGCCCCTGGACCTTCCCTGGAGCGAGGGCGAAGCCGCCGTGTCCGCCATGATCCGGGGATTGGTCGGCAAAGCCGCGTATCTCGCCCCCACCGCCTATGTGGTCCACGCCGTCGAGGACGCCGAAGCCCTTGCCGTTCTTGCCCGGAGCTTTGCCCGTGCGGAGGTTGCCGCCGAAAAGGTCCTGGTTGAAAACGTGCGCGAATTCGATCCTGCCAAATTTATCCCCCAAATCCAGGAACACGGATTTTCCATCTGCCTGGACCTGGGCCACATGCTGGACTACAGTCAGGAAAACCTGATCAATCTTCCGGCCATAACGTCCCGCACCCGCATGCTGCATCTCAATGCGCCGGACAGGATCGGCGGGACCGGCCGGCACCAGAGCCTGGATACCCTGGACGCGGCTGGACGCACCCTTCTGCGCCGCCTGCTGCGCGTGATCAGGCCGAAAGAAACCGTGGTGCTGGAATTGTTCAGCCCGGACAAGCTGGAATCCTCCCGTGATGAACTCGAACGCCTCTGCCGCGACTGGGAGCTGCTGTGATCATCTTTGTCACCGGAGGCCAGGCCTCCGGAAAATCAGACTTCGCCCTGGACCTCTTGTACAGGGGAAACACCCCGCAGGTGTTCATCGCCACGGGCAAGGCCCGCGACTTTGGCTTCCGTGAACAGATCAACCTGCACCGCGCAGCGCGCCCGGCCACGATCCCGGTCCTCGAATCCGGGGTTGACCTGGCCGCCAGCCTTGGGCAGGCCTTGTCCTTAGGCCGGACCATCCTGCTGGACAGCCTGGATTTCTGGTATTTCCTGGTCCTGACCGAAGCCCGGACTCCCAAAAAACTGCCGGACGCACGGGTGTCCGACCTCCTCGCGGTATTGGACGAACTTTCCGCGCCCGAGGCCCCTTCTGCCCAACCCGCTCCCACGCTCATCGTGGTCAGCTCGGAAACCGGGTTGGGACCGGTGGCTGCCGACCCCACGTCCCGCGCCTTCACCCGCGGTCTGGGGCGACTCAATGCGAAAATTTCCGCCAAAGCGGATTCTTCCTGGCTCGTGGTGGCGGGAAACGGTATACAACTGAAAGATGCGGGGGAACGGGCCATGGGGACTGATCACGCCCCTGCGACCGACTAACACCACAAAACGCAGGTGGCCGGTGTGCAACGCACACCAAGGCGACCTGTTTGCGGGAAACACGGCATGTCCTACTTTCGGAAACTTGATGATGAAATGGGCCGGCTCATGGGCCAGTTGGAAAAGTCACAATCCTGGCTGGTAATGATCAACGCCGATCCGGACGCCCTGGCCTCGGCCATTGCCCTGCGCCGCATCATCCGTCGCCGGGTGGCACATGTGGACATCGTGCGCATCAACGAGATCACCCGGCCCGACAATCTGGCCATGATCCACTTCCTGCACATAAAAAACCGCAAATACCGTGAACGTCTGGCCGAAAAATACGACAAGTACGCCATTGTCGATTCCCAGCCCCATCACGACCCGATTTTCTCCCGTTACGACTTTTCCATCGTGGTGGACCACCATCCGGCAAAGGCCATTCCGGAAAACAGGAAAAAACCCGGTTTCATGGAAATCCGGCCCGAATACGGAGCCTGCTCCACCCTGTTCGTGGAATATCTGTACAACCTCAAGATCAAACCATCACGCCAGCTGGCCACCGCGCTCTTCTACGGCATCAAGGCCGACACCATGAGTTTCGAACGCGACTTTTGCGACGCGGACATCAAGGCTTTCCGCTATCTGAGCAAATTCGCGGACCAGAACATCATCCGCAAGATCGTGCGCAACGAGTTCCCCCTGGCCTGGACCGCCTATTACAAAAAGGCTTTCGACTCCATAACCCAACTCAACGGAGGAGCCTTTATCTGGATGGACAAAGTGGAAAGCCCGGATGTACTGGTCATTCTGGCCGATTTTTTCATGCGTGTGCAGGAAGTCGGCTGGTGCGTGGTCTCGGGACGCACCGGACGCAAGGTTGTCTCCATTTTCCGGGGCGACGGCATTCGCCGCGACGTGGGCAAGCTGGCCATCTACTGCCTGGGCCAGCTGGGCGGTGCCGGTGGACACCGAACCGCGGCCCGATCGGAAATTGAAATCAAGGCCTTCAAGGGCAAACAGCCCCGCGAAACAATATGGGAACGGCTGTGCGAGCGCGCCATGCGAACCTGCCAGGCGCCCTCCGCGCCCACCCCCGCTGCCGCCGACAGTGCGGCAACCACACCCAATTCCACTCCCACCATCAACGCCAATCAGGAATAACAACATGTCGCTTTTCGACCGCCTGAACCTGTCCACTCCGCCGCTCTATCTGATTGACGGCTCCGCCTACATATACCGGGGATTCTACGCCTTCCGAGACATGACCCGCTCGGACGGGACCCCGACGAACGCCCTGTTTTTCATCCTGCGCCTCATGTTGCGCATCCTGCGCGAGGAAACCCCCGAACGCATGGCCTTTGTACTGGACGGTCCTGGCAAGAATTTTCGCCACGAGGTTTTTCCGGAATACAAGGCCCAGCGCGACGCCGCCCCAGAAGATCTGCTCCGCCAGATCGATCCCATCAAGCAGGCTCTGGAACTCATGGGCATTCCCACACACGTGGCCCTCGACTGCGAAGCCGACGACTGCATCGCCTCACTGGCAATCAGATACCAGACCGAACGCCCGGTCATCATCATCGGCGCGGACAAGGACCTCAGGCAATGCCTCACCAGCAACGTCTGGATGTGGGACCCGTCAGGAAGCAAGGAAAAACTTACCGGGCTTGACGACTTCCGCCAGGAAAGCGGAATGGAGCCTTCCTCCTGGCCCGACTTCCAGGCGCTTATCGGCGATTCCAGCGACAACATTCCGGGACTTCCCGGTGTCGGTCCCAAGACGGCCCAGAAAATCATGGCCGATTTCGCAACGCTGGAGGAAATATACAGCAATCTGGCTGCCATCGAACCCAAGTTCCGCAAGAAACTGGAAGGCAAACGCGAGGATGCGGAAACCTTCCGCAAGCTGACCCGCCTGGACACGCACCGCTGCACCGAGCTGGACGACGAAGGGCTGACCCCCAATCCGCCCGATCTCCAAGGATTGCGCGATTTTTTCCAGGAATACGAATTCCGCAGCCTGCTGCGCGACCTGCCTCGTCCGGCTCCCCGGACCGTGATCTCGGGCACGGAACAGGCCTCGCTTTTCCCCATGAACACCGCCGTGCCCGAAATCGCCCCCCTGGCCGTGCGGCAGGCCCGGACCATCGCCGACCTGCCGGACATGGCGGGGAAATGTGTGGGACTGGTTCCCGCTGGCGAAGGGAACGACAGGGGATTCCGCCTGGGCATCGGGGGAGATGAATGGTCCCTGGCCTGCCCGGCGAACGGAACGGACGAACTTGTCGGCCGTCTTGCCGAAGCCGAACGTGTGGCCGTGCCCTCTCTCAAGGAGCTGTACCGGACCGTCCCGGCATGGCGCGAACTGCCCCTGCATCTGTTTTTCGACCTGGGGCTGGCCGCCTACCTGCTCAACCCGGAGGAACGCGGCTACTCCTTCGACCAGGTCTGCCGCCTCTTTGAAAACGCCCCGGAAACCGACCCGGTGCACCCTTCGTCCATGGGACTCAAAGCCGCGGCCATTGCCGCCACCCTGGAAAAGAAAATCCAGGTGGCCGAGATGGACAAACTCCTGGCCGACCTGGAAATGCCGCTCATCCCCGTGCTGGCGGACATGGAAAACGCCGGGCTGGCCATTGATCTGGACGCCTTTGCCGCCTTTCTCGACGAAGTGCAGACCCAGATCGACGAACATTCCGCACGCATCATAGAGCTGGCGGGCCAGGATTTCAACATCCGCTCCAGCCAACAGATAGCCGAGGTGCTTTTCACCAAGCTGGAGCTCAAAACCAAGGGCAAGACCCCTGGTGGCGCGCCATCCACATCCAGCACCGTTCTGGAAAAACTGACCGACGCCCACGAGATCATCCCGGAAATCCTGGAATTCCGCATGCTGGAAAAACTTCGTTCCACCTACCTGGCCCCGCTGCCGCGCATGGTGGATGCACAAGGCCGGTTGCACACCACGTTCAACAATCTGGCCACCGCCACGGGCCGCCTGTCCAGTTCCGCACCCAACTTGCAGAACATCCCCATCCGGGGACGCATGGGCAAACGCATGCGGGCCTGTTTCACGGCCGGTCCGGGCAACCTCCTGGCCGCCGCCGACTACTCCCAGATCGAACTGCGCCTGCTGGCCCACCTGTCCGGAGACGAGGGACTCATCGAGGCCTTTCGCCATGGCAAAGACATCCACAGCCGCACCGCCGGAATTCTCTTCGGCAAGGAGACCGCAGAGGTCACCACGGATGAACGACGCAACGCCAAGACCATCAACTTCGGCCTGCTCTACGGCATGGGACCGCAACGTCTGGCCCGCGAACTCAAGATTTCCATGGCCGAAGCCAAGGATTTCATCACAAGGTACTTCGAGCGCATGCCCAAGGTACGCGAATTCTACGACGCCATAGAAAAGGAAGCTCGAGAAAAAGGCTCGGTGACAACCATCATGGGACGCCGTCGGCTGCTCCCGGATATCAACTCCCGCAACAACAACCTGCAAAGCCAGGCCCGGCGGCAGGCCATCAATACCCGCGTCCAGGGCAGCGCCGCGGACATCATCAAAAAAGCCATGATCGACGCGGCCCACGATGCGCAATTGAGCGACCTGGGCGCGAAGCTCATTCTTCAGGTGCACGACGAACTCCTTATCGAATCGCCCGAGGCAACCACCCGGCAGGCCGGGGAGCGTTTGCAGCAGGTCATGGCAGGAGTTGTGGAGCTCTCCGTCCCCCTGACCGTGGACATGGGAGTGGGACGCAACTGGGCCGACGCGCACTAATCCACTGCAAAATAACCGCATGTGGGGAAATAGCCTTTTCTTAAAATGGTTATTTCCCCACGCCCCCCTTTTCCCAAAAATCTTATCGGGAGAGGAAAGGGGATTACGATTCCGGTTGCCATACAGTCCGTAAAAAAGCGGGGAGCAGGGGAAGCAGGTTCAGACAATATGCCGTGGCGCATTCATCTATGTTCGGAATGGCACAATGAATACTTTTCTTTACCCTCCATGGGGCATGGTGCTAATTTGAAAACACCTACCATACCTTCAGAGTATGGTTTGCACAAAAAACACCGAGGCTCCCATGTACTTCCCCACCGCAGGGATTGAGACAAATCCCCTCCTCCCCCCTCTGGTCAGCTTCGTGATTTCCTTCTTCACCTCCATGGGCGGCGTGTCCGGCGCATTCATGCTCCTGCCGTTCCAGATGAGCATTCTGGGATATGCCAGTCCATCCGTCAGCGCCACCAACCATCTGTACAACATCGTGGCCATCCCGGGCGGGGTCTACCGCTACATCCGCGAGGGACGCATGGTCTGGCCCCTGGCCTGGGCCGTCATTCTGGGCACTCTTCCCGGAGTTTTCGCCGGAGCCGTCATCAGGGTACGCTACCTGCCAGACCCGAAAAATTTCAAACTTTTCGCTGCATTGGTATTGCTGTATATAGGTCTGCGCATGGCTCAAAACATTCTCCGGGGCAGAAAAAATTCCGGAGCGACCGTCAAGGCCGGACGCATCACCCCGGTGGTGTTCAACAGACGCTGGATCGCCTATCTTTTCGACGACCAGGAGTACCGGACGTCCACCCGGACGGTCTTCTGCATGAGCCTGGTCGTGGGGGTGGTCGGCGGGATCTACGGCATCGGCGGAGGTTCCATCATCGCGCCGTTCTTCGTGGCGTTTCTGGGACTCCCCGTGCATACCGTGGCAGGTGCAGCCCTGCTGGGAACTTTTGTCACTTCCATTGCGGGGGTGGCGTTCTTTCAGGGCATCGCCCCGTTGTACCCCTCCCTGGCCGTCGCCCCGGACTGGCTGCTGGGCCTGCTGTTCGGCCTGGGAGGTTTGGCGGGCACGTACTGCGGAGCACGCATGCAAAAACATGTGCGCCCCGATGTCATCAAGGGGATACTGGTGAGCTGCATCCTGATCGTCGCCGTCCGCTACATCGCCGATTTTTCGAGCTGAGATCGACATTATGATGCGGATAACGTTTGCAATGAACTTTACCTCATTTTACTATAGACGGAAATTTCATCCACACCCGCTCTTCCCACAAGGCATGCCATGGTCGCAGACGACAGAAAAAGCAAGGAACAGCTTCTGACAGAGCTTCGGATTGCCCGGCAGCACATCCGCTCTCTGGAAGAGGGCTCGCAGTTAACCGATCCTGCGATCTCCCTCAGCAACACCGTGCTCATGCGCATGCTTGACGCCCTGCCCACCCCCATTTTCTACAAGGGAATAAGCGGACGCTATTTCTGTTGCAATCTGGCCTTTGCGGAAATGCTCGGCATTTCCAGAGACAGGATCATCGGGCGCGATGCGCGAGATCTCGCGCCCCGGGAGCTTGCGGACAAGTACGCCCGGATGGATGCAGAACTGTATCTAACCGGCGGAGTGCAGGAGTACGAAACCCAGAGTCAGGCAAAGAACGGCATCCGGCGCGACATACTCATAACCAAATCGCTCATCCGTGATACCCTTGGCAACATCTGCGGCCTGGTAGGGCAGGCTTTGGACGTGAGCGAAAGAAAGGCGGCCGAACTGGCCCTGATGCAAAGCGAAAAAAAATACCGCAAGCTCTTTGAAAAAGCCCCGGTTGGTATTTTCCAGACCACCGCGGATGGTCAGCCCCTGGCCGCTAACAACGAGATGGCCCGCATTGTCGGCTGCTCCACTCCCGAGGAAGCCCTTCGGACATACACCGACCTTGGAACCCAGTTGTACGCCGATCCCAAACGCCGGGAGGAGTTCATCACCCTGATCCGCAACCAGGGATACGTGGAAAATTTCGAATACGAGGCGCAACGCGCCGACGGCGAACACATCTGGATCTCCATGAACGCGGTCATGGAACCGGCCACCGAGGACTCACCCGCAATGCTCTGCGGATTCTCCAAGGACATAACCGGCCGGAAGCAGATGGTCAGGGATATCCGGGAAAGCGAGGAGCGCTACAAACAACTGTCAGACGCCACTTTTGAAGCCATCTTTCTGTCCAGAAACGGCATCTGCACCGGACAGAACAGAACCGCGGAACGCATGTTCGGCTACACTCTCGAGGAAGCCCTGGGACGTCCCGGTACGGACTGGATTCATCCCGAGTCGAGGGAGACCGTCCGGCAGCATATTTCCACGGACAGTACCGCCCCCTACGAGGCCGTGGCCCTGCGCAAGGACGGCACGACCTTTCCCTGCGAAATCCAGGGACGCACGGCCAGAAAAAAAGGCGAATTGCTGCGCATAACCGCCCTGCGCGACATAACCGAACGCAAGAGGGTCATGGACGCATTGGAAGCCGCCAAGGAGCAGGCCGAAGCAGCCAACCAGGCCAAAAGCCTTTTCCTTGCCAACATGAGCCATGAAATCCGCACCCCGCTCAACGGCATCATGGGCATGCTACAACTTCTCCAAACCACCGCATTGACACCGGAGCAGGAAGAATTCGCAGACATCGGAGTGGCCTCGTGCAAACGGCTGGTGCGTCTGGTCAGCGATATTCTCGACCTGTCCAAGGTGGAGGCCGGACGCCTTGAAATACGGTCCGAGCCATTCGAACTTTCCGAAATCCTGCACACGACCCGGCATCTGTTCCAACCGGCGGCACAGCAGGCAGGACTCAAATTACGCATTGTTCTGGGCGATAACATCCCCCGGCAACTCCTGGGCGACAGCACCCGTCTGCAACAGGTGGTCAACAACCTGGTGGGAAACGCGCTCAAATTCACGGAAAAAGGAGAAGTGGTTGTCACGGCCTGGCCCCTTCCCGCGCCGGAAAAAGAAAAGTGCCGCATCATGCTCACAGTTGCCGACACGGGCATAGGAATCCCGGACAGCAAGCTGGACAATCTGTTCACGGCTTTTTCCCAAGTGGAAAACAATTTCCAGAGAAAATACCAGGGCGCCGGGCTGGGGCTTTCCATTTCCAAACGCCTTGTCCAACTGATGAACGGCAACATGGCTGTTTCCAGCACGCTGGACAAGGGGACCACCTTTTACCTGAGCCTGCCGTTCGCACGGACCGCGCCCGCCCCCCGCATTGCACAGCCCCGGATTGCCGGAGTTGTGCCCGCCCCTATGGAAGGAACCCCAGGCCCCCTGCGCGTCCTGTTGGCCGAGGACGACCAGAGCACCCGGTTCTTCATACAAAAATTGCTGGAAAAATGCGGTCACAGGGTGCAGGCCGTGACCAACGGCAAGCAGGCATTGGACATGCTGCAAAACAATGATTTCGACGTCATCCTCATGGACATCCAGATGCCGACCATGGACGGCGTGGCTGCCACCAGGGCAATACTGACCGACCCCGCATTCAGGGACAAGGCGTACATTCCCATTGTCGCCCTGACCGCCTACGCCATGGCCGAAGACAAGGCCGTCTTTCTTGAAGCGGGCATGCGCGGCTACGTCTCCAAGCCCGTTGCCATGCTGGAACTCGTCGACGTTCTGCGGCAGGTAACCACACAAAAGGCCTGAGGCGTTCAGCCTTTTCAGCCGAAAAACAGGCGGACCGTGGTTCCCAGGCCGGGAGTGCTGGCAATGTCCACCCGCCCCTGATGTTCGCGCATGATGGTGTCCACTATGGCAAGTCCCAGGCCGGTCCCATCCTTGCGCGTGGTAAAAAACGGCTCCAGGGCGCGCTGCACCTCTTCGGGTGACATGCCCGATCCGTTGTCGCGCACTCCCACCCAGCTCTCATCGTTTTCCCTTCCGGAAAGCACCATGACTTCACCCCGGGCAGGTTCCAGGACGTTCAGACTGTTGACCACCAGATTGATCAGGGCCTGCTTGAGCGCTTCGGGATCGGCATGCACATGGGAAATGGAAGCTCCTGCCCGAACCGCACTCCCTTTTCCTGAATGTCCGGGGCCAGCACACGAGAAATATCCTCGGCCATGGCGGCAAGGTCCACATTCATCGGTTCCAGAACACGGGGTTTTGCCAGAAAAAGCATGTCCGTGATGACCTTGTTCAGTCTGTCGGCCTCGCGCACCATGGTGGCGGCGTATTCCTCTTCGGGCTCGACGCCCTTGAACTTGTTCATGAAAAACTGGGCGAACCCACGCAGGGAACTCAGGGGATTGCGAATTTCGTGGGCCGCTCCGGCCGCCATGCGGCCGACCGCGGCCAGCTTTTCCGCACTGCCCAGCCGTTCCTCCAGCCGCTTGAAAACCGTCCGGTCACGCACCAGCACAAGATTGCCCGCGGTGTCCGGATCGTCCAGCTCGCGCAGCAGAATCTCCAGCTGCCGCCCCTGGTGCTCGCACTGCGTCCACCCGGCGCGTCCGTCCTCCTTTGTCGGCGCCAGCCCCAGAGAAGCCCAACGACGCCCTACAAGCCCCGGCTCTCCCAGAATCTGAAAGGCGCTCCGGTTGGCCGTACGGATGACGCCGTTCTCATCCAACGAAAGCAGACCGTCGGGCATGGCGTCCAGCAAAGTGAAATGCACCTCTTCCAAAGCCGCCAGCCTGCGTCCCTCTTCCCGGTGCTTGACATAGGCCGTGATGAGCACCATGAGCAAGGCGGCCGCCCCGATGACAAATCCCATCTGAATGAGCGCCCCCTGACGAAATTTATTGTACTGCTCCAGATAGGGTTGGAGGTTCATGCCGAGAAGGAAAAAAACCTCCGGTTGGCCCGGGCCGCAGCTGCCGTCGCGACAAAGACGGGCCAGCAGTCGATGGGCGCGCATGCCGGAAACCAGGATATCTCGCCCATCCCAATGCACGGGAGCGCTCCACTCTCCTGTCTCCCGCAACAGGACAAGGGCCGATGCGCTCAGCCGCGGAAAATTCTTGAAATCGCCGGGCGATGCGTACAGAACCGTGCCGTTGGCGGCCACCACTCCCATGAACAGAACATTGCCGTCGCCCGCCACATCATTGAGCAGGTCGTCCGGTGGAGGCCCCATGTGCCCTCCTCCGCCTCCATGTCCCGGACGCATGGATCGCAGCAGATTGGCCTGCATGCCCCGCATGATGACCCGCGATGTGAGGCTTACATGCTCCTCCAGCAGGTCCCGCTGCCTGCGCAGCCCGTCCCAGGTGAAAAAAAACAGGCTGGCGCACAAGAGAGACAAGGCCAGTGCCGCGAGCAGCACCGGCCCCCTGTCTTTTTTTTCAAATCGAATCTGCATGACGCCCTTGCTGTGAAGCTACTTCCGCTGGCTAAAGGTCCTGAGCAGTTGATAGATGTCCATGGGCTGCCGTCCGGCGTTTTGGGCAACTTCCCTGAAGGTCATGTCGCTGTTTGCGGCAACGCCCTTCGTTGCAAGGTATTGGACAACCGCCTGCTCATCAAGACCATACTGCTTGCAGAACGCGGAGAACCTGATTTTGCCCATGCCGTCCGGCGGAGTTTCCGGCAAGGCCGCCTTCCCGCCAGTGGCCTTCTTGATGATTTCAAAAATATGCTGTGGCGAGGTGTTGTTGCGCGCGGCAATATCGGCAAGAATGTCCTCACCATCGGCCGTAATTCCCTCCTTGGACAGAAGCGCCACGGCATCTTCGTTACTCACCCCCATGTATCCGGCGAACTTCCTGAGTTTGGACAGCTCCGCATGGCCATAAGGAGGTGCGCCAAGGGTATCTGAATATCCGTCCTTGATATGTGCGGAAAAATCAAGAATCTGCTGCATGGGAGGCAGTCCGAGCAATGTACCCACGGCAAAGTACAGGGTGATCGCCAGGGCGAAGACCATGGGAGGGGTCATGACCACCAGATCATGCGCCCTGTTTTTCATATACGCGGCAATGGCCTTCCAATTGTAGTACAGGTGCAGCAGTCCGGCCACGAGAAAAAGGACGCCCGTGGTGATGTGGACGGCGTCCCAGCTCCCCTTGGAAAAGCCCAAGAACCGCCAGTCCGCCCAGTATGCCACCCGGCCGTGCGGCTGTATGTAAAGAACAACGCTGGTCAACAAAACAAAGACACCGGACAGGAACAATACCATGGACGTGGTTTTGCGAAGCATATCTCCAACTCCTGAAATGTAGCGGGGTTTTCGCCATTTGCTGCAGCAAGGTACATCACAGCCTGTTTTGCGGGCAATGTATATTCCATGCTTTTTTAATTATAATCGGCGGGGCCGGTCAGCCCCGCCGACGGAGGAGGATGAGGTCGGGATGTATGGATGTATCCCTGGAGATGCCTGTATTTTGTTCTATGGGGAGAGGGATGCGGGGTTAGAAGCGTCCGCCGCCGCAACCACCACGTCCGCCGCCCATGCCGCCGCCCATGCCGCCGGGGCAGTCGCCAAAGCCCGGGCCGCCACGGGAGTAGCCGCCATTGCCACCGGGGCAATTGCCGAACCCCGGACCGCCGTTGAATACATTGATGCCGATTTCCTTTTCAATTCGCTGGCCGTAGGACTTGCGCATTTCGTAGAGACTGGTGTGCAGATTCTTGATGTCGTTCACCAGGGTCGTGATGCGCTTGGGGTCGGCGTTGGGGTTGCCGTACAGGGCATTGAGTTCCGTGTTCTTGGCCCAGATGTCCAGGCGGATGGGGAAAACCTTGTCCTGGTATTCATTCATGATGGATGCAAAGGCTGCCTGCTTTTCCGGGGTCAGCTGGCTGAAGCCGGGGTTGACTCCTTTGCCGCCGTGCCGTCCCTGTCCATAAGGGTTAGCCATGGCTGTGGCTGCCACAAGCAGGACGACCAAAGCTGTTGCTGCAAAGACAGTTACATTTTTACGATTCATAGGAGTACTCCTTTGACAAGTAGAGGTTGTTGCTGTTCGAATGGGTAATAGCATTACTCGTGCCAAACACTCATATCATTTTATTTCAATATGTTACGATAAAAAATGTTTACTTCTTGCCTTTTTTGTGCAGCATGTTGCACAAGAATGTGCAGTATGTGCAGTATGTGCAGTATGTGCAAAATGTGCACATACGCACAAGCCTCAGGATGCGAACAAGACCGCCATCCGTTTCCTGCTCCGTTGACAGGTGACGGGGAAGTGGCTACCTCTCCCCTAAATGTTCAATGGAGGGCATCATGCGCGAAAAAATCGAAGCCGCACTGGATAAAATCCGTCCCGTGCTTCAGGCTGACGGTGGCGATGTGGAACTGGTGGACATCACGGACAACGGCATCGTCCAGGTCCGCCTGCAAGGAGCCTGCAAGGGCTGTCCCATGTCCCAGATCACCCTGAAGAACGGGGTGGAACGGGTAATCCTCAAGGAAGTCCCGGAAGTCAAAGCCGTGGAAGCCGTATAGCAACGGGATTGTAACCAATCCTGTCAGACGGTATCCTGTTCCGGACGACAGGCCTGCCACAAACGTCCGCTGAAGACGCACTGCACAAGGGCGTTTCCGCCGTTCGCGGAAGCGCCTCTTATTGTCCGGACACGCAAACGATATTTCCCTGCGGGAAAAACACCCGCATTTCGCCGAAAACGGCGTATGGAGAAGAAGTTATGAGCATGGTCACACGGTTTGCTCCCAGCCCCACAGGATTTCTGCATGTGGGTGGCGCCCGCACCGCGATTTTTTCCTGGCTTCTGGCCAAACACAACCAGGCCCGGTTCGTCCTACGCGTGGAAGACACGGACCTGCAACGCTCCACTCCCGAAGCCACCCAGGCCATCCTGGACGGTCTGACCTGGCTGGGGCTTGATTGGGACGACCTCAAATACCAGAGCCAACGCACCGAACTGCACAACGAATTCATCGACAGGCTGCTCGACTCTGGTCAGGCCTATTGGTGCGCGTGCTCGGCCGAAGAAGTGGAAGCCATGCGGGAAAAGGCCCGCGCCGAGGGCCGCAAACCCAAATATGACGGCTGTTGCCGAGAAAAAAACCTGGGACCGGGAAAAGGCCGGGTGGTACGCCTCAAGGCCCCGCTGACAGGCTCCACGGATTATCTGGACATGGTCAAGGGGCACATCTCCTGGCCTAACCAGGAGATGGACGACATGATCCTGCGCCGCAGCGACGGCAGCCCCACCTACAACCTGGCCGTGGTTGTGGACGACCATACCATGGGGATAACCCATGTGCTGCGCGGCGAGGACCATGTGGCCAACACCCCGCGCCAAATTCTCATCTACAATGCCCTGGGACTTACCCCGCCCGCCTTCGGCCATGTGCCCATGATCCTCGGACCGGACAAGAAAAAACTTTCCAAGCGCCACGGCGCGACCAGTGTTATTGAATACGAAAAGGACGGCATTCTCCCCGAAGCCATGCTCAACTATCTGGCCCGCCTGGGCTGGTCCCACGGCGACCAGGAGATTTTCTCGCGCGAAGAGCTCATAGAGCACTTCAACACCGAACACCTGGGGACCTCTGCCGCGGTCTTTGACACGGCCAAGCTGCACTGGCTCAACGCCCATTACATCAAAGAGGCCGCCCCTGAACGCATCGCCGCCCTGCTGCTGCCACTCCTGGCGGAAAGGGGAATCCACACGGACGACATCAAGGCCATTGCCGCCGTGGTCCCCCTGTACGCGCCGCGTTCCAAGACCCTGGTGGAAATGGCGGACGGCCTGGACTTCTTCCTGGTGGATGACGACAAGCTGAAGTACGACGAAAAAGCCGTTGGCAAATTCCTCAAGGACGAATCCAAAACCCATCTCCAGGCCATCCGCGACGGCCTGATCGCCCTGGACGACTTCACGGAAGAGACCATAGACAACGTTCTGACCAGCTACCTGGCAGCCCACGAACTCACTTTCAAGGCCATTGCGCAGCCCATCCGCGTGGCCATCACCGGGCGCACCAACAGCCCCGGACTCCATGAAACCATGCTCGGCCTGGGCAGGGAGAAAACCATTGCCCGTCTGGACCGTGCAATGGCAATGTAATTCCCAGCCCCCTGATGCAACGTCCCAAGAAAAAGGGGCAAAGACATCGTCTTTGCCCCTTTTTTCCATTTGGAGAGCAGAGGTCTGCTCCCGTTGCTACCAGCGATCGAAATGAACCTTTTCCGCCGCGTATCTGTCCTGCGCCTTCAAGTCCTGGTCAGGATAGCCAAGGGGAATGTAGGCCAGGGGAATAACGCCTTCTGGCAGGTCAAATTGCTTGGTGAAACCTTCCACCCGATTCTCGGTGGGGTGGATTCCGGTCCAAACGGCTCCCAGCCCCTTGGCATGGGCGGCCAGAAGCAGATTCTGGATAGCGGCGGAACAATCCTGCACCCAGTAACCGGGGTATTTTTCCTTGTTCGTGTCGCCGCACACCAGAATGCCCACAGATGCCTTCGGAGCCATGGCCGCATACGGATTGATGGATGCGGCCGCCTGACGCTGGCCCTCGTTGCGCACGACGATGAACTGCCAGGGTTGGGCATTTCCCGCGCTGGGGGCACTCATGGCCGCGGACAGCAGCTCCGTGATCAGTTCATCGGAAACATCGCGGTCCTGGTATTTCCGAATGCTGCGCCGAGTATGGATGGCTTCCAATGTATCCATGTTCTTCCTCCCAAAGGTTGACCGATGCCGGATGACACCGGTGCGGACGCAGTGTCCGCAGTATGTTGTATCGTCGGCTCAAGGCAGGACATGAACAACGCCCGTACGCCAACGGATCGTCGAAAAGGCCCTTTCTGGACTTTTCAGCCCGGACCATTCGTCATTCATCATTGACACCGCAGCCCGGCCGATCTTTCCCATTCCACGCAAGCAGCTCAAAAACACGTACACGCCCGACGCAAACATTTGAATGTCCGGCATCGATGCAAATCATGCCTTTTCACGGAAATACAGGCAAGAAATCGTACGCCCTTTTCTCCGAAAGCAACGGCAGGCCAATGGAAAGCGCTTATTTAAAAGAACATGCCCACATGATGCAATCTGTTTAAAACAATCTCTCTTTGCCAAAAAACTCCCACCTGCAATAAAAAATCCATGATCAAAGATTTTTCCCAATATTTATAATGCCATTTTTTCTCAAATTATGGTGCAATCAAGTTCGTATATACGAGAACCATTGCAGGATGACTTCATCATACATAATGCTTCTTTTTGATCCTGTTGGACATTGTTTCGTTCTGTATAGTGGCCTGCATCAGCGTGTATTCTGGCAATAGAAACCCTATTTCCAGAGCACAAGTGGACATCATATAAAAATCCAGTATGATGCCGAGCTGGTGTTTTTCCAAAAGAGAAGACTCTCGATTAATTTCTAAAGTAGCTATATTCCAAATGAATAACGAAAAAAACACAACACAGAATATGCATCTGGACCTCCGCAAGGTGGACAGGGTGACCGCTCTGATGACCTGGCTGACATACCACAAAATTGAACGCCGCACCCTGGCGACAAGGCTCGGCGTGCAACCATCTGCCATAACCCGTATCATCCGCGGCGTCCGCGCCACGCAATGGATCATAGAAGCTATGGCCAAGGAAGGCATCCCCATGGAGTTGCTGCCGGAACCCGGCCCTGGTCCGGGAAGACCGCGGCGGGATGAGGACACCCTTTTCCAGGAATAGAATTCTTTGGCTTCACAGCCGCTACACCGTATGACCATACGCGGCATCCTGCCACGACAATGCATTGCTCTTCGGGCAAGGCTGCGGTAGTGTTTGCCAGGATAGGCGGTATCTGTCGCACAATGTTGCGCCGGGCGTTCCACACCGAACAGCCGGCTTTTCATACATGTCGCCCTCGGCATGTAAAAACCAGGCGACACGCCATTATCTCCTGAACACACATTCCACAACGCAGTACGAGACCTTTTCCGGCATTGTCTCGATAAGTGGCCTGTGCGGCCCCTGCCAGGAGAACACGAGTATGCGGTTGATAATACATTATTGCGCAGCCATCATCGGGCTGATCATTTACGGCGTTCAGGTCTGCCCATTTCTGGAATCACTGCCCTCCGAGATTTTCGCGGCAATCATAACGGGGTGGTTGGGGGCGGCTCTTGCCCTTCGTTTCCTCATCGAACCGATTTTCCTGGACACGGCTCCCCTGCTGTCCCGCCCCGGACGGCAGTTCGCCCTGGACTTCGGCCTGCTGACAGGAGCCGGCGTGGCCATTGCCGCGTTCAACGGCATCGTCTACGGATTCCCCTTCCTCAGTGGGGCCAGGGTCGTTCTCGGCTGCCTGCTCTTCGGTTTCTTCACCGGCGCAGACACGGCACTTGCACGCGAACGTAAAAACATCCGCCTGGCATCGGAGACCCTGCACAGCAGCCCGCCGGAAAAGCTGTTTCCCGTTACCAGAAAATTCATGCTGGCCGCCTTCAGCGGCATGGTGCTGATATCCAGCGTCCTCATTCTGGTCATCGTCAAGGATCTGGACTGGCTCGTCACGACCGGGACCACCCCCGAGGACCTGACCATGGCCGCCTTTGCCGTTGCCGGAGAAATCGTCTTCATCATGGCGGTGCTCATCGCCATAACCCTCAACCTCATCATTTCCTATTCCCGCAATCTCAAACTGCTCTTCGCCAACCAGACCAACGTGCTGGAACGTGTGGCCGAAGGCAATCTGGAACGCAAGATTCCCGTGGCCACAGGGGATGAATTCGGCCTGATCGCCGGCCGTACCAATGAAATGATCGACGGCCTGCGCCACCGCATCGAGCTGGTGTCCGCCCTGGCTGTGGCCGAGGAGATACAGGGAAATCTGCTTCCCAAAGCTTTCCCCTCCCTGTCCGGCGTGGACGTGGCCGGCCGCAGCCTCTATTCCGACGAAACCGGCGGGGATTACTACGACGCCTTTCCCTTCTCCGCTGCGGAGGGAGGAGAGCGGGATATGCTTTTCGCCGTGGGTGACGTGACAGGGCATGGTGTCGGCGCGGCCCTGCTCATGGCCGCGGCACGCGCCTACCTGCGCATGGCAGCAGGAGAGCACGGCCGTCTGGACAAAATCTGCGGTCTGCTCAATGACCGGCTGTCCAACGACGTGGGAGACTCCGGACGGTTCATGACCCTTTTCCTGCTGGCCGTGCACAACCGGGATGCGCAAAGCGACACCCCGTCCCTTCTGCGCTGGATACGCGCAGGGCACGATCCGGCCATGCTCTATGAACCTGCCTCCGGCATGTTTTCCGAACTCGACGGCCAGGGCATGGCCCTGGGCGTGGTGGAAGGATTCGAATTTCAGGAATACTCCCGGCCCGTCCCGCCTCCGGGCAGCGTATTGCTGATCGGCACGGACGGAATATGGGAGGCGCATGGTCCGGATGGAACCATGTTCGGCAAGGACAGGGTACGGCATATCCTGCGTTCGCAGGCGGATAGGAGCGCGGAGCAGATTCTTCAGGCCGTTCTGGACGCCCTGACCGAATTCGTGGGCCCTGCGAAAGCAGAGGACGACATCACCCTGATGGTCTTCAAATTCAGGGAAGCGTCCGCCAGAAACTGACCGCACGGCAGAGGTCCTGGCCTTCGCGCTGCACAGCGTGGATCATACGCTGCCCATCCGCCCGGGGTGTCTCTTCCGAAGCATCCGCACAAAGGGAAACAACAGCCTCGCCCCTGTGGCATTCGCTGCGAAAGCCGATATCCAGACCGCAGGCACTCCGTCCCTGCCAGACATTCTCCGGCACGCTCTCCAGGCACCAGGAAACAAGCCGGGCATTGTTGACATGGCCGTTCATGTCCTCGTCGAAATACCGCGCCCGAAGTTCCCGAGTGGACTTTGGCGTACGCAGCCGGGGAAGCGACCGGGTGGGAAAATCCAGAAGGCCCGGATTGATGCCCTCCGGAACGGCCTGCATCAGGCTGTCGTCCAGCGGGGTCATGCTGCGGCTGGCAATGTCCATGTGCAGCCACGAACTTGTGGCCCGTCCCAACTCCGCCCCGCTTGCATCCAGCAGTCGAAAATCACGAAAGGCATGGTACTTGTCGCGCCCCCTGGCAACAGTGTGCAGGGTTATTTTGTCCTGAAAACAGGGCATGCGATCCATCTGGACATACAATCTGGCTAAAACCCAGATGCGCCCCTCTTCCAGCAGTCGGGCACGGCTGTAGCCCAGGTGTTCGGCATGCACGGAAGCGGCTTCCTGAAGAAAATCGGCCAGGGCGGGCAGCGTAATGTGCCCGTCCACGCCGCAATGATATACACGGACGGGAAACGTTTCCGTGTATTCGTAGATGCTGTCTTTCAACATAACTGCTTACTTTATGGTTTGAGCGCCATACATTTGACTTCGACCAACCCGCCCAAAGGCAGGGCGGATACTTCGACGACAGCCCTGGCAGGCCGGTGTTCGCCCATAAAGTCGGCATAAATGACGTTGAATTCCTGAAAACGCCCCAGGTTTGTCACAAAGACATCCACTGCCGCGATGTTATCAATGGTACATCCGGCCTCTTCCAGAATGGCCTTGCAGTTGGCCAGGGCCTGTCTTGCCTGTGCCGCGAAATCGGCAGCCAGCCCCCCGCCGGCAGGGTCCAACCCCAACTGACCGGAAACCATCACCAGGGAACCGGCCTGCACACCCTGGGAATAGGGACCTACGGCAGCCGGCGCATTGGTCGTTGCCACGGATTTGATATTGCTCATTGTTTCTCCGCGATTTCAGCCGCCTGAACCGCCCAGGCCCGAATGGCATCGGAGCTGGAGCCAGGCGCCAGGTTGAATTTCAAACCGTCCAGCACAATGGTCGCACCCTGTTCCTGGGCGCGCTCCACCACGTGGTCCACGGCCTTGCAGAAATTTTCATATCCGGAATCACCGCTGCCGAACACGGCCACCTTTTTTCCGCTCATATCGGTTGCGCCCATGTCGTCGTAGAAACTCTTGAAGTCCTCGGTCACTTCGTCCTCGATGGCCCCCCAGGTGGAAACCCCCAGCAGAAAAAGTGAAAAATCCTCAGCAAAGGCTTCCACTCCGGTATCGCACACGTCGCGCACCTGCACGGCCGCGCCGCGCCCTCGCAGCACGTCCGCGATCATTTCCGCAGCCGCCCTGGTGTTGCCTGTCTCGCTTCCGTAGATCACAAGAATTCCGGCCATGAAGTCCTCCTTGTCGTCCGCCGTGGTTCTGTTCGTGCTGACATTGCGTTCGCTACTGTTCCAAGCGTGGTTCCAAGGCTCCGTCCAACTCGCGCTTAAAGGACATCCGAGTCCATGCGCAACATGTCCCGCACATCCCCCTCCTTCATGGAGTAAAGCGCATCCAGAAAATGCAGTTGAAGCGTTCCCGGTCCGTGGGCCTGCGCCGCGGCCATCTCTCCGGCCATCCCCATCACGGCCATTCCGTGGGCCGCGGCTTCCAGCCCCGAAGGATTCACCGCGGCAAAGGCTCCCACCACTGCCGTGGCGGTGCAGCCCATGCCCGTGACCAGGGGCATGAGCTGGTCGCCGTTCATGATCCGGATGGACCGTTCGCCGTCCGTGATAAGGTCGAACGCTCCGCTGACGACCACCACGCAGGCATATTTCCCGGCCAGAAGCTTTGCGGCCTGCACGGCCGCTTCCGTACCGTGGGTGCTGTCCACGCCCTTGGCCGCGGCCTGCTCGTCTGAAATTCCCGCGGCATGGGCCAGCGCCATTATCTCCGAAGCATTGCCGCGCACGATTCCGGGCGCGACTTCATTAAGAATGGCCAGACTGGTTTCCGTACGCAGACAGGTCGCGCCCGTACCCACGGGATCGAGCACCACGGGGATGCCCTTTTCACGGGCGGCCAGGCCGGCCCGGCGCATGGAGGCTATCCAGGGGCGGGAAAGCGTGCCTATATTGATGACCAGGGCCGAGGAAATGGCCACCATTTCGTCCATTTCCTCTTCCGCATGGGCCATCACCGGTGAGGCTCCCAGGGAAAGCAGGGCATTGGCGGTGGTGTTCATGACCACGAAGTTGGTGATGTTGTGGATGACAGGGGCCTTGTCCCGGATGGCGCACAGGTCGGCCCAGACGGCTTGGGAATAATCGCGCATGTATCCTCCAAATAAAAAGTGCGGCGAAGTGCACTTTGATGTCGAAAAACTATTCATCCTTTTCCGACGCGTTCCAGAAAAAGGTCTGGAATCCCCATCTGAAGGGGCCGAACCGTCCCATTGCCGGAACGGGCGATCTCCGGCTATAGTGCCGCCACAAATCCGCCTGGCCGGAAGAGGAAGTACTCATGCAATATACCGTCCGAGATGTCTTGTCCATGGAAGTGGCTCCGGCCCTGGGCTGCACCGAACCCATTGCCGTGGCCCTTGCCGCCGCATCGGCCGCCGAACTTTTGCCAGCACGGGACATCGCGTCCATCCACGTGGTCGTTGATCCCAACATCTACAAAAACGGCATGGGCGTGGCCATTCCAGCGGCCCACCACGGCAAGGGCCTGGACCTGGCGGCCGCCATGGGAGCCCTGGCCGGGGACGCGGCGGCCCGGCTCGAAGTCCTGCGCGATGTGGATGAAACCGCTTTTTCCCTGGCCAGGGATCTGGTGGCCCAGGGCAGGGTAAAACTCCAACACCGCAGCGAACGAGGCCTGTACGTGGATGCACGGCTCACGACCACGGGGGGCGAAACGTCCAGGGCCGTCATCCAGGGCCGCCACGACGCCGTGGTTCTGCGCGAACTGAACGGACAGCTCGTGGATGCCGCGCAGGAACAAAAAACGGAGAACGGGGTTTCCCCGGCGGAAGACATGCGCCTGTGGCTGGCAAGCCGGACAATGGAAGACCTGATCCACCTCCTGGACGGACTTGAACCGCAGGACTACGATTTTCTGCGCAAAGGCGTGAACATGAACCTGGCCCTGAGCCACTACGGGCTGGAACACAAATGCGGCCTGTCCGTGGGCCGGACCCTGGAACGGCTGGCCGAACGAGGCCTGATCGTACGCGACGCCATCACCGAGGCGAAAATCCTGGCTTCCGCCGCGGCGGACGCACGCCTGTCCGGCGCACCGCTGCCGGCCATGAGTTCTGCGGGCAGCGGAACACAAGGACTTGGGGCCGTGCTCATCATCTGGGCCGTACGCAAGCGGTTGGGAACCTTCGACGAACAATGGGCATTGCGGGCCACCGCCCTGAGCCACATGGTGACTTCGAGCATGAAGGCGCGCATCGGCAGGCTTTCGGCAATGTGCGGCTGCGCCATCGCCGCCGGAGCCGGAGCGGCCGCAGGCATCGCCTATATGATGGGCGGCGGGAGCGAAGCCGTGGGCGGAGCCGTCAAGAACGTCACCGCGGATCTGGCGGGCGTCATCTGCGACGGAGCCAAATCGTCCTGCGCGCTGAAACTCGCCTCGGCAGCCGGAACCGCGGTGCAGGCCGCGCTGTTCGCTCTGGAGGGGGTGATCGTGGGAGAAAACGACGGCATTGTCTGCACCTCGCCGGAAGACACCATGAACGCCCTTGGCCGCCTCAGCAACGAAGGAATGACTGCAACCGACAAGGTCATTCTGGACATCATGTGCGCAAAAAAATGTAATCACCTGTAAATGAGCTGCGTGGCCCCTTGCCCAAAAGTGGCTCCATGCGTATATTTTTTTTCACGAAGACGATTTACATGCCAGGAGGAGCGCCATGCCCCCCATCGGGCACGTGGACGCAGCAGCGTCGGCGACTATGCACAGGGTGTTGCAGGACAGTGAAGACCCGTCCTTGAACCCAAAACAGGACAGCTTGCCGGAAAACGCGCCATCCCAGGCGGATATGCCTGCGGAAGGACGCGAAATTTCAGCCGTTGTGGACCAGTCCGCCCCGATCAACCGGGTGCTCCAGGAAGCCGAAGACCCGTCCTTGAACCAGGTGCAGACGCCCCGCATGCTGCCGGAAGAAGAGGCAGGCTACGTAATCGACGTGGACGCTTGACCCGGCTTGCAGTATCTTTCTTCTGCAGCCGCACGTTTCCACACCCTTTAAACTCGGATATTCCATGGCCCTGAACAACCAGCACCCTGCCCTTCCGCCCTTCTGGCTCCGGCCTGTGGACGCTCTGGGACGTCGTTCTCTCAACCTTCTCAACGAGCTGGGACAGTTCTCCATCTTCTCGTTCAAGGCGCTGCTGCGCGTATTCTCCCTCCCCCTGCAATTCCGCAAGACCGTGGACCAATTGTTTTTCATCGGGGTCAAATCCTGGCTCGTCATCCTTCTGGTGGCCCTTTTCACGGGCATGGTCCTGGGGCTTCAAGGATATTACACCCTGGTCAAATTCGGCAGCCAGGGCATGCTCGGAGCAGTGGTCGCGCTGTCCCTCATCCGCGAATTGGGACCGGTGCTGACGGCCATCATGATCATTGCCAGGGCCGGCTCCTCCATGGCCGCCGAGATCGGAATCATGCGCATATCCGAACAGATCGACGCCCTGGACACCATGGACATCGACCCGGTACGCTTTCTGGTCAGCCCGCGGGTGGCCGCGTCCATCATCAGCTTCCCCCTGCTGACCGCCCTGTTCGACGTGGTCGGCATCCTCGGCGGCTACATCACCGGGGTCATGCTGCTGGACATCAATGCCGGAATATACTTCTACCGCATCGAATCCAGCGTGGACATGCTGGACGTACGCGGCGGCTTTGCAAAGGCCTTCGTCTTCGCCATCATCGTCACCATCATGTGCTGTTACCAGGGATACACCACCCATTTACGCAAGGAAGGCTTCGGTGCCATCGGAGTGAGCAACTCCACGACCACGGCCGTGGTCCTCTCCTGCGTGCTGGTCCTGGTGGCCGATTACATTCTCACTTCCATGCTTCTGTAACGCCATGAAAAATCCGCTCATCGAATTCCGCAACGTGTCCAAGACATTTGGCACGCGCACCATCCTCGACAGGGTCAGCCTCACGATCTACGAAGGCGAGGTCAGCACCATCATCGGCAAAAGCGGCGTGGGCAAAAGCGTCCTGCTCAAACACATCATCGGGCTGCTGCAGCCCGACGAAGGCGATATTCTCTTCAACGGCAAGACCGTGGGAAAAATGACCCGATCCGAACGGGCCATGCTCAAAAACCAGGTCAGCTACATGTTTCAGAACAACGCCCTGTTCGATTCCATGACCGTATTCGAAAACATCGCCCTGCCCCTGCGCGAACGCACCCGCCTGTCCGGCAAGGAAATCCGCGAACTGGTCATGGAAAAGATCGACATCATGGAGCTGGCCGAAGTGCCGGACAAGTACCCTTCGCAGATTTCCGGAGGCATGCAGAAACGTACGGCCCTGGCCCGCGCCCTGGTCACCCAGCCCCGCGTCGTGCTTTTCGACGAACCGACAACGGGACTGGACCCGCTGCGCAAGAACGCGGTGCTGGCCATGGTGGCCCATTACCAGAAACGGCTGGGCTTCACCGCCATCCTGGTCAGCCACGACATCCCCGACGTATTCTATATTTCCAACCGCATCATCATCCTGGACAACGGCCGCACCCTGTTCCAGGGATCGCCTCTGGAGCTGGAGCAGTCCGAACACAACGTGGTGGCGGACTTCATCAACAGCCTGGAAAATCTGCAGGACGAACTCATCGGCCTGGACACGCGCCCAAGCCTGGAACGCAAGTTCCTCATGGAACGGAAACAGAACCTGCGTCTCCCCTTTGCCCTGCTGACCTTCGAGGTGGACGACCTGGACCGCATCAGCGAAGAAGTCGGCCAGTTGGCGGCGCAACATATAGTGGAAGTGCTGGCCAACCATGTTTCCCGCGTCTGCGGAAATTCCTGCATCAAGGGACGATTCAACCGCAACACCATCGTAGCCGTGCTTCCGGGGGCCGACAAGTTGCAGGCGGGAGCCGTCCGCGAGCAGGTGGGCGAGGCGCTGCGCCAGGAAAACGTCTTTCAACACAGAATATACCACAAGGCCTGCACCAACTTCGAAATCCGGGCGGGGTACGCGCCCGGAGCAATGGATGCGGACCTTGACCAGCTTGTGAGCCAGGCTTCCCGGGACCTCTACGTCCTGGCCTCCCTGAGCTGCGGGCAAAGGAGCTGACATAAATGAAAAAATTTTCCATGGAAACCCTGGTTGGACTGTTTGTCCTGATCTGCCTGCTCTGCGTCGGCTACCTGACCGTCAAGCTGGGCAAGATGGAGTTGGTGGGAGAAGCCTATTATCCGCTCAAGGCCAGATTCCGGTCCGTGGCCGGGTTGCGGACGGGCAGTTCCGTGGACATGGCGGGCGTGGAAATAGGCCGGGTCGCTGAAATCCAGCTCGACCCCCAACGCGCCCTGGCCCTGGTCATCATGAAAATCGAAAAAAATGTGCCCGTAACCGACGACACCATCGCCTCGATCAAAACCAGCGGGCTTATCGGCGACAAATACATCAGCCTTTCTCCGGGAGGTTCCGACATCATCCTCAAGGCCGGGGACACGATCACGGAAACCGAATCCGCCGTGGACATCGAGGGCCTGATCAGCAAGTATGCCTTTGGCAGTGTGAAAAAGGAGTAGGCGAGTGAACAAGATTACGGCCCGAGTGGGCAGCCTGGTGGCAACCATGGCCCTGATACTGCTGTTGGCGGTTCCGGCCCAAAGCTACCAGGATCCGAAGGAATTCATACAGACCACCGTGGACAAGGTTCTCGGCGTGCTCAATGATCCCAAATACCAGGGCGAAAAGGGCAAGGCGGAACAAGCCAAGGTTCTGCGTGCCCTGGGTGATGATATTTTCGACTGGGTGGAACTTTCCCGTCGCACCCTGGCACGCAACTGGAATCTTCTGAACATCGAACAGCGCCGGGAGTTTGTAAAGCTCTACGCCGACCTCCTGGCCGCCACCTATATGGACAGGGTGCAAAGCTACGCAGGCCAGAAAGTCACCTTTCTCGGCCACGAAATGATCGCGGACAACAAGGCCACGGTCAATTCCGTGGTGGACAACCAGGGCAAGGAAATTCCCTTTGTCTACCGCCTGATTCTGCGCCAGGACAAATGGGGAGTCTATGACGTGCAGGTGGAAGGCGTCAGTCTGGTGAAAAACTACCGGACCCAGTTTGCCGACATCCTTTCCAAGCAGACTCCCGACGAAATGCTCAAGATCCTTCACGACAAAGTGAAAAACAACGCGGAGAACGGTTAGCATACGGTTGAAAGCAGCCTGAGCAGACCATGACGGCCCACCGGAGCATTCCGTACAATCGTTGAATGGCTCCGCAATGGCATCGCAATCATATTGTCGATGCCACGGACTGAAAAAGCACAAGCCAGGCTTTTCCAGTCCGTTACAAACAGCCCCGGAGATGTCGTGAGACAAGGCAGATACCAAGTCGCCCTGGCCGCTCTTGTCACAGCCGTGCTGCTGTGCACGGGGTGTGCCGGAAAGCAGGCCTCCAATTCCATGGAACTGGTGGGCGGATACACCTATGTTGCCCCCTCCGACCAACATGCGGAGTTGAAAGGGCTGGTCCTGTTGGCCATGAACGATGTGACGGCAACGGAATTTCCTCCCATAGTCCTGCCGCAGGAACGGCTGTTCGCCCAGGCCGAAACCCCTCCCAAACCCGGAGAGGACAAAGTGGCCCCGGCTGCCGAGCAAAGCAAGACCTCCCGCGAGGAAATGCTGGACATGGACGCCGACTATGTCGAAGACGATCTGGGGGGGGATTACAGCGACGATGAAACCATACGCAAGACACCGTCCGTTCCCGACCCGTTCGAGGGGTTCAACCGGGCCATGTTCCAATTCAACGATTTTCTTTATTTTTACCTGCTCAAGCCTGTAAGCGTGGGCTACCTGTCCGTCATTCCCCGTCCCGCCAGGATCGGCGTACGCAACGCCTTTTACAACGTCCGCTTTCCCGTGCGTTTCGCCAACGACATTCTGCAGGGAAAAATCACCAATGCCGGACGGGAAATCCTGCGGTTTCTGGTGGACACCATCTTCGGCTTCGGCGGACTGGTCCGGTGCAGCCAGGGCCACGATCTGCTCAACCCGCCCCCCGAAGACCTGGGCCGCACCTTTGCCTTCTGGGGCATCGGACCGGGCCCCTATTTTGTCTGGCCGATCCTGGGACCGAAAACTCTGCGCCAGACCGTGGGAGACATTGGCGACTCCTTTGCCGATCCCATCATGTGGATGAAACCGCCCTGGTACACGCCCTACCTGATCCGGGTCGGCGAACGGGTCAATGCAGTTTCCCTGCAGATAGGCGAGTACGAGGCTCTCAAGGAAGCCGCCATCGACCCGTATACTGCCATCAAGGACATCTACATGCAGTACCGCACACGCCGCTACGAGGAGAACAAAAGCACCCCCCCAGCCCCCGCCCCGGCCGGCGCGCCAGGAGCGGCCGGAGAAACAGGACCGTAGACCGATGCGCGCTGTGGATATCATCGCGGCCAAACGCGATGGGCGGGAACTCGACACCGAACAGATCGAATTTTTCATCCGCGGCCTGAGTACGGGGGACATCCCCGACTATCAGGCCGCGGCCTTGCTTATGGCCGGTTTTCTGCGTGGTTTCAGCCCCGCGGAGGCCACCAGTCTGACGCGCAGCATGACCCGCTCCGGGGCCGTACTCGACTGGCCAGGCCTGCCCTGTCCCCCCTATCCTGTGGACAAGCATTCCACTGGCGGCGTGGGAGACAAGACATCGCTCCTCGTCGCGCCCATCTGCGCGGCCCTGGGCCTGCACGTTCCCATGATTGCAGGACGCGGCCTGGGCCACACCGGCGGAACCCTGGACAAACTGGAAGCCATCCCCGGCCTGAACGTGCGTCTCTCCCTGAAAGAGTTCGACCGCGTCGTCCGCGCCCACGGATTGTGCTTCATGGGCCAGACCAAAGACATCGCGCCCGCCGACGGCAAACTCTACTCTCTGCGCGACGCCACCGCCACCGTGCCCCACCGCGCCCTCATCGCTTCGAGCATATTGTCCAAAAAGTGCGCCGAAGGCATTGCCGGGCTGGTCATGGATGTGAAGACCGGCTCGGGCGCGTTCATGCAGTCCCAGGCCGACGCCCTGGCCCTGGCAAAAGACCTCCTGACAATCGGCCGGGGAATGGGACTGGACATGCGGGTACTGGTCACGGGAATGGACGCGCCCTTGGGAATAAGCGCGGGAAATTCCCTGGAAACCTCGGAATGCCTGCACCTGCTTCACAATACAAAGGACCGCGACAGCTCGGGCGCGGCCCTGAACAGCGACCTTGTGGATCTCAGCCTGGAACTGGCCGCCCACATGCTCGTTCTGGCCGGACGCTTTGCGGAGATATCCACGGCCCGGGAGGAAGCCGCGCACGTTTTGGAAAACGGACAGGCCCTGACAAAATTCCGTGACGTTGTCGCGGCCCAGGGGGGCGACGTCGCCTTTGTCGATGATCCCGGACTCTTCCCGCCAGCCGACCATGTCCAGAGTCTGTTCGCCGACCGCGACGGCCATGTCTGCCGAACAGATGCCCTGCTCTGCGGTCAGGCCTGCGTGCTGCTCGGCGCTGGCCGCAACAAGGCAGAGGACGCAGTGGACCACGCCGTGGGACTGGTCTTCCGGGCCAAACCCGGCATGGCCGTGGCAACCGGCGATCCCCTTGTGGAAATCCACGCCAATGATCCGGCCAAACTTCAGGCCGCCCTGCCGTTGCTGCAACAGGCCTTTGACATCAGCGACCAGCCGCCGAAAATTCCGCCGCTTATCCGGGAAATTCTTTAGATCGGCCGAATCGAAACGCCAGCGGCAAAAGCTCCCGAACCGTCACGGGCCGTTCCAGACCGCTGGCGACGAGCAGCGCGTCCGGAGCCAATTCCACCAGCCATTGGCGGCAGGCACCGCACGGCATGCAGCCGGTCCCGCCTTTTTTTCCATCCGCATCCAGGCAGCAGACAGCAATCGCCTTCACATCCCCCACGCCCTCCCGACCGCCAGCCGCAATCCACGCGGACAGGGCCGAACGTTCAGCGCACAGGGTCAGCCCGTAACTGGCGTTTTCCACATTGACGCCCGTAAAAATCCGTCCCCCCGCCAGTACCGCCGCGCCGACCCGGAACTTCGAGTACGGGGCGTAGGCCCTGGCTGCCGCCTGTTCCGCCTGTAACAAAAGATGATGCAAATTCTGCATGGTCGCCCCTTATGCTCTTCGCCTCACTTTTGGGGACATCGTCCGCCAAGGTGATCCTGTCCGGTCCAGGACTGGCTGTCTTCCAAAGGTTCCGCATGGATGAGCACATGCGCGTTCGGCAGGATGCCGCCGATACCGTCTTCAATGATGCAGCACAGGTCGTGCGAATCCTTGACCATGGTCTGGCCGGGAACCAGCAGGTGAAATTCCACAAAGCGATGCGCCCCGGCCTTGCGGGTGCGCAGGTCGTGGTAGGAGGCCTTGCGGTCCTGCAAAGTGGAGGAAATGACCGTCTTGATCTGCTCTATCTCAGACTCTGGCAGGGAGCTGTCCATGAGTCCTGCGGCGGACCTGCGGATCAGGCTCACCCCGACAAAGGCGATGTTCACGGCCATGGCAACGGCGATGAGCGGATCAAGGAAATGAAACGAGGCGGGAGCCACCATCATGACCCCCAGACCGACAACAACCCCCAGCGAAGTGTACACGTCGGTCATAAGGTGTTTGGCATCGGCCTCCAGGGTGATGGAATCGTATTCCCTTCCGGCCTTCAGCATGGCCCTGGCCGTGAAGAAGTTGATTCCGGAGGCAATGCCCGACACAACCAGCCCCGGCCCGAGATGAGCAAGAGGCATGGGGTGAAGAAAACGGGAAACCGCTGCCACGGCAATGCCCGCCGAGGCCACCAGAATGAGAATCCCCTCCACGCCGCTGGAAAAAAACTCGGCCTTGCCGTGGCCGTAGGCGTGTTGGGAATCCGGGGGCCTGTGGGCCACTGTCAGGGCTATCAGGGCCATGATGCCCGCAGCAAGGTTGACCAGGGACTCGGCGGCATCGGACAGCAGCCCGACCGAATCGGTCATATAATACGCTCCGAACTTGAGCACGATGGTGGCTATGGAAGCGGCAATGGACAGATAGGCGTATTTTCGTATTGCAAGGCTCATCACAAACTCCTTTCAGGCGAACATCATCCCGGATCTTCCCAGGTAGGTATCTCATTGTTTTCAGTGAAGCAAAAACAAGATATGCCTACCTTTCAGAAGAGACCAACTCAATGGGGAACATCATGAAAACGCTTTTTCTTATCGCAGACGGCATGGGCGACTGGCCCCTGGACTCCCTGGACGGACAGACCCCCATGCAGGCGGCCCGGACGCCACACATGGACGCCCTGGCCAGGCAGGGCCAGATGGGACTTTGCCGCACCGTTCCCCAGGGCATGCCCCCCGGCTCGGATGTGGCCAACATGAGCCTGATGGGATTCGATCCCGCCCGATTCCACACCGGGCGCGGCCCCATTGAAGCTGCGGCACAGGGTATCGAGGCCGGACCGGACGATCTGGTCTGGCGGCTCAATCTCGTTACTCTGGACGGATTGCAACCCGGCGACAACATGCGCGATTATTCTTCGGCCCATATTGCCACGGACGCGGCCCACGCCCTTATGGCAAAACTTCAGACCGCACTTGGCAACGACCGGTTCCGCTTTGTTCCGGGCATCCAGTACCGCCATCTGCTCATAGAAAAAAACGGGGCCAAGGGACCAGGCGCGGGCCTGGCCATCCGACCTCCCCACGACATCACGGACCAGCCCGTGGACCAGGATCTGGACGGATATGCCGCCTACCCGGAAATGCTGGAGCTGGTCCGCAAGGCCGCCATCGTTCTCGGCAAGGACGGCAACACCACCAAAGCCAACTCCATCTGGCCGTGGGGTCAGGGCCGCCCGCTCCACCTGCCCAGTTTTTCCGCAACGTTCGGCTGCAATGGCGCAGTGGTCACGGCCGTTGACCTTGTACGCGGTCTGGGAAAGGCCGCAGGCATGGCAACCCCCGAGGTCGCCAACGCAACCGGCCTGCTGGATACCAACTACGAAGGCAAGGTGGAAGCCACGCTTGCCTTTCTCGAATCCGGGGGAGATTTCGTCTTCGTTCATCTGGAAGCTCCTGACGAATGCGGCCACGCAGGCAACACGGCGGACAAGATCGAGGCCATAGAGCGCTTCGATGCGCGCATTGTCGGCCCCCTCGTGTCAGCCACCGCGGACCGCGGCATGGAAGCCCGCTTTCTCATTGCCTGCGACCACCTGACGCCCATTGCCATCCGAACCCATGCGTCGGATCCCGTTCCCTTTCTCCTGTCCAGCCCGCAACAATCCGCGCATCATCCGTCTGGAAATGAATTCAACGAGAACACCGCCGCACAGAGCAATCTGGTTATTGAAGTGGGGCACGAACTGCTTCCATGGGTTCTTTCCAATTGAAAAGAGACACACCGATGTCCACGAACTAAAGCCCGGTGCATCGGGAAAATCTCCCTTGATGCACCGGATTCGAAATTCCAAAGCCTGCACGTCCTTCATTACACAACAACTGAAACGCTTACGGTCACTTAATCTCCACACAAAAGACATCTGTGCACAATATCTTTCCCCTGTTCTGCATGTACTTCTCCGCATTTACAGGAAAAAGCAACATGACTGTTCAATCTGGTGGTTAGTTCTTTCCCACCTGGTTGCCACAATACATGCAAATGTGTACTCTGCGCTCAACGACACCTGTCACCCTTGGACAATACATAAATTTATGTCCATCCACGCACCGTTTCGATTTTTCAACCGCCACATCCAGGCCAGGGTCATCCTCTATCTGGTCTTGCTGGGAACACTCGCCCTCATTGTCATCGACGTCTACGATTACCGGGTCCAGTCCCAACATATCAGCACGGAAATCGAGCATGAGGGCGCGACCATTCTCAACCGCCTTACCCAAAGTCTCACCCTGCCCCTTTGGGATCTGAACGACAAGACCATTGAAAGGATCATCGATTCCGAGCTGGTGAACCGCAATGTCTACTCCATAATGCTCAGCAACAGGGAAGGCAGCCTGTACCTGGGAAAACAGCGCAACGCACGATGGCAAGTGGAGGATTACCAGAACGGAACGCTTCCCCATCCCGACATGCGGGAATTCAGCAGCGACATCATGCTCAATGAGCACTTCATGGCCAAAGTCCGCATTGTCCTCACTCCCAGCTTTCTGAGGCAGAAGCTGCAAAAAAGCATGATCGAAAACAGCATCCGCTGGTTTCTGACAGGACTCGTTCTCATCGGAGCACTGCTCTTCTTCCTCAAACAGAGCCTCCTGATGCCTGTGCTCAGACTCTCCAGGATGGTCCAGAAAGTTTCGCGGGACCGCAATTACGCACTGCGCATCACCCCGCAGAACCCGGATGAGATAGGCCTGCTGTGCACCAACATCAACGACATGCTCTCGGAAATCGAAGACCGGGACCGACAACTCAAAATCTACAACGAACAGTTGGAACTTCTGGTCGCGGAACGGACCAATGATCTGGAAAAAGCAAACCTGGAACTTGTCGTGGCCAAAAACAGGGCCGAGGAGGCCAACGAGACAAAAAGCTCGTTCCTTGCCAATGTAAGCCATGAAATACGCACCCCCATGAACGCCATCATCGGCATGACCGATCTGGCCATCAATACCGATCCATCGGGACGGGTGCTCAATTTTCTGAAAATAATCCGCACTTCGTCGCGCTCCCTGCTGCGTCTCATCAACGATATTCTGGATTTTTCCAAGGTTGAGGCGGGCAAGCTCGAGCTGGAGAACATCCCGTTCGACCTCAAGCAGGTCATCGAAGAGGTGACCGACATGCACCTGGAGCAATGTGCCGCCCAGAACCTGGAACTGGTTCTGGAAATCGCCAACAACGTGCCCAGTTCCCTGGTGGGCGATCCCTACAGACTGCGGCAGATCCTGGTCAACCTGGTCGGAAACGCCCTGAAATTCACAGAGCAAGGCGAAATTCACATAGCCGTGAAATGCATAAGCAAGGATGCGAAAAATGCCCTGCTGAATTTTTCCGTGCGCGACACAGGGCCGGGAATACCTGCGGAAGCCCAGGACCGACTTTTTACCGCCTTTTCACAGGCCGACAGCACCACGACCAGAAAATACGGCGGGACCGGTCTGGGGCTGGCCATATGCAAGACTCTCACGGAAATGATGGGGGGAAACATCCAACTGTTCAGCGAGGAGGGAAAGGGCAGCAATTTCACCTTCACCATCCAGTTGAAACGCGATACCGCCCACTCGGAAGAACGCATCTCCCTGCCCACGGACCTGTATGGCATGCGGTCCCTGGTCGTGGATGACAATTCAACGCAGATATATGTCATTGAAAACATTCTTCAAGGGTTCGGAATGCGCACCAGCAGCGCGCAATCTGCCGACCAGGCCATGGAAGAACTGCAACATGGCCTGCAGATCGACGACCCGTACCGCATTGTTTTTCTGGACTGGCTCATGCCTGAAAAAAACGGTCTGGAGCTTGCCCGGGAGCTGAAAAGCCATCGGTTTTTCAAGAATATTCCCATCATCATGCTCACAGGCTTCGGCAGGGAAAAGGAAGTGCTGCAGGCAAAAGAAGTCGGAATGGCTGATTTTCTGCTCAAACCGATCAAGCACTCGCAGTTGTTCAATGCCGTTGTCGGCGTTTTCGGACGGGCGGACGCACAATACCCATCGGAAGGCCGCATGGTTCTCGGGCAGGATGCGGTAAGCCTGCGCCGCTTCAAAGGCGCCAAAATCCTGGTGGTCGAAGACAACTATTTCAACCAGCAGGTGGCCAGGGAGTTGCTGAAACAGCTCGGCTTCAACGTCGTCATCTCCTCCAACGGCCTGGAGGCCCTGGATATTCTGCTTGAGCAGGACTTCCATCTGGTTTTCATGGACATCCAGATGCCGGGCATGGACGGTTTCGAAACCACCACCAGAATCCGAGGGATACCGAAATACGCTGATCTGCCCATCGTGGCCATGACCGCACACGCGGTTTCCGGTTACCGCGACCGCTGCCTGCAAAGCGGTATGAACGACTACGTGACCAAACCGATTGGGCAACGGGACCTGCAACGGGCCCTCATCACCTGGTTGGAAAAAAGTTTCACAGCCTCCCCCGGACCGGGAGGGCACGGCCCCGAAAAGCCCGAAGTAGCAAAATCCCCCCCGGATTTCCCTCAACCCCGGGACGCCCACATGCTGGCCCAACTTTCCAGTCTGGGCGTGGATATGCAGGCCGGGGTGCGTCGGGTTTCCGGCAACATCAGGCTTTATTGCCAACTCTTGCGCGAGCTGCACACGGAATACGCCGACGCGGCCCGGACTGTGCGTGATACCCTTTCCCGATCCCAAAGCGAAGTGCCCGGCTGCCTCGAGTATGTGCACGGACTCAAGGGCGCGGCCGGAAACCTGGGAGCCATGGCGGTACATGACACGGCCGACCGCATGGAAAAGGCCCTTGCCCACGGTGACGTGCAAAAAGCCTTGAAGCACTGCATTCCAATGGAAAACGCACTGCATGCCTTGGGCACGGCCATTGAGGACCTGCTCCCCGAACCGGACGCTTTTGAGGAAAAAACAGCAGTGCCCTACCGGATAGCGCCGCCTGTCCAGTCTCCCATCGCTCCCGCCCCGGACCAGGAGGAAGATACTCCGCTTGTGGATGTGCATTTCCAGGCGAGTCTCGCTCCCATTTTCCGGTCCTTGCGCAACAGTCTGGACAACCAGGATCCCGTTGCCCTGGAAGACGACCTGAAACGTTTCAAGGCAACGGACGCGGCCGCTTTGCTCCGGCAGGATGTGGCAGACCTGGAAAAGGCGCTGGACGATTTTGACTTTGCACAGGCCAGACGCCTGTTCAACAAGCTCCATGCTACGGCAGCCCAACTTTCCACCGCCCCCCCCGCCACCGGAGAAACTCCATGAATACGGACATCTCCCCGCGAATCCTCATCATTGACGACAAGAAAACCAACATCAAAATCCTGGTGGAGGCCTTGCGGGACGCCTACAATATTTCCGTGGCCACCAGTGGACGGCAGGCGCTGGACGGACTCTCCATCATCCAGCCCGATCTCATCCTGCTGGACGTGATGATGCCGGACATGGACGGATATCAAGTCTGCAAGGAACTGAAGGCCGATCCGTCCGCAGCCGAGACACCGGTCATTTTCATCACCGCCTTGAACGACCCTTCGGACAAGGCCAGGGCTTTCCAAGCAGGCGGCGTGGACTACATAACAAAACCCGTGGAAGTGATGGAGGTAAGGGCGAGGGTAAAGACCCATCTGACCCTGGAAAAAGCGAAAAAGTCCCTGCAATTCCAGAATATGACCCTGGAACAAAGGGTAACGGAGCGGACCAGAGAACTTTTCGACACACGCATCGAACTCATCCGCCGTCTTTCCACGGCCGCTGAATACCGGGATTCCGACACCGGCGACCATATCGTGCGCATGAGCCGCTACTGCAAGCTCCTAGCCGAGCGCATGGGCCTTCCCCCCGCAGACTGCGAGGAAATCTACGTGGCAAGCCCCATGCATGATATCGGGAAAATCGGCATTCCAGACCAGATTCTCCGTAAGCCGGGCAGGCTGGATGCAGAGGAGTGGCGGATAATGAAAACTCACACCACCATCGGCGGAAAAATTCTTTCAGGCGCGGATTATCCGTTACTCAAAACAGCGCGCGTCATCGCGCTCACCCACCATGAGCGGTGGGACGGAACCGGATATCCCGCGGGGTTGGCCGGGGAAAAGATCCCCATGGCAGGAAGAATTGTCGGCCTGTGCGACGTGTTTGACGCGCTCACGTCGGTGCGCCCCTACAAGGACGCCTGGCCCATGGATAAAGCCGCGCAGACGATCCGAAAAGACGCCGGAACGCATTTCGATCCTGCAATGGTGGAGTGCTTTCTGGACATCCAGCCCGAAGTGAACCGGATCAAGGAGCAACACCAAGCCTGATGTGGCCGGTCCCGCGCCCTGTTGCACCGGTCTTGAAAAAAGATATTCGCGCACAGGCTGCTTGGCGCAGCCTGTGCCCCCAGAACGCGGACGGAAAAACGGTTCAGCAGGCAGCTTGCGCGTCTTCCAGTGTATTTGTCATGGTGAACACGCTGGAAAAACCCGACAGATCAAAAACTTCCTGAATGTAATCGCGCACCGAACAGATGACCATGGTGCCACCCGTGGGTTTGAGTTCCCGTGTGGCCTTGAGCAGCACGCGAAGCCCGGCGCTGGAAATGTATTCCAACGGTCCGAAATCCAGAACCAGCCGCGTTTTTCCCGCCTTGATGTTTCCGATCAGACTTTCTTCGAAAACAGGAGACGTTGCGGAATCAAGCCTTCCGGCAATGCTCAAAATAAGAATCCCCTCGCAAGTGCTTTCCCGAATATCCATATTACCCTTCTCCTCGACACGGACAGCCCGAAGTGCAATCCTTGGTTATGCGCAAAATATTTTTCGTTCCGACGTGCTCATACTCCACCGTGGACATGAGCCGTTTGACCAAGAGAATTCCCAGTCCGCCGATCCTTCGCTCTTCCAAAGGCGCGTTGGTATCGGGATCGGGCATGTCCAAAGGATTGAACGGCTGCCCATCATCCTCAAGTAGCAGATGCACCACGTCCCCATCCAGATGCATCTGTACAAAAATCTCGTGCTCACCGTTCTCCGGAAAACCATAGGAGATGATGTTGGTCACCAACTCATCCAACGCGAGGGTCAGGTCGAACAGGATCTTAGGAGGCAAATCATGCTGCTCTGCAAACTTCTCCAAGACCAGACACAGACGTTCCAACTCCCGGATGTCGTTTTTCAGCCGTATCACCGTTGCCGGACAAGCCATCGCATTCTCTCCAAGACAGACCCTCTCGCCTGCGGTCAGGACAGCACCCAAAAAAGCTGTCCTTTTTCCCAGGGCGGTCCGCGTCCATACAGAACTCCTCACAGGAAATGTGCTCACAACTACAGCACGGGTTCCCTCCCACGGCCAGCCCATGGCAAAAGGGATTTCCTCACCTACCGGGGAAGATACCAGTCAAAACTCTTCGGCTTCTCAAGCACAGGCGGGGCGGGATGCTTGTTCGCCTCCTCTTGCTGGCGGAGCCTGTAGCAGGCGGCCTCGTGGTCGATAAGGGTCCGGTCGGCAAGCCGTAGCGTGTTGCCGTAGGAATACTCGTCATCCTTTCCATTATTGTGCGTCAGGATAAGACTGATGGCGTGGCCTTGCGGCGACGTCAGCGCCCATTTCCAAACCTTGAGCGTACCGAATGGATTGCCCCTGTTCTGCGGCGTTCCGTACTTTTTTTCCAAGGCCTTGTACATTTTCTGGAAGAAATCCACGCTGGAATCATCATATTTCAATTTTATCCGCACCACGGTATCCAACTTGTCGCAGTTGGCAAAAGACAGGTAACCGCTTTTCATTCCGGGAATATGCTTCAATTCAACCCTGGACAGGTATTCCTGATCCCACATGCGCAGCGTGGAGCCTTCTTTGATGAGCTCCTTGTATTCGCTTACGGGAGTGCCCAGTTTTATGCCCACAATGGACACAGGCCCGTTGTCCGCACGCGCCGCAGCAGAAAAACTCACCAAACAACACGCGACAGCAAGCAACAAGTATGCAACCCGGTTCATATCAGACTCACTCCCAAATGCTCATGGTTCTTTTCCAGAGCCTCTGTTTTATCCAGTACGCCCTGTTCAAACGCCCGGACTTCCTTGACAAGAGCTTCGGCTATGCGCGGCAGCATGGCCGGAAACTGCTCCTGGGTCTTGGAAAATTTTTCCCGTGAAAGCACAAGACAAACGGTTTCCGAATCCGCCCGAAGGGAAAACAGTCGGGGCGAATCGCCAAGCAGGGCCAGCCCGCCGATAAACCGGCCTTCGCGGACCGTGCCTACTTCATGCTGCCCATTGCCCGCGGCATGCAGCAACGTCGCCTGTCCGCTCACGATATACAGGGCCGTGCCGTCCACGTCGCCCTGGTTGAAAAGCATGTCTCCGGGACGAAAGCGCTCCCGGACGCAAAGATATGCCAAAATCTTGACCGACTCCAAGGGAAGACCGGCAAACAACGGAATCTGTCGCAAAATATCAAGATTCTGCGTGAATTCGCAGGGACCGCCTTCCTGCGGAGCGTTATTGTTTCCCGTGCACGAGTTCATACAAATTCCCCCTTTTGGCCATCAGTTCTTCATATGGTCCGCATTCAACAATTTTTCCAGCCTTCATCACCGCCACCTTGTCGTAGGTTTTGATGATGTCCAACCGATGCACTACGGCGATAACCGTGGTCTTTCCTTTCAGCCGGGTGTCCAGGACGTTCTGGACCCTGGATTGGGATTTGTTGTCCAACGCGCTCGTGGCTTCGTCCATCAGCAATATCTTTGGATTCTTGAGAAAAACCCTGGCAATGGCCAACTTCTGACGCTGCCCGCCGGACAGTTTGTCCCCCTTGCTTCCCACCTGGAATTCCATGCCGCGGGCCACAATGGTTTCCAGCAGGTCTTCCTCGATAAGCAGCTGGATGATGCTCTGGTTGATGCGCTCCTGCACCTGCGGGGCATCGCCCTGCGCCTTGCCGAAAAGAATATTGTCCAAAATGGATTGGGAATGGATGTACTCGGAGCGGTCATAGAAATTCACGGCTCCAGGGTGATCTTCCTGCATTTTTTCACGGAAACGCACCCGCCCTTGCAACAACATGCTCTCCAATACCGGCGAGAGCGACACCATTTTGTGCTTGCCCGGCGTAAAATTCAAGGCAATTCGGAGCAGCAGCTTCTGGTCCTTGGAATCCAGATGATGCAGACGGTTCACGTCCATGCGCCGCACCAGCTCCTTGTACTCGTCAATGTGGTCCGCGGAAATCGGACTCTGCTCGAAGAATACGGATTCGGCGGGCAAAGCACCCAGGATGTCCACCGTGGAGGCAGCCACCGAGGCCCCCAAGGTGAGCAGCGGGTTCATGAGCTGCACTTCGTCCAGAAAGTCCAGGAAATCCTGATTTTTGAACAGGCGAGACGCAGCAAAACGTTTGTCCCGCGCATGGCCGAAGACGAGGTTCGTCCCCACGGACGAATGGTACAGGTAGGAGGATTCATTGAAAAACTCGACAATGTCCGCCAGGTCCTCGCCAAAATCCACCTGAAAATTCCGGCGCACCGGAATCAACTTTTCCGCAAGCTCGCCGTCCTCTTCCTCGTCAAGGAACGCGTTCAGCCCGAAGCGCAGCACGTCCACAAAAATCCCCGTCTGCTGCAGCATGGAAATCTGGTCGTCCAGGGAAGGCAGATTGGCCTCGCGCTCGTCCATTGTCTCCCCACCGGCTCCGTCCTGCAACGCCCTGCACGAATACAGCAGGTTATCCCGAATCGTACCGGTGAATACAAAGGGGGACTGCGATACAAACCCCATGTTTTCCACGATATCTCGCTTGCTCAGGTCCGCCACTTCCTGGCCGCCGATAAGCAGATGGCCGCTGGTGTACTTGTTCAACTGGCCGATGCACAATGCCAGGGTGGATTTGCCGCTGCCGGAAAAACCCACCAGGGCGACATGCTCGCCCGGCTTGATGTCCAACGAAACCTCGCGCAACAGCCGGATGCCTCCCTCCACGACAAAGGTCAGATTTTCCACCTGGATGCCGTTGTCGAGCTGGTACGGGGCGCGTCCTTCAATCACGATCTTGTGTTCGGGCGCAAAATCGAAATACTCCATGGTCCGCTCGTAGCTGACCTTGGCATCCTGGTAGATCTGGTAGAACTCCATAAGCTCTTTCCAGGGATCATACAGTTTTTCCTGGGCGGATAGAAACGCCACCAGGGAACCAATGTCGAAATGCCCCTTGATGATGAGCCAGCCGCCGACGAGAAACAAGGCGAACGGCGCCAGGTTGACCATGAAGTTGTTGAACGTCTTGGTCCCCATCTTGTAAAGGTTCCAGATGATGCGGATGCGCAACAGTTTGTCGGCCATTCCATTGAACCGCTCCCGCTCAATGGCGTACGCGCCGTTGCCGTGGATCTCGTGAATGCCCGTGACTGCCTCGGCAATACAGTTGGACAGATCGCGTGTGGCATCCACCCTGCGCTTGTTGTGCTGGTTGGTGCGCTTTTGCAGTCTGGGAATGACAATGATGACCAGGGGGTAGATGGCCAGGGAGATACAGGCCATCATCCAGTTGAGATAAAAAAGGTATCCGCCGAATGCCAAAAGGGTCAGCAGGTTGGTCAACGGCACGGCCAGGGCCATGCCAACGAAATCCCCCACCGGGGCAAGCACGTTGATGAGCGACGTGACAACCATGCCCGACTGGGTTTTTCGGTAATAACTGATGGGCAGTGTGAGCAGATGCGCATACAGGTCCTTGCGCATGGCGGTAAGCGTGTTCTGCCCCAGATATGTCTGGATGACGCCGATGACGTACTTCAGGCCTCCAGCGACAACCACCGCCCCGAGAAACAGGGCGCAGTAACGCAGCAGCAGATCAATACGCCGGTAATTGATGGCCTCGTTGATGATTTTTTTTTGCAATTCCAGAGGCAGAACTCTGGCAAAGACAGTCACAACAATGACTGCCAGCAAAAGCACCTGCAACTTGATGTCGCTTTGCTTTGCCCACGAAACCAACGACCGTTTGGTTACAGGAATCGGCTCGCCATTCCCTTTCTGAAGCCCCATTTTCCCCCCAGATTATCGGGTCGACACGGAAAAGTCATTTCACGACTCACAGAAGCCTTCCGCCTCTGGAGCGAATCCACCGCAAGACATCATTTCTTCTACGCCCCCTTGCAGAACGCAGACCCATGCCTGCGCAGTGCTCCCGCAATGAACCCGTAGCACAGTTCCTTGCGGGAGTACATTGGGTTTGCCCGATACGGAGTCCAGGGCAAGGAGCTATATCGAAGCGGCGAAACCATTTTACCGAAGAGAAAAAATTCAAGAAAAGAGAAGAAAGACGCAAAGATGGCGAAACGTAAGCAAAGCCCCTCCTCCCTGCTTCACCCCCTGTCCGAACAAGGTTCCGGGTACGGTGCCACCTTTCTCCATAGTTCCTCCCCGCTAAGGCGGAGGACACTCCGCCCAACAGATCCATTTTTTCCAGACAGTTGACGACAGGACAAAAAAGAGGCCGGCTCCTGGCGGAGTCGGCCTCTTTCTCATTTCTTGCTTACGTTCTGTCGAGCCTACGGGTTCAGTTCGCGTTCCTGCGGAAAAATGGGCAGGTAACGATAAGAAAGCGAAAGCAGCAGAGCGCCGTAGGCCACGATCATGAGCGAGGTGGCCCATTCAGCCCAGTTGGGCATGTAAACGTACCACTTGTCGAACGGCATGACCGGGAAGGCGATTGTCTGGACCGTGAAGACGTACCGGTTGATGGTCACGCCGGCGCAGTTCAGAATACAGGCCAGGTAGAACAGGAACGGAGCGTTGCGCAGCGCGGGAATCATCAGGATGAGCGCGGGAATGACGCCGCACAGGCCGAGTTCCGTCCAGAGCATCCACTTGCCGTAGACCCATCCGTAGAACATCTGGTCGAAGGTCAGCCCGGCGCGGGGCAGGATGTCCGTGATCCAGGCATAGGTATCGAGGAACTTGAGGAACAGATAAAGGCAGAGCATGGTTCCCGCAATTTTGCCCATCATGGCCTTGACCTTGTAGGTGGTCATCTGACGGCCGGACATCATTTCAATGACCTTGCAGATGAGCACGGTGAAGCACGGGCCCGAGGCGACGGCGGACAGGACGAACAGGAAGAACGTCCACGGCCAGATGAAGAAACCGTCGCGGAAGGCGTAGGGACGGGCGAAAAGCACACCGTACATGCCGCCCAGGGACCCCTGGTGGAATGTGGACAGGAACGCGCCGATCCCGGCAAAAAGCGGCATGGCAACGTGCATATTGTGCGCCAGATTGTGCAGGAAGGGAATCTTGTTCAGCTGCTTCTGTTCCAGGATGAGGGGCACGTATTCGATGACCAGCACCAGGCAGTAGCAGGTGATGCAGAAGATGACTTCCGTGAGCATGGAGTGGACGTTGGGATGCCAGTATCCGAACCATGCGCGCAAGGGCTGTCCGATGTCCATGGTCAGGATGAGCATGGCGCCGGAGTAGCACAGGAACCCGACGATGACGGTCAGGTTGATGATGTTTTTCAGGGCTTCGATTCCCAGGATATACTTGAGAAATCCCGAGAAGAACGCTCCCGCGCCGAGTGCGATGACGGCGAGGTCGAAGGTGATCCACAGACCGAACCCGAAGTAGTTGTCCAGGCCGGTCACGCCGATGCCGTAAGCGAAGACCTGGAATGCGGCGTACACTCCCCAGAGGAAGATGATCGCGACAAATCCCATCCAGAGAAGGAACCTGCCTATGCCGCAGCGCTCTGCGCCTTCGGGGAAGAGTGGATAATCAATGGGTTTAGCCATGGTGGCCTCCTCCGGTGCTTCCGTGCGAGCCGTCGCCCATGTCGTTGTCCAGCAGGTCCAGGACCCAGGCGCGTTTGCTCATGTAGTAAACCTGCGGATCGGTTCCCAGCTTTTCGAGAATACGACGGGCATGCTTGCTCTTGTGCAGTTCATGAACCTTGTGTTCCGGGTTCTTGAGGTCGCCGAAGGAGATTGCTCCCGTAGGGCAGACCTCGGCACATGCGGGCATGTATGCGCCATCGGGCAGGCTGTTGGGATCGTTTCCGTCCTTGCGGGCCTGTTCCTTTGCCATATTCCAGCGATGGTGACAGAAAGTGCATTTTTCCACCACACCGCGAGGGCGGGCCGACACGAACGGGGTGAGGGTCTTTTCCATTCCCTCGGGCCATTGCGGATCGAACCATCCGAAGTAGCGGGAGTGGTAGGGGCATGCAGCCATGCAGTACCGGCAGCCGATGCAGCGGGGGTATACCTGGCTGACAATGCCGCCGTTTTCATTTTTATCCGTGGCGATAACCGGACAGACCGACACACAGGAGGGTTTTCCGCACTGCATGCAGGGTCTGGGCAGGTAGGCCACGTCGTGGTCTGGATATTTCTTTCCGTTTTCAAGCTTGTAGACCAGCATCCATGACAGGGTCCGCAGCTTGTTGGACGCATCTTCCATGGGAGCTATATTGTTTTCGACCTGGCAGGACACCATACAGGCTCCGCAGCCTGTACATTTGTCCAGATCGACCACCATCCCCCACTTGATGTCGAATTCCTTGAATGCTGACATGGTCGTAATCCTCGTTTAGCTTTTGGCGATTTTGACCTGGGACCCGGTCCAGACGGGTGCTCCGGTTCCGGGTTCGGGGCTGGCGGTCATGAGTATGGAGACGTTGGCGCCCTTGCCTTTGGTAAAGGCGTCCCAGGCAGTGTGGCCAAGCCCCAGAGGAGCGGAGACAACGCCCGGCATGACTGTTTCGTCGATATTGACGCGGGCCTGGATTTCGCCGCGCTGTCCGACGACCTTGACCATCATGTTCTGGGAAACGCCAGTCTTGGCGGCAGTCTCCGAGCACATGGCCACGAACAAGTCCTTATCCTTGAGTTCGGTGTCCCGGATGGTCAGCAGATTGTAGCCAGGGGTGGCCATGCTGCCGGAACCGATGTTGAGCTGGTACTGAGGAGCCAAAAGCAACGGGAAGGAAGCGTCGGCACTGGCCGGTTTGGCGGCCTTTTCCAGAACCATGGGAGCCAGGGACAGATTGCTCTGATCTACGGTTTCGATGCTGACCCAGGCCTGGCCTTCCACCAGGGCTTCGGCCAGATCGCCGTCCAGGGCGGGGGCACTGCCTTGGGCCACAGCTTCGGCTGGTGCGGTCTGCGAACTGATGAATCCTCCGGCAGCCCCGGCTGCTTCGGCTTTGGCCATAAGCACGGCTTCGAAGTTTTCAAAGCCAAGATCCAGACCAAGCTTGGGAGCGATGGCCAACAGGATGTCCGTAGCGGCCCTGGAATCTGTCAGGGGGTCGCTCACGGGCTGTGCCATGCTGAAGGAGGCGAAGCCCGCTCCATAAGGAGTTTCCAGGCTTTCAAAACGCTCCACGCTCATGGGATTGGGCAGGATGAGGTCGGCCTGGGCCGCGGTTTCGTCCATAAAGGAGGAAAAGCTGACCACGAAGGGAACCTTGTCGAGCACCTTGTTCATGGCGTCGGTCTGCGGCAGGGCATAGCGAGGATTGGCCTCGTAGCACAGCAGAACGCTGGGCATGGGGGATTTTCCGGCATCGACCTGCTGCAGGTATTCAACGACATCCGCGGCAATGGTTGCGGCTCTGGAGGCCGCGCCCTGCACCACGGTGGGCAGTTCGGGAAGAGCGCGAACACCGCCGGGCTTGTTGATGCGCCCCAGCAGGATGTTCAGGGCCATGCCGGCGATGAATCCGGCCGGGCTGCCGCCCTGGCTGATGGTGCTGCCGCAGACGACGACCGGGGCCTTGGCCGAAGCCAGAGCCTTGGCAACCGTCTTGAGGCTTTGCGCAGGCACACCGATGGCTGCGGTGACTTTGGCCGGAGAATACTCGGCCATGACCAGGGACCGGAAGGCATCGAAGCCGTCCACATCCGCGGTGGCGCCCATTTCCAGAAGATAGTAGGCCACGCCCAGGGCAAATGCGGCTTCGCTGCCCGGGGCAACGGGAATCCAAAGGTCGGCTACGGCTGCGGTGCGATTCTGCACCGGACCGGCATAGCAGTACATGGCCTTGGCGTCTTCGCCTGCCGGGCGGCTGGCGGCAAAGGCACGGCCATTACGGGCCACAGGCCCCCATGAATCGAACATATCCGGCCCGATGATGAGCACGGCGTCGCTGTTGTCGAGATCGAATCCCACATGTCCCTTGCCGTTCATCTGTCCATGCCAGGCTTTGGCTGCCAGATGATGTTCGCAGGGCATGAGGTAGAAGTCGTCGGAACCGAGGCCTTTGAGAAATCCGGAGAAAACCTCGTTGGCCGTGCCGGTTTCGTCCCCGGAAACCGCCATGACCTTGCGGCCCGCGCTTTTTATCTTGCCTGCGAGCATCCCCAGGGCGGCGTCCCAATCAATGGGCTCGAATGCCTCGCCTTTTTTCAACATGGGCTGCTGGATGCGTGCAGGGCTGTACAGCATCTGCACTTCCGGCGCGGCCAACGCATTGACGGCTCCGGCAGACATGGGGTTGTCGGGGTTGCCCAGTGCTTCCACAGGCCTTCCGTCGACAGTCAAAACGTGAATGGGGCTGCCCGCCGCAAAGGCCTTGCTTATGGCGGGTTTCTTCTCCAATGCGCCGTATTGCAGGCGGGGAATCCAAGGCCAGTTCTGGGACCAGATGGACACGTCGTCCAGGGTCTTCCAGATTACCGGCGTGCCCAGCAGGCCAAGTGTGGCTCCCGCGCCGAACGCGATGAAACTTCTGCGGTTTACACCCATTTTATACCACCCCTTTCCTTACTTGTGACACACGAAGCAGGCGTTGCTGACCCCGTTCTCGGCATGGCAGCGCTCACACTTCCACATTTTCATGGTGTACTTGCTGTAGCCGGAGAGCATGTTCTCGTAGTAGACCGGCGCTTTTTCAGCATTGCCAACGTCGGGATGGCAGGTGGTGCAGTCTTCGCTCTCGTGGGCGATGTGGGAAAAATACACATTGTCGGGCTGATACTGGTAGTTCAGCCAAGGTACTTGCTTGCCAGGCTCGACGTATTCGGTGACGAATTTGTCGATTGCCTTTTCAGCAGGCGTGTCGCCTTCCGTCACATCAGAATGGCACTCGGCGCAGGATTCTGTGGAAGGAAAGCCGTTGTACGATCCATCATCGCGGAAATAGTGACAGTCTTCACATGCCATTCCCGCATCTTCCATATGGATCTTGTGATTAAAGGGAATCGGCTGCGTTTTTTCGCTGTACAATACCTGCGGAAAAACAAACCAGCCGAACCCAAGGGCCAGGATCAACCCGAGGAGGAAAAATACCACTCCTCCGGACTGCGATGAGGTATTCCGGTCCATACACTCCGCCCCGTTGAGAGTTCGTAAAAAATAAGCCAACTCGTTTGGAATCCTTGTCGTTCTAAGAGAGAGGCAGTAGCGTGTCAAGCACTTACGAAATAATTCACGAGCCTTACCCTCGAATTTCCCATAGGTTACGGAGTGTTGTGCATTTTTTGTCATATTTGCAAAGTGACGGTTCGAGAAAACGTTCACACCTGGAACAACAAGGATCTTTCTCCGGGCGACAGATATTCCCCACCGAACAATCAGCACTTCGCAAATTGCCCCCTGCCTTTTTCAAAAAAACCATGGAAAATCCTGATTTTTTTATTCAATCGCCCCGAATCCCCAAAAAAACACGCCATAAGTGACTGGATTCATCCCGACAAAAAGCGTACTTTCCACCGACCTTACCCGGAACGGCCGCAATCGTCACAGGTTGCGCCCTATCTATCCGGGAAAAAACGGGAATCACGACGCTTCGGTGTTGTTTCCAACCATCTCTATCATCGGCAGGGGCGGCTCCACGGGCCAAATGGAGCCGCCCCTCCACTTTTTCCAGCTGCATCTCCGGCAGAAACATTGCAAAAACAATCCCGTGGGAGTATTTTGAAAGGCTATGCACAGCCTGCCTTTCCCCCATAAAGCGCCGTTTCATGGCAGACCATGGCGCACAAAGGCGTTACGACAAGACAGAGGAGAACTCCCATGATCCGCGAAGAGGTCATCGACAAGGAACTCGAACCCCTTCTTCCCAAATTTTTCGCCAATGCCCGTGTCGACGTGCAGTCCCTGCGCGATGCGTTGCAAAACGGGCAGATACGCGAAGTGCAACGTTTCGGCCATTCACTCAAGGGGGCGGGGCTGGGGTATGGCTTCAAGGGAATGGGCGAGTTGGGCAAGGCCATCGAGGACGAGGCCGCACAAAAAGGCGATCCGGCCACGCTGACAAAGCTGTTTGATCAAATGGACGACTACCTGGACAATGTCCGGGTGATCCTGCGCGAAGAACCTTAAACGACACTGCGGAAAAGCCGGGCCGTGTTCCGGGCGGATTTCGCCGGAACGACCTTTTCAAAGCCTGTCAGGAGTCCGTTTGCCTTCTTTCCAGCGGCAGGCGGATGAAAAATCTCGTTCCCCCTTCCTCGCTGCTGGTGAATCCGGCCTTGCCCCCCAAATGAACCTCCGCGAACAGCTTGATGCTGTACGTGCCTATGCCGCGTCCCGGCCCCTTGGTGGAAAAAGACCTTTTGAATATCTGGGCCTGAATCTTTTCCGGCATATGTCCTGGATTGTGCACGTAAAATTCCCCGAGTCCATCCCGCGCCACACACCCCAGGACGACACGCTCTTCCGGCAGGGCCGCTTCCAGACCGTTCTTGACCATATTGATGAGCGCCCGTCCCAACAAGGCCTTGTCACTGAAAAACCGAAACGACTGGCTGTCCTCAGCCAGGGCGAGATGCCGCGTGTTGAGCAGGTCTTCCTTGAAAAAACCCTGGAGAATTCCCTGGAGAAAAGACAGGGACTCCAACTCCGCCATATTCACGGATAGATTTCCGTCCTCGGCCTCCAGAAGCATACGCTGCGAAAGAATTTCCTCCACAATGCGCTCGGAAAGCACGCCGATGCGGGTCAGAACCTCCTTGGGATCATCCACCTGGCCTTCGTTCATCAGCCGGACAAAGCCCTTGATGGCCGTGGCCGTATTCAGAATGTCATGAAAGAACAGCCGCTCAAGCACCCGGCGCCTTTTCTCGTCCTCAATGGAAAGCAGCACGAAAATGGTGAACTTCTCCCCGCACAGGTCAAAAGGCGAGGCCCACACCCGGAAGTCCACGGCCTGGGCAATACCGTCTCTCATCAGCAAGGCGCGGCACTCATGAATGGCCCGCCCTTGTCGGTAGCTCTCGAGAATCGCGTTGATCGCCCCGCAGTACCGGCAGGAAAGACTGGTGCCGCAGCCGTTGCACTCCTTGGCATGCCCACAACCCAAAAGTTCCCCCGGCCGCAAACCCAACATATTGTCCAGGTCAGTCACGGTCAGTTCCACAGCAGCGCGGTTGGCAAAAACAATCTGCCGGTTGCTGTCCAGAATAAAGATAAAATCGGGAGAATAATCCAAAAGCTGCCGGATGAATTGCTGCGAGGCGACAATCTCGTGGCGGGCAAGAATCTCCGAAGGAGCGGACCGCTGCGCCGAAGCATATTGCGTCATTCCGTTCATGCGTCCTCCCGCGGGACAATGCGGCTGAAAATGTATCCCAACCCCCTGAGTTGGCTGGGGGTACTCCCGAACAGAGTATCACGCCCGCTACATTGTTACAAGACCAGACAAAAAATCCACTTCGTGCAGTCAACTCAAATTATTTACTATCTCCAAAGTTCTGGCGGCAAAGAAGCCAATTGCATCGGGGTTGATTCGGAGATAATCTCGGAAAGTCGAACATGCTGACACCACAAGCCATAATCGGAGGCTGTCATGAAAAAGATCATCGACATTGTTTTCAACCTGGGCATGAGCGTCGACGCAAAACTGGACAATGGAAAAACCATACGGACCGACCTTTCAATAAAAGACGGCGGAGAGGATACGGCCCCCACTTCTTTCGACCTGTTCCAGGCCGCCATGGCAACCTGCGCCGGCGTCCATGCTAAAAAATTCTGCGACCAACACAATCTGGACAACACCGGGCTGGCGTTGCGGGCGGAACTCGCCTTTGACGAAAAAGAGACCCTCATCCAGTCGGTGACCTACCATATCACCCTGCCGCCCAACTTCCCGAAAAAATACCATGACGCACTGGTTCAGGCCGTGGACCAATGCCCCGTCCAAAAAAACGTGCTGGAAGCCCCGAAATTCCACGTGCGTCTGGCTTGAACGACCACGGGAAATACAAGTGAACAAGCCGCTTTGCACAGGCTGGGGGACGGACGTTCCCCCAGCCTTCATCGTTGGAAAACCGACATCCCGGGGCGCTTGATCCGACTCTTTTCCCTGCGTATTATTCTTGTTGACGCGTCACGGGCACAAAGGTGTATAGAGAGGTATTCCTTTGCCCTGGCCGCAAACGTCCCGGCACGACTCTGCTCGGACCGGGCAATGCAATCCAATCGAACCAAGGAGATGCATGTCATGAACAAATTGCCCCTTTGGTTGGCTGCAGCAGCCGTCCTGTTGCTGGCAGCCCCGCTGCAGGCCGGGATGAAAGCTCCCGGCGCCCCACTCAAACTGGCCTATTTCCCCAACAAGGTGGTCATGTATCCGCATGCGGCCCACGCCGAGTTCAAATGCGTGCAATGCCACCACGAACCGGATGCCAACGGCAACCCGCAAAAATGCAGCAACGCAGGATGCCACGACGTGTTCGACAAGAAAGACAAGTCCGCCCACTCCTTTTACCAGCTTGCACACGCCAAGACCAAGGCGGATCCGAACTCCTGTCTGGACTGTCACAAAAAGCAGGCAAAAGCCAAAAATCTGGACAAGGATGCCAGCAAGGCCCTTACCGGCTGTTCCAAGTCCAAGTGCCACCCGTAGGCTCAAGCCAATTGACGAACAGATGCGACAAAACGCCTGGAAGAAAAAACTCTTCCAGGCGTTTTATGTACGGTCTTCCGTTTGTCGCTGCCCGACGAAAAGCCACCCGGAGCCCTTTACGGGGTGTCGTCAAAACACACTGTGGACCCCGCGGGGGATCGTCCGCCATCTTCCCCGCAAGCATCCCTGTTTTCACAAACAGACGCACCGTCAGTTTCCTTCTTCGGAAATCCCTTCGGCAAGGGAACCCGCAGGGTGAATGCGGTTCCCTCTTCGCTCCGCACTTCCAGACATCCCTTGACCTGCTCTGCAAGATTGCCCACCAGGGTAAGGCCAAGGGTGTGCACGGAGGCCAAGGCGAAATCCCGGGGCAATCCTCGGCCGTTGTCCGCCACCGTGATGCGGAGAAGATGCTTTTCCTTGCTGATGAAGACGCTGATCACTCCCGACTGCGCAGAAGAAAAAGCGTGCTTGTAGGCATTGGTGATCAGTTCGGTGACAATCAATCCGCAGGGAATGGCATGGTCGATGTCCAGCGAGACATCATCGCCGGACACGTCGATACTCACGGAGTGAAGCCCCCCCATGGCGCTGTGGATTTTCCCGGCGAGTTTGCGCACATACCCCGTAAACTCCACAACCGCCAGATTGTCGGACCGGTACAGCTCGTCATGCACCAGGGCCATGGAAACAACCCGGGTGCGGCAGTCCCGCAGCATGTTTGCAGACGATCCCCCCCGAGCCTCCGTATCCGCATCCGCAGAGGATATCTCGCCGAGGTGCAGCAGACTGGATATGATCTGGAGATTGTTCTTCACCCGATGATGAATTTCACGCAGCAGAACATCCTTTTCACGCAGGGAATCACGCAATGCGTTTTCAACCTGCCTTTTTTCGGCAAGTTCGCGCCGCAACACCCTGGTATGTTCATCCACCTTGCGTTTGAGCGCCCTGTTGCCCACGTACAGGAGCAACATGCCCAGCAGGGCGGTTCCGGCAATACCTGCTCCCCACCACTTCACCTTGCCGGGTGCAACGCCGTAATCGTATTCCACGGCTCCCCATGATTCAAGAATGGCCACCCTGTCTTCGGGCGTAAGTGCGGCAAAGGTCTTATTGATGATGCCGACCAGTTCCGGCCAGTCATCACGCACGCCCATTGCCAGCTCCAAATCCGGAAAGTTGGCCGGAGCGGCAATTTTGAGATTCGACAAGCCATAGTGGCGCATGAAGTGCACTGCCACCGGCAGGGCGTTGACCGTGGCAAACGACTGCCCGAGGGCCACCCTCCGCAGCGAATCCAGGGTGGGAGTCCGGGTGGTGACGACATCGAGAAAAATTCCCGGATATTCTTCGCGCAACTTGGAATGCAGGATGAAATTATTCTGTATGCTGAGGGTACGGCCGGAAATATCCGTCAAACCTTCCACTGTGTCCGCATCCTGTCTGGTGACGATAATCCAAAGCAAGGACTGGTACACATCTGTAAAAAGCATCTGCTCCTTTCGGGACGTGGTCGGCTGTATGGCCGGAATCAGGTCTACCCCGCGATGCCTGGCGATGGAATCCAGACTTTCCTGCCAGGACATCTCGCTTTCCGTAATATAGGCAAAGGTTATTCCATGCAGTTTGGACACGAGGTTGAGATAGTCGATGGCAATTCCTGAAATCCCCCCCTCGGTGTACATGAAGGGCGGCCAGGACCCCACACGCACGCGGACGGTGGCATGTGATGCAAGCCATGCGTTTTCAGCGGGCGTCAGCCGTATCTTGCCTGCAACGCGCTCCAAATCCGAAAAATGATCGGTAGCCGCATACAGCCACACCGGCAGCAGCAGAGTGCCAAGCCATACCGCCAGAACGCTCCCGACCCGCATGATGCCCCCGACATTTTGCGCACATCAACACCATGCCTCTTTTCGCGCAAAAGAGGCAATCCGGACTTATCCCGCCACACCTTCACCGGAAAGGAACAACAGTATCATGGACCCCGCGCCGCACGGAGAAGATCCCAACCGATGTCCAAACTGTCCGGCCCGAATTTCCACAATGCCGCTGCCTGTTTTCCGGTGGAAAGGCCCGCGGACATATCTCCTGCATACACTCAAAAAGGCTCTGCGTCACGCCGCGGAACCCATCACTGCCCAAACCCCTCTCCCCCCAAAAAAAGACCGGGCATTGCCCGGTCCGCTCCTTACACTGAAAAACGCCCCTGACCAGGCCTATTTTCCGAAAATGGCCTCGGCACCCTTGAAATACACGGATGAGATTTCATATTCCACCCTGCCCTTGGGGATGTCCACAAGGACTTCGTCCCCTTCTTCCTTGCCCAGCAGGGCACGGGCGACAGGAGCGAGAATGGAAATGCTGCCTTTGACAAAATCCGTCTCATCCGGCCCGAGAATGGTGTAGATTTTGCGTTCTCCCGTCTCCACATCCTCTATTTCCACGGTTGCGCCGTAGGTCACGGTTTCGCCGCCCAAGGTCGCCAGGTCAATGATGTTGAAGCTGGGCAGGCGTGATTCAATAAAGCGAATCTGGGCTTCAATCATGCCCTGGCGCTCGCGGGCCGCGTGGTAGCCTGCGTTTTCCTTCAGATCGCCCTCTTCCCGTGCTTCGCCGATGGCTTTACTGACCTCGGGCCGTTGGCGCTTGAGCTCCTCCAGCTTTTCCTTGATCAGGGCAAATCCCTGGATGGAAATCGGAATACTGTCCATTACGTCGTTCTCCTTAAAAAGTCTCAACCCACTCGCATCGCCTTCCCACGACAAAACGCGAGGCGTTCGGTCTGTTCCTGACCGCCCCCATGGCGGCCATCCCCGAATACGACCAGAGGACGCGGGACGCGCCCTTTTCGTGATGTCGTGTGTTCGTGGAACGGTTGCGAATGAAGCCTGCCTGCGGCGTGTCCAAAACCCTGGCCGGTGATTCAGGCGGCATTGCGGCTGCGCAGTAGCTTTACGGAACTTCCATGCTCCCTGTCAATTGTCTTTCTTGTCCGTTCCGCCGCCCGCAAAGCCCAGAAAGCCAAGTCGGGACCGCATTACAAAGACTCTACGCCAAAGGATTCGATATTTCAAATCCATAAAAAAAAAGATTGTGACTTTTTTCGTCCGGGCCGATCAGGCAATCAGTTCACGGCGCATCACATCCACAAAAGCATCTCTGGCCCATCGCTCCAGCCAGGGGGAATGACCGCAGCGGTCAAGCCCGATAAAACGGAAATCCCGCAGAACCCTGCCCAGAGGAATGCGAACCCCGTCACATCCGTGGGGATCGTGATCGCCCTGCACGGCCACCACCGGACATTCAATGGACGCCCCCAGGGCAAGAAGCTCCCCGCTGCGGCGCAAACCTTCGCCCTCGGCCCACAGGGCGAGATGCTGTTGCAGGTTGCAGCCCGCATCCAGCTGTGTGGCCTCCAGAAGATCATAGGCATCGGCCTTGGACATGAGCCGCCCGAAACGGGAAAGAACTTCGGCGGCGGGCGGAGCGGCAGCGCAGCCCCCCGCACCAAGCGCGGCCATCAGGGAACGGGCCTCGGCCTGCTCCTTCGCGGACAGCCGGGCAAGACGGCGGGCCATCAGATCGTCGGCATAATGCTGTTCGAACGGTCCGCTGCCCACCAGGACGAGTTTGGACACCAATTCGGGATGGTGGGCAGCGAATATCCAGCCCAGCCATGCTCCCCAGGAATGGCCCACCAGAATAACCGGCGGATGACCGCAGGATGTCAGGTCGCGGCGCAGTTCGTCGAGCAGTTCGGAAATGGTGTTCCCGGTCTGCCATGGCTCCAGCACCCCGCATATTCCTGATAATTCGCGGGCCAGGACGGCGGCCGATCCCGGAGCCCCCGGACCGCCGTGCAGCACGGCCGCCCGGTACGGGACCGGACCATGCTTGTGGATTCGGCTGCTTGGTTTTTGCCTTACGTTCATGGGGTGCGCTTCTCTTGTTCACGTTGCGAGCCCGCATTCAGCTCTCCTGACAGGCTGCAAAAAAACAAACAAATATCATATTTCATCTGGACCAACGGATTAAATATGCTATGATGGATATAGCTCATAAAATTCGAATACCCGCTTCGAACGGCAAAAAGCGAATACAGCCGGTAATCTGATCAAACATCTCTCCCGCCACTTCACATACTCGAAAGGAGGTATTGCCTATGATAACATTCTAAGGTCCACCTCAAAAAAACGTGCTCGCTTTTTTTTGCGTTTAGCCCGGTGGCTGTCAACTTCAACGTCAACACCCTGAAAAGGAGAGCAACCATGCAAGAAATCCGTGACTCCATAAAGCAAACATACCTTGGCTACCTTGACGCGGTTCTGGAGAAGAGGGAAACCATCACAGCCCTTTCCCTGGAAGAGCTGACAAAGGTCGCCACCCTCAGCAAGGCAGCCTGCAACGGTTGCTGCAACGGAGCCGGAGATGTGACTCCCAACGCCCCGCGTATCAAGTAACCGACATTAACATGCATTTCGGGTCACGGACGGCTCGCCATGGTTGTCCGTGACTACCTTTCAGACAAGGAGTTCTTTCATGACGAACGCCGCAATGTTCCACAGGCTGGGTTGCCTTGGCACGGACGATGTGTATCTGGAAAAATTCAGCAGGTCGCTCCTCTGCCTGAATGGGCAGGAAGCCAAACGCCTCAACGCACACTGCGATAAAATGGTGAGCATATCCGACAGCGTGAAAATTTTTCTCGAGAAGCCCCGGCTTCCGCAAACAGCCCTGCAGAACGTGCCTCGCCTGGTTAGTGAGCATAAACCCGGCATCGAACTGACCCTGATCACCACGGACCGCTGCAATTTCGCCTGCTCCTACTGCTTTGCCCATTCCCTGTATCCGGGCACGACAGTCCTTTCCTCCGAAAAGATACTGCAGCATATCAAGCATTTTCTCCGCCTCGCCCCGCAACGCATCTCCTCCCTGATCCTCTTCGGCGGCGAACCCCTGCTCGCCTTCCGGCAGACCAAGGCGGCGTGGCCCCGCATCCAGGACCTGTTCCAACTCCACCAGGGAGACATGCCGTCTCTGGCAATCGTGACCAACGGCAGCCTCATCACGTCCGAAGTGGCCCGTTTCTTTGCCGACAACGACTTTTTCGTGACCGTGAGCCTGGACGGGCCGCAGAGCATCCACGACATGTGCCGCCCCATGCGCGGCGGCATGCCCTCGTATGAACAGGTTGTCGAAGGAATCAACGAGCTGGCCCGGGCGGATGTCTTCTATTCCCTCGAAGCGACCTACACTGCGGACCATATGGAAAAGGGAGTGGATATTCTGGATATAATGGACCATGCCCTGGAACTCGATGCCAGGGAAACCCACATCATGCCGGCCTTTCCCGAGCAGGTGTCGGGCATACGGCCGGAGGACAACGGCCTGGTGGCCTCAATGTACAAGACGGCGGCGGCACGGGCCGCGAAACGCCACCTGGACTCCGGCTCCAACGAGCTGGCGTACAGCGCCCGCCTCTGCTACGCCTTTGCCCACGACAAACGGCGCAGCCATTTGTGTACCGCGGGAATCGACAAATTCACCATCATGGCGAACGGGGATATCGTTCCCTGCTATCTGGTCTGCAAGGGACCGTACAAAATGGCCTCTGCTTCCGCCGTAAAGCGGACAACACACGGACGCATCCTTTCATTCGACGACATGACCGCGCCTTACCGCAAGCTGACAAAAGACCGTTTCGAACGATGCGCCGCATGCTGGGCCGCTGACTGGTGTTTCGCATGCTACGGACCGGGGTTCGCCAGGCACGGACGCCTGGGGACGCCTGGAGGTCTGGAGTGCGAGGTGTATCAGGCGATGGTCGAGGCGACACTCCTGGAGTGCGCCCGTTTTCTCTCGGCCCGGCAACCCCGCATGACGGCGTGAGTCCTGCACGGCTTACCAGCCCTTGGAACCCATGATTTCCTTCATCTTGGACTCGGTGCCCTTTTCCACCAGAACCAGCTTGCGGTACTTGGCCTTCTTGACCCGCTCGGTCAGGGCGTCGATATCCGCCGGCTTTTCCATGAAATCCATGGCGCCCAGTTTCATGGCCTCGATCCCCTTTTCCAGGGTTGCCTGCCCGGACAGCAGAATGACCTGCATTTCCGGATGGGTGGTCTTGATCCGCCGCAGAACCTCAAGGCCGTCCATGCCTGGCATCTGCAAATCCAGCACAATGGCGTCGTAGCTTGCGCCCTCCATGGCGGCAACGGCTTCATCGCCGGAAATGGCGGTGCTTACATCCATGCCGCGCAGTTCCATGCGTTGGGACAGGTTTTCCAGAAACTCTTTTTCGTCGTCGATGAGCAATACACGTTCTGCCATGTCAACTTCTCCTCTCAAGGGCTACATACAAAATGTTACCGGGTTTATGCCCGGACCATGTCCGCCGGGACAAGAACGACCAGCCTGCCGTCCCGGGCCGCATATTTCAACCGCATCCCGACATTTTCCGCCAGGGTCGTCAGTTCGCCGGGCAGTTGCACCCCTTCGGGAAGGTGCAGGCCACGCAGATGAATTTCCAATCCTTCCTCTGCCCTGGAAATGGAAAAGCACAAGCGTCCGGCGCCATGCGCATGGTCGATGGCAAAGCGGAGCATGGCGTGCAGCAGATGTTCCAGGGCATACAGGTCGGTCTCGACCACCACGTCCTCGCCATCCTCCACATCCAGGCCGAGTTCCTTACCTGCGGCCACCCGCTCTCCAAGCCCAGCCATCAGCCGAACGACCTCGGGCAGGCTGAAGCGATGCACCTCCCTGTCCACGCTGTGGGCAAAGGCGTTCATGCGCCGTACGATAGTATCGCCCCGCTTGACCTGCCCCAGGATGGACTGAGCGACCAGAACCAATTTTTCAGGATCAAACGGACGGCCTTTGGCGGCCAGCATGCACAGGTCGTCGAGCAGCCCCGCACCTTCATTGATCACGGCCAGCACGTTTTTTATCTCGTGCGAGATGGATGCGTTAACCTGGCCGAAAAACCGCAGCTCGTCGCGGCTCGCGGGAAGGGAAGGTGTCTGGACGTCGGCATCCTGCATACTCTTCTCAGATGTATTCACGTTGCATCTCCGGTACACGGTACATCAGGACACGGCCTGATGGATCTTTTCGATCAGATCCCCGATCTGTACGGGTTTGATCAGATAATAGGCGGCTTCCGAAGAGCCTATCTGATAGTCTTTTTCCGAGCCGTGGCCGGAAAGAAAAATGAACTTCATGTCCGGACAAAGGGAGGACAACCTGCGCCGCAGGTCCAACCCGCCGATGCGCGGCATCTTCATGTCCAGAACGGCCACGTCGTAGCAGTCGGCCTGCGCCTTTTCAAGGGCCTCTTCCCCGCTTGTCGCCCAGTCCGCGGCAATTCCCCGCATATCCAGGCGCTCGGCCATGGTCGCCACGAACTCCGATTCGTCGTCCACCAGCAATATCTTCATGCTTTTCCCGTTTCCTTGGGCTGTGGACGCAGCGGCAGGGTGATGGTAAAGGCAGTTCCCACGCCTTGTTCGCTTTCCACCTGCATGCGCCCTCCCAGTTCATGGACCAGGCCGTAGGTGATGAACAGACCCAGCCCTGTTCCACCGCTTCCCTTTTTCGTTGAAAAGAAGGGCTCGAAAATTCTTTTAAGATCCTGCTCCGGTATGCCGCATCCATCGTCGCGCACAGTGAAGGATAGATATTTCTCCTCTTCCATGTGGGCGGTTATGGACAGATGCCCCTCGTCATGCATGGCCTGGAACGCATTGGTCACCAGATTGAGAACCACCTGCTGCAACCGTCCCCTATCCGTATACATCCAGGGAAGATCTTCCGGCACATCCACGGCTATGCTGATGCTGCGGTATTCCGCCTCCTTGCCCAGAAAACCAACGACTTCGCCGACAAGATCGCGGAAATCGATTTCCTCCACAGCCACGTCCAGCTGCCGGGCAAAACCAAGCAAACGCTTGGTGATGGTTCCGCAACGCCGCACCGAGGACAGAATGGACTCGATAGCTCCCAGCAACTTGGGATCATCCTGATATTCAAGCTTCAGGGTGAAAAGGTCGTGAATCAACCCGGCCTTCTCGTTGATGATGGCCAGGGGATTGTTGATTTCATGAGCCACGCCCGCCGCCAGCCGCCCGATCGAGGCCATGCGATTGGTATGCTCCATGTTCTCCATTGTCTTGATACGGGTCTGGTCCGCCATATGGATTTTGCTGACCATGCGCGCCGCCACCCAGGTGATGACCAGCAACATCAGACTGATGCTGATGGTCAGAAGCCACAACAGCTCGGCCCGGATTGTCTGCCAGGGACGCATCAACCTGGAGGTGACCTTGACCACCATCAGGATGAAGGGCGTATCCGATATGTAGGCGTACCCCGCCAACACCTCCGTTCCGTTGGTTTCCTTGGATTCCAGCACCCTGGTCGATCCGGAAAAACCGGGAACCGGCAGCCCCACGGGCGAGAGAACCCGCCCATGGCTGCGCGACGGTGTTTGCAGCACACCGTTCTTGTCTATGAGGAAAACATCCCCGCCGTCGTCCAGATCAATGGCCGACAGCAGGTTGTTGAACTGTTCCGTATCCAGCGTGGCCCGCAAAACGTAGCGCGTCCCTTTTTCCGTACCGGGACAGAGCACGGCCACAACGATATGCGGCACATCCCGAAAGCCGAGAAAAACCCCGCTGATGTACGCGCCGTGTTCAAGCGTCCGGCGGAACCATTCCTGCCCGCCGTAATCCCTGCCCTGAAGGTTGTAGGGACCGATGTAGGCCACCTGGTGGCCCGTATCGCTTATCAGCCCCAGGTCCACGAACCCGCCGAAGCTTTTCTTGAGGGATTGCAGGATGCCATCAAGACGTTCCGGAGCTTTGAGCGTGGACAGCGGTTCGCGATGGGCGATGTATTCAAGGGCGTTTTTCCGTTCATCAAGGTAATGGTTGACCACCCGCCGGGTGTTGGATGTGACCCTGGCAAGGCGCAACAGATTCTCCGACTTGAGGGAACGCTTGGTCACACTGTAGTCGATGAAAGTCATCAGCAGCAGCGGAACCAGAGCCACGAACGCCAGCAGAACCACGGCCTTGCGCCACGTTCTGCGGTAGTTGAACAGGCCTGCGCCCAGTTCTCCGTTTTGCGGTGCGCTGTCCCAAAACTCGGGTATGAACCTTTTGAAAAACGCCATGCCTTCTTACCCCGCGCTGATTGCGAACACTACTTGGCGTTGCGGATTTTCGCGTTGGCCGCCTTGAGGGCCTGGCTCAATACGTCGATGTCCACGGGCTTGTGCAGATAGGCGAACGCCCCAAGATCCATGCACATTTCCCGGTCCTTGTCCGAACCGTGGCCGGTAAGGATGATGACTTCGATTTCCGGACGGGTGCTCTTGACGCGACGCAAAACTTCGATGCCATCGATGCCGGGCATTTTCAGGTCCAGAATCATGACCTCAGGCTCATCGTCGTGCAACAGATTCAGAGCCGACTCCCCATCGTACACCACGGCCGAACCCATGTCCCGCAATAACAGACGTTCAGACAACGTCTGCACAAACTCACGTTCGTCATCCACCAGCAGCACCTTGGAAGGCAGTTCGAAATCGGCCTTGCGGTAAATGTCGGTCTGGTGGAACCCCTTGCCTACCCGGGTCTCGACGCTGGTCACGCCCTCGACTGTGGAAGCCAGATCCTTGAGTTCTCGCTCAAGCCGCTCCAGCATGAGAACATGCTTGTTGATGGTCAGGGTGACTTCACCCTTCCTGGCCGACGCCCGGACATTATGGCCGTCGCCCACCAGAACGGTCTCCACCTTGGCGGCCAGCATAAAATCCTGCACTGCGGCCCGGCTGTTCTCCGAAACCTGTACCGCCGCATTGTTCGCCTGCTCCATTATCAGGGCCACACACCCGTCCACCCCCGTACCGGGGTACCGGCAGGACGATGTCGTACAGGGATTCGTTCCAGGGATCGTTCACGTCCCGGAGCATTTTCACCCAGTCGGCGCAGTCTTCGTCGGCCTTGCGGATGAGTTTCTGGGCGTGCTTTTCCGCATAGCCCTCCTCCTTTCGCGCCACGGCCAGACGTTCCTTCAGGCTCGCGATGAGACAGACCCGCAACAGATGGCCGATGTTGTCCGCAGGCAGTTGCGAAGCAAAACCGGAAAAAAGCAGATTGTCGCCCTCGAGCAGCTTTTTCGCCATGGCCAGACGAAGCCAGGCAACGGCCCGCTCCTTTTCGTGGCTGAAGGCATTGAATATGGATGTGCCCGCGGAAAAGGCGCGGGCCAATTTTTCTTCGGCCATGCCCGAAAGCACGGCGGCTTCCGCCACCACGTCCTGGTCCGTGACCAGAGTGTAGCCCGATGCGTCCAGCAGACGCTGAACCACGTTTCCAGCCTGACAGAACAATCCGTTGAATACTGTGATTACTGGCATTGTCTTTCTCCTGTGGGTTGCTAGGCCAGACGACAGACCGAGGTCAACGGACATGCGTCTTCCGAACCGTTTTCATGGGCCAGCCTGTGCGTGGCCTTAAGGGCCTTTTCCATGGTCGGGTAGATATGGTCCTGCCCTATTTTTTCCAGCAGGTGGGTACGTTCGAACACGGCCATGACCGCCTCGTTCACACCGCTCAGGGAAATGTCTACCCCATTGCTGCGCACCCGGTCTACAATCAGGGACAAGGCCTCCTCGCCCGATGCGTCCATGTCGTTAATGCCGTTGGACACCAGGATTATATGACGAAGCTGTGGATTTCGCATCATACGGTCGGTGATCTGGTCTTCCAGAAAGCTGGCATTGGCAAAAAACAGAGGACCATCAAAACGGACCACAGCAAGGTGCTCGCACTCACGCAGGCCGGATACCGTGGCGTCCCGCAAGGACTCGTTTTCATGACGGGACAATATGGCGATTCTGGGCCGCATGCTCTTGTACAGAAACACGGCCAGGGACAGGGCCACACCCACCATGATGCCCTTGTCCAGATGCGGGGCAAAGGCCAGGGTGCAGAGAAAGGAAATAATGGAAATGGCTCCGTCATACCACTGCGCCTTCCAGGCGTGGATGAACCCCGAAGCGTTGATCAGCCCGATGACGGCCATCATGATGACCGCAGCCAGAACAGCCTGGGGCAAATGATACAGCAGCGGAGTAAAGAACAGCAGGGCAATGACCACCATCAGCGAGGTGAAGACGCTCGACAGCCCTGTGACGGCTCCGGCCTGCAGGTTGACCGCGGAACGGGGAAAACGACCCCGAGGCGGGGTAGCTCTTGCCGCAGGCGCCGAGAATATTGGCCAGTCCCTGGCCGATGAGTTCCTGGTTGGGGTCCAGACGCTGCCCGGTCTTGGCGGCCATGGCCTTGGCAATGGAAATGGCTTCCATGAAACCCAGCAGCGAAATGATGGCGGCGTACGGCAGCAGATGCAGCATGATCTTGAAATCGAGCTTGGGCATGCTGATGGACGGAATGCCCGAAGGCACGGTACCGACCACCGCACCGCCGCCCA